>NZ_JBVYHQ010000005.1:0-313907 GCF_056032945.1 Lelliottia sp. RD5 | reverse complement strand
CGATAGCCCCCTTAACACGTTCACCGTTTCAGGAACCACAGAGAAGAACGTGTCTGGAAGTGAACGGAATAACCTCCTGAGCAACATGCTCCCCCTCACCCCAGCCCTCTCCCTAAATGGAGAGTGAGTACAATGTGCAACCATCTCCTCAGCCTGTAAAGGGCAGGAACCCAGCTCTGAGGCCCGGCAGACGCAACGCCACCGGGCAACAGCTAACAAATCAGAACTTCCACGACACGCTGCCGACAATGCTGCGCTCGGCACCAAAGTAGCAATATGAGAGCGAGTTACACGCCGCCACGTAGCTTTCGTCGGTCAGGTTATTGACGTTAAGCTGCGCGCTCACACCCGTCAGCCCGACCTTCGACAGATCGTAGCCCACCGCCATATCCACCAGCGTATAAGACGGCAACGTATGGGTGTTTTGGCGATCGCTGGTCACGCCGTTCACGTAACGCACGCCGGAACCGATCGTCAGGCCGTCCAGCGGACCGGTTTTGACATCGTAGCTCAGCCACGCGCTTGCCATATTGCGTGGGGCGTAAACCGCGCGTTTACCCTCTTCCTCTGGGCTGCTTTTCTTGTAACGAATATCGGTGTAGGTATACGCCGCCTGCATGCGAAGGCTATCAGTAAGCTGACCAACCGCCTCAAGTTCTACGCCTTCGGATTCGATTTCGCCGATAGAACGATACGGATCGGTCGGCTCCTCTTTCGTGGCGATATTTTTCTGGTTGATGCGGAAGACGGATGCGCTGAACTGACTGTTCATTCCTTCCGGCTCATATTTCACACCCGCTTCCCACTGCTTGCCTTTCATTGGGTCCAGAATTTGGCCATTCTCATCGGCAAAACTGGTCGGCGTAAACGCGGTGGAATAGCTGATGTACGGCGCAACGCCATTATCAAAGAGGTATAACAACGCCGCACGACTGCTGAAGTTATTCTTATCCAGATCGCTGCGGGTATTATTCAGCTTATCAATATTCGAGACGCTCACCTGGTCATAACGCCCGCCGAGCGTCAAACGCCAGCGATCGATGGACATCTGATCCTGCAGGTAATAGCCGGTCTGACGCAGCTTATGTTTTTCCTGGCCGTACATCGTGATGTAGTCTGGCTTCGCGCCGTACACCGGATGGAACGCATCAATTGCCGGGAAGCCACCGTAGTAGCCGGTGGTATTGTTGCTACGATCCTGATAATCCATGCCGATCAGCACGCGGTGATTGACCGCCCAGGTATCAAAGCTGCCGTCGACCTGATTATCCAGCGTGATGGCATTCATTTTCTCGTCGGAACCGGAATAACCACGGTTAAGCTCAGTGTCATTCAGCCAGCCTGCGGCATACACCTGATTCAGCTCAACTTTGGTGTGCAGATAACGCAGTTTCTGACGCACAGACCAGCCGTTATCGAACATGTGTTCAATGTTGTAGCCCACCATGTTCTCGCGGCGATCGTATTTGTCGTAATCGTCCTCGCCTTCAAAGAACGTATTGGAAATTTTCTTGCCGTTACGGGAAACAACCGTACCGTCATAGGGTAAACCGGAGTGGCTGCCGCCTTCAGGATCGCGGTGCAGATAGGCCATCAGATCGAGACGCGTGTTATCGGTGATGCGCCAGGTCAGGCTTGGCATCAGCGCGTAGCGTTCTTCTTTCAGCGGATCGAACTGCGAATCGGCATAACGCGTCATGCCGCTCAGGCGTACTGCCACGCGGTCGTTGTCGTCCAGCGGGCCGGTAACGTCGAACATCGCGCCGCGCTGGTCGTTATTGCCGGCGAACAGTTTGATCTCACCGCCCGGATCGAACGACGGTTTGCGTGAGGTGAGCGCGACAATGCCGCCCGGCGATGAACGGCCATACAGCACCGAGGCCGGACCGCGCACCACTTCAATATTTTCCAGGAACCAGGGGTCAACCACCAGCGAGCTGTGGGAGTTGGTGTCGCCCATCATTTTTAGGCCGTCGAGATAGATGTTATCGAGGCTACCGTCGGAAAAACCGCGCAGTACGATGTAATCAAAACGATTCGACGCGCCAATCTGATTGCTGTAAACGCCCGGCGTGTAGCTCACCGCCTGACGCACACTGGTCGCGCCCTGCTCTTCAAACTGTTCGCGCGTGACAATCGACACCGCCTGCGGCGTTTCGATATCCGGCGTTTCGAGTTTGGTCGCGCCACTTTGCATTTGCGAAGTGACCACAACGGTTTCGGTTTTTTGAGCATCCTGCGCCAGCAAAGGGAACGCAACGCTCCCGGTAACGCACCCTATCAGCAAGGCCAGCCGTGAATGAGCGAACATGAAAATCTCCAAAGGCATTTCTAATTGTTAATAAGAATTATTACCTTTTTGAGATCGCAAACAGCTATGCGCACCGCCAGGTTACGTATGCGCAATGACAAACCGCACGCGATGCATTCGCGCGAAAGGGGAAAGTGCGTTAGCCGCGCTGGCGGAAATCACTGGGGGAGATGCCGTAGCGACGGCGAAACGCGGTAGAAAAATTGGTGGCGTGCTGATAGCCAGACATCCACGCCGCCTGCTGAACGCTGTGGCCTTCAAGCAGATAACGGCGCGCCAGTTCAAGACGGCAGTCACGCAGATAGTCAAATACCGTGCAGCCATACGCCTGGCGGAATTTACTGCGCAGGCTGCTCGGGCTCATCGCCGCCTGAGCAGCCAGATGTGCAAGCGTGAACTCCTGTTCCGGTGACTGTTCCAGCATATGCCGGATATGTTCCAGACGCGCGCGTTCGCCGGCCATCGGCATTGCGCGACAACTCACCTGCTGCTGACGCTGATGCAAACCGTGACCGAGCAACTGATACATCAGCCCTTCCAGCAGCAGCTTGCGCGATAGCGCACTTAAACTACGCTGCTGCGCATGCTGCATACCCGTCAGCACAAATCCCGGCACCTGCCAGACAAACGTCGGCGCATGCAGACACTGCCATTCCTGAAGCAGCGATTCCAGCAAACTCTCGCGCTGGGCATCGTTTGGATAGACGCCAAAAGAGAGCGTTTTCAATGTGCTATCGGCGTCGTGGCGTGCGCTCATTACCTGCTGCTCGCTTAAACACGAACTGAACGCCATCCCGGATCGCACCTGATATTCTTCGCCGTTCAGCGTCAACGTGACGCACCCTTCCAGCACCACCAGCATATACAGCGGGCTGCTGTGGCGGGAGGTGGTTTCATAGGGCTGAAGCACGCGCACATCAGAATGGGTTAACGAAATACCGGAGGAAAGAGTCATCTCTTCGACGTCGCCATGCAGCACCGGGCTGTTTTGGCTAGCCACATCGTTGAGGCGCGGAAAGTGATAATCAATGCCGTAGCGCTCGCCAAAACCGATAAAGTCCTCCACGCAAAACAGGCGCTTATTTGACGGATATGACGGCGAGGCAAGATTCATAGTGATGTTTGCGTAAACGGGAGACGGAGAAACCTTATCATTGCGACGGCGCAAAGGCTACGCCGTCGCCTATTTAGCGGAGCGGCTTACTCGTCGAAATACCAGTAACCCTGGTTAATCAGACTGGTCAGTTCGTCGATAAACGCCGGATTTTGCAGTGCGTCACCCAGTTCAGCCTGGCCAAACTCGGTGTAACGACACAGCACGTCGGCGGCTTTCGCATCTACAGTTTCGAGCTGTTCACTGTTGATAAAGAAGCTGTCTCCGATGTTCAGCACACGCAGGCCGCTCAGACGGCTCAGCGTTTCACCGCCCATCAACGCGTCCAGCACCTCTTCTGGCTCATATGCCGGTTCCGCCGCGGCGATATCCAGCTCGTGGCGCGGCGTAGAGACAAAGCTCCCGAACCATTTTTTGAAATCGTCCGGCTGGCTGATCATCTCGATCATCATGCTGCGCAGGCGATCGAGTTCGTACTGTTCAATGCGGCCAGGATGCGCGCGACAGGTCAGATCCGGATCGCTGTAGTGCTCGCCACCCAGATCGTTTTCCAGCGCGTAATCCGCAAAGCTGCTGATCAGATCGCGACCGTTCGGCCCACGGAAACCAACGGAATAGTTCAGCGCAGTTTCATGGGTAAAGCCGTCGTGCGGGAATCCAGGTGGAATATACAGAATATCGCCCGGTTCCAAATCTTCATCAACGATCGGTGTGAAAGGATCGACGTGCAGCAATGCCGGATGCGGGCAGAACTGACGCATCGGCAGCTTGTCACCCACGCGCCAGCGACGGCTCCCCATCCCCTGAATGATAAACACATCGTATTGATCGATATGCGGACCCACGCCGCCGCCCGGTACGGAATAAGAGATCATCAGATCGTCAAGACGCCAGTCTGGCAGTACGCGGAACGGACGCACCAGCTCGGCGGAGGGCATATGCCAGTGATTCACCGCCTGCGCCAGCAGCGACCAGTCGGTTTCACCGAGGCCATCGAAATGCTCGAACGGGCCGTTGCTGGCCTGCCATTGATTGTTGAAATGGGTCACCAGACGGCTATCCACCTCGGGCTCCATCGCCAGCCCTGCCAGCTCATCTGGCGTGATCGGATCGATAAAATTCGGGAAAGCATTTTTCAGCAAAACGGGTTGTTTTTGCCAGTATTTTTCGAGGAATTCTGGCCAGTTGAGATTCAGTTGATACGCCATGGAAAGCACCAGTGAGATGAGAGACAGGCGCAATTATGAAAGAGCCGACGTTGGGCTGCCTTGTCGTGGGTCAAGTGGCCGCGAAAAGCGCATCTTCAGCCATTCGGATGACACACCGTGACAGTTTCATTCTTTATCGTGAGCGCCTGATTCACTGCGACTTATATCGTTAATTAATAAGAGAGTGTTTTGATGAGGTCAGATATGCGCCCCTTCACCGAACTGCCAGTCACCGGCAACGTGCAAACCCTGATGAGCGTGTATGCGCGCAAAGAAAGTCCGTCGATTTTCTCGCCTGTCGCGCGTGAGCTGCTCGCAGGAAGTCAGGTGGGTGTTCAGGGAGCGGTCGTGGGTGACGCGGTGGAAGGCAATGCGCACTGGTATCGCATCGACGAGGATGTCTATATTTGGGCGGGGGCATGTACACCGCTCGATCCTTATCCAGCCTTTCCAGAAAATACCAGAACGAACTGGATGGCCGTGGTGTTTGAGGTGCGTTAGCGCCCGAACCGTGGGCGCTAACGGGAGCGATTAATCCAGCTTTAAATCATCATAATGTGTGATGATTTTGCCCACGATGCCGTAGTCCAGCGCCTCCGCAGGGGACATCCAGAAGTTACGGTCGGTGTCTTTTTTCACTTTTTCCAGCGGCTGTCCGGTCGCGTCAGAAATCAGTTTGTTTACGCGCTCCAGCATGCGGATGATTTCGCGGGCTTCGATTTCAATATCCGTCGCCTGACCGCGCACGCCGCCCAGCGGCTGGTGGATCATAAAGCGGGTATTCGGCAGCGCGTAACGATGCTCTTTTTTCGCCGCCAGGAAAATAGTGATCCCCGCGCTCGCGACCCAGCCAGTACCGATGACGTGCACATCCGGACGAATAAATTTGATGAAGTCGTGGATGGTGTCGCCCGCTTCAACGTGGCCGCCCTGGCTGTTGATATAGAGCTTGATCGGATCGTTGCTGACGCTTTGCAGCAGGATCATCTGAGTAATCACTTTTTCAGCCAGCGTCTGGTCAATTTCGCCGGAAATAATAATCGAGCGTGACTCAAGCAGCTTTTGCTGCAAAGCGCCCGTGCCGTTTTTGCCTTCTGCTTTATCCGTGTTATCGCGATCTTTCTGTGAGTAGTGCATTGTTCTTATCCTCGGCTCTTAGCGCTCAAAATCAGAGTGTAGCCTGTTTTGCCTGTCAAAGTCCTCAGGCGCACACAATGCGAACATCCTGAGTCGCAAACGCGTCTAAAACCGCTTTATTCATACTCGCTTCGACGATCAGCACATCGATATCGCTGCTTTTCGCCACCACAAAGCGCGCCACGCCGGGGATTTTATCCGTCGTCAGCGCCACCAGCGTCTGACTGCTCTGTGCAATAACCATTTTCTTGAACTCACAGTCAGCAAAATCAAAGCCGGTCAGACCCGTTTCCGGATCCATCGCGCAGCCGCCAATAAAGGCCTGATCAAAAATAATGCCCTGGATCTGGCTCGCCGCCGTCGCGCACACCGTTCCGCCCGACGCACGCTGGATCTGTCCGCCGGTCATGATCACGTCGCACTGCGGATGACGCAGCAGTTCCGCCGCAATCGCCGGAGAATTGGTCACGATCGTCACGCTAAGATCGGCAGGAATCGCCTTCGCCAGCGCGAGATTGGTCGTACCGGTGTCGATAAAAATACAACTCCCCGGCTTGATAAATGTTGCAGCTTTCTGCGCGATTGTGTCTTTTATTGCACTATTTTTCTGCTCACGACTAAAGAAATTTCCGGCATCCGGCAGCTGGAGCACCGCGCCGCCGTAGACTTTTTTGCAAATACCTTCTTTGCTAAGTTCATGTAAATCACGGCGAATCGTATGTTCCGACACCCTCATTTGCGTCGCCAGTTCGGCGCATACCACTCTGCCGTTCTCCTGAAGGATCGCGCGGATCCGATCTTGCCGTTGTTCCGGAAAAGCAGCATAATCGAGCATAATAAATCCTGTTAAAATCCAAATCGAGCATCAATGCGCATAATGTTGCATGACGCCCGGCCTGTCAATCCACGGGAGTTTCCGTATGAAACTGACTCATCAGCCTCCGCAAATTGTCGCCAGTAAGCCCAATGAGGGTTTCTGGTTTCAGCCCGTTCAGGCAGAACGATCGCGCGAGAAAGTAGCGCAGGAAGAGCTGCCCGCCCGCCAGGTCGATCGCCACTCAACGGTTAACAGCAGACAACGAGGATAAATATGAACATTGCACACGTCGCACTCTGGACCCGCCATCTGGACGCGCAGGTTAAGTTCTGGGAAACGGTTTTTGCCGGCCAGAGTAATGAACGTTACGTCAGCAAAAACCGCCCTGGGTTTGAATCGCATTTTATTACGCTAAGTGACGGCCCTACGATTGAGCTGATGGCGTTACCGGAACTTGCCGACGCGCCGTCGGCTGCGGAATATGTCGGCTGGGCGCATATTGCCATCAACGTCGGTGGCAAAGCGGACGTCGATCGGATGGCGGAAAACGCCCGTCAGAACGGCACGTTGTTGAGCGCCCCGCGCATGACTGGTGATGGCTATTATGAAGCGGTGATTGCGGACCCGGACGGCAACCGGATCGAGCTGGTTGGCGAGTAATCCGCTACACTGACTGTCCATCTATCACGCAGGGACAATCGCCATGGGACTGACCGCCGTTAGCGCGCTTCACTTCAGTTTTGCAGAACTTACCGACATTCTTGAGCGCTGCTTCGAGGACTATTTTGTGCCGGTATCGCTCACGCCAGACGCGTTTGCGCTGCGCTTTCGGGCAGAAGGAATGAGCGTGGAGGATTCCTGCGTATGGACGGTGGATGGCGAACCGGCGGCAATCGCCATTATTACGCGTCGCGCCAACGCTGCGCGGCTGGCGGCATTTGCGATTAGCCCTGCATTTCGCGGGAAGGGACTGGCAAAACCCATGCTCGCACCTCTGTTTGAGACACTAAAAACGCGCGGTGTTGAACGATTTTACCTGGAAGTGATTGCGGAAAACACCGCTGCCGTTGCGCTGTATCAGTCGTTGGGTTTTCGCATCACGCAGGGCTTAAAGGGCTTTAAAAGTGCCGAAACGCAGAATGCGCCCGTGGCAGAACTCTTTTCCACTCCACCCGATGCGCTGCTACGCGCCGTCTTTCGCGCACCGGCTGAGCCCACGCCCTGGCTGCTTGATCCCCAGATGCTGACCGTTCTTCCCAGCAAGGTTTTGACGGACAACGCCGGAACCTGGGCCGCTATCACCACGCAGACCCCTGCCCCGCAGCTGCGCTTTCTGTTTGTTGAGCCGGCGATGCGAGGCCAGGGTAATGCGCGGCGAATGCTCCAGGAACTTAATGCGCGCTATTCAGGTCTTTTTACCCCCGTTGCGGTGCCAGGTTGTCTCGCGCCTCTTTTCACTGGAAGTGGATATCTGCCAGCGTCGATGGCGCAGCATGAGATGATTTGGGACCTCTGAGCACCGCTTTACCCCTGCGCTCAGCCATGGTACGGTAATTTGATGAATACACATTTCAGCGTCAATCCAATCAACCGCTGGTGGCTGCCTTCTTAAAGGCGGCCCAAATGTGTTTTTCCCATTTCCAATAGCCGCCGAAAGGCGGTTTTTGCGTTTCTAAAGACTCCTTTCGGCTTTTAAAAATGAAGGAGTCATTTATGCACACCAAAACCACTATTCTGACCGGCGATCGTCCCACCGGCCCTTTGCATCTCGGCCATTTTGTGGGCTCGCTGCGCCAGCGCGTGGCACTGCAACACGACTATCAGCAGTATGTTCTGGTCGCCGACCTGCAGGGTCTGACCGATAACGGCAGCAATCCGCAAAAAATCCGCGACAACATTCCTGAAGTGCTGGCTGATTATCTGGCGGCAGGTATCGATCCCACACTCACCACGATCTGCCTGCAATCCGCCCTGCCCGCGCTCGCCGAGCTGACCGCGCTGTATATGAACATTGTCACCGTCGCCCGCGTGGAGCGTAACCCGACGGTGAAAAACGAGATCGCGCAGAAAGGTTTCGCCCGCTCGCTGCCGGTCGGTTTTCTGGTGTATCCCATCAGCCAGGCGGCAGATATCAGCGCGTTCAAGGCCGAAGTCGTGCCCGTTGGTGACGACCAGTTGCCAATGATCGAGCAAACCAATGAAATCGTCCATAAGATGAATAGCCTGCTGCCCGCGCCCGTGTTGCGCCACTGCAAAGCCATGCTGAGCGACACCAGCCGTCTGCCGGGTATCGACGGCAGCGCCAAAATGTCGAAATCACTCGGCAACACGCTGCTCCTTTCCGCCAGCGAAGAGAGCATTCACCGCGCGGTGAGCGCTATGTATACCGATCCGAAGCATTTGAAGGTCAGCGATCCGGGGCAAATTGACGGCAATGTGGTGTTCACTTATCTCGACGCGTTTCACCCGGACAAAGCCAAAGTGGCCGCGATGAAAGCGCATTATCAGCAGGGCGGACTGGGCGACAGAACATGTAAAAATGAGCTGGAAGAGTGCCTGCAGGAGCTGATTGCACCCATGCGCGAGCGACGCGCGACCTATATTCAGGATAAAGGAACGCTGATGTCCCTGCTAAAAAAAGGCAGCGAGCGCGCGCACGACATCACCCAGCAGACACTGCGTGAAGTGAAGCTGGGGCTGGGCGTGCCGGTGTTTTAGCGCCTTTCGTCAGGAGCAGTTAATGGGAACGTATCGCGGTATAAAGCGAACAGAGCTCCATCAGGCTTTTCGTTCCCGTGCGCTTCATCAAGCCATTGCGCTGAACGCTCACGGTAGTAGGGCTCACGCCGCGGATCCGCGCGATATCATCGAGTGAATGTCCGCGCAGAATCAATCTCATGATCTGCTGTTCAGCGTTGGTAAATTTAAAGGTATCAGGCAGATAGCCTGAACTTTGATTCTGCGCCGACAGCAGGCTCATCACCTTAAGCGCCTGACGCAGTTCTTCGACCGTCAGCTTTTCTGACAGGCATAGCTTCATGAGCCCCGGAAACAGGCGGTTAAGTGAATCAAAGTACCGCTCGGAGGTGATAAATATAGAACAGTGATCCGGCGGGGTGGTGAAGAACAGAGAATACATTTCCTGAATATCCATTCCCGACGTGACATACACACAGGGGGGATCGCCGTTTGGTCCTACGTGCTGCTCCCGACGCAGTTGCTTCAGTACTTTCTCTACTCCATAAATGAATAAATGATCTTTTCCATAGATAGTCATTTTGAGGCTCCAGAGGTCACGACACTTTTTTATTATTCCGCCAATTCGTTTAACGTTTGTTTAACTTCACTCCCTGCTAAACGCTCGATGTGTCTTTCACGGTAACTTATGCCGATAAGTTTACGGTATTTTTCCATCGGTGTGTTGCCATTTATCCAGGAATAAATTTACCACACACTGCCGATATATCTTAAACTCGGTATTATAAATAATAGTAAAATCCAGCAAAAGACCCATATCTTATTGTTTTAAAACATAAAATAATTATTAAGATTATCTTTATAAGCATGACCTTAAATAATCCAACGCCTCTTATTAAGATTCAGATCTCGATCTCAAAACACTATTTCATTTTGTGTAAAAGTTAATTCCACAAAATCACAACCTTTACTAAAAACATCAACACCAGGGAATAACAGAATTATGTGTGGTGAATCCCCCTAAGCGGAGGGGTCATGCTGACATGAGGGAACCCTCAATGTATTTCGTTTTTATGGACGAATTGAGAAATCGGCGCTCAATTCACCGGGAGGCACCCGGCACCACACGCCCATTTTAATTATTACTTTTATCGACCCAACTGCTTTGTGGCAGAGAATATCTTATACCTTTGGAAAATAAAAATAGAGGATCTCTATGTTGCGCTCATTGTTATTATTTACCGTCCCTTTTATGAGTATTGCGGCACACGCAGTCACCTTTGATTATCGTCATGAAATGAACGACAGCGCCGGTAATAGTCATAAAGACAGGCTGTTAATGTCTCACCGCTTTGCCAATGGCTTTGGCTTATCCCTTGAAGGTAAATGGAAAGGATCTCAGGATAAAGATAAAGCCTTTGATGAAACCGTCAGCAATGGCACCGAAGTGGTAGCAAGTTACGTATATAAAATTAATAATACTTTCCAGATTGAGCCGGGTTTCTCGCTGGATACCAGCTCGTCATCGAATAATTATCGCCCTTACCTGCGCGGTAAAGCTAACCTGACCGATGACGTCAGCGCCTCACTGCGTTATCGTCCTTACTATAAACGTAACTCTGGCAATATTGGCACCGCAAAAGACACGTCGGAAAACGGCTATAACTTAACGAGCGTACTGTCGTGGAAATTCCTGAAGGATTACCAGCTCGACTACGAAATTGACTATAAAAAAGCGAACTCAGCGGGCGTGGTGTTAGCTGACAGCGAAAATTATGATTGGACGCATGATTTTAAACTCACCTATAAGTTTGATAAAAACTGGTCCCCGTATATGGCGGTTGGGAATGTGTCCGGCAGTAAAGTCACGGATGAAAGACAAACGCGTTACCGCGTTGGTGTGAAATATTCATTCTGATGAACGTGTAATAATCTGGAGTCAATAAATAAGGGTTTCTTTAAACCCTTATTTTATTATGGGGACAATAATGACGATTTCAAAAATAGCGCTGACGGTGGGTATTCTGAGCGTCTTCTCGTTTTCCGCTCTCGCACAGGACAGTGAGCGTTTGAGCAGCGTTAAGCTGTTCGCGGACACGGTTCTCGATAAGGCTGGCGATCGATATGGACATAACTCGCCGCTGCTGGCAGACGGCGTGGATCCGCGCACTGGCAAACAGATGGAGTGGATCTTCCCGGACGGCAAAGCGGCGGTGCTGTCCAACTTCTCCGCCCAACAGAACTTGATGCGCGTCCTGGTGGGATTAACTCATCTGACCGGCGAGGCGAAATATAAACAGCGGGCCGAAGCGAATGTCCGTTATTACTTCGACCACTATCAAGATCCGAGCGGCCTGCTGCTGTGGGGCGGGCATCGTTTTATCGACCTGAGAACCCTTGAACCACAGGGCCCCAGTGAAAAGGAGAGGGTTCACGAGCTCAAGAATGCCTATCCCTATTACGATCTGATGTTTGCTGTGAATGACAAAGCCACCGCGCGATTTATCAAAGCCTTCTGGAATGCGCACGTTTACGACTGGAAAACACTGGAAACCAGCCGCCATGGTGAGTACGGCAAAGCGATGGGATCGCTGTGGCAAAGCGACTTTGAGCAACAGCCACCATTTTTTGCCACTAAGGGACTGAGCTTCCTCAACGCCGGGAACGATCTTATCTACTCCGCTTCGCTACTCTATCAGTACGATCGTGACGCGGGCGCGCTGACCTGGTCGACGCGCCTTGCCGAGCAGTACGTACTGCCGCGCGATAAAAAAACCGGGCTGGGGGTTTACCAGTTTACGCAGGCGCTCAAGCGCGCCGACACCCTCGATGACAGCGATACCCACTCAAAGTATGGCGATCGCGCCCAGCGTCAGTTTGGTCCGGAGCTGGGCCCCGACGCACTGGAAGGCAATATGCTGCTGAAAGGCAGGACCAGCACACTCTATTCCGAAAACGCGCTGATGCAGCTGGCGCTGGCAAAACAACTGGGCAACGACGGTAACGATCTCAAAAAATGGACGCTGGATGGCCTGAAAGCCTTCGCCACCTACGCCTATGACGAGCCGACCAATACCTTCCGTCCGATGTTGGCCAATGGAACGGATCTCTCTGGCTACGTCTTAAAACGGGACGGCTACTACGGCAAAAAAGGCACAACGCTGAAAGCCTATCCTGCGGGCAATGAATTCCTGCTTTCCTACGCCCGCGCCTGGACGCTCGAACCTGATCACGCCATCTGGCGCGTAGCACGCGGCATCGCCAAAGGCCAGAATCTTGGCGATATCGGTGAGCCCGGCGGTGCAAAACTCGCGCTGAACATGCAGACGGATAACCACGAGCCCTATGCCATTTTTGCGCTGATCGACCTGTGGCAGGCGACGGGGCAAAAGGCGTATCTGACGCTGGCTGATCGCGTGGGACAAAATATCCTCAACACCCAGCGCGTGAACGGCTTCTTCGTGGACGATCCGCAGGCTGAGTTTGCCAACATCGACCATATTGCGCCTTACGCACTGCTTGCGCTGGAAGCGGCTTTCAACAATAAATCGGACGCGGTTGCGCCGTTCCTGAACGGTGCGGGATTCACCGAAGGCGCTTATCGGATGTCGGACGGGACGGTTCGCTACTCCACCCGTGACGATGAGTTGTTCAAGCTTAAGCCGGGTGAACTGCTCAAGCCTAACGGTAAGAAGTAAACGCCTCCCCCATCACCCGATGGGGGAAATTTTTGCGTGGCGCTCCGCCAGCAGGGGAAAATCTCAGCACGTTTTCCCGAGTGAAGAGAAAGCGCGACATGCCGATCGGCAGGATCGACGAGCAGATTGCTGGCAACTCGCAGATCTCGAAGAAACCGAGTTAAAGAAACGGGTGCGTAAAGTCAGCAAACCGCCATTGCACATGCAAAAGCAGGTTATGGATTTCATCGGGGTGCTATCTGCAAAGGTTGCAAAAAGCGGATAAATCAATGGAGGGAAGAAGGCGTCATTGGGTTCTTTTTTTATTCGTTGTGAGAAACCAGTAGGTTGATTGGATGGAGTTTCGCGAGCATCATCGCAATTATTTAGCTTCTTATATAACGCGATGACGTCCAGCAAAAATCTAGAACAGGCAATTGCCAACATCACCATCTGGCGCAAGGGTGAACAACGTGCGCCGCATAAACCATTATTGCTTCTTTATGTTCTTGCAAACTATCAACGCGGCCACGCTCGCCTGTTTAACTACGGGACAGAAGTGCGCGATCAGCTGCATAGTCTTCTGGAACGTTTTGGTCCACAGCGTACCCAGTACCGGCCTGATATGCCCTTCTGGCGTCTTAAGGGTGATGGCTTCTGGGAACTTCAAAATGATGAACACTGTTCAACTGCGGGAAGCAAGCAACCGCCGACGCGAGAGTTGGTCGAATACAACGTCGCTGGCGGATTTGATGAAGAGCATTACGCGCTGCTGACGAAAAACAAATACCTCATCGGCTCACTGGCCCAGCAAATTCTGGAAGCTCATTTTCCTGAAAGTATTCAGGAAGAGATCGCTGAGGAAATGGATTTTGATATTCAGCAGATTCGCAAAGTTCGCGATCCGTTGTTCCGTCAGCAGGTGCTTCGCGCCTACAACTACGAATGTGCAATCTGCGGGTTTAATATGCGACATGACAA
Organism: Lelliottia sp. RD5; assembly: GCF_056032945.1. NCBI lineage: Bacteria > Pseudomonadati > Pseudomonadota > Gammaproteobacteria > Enterobacterales > Enterobacteriaceae > Lelliottia > Lelliottia sp. RD5. The sequence goes on along the minus strand of NZ_JBVYHQ010000005.1, from coordinate 299,965 downwards.
TGCCTCCGTCGCACTTGAAGCGGCACATATCAAATGGAAACAGTATGGCGGTCCGTGTGAGATCTCAAACGGGCTGGCGCTATGCGCAATTCACCATAAGGCGTTTGATAAGGGTTCGATTGGGCTAGATGAAAATATGCAGGTGTTAGTGTCTGAGGCGGTAAATGGCGGCGGGATTGTTGAGCGGCTTTTCTGGGATTTTGCCGGGACACAGATTGCGCTACCGATAGTGAAAGGGAATTACCCGAAAGATGGGTTTGTGGATTGGCATAGGCGGGAAGTTTTTAAAGGGTGAGTGCGAAGGCCGGACTCGAATTTCACACCTAATAGACTGATATCAATGTATTTTAAAATAAGGAATAAATGTTTATACCCGCACTTGTACCCACAAGTTAAAATCCGTACAAAAAACAGACAAAATTAGTGGATATAAAGCCATATCAGTAGAACACTTACATAGCTTTGAATGCAAGATCCAGGTAGGAAGAGCTGCTTTCCTCAAGGGCAACAACTGAACATAATCACCTGAGAAGTAGCTGGTGAGCTATGACCTAAAATGGAGTCATTAGCTAGGCCATATGTCAAACTTGGATGGATACTAGAATATGGAAAATAACAGAATAAACAAACGCTTTATAAAAATACGTGCTTGGTTTTTAACAATCCTTACACCTGCGTTCGCGTCAACTTCTATTGCGGCATTGTTTGTCTGGTCGCATCTTGCGCGTATTGGACAAACAGGACTTTTTTTTGACAGCATCTCTTTTTCATCATTGTTCAGTTATCTGATGGTCTTTGCTTGTACCAGCATGCTCCTTTTTTGCATTGTATTATTTATGCCCTCGCTACTGACGGGACTTTTTATTTCCAACTATCAGGGGGAACGTAGTTTCCGGAATGAGCTGGCAGAAAACAATATCAAAATCGTTCTTCTGACCTCGCTATTGTCAACAGTGATATTTTTTGGCTATTTTTTCCTCATGCACAACGCTGGAAAAGAAGTTGCACAGAATGTATCACTTCAGTTAAGTACTATTTGGCTTTGCAGCTTTATACTTTCCCTGTGGTTCAATGGCTCTATTACTTATAGACAGATAAGCACAGAGGGTAAGTGGAAGAAGATCAAAAAGGTTCTTTCTATGCATTTTTTACAACCAGTGCTCTTCTCCCTTGCAGCCTGTATATATATTTTTCCTCTTGAGTTATTTCTTCGTACGTTGGAGTTTCCGGACGGAACAAACGAGATCTGGCAGGCGTTGACTGTTATAGCGCTATCCATGTTCCTGATTATTTTCTCACTTATTCCCGGCGTTGTTTTCCTCAGGTTAAGAACCCGCACCAGCTTGTTACATCAAGTAACTGTTACGGGTGGAATCATGGCTGGAATACTATTCCTCATTTTTACGTTTGTGCATATGGTACCAGCTTTGATACTAACGATGTTCCTTAAAACATCAGGGATAATGGATCTGACACCTCATACTTATGGCGTACCGACTGCCGCATATCCTGCTGAATATTTTAGAGACTCGGCCTGGCAGGGTGTACGATCTTCAGATGAAAAATACTATTTACTTAAGGCAGTGAAAATTTATTCACTCGGAGATATACGCCTTATCTGTCCACTAAATATCATTCAATCATACAAAGACAGTCTTCAATACCAACTATTGGATACCGCCTATGATGATAGCGTTCGTGGCAAACTTCAGGATGCTGTTTCTCATTGCCGTAGGGTAAAGAGTCAGGAACTGCTGACACTTGAAAAATTACCACAGGTGGAAACCAAAAAGTAAACTTGCAAGAAATGCGCAGCGATGTCCACTTAAGCAAAAAGTGGACATCCCGTGATGTTGGGAGGGTATTACCCATCAACGATATGGCTAACCGTGAAAAGAGAATAACAGGGATTTTATATCAAGTTTTTCCCATCAGGGAAACGCAGACCAGAACTTTGCAAACTATCACCAATGAAAAATGGCACAACCCATAAACGCAGTGAGTTTTCCTTTTGATGGCTGAATTCATAGGGATGAGTTAACGGCTGACTAAAACCCTCATGTGAAGGATAAATCAGCAGCATATCCCCTATACCCTCCTGATAGTTCATACCGTAGGCCAACATCTGGTAAAGGTCAGCCTGCGACTGTTCGAGTGTCGCCTTTCCGCCCCCCTCCACCATTTTCCATTTAACATCACAAATCATCGCCTGCTCCTCATACTCCCCACGAGGCTGTAGATAGATATCGGGCCTAAGCTTAAATACTCCTTTGCCATTGAGACGAACCAAGGTGTGCGAATCCACCTGTGCCTTCACATGCCAGTTATCGTTATAACGATGACGCATCCATGCAGTCACAAAAGATTCAAACACAGCTTCCATTGGGAAAAGCAGTGAAATTGCGTTGGCGTCACCCTGCATGCAGTGAGGAGACTGCCCCATCAAAATCAGCCGCGCCCACGCCAAGGCAAGTTCATAATGACGCATATGCCGGTCGAGACACACTTGGTCGAAGGCGATGCGAAAATCACCGACAGGCGCAATATCGTCAAAGTGAACCTGTAAAGAGTTAACTTGTAGTAGTAGCTGCGGATTGCTGATCTGCTGGCGAATTTTATCGATAGCAGTTCTCAGTATCCGGTTTTCCGGACGTTCAGCGCTGTAATCGTCAAATTCCACTTGAAAGCGATCCCGACGCACGCAGTTTTTGCTTAATTGAGCGGAGACCAGCAACTTCCCTTTCATCCAGGACAAATTGTCCTGCTGACGTATATAGTCACGCTTTAGACCATGGCGCACAATCTGCTGTACGCTATCGATAAACTGCTGAATAAATACATCCATCAGCGGCATCTTCGAGGTTCGAACTCTGGATGCGGAAGTGGCAAGATGGCGAAAAGATTTTAGCGTACGTAGCATCATTAAAAGCTGCTGACGCGCATTATCAATGTTCTCGTCACGCCGCCCCGTTTTTGGCAACACTTCAATAAACGCATTTCCTGGAAGAGAGATAACACCAGCATAATTTTTTACTTGCAGAGTTTTTACACTCCCCCGGCTGCGCAGGGTTAGCAGACGATGAGTGTTATCCGCGTCATCTTTCAGACACCGTTGCTCAAGCCACTCAAACAGCTTGGAGGGCAGAACGACCGCATTATTTATGCGGCCCCTATCTTTTTCATCAACCAGAAGCCCGTATTCGAAGACGGTAAAGTTTTGACGAGACGTCATTCCCTGCTCCCAGGATTACTATTTTTTGGCGCATAAATTTGTTGCCAGGCGAGCGGAATATCCCAGACATCGTCGCTCTCAGAGGCCAAATGGAAACTGGCACCGATATCATGCAGATCTTCAGTTCCGCTATTGCCAAAAAGATCCGCAAACTGTTTCTGATCTCTCACCTCACATACGAACTGCAGGTGCGGGTTTTCGCTTTTCTGATTGTCGCCCAGCACCATACGAATTTTTTGCCAGTCGTTGTAGAAGTACTCCTCCAGCAGTGGCAGCACCTTGTTTCGCATGATCCGCTTGAGCCTTTCAAATGCCAGCTCTTCGTCCTCTTTTACCTGAACAACTGGGATAAAAAAGGCATGGCCTAATGTATGTTCTCTATCGTACAGCACCTGAATGCGGTCATTCAAAGTCTGCAGAAGGCGTGGCAAATCAATCCCTTTGATAACCGTATCTTTCAAGACATTGATATCCGGTAGCATAGCTTCAAACTCAAATCTGCGGCGCAAGGCGGTATCCAAAGCCGTGAGCGAACGATCGGCGGTATTCATGGTGCCAATTAAATAGAGATTATTCGGCACGCTGAATGGGGTGGAAGAATAAGGAAGCATTACGCTAAGAGCCTCCGTTTCTCCGGCACGTTTAGAGGTTTCTATCAGGGTGATCAGTTCACCAAAGATTTTGGATATATTGCCACGGTTAATTTCGTCAATAATTAAAACGTAGTTTTGCCGTTTTTCAGATACAGAATCTTGTGGGTTGGAAGGCAAACCTTCCTGTTTAATCAGGTAATTAAGGATACTACGTACGTATGACGGATTATGTACCTTTGCCTGAGGATTTTGGTAGACCAGACTGATATTCTTGAGGTAAGCATTGTAACCCTGCCCTAAATCCTCTTTTTTCGATTGCGACGGGAAAATACCAAAGGTGGTCTGGCTCTTGTAAGCCAGTTGGAAGGCTTTGCCCTGCAGCGTTTCAAGGGTAATGCTTCCACTTTCAGATAAACGTTCTTGTAGGCGGACAAGTGCCTCGTCAAGCTTCTGCTGAACACCAGCGTGACCAAAAGCAGCATCTTCACAAATTTGCTTAAAAATACCCGCTTTGATTTCGTAGCGCACATTGCCATCGTCGGTGGTCTCTGCTCTTAGCCCTTCGATGAACTCTTCATAGCCAAAACTCTGATGGAAGGTGATAAAACGCACCCGCTTTTCAGCAATCAGGCGGTCATAAATCTTTTTCAGCTCACGGCGTTTTTCGTGCTCCTCTTTACCTTCCTGAAGCGAGTAGGCTGCCGGTTCGCAAGCGCGTACGGCCAGATCGATTGTGCGGTAAGTTTTACCAGTGCCTGGCGGACCATAGAGGATAGTATTTTTTGGTAGTTGCGGGGTGGTAACTTCCTCATCTTGTTCGTCTTCAGGCAAGGTAGTCTCGTTACCAATTAATCCAATATCGTTCTTCTGAATAACCTGCGTATAGAGATGCCAGAGCGACATATTCAGCTCGATAGGATCGACATCATCACCTAGTGCGCGGTGCAATGCTTTCTTGAGATCAAGATTGCGAGCGAACCACTCCTGATCCTCTGAAAGGCCAAGTTGAAAATGGTTATTGCAGTAGTTATAGCTGCTAAAAAAATTGCTGATATTCACGACGTTCGTAATTTTAGACGGATAGAGAGCGGCAAAGGCGCGATGGCAGAGAGCCCAGTACACCTTGTTCAATATTCCATCCGTTTTAAGTTTAATAAGGCGCTTAATCACCCGGTCGTAATTCTCCTGCGTACACTCTTCTGCCATCATGCGAGTGAGAGCGAGCAGCTGTTTTTGCGCCGTTTCGAATTCAAACTGGGACATACCCCCCTGTCGGAGGCTGGAGATGCCATTGCTGCGTTCGTACCAAATCTGTCGAATTGTATCCGTAGAAAAGTTGGGTTTTTCGGCTTGAATCTGTTCTACAAGCTGACGATAGTGTTTGCCCCAGTCGGGGCTGTATTGATTATTTTTTGCAATATGAGATTGAAAGAAAGGGGCTAATGCAGAGGAATCCTGAACCATCACATACTCCGTGTGTAAGGCGATTTAGAAATGGGATATCTGCATCTTATCGGATAAATCTCAATCCAGTCACTACCTGTTCAAGGGAAGCAACAAAAAATCCAGTTAAAGGTATTTCAATAAATTCAGTCAATTACCATAAAAAATGCCGAATTCGATTTCCAACGGCTTTAAAATGACTGCTATTGCCCCAGCATTGCCGGATAGTGCTTAGCGATGATGTCGTTCATACGCTCAATCAAGTTCAGGCGTTTGAAGGTCAAGTGCACGGTGCCTTTTTGATAGTAACGAATGCTGAAGAACTCATCTTCGTAAAAGTCCTTAGCCGGATTATCCCGGATATGCTCCATCAATCGGGTAGAGATATCACCACGGTTGTCAGGGATGGGTTTTCCATCCAGCAGAAACAGCATTCGCTCCAGGTCCGCTAGCTGATCCCGTCGCCAACCCCAGTTAAGGCTAAAGCCCCAGCGGTTATGCGTCACCAGATTGTTAATGATGAGCTTCTTACCGAAACTGCAGGGACTGTTGGTTTTGTAATCCCACGAGAGGGCTTTGAAGACGTTAATGATGCCACGTTCGAAGACGTCCATTTTATTCAGATGTAACTGCTCAAAGGTGCTGAGAATATTCGCCTCGCTGATAGCAGGAAGATTGCCCTCCTCCAGGTTCTTGTGCCACTGGTCTCGAGCCTGCGCATCCATCAAGGCCATCATGCCGGACTTCAGCATCAAATCGCGCCAGATACTGCTGTCGATATTGCGAGTAACGGCAGGCATCGCTTTATCAGCCTTCTCAGTCAGCCAACTATCGTAGCGGTGCCCTGACTTCATCACCCAGTCTTGCGCCGTACCACCACCAATTTCTGAGGTTAGCCTTGAAATGGCATCAAGCTGCTGGATGAGCAGTTCAATCTGCAGCAGTGCTGCATCGCGGCCAGAAACTACTCGTTCGATATTGGTCGAAAGGATGAGTTCATTGTGTTCCGTTAACACGTCGGGTTCTGTTTGCATCGTTTATCGTCCATAAAAGCAAACACGCCTGCCGGGAGTGGCAGGCGCATTATGCGATGAATAAAAAAGGTGGAAAGTTCAGAGGTAAAAATCAGGAATGAGGCTCGAAGAATTCAAGTATTTATTAATCCAGTAGCTCGCCTGGCTCTAAGAATGTCGGTGGCGGTCAGGAACGGTGTCTGCTCCTGCCAGGTGAACCCCTTACGGTCAGTGCGTACCAGTTCATAACGCTCCACGAGGAAATTAACCGCATCGGCAAGCGTTATTCCCGCCTCGATATGTTCCAGAATGGCCGCATCGTCGTGGAATGGCGTATCGTTAAGTGTCAGGCCGTAATGGTGCTCCAGCAAATACGTTAACAGTTGCTGCCAGACCTGTACGGGCGACAGCCGTGACGAAACCGGCACCGCGGCCGGTACAGTTGAAATGTGCATAGGTAGAATCCTGAGAAAAGAAGAAGAGAGAAGGTGTTACGGGGTTGGATAAATAGAAATGTAAACGTAGCCGCAGCTTCCACAGGTATCAGCTATGCAAGTTAAACTAGCAAGTTGAATGGTCACCTGATGTTGCTGATGTGGATTTAGTTCGCCAGCACGCAGCATATTTTCCAGTTGTGCTACAAACAGCGGAAAAGCCAGATCTAATTTCTGCAGGTGTATCGGGCTAAAACGGCCCGTCAATCCAGCCCTGTCAGCCAGGTAATACAGCCGGTTGCCTTCCTGAACTAATCTTGCGCCAAATCGTGGGGTGATATTGCTTTGTATCCCCCATTCATAAGGTAGTGTGAATGACATAAAAATCCCCGTTTAAAGCAACCCCTGCTCAGCAAAAGAAACCACTCCATTTCCAACAACCAAATGATCTAGCACTCGCACTTCTACCAGTGCTAACGCTTTCACTATCCGCTGAGTGATGTGTTTATCCTGCTGACTGATTTCTGTCTTACCTGAAGGATGGTTATGCGCCAGAATTACCGCAGCGGCATTGTGTTTCAGAGCCAATTTAACCACTTCGCGGGGATGCATTTCGGTATGGCTGAGTGTGCCGGTAAACAGTGTTTCTCGCCCCAAAAGGCAGTGCTGGTTATCGAGATATATCACGATAAAAACTTCACGTTCCTGATGAGCCATCTGTAGCTGAAGCCAGGTTTTGGTGAAGCTGGTGGAGGTAAATGACTCACTCGGCTGACGCTGATATTTCTCCAATAGTCGTAACGCCCGACGAATGATGCGTTGCTCGTTTGCAGGAAATACCGGGGATAAATTGAATACAGACATAATTGCTCCTTGAAACAAAAAGGCTCGCCGGTTTATTGATGAGGCCTGAGGGAAGGGAAAATAAAATGGTTCAGGAGGCAAGCTGCAGCATATTCTCGGCCATTACCCATAGAGCTCGGTTAAGCTTCACATCACCGTCGATACCTTTTACAGCACGGGTATGGGCACGTTTGCCTTTAGTCGTTCGTCCAGACAGGCCGCCTTTAATCAGGTTTTCCTGAATGCGCTGATAAGTGGTCCACAGGTCGTTACTTTCATCCTGCCAGCGGCGCGGGGATAGGATTTGCGATTCCGTCACCGGTTGATGCTCTTCACCAAAGCGATAAGTTAATGCCGCTTTTGCCATCGCCTGCTGTGCAGGTGGCGGTAACATCAGCGACTGCATGGCATCGCGTTTCTCTTCTACGCGATCAAAAATCCCCAGCACTTCGTAAGCTCCTTCAATGACTTTCTCCACCACGTTGCCTTTATGTGGCACACGTACCTCTCCAAAACTCTCACCGCAAATTAGTCCATTCTGGCAAACCGATCTGAATAACCCTGGTAGCATCTGGTATGAGCTGGAGCCGTCGTGGCTATTAAGCAGTATGATTTCAGGCACCTGCTTGCCAGTGATCTGGCCTTCGCGACGTAGACGTAGCATATGCTTAGTATGTTCGCGTTTGCTCTGGTCTCGGACTCTAGTCTGGCACGCAAAGAATGGCTGAAAGCCTTCACGTTGCAGGTTATCAAGCAGGGTAATGGTCGGAATGTATGTGTACCGATCGCTGCGGGATTCATGCTTTTCTTCGCTGAATACACTCGGCACATAATGCGCCAGTTCATCGGGGGTTAGCGGGCGGTCGCGTCGAACGAGATTGACCGCACCGAAGCGGCTGGCTAAACGTGTCATTATTAGTTCCTTATTGAGATATGAAAAAAAGACCATGCCTCACTTTGAGACATGGTCTTTCTGAAAGTGAACGGTGAAAAAAGATTGTATTAAATTCGGGTAAGATCACACGGATAGTACAGAGATAAAAACGATTGTAATTTAATATTACCAGCCAGCATTCTGCTTCCTAATAGCCCGGTTGAGCGTGTCCAAATCTTGTATAGTTTTTTCTTTTACTATGTAGGTGGTTCCATTCTGGTCAATAGTGACTGAGTGCGGAAAATAATCCTTTATGATTTTAACCGTTGAGGGGTGACTAAAAAATCGATATCTGAGACCTGTGCAACTAATAAAGTCTCCCTCTGATGGGGTAGCCAGTTCATCTGGTGATTGTGGCTCATACAAAACCCCGACAAAAAAACCGCCCCCGCGCATACCTTCCAGCCCATTAATATACAACTGGTGTGAATGTTTTTTTCTGTTCCATCCATTTTTGGCCATGTCATGGAAAGTTCTGTACTTAATGTTACTAAGATCGAACAAAAGTGCTTCATCGCCATTTGATCTGTTACTGCGCACAGGAATCACCTTACATGAATAACTTATTTCTATTTCGAGGCCATCAGCAGTGTACTGCTTATACTTTACCGTTACCTTTCCGATAAAAAATAAAAACAAATCCGGTTTAAAGTTAATATCATCAGGAACATGAATTCGCGCCTGCAGATATGAAATTACTCTTCTGAGTATATCCCTCTTATTTATTGCTTCCGCAGGCTTTGGAATGTCACTAAACATGATGTAAGGAAGCGTCTCAGTAAACGCCCTCCTTTGAAACAAACGATGAAACTCATCCGTTATCCCTCTTGTTTTTCCATCAATAGTCAGATTATTGATTTCAAAACCTGCATTGAAAACCTTTTCCGGTACCAGATTTTTATTCGCCATCAGTTTACCTGAAGGTAAAAGTGCATCGTTTTCCATCCTGTACTTCAAGGCATCAAGAATCATGTCCTGAATAACAGCTGAACTACTGCTACCCGTCCTTTTCGCCAGGCTAACTATCATCTGATGAAGTTCAGGATAGGAAAGATTAACCGTTATCCTTTTTTTACTTACCATCACATATTCCTTATAAGGTGCAGCACTTTTTATATTTTAACAGTGCTGCACCTTTTTAAAAACCTAATTAAATCAGAAGTGTGCTCCATGCTAAAACAACTGCTTTCGGCAATATCCGTTATGGTGGCATGAGCGAAAGTAAAATGTTCATCCGTAAACCTAGGCAAGAAATAGCCCCGTAGTCAGCGTACCGGGATAACTTAAGAGTGGTTTTAGTCCGAATGGCGGGAGTAATAACAGCCAGAAAACCCAATACAGCAGGGGCGTACGAGGTAGCAGGTGGCGATTTCAGTGATTATTTACTGCCGGACACTAATATTATGCTTATTGTTGTTCTCTACAGTATGTAGCAGTACATCTTGGGAAGAGGGGTATACAGAGATCCACAGGGAAGTGGGTATAGAACCGTTAAAAGAGAGTAAAGCTATCAGCAAAGGCTAAAGCCAGTAGTAATGTGAGTCAGTGTTTTCTTTGATCGTCCTGTACCTTCGTTAAAAGTTACTGAAGCTTTCATGGGTATGTCACTAACAACATGAGAGCCCGGAAATGATACTCAAAGCATGTAACAGCGAGAAGAATGCTTACCATATGCAGCGTCTGGAAGCGCTGACAGCTTTCGTGATGAATGAGCATGCCCGTGTTCTAGCCTTCGGGCTGGATTTAAGCCTGCCGCAGCATAACCAACATAAGGGATATGAATCTGCGGTGATAACCCGTTTTATTGCCTCACTTAAGGCACAAATAGCCGCTTATCTGAAGAGACGCAGCAGAGAAGGTAAACGAATATACCCTTGCCCGGTGTATTACGCATGGGCCAGAGAGTTCGGTGAGCTTAATGGCAATAAGCATTATCACCTGGTGCTGCTGGTTAACCGTGAGGTGTTCAGTTTCATGATGCTGAAACTTGGGATTAAGGGTACCGGAAGAGGGTTATTGCTAACGATGGCAGCTAAGGCGTGGTGCCACGCGCTGAAACTGAAGGGTAAAGCGAAGGAGAGCGTAAGTTATCATCTGGCAGGCATATTTGAGCTGAACCGCAGAGAGGGAACAAACAGCCTTGATTATGAGAATTACCTGAATCGGATCTGCTATCTCGCCAAAAAACGTTCCAAAGAAAATGAGGACGGCGAGCGTAATTTTGGCTGCAGTCAGTTTAAGACCAAAGCGAAAAGTAATTTATTACTGGAGAAGTGATTGTAATGACGGAGCACACAACATGACCTTAAATCAAAAGGTTAGTTCTGCTCCTGTCTTTTACCCACTCAAAGACAGAAGGAAAATCGTCATGAACAATATACTGACTCCCGAAACCGAGCTGATGAACGATAAGCTGGTGGATATGGTCTTTATCACCACCTTTACGGGCTTAACCGATAAGTGGTTCTACAAGCTGATTAAGGACGGGGTGTTTCCGAGACCTATCAAGTTTGGCCGCAGTTCCCGCTGGCTGGAAAGTGATGTCAGGCGCTGGGTGATGGAGCGCATAGAAGAATCCCGCTAATAATGCCTCTGGGCACTTTCTGTACGCCTTACCCATAATACACTATGTCGGTAAACGCCTGACAGGGCTTTTGCTGTGCATTAGCCGGTAGTAATATTGTGGTGATGAAATGGATAGCTTCACTGTAGAGTTACACATAATTAAAAGGGGGGAAGTGTCAGATTATTTACTGGCACTCGCTCCCCCATACTAACCACAGATATATTTAATTATTAAAGGTCCAGCTACCAGAATCGGTCTCAATATTGGCTTCTATAATACGGTCACATTTCATATATTTGAACGTGGCCACATCACCGAATTGATATTTGGCTGGCAGGGTTCTGTTACCGACGCTCTCCATTTTACAGTTCCCTCGGTTAACCCGAATGGATTTCAGCACCACGTTGTCATCAGTGATAGTGAGCTGAATAACGCCATATTTAGTATTCCAGCCTTCATTGCTGACGGCGCTGCCAAACTGCACTTTAAACGGTGGCGTCGTGGATTGCTGTATCTGCTGTTGCTGAGAGGATGCAGGTTTATTAGCCTGCTGGCTACCCACGCCATTAATACCGTTCTGAAGGAGGCTCCTGGAAACGTTAATCGTACCGGGTTTGCAGGATACGGTGCTGGTTTCCTGCCCCAGTGAATTCATGGCCGTGTAATAAGCATCGCCTGTACCATCATATTCCGAATAATTGACGGCAACAGCGCCTTCAATATCGTCACTTTCTCCGCGCAACGTGAAAGAAGCGGTTCCCGCCTCTGATTTAGCGATGACAATCTGTTTCGCCTCACCGGAGGGGGTGTCCAGTTTAATGACGGAGCCGCCCTCTTCGGCGTCACCGCCTGGCTTTTCAAAACTGATATAAACGGTATCACTGGCATGACTGAGCGTCATTTGCTCGCCGTTTTCAAGCAGGCATTGCAGGTCGTAACCGCCACCTGCATGAGCAGACTGAGCAGCAAATAACGCTATCAGCAGTGCAGGAATAATCAGTGGTTTCATTACATATTTTCCTTATCCAAAAAAATGGTCCCAGACGTTACCCGCCCACTCGATAACCTTATCTTTCCCCTTACGGGCAAGCTCTTTGACGGGCTTTGGTAACGGAACAGAATCAATAACGTCGTCAAGTATCCCGGAGACAACGCTGGCAAAGCCGCCTTTCGCTTCCGTCTTTACGTCATCGGTTTTGTACTCTTCCTTAAACTGCGAGGCGGTGCTGCTTTTAGCCCGATCAGGCAACGCGCGGATCATCGTTTCGACCAGACGAAGGATGTTGTAGCCCTCATCGGCGGAAATGGGGATGACCGGATAGTGCGTAAAGCCAAATCGTTCAGTAATGTAGGCTTCTTTCTTTTCGATGTTGATGCGCTGTGCCGGGGATGGCTGATGCAGGTGTGTATCCCACTCACGGAAGGGCTCGATTTTATCCACCTGGTTGAGGACGAACAAAACGCGCTCACCACCTCCTGCAGGCAGCAGAACATTGTTGTAGAAATGCTCATCGGCAGAAAAAGCCCGATCGTCGCCTTTTATCACCCAGAGGATGAGATCCAGAGAGGGAAGCAAAGTGCGGTAAAGGTCTTCATACTCTTTATCCCGCCGGGCATTCTCACCTACGCCAGGGATATCAATTATCTCCAGCGAACGTTTGCCGAAGCGTATGCGCAGCTCCTGAGCCTCCCGTGTACAGGCCTCAACGTCGCTGACCGCACACACCTCTCCCTGAAACAACGCATTACACACGCTGCTCTTTCCGGAACCGGTTTTTCCCATAACACCAATAACGGGTTCATAGTCGATAGCTTCACTGATTTTGTTAACCAGACTTTCCCGCAGCGACTGAGGGAAAACATCGAGAATATCCCTAATGTCAGGTATGAGCGGCGGGCTGTCGGCTTTTACTCCGTTGCTATCATTAAACATACTGCCCCATATTCCTGAAATTCCCCCTTCTCTTCTGGTGATGCCATTAGCATCAGTAATCATCCGGCCTTCGCCCTTCACCGGGTCATCCATAAAGGTCTCCTTGCTTATGTTGAAATGAACGTTGCCAGTTACTCTTTGAAGGTGTGAATAACGTCGCTGATGAAACGAAAATGAGGAAGAGCCGAAATAAACTCCTCACTGGCGGTAAGTGCATCAAGTTCAGGCTTTCTGCGAAAAGAAGTGTCAAGAACAGTCACAGCGTTAACGTCTTCCATCCGAAACACCTGTAGCTTTCTCGCTCGAGTAGCCACAAGAAACCAGTTTCTGGACTGGAAGATCAGGCGGCGAGGAGCCACTGCGTCGTAGTTCTTACCATTGACTAATAGCGTAACGGCTCGGTAGTCACGGATCGCTTCGGCCAGCTCCAGAAAGCAGGTGGTTTGGGTGATTGGCGATGGCAATCCTCCATGTCCGATAAGGCATGGTGAGTACCCAGAGCTGCTGGTAATGAGCCGGATTAATCTGCGGTTCTGGGCCGGAATGATCCCCGAAATCCCAGAATTGAGGATAAACGTAAAGGTATTAGGTAAATGCTCTCGACCAGTTCGTCGGATAAGTCGATAGCTGCCACTGGAATGTTCAAGATCCAGATGGATTAGACGCTGTTGAAAATCCCGCTGTAGAGTGCGCTCTGAAACACCAAACTCATTTGCCAGCGCTTTCAGCTCCAGGGATTGACCAGCCAACAATCGGCTGATAATGACCGATAACCTGACGGACAGGCGGTCATAATGATCATGTTGTGTTTTCATGGTGAGAACAGTCCTGAACTCCCAAAATAACCAGATATTGATATGGGAGATTATGACGTACTGGTTCGACACGTTATGTCGTACCAAAGGGAGGTGGATTGAAAAAATGGTGGGGGTAACTGCAGTGATCTAATGCTATGAAATATAAGTTAGTTAGTTGATTCCAAGGCGAAGGCATCATCAAAAAAACGACACAACCTGTCGCATTCCGCATTGTCAGAAAGAGAATATCTGCTGCTCACGAAAATGATTTAGTTCTGAAAATAGTTATAAACCAATAGATATCCGTGCAGTGATTGCGTTGCTGTAGATGAGTTGTGGTGAAATTTCTTTTGATTGGCAAAAAGCATGAGGAAATGCAGTAGTTACAAGCAGTGCTCTGAAGCATTGTAACGGCCGAGAATGAAGCCATCTACTATGTGATACAGCATGAATATCAAGCTGTCCGCTAACACCATCTTTCCATCTTAGGTTAGGGCTGGACTAAGGAGCGTACTTGGTTAAACTGGGACGATTCGAAACTATCTTTGGCTGCTTGTACCTTTTTGTGAACATACCAACAGTCATGCAGACCAAGTTTAGTTCTTCATTCAGATGTAAAAATGAGCAGTGATTAGGAAGAAAAATGGATCATAGTGTGCACAACAAGCTTATCTCTTTTATTTGGAACATTGCCGACGATTGCTTACGCGATGTGTACGTTCGAGGTAAGTACCGCGATGTGATTTTACCTATGGTGATTTTGCGACGTTTGGATACTTTGTTAGAGCCGACCAAGGAAGCTGTGTTGGCGGAAGTTAAATTCCAAAAAGAAGAGATGCAAGCTACAGAACTGGATGATGAGCCTTTAAAGGCAGCCAGTGGCTATGTGTTTTATAACACGTCAAAGTGGACATTGAAGTCACTATTTAACATCGCAACTAACAACCAGCAAATACTCCTAGCGAATTTTGAAGATTACTTACTTGGCTTTAGCGACAACGTTAAAGAAATCATTGAATGCTTTAACCTTAAGTCACAAATTCGCCACATGGCTTCGAAGCAAGTTCTACTAGATGTGGTTGAAAAATTTGTCTCTCCTTACATCAATTTAACGCCAGAAGTCGTGGAAGATCCCGAAGGCAACAAGATGCCAGCCCTCACCAACTTGGGTATGGGCTATGTGTTTGAAGAGCTAATCCGCAAGTTTAATGAAGAAAACAACGAAGAAGCCGGTGAACACTTTACCCCTAGGGAAGTGATCGAGTTGATGACGCACTTGGTTTTTGACCCGCTCAAGGACCAACTTCCACTCACCATGACTGTTTACGACCCGGCTTGTGGAAGCGGCGGTATGCTGACTGAATCTCAGAATTTCATTGAAGAGAAGTATCCCAATAACAATCGCGACATCTATTTATACGGCAAAGAGATTAACGACGAAACCTACGCTATCTGTAAATCGGACATGATGATTAAGGGTAATAATCCTGAGAACATCAAAGTAGGCTCTACATTGTCTACAGACGAGTTTGCATCCTCACGGTTTGACTTTATGTTATCTAATCCACCTTACGGAAAGAGTTGGGCATCAGAGCAAAAACACATCAAAGATGGTAACGATGTAATTGATCCTCGCTTTAAAGTAAGCCTGAAAGATTATTGGGGCAACGTTGAAGTGGTCGATGCCACGCCGCGCTCAAGTGATGGCCAGTTACTCTTCTTAATGGAGATGGTCAACAAGATGAAAGACCCTAATGTCAGTCCGCTCGGTAGCCGGATCGCATCTGTTCACAATGGTTCATCCTTGTTTACAGGGGATGCGGGCGGTGGTGAAAGTAATATTCGCCGGTTTATTATCGAAAACGATATGCTGGACGTCATCGTTCAATTACCTAATAACCTGTTCTATAACACAGGTATTACTACCTACATTTGGGTTCTTAACAACAATAAACCCACCTCTCGAAAAGGCAAGGTGCAGTTGATTGATGCCAGCTTACTCTATCGCAAACTGCGCAAAAATTTAGGCAATAAAAACTGCGAATTTGCACCTGAACATATCACTGAGATCACTGATACCTACCTTTCCTGCATGGATTTTGAAAGACAGTTAGATACAAACAACGACCCTATTGGTATTGCCAGCAAAGTATTTAGCAATGATGACTTTGGTTACTATAAAGTCACTATTGAACGTCCAGACCGACGTAAAGCACGCTTTACTCAGGAAGCTATTGCACCATTGCGTTTTGATAAGCAGTTTGGCGACGTCATGATGCACTTGTACGCCGAATATGGTGATGATGTCTATAAAAAGACAGGTTTCGGCAGTGATCTGAAAAAGAGTTTCCTGAAATCCATTGAGAAAGAAATCTTCTCCTGGTGTGAAGAGAACAAAATCAGCTTAAATGCAAAATCCAGGACCAAATTACTTGATGTCAAGCATTGGTCGGCACTTAGAACCGTTCTGGAAACCGCTCAAAACTTGATGTCTGACATTGGCGATAATGAATTTGATGATTTTAATAAATTCACAAGCCTTGTCGATAAATCACTTAAAGCAAACGGTGTAAAATTAACTGCATCTGAGAAGAATGCTATCTTAAATGCCGTTAGCTGGTATAACGAATCTGCAAAGAAAGTGATTAAAAAAGTCGTTAAACTAAGTGATGAAAAACTAGATGAACTGCTTACTCGCTATGAATGCGAAGCGGAAGACTTACCTGATTTTGGCTACTTTCCAAGCGGAAAAAAAGGTGAATACATTATTTATGAGAGCAACAGTGAATTTCGTGACACTGAGTCTATTCCATTGAAACAAAGTATTTACCAATACTTTCTTGATGAAGTAAAACCGCATGTCGATGAAGCCTGGATTAATTTGGATTCCGTTAAAATTGGCTATGAAATTAGCTTTAACAGATATTTCTACCGTCACAAGCCACTGCGAAGCCCAGAAGACGTAGCAACAGATATTATAAATCTAGAGAAAAAGTCTGAGGGATTAATTGCGAAGATTTTGGGTGTGAAAGTAGCAGTAGTGTAAGGAGAAACTTAATGGTTAATTTCACTTTAATGCCAAAATATGAAAAACATATTAACTCGGGTCATGAATGGGTTGGCGAAATCCCTCGAAACTGGAAAATCACCAAATTAGGTTCCTGTCTTTCCCCGGTGTCAATAAAAAACCACCCTGATCTCCCATTACTATCAATAACGCGTGAATTAGGTGTTATTGAAAGGGATGTTGAAGATCAAGATTCTAATCACAACTTCATCCCAGACGACCTAAGCGGCTATAAAAAGCTAGAAAAAGGACAGTTTGGTATGAATAAAATGAAAGCTTGGCAAGGCTCATATGGCGTCTCAAAGTATACAGGCATTGTGAGTCCTGCTTACTTTGTTTTTAACTTTACCAAAGCCATCAATCCGGAGTTTTTCAATTGGGCAATTAGAAGTAAGTTGTATGTTTCATTTTTCGGTAGTGCTTCAGATGGAGTACGCATTGGGCAGTGGGATCTCTCAAAGGATAGAATGAAAGCAATTCCTTTCATTCTGCCACCCGAAGAGGAACAAATACAAATTGCTAATTTTCTCGTCCAAAAGACAGAGCAAATCGACGAAGCTATTGCCCTTAAAGAGCAACAAATCAATCTGCTTAAAGAGCGTAAGCAAGTTATTACTCACAAGGCGGTAACACAAGGGCTTGATCCCAATGTGTCGTTGAAGGACTCTGGTGTGACTTGGATTGGCAAGATTCCAGAGCATTGGAAAATTACCAAATTAGGTTCCTGTCTTTCCCCGGTGTCAATAAAAAACCACCCTGATCTCCCATTACTATCAATAACGCGTGAATTAGGTGTTATTGAAAGGGATGTTGAAGATCAAGATTCTAATCACAACTTCATCCCAGACGACCTAAGCGGCTATAAAAAGCTAGAAAAAGGACAGTTTGGTATGAATAAAATGAAAGCTTGGCAAGGCTCATATGGTGTCTCAAAGTATACAGGCATTGTGAGTCCTGCTTACTTTGTTTTTAACTTTACCAAAGCCATCAATCCGGAGTTTTTCAATTGGGCAATTAGAAGTAAGTTGTATGTTTCATTTTTCGGTAGTGCTTCAGATGGAGTACGCATTGGGCAGTGGGATCTCTCAAAGGATAGAATGAAAGCAATTCCTTTCATTCTGCCACCCGAAGAGGAACAAATACAAATTGCTAATTTTCTCGTCCAAAAGACAGAGCAAATCGACGAAGCTATTGCCCTTAAAGAGCAACAAATCGAAAAAATTAAAGAATACAAAGCAACTCTGATCAATAGCGTTGTGACAGGCAAAATAAAAATTACCCCAGAGATGGTGGAGCGATAGGACGCTGCAATATGTTCACGGTGAATTATCAAACCAATCTGGTTACGGTCAGGAAGCTCAGCGAACGTGGCTTTCGGGGCTTTACCGCACGCAAACGTCTTAAGAAATGGACGGTGCGCCGACCTGAAGCACTAAGCAAAGAACCGCAGGTAGTGCAGTTTTGGTGATGCCCGTGAACATCTGGATATACTAGCGCTAGATAGAGATATTTTGAATAAGGGATCTTACAACTATGGTTAGTCAAACCAATGAACAAGCATTAGAGTCGACTATTGAAAAATGTTTGGTAGGTATCAGTACTGAAGAGCTAAAAGAGGGCCTAAACCCCCAGCTCTTCGGGGCAGGATATGGCATTGGTGCTTCTAATGACTTTAACATGCAATATGCCATCGATGAGCGTTTTTTCTGGCAATTTCTAGAAAAGACACAGGAAGCTGAACTGACTAAATTACAAAAAAATAATCCATCAGACTGGCAACGCAAATTATTGGAAAGGTTTGATCGGCTCATTAAAAAGCACGGTATTTTGCACTTACTTAAGAGAGGATTGAGTGTAGATGATGCCCATTTTATTTTGCTCTATCCGGCACCACTGGCGAGCAGTAGCGAGAAGGTTAAGCAAAACTTTTCTGGTAACGTTTTTAGTTGTACCAGGCAGGTACATTACTCGGTAGCGAATCCTTTACAAGAAATAGACATGGTGTTGTTCATCAATGGCATACCATTGATCACCCTAGAGTTAAAAAATGCTTGGACGGGGCAAACAGCTCGCTACCATGGGCAAAAGCAATATCGTGATGATCGTGATGCTACTCAGCCACTATTAACCTTTGGTCGTTGTCTGGTGCATATGGCAGTGGATACAGACGAGGTCTATATGACCACGAAGTTGGCGGGAAGCAATACATTTTTCTTGCCGTTCAATAAAGGACACAATCTTGGCCAAGGCAATCCCCCTAACCCAGCTGGCCACAAAACGGCGTATCTATGGCAAGAGATATTCACCAAAGAAAGCCTTGCCAACATCATTCAACATTTTGTCCGTCTTGATGGCACAAGCAAAGAGCCATTACCGAAGCGAACCTTGTTTTTCCCTCGATACCACCAGTTAGACGTTGTCAGAAAATTGGTCGATCATGCTGCTACTCATGGCGTTGGTCAGACATATTTAATTCAACACTCGGCCGGTTCTGGTAAGTCTAATTCGATTACGTGGGCTGCCTACCAGCTTATTGAGACCTATCCTGCTACCGAAGCTGTGGCAGGTGGTAAAAGCCTGGAGCAGCCTTTATTCGACTCTGTGATTGTTGTGACTGACAGACGCCTGCTGGATAAGCAATTACGAGACAATATTAAAGAGTTCTCAGAGGTTAAGAATATTATTGCTCCTGCGAATAAGTCTTCCGAGCTTAAGCAAGCACTTGAAAACGGCAAGAAAATCATCATTACGACGATTCAAAAATTCCCGTTTATCATTGATGGTATTGCCGACCTGAGTGATAAGCGTTTTGCCGTGATCATCGATGAGGCTCACAGTTCTCAGTCTGGTTCAGCACATGACAATATGAACCGAGCGATGGGTAAGGCTGAAGTGGAAGAGGCTGAAGATACTCAGGATAAAATTCTTCAGGCAATGAAGTCACGTAAAATGCGAGGTAATGCATCGTATCTGGCATTTACGGCAACACCGAAAAACAGCACGTTAGAAAAATTTGGAGAGCGCCAGGAGGATGGTTCTTTTAAACCCTTCCATCTTTACTCGATGAAGCAAGCAATAGAGGAAGGTTTTATTCTGGACGTGCTTGCCAATTATACGACCTACAAAAGCTATTATGAGATTGAAAAATCGATAGCTGATAACCCCGAATTCGATACTAAAAAAGCCCAGAAAAAACTTAGAGCCTATGTTGAACGTAGTCAGCAGACTATTGATACGAAAGCTGAGATCATGTTGGAGCATTTTGTGCCTCACGTGGTGAATGCGAAAAAGCTCAAGGGGAAAGGAAAAGGGATGGTGGTGACTCAAAACATTGAGACTGCTATTCGTTACTACAAAGCCATCAAACGTATACTTGAGGAACAAAGTAACCCATTTAAAGTTCTGATTGCATTCTCTGGCACGAAAGAGGTTGACGGCATTGAGTACACTGAATCCGATATCAATGGCTTTGCCGAAACTGATACTAAAGATATGTTTGATACTGATGAATATCGACTTTTAGTTGTCGCCAACAAATATCTTACCGGTTTCGACCAACCAAAGCTTTGTGCAATGTATGTGGATAAAAAGCTAGCGAGCGTCTTGTGTGTGCAAGCATTGTCGCGACTCAACCGTAGTGCACCCAAGTTGGGAAAGAAAACAGAAGATTTGTTTGTACTGGATTTCTTCAATTCTGTTGAAGACATTCAGTTAGCATTTGATCCGTTTTATACAGCCACATCTTTGTCGCAAGCCACCGATATTAACGTCCTGCACGAGTTAAAAGACGAAATGGATGATGTGGGGGTTTATGAGTGGTATGAAGTTGAAGAGTTTGTAATTCGTTATTTTAATAATGAGGATGCCCAGACTCTTAGCCCGATAATCGATGTTGCAGCAGCTCGTTTTGACTATGAGTTAGAACTCGAACCTGAAGCTAAAGTTGATTTCAAAATTAAAGCCAAACAATTCGTGAAAATCTACGGACAAATGGCCTCTATCATGCCTTATGAAATGGTGACTTGGGAGAAACTGTTCTGGTTCTTGAAATTCCTCATACCTAAGCTGAAAGTTGAAGACCCTGATGCAGATGCCATCGATGAGCTTTTAGATTCTGTTGATTTGAGTTCCTATGGGCTGCAGCGTGTGAAGCTCAATCACACAATCAAGTTGAGCGATGAGGAAGCGGAGCTTGATCCACAAAACCCAAATCCACGTGGAGCACATAGCAGTGAAAAGGAAAAAGATCCATTAGACGAAATAATCCGCACCTTCAATGAGAGGTGGTTCCAGGGTTGGAGTGCTACGCCTGAAGAGCAGAAAGTGAAGTTTATAAACATTGCTGAGAGCATTCGTAATCACCCTGATTTTGAGTCTAAGTATAAAAATAATCCTGATCCACATAACAGAAACTTGGCTTTTGAGAAAATGCTTAAAGAGATTATGTTGCAACGACGTAAGGATGAACTGGAGCTTTATAAGCTATTCGCAGGGGACTCGGCATTCAAAGCATCCTGGACACAAAGCATGCAACGAATGATTGGTGAGTAAATGGTACTGTTCTGAGAGCAATGCCTAATTTTTTGGGCTAAAAAAATTCAAACTGGCCATGAGGATGTAATATAAAATTTATAATTTCTTGCGTTCACACCAGCAATGGATGCAGGGAAATTATAGAAAAAAGCAACTCATGGCTCTTACGGTTAAACTAGTTACAGATCGCTGACCTTAACCAGTTTAGACATATGTTGATAAACTGATTAACGAAGTAACAGTCAATGCTGAGCTGTCTGTGTAGTGGCACACTGAATTTGGCCACCTGAATAGAGGTGATATCATTACCTCATAGTCAAAACAGGTGACATTATGACCGGACGTAACAGACGCAATTTTAGCCCCGAATTTCGCCTCGAAGCTGCCCAGCTTGTACTCGATCAGCACTACACCGTTGCCGCCGCTGCCACTGCGATGAATGTCGGCAAATCCACGATGGACAAATGGGTTCGACAACTGAAAGAAGAGCGAGCGGGAAAATCACCCATAGCTTCACCCATGACACCTGAGCAGATTGAGATACGTGAGTTGAAGAAAAGACTTCAACGCGTTGAAATGGAAAGGCATATATTAAAAAAGGCTACCGCGCTCTTGATGTCAGACTCCCTGAACAGTTCTCATTAGTTGAGAAACTCAGGGCGCGGTTTCCTGTTGCCGTTGTGTGCAACGTGTTTGGGGTTCATCGCAGCAGTTATAAATACTGGCGGCAGCCCAAGAAGCCTGACGCCACGAGAGTGGCATTACTGAGCCTTGTGCGTGAAGTTTATCGCGAAAGTAACGGCTCAGCAGGAGCGCGAAGCATTGCCGCGATGGTCACCATCAAAGGTATAAAACTGAGCCGCTGGCGGGCAACAAAGCTGATGAAAGCACTCAATATTATCAGCTGTCAGCAACCTGGCCATCGTTATAAGAAGGCGTCTAAGGAACACATTGAGATCCCTAATTATCTGGATCGCCAGTTTGCTGTTACCGAGCCTAATCAGGCCTGGTGCGGTGATGTGACTTATATCTGGACGGGAAAACGCTGGGCTTATCTGGCTGTAGTACTCGATTTGTTTTCCCGTAAACCGGTTGGCTGGGCGATGTCATTTTTCCCGGATTCTGCATTGACAGCTAAAGCGCTGTCCATGGCCTGGGAAGCGCGAGGAAAGCCGGCTAATTTACTGTATCACTCGGATCAAGGCAGTCACTATACCAGCAGGAATTTCAGGCAGTTACTGTGGAGGTGTCAGATAAAGCAAAGCCTGAGTCGCCGGGGGAATTGCTGGGATAACAGCCCAATGGAACGATTCTTCAGAAGCCTGAAAACAGAGTGGGTACCGGATAACGGCTACGTGAATTTTAGCGAAGCCAGCACGGCAATAACGAATTACATCACAGGATATTACAGCCAGCTCAGACCTCATCAATATAATGGTGGTTTGACGCCGAATGAATCAGAACGATTGTTCTGGAAAAACTCTAAAGCCGTGGCCAGTTTTTGTTGACCACTACACTGAATCGCATTGAACACTCATTATGACCAAAACAGATTTGAATAATTCAACAGCTATTCGATACTTGAATTCGCGTAACTCAACTATTTAAGTTCAAGTATCATTATTTTAGAAGCGTCAGAGTGCTAGACTCAGAAACGAAATTTTTTAGCATCCAAACAAATTTTTTCAAGTAATAAATCAGGCCTCTCAATTCCATTTTTTTGAGAACTTTGTAGCTGTAAAGGTCGAAGGAAATGCGCATACTCCATGCGTAAACTAGTTGCGAAGATGCCAGGGTCGTCTGAACCGATGGTGAAGCAAGTAGGTTCATTAGAGTCAGGATGCAACCAATTTTGAGCGTGATGATTGCCATAGTTATTATGGATGCTTATACGAATATTACTACTTGGAAGTGTTTCAATTGCTATTTGCCGCTGCCTCAGCTCGGAGAGTACATAATTCTGTAAGCTACGAAGTAAATCGTTATTCAGAATGTCACTTTCTCTAGCAATTACAATGTCTTCTTGAGAACGCCTCAGCTGAACAGATTTAGCTCCATGACCATGGCGCCTCAGAAAAAGTTCATGAGCGAACGGATAATCACGCCTAGCTTTTTCAAACAGAAAAGCTTCAGCACGGCGCCTTGGCTCCACATCATTTAAGTTACTTTTCTGTGCTAATGGATCTAGCTCTCTCAAGAGCCACGCTCGCGCTAAATCATCAGGCATTACTTTAGGATCTTCCCAAATATAATGTGCCAAACGTAAAATTTCAGAGTCTATTAATGGAATCTGTTGCAGATGTATGCGGCATGATAAAAGCATGTGTCTCGTGAAAATTAAGTCATCTAAACGATCTTCTAATGGCATAATAATGTACGGCCCGACTGATTTCCACCAATCTTCTATCTCAAGACCTGATGCAGTGCCATGACCAATTCTGCATCCAGCATCAAGTCCAAGAAATATTATTGCTTCGAACATAGCCCTTAGACCGGAGGCAACATGTATAAAATCTTCACCTGCATGATAGGTAAATCGCTTTATTCCCGCAGCATGCATTCTTCTAAAGGCCGGAGCAAAAACTTCTGGTGAGGAGTGGCGTTCATTACTTGCCGCATCGATGCCTCGAATTAATTCCTTCAAACCTGGGGTGTTTTTTAATACCTTTACAAGTGCACGAGCCGCCTGATCAGTCTCTTGACGTACTTTACTATTCCGGCACGGGGGGCGTACCTCCTCATTAAAAAACTGGAATTGTTCACGCGCGTCTTGCTTCTTGATGAAATGAGCAACCAATCCAAAACGAAGGCGCCTAAGTGTTGGTTGCATAGTGATTGTTATGTTAGTAGAGGCATTTTCTTGTTTCCGCAATCCTTCTTCTAAATCCCTAATACTATTCACGAGTTCATGAAGCGAACGATTAGAGTCTTTAGCTCTGTTCAAAGGAGTTTCACCAAGGGCATTCTCTTTGAGGAACAATAGATAACCGCGCAAAATTCTAGTAAGAAGAGCAGCCGTTTTATCTGGGGAAGATTTTGGAGCAAAGCGCCCCTCGACATAAGCAATCCCTTGCTGATGCCCACGTTCAATCTGGCGAAATCGCTCGGCATAGTCTTTTTCAGAGCTTTCACGCAACTCATTCTGGGTGATGTATTGAAATTGATCGAATCCTATCTGTTCATTCTGCTGTACTAGTAATCGGCAGAACTGTGAACGTAAGAGAGAATAGTGCCAAAGACTCAGACCATCTTCCAATTTTGCACGTTGAAGTGAGAATAAAGCATAAATTTGACAAAGCTGCCATGCTTCTCTTACCACGCAAGATGCTGAATGATACGCACCACGAGAAAGAATAGAATTGCTAGACTTTCTAAATTGTACTGCAACAGGAATTTCTTCATCGATAACAGTCATTTTTATTCGAAAAGCGTTTTTTCCTAAACTCGAATTAAGCAGTCCTGTCTTTAGGAAAATAGCAATATCAACTCTTCGGCGTAATAATTGGGGTGTTAGTTGGCTATCTTCTTGTTGGAACAGGCGACTAATGCCATTACCGATAGGTATCCGTATCCCTGAATCCTTAAGCTTGGTTTTTAATAGTTGGTCGAGAACCTTGTCAGGGCGTCTCAATGCATCGCACCAAATTTTCTCTGCTTCAGTTGTACCATTTAAATGCATATGCACTTCGTCTAATCCGTGCGTACGACAGATATAATCCAGAAAGGGATTATCATCGACTGGCAAAGTTGAATCACATAACCAACTCGCCAAACGGAGGGCAACTTTTTTCTGCCGGTCGGGTGGAGGATTCAAATCACCGTCAGCTAAAAGGCGAGATGTCATCCATGAGCATGAGATAAGTAATGGGGGTACAACCAATATGAGATCTTGCCATAGTTCAAGAAATCGGCTGCGTATGCGTATTGAACCATCATTTCCCTCACAAAGAAAAATCTCTGCTAAGGAGCGAAGCAGTGTGGGTAGTAGGTCAACAAAATCATAGTACGAATCTTTACTAGTAGTACCTAAGGCGCTTTCACTTTTTAACTTTCTCGACAACCGCGTGAGTCTATTTTCAATCGCTTCATCAGTTGCCTTCGGAGACAGCCGACGCATTTCAAGGAAGCATCCTCGATTAAAAGCGTCAGAAAGCTCACGCGATTTAGCCGAACTAAACAGCTTATGCTTTAACCTAAGTGAATTACCATTGAAAGACTGATCTAGCTGACGCAGAAATTCATGATTTCGAAAAAGCGCCTTTGCATAAATGACCAGCTCTTGTGCCTCAAAGGTCTCATTTGCGTTATCTATAATCATTTTTTACCTTATTTGCTCTCTTATGCATAGCGGGGCACTACATTAAGCAAATCAAAAAAACCATCAATGATAACAACCCGTTGGCTGGCAGGATTACTCAAAACCCTACCAATTTTCACAGTCACTTTAGGCGCTCTCATCCATTTTTCAAAATTTCGAACTACAGTTTGATGTGTTGATCCCGGGAGAGCCTTCTGCCAGGTAGTCAATGTTGCACATACAGTATCTCGTAGATTTTCACTGCTACCTGCACTTTGTTCGAATGTTCCTTTGGGATTGAGGAAAGCCCAAACCAGTGGACATGAGAGTATGACAGCCGCTAATGGGTGTAGCATTTCTGCTTGAGTACGTTTTAATGCTCGTCCAAATGGAGCATCTGAGGATTTAGGGCTCTCCTTACGTCCTGAAAGCTCTGCGGTCACCGTTACAACAGCATTTAAAATACTGGAGATTTGACGATGCAGGATCTGCCCAGTCATAATTACTTTTCCTATCCTCCATACCTCATCAAGATCCTGCAAGTCATCATGTAGCCGATTGGCAATTGCGCCAAGCATCGATGGAGATAGAGTGGTCTTATCTTTAAATTCATGGGAAAAATTAAGCCATTCATTTAGACTAGCGAGGAAGTTACTGTAACTAGCTGTGTCATCTTCCATGGTGTTAACGCTTTGATCGCTTCCTCCCCTTACAGGAATGGCATCATCTTCTTCTGAGTTCTCCTCAATAATTTCATCGTCCGTCTTTTGCCTATTGCTCTGACCGAAATTAGGAATGATATCTTCCAAAGATAGCTTTACAAGATCGTCATTTGTTACAGATGTTAGCTCAAGCAATTCCCCTATTGCAGCAAAAAGCGACAGAGCAGAGATGGAATACTGAATTTCATTACTGGAATTAAAATGGCGAAAAGAGATCATATTTAGCAACGATCCAAAAGAACCGCAGCGGTCTTCTTCCAATAATTTATCTATGGTGAACCAAGATACGTTTTGAGTAGGATTGAGATCTTTCTGATCTGTATTTTCTAAGATTTCAAGCCAAGCTAAATTAGTAGCAATTTGTCCTTTGATAGTTTTGTTACATTGTACTTTTAACTCTTCAAAAGTAAGTGCTCGAGCATCTTTCGGATTAGGAATACCATAAATTCGAACAATTGCAGGTTGCTGAGAACTAAAACTACCATTTTTAGCCAATCCCACAGACCCAAATACGCTTGCTCGTAAACGCCCACGAGTTTCACTGCTTCTACTTATAGATGTTATACGAGCTGCAACATCCAAGAGTGAGACTTTACCTGGCCACCACAAGAAATCCAGCATTTTCCTATGGCCCTCTGTACCATTAAGCTCCCCCTGCTTCGTCATGGCTGCTGGTAGGGCAAGGGTGAATAGAGCTTTTAGGACAGCACTTCCATCCTTAAGTCCATCCGCCAACGTAAGTGATAAACAATGTAGAGCCACAGTCTCTTCTGATGTTTCCTGATTTCTAAACATGATTAGAGCTGAAGGTTCATCTCGCTCGCAAAACCACTCAAAAATTGTGCGTAGGGTTCGATTAAACATACCGCGCTGTAGAAATAGATCAGTTATCCCAGCAGCTCGCAACCTAGCATCAAAAACTTGTAGGACTTTTCTGCGACTAACTGTCGTATCATCAACTGCATTCTGCAACGCGCGCATATACCCCAGTACAAGTCTCAGATGCTCAGCAAAAATCACATTCAAGAAAGGATGACGCTGTCCGTTCTCCCTTTCACGAAGCTGAATTCTAATTTTTTCCGATACCCAGTTTTCTAGACTTTTACTTTCTGCATTTTCGACTGAACGAATTTCTACCGGGTCTCTTAGCGCACCTAACGGTAGCATTGGGATTCGGTACTGCGGTGGCAGAACTTTCAAAAGGTATTGTTCTTCGAGCTCAATTGTTGCATTAGAGAGACTATTTTTCCCTATAGGGATAATTTCCCCATCATGTTTCATTACGTCTGAGCCAAATGTTGCATAAATATCTTTCCGTACAAGTCTGCCATAAAGATCAAGATCACCTGACAGTATTAGAAATAGATATGGCGATGTTAAATACTTGCGGATCGTCTCAAGAATCATGTGCCCGCGTTTGAAATTGGTATCCACATCATCGAAAGCAAGAACGAACGCTTTCTTCTTGAGAGCTTTCAGTGCACATTTTATATAAAAGTTGAACTTCTGTTCGAATAATCGCCCTTTTTTCGCTTTCCTTAGACCTTCACTCATGACCCAAACAGAATCCTCCCATTCATTTCCATAAGGTTCTTTAGGGCCGATCCCATCAAGCAAGGCCAGTCCATCAGCTAAAGCTTCACGAGCCTGATTCAGTTCGTTGAGCATGTGCCCATCATAACCTGCAGAATCAACCGCCGCGTCAATCATCTGCAGAATTACTAGGATGATATGATCCTTGGTTTCAATCAAAGTGGGATCAATCATTTGCAAGATGCATAAATGGGAACCTTTTTCCAACTTCATCTCTTTGAGAGATTTTAACAAAAAGGTTGTTTTACCACTCCCTCGCCCCCCCTCAATCAGAACTGCTCGGTGAAACCTACGGTAAAATAAATCCGATGCATCCTCTTCTGCTTCATCGAGATTCTCTAATTCTTGGATCCGTTCAGCAACTAAGTTCTTCAGGCTATTAAGCGCATCCCTTTGCAGCAACGAGTCTGCATATGAGAAATCAGGTTGAAATAGGTCAATGATGATTGGGTCTGATTCTTTAGGCATATATTATGTGACTCATTTGTATAAATTTTATTTAGATATAAGCGAATTTAGCTCTGTTTTGTCTAAGCGTCACGCATTTTCTCTCCACATAGGTCTCAAAACGTAAATCAGAATTAAGATGAAATAAGTGCCTAAGATAAACTTTTTTTCGTTAACAAAAGCACTTCACTGAACCAAGTATTTGCCGTGCGTAGCACGAATGGTGCCTTGTTGGCGCACATATCAAATCTTTTTTTGATTACGGATAGGTAATACTCACCTTCAACCGAACATTAGCGTGCAATATCGCTCACTCTTCCGAAATTAAATGGACTCACTCCCTTCTCCCGATTCGCATCCAGATAATCCGCCCACCACTGCACCATTAGCCTCCGCTCCCCCAGATGCTCAGCCTTATGAATGTAAGCCGCACGCACAGAGTTACGTTCCTGATGACTCATCTGCCGCTCTACCGCATCCTTCGACCATAGCCCCGACTCAATCAACGAACTACACGCCATCGTCCTAAAGCCATGCCCGCAGACTTCAACTTTCGTATCATAGCCCATGACTCGTAGCGATTTGTTAACCGTGTTTTCACTCATCGGCTTACGCGGATCGTGATCACCAACGAAAATCAATTCGCGGTTTCCACTCATGCTTTTGATCTTTTCCAGAATGGCGAGAGCTTGTCGAGATAAGGGAACAAGATGCGGCGTCTTCATCTTTGAGCCACGCTGAGAGTGTTTAACGCCTTCCAGCGGTTCACGCTCGCCCGGAATCGTCCACATAGCCGTTTCAAAATCCACTTCTGTCCAACGGGCAAAACGCAGCTCGCTTGAACGGATGAAAACCAACAAAGTGAGTTCAACCGCCAGTCGGGTTAACGGCCTGCCAGAATAGTGATCGATGCGGTGAAGCAATTCAGGAATGCGATTAAGTTCCAGAGCAGCACGATGCTGTCTTTTCGCCGTAGCAACCGCACCGGCAATCTCTTGCGCGGGGTTGTAGTCGATTAAGCCACTCTGAACGGCAAAGCGCATAATCGCGGTAGTTCGCTGTTGTAAACGGGCGGCGACTTCGAGTCGTCCGGATGATTCCACAGCCTTAATGGGTACAAGCAAATCTCGTGTCTTCAGTTCCGCAATGTTCCGCTTACCGATAGCAGCAAAGAGATTATCTTCAAGGCTTTTCAAAACACGGGCACTGTGCGATGTAGACCACTTCTGATTGCCGGCATGCCAGTCTCTGGCGACCACTTCAAACGTTATTGCCTCTTGCTCCTGCTCTACCTTAACGGCTTTCTTGTTCTCACTGGGATCGACGTCATTAGCTAATAGCTTACGGGCCTCATCCCTGCGTGCCCTGGCATCCGCCAGCGAGACTTCGGGATATTTCCCCAGCGCTAGCATCTTCTCTTTACCGCCGAAGCGATAACGAAGACGCCAATATTTGGAACCGTTAGGGTGAACCAGCAAAACCATGCCTTCACCGTCAGTTAGTTTATAGGCTTTTGCTTCAGGCTTAGCCGAACGAACCTTCACATCACTCAGAGCCATGATGAGTATCCTTTCAAGGGTTCTGTGTGGGTACAAACATTATCGAACCGGGATATACCCGCAGTTGTACCCGCATCAGTAAGTTGATGTAGATTGAATCAGGTTGACTTAGGTTGAGTGAAAAAGCGAGGAAAGCCATGCGGATACTGGATTTCAGGCACAAAAAAAGACGTCCGTTGACGTCTATTGATGTTCCGATGGTGCCGAAGGCCGGACTCGAACCGGCACGTATTTCTACGGTTGATTTTGAATCAACTGCGTCTACCGATTTCGCCACTTCGGCACTGAAGGGGATGATGCGGAAACGTTGTGGATTATACCTGTCACGCGCCGCCTTGCAAGCGGCAGCGCGCTAAACCTGTGCTAAGTGTCGAAAAAACCAGCGTAACGCCTATTCCAGTTCCGAAACCGCGAGCCGAATCACGCCTGCGGCGTGGCTCTCGGGCAGTTTCAGCACCTTCGCCCACATCTCTTGCACCATATCGCACGACACCTTCTCTTTACCCGCCGCTTTATCAGGGGTCTGCAACAGCTGGATATCCTCGCCGTATTTCGCGGCCAGCGCTTTCATGATCGGTCGCACATCGGCAACGGCCGTTTCACGCTCCTGCGGCGTCACGGTATGTTTATTCTTTCCATACGCGGCGCGCATCATGTCAGCGTCGGCCTGCATACGACGCTGCATCATCGGTTTATCCAGCACCCGTAGCGGATTGATGCCGCCTTTCACATCAGGATAAAGAAAGCGGAAACAGGCATCGTCACTCACCTTCTGAATAGCAGCGGTCTGTTCCATATTCGCACGCATGTAATCCACCACGTTGGCGTCCGGCGCGTTTTGCAGCCGCGACATCTGCAGGCGCAGGATTTGCGGTTGGATCACGTCGATAATATGTTGCTCGGAATCGCCCTCTTTTTGCATCGCCAGGATCTGAGCGCGAATTCGTTCCTGAAAAGCAGGGTCCTGCTCTTTCAGTACTTGCCACGCGGGCATGCTATTGAGTGTGGTATCAAGGCGATATTCAGGGGTGTGCTGCAGACGCTGTTTGTCGTAATAGACCCAGAAGGCCACTGCGGCGGCCAGTACAGCGACGGCAACAATAGGTTTCCACGTTCTTCTCATCTCGCATCCTTTTTGCAGTGACGGGTTACACCGGCACGCCGCTATGAAAGCGAAATTCGTTGTCCGGTGTCGAGATAAGTGTGGCTTCTATTTCGCCAAAAATCTGTATCCGTGAAGAGATATCGTTGTCGCTCACCTGTTGGGCAAGTGTCAGATAGTCCTGATAATGACGCGCTTCCGAGCGCAATAGCGACAAATAAAACTTTTGCAGGTCGTCATCCAGGCACGGCGCCAGTGCGGCGAAGCGTTCGCAAGAGCGTGCTTCTATATAAGCACCGCAGATCAGTTTATCGATAAGCGTCAGCGGTTCGTGAGTGCGCACCTCTTTCAACATGCCTTTGGCGTAGCGGCTGGCCGTGATTTTGACGTAGGGAATGTTGCGCGTCAGCATCGCCTCACGCACCTGCCAAAAATGATGCAGCTCTTCTTTTATTAACAGAACCATGCTGTCGATAAGCGCCTGCCCCCACGGGTCGTCGGTTTTTGGCATCACGCTTTTGCCAATCTGCTTATGCAGAGCAACAAAATCAGGTTCCGGCCCGTCGCGGAAGGTGAACGCTTCGTAGGGCTTGAGCCAGTCGAGCAACGCATCCGCACCACTTTTATCGGCAACGTATTTACGCACCAGCAGGAGCGCAGTCTGCGCAGCCTTGAGTTCGCACACCATGTGGTCAGTAAGCAGCAGCGGTAAATTGGCAGGATCGCGGGCTTTATTAATCCACGCTTGCGGAGTCGGGCACTGGAGGAAGTTCAGAACAGGGGAGAGAATCTGCGGGTAATCCATTGTGGTTCCTGATGCGGCAGCCGGAGCTGCCGCTATTAACACTTAGTGACGTACGCCGTCGTCGTCTTCGTCGATGCTATCTTCATCATCTTCGTCGTCGCCGTCTTCACCATTAGGATCTTCGTAGTACGTTCCCCAGCCGTCGTATTCCACTTCGAATTTATCAGCCAGATCCATCAGCTGTTCTACCTGCGCGTCGATAAGTTCCGCTTTCAGCGCGCCTTCGCTCAGGATATCGCAGCAGATGACGGTTTCGCCCTCTTCCACTTCCAGCTCTTCTGGCTCGGTCACTTCGTAACCCATTTTGAACGCTTCTACTGCCAGCTTCTCCAGCGATTCAAAGTCATCTGCAGAGAAATGGTGCTCGATGGTATACAGCGCGTCCGGATCGCTGCCGTCTTCCAGCAGCTCTTCAATGATCAGGCGCGTCTCTTCGCGTTGCTCTTCCAGCAGTTCTGGGTTTGCCATGGCTCGTTCCTCTTTAAAGTTCGGCAGATACTTCTATTTTCACACACGGATGTGTTTGCCTCCACCTAATGTAAGAAAGATTTGTGAAACAGGGTTGCAAATGAATATTCATACATATAAAGTGAATTTTAATTCAATAAGTGGCCTTTGCCATGTGAGGATAAAATGTCTGAACTGTATAAAAAACACTTCCTGAAACTGCTCGACTTTACCCCTGCACAAATCAATTCCCTACTGTCGCTTGCCGCCCAACTTAAAGCCGACAAAAAAAATGGCATGGAAGTACAAAAGCTTACTGGCAAAAATATCGCGCTCATCTTCGAAAAAGACTCAACTCGCACACGATGCTCTTTCGAAGTTGCCGCATTTGACCAGGGCGCTCGCGTCACGTATCTCGGGCCGAGCGGTAGCCAGATTGGGCATAAAGAATCAATTAAAGATACTGCACGTGTGCTTGGCCGCATGTATGACGGTATTCAGTATCGCGGTCACGGTCAGGACGTTGTCGAAACGCTGGCGCAATTCGCGGGCGTGCCGGTGTGGAATGGCCTGACAAACGAGTTTCATCCCACGCAGCTGCTGGCGGACCTGCTGACCATGCAAGAGCATCTCCCGGGTAAATCGTTCAATGAGATGACGCTGGTGTATGCGGGCGATGCGCGCAACAACATGGGCAACTCGATGATGGAGGCGGCGGCGCTGGTTGGGTTGGATCTGCGTCTGGTCGCACCAAAAGCCTGCTGGCCGGAAGAGAGTCTGGTGGCGGAGTGCAGCGCACAGGCGTTGCAGAACGGCGGAAAAATCACGCTAACAGAAGATGTCGCGGCGGGCGTGAAAGGCGCAGATTTCATCTATACCGACGTGTGGGTGTCGATGGGCGAGCCAAAAGAGAAATGGGCGGAGCGTATCGCGCTGCTGCGCGGCTATCAGGTGAATAGCGAGATGATGGCGCTGACGGATAATCCGAACGTGAAATTTCTGCACTGTCTGCCCGCATTCCACGACGATCAAACCGCGCTCGGCAAGCAGATGGCAAAAGAGTTCGACCTGCATGGCGGCATGGAAGTGACGGACGACGTGTTCGAATCCGCAGCCAGCATCGTTTTTGATCAGGCGGAAAACCGCATGCACACCATCAAAGCCGTTATGGTTGCGACGCTCGGCAAGTAAATTTTCGGCGTTCTGATACTCTTTTCCTGGCCCTCTCCCACGCGGAGAGGGTGAGCAGTCGATTGATTTTTCAGCGTAAAAAGGGTACGTTTTCGCCTTAACTTCAGCGTGGACAAACCGCCATTATGCCTATCATTCAGTCTGTTGAACGTGCATTGCAGATCCTTGACCTGTTTAACGAGCAGGCCACGGAGCTTAAGATCACCGACATCAGCAAACTGATGGGGCTGAGCAAAAGCACCCTCCATTCACTCCTCAAAACGCTGCAACTTCATGGCTATATCGATCAGAATCCCGAAAACGGCAAATATCGCCTCGGCATGAAGCTGGTCGAGCGCGGCCATTTTGTGGTGGGGTCGATGGATATCCGTCAGAAGGCAAAAAGCTGGCTGACCGCGCTGTCCCGTGATACCGGGCAAACAACCCATCTGGGTATTCTTGACGGGCGGGAAGGCGTTTACATCGAGAAGATCGAGGGAAAGCTCGCCGCGATTGCCTATTCGCGCATTGGCCGCCGCCTGCCGGTGCATGCCACCGCCATCGGAAAGGTGCTGATCGCCTGGCTGGATGACG
The DNA here is from genome assembly GCF_056032945.1 of Lelliottia sp. RD5. Taxonomy (NCBI): domain Bacteria; kingdom Pseudomonadati; phylum Pseudomonadota; class Gammaproteobacteria; order Enterobacterales; family Enterobacteriaceae; genus Lelliottia; species Lelliottia sp. RD5. The sequence continues at coordinate 265,841 of NZ_JBVYHQ010000005.1, read as the reverse complement.
CAGAACTAAATCCGCTGCTGGAGGGGTATCAGTACACCACGTTCACTCCCGCGACCATTACTTCTCGCGAGGATCTTCTGTCCGCGCTGGCGCAAACGCGCGCGCAGGGTTACGCCCTCGACAGCGAAGAGAATGAGCAAGGCGTGCGTTGCGTGTCGGTGCCGGTGTGGAATCATGAATCGCGCGTGATTGCCGCGCTGAGTCTGTCAACGCTGACCTCCCGCGTGGACGATAACGAACTGACGCGTTTTCGGCTTCAGCTGGAAGAGGCCGGGCTACAGCTCTCACGAGCGCTGGGCTACCCGGCCTGAGGGGTGATTACTCAGCTACCGGCGTGTAGCTGAAGTAATCGAAATCGGCGTAACAGCCATCACCACTGATATCCTCGCAGTGCAGGCCCACAAACGCCCCCGTAAAGAACCCGCGTCCGCCAATATAATCATCCGATAATTTCCACGCCTCATAAACGATCGGGATAGTCTGCCACGTCTCACCGTCAAACGAGTAGCTGTAGCGATACGCCAGCCGATCGACGTCCACACGAAGCCACACGCTCTGGGCATGCTCCGGAACGGGAATCGGCTGCTCGTGAAGTGGCCACGACGGTACGTTATGGTCAAGCTGGATCACCTTCAGCGTTCGCCCCAGCCCTTCCTCATAATCAACGAAGCAATAACTCCAGTTTTTGGTGTTGTAGTAGCAGGTGATCCCCGCGCTCTGCTGGAAGTGCTGCGGAGCAAACTCCATGCGCGTCTCCGCGCGGAAGGAAAAGTGTTGCCAGCGACGCGCCACGGTAGACTGCGTAAACGTTGAGTTAAGCGAATCGTTGCCGTGCAGGCGCAGAAAACCGGGGCGCGCGCTCAAGGACCCGAGGGTACTGTCGAAAGGAATGCGCAGCGTCTGAAGTTCAGGGTCGAGCGCGTCGGCGTCAAAATCGTCACGCCAGTTGGACTGCGCGATGACATGACTCTCCGTCATTTGTGGCCCCGGGACGGTCAACTGCGCATGCTTCCCGCCTTCGACATACGGCCATCCGTCGCGCCACGTGATACGTGCAATTCCGGTTTCACGTCCTAGCACGCAGTAGCCCCGCCCACCGGAGGCGAGCAGTGGAATTCCCGGCAAACGCTGCGGACGACTGGTGAGATACGCCATATACCACTCGCCGGTATGCGTCTCCAGTAATGACCCGTGCCCACTCTTTTGCAGTGGGTTTTCAGGCAGATGCCAGCTGGTCATCATCGTCACATCAGGGTGTAATTCATACGGGCCTTCCAGCGTTTTCGCCCGCAGGACGACCACGGCGTGTTCATAGCTCGTTCCACCCTCGGCCACCAGCAAATAGTACCAGCCGTCTTTGCGATAAACATGCGCCCCTTCGGTGTAGCACAGCGGCGTACCGGTAAAGAGAGTTTTACGTTCCGGCGAGAGTCGCTGCGTCTGCGGGAAGTACTCCTGCATGACGATGGTATTGTGCGGATTACTGTGGTGGCGCGGCCCCCAGGGACGATAAATATAATATTTGCGGCCATCATCGTCGTGATACATCGACGGGTCGAACCCGCCATTGCCCATCGGGATCGGCTCGCTCCATGGCCCTTCGATGGACGGTGCGGTCACTAAAAAATTGCGGCCATTTTTCCACGGCGAATCGACAATTTTAACGTCCGTGTAGAGCAGCCAGAACTGCCCGTCAGCATAGGTCAGACAGGGTGCCCAAATTCCACCGGAGTCCGGATTGCCTTTAATATCTAGCATCGACACGCGATCCAGCGGCGTACTGACCAGCGACCAGTTTTTCAAATCACGTGAGTGATAAATTCGCACGCCAGGAAACCACTCAAATGTGGATGTGGCGATGTAGTAATCCTCTCCCTGGCGGCACATCGAGGGGTCCGGGTTAAAGCCGGTCAAAATCGGGTTAGTCAGAGTGTACATTTTGCGTCCTTCTTAATGTGATGCCGCTGTCGCCGCCGCCGGGATATCCTCACCCTGCGCCGCACGATGCTTGAGCAACTGCTGACTGATCGCTTCCACGCACGCATCGGACAGCTTATAGAGTGAAAGCATGATGAACATGCCGACGTAGAGCACCACCGGAACCACGCAGAAGAGAATTTTGATGGTGGTTAAGACTTCAACCGGCTGCACGCTGCTGCTGGCGGAGTAGTTCACCCAGGCCAGAATCCAGCCCACTACCGCCCCGCCAATCGCCAGGCCAATTTTCAGGCTGAAGAGATAGGTTGAGAACACGAGCCCGTCCAGGCGGCGTCCGCTGCGACTCTCTTCGTAATCGACCACGTCCGACGCCATCAGCCATTGCAGCGGCGTGGTGGTGTTAAAGACGAACAGGAACACAATATTAAGGGCAAAAATCAGTGCCATGTTTTCGGCTGGGGTGAAGAAAATCAGCAGGCTAATCAGTGAATAAACCACGATAATCCACTTGAACGCTTTCACGCGATCAAAGCGGCCCAACAGTCGGGAAGAACAGAGCGATCCAAACATGGTGGCAATGCTGCCGTAGAGCAGGAATTGCGTCGCCATTTCAGGATGATCCATCACGTATTTGACGAAATAGAGCGTGGCCCCGCCGCGCACGACGTTAGAACAGGTTGCCATCATTTTGAATGCGCACATGATGCGCCACTGGGTGTTTCCGAACAGCAGTTTGAGGTCTTTCGAGACCGATGCCCCCGGCTGTACCTCAAAGGTATAGCGCTCTTTGGTGGTGAAGAAACAGACATACAACAGCACCACGCCGCTCAGCCCCAGCACGCACATCGCGCCAAAATAGCCCAGCTGTTCATTGCCTTTACCGATGATCCCAACCAGCGGCAAAGCAACGCCGCTGATAGCCAGCGATCCCGCCGCCGCCAGGAAGAAACGCCACGACTGAAGGGCATGGCGCTCTTTCGGATCGGCAGTGATCACCCCAGGCATCGCGCAGTAAGGCACGTTAACGAAGGTGTAGACCAGCGTCAGCAGGATGTAGGTCACGCAGGCGTAAATGATTTTGCCGTTGGCCGAGAAATCCGGGGTGTAAAAGGTGAGCATACACACGATGCCAAACGGGATGGCTCCCCACAGCAAGAATGGGCGGAACTGCCCGTGACGCGTCCGGGTGCGGTCGACCAAAAGCCCCATTAACGGATCGGTGACGGCATCCAGCACGCGAGACACTAAAAACAGCGTGCCCATGATGCCTGCGGATAAGCCAAAAACATCGGTATAGAAATAGGCGAGCAGGAACATTGTCGCCTGCCAGACGAAGCCGCAGGCGGTATCACCCAACCCGTAGCCAATCTTGTCTTTCATGGTTAATTGCATATTGATCCCCAACGCAGAGAGTGGAACGGTGCAGACGTCAGGGACCTGGTCCAGGCAAATTTATCGCCTGGTGCATCGTCAGGAATACACCCTTTGTTCGTGTGCTGATTTCACATTTTAGTGTTAACAAAGTGTAATGAGATGATCGTTTTACCCGCAATGTTCATTTCTTATTTATGAATTATGATATTTTGCTTTTGTGATTAGCGTCGTTATAATTTTGAAATTTAAATATAGTTTTACTTTTTATTTTAATGAGTTATGAAATTATGGTTTCTACCATTTGATATATTAATGGCGTAGTAAAATCGTCCGCGAAATAATTTTCGCAGACGCATTAATATTTAATAATTACAATCCGAGCGCTTTTTTGCCGGCGTTAATAACCTCAATAATTTTATCCGTATCATAAATACACCCTTTCCATGTCCCGCCACTCACCGACTGTAAGGCTGCCCATAAACGGGTATCGTCGGGCAGAAAATCATGAGCATGCAGTTCGGGATGTGGCTGACGACCCGCCAGTTCCGCCGCCCCCTCGTCAGGCGTTAGTAGCGCGTGTCGTGTGCCGATGAAATTCACGCTGCCCGTGAGTGACAGGCGGTCAACAACGATCTCGATAATGTCATCATCGCGGAGCTTACCAATCGGTCCTCCGGCCAGCGCTTCGGGCGCCACGTGGCCAAAACACGCGCCAGTGGAGACGCCGGAGAAGCGCGCATCGGTGATAAGAGAGACCGATTTCCCCCACGACACATGCTTTAAGGCCGATGTCAGCTGATAGGTCTCTTCCATACCGGTCCCGGACGGCCCGCCGCCGACGACCACCATAATGTCCCCCTGTTCGATTTCACCGTTTTTGATGGCTTTAATCGCCCGTGCTTCAGAGACAAACACCCGTGCCCGGCCGGTATGACGATAAACACCGTCCTCACCGACCACCGAGGGATCGATCGCCGTGGCTTTTATAACCGTGCCTTCTGGGGCGATATTGCCCACCGGGAACGCCACCGTCGAGGTTAACCCTCTGGCTTTGGCGCGCGCGGGCGGCAAAATCACATCATCCGGATCGACGCCGTCCTGATCGCGCAGACACTGGCGGAATCTCGCACGCCGCTCCGATGCCTGCCACCAGTCAAGATTTTCCCCCACCGTCTGACCGGTGACGGTCATGGCATCTTCATGCAACAGGCCGAGCGCGCGCAGGTGAAGCATCACCTCTGGCACACCGCCCGCCAGGAAAGCGCGCACCGTCGGGTGATAATCCGGTCCGTTTGGCAACACGCTGACCAACCGTGGCACTTTGCGATTAATACGCGTCCAGTGCTCAACGTCCGGCAGCGTGCAGCCCGCCGCATGTGCGATCGCCGGGATATGCAGCAGTAAATTGGTGGAACCGCCAAACGCGGCGTGGATAACCATCGCGTTTTCAATGGCTTTGTCGGTCAGGATATCGCGCGTGGTAATGCCCCGATTATCCAGTTCAAAGACCGCCCGGGCAGATTGTCGCGAGATTTCCAGCCACACATCCTGCCCTGACGGAGCCAGCGCAGAATGCAGTAACGCCAGACCGAGTGCTTCTGCCACCACCTGCGACGTCCCCGCCGTTCCCAGAAACTGACAGCCGCCACCCGGCGAGGCACAGGCGCGACAACCCAACTCGGCGGCCTCCTGCAGGGAAAGCTCATCATTGGCGTAGCGCGCCCCGATGGTTTGTACTTTTCCGGCATCTTCACCAAAGGTGGGCGGCAGCGTGGCCCCACCAGGCACCAGAATGGTCGGCAGATGGTGCATTGAGGCCAGGGCGATCATGGTCGCTGGCAGGCCTTTATCGCAGGTGGCAACCCCAATCACGGCGCGGCGTGTCGGCAGCGAACGAATCAGACGCCGAAACACGATGGCCGCATCGTTGCGATACGGCAGAGAATCAAACATCCCGTGCGTCCCCTGGGAACGCCCATCACAGGGATCGCTGACAAACGCGGCAAACGGGATCCCACCGTGGCGAGTAATCTCTTTTGCTGCCGCCTGCATTTGCAGGCCTATTTCCCAGTGCCCCGTGTGATAACCCAACGCGACCGGGCGGCCATCTCCGGCGCGGATACCCCCCTGCGTGCCAATAATCAGCACCTCTTTACCGGTGAGTTTATTCGCATCCCAACCCATACCCGCGTTTTGCGTCATGCCAAACAGATTGCCACTGGGTGATTCCATCAGCATCTGCGGTGTCAACGGCAGCGCCCCCTGCGGCCCAGCCGCATGAGTGGTGACGGAATAAAAGGCGTCACTTTGCGGCGTAAAAATCGTTTCTATCGACATCGTATTCTTGCGCCTCAGCAGAGCTTGAGCTGTTGTAACAGCGATTTGAGCTGCATTTTGCGAGCGTCATCCAGCGGCCGGGCAGGCGGTAATACGTGCGTGGAAACCGGACGTCCGCACAGCACAATCGCTTCTTTAATGACGTTCACAAAGGGTGTGTCCAGCTGATACATCTGCGGAATTTGCAGCAGAGTCTGGTGAAAATGTGCGGCCTGAGCCAGATCGCCATCGCGGAACGCCTGATGCAATTTCACTGAAACCTGCGGCGCAAAATTGCCGCTGGCCGATATCGCGCCATCTCCGCCCAACAGCAGGGTATTGAACAGATGATCGTCGTAACCGCACAGCACGGTGAAGTGCGGGTGAGCCGACTTCACCGCCAGGATCATACTGCGCAGATGGGCAACAGAATCAATGGTGTCTTTGATACCCACGATATTGCGGCGAGAATCTGCCAGCGTTTTGACCAGCGTCGGAGACAGATCCTGGCCGGTGAGCGCCGGGAAGTTATACAGGATCACCGGCAGCGTCATGCTGTCTGCCACCTGCTGGAAATAGTGAATCAGATTGTGTTCGGAGACTTTCCAGTAGTACGGATTAATGACAACGATTCCGTCTGCCCCTGCTTGCTGGGCATGCTGGCTGAGTTCAATGGTTTCCCTGGCATTGGTGCCGCCGGTCCCAATCAGAACGGGCACACGACGGTTTACGTGATCAATAGCAAATTGGGCGATCGCTTTACGCTCTTCGGCGTTTAGCTGCGAGAACTCTCCCCCGCTGCCTAAAAAGAACAGGCCATCAACGCCTGCGCGAATCATGTCATCGACGAGCGCGGCGGTGCCCTGTTTATCAAACTGCCCATCGGCGGTGAAGATGGTGGAGACAGGCGGAATAATCCCCGAAAACTGCACGGTCTGCTGCATGAGATCTCCTTACTGAAGCATTTTGTTCTACATTATAGAACAGCGTTCATTAATTTATCCCTCATACTATGACGTGATAAAGGAAGAGGTAAACCGGGAAAGCGCAGGAAGAGGTGAAATTTTAGACTGGATCACGAAATGATGTAACAACGCGGTAACGTTCAAGGCCCGGCTGCCAGGAAGCGCCGGGCCAAAATAGTTAGCCCATCAGCATCTTCACGACGACTTTACGCACTTGCGCAGGCGCACCCACGGCGCACAGCGGCTTGTGAACTTCGCCCGGATAGAACACCACAAAATCACCTTCATTTAATACGACGGTTTTTTCCTGCTCGCCTTCTGGCAGGAAGGCAATGTCCTTATCTGCCAGCCAGTCAGTGTCCGGCGTACCGTGCGGCAGGGTACTGAAGGTCATCCCTTCCTGACCTTTCAACACGATCTGGATATCCAGATAACGCGCGTGATACTCCGCACGGCGCTCTGCAAACGGCTGGGTCATATCTTCAGAGACCAGGTAAAACAGATTGTTACCGTCGATATCATGCTTACCTGGCGTTGTCGCGTCGGTGACATGCGCTTTGACGTGTTCAATAGCCTGACGCAGCTCTTCCGGCAGCCAGGACTGTAAGTTGTGAATATTACCCACGATCATGATTTAACCCTCAATATAAAACAATGTTTCATTTTAATCTTTTATACGAGAATTCCCACTGCCATACCACACCTTTTTGCGTCATCCTTGCGACAGCGCATGTTTATCGGGAAATGTGTTAAGCCGCTGTTAATGCATTTCCCACATTTATGCAGGGATTATGCATAACATGAGCGTGACGTCATTTCGGTAAGCTTCTAATCCATTGATTAATAGTATGTAATCTTAAAACCCACTTCCAGTTCACACTTTACTACTTTGAAAGTTTGCTCTAAAAATAAATAATTATTTAGTGATTCCCGTTAAGTTTGTAATAGTTAATGCGCCTTTTTGCATACCTATTCCGCTCGATAAAATTAACCAAATAAAATCAACAACATATAATATATTCGATATTTCCTACAACCAACAAAATAATAACAAACACACATAACGAGTGTTAATAACGCTTAGCCATTCATCTTAAGATAATGACTAACTAATCATTATCTGATGCGAATCATGCAATAGAAAACAAACCTCTTATTACCCGATCCGGCGTGAGCAGTATCACATTCTATAATTTCAAGCCGCCTACTATAAGCCGTGAAAACAATTGAGCTTAGAGGGCTATGAAATAAACCCAGATTCATAGCACAGCCCTTTTTATTCTGAAAAAACAGTTAAAGGAATAATCATGGAAAAGCATTACGTCGGTTCTGAAATCGGTCAATTGCGTAGCGTTATGCTGCATCGCCCAAATTTAAGTCTGAAACGCTTAACGCCGTCGAATTGTCAGGAACTCTTATTCGATGACGTATTATCCGTTGAGCGGGCGGGTGAAGAGCATGATATTTTCGCAAACACGCTGCGCGATCAGGGTGTGGAAGTCCTGCTGTTAACCGACTTGCTCACCCAAACGCTTGATATTGCAGACGCCAAAGCCTGGCTGCTGGATACCCAAATCTCTGATTATCGCCTCGGGCCCACCTTTGCCAATGACGTTCGCGGCTGGCTGGCGGATATGCCGCATCGCGAACTGGCGCGTCGTTTAAGCGGCGGATTGACCTACGGCGAAATTCCGGCCTTTATTAAAAATATGGTTGTCGATACCCACACGGCTAATGATTTTATTATGAAGCCGTTGCCAAACCATTTATTTACCCGCGATACATCGTGCTGGATTTATAACGGCGTTTCTATTAACCCGATGGCAAAACCGGCCCGCCAGCGTGAAACGAATAACCTGCGCGCAATATATCGCTGGCATCCTGCTTTCGCCGATGGCGATTTCATTAAGTATTTCGGCGATGAAAATATTAATTACGATCACGCCACCCTGGAAGGCGGCGACGTATTAGTGATTGGTCGCGGCGCGGTATTAATTGGCCTGTCGGAACGAACCACGCCGCAGGGCGTTGAATTCCTGGCGCAAAGCCTGTTTACGCATCGCCAGGCAGAACGCGTGATTGCCGTTGAGCTGCCAAAACACCGCTCCTGTATGCATCTCGACACCGTCATGACCCACATTGATGTCGACACATTCTCCGTTTATCCGGAAGTGGTGCGCAAAGACGCCCAGTGCTGGACCCTCACGCCCGATGGGCGCGGCGGCCTGCTGCGTACGCAGGAAACCGATCTGCTGCACGCCATCGAAAAAGCCCTTGGTATCAATCAGGTACGCCTGATCACTACCGGCGGCGACGCGTTTGAAGCCGAACGTGAACAGTGGAACGACGCTAACAACGTGCTAACCATCCGCCCCGGCGTGGTGATTGGCTACGAGCGCAACATCTGGACCAACGAAAAATACGACAAAGCGGGCATTACCGTGCTGCCAATCCCGGGCGACGAGCTGGGACGCGGTCGCGGCGGCGCGCGCTGCATGAGCTGTCCATTAGAACGAGACGGAATTTAAGGGAATCATCATGGAAAGAAAACCCACTCTGGTCGTGGCGCTAGGCGGCAACGCACTGTTGAAACGCGGTGAGCCGCTCGAAGCCGATATCCAGCGCCAAAATATTGAGCTAGCCGCCCGCACCATTGCCGGACTGACGGAACAGTGGCGCGTGGTGCTGGTGCACGGCAACGGGCCGCAGGTCGGGCTGCTGGCTTTACAGAACAGTGCCTACACCAACGTCGCACCCTATCCGCTCGACATTCTCGGGGCCGAAAGCCAGGGGATGATCGGCTACATGCTCCAGCAAGCGCTCAAAAATAACCTGCCGCAGCGTGAAGTGAGCGTCCTGCTTACCCAGGTTGAAGTTGACCCCGCCGATCCTGCATTTCGCAATCCGACGAAATACATCGGCCCGGTGTATAGCGAGGAACAAGCCAGGACGTTAGGTGCTGAAAAAGGCTGGGAATTTAAGGCTGACGGGACGTACTTCCGTCGCGTAGTGCCTTCTCCGCAGCCCAAACGGATCGTCGAAAAAGAGGCCATTACGGCGCTGATAGCGCGCGATCACCTGGTGATTTGTAACGGCGGTGGCGGCGTGCCGGTGGTGGAAAACGCCAACGGCTACCACGGTATCGAAGCGGTGATCGACAAAGATCTCTCCGCCGCGCTATTGGCTCGCCAGATTGAGGCCGATGCGCTGCTGATCCTGACGGACGCCGATGCGGTGTATCTCGACTGGGGCAAACCGACACAGCGCCCTCTGGCGCAGGTGACGCCGGAGGTGCTCAGAAATATGCATTTCGACGCCGGTTCGATGGGGCCAAAAGTCGCCGCCTGCCGTGAGTTTGTCGAGACGTGCAGAGGCATCGCCGGAATCGGTGCGCTGGCCGACGGCGCGGCAATTCTGGCCGGGGATAAAGGCACGTTGATTTGCCACTGAGGCACATTTTCCCCTCACCCTAACCCTCTCCCACAGGGAGAGGGAATTAATTCCCTATGTCTACATGACAGTGTGAGTGAGGACGTTTTCACCTCCCACTCAGTGAGAGAAGCCGTTTTCTCCCTCTCCCTGTGGGAGAGGGCCGGGGTGAGGGCATCAAACCGCACACATTTAAAAAGGATCCACCCATGACCATTAACCTGAAAAATCGCAATTTCCTTAAACTGCTGGACTACACCCCGGCAGAAATTCAGTACCTGATCGATCTCGCCATCGAACTGAAAGCCGCAAAAAAAGCGGGTCGCGAAAAGCAAACCTTAAAGGGCAAAAACATCGCGCTGATCTTCGAAAAAACCTCCACTCGCACCCGCTGCGCATTTGAAGTCGGCGCATTCGATCAGGGCGCACAGGTGACCTATCTCGGCCCAAGCGGCTCGCAGATTGGGCATAAAGAGTCGATGAAAGACACCGCCCGCGTGCTGGGCCGGATGTACGACGGCATCGAATATCGCGGCTACGGCCAGCAAATTGTCGAAGAGCTGGGTGAATTCGCGGGCGTACCGGTCTGGAACGGGCTGACCGACGAGTTCCACCCGACGCAAATCCTCGCCGACCTGATGACCATGCTGGAGCACGCACCAGGCAAAACGCTGCCGGAGCTGAGCTTTGCGTACCTCGGTGACGCACGCAACAACATGGGCAACTCGCTGATGGTCGGCGCAGCAAAAATGGGCATGGATATCCGTCTGGTCGCGCCGAAATCGTTCTGGCCAGAATCCGGACTGGTTGAGCAGTGCCGCGCTATCGCCAAACAAACTGGCGCGCGCATCACCTTGACCGACGACGTCAATGAAGGCGTTCACGGCGCAGATTTCCTCTATACCGACGTCTGGGTGTCGATGGGCGAGCCGAAAGAAGCCTGGGCTGAGCGCGTCAGCCTGATGAAGCCCTATCAGATCAACACTGCGGTACTGAAAGCGACCGGCAATCCGAACGTGAAGTTCATGCACTGCCTGCCGGCCTTCCATAACGAGCACACCAAAATGGGTCGCGAAATCGAAATGGCCTACGGCCTGAAAGGGCTGGAGGTGACTGAAGAGGTGTTCGAATCCGCGAACTCTATCGTCTTCGACGAAGCTGAAAACCGCATGCACACCATTAAAGCGGTCATGGTGGCGACACTCGGCGACTAATCACCGCCCGGCGCGGCCTGAGGTTGCGCCGGGGCAAGGAGAACATCATGGGCAAGTTCAAATTTCCTTCCGCTTACACCATTCTCTTTTTCCTTATTGCCGTTGTGGCCGCACTGAGCTGGGTTATTCCGGCCGGTCAGTACCAGATGGCGATGAACGCCGCGCTTGGCAAAGAAGTCCCTGTAGCCGGAACCTACGCGCACGTCGCGGCGCATCCGCAGGGGATCGTTTCGGTGCTGATGGCCCCGATTGCCGGGCTGTACGATCCGGTTTCCGGTCAGGCGGGCGCGATCGACGTGGCGCTGTTTATCCTGATCATCGGCGGATTTCTGGGGATCGTCACCAAAACCGGGGCGATTGACGCAGGGATCGAACGCGTCACCACGCGGTTACGCGGGCATGAAGAGTGGATGATCCCGATCCTAATGGCGCTGTTTGCCGCGGGCGGGACGATCTACGGCATGGCCGAAGAGTCGCTGCCGTTCTACACGCTGTTAGTGCCGGTGATGCTGGCCGCCCGTTTCGATCCGGTTGTCGCCGCCTCCACCATTTTGCTCGGCGCAGGCATCGGCACGCTCGGCTCGACCATCAACCCCTTCGCCACGGTAATCGCCGCCAACGCGGCGGGCATTCCTTTCACCAACGGCATCGCTTTGCGCGTCGCGCTGCTGGTGATCGGCTGGCTCATCTGCGTGGCGTGGGTGATGCGCTACGCTCGTAGAGTGCGCCAGGATCCGTCCCTGTCGATCGTCGCCGACAAACTGGAAGAGAACCGCAACCATTTCCTGGGCAACAAAAGCGAACAGTCGCTGGAATTCACCCCAGTGCGCAAAGTGATTTTGGTGATTTTCGCCCTCGCCTTCGCGGTGATGATTTACGGTGTGGCGGTGCTGGGGTGGTGGATGGCGGAGATTTCCGCCGTGTTCCTCGCCAGCGCGATTATTGTTGGTCTGATTGCCCGCATGAGTGAGGAAGAGCTGACCTCAACATTTATCAACGGGGCGCGGGATTTGCTGGGCGTCGCGCTGATTATCGGCATCGCACGCGGTATCGTAGTCATTATGGATAAAGGCATGATTACGCACACGATTTTGCACAGTGCTGAAGGTCTGGTCACCGGATTGTCATCGGTGGCGTTCATCAACGTGATGTATTGGCTGGAAGTCGTACTGTCGTTTCTTGTGCCTTCTTCCTCCGGCCTGGCCGTTCTGACGATGCCGATCATGGCGCCGCTCGCCGATTTCGCTAACGTCAACCGCGACCTGGTTGTGACCGCGTACCAGTCCGCATCCGGCATCGTCAATCTGGTCACGCCGACGTCTGCCGTCGTGATGGGTGGCCTTGCCATCGCCCGCGTACCTTACGTGCGCTACCTGAAATGGGTTGCGCCACTGCTCGGCATTCTGACGGTAGTGATCATGGCGGCGTTAAGCCTGGGTGCGTTGTTGTAATTTGCCGGATGGCGCTGTGCTTATCCGGACCCCGGTTCGGTGCGGCGCCACCGGACATTTTTGGCCATCAAATGGGATTAGATATGACGGAATACGGAGATTACTCCCCAAAAGAACAGCTTCAGCTCAGGGTTTGCCAGAGCCTGATCAGCGAAAAAAGTTACCTTTCCCAGGAAGAAATACGCCGCGATTTGCAGGAGCGCGGGTTTGACAGCATCAGCCAGTCGAGTGTTTCCCGGCTGCTGAAGTTGCTTGGCGTCATAAAAATTCGCAATGCTAAAGGCCAAAAGATTTATTCCATGAATCCGCAGCTGCGCCCTGCTCCCGATGCGGCACGTTCGATCGCCGAAATGGTGGTGAGCGTGGAGCACAATAGCGAGTTTATCCTTATCCACACGGTGGCCGGATATGGCCGCGCCGTGGCGCGAATTCTGGATTATCACCAGTTACCGGAAATTTTAGGCGTGGTGGCCGGGAGCAGTATCGTCTGGGTTGCGCCCCGCGTGGTGAAGCGCACGCCGCTGGTGCACAAGCAAATTAATTATTTACTCAGAACGCATTAATATTCAGATAGAACCGTTTGCGATGAGTAAAGTGTGCATTAATCGCTTGATCAGAACATCGAGCTGAGTATAATCGCCGACAATTTGCCGGGAGGAAGCCATGCTCAAGCGTGTTCGACATCATGTCTTACCGCGTCTGAAAACAGACGCTGGCCTGCCGTTTTTCTTCCCGTTGCTCCCCCTATTCCCAGAGCCCCTCATTTGAGGGGCTTTTTTTTGCCCGGCGTCAGGAGATAAACATGAATCCGCTTTATCAAAAACACATCATTTCCATCAATGACCTCAGCCGCGAAGAGCTGGAACTGGTTCTCGATACCGCGGCAAAACTGAAGGCCAACCCACAGCCCGAGTTGCTGAAGCATAAAGTGATTGCCAGCTGTTTCTTCGAGGCGTCGACGCGCACCCGTCTGTCGTTTGAAACCTCCATGCACCGTCTGGGTGCCAGCGTCGTGGGCTTCTCTGACAGCAGCAACACGTCGCTGGGCAAAAAAGGCGAAACGCTGGCGGACACCATTTCGGTTATCAGCACTTACGTGGACGCGATTGTAATGCGCCACCCGCAAGAAGGCGCGGCGCGTCTGGCGACAGAGTTTTCCGGGGGCATTCCGATTCTGAATGCGGGTGACGGCGCGAATCAGCACCCGACGCAAACCCTGCTGGATTTGTTCACCATTCAGGAAACCCAGGGGCAGCTTGAGAACCTGAATATCGCGATGGTCGGCGATCTGAAATATGGCCGCACCGTCCACTCGCTGGCACAGGCGCTGGCGAAGTTTAACGGCAACCGCTTCTACTTCATCGCCCCGGCCGCGCTGGCGATGCCGCAGTACATTCTCGATATGCTCGATGAAAAAGGCATCACCTGGAGCCAGCACGCCAGCATCGAAGAGGTGATGGGTGAAGTGGATATTCTGTATATGACTCGCGTGCAGAAAGAGCGCCTGGACCCGTCCGAATATGCCAACGTGAAGGCGCAATTTGTCCTGCGCGCCAGCGATCTTGAAGGCGCGCGCAACAACATGAAAGTGTTGCATCCGCTGCCGCGCATCGACGAGATCGCCACCGACGTGGACAAGACGCCGCACGCCTGGTATTTCCAGCAGGCTGGCAACGGTATTTTTGCTCGCCAGGCGCTGCTGGCACTGGTTTTGAATCGCGAATTAACACTGTAGAGGGACAGGAAAATGACACACGATAACAAACTCCAGGTAGAAGCCATCAAGCGTGGCACGGTGATTGACCATATCCCTGCGCAAATCGGCTTTAAGCTACTGACCCTGTTCAAGCTGACCGAAACCGATCAACGCATCACCATCGGTCTGAACCTGCCATCCGGCGAAATGGGTCGCAAGGATTTGATCAAAATCGAGAACACGTTCCTGACCGACGAGCAGGTGAACCAGCTGTCCCTGTATGCACCGGATGCGACCGTTAACCGCATCGACGATTACGAAGTGGTGGGGAAATCTCGCCCGAATTTACCAGAACGTATCGACACTGTTCTGGTTTGCCCGAACAGCAACTGCATCAGCCACGCTGAGCCGGTTTCATCCAGCTTTGCAGTTAAAAAGCGCGAGAAAGACATCGCACTCAAATGCAAATACTGTGAAAAAGAGTTTTCTCATTACGTGGTGCTGGCTAACTAATTGAGGCCTTCTGCTACCCGAAATCATTCGCGCTTCATTGAGGCGGTAAGTCCGAATATCCCCGGCAGCAGAGAAAACTCTGTGACCGGGGTAGGAGGACGCGGCCAACGATGAGGCAGCGTGAAGGATGAAGTGTATAATGGCTGGGAATTTTTTAACGCTGTTATCCTGGAGAAATCATGACAAAAGTACTTGCGACGGAAAATGCACCAGCGGCTATCGGCCCATACGTTCAGGGCGTTGATCTGGGCAGCATGATCATCACTTCCGGTCAGATCCCGGTGAATCCAAAAACCGGTGAAGTACCGGATGACGTTTCCGCTCAGGCACGTCAGTCGCTGGAAAATGTAAAAGCGATCGTGGAATCCGCGGGCCTGAAAGTGGGCGATATCGTGAAAACCACGGTGTTTGTGAAAGATCTGAACGATTTTGCGACCGTTAACGCCACTTACGAATCGTTCTTCACTGAGCACAATGCGACCTTCCCGGCGCGTTCTTGCGTGGAAGTGGCGCGTCTGCCGAAAGATGTGAAGATTGAGATTGAGGCGATTGCGGTTCGTCGTTAATCGGTTTGCCCTCTCCACTGCGGAGGGGGCTGTTTCTGGTACTCCCCTTCCCTGCAACTTTTTCATTCCACTCAACTTTTCTTTGAAACATCTTCGCTTTCCGCGTGGGTAAATCGTTCAGGCACAACACCAATCATTCCATGCATCGCGATAGATGATATTCCCTTCTGTGTATTTCCAGGTGATGGCGGTATAGCGTAGTTCGAGTGTTTCCAGATGCGTGCTGCTTAATTCGTTAGGGGCAAGATATGGCGAAACCGTCGTGATTTTGACATCTTCCAGGACAATATTGAAATACTCGGATTCCACGCCTGATTCCAGAATACGATACATCCTGATGGTCGCTTTCTTCATGGTTCGGCCTTCACACACCGCGCGATAAAGAAGGGGCGTAGTTTGGTCGAATTCTTTCACTATTGTGATAGGGCGATGCACTCGCGTACCTGTCAATTTTCCCCAACTCGGATCAACCGGAATGGTTACGCCGTGGGAAAAGGATTTTAATTCGATTGAGCCTAAACGCGTTGGCATCAGGCAGCTTCCAATGACAGGGCTGCCATTTTCATCTTCAAGCCATAAATAAGCTGGGGTAGACATACGATTTCCTTATTAGTTAATCCATATACAATTCGTAAAACTTACCATTTAACATATTTAGAAAATATATAGATCATGATTATAGCGAATAAACCTATAGGCCAGACGGGGCTATCAGGGAATAAAAAACCTTGCGCTAATGAAAATATAACTGTTAGCACAGCGGGACCCTGTAACGAGATTAAAGATCTGAATATGCGTTTAAAAAATCTTTTGCATAAATCAAGCATATCTACTGGACCATCTTTTTAATGATGTCTGCTATTTCCCCATCAGAGGCCCATTGCGCATTAAATGCATCAGCCCGTTCAAACAGGGGTTCAATCAAAAAAAACATCATTTCCAATTCTTGAGAATATAGCGCAGAGTAGTAAGCTGGATAGATATAGTGAAGACGATTTGCGCTGTCTGCTGCTTTCTGGACTATGCCGTATACGCCTGCGATAGAGAGAGCTGTACCACTAACACGACCAGTTATGACGCTCATATTTAGGCCAAGATTTGTTCCAACAACGACTAATGATGCCGCCGCTAAAGCAAACCCTAGGTTTGTAAGTGAACTAGCAGCGATATGAATATTTACAGCCATGAGAATTTTTTTGATATGCTCTAATTGTTCTGTTGTTCTGTATTTAAAAATCTCTTCGAAATATATTTTTAGCATGTCAAAAACTACATTGCCATGCTGAATAAGGTGAACGATACCTTGCCTGAATCGCACATCCTCTGTTTTCTGTTTCTGACAAACGTCCTGATACTCATCAGTAAAGCAGGATGTGTAATAAAGCATGCGTTGCGCGCCACTCCCTATCATTTCAATCTGATTAGATACCGCCTTTCCAACGCCTGTTAATGCGTGCTCGAGCTTTAATGCGAGTATTTTATTGGCCTGTAAATACCTTATAACTTCACTGTCGTAATACATAGCCGCCCCTGGCTGATTTGCGTTAAGTATTTAAATATTACCCCCTCCTTACTGTTCAAAAATGTGCGATTGGTTACGTATTTTGAATTTATTTGCATACTACAAAAAAACTGAATATCCAGTACGGCGTGAAGATTAGGTAACAAGCAGGATTCCCCGCAGTTCTGCAAAATTTCATCTCTGTTTAATTCTCTCTGAATCGCCCTCGCATTTCCTGTGTTCCCCCCATATTTCTGAGCACTGTTTTTTTATCCAAGGAGTATTATTGGTTTTACGCGATGAGATGTTTATTCAGAATTTCCTAAACAGATCCTGAGAGATCGGAGGATAATGATCGTTTTCCTGAGGTGACTCGCAAAAAGATGCGCGCCGTTTGCACGGTAAGAGCCCGACGGTGGCAGCGGTTCATCCTAGAGCCGATACTCTACAGAACAGCGCCGCCTGCTGCGAACTTCATTCCCGCGCAGGCCACTACGTAATCCCACTCGCCGGAGCGTGGCTGTTGAAAGCCGGTTTTATTGACGGGATGCCTGTAAAAATCCGCGTCATGCTGGACTGCATCATCATCGCCCCACAAAACACCCGCGAGCTATGGGGCTGCCTTGAAGGCATGAGCGTGGCGGCAATGAACAAACAACGCGTAGCGGAGTGGCTGAAAACCTTTCCCGGGGCGTTGAACGATACGGGGAATGTGCCGGTGGTGCGGCGAGGGATGTAGGTCGGGTTGCTCTGGAATTGATGAGTTAGCCTCCGGCTAGAGGCCGGGGACTAAGCTCAGTACGTGACAGGTGCAGGAGGCGTGTTCTGCGAGGGCGTGTAATTCAGATGTTATGGTTATTCCGGAGCTTTTAGTGCTTCGATTGCCTGAGCTAGCTGTTTGTAAAGTAAATGTCTCAGGTCATCTAATTCGTTATTTTCTCGGATTAACGGAATTCCATTTTTGTGAAGGACAATATCGTTAAACGAGCCCATTCCGCCGTAAAAACCTTTGAGGGAGTGAAGGGATGATTCGTAATCAACATCCAGTTCTGAGCCTAATTTTTCAAATGCTTTTGCCCATGGCACTTCATCGTTTGATGACAATATGTTAGCGATTTCGACAGCAGTTTTTTTTATTTCATTTTTCATTTCAATGTCCCATTACCAATTATATTAACTCCGGGTATTTTCCATGGGGTAGGTACAATTACCTGCTCTGTTCCACCTAAGAAAATATCCGTTTGGTAGCCTACTTCGCCAACATAGACTTTAGTCCCTGCAGGGATCTGGATCTCATGATAAGCATTGAGTGGAGATTCGCTGCCATTTGGCCATATCGGCAATAGTGCTTTATCAACCCGAGTCTGGAGCACTCCTTGAGGCTGTTCATAGCCAAAGAATTGACCCAAAGGTCTTCCATCGACACCGCCGCGATAGAACGTCGTATCTGTTGATAGAGTAATTTCTTTGTAAGTACCGCCTGAAAAGGTCTCTGCTAAATTATTCGATAATGGCCCAGGTTTTATCATCGAGTATTCACCCTCCACTTTTCCAAGAACGTGGAGATTCTTAAGCCCGGATAGTTCATTCATCGCGCCCTGGCGACCAAGGCCAAGACCTGCCGCAACAGAGGCTCCAGCGATAATCAGACCTTTGTTATCCATGACCTGATCGTAACCCGCTGGAGCATCACCGCCGAGCTGCTGCGCGGTCTGATGGAATCCTTCAATGTTGCCGTTATAGATGCCGCCAGCCGCCAAAAGCCTGCCTGCCGCTTTGCTGTTGATCGTTTTCGCTGCCTGGGCATGTTGCACTGGCTCACCTGAAGGGCGGAGCTTCTCTGTCGCACCGGGTTTCTTGCCGTTTTGGTTATTGATAGCGAACTGATAGGCACGCTGGAAATCACTGACCACCCAGCAAAAAGGATCAACTCCATCAAAAACCAGATCGCCCGTGGCGTTGATGTGAAAAGGGTTTACGGCGTCGTCCCAGTGTTCATGGGTATCCAGACCGATGATCCAGCCTTCCATTAGGTTGACTTCAAGGTAGTCATAAACGGGGTCATATCCTGAACGGATATAGGGCGTGTTCTTCGGAGATGGCAATCGTTCAGGAGCTTTATTAACTGGTGGCGAGACATAATTCCGATAGTCCAGGTCATAGGAAAATGTGGCTTTTTCCAGTGCTGCATCGGGCGTCAGTATGTGATGAAACTCATCAGGAGACAGCTCCCGCTCGAGTTCCCACAGTGTATAGAGTCTTAGCATCAAATATCCTTATTTCCGCGTTATTTTTATGGATTTTCGCGCGCGTTTGTATGCAAATCAAGCACACAGGCAATAGATCCTCACTCATCAGCCATAGGGTAATATTATTGTGAAGCTTGTTCGTGAGCTGCAAAAATTCTAACTGTATTATGAAAAAAAAGGCCTGAACATCAGGCCTTTTTTGTACCGGTATCCCTACTGATTCCGCGTCGCCCTTAACAGCTTCTCAACCGGATAAACCGCTGCAATCACCACTTCATCGTGAATCTCCGCAGCTTTATCCAGCTCTTTCTGGATAGAGGCTATCTCCTTATCATCCAGCGTGCCCTGCCGCGCCACCAGGTCGGTCAATCGCAGGCCAATCGACGCCAGTTTATCCACCTCCTGAATAATTGGCGTGATGGCTTTGAGCTGATAGTTATTTTCGCTCAGCGCCTGCGCATCGCTGGTATTGCTTTGCCAGCGGGTAAACACGTGGCGCAGCGCCTCGGCGCTTTCGCTGTCTTCCGCATCGCTGACCAGGCGTTCGGCCCATTTGTTCATCTGGCGCACGGTGTTGCTCTCCGCGCTCAGCGCGTCGGCGTAGCGGTTCAGTGGCTCGAACTGATGATAATTTCCGGCCTGGAATTTAAGATGCTGCCGGGTGTAATACTGCGCCGGCTCCAGCGCCTGCGCGAGAATCTGCAACGGCAGCGTCTCGGTCGTATTCGCCAGACGCGTGAAATACGCCTGCTGCTGGCTGTGCTGCTGAAGGCCGACCGATACCGTCGTCCAGCTGTCCATCGCCTGCAAACGGCTGTACATGTTGTCGACATCCTTCACGTCCTGCGCGGACCACAGACGCTCCGCCACCGCAAACGCGCGCGGCCACAGCTTGATATCCAGCACCGGCGCAACCACGTTTTCCGCCCATAGCGCCGCTTCACCGCCCATCAGATTCGCCTGCTGATTGGCATCCGGCACCACCGGTTGCGTGCCATTTGGTATGTCATCCAGACGCGCACCGGAAATGGGATAGCGGGCGTTACCCACCAGGAAATAGCCCGTCAGCTTATCGTTTGCGACGTTCACCACCGGACGCGTTTCGCCCATCCAGGTATCAACGGTGAAGGTCACCTGATTGTCATCACGCCACGCAATATCATTCACCGCGCGCCGGGATTTACCGTTGAAATCAATAAATCCGCGCCAACCAGAAACGGCTTTCACCAGCGTAAAGCTGCCCTCCACCGGCTTGCCTTTCAGGCGCGGCATGGTGAACGTCCAGCTCTGCGCGCTGTCGTTATCGCCAATGATATCCACGCCGTTTAAGCCCTGCGGCACGATTTCATTGCGATAGTGATAGGCCGTGCTTTGCGGCTGATCGAGATAAAAACCAGTTGAGAGAATCCCTTTGTAGCCCTGCTTTGCCACTTCGCCCAGCGCGTCCTGCCCCTGCCAAGACTGGATCAGAATGCTTTTTGGCAGATCCGGATGGTAAATCTCATCCCAGCCGACCATCTGGCGGTGATGTTTCTCAAGGATCGTTTCCAGCTTGCGGTTGAAATACGCCTGCAAAGCGTGGCTGTCGGCAAGCTTGTTGTCTCGCATAAATTGCTGGATGGCTTTGTTTTCTTTCCACTGCGTGTCGTCAACTTCATCGCCGCCGATGTGCAGATACGGATCGGGGAAGATCGCCGCCAGTTCGCTGACCATCGCCTCAGCGAAGGCATAAGTCGCCTCTTTTGTCGGATCGAGAACCGGTTTCAACACGCCCCAGTGACGCTCCATCGCATAGGGTCCTGGCGCGCTCATGAGTTCCGGATAGGCCACGGCAATCGCCGACGCGTGACCGGGCATGTCGATTTCCGGCACCACGCGCACGCCGCGCGCGGTGGCGTAGCGCACGATGTCACGCATCTGCTCCGGCGTGTAAAACAGTCCGTCGCTGGCCAGTTGCGTCAGTTTTGGATAGCGTTTTGAGGTAAATCGCCAGCCCTGATCGTCGGTCAAATGCCAGTGCAGCACGTTCAGCTTGGCGGCCGCCATACCGTCAATCTGACGTTTGATATCCTCAAGCGGAATGAAATGACGCGCGGAGTCGAGTAATAGCCCGCGCCACGGGAAGCGCGGGGCATCGTCAATCTTCACCCACGGCAGCGAAGTATTTTCCGCGCCGTTTTGAATCAGCTGGAGCAGCGTTTCCATCGCCCGCAGCGCACCAAAGCGGGTGTTGGCCGCGATATTGACGCCGTTGGCGTCGACGGTGAGCGTATAACTTTCATCGCTGTCGGGCAGGGGTTGCGGGGTCACTTTTTTAGCGATCGCGATGTGAATGGTGGGTTTATCCGGATTCACGGCCTGCGGCTGAAGCGTCCAGCCGGTTTGCAGCGCGATGCGCTGGCGCAGACGATCCACGGCATCACCGAGATCGTCGCCGCTCACGCTGACAGAAAGTGTATCGTTCAGAATCAGTGCGCCTTGCGTGGAAGGCCGCTCAACGTTGGCAGGCCACGGCATGAGGGGCAAATCGCCCGCCGGAGCCGCAAGTGCAGAAGAGCCGAGCAAAAGCCCGGCAGTCAGGAGGCTGTAGCGCAACATCATGTTCCTTATCAAATTTGACGGGCCAAATTAGATCAAAACATTTTGTTAACATGTGGGTAAATTGTCGTCAAGGAGAGAGGGCGACGGGGATCACAGGTTGTTAAATTTGGGAGGAACGCCATCCGATGGAGAGCGGCGACGTGTTGTAGGGTCTGATGCCCTCACCCCGGCCCTCTCCCACAGGGAGAGGGGGAAACAGCTCCGCGCGATTCCATCGACCACGGCATAGAGGGAAACAGCCCCGAGCAATTCCCTCAACCACAAGCAGAGGGGAAAAAAGCCCCGTACGATCCCATCATCCACGGGCATAGAGGGAAACAGCCCCGAGCGATTCTCTCCACCACAAGCAGAGGGGGGAAAAGCCCCGTACGACCCCATCGACCACGCGTAGAGAGGGAAAACAAGCCCGTGCGATAACCCTCTCCCCGTGAGAGAGGGTTAAAGTGAGAGAAAATCGTCTTACTGCCAGCCGTAGCGACGGGCATAGAACCCTTTCACCATCTGCGTCAGCACCATGTACCCCGCCAGAATCGCCACCAGCCATGGGAAGTAGCTCAATGGCAACGCTTGCAGGCTCAGGTAGCTTGCCAGCGGTGAGAACGGCAGCGCGATGCCCATCACCATCACCAGCAGGGTCATGATGATCAGCGGCCATGCGGCGCGGCTCTGAATGAACGGGATACGGCGCGTGCGGATCATATGCACAATCAGCGTTTGCGACAGTAACCCGACCACAAACCAGCCGGACTGGAACAGGGTCTGATGTTCCGGCGTGTTGGCGTGGAACACAAACCACATCAGGCAGAAGGTCAAAATATCAAAGATCGAGCTGATCGGGCCAAAGAACAGCATGAAGCGGCCCAGATCGGCGGGGTTCCAGCGCTGCGGCTTTTGGATCTGCTCTTCGTCCACGTTATCAAACGGGATCGCCACCTGGGAGACGTCATACATCAGATTCTGGATCAGCAGATGCAGCGGGAGCATCGGCAGGAACGGCAGAAACGCGCTCGCCACCAGTACGCTGAAGACATTACCGAAGTTTGAACTGGCGGTCATTTTGATGTATTTCAGCATATTGGCGAAGGTACGACGCCCTTCAATCACGCCCTGCTCCAGCACCATCAGGCTCTTTTCCAGCAGGATGATATCGGCCGCTTCCCGCGCGATATCCACCGCGCCGTCCACGGAAATCCCGATATCCGCCGCCCGCAGCGCAGGCGCATCGTTAATGCCATCGCCCATAAAGCCCACCACGTGCCCTTCGCGACGCAGCAGCGTGACAATGCGCTCTTTGTGCATCGGCGTCAGGCGCGCGAACAGCGTGGTCTGTTTTGCCAGGACCGCCAGTTCATCATCGGAGAGCGTTTCGATATCGCTGCCCGTGACCACGTCGCCAGCATCCAGCCCGACGTCATGACATACTTTTGCGGCCACCAGCTCGCTGTCTCCGGTCAGGATTTTGACGGTAATGCCGGAGGCGCTAAGCGCTTTCAACGCCGGCGCGGTCGTCTCTTTCGGCGGATCGAGGAATGCGATGTAACCTTCGAGGATCAAATCGGATTCGTCGATACGCTGATAGTCGCCAACGCGTGCAGGCAAGAATTTACTGGCAACCGCCACCACGCGCAGCCCCTGACGGTTGAGATTGTCCGTCACGCGTTTGATGCGGCGCAGCATGGTGTCGTCCAGCGGTACGATTTCGCCATTATGACGCACCTGAGCCGAGACGTTCAGGATCTCCTGGAGCGCCCCTTTGCAAATCAGCTGATGTACATCCGCCTGTTCGCTCACCACTACCGACATGCGGCGGCGCTCAAAGTCGAACGGGATCTCATCCACTTTTTGCCAGCGCGTCGACAACGTGCGGGCCGAATCTTCATCCACCCCTTCCAGTACCGCGACATCCAGCAGATTTTTCAGGCCGGTTTGATAATGGCTGTTCAGCCAGGCGGTGTGCAGCACGCGCTCGCTCACTTTACCGGCGATATCCGTGTGGTTCTCGAGCACAATTTTATCTTGCGTCAGCGTCCCGGTTTTATCAGTACACAGGATGTCCATCGCACCAAAGTTCTGGATAGCGTCGAGATGTTTCACGATCACTTTTTGCTTAGACAGTTTGACCGCCCCCCGCGCCAGCGTGGAGGTAACAATCATCGGCAGCATTTCCGGCGTTAGACCCACCGCGACGGAGAGCGCAAACAGCGCGGCTTCCCACCAGTCGCCTTTGGTGTAGCCGTTGATCAGCAGCACAATCGGGGTCATCACCATCATAAAGCGGATCAGCAGCATGCTGACACGACCGATGCCTTTCTGGAACGCGTTCGGCTCGCTCTCCTGCTGGCTGACGCGCCCCGCCAGTTGACCAAACCAGGTGTTACCGCCGGTCGCGATCACAATGGCCTGCGCCGTACCGCTCACCACCGTGGTGCCCATAAAGCACAGGGTATCGCTTTCAAGCGGGTTGGTTTGCTGCGGGTCACGGCTGCGCGCCACTTTCTCGACCGGCAGCGATTCACCGGTCAGCGAGGCCTGCGCCACAAACAGATCGCGCGCCTTAACGATGCGCAAATCGGCCGGGATCATGTCGCCTGCGGCGAGTTTAATGACGTCGCCGACGACCAGCTGATCGATAGGCAACTCAAGCCAGGCGCTTTCGCCTTTCTCGTTGATTACACGCTGCACCGTGGCGGTATTGCTGACCATCGCTTTCAGAGCGTCTGCCGCACGGGTAGAACGCGCTTCCTGAATGAAATTCAGCAGCGTAGAAATGGCAACCATCAGCGCGATGACACCCGCAGCGAACAGATCTTCTGTGGCATACGAAACGATAGCCAGTGCGGTCAGCAGCAGGTTAAACGGGTTGCGATAGCACAGCCACAGGTGGACGAACCACGGCGACGGCTTTTGCGCCGGGATCTGGTTGTCGCCATGTTTGGCGCGTGTTTTTTCGACTTCCGCAGCGTTCAGCCCTTCCGGATGGCCGCCAAACGCACGCCAGACTTCATTCTCATCCATCGCGGCGGCTTTCAGGCAGTGTTCCGTCAGCGTCGGTGGAATGACGGTTCCCGCCACGTGTTTGGTATCAGGCAGGAGATCGCGCTGAATGAGACGGCGCGGCAAGTGGCGGCCAAACAACGCGTGTAGCTGCCGGGTGATATTTTTCAGCATAACAATTCCCCCGCATCCGCAAAGGCGGACGCAGTTTTTCCCTCAGGCGTGGCAGTGCCGTACCTGAAGGGCACTTAACTTTTTCAAAGCAGAGATTTTTTTCCTAACTCATTCAACTTGCATGACAACAATGCCCAAGCATTATTGAACAGCGCTTACGCTGGCCCCGAAGGGGCGAGACTGAAAGTCGTGTCACGCGGCAAACGCGTGAGTCCCCGGGAGCTTACTCAAGTAAGTGACGGGGTGAACAAACGTCGCCAACGCACATGCAGCGTAAAGTTTGACGGGTAAATCGCTGCCTCACATCACCGGTGAGACAGCGAGGGCTGGCTTACCGGAAAGAGATTCTCCCTCGCGGGAGAGGGGTGGGATCAGGGTCCATACAGCCTCCGGTAAGTGAAAAAGAGTAAGTCGACGCGCAGTATCGTGTTTTATCCATACCGTTTGTGACGATTCGAGCGGTATGATAAGCCTGCGTAATTAAACCGAACGTATACACGGCACTATTCACGCGGCATTAAGCGCACGCCCTGGATAGATGACCTGTCGAAACCAGACTTTGCCCATTGCGAAATCGTGGTGTCGCATTAGGCTCAGATGACGATTTATCGCTGTTACAGGGAATAAAGGATGCAGAACCGCCTGACCATCAAAGACATTGCGCGCTTAAGCGGCGTGGGTAAATCCACCGTGTCGCGCGTGCTGAACAACGAAAGTGGTGTCAGCGAGCGCACGCGTGAACGCGTCGAGGCGGTCATGAATCAGCACGGTTTTTCTCCTTCCCGTTCCGCACGCGCCATGCGCGGGCAGAGCGACAAAGTGGTCGCGATTATCGTTTCTCGTCTTGATTCCCTGTCGGAAAACCTGGCGGTACAAACCATGCTCCCGGCGTTTTACGAGCAGGGTTACGACCCGATCATGATGGAAAGCCAGTTTTCGACGCAGATGGTGGAAGAGCATCTCGGTATGCTGCAGCGCCGCAACATCGACGGTGTGGTGCTTTTTGGCTTTAGCGGCATTAAAGACGATATGCTGAAACCGTGGCAGGCATCGCTGGTGCTGCTGGCGCGCGATGCCAGCGGATTTGCCTCCGTGTGTTACGACGATGAAGGGGCGATCCGCGCCCTGATGCAAAAACTGTACGAGCAGGGGCATCGCCATATCAGCTATCTCGGCGTGCCGCACAGCGACGTCACCACCGGTAAGCGCCGTCACGAAGCCTATCTGGCGTTCTGCAAAAAACATAACTTGCCCGCCGTTGCCTCTCTGCCGGGGCTGGCGATGAAACAGGGTTACGATCAGGTGGCGAGCGTGTTAACACCGCACACCACCGCGCTGATCTGCGCCACGGATACCCTCGCGCTGGGCGCAAGCAAGTATTTGCAGGAGCAGCGTATCGACAATCTTCAACTGGCGAGCGTCGGCAGTACGCCGTTGATGAAGTTCCTGCATCCGGAAATTATCACCGTCGATCCGGGCTATGCGGAAGCCGGTCATCAGGCGGCGGCACAGCTTATTGAGCAGATAAATGGCCGCAGCGAGCCGCGGCAAATCGTTATCCCCGCCAAAATCGCTTAATTCACCGTCATACTTCACGCAGCAGATGCGTTGGCTGCGTGCGTTCATCCCAGTCGCATAGCTGTTGTCTATGCTGCTGGGACTCCCCCACCTGCCGCCTTTTTTCAACGCAAATTGTTTAGTGATAGTTAACGTTATTGTGATCTCCCCCTGATTTCGGGAACGTTCCCATTTTCGTCGTTACGCTTAAAGAGTAGGCTTGCGTCCAGGTCATTACCCTCCACATCTGTCATGAGGCTTCATGATGAGCAAAGTAAAACAAACCGATATCGACCAGCTGATTGTGCTGGTTGGGGGACGCGAGAACATCGCCACCGTCAGCCACTGCATCACCCGCCTGCGCTTTGTGCTGAACGACCCGGCCAAAGCCGACCCGAAAGCCATCGAAAATCTGTCGATGGTCAAAGGCTGCTTCACCAATGCCGGCCAGTTCCAGGTGGTGATTGGCACCGAAGTGGGCGATTACTACCAGGCGCTGCTGGCGACAACAGGCCACTCTTCGGCTGATAAAGAGCAGGCCAAAAAAGCGGCGCGCCAGAACATGAAATGGCACGAGCAGTTGATTTCCCACTTCGCGGAAATCTTCTTCCCGCTGCTGCCTGCGCTGATCAGCGGCGGCTTGATTTTGGGCTTCCGCAACGTGATCGGCGACGTGCCGATAAGCGACGGCAAAACGCTGGCGCAGATGTATCCCGCGCTGCAAAGCATTTACGATTTCCTGTGGCTGATTGGTGAAGCGATCTTCTTCTATCTCCCCGTCGGGATTTGTTGGTCAGCGGTGCGCAAAATGGGCGGAACGCCGATTCTGGGTATCGTGCTGGGCATTACGCTGGTCTCTCCGCAGTTAATGAACGCTTACTTACTGGGGCAGCAAGTACCGGATGTCTGGAACTTCGGGATGTTTACTATCGCGAAAGTGGGCTACCAGGCGCAGGTGATTCCGGCGCTGCTGGCGGGCCTGGCGCTGGGCTTTATTGAGACGCGCCTGAAACGCATCGTGCCGGATTATCTCTATCTGGTGGTCGTTCCGGTCTGTTCACTGATTCTGGCGGTATTCCTCGCCCACGCGTTTATCGGTCCGTTTGGCCGCATGATTGGCGACGGCGTGGCCTTCGCGGTGCGTCACCTGATGACCGGCAGCTTTGCGCCGATTGGTGCGGCGCTGTTTGGCTTCCTGTATGCACCGCTGGTGATAACCGGCGTCCATCAGACCACGCTGGCGATTGATATGCAGATGATCCAGAGCCTCGGTGGCACACCAGTGTGGCCGCTGATCGCCCTGTCAAACATCGCTCAGGCTTCGGCGGTAACGGGCATTATCATCGTCAGCCGCAAACACAACGAACGCGAAATCTCGGTTCCGGCTGCGATCTCCGCCTATCTCGGCGTGACCGAACCGGCGATGTACGGCATCAACCTGAAATACCGTTTCCCGATGCTGTGCGCGATGATTGGTTCCGGCCTGGCCGCGCTGCTGTGCGGTCTGAACGGGGTGATGGCGAACGGAATTGGCGTCGGCGGCCTGCCAGGCATTCTCTCCATTCAGCCGGCTTACTGGCAGGTGTTTGCGCTGGCAACGGCGATTGCGGTTATCGTGCCGATGGCGCTGACCACCGTGGTTTATCAGCGTAAGTTCCGTCAGGGCACGCTGCAGATTGTTTAACCTCTTCTTTCGGGGCGCACTTGCGCCCCTTCGCATTTGCAGGAACGAACTATGAATACCCTTCCTCACTGGTGGCAAAACGGCGTCATCTATCAGATTTACCCAAAGAGTTTCCAGGACACCACCGGAAGCGGCACCGGCGATTTGCGCGGCGTGACGCAGCGTCTGGACTACCTCAAAACCCTCGGCATCGACGCGATTTGGCTGACTCCGTTCTATATCTCCCCGCAGGTGGATAACGGCTACGACGTGGCGAATTACACCGCCATCGACCCGGCCTACGGCACGCTGGATGATTTTGACGAACTGGTGGCGCAGGCGCATACGCGGGGGATTCGCATCGTGCTCGACATGGTGCTCAACCACACCTCCACGCAGCACGCGTGGTTCCGCGAGTCACTCAATAAAGCGAGCCCGTATCGCCAATTTTACATCTGGCGCGACGGCACGCCGGATGCCCTGCCAAACAACTGGCGCTCCAAATTTGGCGGCAACGCCTGGCGCTGGAACGCCGAGAGCGAGCAATATTATTTGCACTTATTTGCCCCCGAGCAGGCGGATCTCAACTGGGAAAACCCCGAGGTGCGCGCAGAGCTGAAAAAAGTCTGCGAGTTCTGGGCCGATCGCGGGGTGGACGGTTTGCGTCTCGACGTGATTAACCTGATCTCCAAACAGCAAGATTTCCCCGACGATAACCTCGGCGACGGGCGTCGCTTCTACACCGACGGGCCGCGCGTACACGAATTTTTGCAGGAGATGAGCCGCGACGTGTTTACCCCGCGCGCGCTGATGACCGTGGGCGAGATGTCATCCACCTCGCTGGAAAATTGCCAGCAGTACGCAGCGCTGGACGGGCACGAACTGTCGATGACGTTCAACTTCCACCATTTAAAGGTGGATTACCCGAACGGCGAAAAATGGACGCAGGCGTTGCCCGATTTCGTGGCGCTTAAAACCCTGTTCAGCCACTGGCAGCAAGGGATGCACAATAAGGCGTGGAATGCGCTGTTCTGGTGTAATCACGATCAGCCGCGCATTGTGTCGCGCTTTGGCGATGAGGGCGAATACCGCGTGCCCGCCGCCAAAATGCTCGGCATGGTCCTGCACGGGATGCAGGGCACGCCGTATATTTATCAGGGCGAAGAGATCGGTATGACCAATCCGCACTTCACCCGTATCACCGACTATCGCGATGTCGAAAGCCACAACATGTTCGCCGAAAATCGTGAAAAAGGCCGCGAAGCGGACGAACTTCTGGCGATTCTGGCGAGTAAATCCCGCGACAATGGCCGGACGCCCATGCAGTGGGACGCCAGCCAACACGGCGGATTTACGCAGGGTGAACCGTGGATCGATCTCTGCGATAACGTCACCACGATTAACGTCGCCGCAGCACTACAGGATCCAGACTCTGTTTTTTACACCTATCAGACGTTGATTCAGCTGCGCAAAACGCTGCCGGTACTGACCTGGGGCGACTATCAGGATCTCCTGCCCGAGCACCCGTCTCTGTGGTGCTATCGCCGTCAGTGGCAAGGGCAGACGCTGATTGTCGCCGCTAACCTGAGCCGAGAATGCCAGCAGTGGCATCCGACTGCCCAGGAGGGGAACTGGCGCGTGGTGCTCAGTAACTACGACGAAGCCGCCAATACTCTGGCTGCCATTACCCTGCGCCCCTTCGAAGCCATCTGGTGGCTGCAAGACTGACGAAAAACGCCGGACAATCCTCCACTTGCCCGGCGTTACAAGCATGTTTTAGTTGAATAATTAATCAGAATTTTCCCGCCTAAATTTACAAACCCTGTAGTGCCCGTCGTTTGTACTCTCGTCCGTTTACTTTGTTCTGAATCAAAAAAATCGCAAACATCTTTGATGCAAATCACTACATATAGAACTTAAAATGCACACCGACCCTACATATTGTATTTTTCGTCTACTATTCCAACAATACAACGGCGCCGACGTCGGCCGGAGTTGTGGATAACACGGGTCGAAAACGAGGGAAGTGGCTGGAGCATCTATAAATCTGCTCAATGCATACTTCCCCACCTCTGTGGATAACCTGTTTTTAATGGAGTGATCATGACACCGCATGTGATGAAACGAGATGGCTGTAAAGTGCCGTTTAAGTCAGAGCGCATCAAAGAAGCCATTTTGCGTGCAGCTAAAGCAGCGGGAGTCGATGACGCAGATTACTGCGCCACCGTCGCAGAAATCGTCAGCCAGCAGATGAATGAGCGCAGTCAGGTGGATATCAATGAGATCCAGACGGCGGTCGAAAACCAGCTGATGTCTGGCCCACATAAACAGCTGGCGCGCGCCTACATTGAGTACCGCCACGATCGTGATATTCAGCGTGAAAAGCGCGGTCGCCTGAACCAGGAAATTCGTGGTCTGGTCGAGCAGACCAACTCGGCGCTGCTCAACGAGAACGCCAACAAAGACAGCAAGGTGATCCCGACGCAGCGCGATCTGCTGGCCGGGATTGTCGCCAAACACTATGCCCGTCAGCACCTGCTGCCGCGCGACGTGGTACAGGCGCATGAGCGCGGTGAGATCCACTATCACGATCTCGATTACTCCCCGTTCTTCCCGATGTTCAACTGTATGCTGATCGATCTAAAAGGCATGCTGACCCACGGCTTTAAAATGGGTAACGCCGAGATCGAGCCACCAAAATCAATCTCCACGGCGACGGCGGTGACGGCGCAAATTATTGCGCAGGTCGCCAGCCATATTTACGGCGGGACGACCATTAACCGCATCGACGAAGTGCTCGCGCCCTTCGTTGCTGAAAGCTTCAAAAAACACCGTAAAGTAGCCGAAGAGTGGCAGATCCCAGACGCAGACGGATACGCCCATTCCCGCACCGAAAAAGAGTGCTATGACGCGTTCCAGTCGCTGGAATATGAAGTGAACACGCTGCACACCGCCAACGGCCAGACGCCGTTTGTGACCTTTGGGTTTGGTTTAGGAACAAGCTGGGAATCGCGTCTGATTCAGCAGTCGATTCTGCGCAACCGCATCTCTGGACTGGGCAAAAACCGCAAAACGGCCGTGTTCCCAAAACTGGTGTTTGCGATCCGCGACGGTCTGAACCACAAGTTTGGCGACGCAAACTACGACATCAAACAGCTGGCGCTGGAATGCGCAAGCAAGCGCATGTATCCGGATATTCTGAACTACGACCAGGTGGTGAAAGTCACCGGTTCGTTCAAAACGCCCATGGGCTGTCGCAGTTTCCTTGGCGTGTATGAAGATGAAAACGGCGAGCAGATCCATGATGGGCGCAACAATCTGGGCGTGATCAGCCTGAACCTGCCGCGCATCGCGCTGGAAGCCAAAGGCAACGAAGACGCGTTCTGGAACTTGCTGGATGAGCGACTGGTGCTGGCGCGCAAAGCGCTGATGACCCGCATCGCGCGTCTCGAAGGCGTTAAAGCCCGCGTGGCACCTATTCTGTATATGGAAGGCGCCTGCGGCGTGCGTCTGAAAGCGGACGACGACGTTTCTGAAATCTTTAAGAACGGCCGCGCGTCGATTTCTCTGGGCTATATCGGTATTCACGAAACCATCAACGCGCTGTTTGGCGATCAACATGTCTATGACAGCGAAGCGCTGCGTGCCAAAGGCGTGGCGATCGTTCAGCGTCTGCGCGACGCCGTCGACCTGTGGAAAGATGAAACGGGCTATGGCTTTAGCCTGTACAGCACCCCGAGCGAAAACCTGTGCGACCGTTTCTGCCGCCTGGATACCGCCGAGTTTGGCGTGGTGGATGGCGTGACCGACAAAGGCTACTACACCAACAGCTTCCACCTCGACGTCGAGAAAAAGGTCAATCCGTACGACAAAATTGACTTTGAAGCGGCTTATCCACCGGTGGCGAGCGGCGGCTTCATCTGTTACGGCGAGTACCCGAACATTCAGCACAACCTTAAAGCGCTCGAAGACGTGTGGGATTACAGCTATCAGCACGTGCCGTACTACGGGACAAATACGCCGATTGATGAGTGCTACGAGTGCGGCTTTACCGGTGAGTTTGAATGCACCAGCAAAGGCTTTACCTGTCCGAAATGCGGCAACCACGACGCCGCGCGCGTCTCGGTAACCCGCCGCGTGTGCGGTTATCTTGGCAGCCCGGACGCTCGTCCGTTCAACGCCGGTAAGCAAGAAGAAGTGAAACGCCGCGTGAAGCATTTGGGAAATGGGCAGATCGGTTAACGTTGTAGCGCGATACTTTCCCCTCACCCTACCCCTCTCCCTCAAGGGAGAGGGAACCGATCGAGCGACGCGGTTACCCCGTTCCGTTAACAGGGTTGGAACCGATCGAGCAAGGCGTTTACCCCTTTCCCTTAACGGGGTGAGAACCGATCGAGCAACGCGTTTACCCCTTTTCCGTTAACGGGGAGGGAACCGATCGAGCGACGTGTTTACCCCGTCCCGTTAACGGGGAGGGAACCGATCGAGCAACGCGTTTACCTCTTTTCCGTTAACGAGGAGGGAACCGATCGAGCAACGCGTTTACCTCTTTTCCGTTAACGGGGAGGGAATCGATCGAGGGACATGCTTTTCGCCTTTCCCTCAAGGGGGAGCAACCCTCTTTCCCCCTCTCCCTGTGGGAGAGGGCCGGGGTGAGGGCATCAGACAGCACATTCTTTCTGGACACCGCTATGCGATATCACAACTACTACCCCGTCGACATCGTCAACGGCCCTGGCACACGCTGCACCCTGTTTGTTTCAGGGTGCGTTCACGAATGCCCAGGCTGCTATAACAAAAGCACCTGGCGGCTGAACTCAGGCCAGCCGTTTACCGACGAGATGGCGGATCGCATCATTGACGACCTCAACGACACGCGGATAAAGCGCCAGGGGATTACCCTTTCGGGCGGCGATCCGCTGCATCCGCAGAACGTGCCGGATATTCTCGCGCTGGTAAAACGTATTCGCGCAGAGTGTGCAGGCAAAGATATTTGGGTCTGGACCGGCTACCGGCTGGATGAACTGAGTGATGCGCAAAAGGACGTGGTTGATCTGATCAACGTGCTGGTCGACGGTAAGTTTGTGCAGGATTTAAAAGATCCGGCGCTAATTTGGCGCGGCAGCAGCAACCAGGTGGTCCATCATCTGCGTTAAGTGAAGGCGGATTGCGACTCTCCGCCCCCACCTTTAAAAACGACTCAAACTCTCCATCGCCACCGCGTTAAACTCATCAAAATCGTGACAGGCGCACAGCCGCGTCATTGCCCGCTCCCGCAGGAAAGTGACAAAAATATCGTAGATCGCCATCGCCTCTTCATACTCGCTTTTACTGATTGCCAGCAGGAAAATGACGTGCGCCGTTTCATCGCCCCATTGGATGCCCTGCGGGGCCAGCACGGTGTAGACCACCGTTTTTTGCGCCATCAGGCCGAGGGAGTGCGGTAGCGCAATGCCGTCGCCGAGCATGGTGCTGACAATCGCCTCACGCTCCACCACCGAGTCGAGAAATTCCGCGCCAACGAATCCTTCCGCTTCGAGCTGCAAACAGAGTTCCTGGAACAGCGTGCGCTGATCGACGGCTTTATTAATCACGCGGAAATGCGCCGCATCGAAATATTTCTCCAGCATCCACGGGCGTGTACGGTCCACCAGCACCAGCTTGCCGATCTGCTCCAGCTGATAATCGGTTGGGAACGGTGCAATCAAAACCACCGGTTTGGCCTTTTCGCTGATCCGCGCGGTCGAGATAACAAAATCTTCGCTGATGTTTTCCGCCAGTTCGTACTCGCGCAGCGTGACGGTACGCGTCACGTCTATCTGCGGATATTTGCGTTGCAGCACCGCCTCGATCATGCGCGCCATCGCGTTACCGGCATCACACACCAAAAGCACGCGCGGCTGACGCTGATAGCCGACGTTGTAATGGCGCTCCAGCCCGACGCCGATATGCAGCACCAGAAAACCAATTTCGTTTTCGCTGATGATATAGGGGGTGTATTTTCCCCAGCCAGAGACCGCCGCCAGCGTCATGTCCCACGCCATCGGATAGTGTTGCTTGATATTTTCCAGCAGCGGGTTGGGGATCATGATTTGGTAGCGCACGCGGGTGATCATGGTTTTAATATGCGTCAGCAAATCCGCGTGCAGCTGCGCATCGTTCAGCAGGTTGTAGTTATAGTGCGTGTTGATGTAGCGCAGGATGTAATTGACCAGCGCTTCGTCGTCGTCGGCGTTAATGGCGCTCGGGGCAATCTCCTGGATTTGACGGGACGCCAGATGGACGCACAGCCAGTTCTCTTCTGAGGGAGAAAGCGCTTTATCCGCCAGTTGCGAAATGGCGGCGGCGATATCCCGCGCGGCGGCGCGCACGTTCTCTTCCACATCTTCGGCGTTAAATTCCGGCAGCGGATAACCCTCGCTGATGCGCCGCACCGACACCGCACAGTACAGGCGTACAAACAGCTCGCCTTCATCCGTGAGACGAATGTGATGGCGCGTGAGCGTGTCGTGAAGCACGCCAATCAGTTGTTCCGGCACGCCGACATTCAGCGCGATTTCGGTGACCAGCGGATTCAGGCTGTCCTGCTGCGCCAGTTCCCACAGCAGATCGGTCAGACACGCGCGCACGGACATTTCGCTGCCGAAGAGTTTCATGCCGTGACGCGGGCGGGTTTCGAGCGTCAGATTGTAGCGGTGAAACCACTCACGCACGTCCACCATATCGCTTTGCAACGTGGCGCGGCTGACAAACCATTCATCAGCCAAATCTTCTAGCTTTAAAGAGAAGGCGGCAGTGAGAAATCGCACTACCAGGTAGTGCACTCGTTCTTGTCCGGTACGCGGGATACGCAGCGCGCGCGGACGGGAATCCTGCAATGATTGATAGCGCGCGGCATCGTCGATTTTAAGCTGGTAGCCGTTGCCTCGGCTCAAAATAAACTGCGCGCCGTGACTCGCCAGGAGCGCATTCAGGGCAGTGATATCAGCGCGGACGGTACGTGTTGAGACCGAAAGGCGCTGCGCCAGCTCGTCCTGCGGCAGCGTCTCGTTTTGCAACAAATCAAACAGTTGCGCTAAACGTTGGTTCGGAAATCGCACGTCGGTGTCCTCTTACGGCTCATGGCCCTGGTGAAATGACCATCTGGGATGGACTGCCAACCGGCGTGTAGTCCGGCTCAAAGCGTAGCTTACCGTCTGGCTCAACGCGAAAACGGGTAATGTTATCGCTACGCTGATTCATGACGTACAGCCAGCGCCCCTGATTATCAAGCGTCAGCGTGCGCGGGTAATCGCCACGCGTCCAGACATCGTCCTGATGCGTCAGCGTTCCGTCCGCCGTTACGGTAAAGTGCGCGACGCTGTTATGCAAACGGTTAGCGACGTACAGCTGTTTGCCATCGCGGCTCAACACCAGGCCCGCGGCAAAGCTGGTCCCTTTGTAGGCGTTCGGCAGCGCGGAGATCGTTTTACCCTCTTTTAGCGTTCCGGATGTGCTATCGAGCGAATAATGGGTCAGCGTCGATGCCTCTTCGTTAATCAGCCACAGCCCATCGCCTTTTGGCGTGAAGACAAAATGGCGCGGCCCCGCACCTTTCGAGGATGCGTTGATAAACGGCGGATCGTTCGGGGTGAGCTTTCCGCTGCGATCGTCAAAACGGTACTGGTAGATCCTATCCAGACCCAGATCGGTTGAAAAGACAAACTTCCCGCTCGGATCGGCAGCGATCATGTGCGCGTGCGGACCGTTATGATCGCTTATCGCAAAACTGCCTTCCACGGCGGCTTCGGGTGCGGCTGCGCCCGGTTCGCCCCGATCCTGATGGGTGTCCGTTGCCTCGCCGAGGCTGCCGTCAGATTTCACCGGCAGCACCGCAATCGAACCGCTGACGTAGTTTGCCACCAGCAAATGACGACCGTTTGGCGTCAGCGACAGATAAACAGGACCCGCGCCGCCTGAGGCGACCTGATTTAACGCGCTCAGCTCGCCGTTATCACCAATACGCAGCGCCTGCACCACGCCTTGATCCACTTCGCTCGCCAGATACAGCGTTTTGCCATCGTGCGAGACGGTCAACTGCGCGGCATTCGCCAGCGTGCTGGCCCGCGTTTTATGGTCGAGCGCGCCGGTTTGCGGATCGACGGTAAATCGGTACAGCCCTTCACCGTTCGGATTATACGTCCCGACCCAGGCGTACTGCGGCTGGGCAACGGCAGCCGTCGCCAGCAAAGAGAGTGAAGCAGCAAGCAGATGATGAGTGTGCATGGTGGCTCCTGTTGGATGGTGCGGTTTGTGTCCCCTCACCCCTGCCCTCTCCCAAAGGGAGAGGGAGAAAACAATCCCCTCACCCTATGGGTATAGGCAAAGAGTGCATCGGCACTCCCTCTCCTTATGAGCAGAAGGGAAAAGACCGCTCCGGACAGTCCCCTCTCCAAAAGGGAGAGGGAGAAAACAATCCCCTCTCCCTATGGGTATAGAGCAAAGAGTGCATCGGCAATCCCTCTCCTTATGAGCAGAAGGGAAAAAACTGCTCCGGACAATCCCCTCTCCCTTGGGGAGAGGGTTAGGGTGAGGGGCAAAATTCTACTTCACTAACTTCTTCGTGATATCCAGCAGCGTGCGGACATCTTCCGGGCGGGTGTCGCCGCTGGCTTTGTCGATAATCGAGCTGTAAATGTGCGGGATAATCTTGCTGACGCCCGCATCCAGCGCGATCTGCAGGATCGCCTCGATGTTCTCCAGATCGATACCGCCCGTCGGTTCCAGCCAGAAATCGTGCTTCGCGCAGGCTTCTGCCACCGCTTTGTACTCGTCGCGACACGCCAGGCCGCCCATCGGGAAGTATTTGATGGAGCTGCCGCCAAAATCTTTCAGCAGCGCAATCGCGGTTTCTACCGGCACGATGCCGTCCGGCGCGTTGCTGCTCAGCGGCCCGGTGGAGATTTTGACCATCCCGACCGTACCGGTTGGTGACACTAACCCGTTCACCACGGAATCATTTTGTCCCAGCAGCGCGCGGCTGGTCGCCACGCCGGTAAACACCTGATTAACGTGCTGCGGCTGAACCTGGCGGGAGATTTCGCTGACCATCGCCGACTGATTGGGATCGCCCGCGCCAAGCCCTACAGAGAGTGCGTTATCAATCAGCGCGGCGTACTCGCGCATATCCGCGACGGCGCTGTCCACATCAGGATAATTTTTAGACAGCACGCCCACCAGAACATGACCTTCAGCCGCCTCGTAAATCGCACTGGCATTCGCTTTTGAACCTGCCAGAACGTTCAGGCACACGCGATCACGGTAAAAATTGGGGGTTAATTTCATGCGTTTTTCTCCTGGCCTAATACTTCGCGGATGCGGCGATAAACAATTTCTAGCTGGTCGGCGGTCACGCTGCGCACGTCCGCTTCGATAATCCCTTCGTTGGCCTTGTAGCCACGGAAATAGATAGCGTATTCGCCCTGCTTGAGCGCGTTCACCAGATCGCCGGTGCCCACGCCGGTGGCGGCTTCGTCGAATTTGATTTCGCTACGCGCGATATCCCGTCCGGCGCTGTCCCAGACCACGCGGGCCGTCACGCCGTTTAAGGTATTCAGTGCGTCAATAAAGGGGGTCATTTTCGCGACCATTTCAGCGCCGCTCTCTTTGGTCGCCGTCAGGTAATGTTCGATAGCGCAGGTCAGGCCCAGAATGCCTTCTTTACCCACTTTCATGGCGCGGCCAATGCCCGCCGTCTGGCGTTTCACCCATTCCACATACTGCGTTTTGCCGATCACCAGGCCGCTGGTTGGCCCCTCGATCGCCTTCGCGCCGCTGTAGATAACAAGATCCGCGCCGGAGCGGTAATAGACATGCAGATCTTCTTCCGCTGCTGCATCGACGATCAACGGCAGATCGTGTTTGCGCGCAACCACCGCCGCCTGCTCGACGCTGAGCATGCTTTTCTGCACGCAGTGGTGAGACTTGATGTAAAGAATGGCTGCGGTACGCGGGGTGATCGCCGCCGCAAGCTGATCGGCGGAGCATTCGTTGGCGTAACCCGCTTCGACCATTTTGCCGCCACCGAGCGCGACCATTGTGCCGACCGGTGCGCCGAAGTTGACGTTGTGACCTTTCGGCAGCACGATTTCGTTGTTCTCAATGGGCGTGACGTGCAGGTTTTCCAGCAGCCAGTCGCTGTCTTTCACCAGCACCGCGGCCACGGACTGCGCAATACCCGCCGAGGCGCAGGAGACTACCGTTGCGCCTTCTACGTCCAACAGCTTCGCGATGTATTCACCGGTTTTATTGACCAGATCTTTCATCTCGAAATACTGATTCATGCCGTCCATCGCCGCCTGCACCACTTCCGGACGCGGGGTGGAAACGCCCAGGGCCGTCATGCGGCCGGAGGTGTTGATCACCTGTTTTAAATGGTATTTCTCATAAATCGAAGGCATGTTCCGTGCTCCCTTGTTCGGTCATGTAGCCCTTGCCTGCGCGGATCGCGGCAAGCGGCAGCAAAATATGTTCAGCCTGCAGGCTGTCGTTTTCAGCATCTACCAGCAGCGTCGGCTGGCGTTTTACGGTGAACAGCGTCAGGTCGGCATCCAGACCCGGCTGAATGCGGCCTTTTTGCGTCAGACGCAGGCCGTCGGCGGCGTTGGCGGTCACGCACTCGATCACCTGCGGTAGCGACATGCCAATGGCGAGGAATTTCGACATCACGCTGGCAAGGCTCCCCACCGGCCCGTTGAGGCGGTTGCGGCAGTAGATATCCGAGCTGATGGTGTGCGGCAGAATACCCATTGCGATGGCGCGCTTCGCCACCTCGAAGCTAAAACTCGCCGTGCCGTGGCCGACGTCAAGGCGCACGCCGCGCTTCAGCGCGCTGGTGACGGACGCGCGCAGTTCGCCCGACGGCGTAAGAATGCGGTTCGGTTTGCCGTTGTAGCAGTGGGTGATGATGTCGCCAGAACTCAGCAGATCGGCAATTTCATCGAGGTTTGGCGGATTATTGCCGATATGCACCATCAGCGGCAGGCCGCCATTCTGCTGCTGCATCTCTTTTGCGCGCGCCAGCGGCGTGATGCCGTTTTCACCGACCACGCTGCTGCTCATGCGGGCTTTTAGGCCAACGATAAAATCAGGGTGGCGCTTCACGGCCTGCTGTACCGCATCCGCATCGATATTGGCCATGTTCGCCAGCTCGTTTTGAGCGATCAGCCCGACGCGGGAAATATTCAGCAGCGCGAAAACCGCCGTGCTGGCTTTGCGGGTAATTTCGTAGAAATCGTCCACATCGTCGGCACCGGTACTACCCGCGTCCACGACGGTCGTGACGCCAGTCGCGATACCGACGCTGTCCGGCTCATCATGATAAATCGGGGAGTTGGGGTAGCAGTGAACGTGAGAATCAATCCAGCCCGCGCTGACAAACACTTCGCCGTTCAGCTCGACGGTTTTGTGTGCGGGAGCGTTAATCTCACCCAGCGCCGCAATTTTGCCGTCCTGAATGGCGATGTCAGCCAGCGTATCGTCGGTGAGGCGCGCGCGGCGCAGGAGTAAATCAAACATAAACATCTCCTGAGAAAGCGAGCGCCGAAGCGCCCGCCGGGTATTAAAGGGCCACCGGGAACAGCGAACCCAAAATCATTGCGCCAAGGATCGCGCCACCGGTAATCGGCTTCTGCCAGAGGTAAAACAGCAGCGCGCCAATCAGAGAACCAATACCAATCGGGATAGAGGCGGTCATCGCGCTGAGGATAATCAACGGGCCAAGGAAGCGGCCAGAGGCGTTACCCGCGCCCATCATCACGTCCGCCCCGTAGGTGGAATCGCTCTGGTTGATGGTGAATTTACGCGCCAGGATAATCAGGTAGCCAATCGCCAGCCCAATCACCAGACCGGTGGCCAGCGAAGCCACAAAGTTAGCCACCGGGAAGACAAAGCCCGCGCCCAGCAGCAGCGCCGGAACGCCGAGGCCAACGCCCGTTTGAATCGCCCCGCCGATATCCAGAATGCCCACCAGCGAGCCTTCGATGATGCGCGCAAACAGGAAGCTGGCACCAAACGCCGCCACTGCGCCGTAAACGCCGGTATCCATGCCCGCTTTTAACATCGCCACGAAGGCCACTTCGTTAAACGCGCCGATGCCGTACAGGTAGAACATATGCGTCCCGGCGAAAACGCCGGATGAGAGCAGGCCAACGAAGATCGGGAACGACCAGTCGGCATACCAAAAACCTTTATTCTGTTCCATGTTGAGGCTCCTGTTATTTGCCGCTGAGCGAGCTGTGGATCATGTCGAGCCAGTTCGGCACGGTCAGATGGAAGGATTCGATCATCTTCATATCGAAGCCACGGAAGAAACCACTCAGCACGAACAGCAGAACAATCGCCACCATCATCACTTTGGTCACGCGGTTCCAGCCGCTCTCTTCGACGCCTTTACCAATCAGAATGCCCAGCACCAGACCCGGTACGGCGTTGCCCATAATCAGCTGCGCCGCGCCGCCAAAAACGGTGGCCCAGAAGCCGGATTTTTTACCCGCGTCGATTGCCGCCAGCCAGAAGATGACCGGCATGACGGTGTTGACCAGCAGGTTCGCCGCAGGAACCAGCACCTTCACGGCTGTGACCTGAAGCGCCGCCGGTACGGACGAAGCAGTGAGGTTTAAGAAGGTGACCACGAACATGCCGATCACGCCGCAGGCAATCGCCATTTTGCGTGGATCGTGCAGCGTCTCACCGACGTTGCGGTTTTTTAACATCAGCGCCGCGGCGCCCCAGTTAGGGATGATGCGATGGTCAACGTCCTGCGTGAAGGCCCCCGCCGCCACTGACGATGCCCAGGCGTTGAAGAAGAACCCCAGACCAAAGGAGAAGTGAGACGCGGGATCCCCTTCACAGGAGTTCAGTTCCCCCAACGTACGAAATGCGCCCATACCCTGTGTGGTAGGCGCATGAAACATGCGTGCAGCCCCGGCGCCAACGCCGACGCCAACCAGGCCGCCGATGATGAGCGATTTTATTAATATTATCAGGAACATTCGTCTGCCCTATTAGTGAGAATCAGCGTTGCGTGACAAAATCCACCCGATCAAGATTGATGGCAGTCACGTTGACGGTCACGTCCAGCTCCACGCTGTAAGTGCGTCTTTCCCGGCGCAAAAAGAAGAACAGAAACGCTTCTTTACGCACCGCTTCTTGCGCCTGAACAACCTGCACATCCTGTGGCTCAATACGCAGTAAGATATGCGGCGATGCGTTCATCACCGCGGCCTGTACGTGGTTTAGCGCGTCGGCAAAGGCGCGCGTTTTGGCGTCACCTTTGCCCTTCACTCTCACCGTGGTGGTGAATTGCTCTTTCATGGTTACGCGCCGTACTTTTTCAGCCAGGCCTGCACCAGTCGCTCGCCCAGCTCTTCTTTATCCATAAAACCAAAACCCAAAACGTTGTTGCCTTCGTTGATGGCAGTGACGCCCTCTTCCACTGAACGCATACCGTATTTAGCCTTGTAGCCATGTTTGGTTTGCGCTGTGATGGCACCCGCACCGCCGCTGCCGCAGAACGAGATCCCGAATGTGGCGTTTTCCGCTTTCATCACGTCGCCCAATTTCATGTCCGCCGCCACGCCGGGTACGACAACCGCACGGCCGCCGGCCTTTTCTACACCGATAGCCACTTTCTGGCCTTTACCAAGACGATCGCCGATCACGACTGTAATTTGTTCCATTGTGTAGCTCCTTAAAGGTTGTCTTTAGCGACTTCGAAGTGAACGGAGAGCAGCCAGGCTTCTTCATCAGGAAGATTGCCGAACTGCGCGACCACTTCGCGGGCAAGCCGCATTGAATCTGCTGAAATTTCGTCGAACAGGTCAGCTTCGACCTCTGGCAGCGGTTCGCCGGTCACTGACCGGTGTGCCATTGCGCGAACGTGTGACGTCAGCATCTGCCGCTGGACGTCATTGGGAATGATGTTGTGGCGAGCAAGCAGGGAATAGACCTGCTCGAGCATGGTGTTTGCGAGCGTTTCAGTTTGCGCTGCCTGTTCCCCAACGTCGTTCATTACCGCTCCGTTAATCACTCGTCTTACCCCGTTAATGGCTCTGGGATAAAACTAACGCTGGAGGTTAAAGGTTTGTAGCGAGTTGTTTTCCACTTCGAAGTGGAAAGGAAAGCGGCACCAGTGATCTGTTCCACATAATTACGGTGAATATGTATTATCAACTGGATTTACGTGATGAATGTCACGTGATTCGGCGGTGAAAGGTCAGAAAGCAGAGTGGAAAGATTTACGCGCAAGGTCGTAAAGTGTGACGCGGATAAGGTTTTCTTATTACGTTGTGGCAAACAAAACGGGGGCAATACGCCCCCGTTGATTATTTTGCCGTCTGGCTTAGCGTGCCATTAGCGGAATTTTTTGTGGTTTTCGTTGCGGGTGGCAATGAATCCGTCAGCGGCGGCCTGGGCTTCTTTCACCTTGCCTTCGTTGGCAAGCTTCAGGGCACCGTCGATCTGGCCGACCAGCACGTCAAAACCGTGGCGATAGTCTTTCATTTCAGCGCTGTCTGCGGCTTTGTTTTCCAGCTTCGGTGGCGTCGCTTTTTGCGCATCGAGTGCGGCGACGCGCATTTTGGTCAATGCGTCTTTCATTTCCGTCGCATTATCCGTTTTCTGGACCACTTTCAGGTTGGTACTGAGCGTGTTCATATCATCTTCAAGATCGGCGGCAAACCCAGCAGAACTGAACACTAACGACGACACAGCAAGAATGGCTAACAGGTTTTTACGCATTGCTCACTTCCTTTTTTATTATGAAAAATAAGCTAAATACCCTAAATAATTCGAGCGCAGCCAACGCATCTGCCACGTGAAGTATGACGGGTATTATTGACCCGCGATTTTCATCTCGGGTAACAGCACTGAACCACACTGTATATTGCTACGTGTTTCAATATCGTTACCGACCGTAACGATATTGCGCCACATGTCTTTTAAGTTACCGGCAATGGTGATTTCGCTCACCGGATACTGAATTTCACCGTTTTCAACCCAGAAGCCGGCCGCACCGCGAGAGTAATCGCCGGTGATCCCGCTGACGCCCTGGCCCATCAGCTCAGTCACGACCAGGCCGGTGCCCATTTCTTTGAGCATCTGTTCAAAGTTCAGGCCCAGGCCTTCGATGCGCCAGTTGTGGATGCCGCCCGCGTGGCCGGTACTTTGCAGACCGAGCTTGCGCGCAGAATAGCTGGTCAGCAGCCACTGCGTCAGAATACCGTCTTTAATGATGTCGCGACGTTCTGTACGCACGCCTTCGCCGTCGAACGGCGTCGACGCCAGCCCTTTCAGCAAATGCGGATGTTCTTCGATGGTCAGCCATTCCGGCAGAATTTGTTGCCCCAAAGAGTCGAGCAAGAACGTCGATTTACGATAAACCGCACCGCCCGCAATTGCGCCGACCAGATGACCAAACAGCCCGGTCGCCACTTCGTTGGCAAAAATCACCGGCGCTTTCATGGTGGACAGTTTGCGCGGAGACAGGCGTGACAGCGTGCGTTTTGCACACTCTTCACCGACCCACTCTGGCGACTGCAAATCGCCCATCGCACGGCCAATGGTGTAGGCGTAATCACGTTCCATGTCGCCATTTTCTTCAGCGATAACGCAGCTGGAAAGGGAGTGGCGCGTAGAGCTGTAGCCCTGCAACATGCCGTGGCTGTTGCCGAACACTTTGATGCCGTAGTGGCTGTTAAAGCTGCCGCCTTCGGTATTGGTGATGCGTTTATCCGCCTTCAGAGAGGCCTGTTCGGCGCGCGCGGCAAACTCAATGGCTTCGTCTGGAGACACTTCAGCCGGATGGAAAAGGCTGAGATCCGGCGCGTCAAACGCCAGCAATTCTTTATCCGCGACGCCTGCATACGGATCGGGTGAGGTATAGCGCGCAATATCCAGCGCAGCCTGCACGGTACGGGCGATGGCATCCGGGCTGAGGTCAGTCGATGACGCGCTGCCTTTGCGATTCTG
This sequence comes from Lelliottia sp. RD5, assembly GCF_056032945.1. Taxonomy (NCBI): domain Bacteria; kingdom Pseudomonadati; phylum Pseudomonadota; class Gammaproteobacteria; order Enterobacterales; family Enterobacteriaceae; genus Lelliottia; species Lelliottia sp. RD5. Next base: position 221,632 of record NZ_JBVYHQ010000005.1, on the reverse strand, counting down.
GTGATAAACCGTAATCCCCAGCGCACCGTCACTGTTAAATTCCACGTTCTCGACTTCACCGTAGCGCGTGCTTACGCTGATACCCGTGGTTTTGCTGACTGCTACTTCCGCGCCGTCTGATTTCCCGGAAGCCAGCATCAACGCTGTGGAGACCGCTTCTTCCAGAATCTTACGCTGCGCTTCAACTTGTGAGGTTACTTTCATCGCAAATGCCATACTGTAAGAGATAGTTATCTGAAGTCTAACAGAGAACCGTTTTTCAGTGCGCGTCTTAACTGGTAACATTAGCCTCTTTTTTAAGGAGCCTGACATGACTAAGCAGCCCGAAGACTGGCTCGACGACGTTCCCGGTGATGACATCGAAGACGAAGATGATGAAATCATCTGGGTCAGTAAAAGTGAAATTAAACGTGACGCCGAAGAGTTAAAACAACTTGGTGCGGAAATGGTAGAACTGGGAAAAAACGCGCTGGATAAACTCTCGCTCGACCCGGATCTGCGCAGTGCCATTGAACTGGCCCAACGAATCAAAAAAGAAGGCCGTCGCCGCCAGCTTCAGCTGATCGGCAAAATGCTGCGCCAGCGCGATGTTGAGCCGATTCGTCAGGCGCTGGATAAGCTGAAAAACCGCCACAACCAGCAGGTTGCGCTGTTCCATAAGCTTGAGCAAATTCGCGATCGTCTGGTCGACAACGGTGACGATGCCGTCGCAGAAGTCTTGAACCTGTGGCCTGACGCCGATCGCCAGCAGTTGCGTTCATTAATCCGTAACGCGAAGAAAGAGAAAGAAGGGAATAAGCCGCCGAAATCTGCGCGTCTGATTTTCCAGTATCTGCGCGAACTGGCTGAGAACGAAGGCTAATCCTCTCACGCTAACTCATTGATGGGTTAGCGTCATTTTTTCCTCTCCCGTCCCTTCCCCTGACATGACATCGTCTTTTTTCTACGCGCCCTTAATGCTGAATCGTTAAAGCAAAAACCCTCTTAATTCACACTTATTTTTGCAATTAACGCAGTTCATTACACAATTATCGATCATTCCGCACACTCCAACGAGAAAAAACGCTTAATTCGCCATCAGGTGAAACGCATCACACTTTCACTTTTGTTAAGAATCTAGATTTGCCGGTGAAAGAAATAATCGATTCAGCAAAAAGGGGAGAATGATGAAAAAAACGTTGGCTTTAACCGCACTGGCCTGTTTAATTTCCGCGCCTGTCATGGCAAAAACATGGGTGCTGACAAGCGCTGATAGCGCGACGGAACTGGGTAACTGGAAAGTGACCAGCAATATGCTGAAAGTGAAAAACCAAAACTTCAGCATTGAACAAAAAGTCCTTCATGGCGGCAAACAGGAAGGCAGCAAAGTCATTATTATCACCAGTAAAGACGGGTTGACGATCGCGTTAAGCCCTACACGCGGCATGAATTTGCTGCACGTTGAAGGCTACGGCGTGCGGATGGGTTGGGATTCTCCGGTCAAAGAGGTGGTCAACCCGGCTTTCATGAACCTTGAAAGCCGAAATGGTCTGGGATGGCTGGAAGGTTTCAACGAAATGATGGTGCGCTGTGGCTACGAATGGACCGGGCATCCCGTCACTGCAGACGGTCAGATTTATACGTTGCACGGGAAGGCAGGCAATACGCCAGCCTCGCAGGTGGAAGTCGAGGTGAGCGACAGCGCGCCATACGAAATTCGTGTCCGAGGTCTGGTAAAAGAAAGCACGTTCAAAAAAGCCGATCTGCAGACCATGACTGAACTGCGCTATGTTCCAGGCAGTAACAGCTTTGCTCTTCACGATGTGCTAACCAATCACGCTGATTATCCGCATGACTATCAGATAATTTATCACAGCAATTTCGGTAAACCGATTCTGGAAGCAGGGGCGCGGTTTATCGCACCAATGGCAAGCATCAGCCCATTCAATGATTACGCCAAAGCGGGCTTAAAAGAGTGGCAAAACTATGCAGGGCCAACGAAAGGCTTTGATGAAATGGTGTTTAACATCAAACCGCTGTCGGATGAGAATCACCACACCACTGCCGCAGTGATTAATAAAGCAGGCGACAAAGGGGCGGCGATTCAGTTCGACACCCGCCAGCTGCCTGTTTTAACGCTGTGGAAAAACACCGACACTGAAAAACAAGGCTATGTCACCGGGATTGAGCCGGGCACCAGCTATGCCTATCCGGTGACCATCGAACGGGAACAAAAGCGCGTGAAGCAGCTGCAAGCCGGTCAGAGCACGCAGTTTGATCTGACTTACACGCTGCTTCACACCTCGGGTCAGGTGGATGACGTTGTGAAGAAAATCGGTGAGATTCAGGGCAGCACCCCGATTGAGGAGATTGAAACGCCTATCGCCAAAGAGTAAGCGTTATTGCTTGTCAGGCAAGTTCACCCGGTAGCGCAACGCTACCGGGTCGTTTGATTACTCTTCGGCCTGGGCTTTCTTCGCCAGACCGTCCAGCAGCTTCTGATGAATTCCACCAAAACCGCCGTTGCTCATCACCAGAATGTGATCGCCCGGCTGCGCGGTTTTAATTACCATATCCGCTAAGGTGTCGACATCCGCATGCCAGTGCGCAGGCTGAATGCAGGCGTCAGCCACTTCCGCGACCTGCCACGGAATGTGCTGCGGTTGCAGGAGGAACACTTCGTCAGCGCGGCCGAGAGACGGTGCGAGATCGTCTTTGCTGAGCCCCATTTTCATGGTGTTAGAGCGCGGTTCGAGCACCGCCAGAATGCGCGCCGTTCCGCCGACTTTGCCGCGCAGTGCCGCCAGCGTCGCCAGAATGGCCGTCGGATGATGGGCGAAATCGTCGTACACCGTCACGCCATTGGCTTCACCGCGCAATTCAAGACGACGACGCGCATTGATAAAGGAGCCCAGCGCATCGGCCGCGTCGGCAGGCTTGACGCCTACATGACGCGCCGCAGCAATCGCCATCAGGCCATTGTGCATGTTGTGTTCACCGACCAGCGTCCATTTCACTTCGCCGACTTTTTCACCGTCCAGCCACACTTCCCACTCGGATGCGTCAGTTGTCAGCTTCTTCGCCTGCCAGTGGCCCTGCTCGCCCACCAGCTCCTGCTCGCTCCAGCAACCCATCGCGATAGTCTGTTTCAGATTGATGTCGTTCTCAGGGTAGATAATGCGGCCTTGCCCCGGCACGATACGCACCAGGTGATGGAACTGTTTCTGAATGGCTTTCAGGTCGTCAAAAATGTCCGCATGATCGAACTCAAGGTTATTGAGGATCAGCGTGCGCGGACAATAATGCACGAACTTGGAGCGTTTATCGAAGAAGGCGCAGTCGTATTCGTCGGCTTCAATCACAAAGAACGGGCTTTCGCCTAAGCGAGCAGAAACGTCGAAATTGCCCGGCACGCCGCCGATCACAAAGCCCGGCTTGTAGCCGCAAGCTTCCAGAATCCAGGTTGCCATCCCGGCCGTCGTCGTTTTACCGTGCGTACCGGCAACGGCCAGTACCCAGCGGTCGCGCAGGACAAAGTCATGCAGCCATTGCGGGCCGGACATAAACGGAATATTGCGTTCCAGTACCGCTTCCACACACGGGTTACCGCGCGTCATGGCGTTGCCGATGATAACCAGATCCGGTTCGACGTCCAGCTGGCTGGCATCATATCCCTGAATGAGATCGATCCCCTGCTTCTCAAGCAAGGTGCTCATTGGCGGATACACATTGGCGTCCGAACCCGTCACCTCATGGCCCAGAGAGCGCGCCAGCATTGCCAGTCCGCCCATGAAAGTGCCACAAATCCCTAATATATGAATGCGCATACGTCACTATTCCTCTTCTATTTGGCGCACATTTTACTCACATGTCAGCGTCAGAGAAACGCATTTCAGGTAAATCCGTATTTTGCTGGCGCGATTCACCACTGCGCTAATATTTGAATGTTTGTTAAGATTGTTTGAGATTGACCGCTTTAACCATCATTCGATCGCTTTACTCAACATACGATGCAGGGAAAGTGTTATGAAAACGTTAGGTGAATTTATTGTCGAAAAGCAGCACGAGTTCTCTCATGCTACGGGTGAACTCACTGCTTTGCTGTCGGCGATAAAGCTCGGCGCAAAGATCATCCACCGTGATATCAACAAGGCCGGTCTGGTCGATATCCTGGGTGCCAGCGGTGCCGAAAACGTTCAGGGAGAGGTGCAACAAAAACTCGATCTGTTCGCCAATGAAAAACTGAAAGCTGCACTGCGCGCACGCGACATTGTCGCGGGTATCGCCTCTGAAGAAGAAGATGAAATCGTCGTTTTCGAAGGCTGCGAACACGCCAAATATGTCGTGCTGATGGATCCCCTGGATGGCTCGTCTAACATTGACGTCAACGTATCTGTTGGGACGATTTTCTCCATTTATCGCCGCGTCACGCCGGTTGGTACAGCCGTGACGGAAGAAGATTTCCTGCAACCGGGTAACAAACAGGTTGCCGCAGGCTATGTGGTTTACGGCTCATCAACCATGCTGGTGTACACCACGGGTTGTGGCGTTCACGCCTTCACGTACGATCCGTCGCTGGGCGTTTTCTGCCTGTGCCAGGAGCGTATGCGTTATCCTGCGAGCGGCAGCACTTACTCCATTAACGAAGGTAATTACATTAAATTCCCTAATGGCGTGAAGAAGTACATCAAATTCTGCCAGGAAGAAGATACGCCGACGCAGCGCCCGTACACCTCGCGCTATATCGGCTCGCTGGTGGCGGACTTCCACCGCAACTTGCTGAAAGGCGGCATTTACCTGTACCCAAGCACCGCCAGCCACCCGGACGGGAAGCTGCGTCTGTTGTACGAATGCAACCCGATGGCGTTCCTGGCCGAACAGGCAGGCGGCAAGGCGAGTGACGGCAAAGAGCGTATTCTGGATATTACCCCGGAAAGCTTGCACCAGCGCCGCTCTTTCTTTGTCGGTAACAATCATATGGTTGAAGATGTTGAGCGTCTGATCCGCGAATTCCCGGACGCCTAACGTTTTATCACGGGGAGCCTGCTCCCCGTTTTTTATTTATATATTTTACCGTATAAATGAATATAAAAATCGCGCTTTAATCTTCCCGCCTACTCCTGCATTATTTCGATAACAGTTTATTATTTATTCAGGGGAGTCGCCGTCATGACGCAAAACTTTTGTCGTGCAAATACCGGTATCGATCTAAATCTTATTCCAGTGTTTATTGAAATCGTCAGATGCGGCAGCATGGCGAAAGCCTCTGTCCGCCTTGAGATGTCGCGTCCTGCGGTCAGTCTGGCGTTAAAGCGTTTTAATCAACTCTTTGATGAGCCTTTATTTGTTCGCAAAGGTTTATATCTTGAGCCCACAAAAAAAGCGCTGGAATTAACCCATTCGCTGGAAAAATTAATGGCGGATATTCATCACAATATTGGTGCAGTAAACGCTGAGGTTGAGATGGTATAAATCCTGGCGCAGATAGCACCAGGATTTATTATTATTACGCCGCTTGTGAAGTCAGTTTAAATGACGACATCGCTTCAATTAATTCGCGCGACTGCTCTTCTAAAGAGCGCGTCGCCGCGGAGGATTGTTGCACCAGTGCGGCGTTTTGTTGGGCAGTTTCGTCCATCTGATTCACCGCGATATTCACCTGCTCAATGCCGCGGCTTTGTTCCTGAGACGCACTGGCGATTTCTCGCATCAGTCGGGTCATACGCATCACTTCGGTGGCGATCTCATCCATCGTTTCGCCCGCCTGTTGCGCCAACTCGCTGCCCTCGTTAACGTGGGTCTGTGAGGCGCTGATCAGCGTGCGAATCTCTTTCGCGGCGTCCGCGCTTCGGCTGGCCAGATTACGCACTTCACCCGCCACCACGGCAAATCCCCGCCCCTGCTCACCGGCTCGCGCCGCTTCAACGGATGCGTTAAGCGCCAGAATATTGGTCTGGAACGCAATACCGTCGATCACGCTAAGAATGTCGGCGATACGAGCTGAGCTACCGGAAATATCACGCATTTTCTCAATCACATAGCAGACCATTTCACTGCCGTGATCCGCCGTATCAGAGACGGTTTTCGCCATCTGGTGCGCCTGTTCAGCGTTATCGGCGTTTTGTTTCACCGTCGCGGTGATCTCTTCCATGCTCGCCGCCGTCTGCTCAAGAGAGGTCGCGGTCGATTCTGTACGCTGGGCCAGATCCATATTGCCCGCAGTCAGTTCACGGCTGCCGGTGTCAATCTGCGAGCTGGCATCACGGACGCGCAGCACAGATTCCATCAAAGACTGACGCATCCCTTCGATCGCCGCATTCAGGCGATTAAACTCCTGGCTCACAGGCATATTCAGGACATGCGTGAGATCGCCTGCGGCCACATTTTCCAGCTGAGCAATAGAAGCCGAAAGCGGCTTGAGCAGCATATGGCGCAACGACAGCCAGGCCAGCACGATAATCCCTGCCGTAATAAGCGCCGCGATCACGATCAGCAGCATTACGTGGTTTTTACTCGACTGCACCGCCTGCACTTCTGCATTTCCGCGCGCTTCGCTCCATTTCTGAAACGCCTGCATGTCGTTATCAAACTGACGCGCCACCGGGATCAGCTTATTTTCCAGCAGATCGTAATAGGCATCAGAGCTTTGCTGATTCAGGGCCGCGATCATCGGCGTGATCCCTTGCGCGTTGTAAGCAGCCAGGCTTGCCGCGACTTTATCCAGCAACTGCTGGCCCTGCGGATCCGAGACTCCACCGTCAATCACCGCTTTTAGCGTTTTCTGCGCCTGCGTGACTTCTTTATTAATGCTTTGCACCGATTTAGCGGCGTCATCCAGCATGCCGATCTCCATCAATCGGACGGCCTGACCGGCTTCGTTTCGGGCGCGTAAAATCAGCGTGTAGCCCGAATTGAGCTGCACCATCTGTTCACCCTGAAGGTGATTAATACGCTGCAAAGAAGAGGAACTCTGGGTAAGGGCATAAATACCGATACCGCTGACAATCAGCAGAAGAAGGGTCATCACGGCCAGTAAAGAAAGCAAGCCGGTACGAATCGATAGCGTTTTAAGCATGATGTTATTTCCGGTAGCGAGATATTTTTTGGCACAACAAAAGGTTATCGGCCGCTACCGGAAAAAGTTTAGACTTTGCGCAAATTCAGGGAGTTATCTGTTGAGTGGTCCAGTGCTAACGCGCGTCACAGGCGAGCTCTGGCGGTTCTCCCACAGCACCGTCAGGCCACGCTGTAGCGCGATAAAGATAAACAGCAATATCCCAATGGCGATTTTGGTCCACCACGAACTCAGCGTGCCGTCAAAGTTAATATAGGTTTGAATCAGCCCCTGAATCGCCACGCCAAACAGCGTGCCCAGAACCGTTCCGACCCCGCCACTTAACAGCGTCCCGCCGATGACCACCGAGGCAATCGCATCCAGCTCCACGCCGACACCCGCCAGCGCATAGCCTGCCTGGGTGTAAATGGAGAAGACAATACCCGCCAGCGTCGCCAGACCCGTCGACAGCATATAAATACGAATGGTGGTGCTCCGCGTGGAAATCCCCATCAGATTGGCAGAGGTGGCGCTCCCGCCGATGGCGTAAACCTCGTTGCCAAAACGGGTGCGATGCGCAAGGAAAATACCGATAACGACAACGCCCAGCATCAGCAGACCCATGGCGCTCAGGCGACCGCCGCCGGGGATTTTCCAGGCCAGGCTCGACAGCGTTTCGTAGACCGGGTGGTTGATGGGAATCGACTCTTCCGAGACCAGATAACTGACCCCGCGCAGGAAAAACATCCCGGCTAAGGTGATGATAAACGCCGGAATTTTTAGCGCATCAATCAGCAAGCCCATAAATGCGCCGAACGCACAGCCCATCACCAGCACCAACGGGAAGGCCAGCAGCGGTGAGATCCCCCAGAAGCCTATTGCTTTTGCCAGGAAAACCCCGGTAAAGGCGATCACGGAGCCCACCGACAGATCGATTCCGCCGGAGAGGATCACAAACGTCATCCCGACGGCGATAATGCCCAAAAAGGCGTTATCGGTGAGGATATTACAAATCACGCGCGTCGAGGCAAAACCGGGGAATTGCGTCAGGCAGTAGAGATAGCCCAGCACAAAGACGCCGAGCGTGATCATTAACGGTAAATTACGTTTTATCATGGCCGCGAATCCCCTTAATGATGCTAATAAAGCGCGACGACTGAACAATCAGCACGCAGAGCACAACAACCGCTTTCACCACCTGGTTAAGCTCCGGCTGGAAGCCTGAGAGTAAAATCCCGGTATTCATCCCCTGAATAATCAGAGCGCCGACGACGGAAAGGGCCAGGTTAAAACGCCCGCCCATCAGCGAACCGCCACCGATGACCACAGCCAGAATCGCATCCAGCTCCAGCCACAGTCCGGCGTTATTGGCATCCGCACCGCGAATATCGGCTGCCACAATAATGCCGGCAATCGCTGCGCAAACGCCGCTTAATACATAGGCCAACATCACCACTAAGCGCGTGCTCACCCCGGCATTTTTCGCCGCCCGAATGTTAATCCCCACCGCTTCGATAAACATGCCGAGCGCTGTTTTACGGGTAAACAACCAGAACACGATAAGCGTAGCCAGCGCGATAATCACTGGCGTTGGGAAGAGCAGCAGCTTGCCGCTGCCGATCCAGGCCAGATCCGGGGAATCAAAGGTCACGATCTGCCCGGAGGTGATGAGCTGTGCCACACCGCGCCCCGCCACCATCAAAATCAACGTCGCGACGAACGGCTGGATTTTGAGGATAGAAACCAGAATGCCGTTCCACAGCCCCGCCAGAACGCCGGTTCCCAGCGCACCCAGCAGCACAACCGGCAAACTGTGCCCGGCGACGGTCAGTGAAGCGGCCGTTGCGCCCGCGATGGCCATGATGGCCCCCACGGAGAGATCGATACCGCCGGTGGCGATCACCAGCGTCATCCCTATCGCCAACAGCGCGACGGGCGCTGCGCGGTTTAAAATATCAATCGGGCTGCCAAACAGGCGGCCATCCTGCAACACGATTTGAAGGAAATGCGGCGCAACGAGGCTATCGACTGCCAGTACCAGCAGCAGTGCGATAATCTGGGGTGTGCCGGTTGGCCAGCGGAAGCGACGCTTAGACTCTCCAGCGTTTGAAAGTGAACGGGGCATCACGATTGACTCCTTATGCCGCGATGGCATTCATGATCGCTGGAACGGACAGTTCATCCAGCGGGATCTCTGCCACCTGTTTACGATCGCGCATAATGATGACGCGATCGGCATAACCCACCAGCTCTTCCAGTTCGGACGAGATGACCAGCAGCGCCAGGCCATCAGCGCACAGCGTTTCGATGAGGCGGATGATTTCCGCATGCGCCCCCACGTCAATGCCGCGCGTTGGTTCGTCCAGGATCAAGAACTGGGGTTTGGTGAGCAGCCAGCGTGAAAGCAGCACTTTTTGCTGGTTGCCGCCCGAGAGAAATTCAATCGGCTGTTCAGGACCTGGCGTACGGATCCCAAGCTGGCGAATAAAGCGCTCGGCAATCGCATTTTGCTCTTTCCGCGGAATAGGTCGTAGCCAGCCGCGTTGGGCCTGGAGCGCCAGAATAATATTTTCCCGCACCGAGGCGGCGGCAATAATCCCGTCCGTTTTTCGGTCTTCCGGGCAAAAACCGATGCCCAGACAGGAGGCCTGATGCGGTGAACGTAAGGTTTGCGGTTTGCCTTTGATCATCGCGCTGCCGCTGTCGGCAGGTTTGATCCCAAAGATCACTTCGGCGGTTTCGGTACGCCCCGATCCTAATAAGCCCGCCAGACCGACGATTTCGCCGGGGCGCACTTCCAGGTTGAACGGTGCGATCGTGCCCTTTTTGCCGAAATCTTTAAACGCAGCGACCGGTTTATCGCTCAGCAGCGTGCGGCCAGCGCGTTGCAGCGCTTTGGTGTCCAGCTCGCGGCCCAGCATCATTTTCACCAGCTCGATTTGCGGCAGTTCGTGTGTTTCGCGACAACCAACAAATGCACCGTTACGCAAGACGGTAATGCGATCGCTGACTTCATAAACCTGATCGAGGAAATGGGTGACGAAGATCAGGCTGACGCCCTGATCGCGCAGTTGGCGCATCAGGGTGAAGAGCATGTCCACCTCTTGCGTGTCGAGGCTGGCGGTCGGTTCGTCGAGGATCAGGACTTTCGCGGAGAGATCAATCGCGCGGCAAATGGCAACGATTTGCTGCATCGCAACGGAAAAGCGGTTCAGCGGCTCGCGCACGTCGAGAGAAAAACCGTAAGATTCCATCAGTTTGGTGGCGCGCGCTTCCATCTCTTTTCGACGCAGCAGGCCAAACCGACGCGGCTCACGGCCAATAAACAGATTATCGGCCACCGACATATTCGGCAGCAGGTTGACTTCCTGATAGACCGTCCCGATGCCAAGCTGTTGGGCATGGGCGGTATTTCGTGGGGAGATGGCGTTACCTTCGAGCCAGATCGCACCACGATCGGCATGATAAACCCCGGTCAGAGCTTTGATCAGCGTGGATTTACCGGCACCGTTTTCCCCGAGCAGCGCCATGATTTCACCACGACGCAGGCTGAAGTCCACATTATCCAGCGCCTTGACGCCGGGGAAGAACTTACTTAATCCCTCTGTGCGGAGGATTTCCTGGTGTTGTTCAGTGGTCATAATTTCCCCCTCACCCTGCCCCTCTCCCCACTGGGGAGAGGGATGGTTCGTGCAAGCCATAAATTATCTGCCTCACCTTGCCTTTCTCCCCGGTGGGCAGAGGGTTCAGGTGAGGGAAAAGGCCTTAGTAGCCCATGTTTTTCTTCTTCTCTAACTCTTCTTTCGCCGTATCCGGCAGGTAGAGCGTCGATTTGGTGATGGTCACCTGTTCTGGTTTGGTGCCGTCTTTCTTGAATTTCTCAAGGGCATCAAACGCCGGACCAGCCATGTTCGGGGTCAGTTCTACGCTGGCATTTGCTTCGCCATCGATCATCGCTTTATAGATATCCGGTACGCCATCGATGGAGCCCGTCAGGATATCTTTGCCCGGTTTCAGGCCCGCTTCTTTGATCGCCTGGATAGCGCCGATCACCATGTCATCGTTATGGGCGTAAACCATGCAGATATTTTTGCCGTTGTTTTCTGCCTTGATGAAGCTTTCCATGACTTCTTTGCCTTTACTGCGGGTAAAGTCGCCGGACTGGGAGCGAATGATTTTGATGTTTGGCGCTTTAGCGATAGCGTCTGCAAAGCCTTTTTTACGGTCAATCGCGACGCTTGCGCCAACCGTACCTTGCAGCTCTACGACGTTACACGGCTTGCCGTTAACTTCTTTAATCAGCCAGTCACCAATCAGTTGGCCTTCCAGCACGTTGTTTGCGGTGACGGTCGTCATCACGAGGGATTTGTCTTTCACATCAATAGAACGGTCGAGCAGGAAGACCGGGATTTCTGCATCTTTGGCTTCTTTTAGCACCGGTTCCCAGCCTGTCGCCACGACGGGCGCGATGAAGATAGCGTCAACGCCCTGAGCAATGAATGAACGAACGGCTTTGATTTGGTTTTCCTGTTTTTGCTGCCCGTCGGCGATTTTTAGGGTGATTCCGCGTTTTTCGGCCTCGCTTTTGGCAACGTTGGTTTCAGCTGCACGCCAGCCTGATTCCGAACCCACTTGCGAAAAACCGACGGTTAATGGTGCGGCCATCGCCATAGACGACATGGCTGCCGAAACTGCTGTAACAAGAAGTAAGCGCTTCCACATAATGATGCCCTCATAGCCCAGGTTATTGGTGGTCAAAAGATGTTCTGCGACCAAACTATAGCCAAAGCAATACGTAACGGAATGCGTTACATCACACTTCGGAAAAGTGAACAAAACGTTAATCACAAGTTTGTAATCGCTTTCATTCACCCATTAAATATGTGGCTGACTTTATGGATTTTCCTGTCATGGAAAGCGTCTGAAAATGGCATGCAAGCGTCGGCAAGAGTGAAAAGAGGCGGAGACTTTCATCGCGAGTTGGCTATAATACTCGCCACTTGTTTACCATACATTTTAAAGGACACAGACATGAGCTTACTCAACGTCCCTGCGGGTAAAGAACTGCCGGAAGACATCTACGTTGTTATCGAAATCCCGGCCAACGCAGATCCTATCAAATACGAAATCGACAAAGACACCGGTGCACTGTTCGTTGACCGTTTCATGTCCACTGCTATGTTCTACCCGTGCAACTACGGCTACATCAACCACACCCTGTCTTTAGATGGTGATCCGGTTGACGTTCTGGTCCCAACGCCGTACCCACTGGAGCCAGGCTCTGTCATTCGCTGCCGTCCAGTTGGCGTGCTGAAAATGACCGACGAAGCGGGCGAAGATGCGAAACTGGTTGCGGTTCCGCACACTAAGCTGAGCAAAGAGTACGATCACATTAAAGATGTGAACGACCTGCCAGAACTGCTGAAAGCGCAGATCACCCACTTCTTCGAGCACTACAAAGATCTCGAAAAAGGCAAATGGGTTAAAGTTGACGGCTGGGACAACGCTGAAGCGGCTAAAGCTGAAATCGTTGCCTCTTTCGAACGCGCCGCGAAGAAGTAATTCTTTCGATGCTAAACACACCGCCTACGGGCGGTGTGTTTGTTTCTGGCGTCGGATGCCGTTTTTCAGGCCATCCAGCAACGCCAGGCTTTAAAAGCAGTCAAAACGGGGATCGTCAGGCCACATCGCTTTTGCCTTGAGGCAAAGGGGCTGAGCCGATGGATCACCTTCCGACCGAACGATCATAAGAAGACTGTAAGTGACGTCGGGGTTGTTATGCACCGTTGAAAAGCGTTCTGACCACGCGCGGAAGCGGGTGAGCAACGCAGCGTCCCGCGTGATATTAAAGCGAAGCAGCAGCGCTACATGACGGTCAAAGTCGAGGCGATCATACTGACTGTATGGGTTGGCTAACGCGTCAACCACTGCCGCTTCATGATGGACGAAAGGCACCAGGCCCTGATGCTCGATGCGGGTGAGTTGGACCTCCGTCACCGCACCGGAAATCATAAACGCCAGTACACCGCATGCCACCAGCCCCACGGCTGCGCGCAACGGCTTTTCATAGCCAGCCTTCTGATCGGTATGCGTTCTGGCCGCCGGGCCAGCAATGGTCAGGAGCATCACCAGCATCAGGCCGTGCGTCACCGACTGATAAAGCGGATATTCCAGGTTCATGTGCAGAGCCAACGGCAGCATCATCGCCAGACCGCACCACCGGCTGCCGCCTCTTCCCCACAGTCGCCTGAAAATACCCGCGATCATGAACAAAATACCCGCCACCGCAACCAGCCCGCCTTCCATCCAGGTATACAAAAACTCGTTGTGCGGGTACTGAACCGTAGTCGTCCCCATACCCGGCGGAACCTGCTGCGACAACTGCCCAAACAGCGCTTCAAAACTGCCGTAACCGTTGCCGATGAACGGGTGGTTCAGAATCAGTTGCCATGTCAATGTGATCAAATACCAGCGCTGCACATTAGAGCCTTCCTTCTGTACCAGCTCAGGTATAAAACCCGGAATCAGTAGCGGCCCGTAGTACAACGTGAGCGCACCCGCGCCAGCGCCTGCCATCAGTAGCAGCACCGCATATCCCATACGACGTCGGTTTTTGCCTGCCGTGAGCAGCAGAACCAGCGCGCCCGTAACGGCCCCCAGCCCTCCCGCGCGGCTTTGTACCAGCACCAGCATGACGGGGATCGCCACCAGCGCAGTGGCGGATATACAGACAGATAATCGCTGACGTACACGCAGAAATAACCACAGAGCACAGACCATTCCGGTTGCCAGAAACGAGGCCAGCACGTTGACCTGCTGGAAACTCCCATAGGGGCGGCCCCCGGTCAGATGCGCGATATCGCTGAGTTGAACGACGGCAAAACCCACCTGGAGCAGTGCGGAGACCACCAGAATCAACAGCCAGACACGACGCATTCGGTGGCAGGGGATGGATTTCAGCATCAGCAACCAGATACCGACCAGCCCCCACAGTGCCAGCACTTTGGGTAAAGCGTTCCATTGCCAGGCGGCAAGCGGAGACCACAGCAACGGCAGGGACCAGAGCGCCGCCCCCGCAATGATAAGGTACGTGCCAGGCGGCCACGCCACTTTCCATCGCGGGGAAAAGAGGGCGCAACACAGCGCAATCAGCGCCAGCACGCACCAGGCGAGAAGGTTTTGTGGCAGAGCCAACCCGGCGCTACCGTGGTTGGGGAGCATCCAGAGCAGTCCGCCGCAAAGCCAGATCACAATAAGCAGTGTGACGATTTTATTTGCGGGCTGATTTTTTAAATAACGTAGTGACATAGAAATCAATAAACATTCAGGACGGGAAATATCCCGTCCTGTTAATGAAAAATAAAGGCGATGGATTACTGCTGGGTCATCACTAATACCGCATTCGCCGTAAAAGCACCGGTAGGAATATCTTTTAACGCCACAGTAGAATCACGCACGGCCTGGAAACCTAATGTCAGAGTATTCGAGCCCTCTAAAAAATTCAGCGGTGTGACATCCGAAGGTGAAAGCGCTTTATTACCGTAAAATATCGCTGCTCCGACGCCGTTTGTTGAACTTTTTACCGCCTGACTGCTGCCGATGGAAATAGGCGTGTAGTTCAGCTTCATATTGGCCGTTACCTTCCCGCCGGTACAGGTTACCGAAATCGTCTTGCTGATGGCTGAGCCCGAGTCAGGGACCGTAGGGATTTCGTCGCGGTTTAACGTTCCAAGCGAGACGCTTAGCGCATTACCGCTGTTTATCGTACAGGATGTATCTGGAACAGTGGGCGTATAGGGCAATGGTGCCCCATAACATGCCTGCTGGTAATCACCTAATATATATTTTGTTCCTACCGAGTTCACAAGATAAGCACATAGAGTGGTCCACTCGCCTGTGTACAAAGTAAGCGAATAAGAACCTGGCGCACTTAGGCTGATCGTTTGACTATTAACAGGTTTGGAACCATCTATATATGCTGAATTTGATTTAAAACTATACATTAGAGAAAAGTTACGCATAATATCTGTCTGCGCAAAATAGTAACCAGAAGACGGCACATACCCAGGACTGCCCATTGTGCATAAATTACCGGAAAAACTCCAAACCTGTGTGCCAGACAATGGATTACCCATAACACTGTTTGGACAAGTAGGAGGGCCATTTTTTGAACTTCCAGCGAAGCCGCTAACAGCTGCATTCGTATTTCCGATTGCACCCACCATTATCACAATAATTAACAGGATATTTTTTAACATAATAATTTGCTCTGAAAAATAGCGTTATTTATTTCGCCATTGCCACGGGTCGACATCATGGATACGTCAGCTCAAACGTCGCAGTCGCCGAAAAATCCCCAGGCATAATCGCCTGCTGGGCAATCGCGATGGGCTCGCCCTGCACGTAGGCCTGTATAGTTAATTTGTTGCTACCGTTGGCTATCGCATATTCCGGCGTCGGTTGATTAAACGGCAGCGCCGCGCCCTCCGGCGTTTCCATACCAATCGCGATTCCCTTCGCTGTCCCCGTCACTGCCAACAACCCCGGCAGTATGCTGTTTTCGGTGCCTTTAAAGGTCATCGTCACTCTGTTTCCCAGGCTCATATCGCAGTCCGTCAGGTTGACCACAAACGGCACACCCAGGGTGCGGGTATTCTGATACAGGTATTTCGCCACCACAGAACTGAAATCTACGGTGATATCGCTGGTCTCCGGGTCCAGATTGCAGGGTTCACTGACCAGCGCGCCGCTGAAATGCAGGTTGTTATCCAGCGCCTGCGCCTCGTTGACGTTGATGGCAGCCAGCAGCGCTAAACTGAGCGCGCAACGCGACAGGCGTGTACAAAATGATCTCTTCATGTCGTCCTCACTGGTACTGCGCGATCAGCGTCGCGATGGCGGTAAAGGGCTGCTCGGTGAGCGTCTTCGCCGCGTCTTTTACCGGAACAGCGGTGAGCGTCAGCGAAGACAGTTCTCCAAGCGTGGTGCTGAGCGGTTTATTGAGCTTCATCGCCTGGCCGTTAGCCTGAATCTGTAGCCCAAGGCCGTCAGCCGACGTCGTCAGCGCCGCATCGTCATAGCTTTCTTGTGTGCCAATGATGGTCAAATCCAGCGGTGAATCGTCCGGCGCACCGTGGCAATCCACGCTGTAAGGAATCACCTGGACGTTATCCTTTCCATTGACGCCATTGACGCGGATATTGCCAAAGGAGACATCAATCACGTTGTCATTCGACACCGTACAGGGGGTGGAGAGAATAAATTTCCCCTGGAAGGTAATGTTCAGCGTGTCGCCGGTCTGCGCGGCCCTTCCCGTCGATATCACGGCCAGTAACATCAGCCCCAGGGCGGAAAGCGCTGCTGCTTTTTTGCTTTTCATATCCTGTAACCTTAATTAAAAGCCATCACGAGCGTCGCGGCTGCGGTGAACGTATCGCCACTGACCACATTGCTGCTGTTCGTCGTGCTGGTCTGGACCAATTGAGCCTCCAGAGACGGCGGACTGTCCTGGTCTACGGTGAACCAACTCCCCGTGCTTTGCGCAACGCCGTTGACCAGCAGTTCAACGCCCACGATCCCTTTATCGGTATCCAAAACCTGAACGCTGTTATAGGTTTTTTCGCCGCCGCCGGTATCGCTGAGCTTCATCTGGAGCAGCCCGGCACTGTCACCGCTACAAGTAAAGTCACTGACGATGGGCTTGCGGTAAGTGCCATCCAGCGTCACGGTGTTATTTGCGCTTCCCTGCAGCCGAACTTCACCAAAATCCACCGTTAGGGTGCCGCCCTGGTTAAATTTGCAAGAGCCGTTTGCCATGATCGTGCCGTCAATGGCGATATTCAGCGAATAGGTCGATCCTGGGTTTGCCCGCGCAGCAGGGTTGAAGCCCGGCAGCAGCGCCGCCGCCATCAGGCATAAAGCCAGTGCGTTGCATTTCATTGTCATGTTCTTCGCCCGCCCCTACTGGTAAATCAGGCTGAAGTTAATGACCGCGTGGTACGGCCCGGCGATGAACGGCGCGTTAGTCCGCTCCGGGGCCAGGGTGAAGACCACCTCGTCCTGACCGGGGTTCAGCAGCATCGTGTCACCCGTGCGCGACAGCATCACTGTTTTGCCACGGCTATCACGCAGACGCAGGCCGATACCGCTGGCACCGGTGACCGCCACCAAATCTGGATTTGACGCATCCGACACCGCGACAAAGCGTGCCCGATAAGGCGGTTGCATCGTGCTCACCGTTTCGGTCAGCGGCGTAATATTCGTGCTCCAGTTCCCCAGTACGGGACAGTCGCGCAGATACAGTTTCACCGTCACCGGTTTCGCTGCACGGCCTACCAGGTTTACGTCGGCACGGGCTGTTGAGCCGAGATCCACTTCCTGCCATGCAGAATCCATTTCCAGCCGGCAGGTGTTTTCTTGCAAATCGCCGTGCACATACAACTGACCCGTATCGGCCAGCGGCTTTTCATCCGCTGCCGCAGGGCCTGCCAACACCAGCGCGAGCACCGGCAATGCCATTTTTTTCGCGGCTCTGTTCATCCTTTTCCTCCTTGTCCCGGCTTTATTTTTTGTCTTTGACTAGCTTGCCGGTGCAGGTCGCCCCGCCGCAGCTGAACTGGATCTGCGGACGGCCGCCGTAGTCGTTGACGTAGGTAAATACCGGGCTAGCGCCGAGCGCCGCAGCGGATGCCTTAATCGCACCACTCTCTTTCGGTGCGATCATCACAGGCTCAAAGCCCACCGGCTTGCCTTTCACCGACGGCGCGCCCTCCACCAGAGTCAGGTAGTACGGCGTTGGGTTGTTCACTACAAATTGATCCCCCTGGCGCGTCAGCGTCACCTTCTCCACCCAGTCGCCTTGTGCTGACTGGGTTTTATCCAGCGCGATGGCTGCAGGGCGGTAGAAAAGCTTGATGCGAGTCTGCAACGCAATCTGCAGGGTGTTAGGCTTGGTGCTGCGCGGGGGGATTTCGCGCAGGTTGAAATAGAACAGCGTCTCGCGATCCTGAGGCAGAGCGGCGACGGCCGGGGCCGCCTGCATTTTCACCTGGCTTTTCGCACCCGGCTCCACGCGCTGCACAGGCGGCAGTACGGTCAGCGGCGACGTGATTTTTGTCCCCTGCGCATCTTCCATCCATGCCTGCGCAAGGTAAGGCAAATTTTTGTTTTCGTTACTGATGTTCAAGCTAATAGACTTTTCGCCGCCGTTATAGATAACGCGGGTACGGTCCAGGGCGATAGCCGCAGAGGCCTGCTGAGTAATCATCAGACCGGCTAAAAGAGAGACGGCCATTACTGATTTTTTCAACTGGGTATTTTTCATTATCATATGCTCTGTAAAAAGGGTCTGTACCGCGCCTTATTGGCACGGCAGTAACAGATTTCCGTTCTGACTTAGTCCTGTTAGTTTTTCCGGTACGGTAACGGCACACTGTGCCGTTCCATTCCAGCTCACATTCAATTTCGCGCCTGGCCTCAGGCCACTGAGATAGGCTTGACCGTCATCGTTGACCAGACCGACTTCCTGATTCTCAGCGTTGCGTACGCTTGCCCCAAACGGAGGATGGCTACTGTCTTTCAGGCTGATGACTGCCATCGCCTTCTGACCTGAAAGCACGTTGAACCGACGATAGCCAATGGCCCCTTCGGTCAGCGTCGCCTGCACCACCGACGTAGACACCTCGGCGTTATCCGGTAAATTGTTGATGTCGATGCTCAGACTGTTTTTGTTGTAGTCGCTCACCTCGGTGACGACGGCTTTGCCGAATAGGTTGGTCGCCGTGTTGCCGCTGTAGCCCTTCACTGGCACATCCGCTGCGTCGCCAGTGTCCAGCAACACGCGGGTGCCGCCCGGTGTATTGGAACGGTGCAGCGCCGTCCCCTTCGCGGTGGCAGTGACGCCGCCGCGCAGACTCAGGCCTGTCGAACTGTACTGGCCGTGCTGGTAGTCCACGTTGCCGGTCACTTCCGCCGCATCGCCCAGGTGGTCGTAGTAGCCGCTGAGCGAGCCGCCGTCGTTGGTGCCGCCGGCTGCGACGCGGTAATTGTCACCATTATCCAGACGGTCGTAATAGCTCAGGTTTTGGCTTCGGGCATCACCGTTATAGGATGAGTTCATCCCCAGCGTGCCGGTGTCGCCCCACGGAATGGAGAACGACATATACATACCGTCGTCGTTGATCCCATTGAATTTATTGCGATACGCCGTCAGCGACGCGCTGATATTTTTCCATTTACCGATATCGAAATAGCGCGACAGCGACACGCTGTAGCGATCTTCGGCCGCAGTATTCCAGTAGGTCTGATGCGAGTAGTTAGCGTATGCACTCAGCCCCAGCGCCTTGAATTGCTGGCTGAAGGTGACGGTGTACATCTCTTTACTTTGCATGACATCGCCGTTGTCTGCGCGATAGCTGATGTAGTCCGAGAAGCTCATAAAATCTTTTTCAGAGAAGCGGTAGCCTGCGAAGGTCACCTGACTTCCCGTGTCATCAAAGCGCTTTGAGTAGCTCACCCGATACGACTGGCCAGAGCGATGCTCATCTTCCAGTTTTGCATCGGAACGCGTGACGTCGAATGCCAACGCGCCGAGCGCCATCAGGTCGCGACCAATACCCGCTGCAAGAGAAATGTATTTAGCGCTTGAAACCATACCGCCATAAAGCGACCAACCGTTGCTGATCCCCCAGGAGAACTCAGCAGTTCCGAAGGTGTCACCGTCCGTTTTGTGATCGTAGCCAACGGGTTTCCCTGCATAAAACTTATATCGAACGCTGCCGGGACGCGTCAGATACGGGATATTGGCCGTATTGACTTTATATTCCTGCACGGAGCCATCTTGCTCCTGAACACGCACATTAAGTTCACCCGCTACCGCGCTGTTAAGGTCCTGAATCGCAAACGGGCCTGCAGCAACCTGCGTTTCATAGAGCACGCGTCCCTGCTGGGAGATAGTCACTTTGGCGTTGGTTTTTGCCACGCCGGTCACTTCCGGCGCATAGCCACGCAAATTAGGCGGCAGCATATTGTCATCGGAGATCACGCTTGCACCCACAAAGCGGAAGCTGTCGAACAGATCTGAACTGACGTAATCTTCACCGAGGGTCAGCTTCGCTTTGATCGGTTTAAGCGCACGAAAAAGATACATGCGGCTCCAGGTCCACTGCTTCTGTCCGCTGCCGTTTTCATCACTGTTTTGGTCGTAATTGGTCTGCCAGTCAGCACGTGCGCGCCATGCGCCAAGGTTGGCGCCAAAGGTCCCGTTGCCCGATACGGTATTTGAATCACCGCCTTGCTCATTGTGTCGGGCCTGGGCGTTAACGTTATAATCTGCCAGCAGGCCAGGAATACCTTCGTCCCACATCGAAGCGGGAACCCAGTCATTCGAGGTGTATTCGAGATACGCCTGCGGCATGTTGATAACAAGTTTGCCTGCACCTAAATCCGGTGTGATCTCTACGCCTTTTAGCCCAGCGACATCTAAACACTCCCCGTTATGCCAGGACTGAAGCTGAGAAAGGAATTTATCTTTAAAACCAAATTTCTGGACCAGTGCCGGTGATAAACACGCAATGGTATTATTCTTATCCGATGGTGACGGATAGACAGATATGTTTTGTTCTTCCAGCTCGTTTTGGTTAATTTGAATCAGGAAGGTATACTCACCCGGCATGATATAGCCGCGCTTAGAAAATTGACTTAGGTCGATATTTGCTTTGTCTTTAACATCCAGCACATCGGTATTAAATTGAATATCATCTGCTGCCATCGCAGGGGCGCGCATACCTGCGCAAACACAAATTGCAAGTACAGACCATTTTGCCACAAAGGTCTTTGTGCACTTTTTATTAATGTATGTATTAACCATTACCTTAGTACCCGCTAAAGGATTAAATTAATCAGAAATACTCAACCCGATAGCGGAGAATGGCCTGGTAATCACCCACCATTAATTCCCGCATTGTGGTCTTTAACTTAATTTGGTAATCGAGGCGGATCTCATCTGCCGTGAGTTTTTGGTAAGGGACAGTTTCACCTGGACGAATAATTTTACCGTTACTGTCCGTCAGCTCTAATGCAACGCCAGAAGCAACGCCGCTTACTTTAAATAACCCATCGCTCTTATCGCCATCAAACGTGATACGAATGAACTGCCAGGGTAATGGATTGTCAGCCTCTGCCAGTGAACAATTTGTCAGTGCAATAGAAAAAGGATGGGGTTCACCTTCACTTACCCGAGCCATATGCCCGCGCGTCTCAGAGCCCATTTCTACGGTCTGGTAACCATCACCCGTATCAATGTCGCATGCGCTGGAAAGAATCGTTCCTTCCATATTCACGCGACCGGTGAGCCCAAGATCAAATTCACTTCCCGGAGTAACGCTCTGCCTTGAGGCCTGCGCCAGACATGCAACCGCCATCAGCGAAAGGGCTGTCGTACAGCGCATGAAAGAATTCATAAGTCATCTCTGCGATTCGAAAATTCATACGCCCACTGTCGTGAGCGTATGTTTCAGTAGGGAGGTGCGATTACTCGTAAGCGAGAGTAAAGTCAGCGACTGCGGTGAAATCACCTGGGGTGACGGTCGCAGAAGCGCCATCGCCTTTCAGGTATGCAGAGAACAGCAGGGTGTTATTACCGTCCTGCAGCGTACGTGCAGCGGACGCCTCACCCATTTTGATCTGCGCGCCGTCACCGTTGGTCAGGATGATGCTCGCACCCTTCGCGGTACCTGTGATACCCAGTGAGCCATCCGTTGCACCTTCAGCACCCGTGAAGGTGGTTTTAACGGATTTCAGCGTGGAGGTATCACAGCCTTCCAGTTTGATTTCAAAATTACGCGGCACGGAAGTACCGGAATTGCTGTTGGCTTGTAAAGCAACGTTAGAAACCTGACCCAGGTTCACAGTCTGATCAATGCTGTCTGGGTTGATGGAGCAAGGCGCATCAATGATAGAACCGGTGAAAGTCACTTTACCATGGCCCTGGTCCTTCGCATTCGCTGCGCCAGCAACCAACAACATTCCCATAACAGAAGCTAAAGCCGCTTTTTTGAAGTTCATTTTTAAATCCTATTAAATAGTAAACTATTGGGGTATGTATAAATTATTAATTAAAAAATACTCCGACCTTTCATTAATAATCTATGAATATTTTCTCATCATGACAGTATCAATAAAATAAAAAATATTAATAAATAAATCTAACAGCCCGACGGAAGCATTCTTTAAAGCGAATCAACAACAATAACTAGAAATATATTCACGGTGTATAAATCATAGAGGTAAATACATTTCTTATTGCGGCGTATTTTACTGATTAACTCACTGTCTAAAAGAGTTTAATGGTCCATTTTGAGATAAACGGTAAAATCTATTTTTGGATTTCTTGCAGCTGAAAAATATCAAAAAAAAACCACGCCGAAGCGTGGTCTTGTGAGGCGATTCTCAGTACTGGTCTCTGTCTAGCCAGTTACCGGTTTCAATCCGTTTCAATCCATCGACAGGACGCTGGTACACGTACATCCATGCACTCCCATACGGAGTCTGGACCAACTGACGTGCATATTCACCGCCCCTGGTGCGCAAGGCATCAAGTTCGGCAAGCGTGGCATTATCAATACGATAAACTTCACCCTGTACTGTTCCGTTCCCCGGAACCGCGCCTGGATAGTGGCCCAGACTGTACAACTGGTAGTTCTCGATATTGTAATTACCCAGCAACTGAGCATTGGTCATCCAGTGACTGTTGCCCTGCTTAGTGCGTAAACTACCGTAGACAAATATTCGCATTGCTAGAACTCAAACTGATAGAGCACATCCAGCGCCTGGTCTATACCAGACACTGCTTCCAGATATAGCTTAGGCATAAGGCGATAGCGTAACGTGAGAGTCGCCAGCGAGTCAAAGATCCCCACGCCATATTTCACTTGCAGACCCGGCAATACATAGCCGCTGACGACCACTTGCGAAGAATCGCCAACGCCCTGGGTGTCGAGCGCCAGATTACTGACGCCAAACGTCTCGCCGATTTTACCCACAACCTGACCACTTTGTGCAACCCCCAGACCCACTAACATTGACGTCATCGCCGCACTATCGCTCTGCTGGCTGTCCAGACCCTGCCCACGCAGGAGATAAGAGAGCGCTTCTTGTTGCGACATCGCCGGATCCGAGAAGATCTCTGCCTTCGGTTCATCGGCGGTTCCCGTAACACGCACCCCGGCAATCACGTCGTTCTCGGTAGATTCAGGGTTACGTATCGCTTCGATATTCAGCAGCGGCTGATCCGGCGGACCAGAGAACAGCAGTTCACCTTTACGCACAATCAGATCCTGACCATAGGCGTGGAAGCGCCCTTCAGGAATATTGATCTGCCCATTCAGGCCAAGGCCCTGTTGGTCCTGCGCCACCTTCAGGTCACCCGTCAGGCGAGCCTTCAGGCCAAACGCATCAAGCCGCACGTTGTTCCCAACATGAACGATCAGATTACTGTTAATCGGAATACCGGCGCTTTTCGGCTCAGCAGGTTTCAGATTGTTATCCAGCATCACTTCATCGCTTGAAACGCCCACGGCGCTTTCCGGCACGTCATGCACCACGATGCGTGCCCACGGCACATCGACGCGGCCATCGAGGGTAAACAGGCTTGGCGTCGCTTCAAATACCACGTCCGGCGACACGTCAAGACGCACCATCGGCGGCACGGTAATACGCACTTTGCTGCCTTTTGCGGCCACGCGCGCGCGCCAGTTATCAATTTGAGTCCAGTCCGCATCACCGCTCAGGTTGATTTGCCCCTGCTGGGTACGCACAACCCCAGCCAGCGTCGAGCTTGTGCCGTTGAAGTTCATCGCAATCTGGCTTGGTTGCATATCAAATGGCATAAAGTTGCCGTCGATATCCACCCCGTTCAGCTGCATTTGACCAAACAGCTGCGGGCTTTGCAGATTTCCCGCCAGCCGCAGATTAGCGCTGAGCATCCCCGCCGCTTTTTCACCACGCGAGAATATCGGATTTACCATCGCAAGGTTAACGTTGCGGATATTCACGTTACCGCCCAAATTACGCTGTCCCTGCGGATCGGTAATTTGCACCTGGCCGTCGAACTGGCCGTTATTCGTCAGACGAATCAGCCAGCCCAGCTCAGCGCGATTATTATGCAAATCGGCTTTCAGATTCAGCGTGTCAAACGCCACCGGCAACGGTGCGTCGTTCACCGTCTGCGTGACCTTCACGTTACGCCCTGAGAGCGTCACGCTGCCCTGCGGCAAGCCCTCTTTGGTGGTGTCCCATGCCACATCGGCCTTACCGCTGAACACACCGCTGGCCTGTGTGGCCTCCGGCATAAACGGTTTCAGCATCGCCAGATCAAAGCGGTTCAGATTCACCACCGCGTGGCCTTCTGCACCAGCATCGATAGTCTGCGGCACGCACAGCTCGGCATTGGGGTTGGTCCAGCAGTGCGGTCCAATACTGATTTTCTGCTCTGCGTTGCGGTAATCCAGCGCAATAGAGCGCGAGAGCGCCAGCGGCCCGACCGGCGTCGTGAAGCGGGTATTATCGAGCAGGCCTTTCCAGCGCTGTTCTTTGCGGTCAAAACTGCCCGTTAAATGCAGCTGGCCAGAAACCGGCTCGCCCTGCACACGCAGCTGGAGATCGTGCTGTTTCTCGCTACCTTTCGCGTCCAGCGTGACCAGACTGAGATTCACATCCGGCTGCGAAATACGCTCAACGCGCAGGTTCAGTTTTCCGGCAATCTGATCGGTGGATTTCACGTCGCCCTCGACGCGCACGCGAGCAATGGACAACGCCTGCCATCGCAGGTTGTTGGCGGTAATGTCCGCCAGCAGCTGTGGCGCATCGACCGTACCGCGCACTTTCACCAGGCCTTTTGCCGTCCCGCCCAGGCCCGGCAGCGCGTTGTCGAGGTTTGGCGCATCAATCGTCGCATCCAGATTGAGATCTTTTACCCCCAGCTCGCCTTTGATATCGGCCGTATTGCGCCCCAGCGCAACGTGCATTTTAGGGATAATCCACTGCAAATAGCTGTTGCCGCGCAGCGCCCCTTCCACCAGCACCTTGTTCTGTTTCACGTTGCCGGTGATTTTGATTTCCGGGACCTCCATCTGCCAGCTTCCGCCGTACAGACTCCCGCGGGTTTTGATCAAACCGTCGAGTTTCGACGGCCAGTCCGGCACTTCTTTGGCGGTGTTGATGCCCGTCAGTTTCAGCTCACCGCGCCAGCTGATCGCCTGCTGCCAGTCGAGTAGCGCAGTCAGCTCGGTTTTTCCTTCCAGCGCCGCGACGGTGAGTTTATCAAGATTGATTTGCTGCTCGTTGCCCTTCGCATCCAGTGTGATATTTGCAGGCGGCACGCCCTCGCCTTTCACGGCAGTGCGGAACGACAGCGTGTAGTCGGTCATTTTGCCGCTGAGCTTCAGCTTGAGATCATCGGCCTGGAACTGTTTTTCACCGGTGAATGGCCAGTACAACTGCTGGCTTACAATTTCAATATTCAGCGGTAAACCGGCCTCCGTCAGCTGAGTTTGCCCGCGCAGCACCATATCCACCGGGCCTGACAGGTTAATGCCAAACTCCAGTTTCTCGCGCAGCGCGCCGCCCACTTTGAGCTTCACCTTCTCGCCTTTGAGAGGATCGATGTTCAGCGTGCTGTTCAGGGTCATATCCACCGGCCAGTTGTCGCGCAACAGTGCGTTACCGGTGGCGTTCACGCTGCCCTGATTGGTATCGATATCCAGCGTGTCGAGCTTCATATTGCCGTCAATGCTGCTCACCTTCAGCAGCATGTTGAACACCGTCAGATCGGTATCCCCCGTCAGGCGCAGCTGCTCGCCCTTAAACGCTTCGATATTCAGATTGAGCGGCAGATGAACGTCGGTCATCTCCGGCAGAACCGGTTTGGAGAAAAGATCTTTCAGCGTTTCGCCCAGCGGTTTTTCTTGCGGCTGCGGGTTCTGAATTTTGGGTTCGACGATCTCTTCCTGCGCCACTTTTGCCACTTTCGGCAGCGCAATCAGCAGCCCCTGTAGCGCGGTTGGCGTCAGGGTTAAATTCTTCTCCTGCCAGCGCAGGCCGGAGGTAAAGTCCATTACCGACACGGTGGTGTCGTCGATTTTGATATTGACGTTATTGAGCGCCACGCGATATAGCGCAATCGGATACGGCGTCGAGAGATTCAGCGGGCCGCTGTCTTCCTCTTCAACAGGCGCAGACTTCGGCATTTTTTTCGAATCTATCGTCACGTTAACGTCTTTTAGCGACAGATCGTTTACGCACAGGCTGCTGTCACGCAGGCAGCGCAGTTTGACCGCAAGATGAAACTCACCCGCGTTAACCGCTACGCCAGGCTGCTGGTAACGAATATTCTTCAGGCTCAGGTCGCGCCAGCCGCCCGTCACCTGGCCGATTTCCAGCCCAGGCACCCAGCGGTTTGCTGCGTTAAACAGCAGATGCAGGCCGGTTGTCGTCCCGACCAAAAACGCCACTGTGCCGAGCAACAGCACGATAAAAATCAACACGCCGAGGCTTATCTTCTTCCATAAACTCATAATTCAGGCCCCAGACCGATGTAAAACTGTAATCCGTGCTCGTCTTTGTCCCCAACCGGAACGGCGAAATCGAGCTTGATTGGCCCGACGGGTGATTGCCAGCGCACGCCGACGCCCGCGCCGGTTTTAAAATCGCTTTTGCGGATGTCGTTCACCGCCTCGCCGCCGTCGACGAACATCGCGCCCCACCATTTTCCGCTGACGTTGTACTGATACTCCACCGAGCCGGTCGCCAGCTTGGACGCCCCCGTCAGCTGGCCTTTCTCGTTTTCCGGGGAGATGGATTTGTATTTATAGCCACGAATGCTGCGATCGCCGCCGGCAAAGAAGCGCAGATCCGGCGGCACACGCTCGAAATCACCGGTTTCAATCCAGCCGAGGTTGCCGCGCATCACGAAGCGGTGTTTGTCATAGAGGGTACGTATCCAGACGTTTTGCGCCTGTACGACCGAGAAATCGACGTCCGATCCCCAGGCGGTGTTCGAATAATCAATGGAATAACGCTGGGAGTCGCCCCAGACAGGCATTAAGCCGCCGCGCGAACGGGTGCGGCTGATCATCACGCCCGGATAAAGCAGCATTGTGGTGTTGGTGACGTTGGCCTGCGTAAAGTGGTCGAGACTCCAGCGCAGGTTGATCGCCCGCTGCCAGCCGCTGGAGAGGTCCCAGAAGCGAGAGACAGCAAGCGTGGTGGAATCCTGTTCGGTATCGTTTAAATCGGTGCGCTTAAAACCGCCCTGCAGCAGATAATATTGTTCCAGCGGGTTTTTCAGCAGCGGCATTTTATAGCTGAAATCCACCTGCTGTTCCGGCGCGGAGATGCTGGTGCTGGTGGTTAGACTGTGACCGTAGGAGTTCATCCACGGTTTTTTCCACGTCGCTTTGACGCGCGGGCCGACATCCGTTGAATACCCGACACCCGTTTCGATGGTGTTCTCAGTGCGTGGAGACACCACGCCATGCAGCGGCAACACTTTGGTTTTACGCGCTTTGTCGAATTCAGGTGCAACAACGACCGAGTTAAACCAGCCGGTCGCCGAGAGACGGCGGTTCAGTTCAGCGAGGTCTTTTGACTGGTAATAGTCACCCTCTTTGAATGGCACCAGGTTCTGCAGATATTCATCGCGGATTTGCGATCCTTCGAAGGTGACATCGCCAAAACGAAAGCGCTCACCGCTGTCGAAATCGATATCCCAGAAGGCCTGACGTCTTTCGAGCGCCACACCCAGTTGGCTTTTGGTAAATTGGCTGTCGAAATAGCCTTTGCGCAGCGAGACGCTGGTCAGCTCTTTTTTGAAGTGGTCGTAGTCGCCATGGTTAAGCACCGTGCCCACTTTGGGCCGCGTGCTCAGCAGATCCAGATAGTCGCGGTCGGTACGCGCGCCGCCGCGAAGCACAACGTTGGTGCCACCAATCAGCACCGGTTCACCCGCCGAGACACGGGCGATCAGCACCTGGCGCCCCTTGGCAGGTGGCGGACGTAAATCGAACTCGATCGTAGGTTCGTAGTAACCCAGGGCTTTTAAGCCATCACGAATCGCATCATCCACGCGCGCACGAAATCGCCGGTCGGGCGTCACTTCGTCACTTTGGATGGTCGACAGTTGCGCACGCACGTTTTTTTCCAGCGTCCCGGATAACCCCTCAACCTGCAAACGGACATTCGCCGCGCTGGCGACTCCGCTTGTCAGCAATAAACTGACCAAACATAACTGGCGGATCTTTGGCACGTTTTCTCCTGAATATCCTTGTTTCCACCCTGGAAGCAATGAAGTGCCGCTCCGCGGCATATCACGGCATAAAGCCCAAAACCCAATTCGCGGGTTGAAAAATGGCCGAGAGGCCTAATATTTCTTATGTTTAAATCTAGACTCATTCAGCGTATTTATTGTGTTCAATTAAACGCTTCGTGACAACCCTAACTGAAATATCGCTACCCGGGAGGCCCCACCGTGAGTTTATTCGACAAAAAGCAGCTTGTTTCTCAAGCCGATGCATTACCGGGACGCAACACTCCGATGCCAGTGGCAACGCTGCATGCCGTCAACAATCATTCAATGACCAACGTCCCGGATGGCATGGAAATCGCCCTTTTCGCGATGGGCTGTTTCTGGGGCGTAGAACGTTTGTTCTGGCAGCTACCCGGAGTTTACAGCACCGCTGCGGGCTATACTGGCGGCTATACGCCAAATCCAACCTATCGCGAAGTATGCTCGGGTGAAACCGGCCACGCTGAAGCGGTGCGCATCGTGTACGATCCGAGCGTAATCAGCTACGAACAATTATTACAGGTGTTCTGGGAAAACCACGACCCCGCTCAGGGAATGCAACAGGGCAACGACCACGGGACACAGTACCGTTCCGCGATTTATCCATTAACGCCGGAACAGGACGCCGCCGCCCGTGCGAGTCTGGCGCGCTTCCAGGACGCCATGCAGGCGGCGAATGACAATCGCAAGGTGACCACGGAAATCGCCAACGCGACGCCGTTCTACTATGCAGAAGATGACCATCAGCAGTATCTGCATAAAAATCCGTATGGCTATTGCGGCATCGGTGGGATTGGCGTTTGCCTGCCGCCACAGCTCGCCTAAGCGTTGTAAATGCCGGGTGGCACATCGCCATCCGGCCTGCTTTTTCAGCGATGTGTCCACCGAAAAAAGCCGAAAATGTGCCCTCTGGCGGCTTTACACTCTCTTACGCTATACTACCCGCTGAAATAATCGGCTCAACGCTACGAGCTGACGTTCAATGTGTCTTCACACAAATGTAATTAACTTCCCTTCCGAGGATCTGGCGTTAGGCCGGATAAACTATGTTAAACAGTATTTTACTAATACTTTGTCTCATCGCTGTCAGTGCCTTTTTCTCGATTTCAGAGATTTCACTGGCCGCTTCCCGAAAAATCAAACTTAAACTGCTGGCCGACGATGGCAACATCAATGCACAACGTATCCTGAAAATGCAGGAAAACCCCGGTATGTTCTTTACCGTGGTGCAGATTGGCCTGAACGCTGTCGCCATTTTGGGCGGTATCGTGGGCGATGCGGCGTTCTCGCCGGTGTTTTACGGTCTCTTCTCCCGATACTTCGCACCTGAACTCTCCGAGCAGCTGAGCTTTATTCTCTCCTTCTCGCTGGTGACGGGTCTGTTCATCCTGTTCGCGGATTTAACCCCGAAACGCATCGGTATGATTGCGCCAGAAGCTGTGGCTTTGCGCATCATCAACCCGATGCGCTTCTGTCTGTACGTATTCCGCCCGCTGGTGTGGTTCTTTAACGGCCTGGCGAACAATATTTTCCGCCTGTTTAAGATCCCGATGGTGCGTAAAGACGACATCACCTCTGACGATATTTACGCCGTGTTCGAAGCCGGTGCGTTGGCCGGTGTACTGCGCAAGCAGGAGCATGAACTGATCGAGAACGTGTTTGAACTGGAATCCCGTACCGTGCCGTCCTCCATGACGGGCCGCGAAAACGTGATTTGGTTTGATCTCCACGAAGACGAGCAGAGCCTGAAGAACAAAGTGGCCGAGCATCCGCACTCTAAGTTCCTGGTGTGTAACGAAGATATCGATCACATCATTGGCTATGTCGATTCCAAAGACCTGCTGAACCGCGTGCTGGCGAACCAGAGTCTGGCGCTGATCAGTGGCGTGCAGATTCGCAACACGCTGATTGTGCCGGATACCTTAACGCTCTCTGAAGCGCTGGAAAGTTTCAAAACCGCAGGTGAAGACTTCGCGGTTATCATGAACGAATACGCGCTAGTGGTGGGCATTATCACTCTGAATGACGTGATGACGACGCTGATGGGTGACCTGGTTGGTCAGGGTCTGGAAGAGCAGATCGTCGCGCGTGATGAGAACTCGTGGCTGGTTGACGGCGGTACGCCGATTGAAGACGTCATGCGCGTGCTGGATATCGACGAATTCCCGCAGTCCGGCAACTACGAGACCATCGGCGGCTTTATGATGTTCATGCTGCGTAAAATCCCGAAACGCACCGACTCGGTGAAGTTTTCCGGCTACAAGTTTGAAGTGGTGGATATCGACAACTATCGCATCGACCAGTTGCTGGTGACGCGCATCGATAATAAGCCGACGGTGCTGGTGCCGAGACTGCCGGATGCAGAAGAAAAAGTGTCCGCATAACGCGCCGCACAAACATCAACGGCTCCCTTTGGGAGCCGTTTTTTTTACTGCTTAACTACTGCATAGCACGTTGGTTAAGCCATCTCAGTCTGCAGACGCATAACCTGGCGGTTGACTTCGGACATCACAGAATAGTGCTGTTTGTCCTTCACTTTCGGGATAAGAATCTTACCCTTATCAAATTCGAAAGCGCCAACATCCTTGATATACAACCGTCCACGGAACAGGATCTTCACGTACTTCGCCACCTGAAGCGGGTTGTAGCGTTGGAAAATTTTCATTCTTGTATCTCCTGCGAATCATACGCTCTTGCGGCGCCACAATCGGCCCGACGGTCCTGAGCGCAAATTTTGTTGCCCAATGACTATAGACCAGAAAAACATTGATACCCAGTATGCATCAGTTTATTTACCGTTTGATTACAATTAATCAGAACATTCTTTGCATAGCATTACCGAAAGCAGTATAAGGCGTCGTTTTTTTAAGGATATGTGCGTTCGCCCGCAAACTGGCACTCAGATTGCGGGTAAAGCATATTGATCGCACTTATGATTAAAACGTATGACCAAGTGGTCGGATCACCTGCATATAAGCACATAAAAAGGAAACACTATGACCCTTCGTAACGTCCTGGCCGCAGCCTGCCTGTTACTGCCGCTGATGGCTTCCGCGCACAACATTGAAAATGGACAACGTGTGCCAGCGGTCGGTATTACCGATCGGGGAGAATTGATTCTCGACAATGATAAGTTTAGCTACAAAGCCTGGAATAGCGCGCAGCTTCCAGGGAAAGTGCGAGTGGTGCAACATCTTGCCGGGCGCTCCTCGGCAAAAGAGAAAAACGCCAGCATGATTGAAGCGATTAAGAGCGCAAACCTCCCTCATGACCGCTACCAGACCACCACGATTGTTAACACCGATGATGCGATTCCGGGTTCCGGCATGTTTGTGCGCAGCAGTCTTGAGAGCAATAAAAAACTCTACCCATGGTCACAGATTATTGTCGACAGCAATGGCGTGACGCGCAAAGCCTGGCAGCTGGAAGAAGAGAGTTCTGCGGTGGTGGTGCTGGATAAAGACGGCCGCGTGCAGTGGGCGAAAGATGGGGCGCTGACGCAGGAAGAGGTGCAGCAGGTGATCGCCCTGCTGCACAAATTGCTCGGTCAATAAATCGAGACCCTAAAGCCCGGATTTAAGAACGACTCGCGCGGGGTATAGTCCAGTGGCTTACCCTGCCAGTCATGCACATGCGCTCCGGCGGCGGCGGCAACCGCGTGACCCGCTGCGGTATCCCAGACGTTGGTCGGCCCAAAGCGCGGATACAGCTGGGCCTGCCCTTCCGCCACCAGGCAGAATTTGAGTGACGATCCAATGGATGTCGTCTGGTGCTCACCGATATGTTGCAGATACTCCTGCAGTTCGTTGTCGCTGTGCGAGCGGCTGATGACCACCAGCGGTGGACGAGCATCACGCACCTGAATCTGTTTACGAACCCCGCACTCCTCTTTCCACGCTTTGCCTTCTGCAGCGCTGTACATCACTTTCAACACGGGTGCGTAAACCACGCCCATCACCGCTTTGCCTTTTTCAATCAAGGCAATATTGACCGTGAACTCGCCGTTGCGCTTGATGAACTCTTTTGTACCATCGAGCGGATCGACCAGCCAGAAGCGCTGCCAGTGCTGGCGCACGTCCCAGCCCTGCGGGTCTTCTTCTGACAGCACAGGGATATCCGGCGTGAGTTCCTGCAAGCCTTTGAGGATCACCGCATGGGCCGCAAGATCGGCGGCGGTCACCGGGGAGTCATCAGCTTTGCTGACCACGTCCATCGGCTTTGCGCCATCGTACACTTGCATGATGGCCTCACCGGCTTCCCGTGCGAGCTGACAAATTTTTTCTAACATACTCCACCTCTTCGTTAACGCAGTGGGCATAACTATTTGTTTTATTTATATCGTAATCACACTCTGTGAAGCAATTCTGGTTTCATTGCGCTTTTTTCTGGCAGGATTCACACTTCTGTAAGCAACAAAATGTACATACATATTCTTTTGTGGCTTGGATCGAAAAAAGGACTCCTCTGATGATTAAGTTTAGCGCAACGCTCCTTGCGACGCTGATAGCAGCAAGCGCACAGGCCGCGACGGTCGACCTTCGCATTCTGGAAACAACAGACCTGCACAGCAACATGATGGACTTTGACTATTACAAAGATACCCCGACGGAGAAATTCGGACTGGTACGCACCGCAAGTTTGATTAACGCCGCGCGGGGTGAAGTAAAAAATAGCGTGCTGGTCGATAACGGCGACTTAATTCAGGGTAGTCCTCTCGGCGACTATGTGGCAGCAAAAGGGCTAAAAAAGGGTGATGTTCACCCTGTCTATAAAGCGCTGAATACCCTGGATTACGCGGTGGGCAACCTCGGTAATCACGAGTTTAACTACGGGCTGGATTATCTGCACAATGCGCTCGCTGGCGCGAAATTCCCGTACGTTAACGCCAATATCATTGACGTTAAAACCAAAAAGCCGCTCTTTACGCCGTACCTGATCAAAGAGACTGAAGTGGTCGATCAGGACGGTAAAAAGCAGACGCTGAAAATCGGTTATATCGGCTTTGTGCCGCCGCAGATCATGACGTGGGATAAGGCTAATCTCACCGGCAAAGTGACCGTGAACGACATCACCGAAACCGCGCGCAAGTATGTGCCAGAGATGCGCGAGAAAGGCGCAGATATCGTGGTGGTCGTCGCCCACTCCGGGCTGTCAGCCGATCCGTATCAGGCGATGGCTGAGAACTCCGTCTATTACCTCAGCGAAGTGCCAGGCGTCGACGCAATTCTGTTTGGTCACGCCCATGCCGTCTTCCCGGGCAAAGATTTTGCCAGCATCAAAGGCGCGGATATCGAAAAAGGAACGCTGAACGGTGTGCCGTCAGTGATGCCTGGCATGTGGGGCGATCATCTGGGCGTAGTCGATCTGGTGCTGAACAATGACGCCGGAAAATGGCAGGTGACGCAGTCGAAAGCCGAGGCTCGCCCGATTTACGATGCGGCAGCCAAAAAATCGCTGGCCGCAGAAGATAAAAATCTGGTGAACGTGCTCAAGCACGACCATGACGCCACGCGTGAGTTTGTCAGTAAGCCGATCGGAAAATCGTCCGACAACATGTACAGCTACCTGGCGCTGGTGCAGGACGATCCGACCGTGCAGATCGTCAACATGGCGCAGAAAGCCTACGTTGAGCACTTCATTCAGGGCGATCCGGATCTGGCAAAACTGCCGGTTCTCTCGGCTGCCGCACCGTTCAAAGTCGGCGGACGTAAGAACGATCCGGCCAGCTACGTCGAAGTGGAAAAAGGTCAACTCACCTTCCGCAACGCGGCGGATCTGTATCTTTATCCCAACACGCTGGTTGTGGTGAAAGCGACGGGCAAAGAGGTAAAAGAGTGGCTGGAGTGTTCCGCCGGGCAGTTTAACCAGATTGATACCAAAAGCAGCAAGCCGCAGTCGCTGATCAACTGGGACGGTTTCCGCACCTATAACTTCGACGTGATTGACGGCGTGGAATATCAGATTGACGTGTCGCAGCCGGCGAAATACGACGGTGAGTGTCAGGCCATTAACCCGCAAGCGGAACGCATCAAGAACCTGACCTTCAACGGCAAGCCTGTCGATCCGAATGCTACATTCCTGGTTGCCACCAATAACTATCGCGCCTACGGTGGCAAGTTTGCCGGAACCGGCGATAGCCATATTGCGTTTGCCTCACCGGATGAAAACCGCTCGGTGCTGGCGGCCTGGATTAGCGAGCAGTCGAAGAAAGCAGGCGCGGTCCATCCGGCAGCGGACAACAACTGGCGTTTGGCGCCGATTCACAGCGACACCACGCTGGATATCCGTTTCGAGACCTCACCGTCCGATAAAGCGGCGGCGTTTATCAAAGAGAAAGCGCAATATCCGATGACCAAAGTCAGCACCGATGAGATCGGCTTTGCGATTTACCAGGTGGAGTTGAATCAGAAATAAACACAGCAGGCGCGCGGAGCACTCTGCGCGCCTTTGCGTTAGACGCCAGTCAAAGGCCTGCGGGCAGTAAAACATTGCAACGGGAGGCGTATGAACGGACCAAACCCATCAACGGCACATCCGATGGAGGGATTCCCTCAGGTTTGTTTTATCAAAAACACGGTGACCAATCCCAATATCATCGTGGGCGATTATACCTACTACGACGATCCGGAAGACTCGGAAAACTTCGAGCGTAACGTCCTTTATCATTTTCCTTTTATTGGCGACAAGCTGATCATCGGCAAGTTTTGCGCGATAGCAAAAGGCGTTCAATTTATAATGAACGGCGCAAACCATAAGCTTTCTGGGATCTCGACTTTTCCGTTTTATATTTTTGGCAACGGCTGGGAGAAAGCCACGCCGCAGCCCGAAGATTTACCCTACAAGGGCGATACGGTGATTGGGAACGATGTGTGGATCGGTTATCAGGCACTGATTATGCCGGGCGTGAAGGTAGGCAACGGCGCGATCGTTTCCTCACGCTCGGTTGTGACCTCCGACGTACCGGCCTATGCGATTGTGGGCGGTAATCCTGCCAGACTCATTAAGATGCGCTTCTCAGATGACACCATCACGACGCTTGAAAAACTCGCCTGGTGGGACTGGCCGGTAGAAAAGATCACCCAAAACCTCACGGCAATCATGTCCGGTGATATCGACGCGTTACGCGATTAACTGCGCCGGGTCGGCGTTGGTCGCCTTTGACCATTCAGGGCGGCTTAGCGCAAAGCGCAGCCATTCAGAGAGAAAGGCTACGCCGTTTCCGCATCCAACAGAGCGGTACCGTACGAATTGTCGATGGTACAGAGCCAACGACCGTCGTTTTCGTGCCGGAAGACATAGGTGGCGCGACGGGTTATTTCCACCGTTTCGTTCTTACCATCCGGGAAGCGCAGTACCGTTTCCATGATAACCAGCGCGCTGTCCCCCCCTTCGATGACCTCCATATTTCCCTGCTCCACAACGAGCTGGTCCTGAAAATAATCAGAGATGGCAATAAAGGCTTTGCGGATATTCTCTTTACCTTTGACGACCATACCGGGCTTAACCACCAGCGCAGCGTCTTCGCTATAATTTTCCATTAACGAATCATAATCTTTATCGGATATCGCTCTGTCACACGATTCAATCACCTGGCGTAGCGGATGCGAATTCATAAATACTCCTGCTGTTAACTACAAGACCAACCCGTATTAGCATAACAACCCGGCGTAAATGTATAGCTACCAAATTTCATGAGCTTCCGGTTTTGCCTCTTAACTTTTCAGGAAAGCGCTTTTACGCATACGATGAAAAATAACGTTATCCTGCCCGTTCTTAAGCGCAAACCTTCTAAGGATGCGTTTTTATCATTGAGTCACTTCATGATTTTAAATGCCATTTTTCAGCGAAAACGACGACACATTCAGGAGAAACGAAATTAAAGATTATTGACGGTTGACCGATATACTCTTTATTAGCGATGGATAACAGCGCTGCAGGTGTAGCCGCAGCAAAAGGAAAGACACCTATGCTCAACCCTGTCGGAAGTAAATCGAGTCTCAATAATGATTCGACGGATAACAGGCGCACCATGATGCAGCCAGAGAGATCTGGTAATACAACCGGTAAGGTCGACATGACGACCAAAAAAGACGTTGTGCTTTCCTCGCTTGCTCAACAATTCAGTGAGAGTGCAAGTCGGGCCGATGCTGAGAATGCAGGCCTCAGCAGAAAAGAGTTGGGGGCAAAAGCAGAAACGCTGCTTAATAAAATTACCGGACCTGAATATATCGCGAACCGGGCGATGTATAACGCCGAAATACCTGATTCTTCAGATCCCGAACGTTTAGCCAGAGCCGCGCAAGCCACAAAATTTGTTAATGGCGACGGCAGAAACCCTTTCGCTGGCTTTACACGCGAGCAACTGGCTTTAGTGACTTATGACGACAGCGGGATCTACACCACCAACGAAAGAAGAGCCGCATGGGAAGCGTCTACCGATCAGGAATACGCCTGGCGAAAAGAGGTTGTCGCCAAAGCGATGGCTGAATATAACAGCAGCGGAAAGCTGACAAATTTCTTTAGCGCCGTGCTGGAACACTTCAAAACGTTACCGGATATCGAGCAGGCACAATATCCCGACAACTATGAAACTAAACTGCAGAAATGGATTGAGCTTGATTATAATTATTTTACCAATACGGTAGAAGGCAAAGGCAATCCGGCAGACAGTATTTCACTTCAAGCAAGTCTGAATATAGTAAATCGGTAACCATTATTACTTTAAAAAAGAATATATTCCCCTAATGAGCCATTTCTTGTGTGCATCAAAATCTAGGGCAATGTCTTCTTCATAACTCGAATACGTTAACGTTACGGCATGCAACATAGCTCATTCCCCATGATTTAAAATATTGTTAATACCATGGGGAAGTGACGCCATAGCTAGATATATTTCTTATTGCTTCATGTCTTCACTTTTTGATGCACCTTCAGCACGGATACACTCCACCCGTTCAATGCCCAGAAAAGCCATAAATTGACGCAGGCACAGCGCCTGAAAATCCATTTTTATTCGCCGCCATCCCTGCAAGGCGTGCAGAGGTTTCCTCAACGACTTTACGCTGCGCGTTCGTCCCGGTTAGTGAGCACTTGCGGGGTGTTCACCTCAATCCAGTCCGCCAGCGCGGCTACTTTCTCGCTCACCTCCGTGCCAAGAGGGGTCAGGCTATACTCAACGTGCGGAGGCACCACAGGATAAGAGACGCGTTTCACAAACCCATCCTGCTCCAGCGCCTGTAACGACTGCGCCAGCATTTTCTCACTGACGCCGCCCATTTTACGGCGCAGATCGCTAAACCGATGCGTTCCCTGCCGCAGCGCCACCAGAATCAGCACGCCCCAGCGGCTGGTGACATGCTTGAGCACGTCCCGGGATGGGCACTGCTCGGCAAAAAGATTGCCGTCGCGCATTTGCTCGCTGAGCGTCGGGAGGGTTGAGTTCATACTTACCTTTTTGTACGTACTTACTATAAGTTAGTTTGAGTGATAGTGTGCCACAACATCAGACAAACACGAAGGAGTTCCTCATGATCGCGATTACCGGCGCTACCGGCCAGCTTGGCCAACACGTTATCGAACATCTGCTTAAAACCGTTTCGGCCAGTCAGATTGTGGCTATCGTGCGTAACCCGGCAAAAGCCGATGCGCTGAGCAAACAAGGCATTACCGTGCGTCAGGCGGATTACACCGACCAGGCCGCCTTCACCGCTGCGCTGACTGGCGTGGAAAAACTGCTGCTGATCTCGTCCAGCGAAGTCGGCCAGCGTGAACCGCAGCACAAGAATGTTATCAACGCAGCCAAAGCGGCGGGCGTGAAATTTATCGCCTACACCAGCCTGCTGCATGCGGATAAGTCGCCGCTGGGCCTTGCCGATGAACACGTCGCGACCGAGAAAGCGCTGGCAGATTCTGGTATCCCTTACGCCCTGCTGCGCAACGGCTGGTATACCGAGAACTATCTGGCAAGCGCACCACCTGCTATTGAACACGGCGTGTTTATCGGCGCGGCTGGCGACGGTAAAATTGCCGCGGCTACCCGTGCGGATTACGCCGCTGCGGCGGCAACAGTCATCGCGCAAGACGGTCACGCGGGCAACGTGTACGAACTGGCTGGCGACAGCGCATGGACCTTAAGCGAGCTGGCGGCAGAGCTGAGCAAACAGAGCGGCAAACCCGTGACGTATCAGAACCTGAGCGAAGCGGATTTCGCCGCCGCGCTGAAGGGTGTGGGATTACCCGCAGGCCTGGCGGATATGCTGGCCGATTCTGACACGGGCGCGTCAAAAGGCGGTCTGTTTGACGATAGCCATACGCTGAGCAAATTGATTGGCCGCGCCACTACGCCGCTGGCGGAAAGCGTCAAAAGTATTCTGTAACGGTTAAGCACGGGTTAATTTTTGTGGCATCCCCCAGGGTCATCTCTGATAATCAAAGGATGACCCTGGAGGAGACTCACCGTGCAAGGCGTACCCGAACAGTTCATCGATGAGAGAGACAGCGCGCGTTTTCGCCATCTGGCGCAGGTGCCGGGCATCGAGCTGTATCACGCCCATATCTCTCGCTACGCCTTTGAGCCTCACACCCACGAAGCCTTCGGAATCGGCGCGATTGAAGCCGGTGCCGAGCGCTTTCGCTATCGCGGCACGCAATACGTCGCCCCTGTCCATTCCGTCGTCACCATGAATCCAGATGAGCTGCATACCGGCGAATCCGCTACGGACGACGGCTGGCGCTATCGCATGGTTTATCTCGAGCCTGATTTACTGGAGGAGGTGACCGGTATTCGCCACTGGTGGTTCAGCGACGTGACGCGCCACGATCCGCAACGCTCACAGCAAATCTGCCAGCTGATTTATGGCCTGTGGCATACGGACGATCCGCTGGCGCAAAAAGGGTTGCTGCTGGATCTGATCGACACCTTTACGCCGCTGGCTCGCCATGCGCCGAGGGTACAGGAAGGCGCGCACCGCTTTGAGCAGGCGCGTGACTATCTGCACGACAATTATATGCATCCGGTTACGCTCGACGAGCTGGCACGCGTGGTGTCGCTGAGCCCTTATCATTTCCAGCGTCAGTTTAAGGCGCACTTTCACGTTACGCCGCATCAAATGCTGATGGCGATTCGTCTGTGGCGCGCCAAAGCGTTTCTCACCCACGGCATGCCCGCGGCACACGTGGCGGCTGCGACCGGACTCACCGATCAATCGCATCTCACCCGCGCGTTTACGCATCGCTACGGTATTACGCCCGTGCGCTATCAAAAGCAGGTCGCTCAGCGCTAATGCGCAATCTCATACAATACGCCAGGCGCTGGTCTTCCTACACTTCACGCAGGTTTACTGGTTGTGGAGGGAAAAATGATTAGCGGAGTGCTGTATGCCCTGCTTGCAGGTTTGATGTGGGGACTGATTTTTGTCGGCCCGCTGATCGTGCCGGAATACCCGGCGGTTTTGCAGTCGATGGGACGTTATCTGGCGTTGGGCTTGATCGCTCTGCCGCTGGCCTGGCTGGGCCGTGCGCGTTTACGTCAGCTACGCCGTCAAGACTGGATGACCGCGCTGGCGCTGACCATGATGGGGAATCTGATTTATTACGTTTGCCTGGCAAGCGCCATTCAGCGCACCGGCGCGCCAGTATCGACCATGATTATCGGCACGTTACCCGTGGTGATCCCGGTGTTCGCCAACCTTCTGTATAGCCATCGTGACGGCAAGCTGGCGTGGTCAAAAATGCTGCCCGCGCTGGTCTGCATTGCGGCCGGACTGGCGTGCGTGAATATTGCGGAACTGCGTCATGGACTGGCCGATATGAGCGGATGGCGCTATGGCTCAGGCATTGTGCTGGCAATGATTTCTGTGGTGTGTTGGGCGTGGTATGCCCTGCGTAATGCCCAATGGCTGAGGGAAAACCCAG
The DNA here is from genome assembly GCF_056032945.1 of Lelliottia sp. RD5. Classification (NCBI taxonomy): domain Bacteria; kingdom Pseudomonadati; phylum Pseudomonadota; class Gammaproteobacteria; order Enterobacterales; family Enterobacteriaceae; genus Lelliottia; species Lelliottia sp. RD5. The sequence continues at coordinate 181,346 of NZ_JBVYHQ010000005.1, read as the reverse complement.
ATAAAAACCCGATGATGTGGGCGACTGCGCAAGCGCTGGTGACGCTGCCCGTCTCACTGGTGGGTTACCTCGCTGCATGCGGATGGTTAGGGCTTCAGCAGCCGGAGTTTGCCCTGCCGTTTGGGCCGAGGCCGTGGGTGTTTGTAGGGTTGATGATCGCCATCGCCGTGCTGTGCTCGTGGGTGGGTGCGCTGTGCTGGAACATTGCCAGCCAGAAATTGCCGACGGTGATTTTGGGGCCGCTGATCGTGTTCGAAACGCTCGCCGGTTTGCTTTATACGTTCCTGATGCGTGAGAGCGTGCCGCCGCTGTTAACCGCCTGCGGGATTGCGCTGTTGGTGATTGGCGTGGTGATCGCGGTAAAAGCAAAACCGGAAAAACCCACGGTCGTTCCGGTTTCGCTGAGTTGAATAATGCCCGGCAGGCGGTGTGCCGCCGGGCAACTTATTAGAACGTTTCCCAGTTACCGTCTGAAACCGTTGCCGTCGGCTTGACCTTCGCTGCGAAGGTTTTGACCGGCGCGGCTTTCACGGCCCGGCTACGGTTGATTTTAAACACCGCAACCGCTTCGTTCAGACGTGCGGCCTGATCTTCCAGCGCTGCGGCCGCTGCCGCTGACTCTTCAACCAATGAGGAGTTCTGCTGCGTCACGCGGTCCATTTCCGCTACCGCCAGACCAACCTGGTCGATACCACGGCTTTGCTCATCAGAGGCGGAAGCGATTTCGCCCATAATGTCGGTCACGCGCGTGACGGCACTGACAATTTCTGCCATCGTGCTGCCCGCTTCGTTAACCAACTGAGAACCTGCGCTGACGCGCTCGCCGGAATCATCGATCAGCGCTTTGATCTCTTTCGCTGCCTGAGCGCTGCGTTGCGCCAGGGTGCGGACTTCACCGGCAACCACCGCAAAACCACGTCCCTGCTCGCCTGCGCGTGCGGCTTCTACCGCCGCGTTGAGCGCCAGGATATTGGTCTGGAAAGCGATACCGTCGATCACGTTCGTGATCTGCGCAATTTTGCTGGAGCTGGTGGCGATTTCATCCATCGTACGCACCACGCCTTCGACCACATTGCCGCCTTTTTTGGCGGTGGTGGACGCGTCTTTCGCCAGACGTGACGCCTGACGGGCGTTGTCCGCATTTTGTTTCACGGTGGCGGTCAGCTGTTCCATGCTGGCTGCGGTTTCTTCCAGAGAAGCGGCCTGCTGCTCGGTACGAGAAGAAAGATCGTTGCTGCCTGCAGAAATTTCACCTGCGCCCGTAAAGATAGTGTCTGCGCCTTCACGCACGACACCGACGGTATTCGCCAGCGCGGTTTGCATTTCCTGCACGTTGCGCCCCAGCACGGCCATTTCGTTTTTGCCATGGGCTTCGATTGGCTGCGTCAGATCGCCTGCGGCAATCGCGCGGATATGGCTAATGACCTCGTCCAGCGGCTTGAGCAGCACGCGACGCATTGCAATCCAACTGGTGATAATCACGCCCACCACCACAATCATAATCGCAGAGAGGATCCACAGGATGCGCTGATAGTCCTTTTCGTTATCCGCAATCCCTCTGTTGGTCAGCTTAGCCTGCGCCTCGCGCCATTCGCGATACACTTTTTGCATCGCCTGCTGCTTTGACTCGGCATTCTGTTTAAACATATCTTCCAGATTACCCTGCGCCAGCAAGCTGTTCATTTGCGCCAGCGTGGAAGAGTAGACGCGATATTGCTCTTCCAGTTGTTTACCCAGGTTTTCGTCCATTCCCGGCGTTTCCGGCAAGGCGTAGTATTTGTCGTAATGTCCTTGTGCGTTCGCCAGCAGGTTTTTCGCCGTGGCGACCAGTTCGCTGAGCTGTCCGCCGTTTATCTGGCTCGCTGTGCTGCTTTGCAGGCGGAGCATGCCGCGGTTGAGGGTTACGCGCGCCTGGTTGAGGCTGATCCATGCGTCGGTAAACTCTGCAACGTTCTGACTGGACACCTGTGAAACGGTGAAATTGTCTTTGTCATTATTCAGCGCATTTATGAATACGCCTGCAGAGATAATTTGCATGGCACCCAGCACCAGCAACACCGAAACAAGTAGTGTGATAACTTTAATACGCTTAAACATTGTATGCCTTTGTTATATGCAGGATATTGTCTGACGTGTATCTATCGGCAGGTGCGCTGGGTTGTTTAACGCTGTAAATTCTCTAATACCCACACTTTCTGAATTTCTCAAATCCATTCAGCATCTTAATACTTCAAAATAAATTTGTGATACACCTCACATTTTACTCTTTGCCACTAAAGGGTTATAGCCTTCACTTAAAGATGTATTTAATATGCATCTTATACTATTGATGATGAGGTAACTGCTGATGGCCTTTCGCGACCAACCTTTAGGCGAGCTGGCGCTCTCCATCCCGCGCGCATCTGCGCTGTTTCGTAAATACGACATGGATTACTGCTGCGGCGGTAAGCAAACGCTGGCACGCGCTGCTCTGCGTAAGGAGCTGGATGTTGACGCGATTGAAGCTGAACTGGCGCAACTGGCCGAGCAGCCCATCGACAAAGACTGGCGTACCGTCGCGCTTGCCGAAATCATCGATCACATCATCGTGCGCTACCACGATCGCCACCGCGAACAGTTGCCGGAGCTGATCTTGCAGGCGACGAAAGTCGAGCGCGTGCATGCCGATAAAGCCTCTGTCCCGCGCGGACTGGCAAAATACCTGACCATGCTGCACGAAGAACTCTCCAGCCACATGATGAAAGAAGAGCAAATCCTGTTCCCGATGATTAAACAGGGAATGGGTAGCCAGGCGATGGGGCCTATCAGCGTGATGGAAAGTGAGCATGACGATGCGGGCGAACTGCTCGAAGTGATTAAACACACCACCGATAACGTGACGCCTCCAGCGGATGCATGTACCACCTGGAAAGCGATGTATAACGGCATTAACGAATTGATCGACGATCTGATGGAACACATCAGCCTCGAAAACAACGTCTTATTCCCGCGAGCCCTCGCAGGCGAATAAAAAAAGACGCCCGAGAGCGTCTTGTTGGAAGTCCTTGCTTTAGGCCACCTCACGTGGCCTTTTTTCTTTAGCGCATACCGGCCATACGTTTCTTACCGATAAACAGCCAGCCGAGACCCAGCGCAATGAACCACAGCGGCGTGACCATCAGCGCCTGACGGGTATCATCTTCCAGCGTCAGCAATACCAGCACAAAGACAAAGAACGCCATACACACCCAGCACATCAGTTTGCCGAGCGGCATTTTGTATTTGGATGACGCATGCAGCTGCGGACGCTGTTTGCGGTACACAAGGTACGAGCAAAGAATGATCGTCCAGACAAACATGAACAGAATCGCGGATACCGTGGTGATCATGGTAAACGCGCCGATCACGCTCGGATTGACGTAAAGCATCACCACACCGCCCAGCAGGCAGATGCAGGAGAAGGTCAGCCCTTTCGCGGGAACCGCACGCTTAGACAGCTTAGCGAATGCGCCGGGTGCAACACCTTCCTGCGCCAGGCCAAACAGCATACGGCTGGTGGAGAACACGCCGCTGTTCGCAGAAGACGCCGCAGAGGTCAGCACCACGAAGTTAATCAGGCTTGCCGCAGCTGGCAGTCCCACCAGTACGAACAGCTCGACGAACGGGCTCTTCGTTGGCACCACGGAACCCCATGGCGTCACGGACATGATCACGATCAGCGCAAACACATAGAACATAATGATGCGAATCGGAATCGAGTTAATGGCGCGTGGCAGGGATTTTTCAGGATCTTTGGTTTCCGCCGCCGTTGTCCCCACCAGTTCGATGCCCACAAAAGCAAACACCGCAATCTGGAAGCCTGCGAAGAATCCGCTCAGGCCTTTCGGGAACCAGCCGCCGTCGTTCCACAGATGGGTAAACGATGCCTGAACGCCGGTTGGTGACTGGAAGTGCGTCAGTATCATCACCAGACCCACCACGATCAGGCCGACGATCGCGACGATTTTGATCATCGCAAACCAGAACTCCATCTCACCGAACATTTTGACGGTCGCAAGGTTGAGGCTCAGTAACAGCACGATCACCGCCAGCGACGCGACCCAGTCAGACAATCCGGGGAACCAGAATTGTGCATACGCGGTAATGGCGACGACATCGGCCATTCCGGTTACTACCCAGCAGAACCAGTAGGTCCAGCCGGTAAAATAGCCCGCCCACGGTCCGAGTAAATCGGAGGCAAAATCGCTAAACGATTTGTACTCGAGATTCGAGAGCAGCAATTCACCCATTGCCCGCATCACGAAGAAAAGCATAAAACCGATGATCATATAGACGAATATGATCGATGGCCCGGCAAGGCTGATGGTTTTACCCGACCCCATAAACAGCCCGGTGCCAATGGCACCGCCGATGGCGATAAGCTGAATATGACGGTTTGTGAGATTGCGCCGCAGCGACTGTTCAGACGAAGCCTCTTCAGCGGCGACGACTTTAACCTGATCTACCATGTGATTTTCCTGTTGTACCTGTCTGTGTTGTTTAGGCTCTTCTGGCCTTTAATGACGTCAAAATGCAACGATCCCTATACAAGGACTCGTCGATAGTAGGTAAGAATCGGCAGGATGAATACTGTGAATTAGATATTATGTTAACAATATGTTTAAAGTGAGTGTCATATCACTTGTACAATGCAAAACAGCTCACAAAAATACACGCAAAGTGTGCATATGCAAAATAAAATGTTGATATCGCTGTAACTTTAGGTTTTATCACGCATTTCCTCTCCCAAAGCGGGAGAGGAAATGCACGTCGATTACAGGATTTCCAGCAACTCGACTTCAAATACCAGGGTGCTGAATGGTGGGATAGAAGCACCCGCGCCACGCTCACCGTATGCCAGGTTTTGTGGGATCGTCAGTTCCCATTTAGAGCCAACCGGCATCAGGGTCAGCGCTTCGATCCAGCCAGGAATCACGCCGTTAACCGGGAATTCAGCCGGTTCGCCACGCGCAACGGAGCTATCGAACACGGTACCGTCGATCAGTTTACCGGTGTAATGCACGCGAACGTGGTTGGTGCGAGCCGGGATTGCGCCTTCGCCCTGAGTGATCACGCGGAACTGCAGGCCAGATTCGGTGATGTTCACGCCTTCGCGCTCACGGTTTTCTTCGAGATATTTCACGCCGTCAGCAGCCATTTCTTCAAAACGCTCGCGACGAACGGCATCAGCACGCTCGTGGATTTCACGCAGTGCGCGATGAACAACGTCGACTGGCACTGCCGGCTGTTTGCCTTCCAGCGCGTCAGCGATACCCGCCACCAGCGCTTCAGGTAACAGTCCTTCCAGGCCGGATTCGCTCAACTGCTGTCCTACCTGCAAACCGATACCGTAGCTTGCCTGCGCTTCGATAGTGTCAAAAGTCGGGGTGGTCATGGGGGGTTTCCTTCCATCACATTTAAAGTAGCGGGCAGCATAGCAGCCACGCCCTTACGGGTAAAACTTTGTCTTAAGTTAAGATGACAAACCGCCGCGAAACAGAAACAATAGGGCTTACCAGGATTTTTCCCAAACGTGGGACAGTGAAGGCGGCTTTGCTACGCCATTCAGGCAGTTAGCGAACTATACTTCTGAGACAGGATATCGACCCGTGGATGACGGGTAAAAGACGCGGAGCAGGAGGAGAGCCATGCCCGGGCGATTTGAACTGAAACCTACCCTGGCGAAAATCTGGCATGCGCCAGATAATTTTCGCATCATGGACCCGCTGCCGAACCTCCATCGCAGAGGCATCATCATTGCCGCCCTGCTGGTGGTGGTAGGCTTCCTGCTTCCTTCTGGCGATGACAGCGATACCGTACCAGCGAGTCGCAACGCGCAGCTGGATATCCAGTCGCAATCACAACCACAACGCGATCAGCAGCCCATGCAGACACAGCTGGTGACGCCGTCAAACGATCCCGGCCAAGTTGCGCCGGTAGAGCCTGAACCAATCCAGGACGAACAGCCTCAGGAACAAGCATCCGCACCACAGGCCCAGCAACCTTCGGGTATCGAACAGCAATGGCGTTCGTATCGCGTTGAGCCTGGGAAAACAATGGCGCAGCTGTTCCGCGACCACAATTTGCCACCGACTGATGTCTATTCCATGGCGCAGGTAGAAGGTGCAGGGAAACCGCTCAGCAATTTGCAAAGCGGTCAGATGGTGCAGATTCGCCAGAATGCCAGCGGCGTGGTGACGGGTCTGACAATTGATACCGGAAATGGCGAACAGGTGTTGTTCACTCGCCAGACTGACGGCAGTTTTATCCGCGCGAAATAATTCTCCGCCCGGTGACGTGACGTTCACCGGGCAGACTTTTTAGACTGTTTTTTTACTGACCTTATTCACCCACCAAATCCCTGAACACACCAGTACCAGCGCGATGGCATATTTGATGTCCAGAATGTTTTCGCCCAGGAAAATAGCGGACAGCACCGTCCCGGCCACCGGTACGACAAAGTTGAATGGGGCGATCATACTGACGCGGTTAACTTTCAACAGCACACTCCACAACGCAAAAGCGACTGACGATAACAGCGTCAGGTAACCCAAAATCGCAACGGCTTCAATGCTGTGCACTTCCAGCGTTCCGCCCGTCGAGTAGCCGCCCACAACCAGCACCAGTCCGCCAATCGCCAGTTGCCAGCCGGTCATCACGGTCGGATCGACCGTTTGAGAGATACGTTTCCCGTACAACGTGGCGGCAGAGAGGATAAAGGCGGCCAGAATCACAAAGCCATCGCCGTTCCAGACAAAGCTAAAATCCATCAATCCACTGTTGAAGTTCACCAGCATCACGCCCGCAAACCCCAGAATACAGCCAATGGTTTTGTTATAGCTGAGCTTGTCGTTTTGGTAGATAAAGTGTGCCAGCAGGACGCTGAAAAAAGTCCCGGTGGCGTTCATGATTGAACCTTTCACGCCCGTGGTATATGCAAGACCAATATAAAAGAACGTGTACTGAATCGTGGTTTGCGTCAACCCCAGCAGGGACAGTTGCCCAAATTGCCGCGGCGTGAGTCTGGCGATGGGTTTACGCTGGGCGAGCGCAAAAATCAGCAACAACAGACCAGCAAAGAGAAAACGATACCCTGCGAATACCACTTTCGACGGGATATCGTCGATGGCTATCTGGAAGAGTTCATACCCGCTTTTTATTGCCGGATAAGAGCTACCCCACAGCAGACAACATAGCGTCGCGCAAGCATAAGCAACATTTTTACGGGCAAAAACGGGCACAGGCGGAGCGGAGTTCATGGCGCATCTCAAAAATAAAATGACGTTTCAATTCATTATCAGAGATTGCGGCAGCAATTACTACCCTATAGGGAGAGTTGTGAGAGGTGGGGTGAGACAAAAAGCAAAACGCCGGCACAAGGCCGGCGTTTTTACGCTAACTCAGTAATAAATTACTCAGCTACAACGTTTACTACCAGTTTAGCGAACACTTCGCTGTGAACCTGGAAGTCCACTTCGTGCTCACCAGTGGTACGCAGAACGCCGTTCGGCATGCGAACTTCGCTCTTAGCCACTTCAACGCCAGCTGCAGTTACAGCATCAGCGATGTCGCGAGTACCGATAGAACCGAACAGTTTACCTTCGTCGCCAGATTTAGACGCGATAGTAACGGTGCCCAGTGCGTTGATTGCTTCAGCGCGAGCGTTAGCAGCCGCCAGAACGTCAGCCAGTTTGGCTTCCAGTTCAGCACGACGTGCTTCGAAAAACTCTACGTTTTTCTTAGTAGCAGGAACAGCTTTACCCTGTGGAACCAGGAAGTTACGAGCGTAGCCCGCTTTAACGTTAACCTGATCACCCAGGCTGCCCAGGTTTGCTACTTTATCAAGCAGAATAACTTGCATTACCTTATCCTCTTAAAGTCGTATTAATGGACTGTGCCCGATTACTGATGACGATCAGTGTACGGCAGCAGAGACAGGTAGCGAGCGCGTTTGATAGCGCGAGCCAGCTGACGCTGATATTTTGCACGAGTACCGGTGATACGGCTTGGGACAATCTTACCGCTTTCGGTGATGTAGTTTTTCAGCGTTGCGATATCTTTATAGTCGATCTCTTGAACGCCTTCCGCGGTGAAACGGCAGAACTTGCGACGACGGAAATAACGTGCCATATGGCTAGTCTCCAGAATCTATCAAATCAATCTGCTCGGCATGCAGAACCATTTTGCTCAGACCGTTCTTTGCCTTGTGGCAAGAAATGAACCCCTGAACGGTTACTGCGCTACCGACCGTTATACTGTGAGTAATGGCCTGGTTTTCGTGTCCGCTAATAATAACGGGCATTTGGCACCACGCCTGCCGGTGAAACCCGGCTTCCTCTTGCACAGAACGATGCTCAAGCACGAACTGGCAATGAGGAATTCCTGATGGGCTGACCTTACGAAGGGGGGTCCTGCACACGGTACCGGACAACACCAGACGGTTGGTCATCAGAAATTACTCTTCAGAATCCCCAGCATCAGAATCATCTGCGGTTTCGTTTGCGAAATCATCGCGACGCTCACGGCGCTCGTCTTTCGCTTTAACCATCGGAGATGCTTCAGTAACTGCGTTTTTAGTACGCATTACCATGCTGCGGATAACGGCGTCGTTAAAGCGGAAGTTAGTTTCCAGCTCATCGATCGCTTCCTGCGGAGCTTCAACGTTCAGCAGAACGTAGTGCGCTTTGTGCAGTTTGTTGATCGGATAAGCCAGCTGACGGCGACCCCAGTCTTCCAGACGGTGGATCGTGCCTTCTGCTGCAGTGATTGCACCAGTGTAGCGTTCGATCATACCCGGAACCTGTTCGCTCTGGTCAGGATGGACCATAAAAACGATTTCGTAATGACGCATCGAATTGCTCCTTACGGATTATTCAGCCTCCTGTCTGGGTCAGCCGAGGCCCATGGAGGCAAGGAACGTTGTTAAAGGTCGGCTGAAAAATTGACGCGCCATTCTAATTGCGAAGCCCCATAAACTCAAGCTGATTGCACAATTAATTCGCACAAAGCGTAAAGCCAGTCTAAGTGGATGATTTAAAATTAATCACATCTGAAAGCGCCATTTTTTTGAACAACAGCATCAGAAATGGTCGCGATTTCCCGCCAGATAAGCGATTACACTTTAATCAGACCCCATCCAGACACGACAGGAGAGGCAAAACCGCAAACAGCATGTTGTCGTGGAGTACAGATCATGAAAAACATCGCAATAGTCATTTTGGCTGCGCTTGTGCTGAGTACAAGCGCGATGGCAGCCATCAAAGTAGACAGCCAACAGGCTAAAAATATGGATGATGTGCACAGCTTAGGCGTGATTTACATTAATCATAATTTCGCCACTGAAAGTGAAGCAGATCAGGCGCTTAATGAAGAGACCGACGCACAGGGTGCGGCGTATTACCATGTAGTTTTAACACGCGAACCCGGTAGCAACGGCAATATGCATGCAAGCGCAGATATCTACCGATAAGACTTAACGTTAGCACCAGGAAAGCCAAAAACGAGAACATAGTCCTAGTTTGACTTGCCCCCTGCCCGGGGGCTTTTTTTTTGCGCCCATGGCGTTAAACCTGTGCTTTTAAAGATGCTTTTGGAAGAACGCAACCGTGGCATCCAGCGACGTGGGTGTGATGCGATGCTTAACACCCGCTTCCCACAAACACGTTAGATTTTTATCCAGCCCATCGCGAATCAAGGCTTGCTGCAAACGGAACGTCTCACCCGCAGGCACGACGTCATCCGCTTCACCATGCCAGAGCAGCAGTGGGCGATCGGCCAGACGCGGCAGAGCATGCGTGACCTCCCAGTCAGCGAGTAGAGAAACCATCGCGTCAACATCACCCGTCGGCGGAAAAAGTGTGTGAGCAAGCGTGGTGAAAAAGCCCGATCCCATCAGGCTCGCGACGCATTTCACTTCCGGGTAACGCGTCATGATGCCCAACGCAGTCATGCCGCCCATTGATGCTCCGGCAACGGCCAGTCGGTCATCAGCGACCCACCCCGCCTGATACACCGCATCACGTAATCCGCTGAACTCCAGCAGATTGCCGTGAAGAATGGGCCAGAACTGGCCCAATCGCGTCTGTTCATCACCTGAATATCGCGCGCCATGATCGGGAGCATCAGGCATCACGACCCGAAAGCCTGCCTGCGCCAATGCCACGGCAAAATAGCTGTACACCAGTTTTGATGACGTAAAGCCATGATAAAAAATAACAACCGGCAACGGCTGCTCACGCATTCCCGCCGGAAAAGCGTGTAGAATTTCGTGTTCGCCAAGCCGCTGCGTTGTAAGTTCAATCATGGTCGATCCTCTTGTCTGATGGGTGATTCATAATGTTGAGAACTGGATTACGCTTTCACGACATTTTCATTCGAAATTTACGTCACAGATAACAGTTTGGGAACATTCCCCCAAAAGGAAATTCGCAGACATCTACACTATGACTATCAGGAAACGAGATATGGTTATGCGCAGGTTCGCTGCTTTATTGCTGGTGTCGCTATTAATGGGCTGTAGCGCGTTGCAAGGCACACCGCAACCCGCTCCCGCGGCTACCGATCATCCTCAGGAAATTCGCCGTAATCAGACCGAAGGATTACAACGACTGGGTACCGTCAGTGCGTTAGTTCGCGGTTCACCGGCGGATGCAGAGGATGAAATAAAAGCCAAAGCTGTCGCTGCGAAAGCAGATTATTACGTCATCATTATGATTGATGAAACAATCATAACGGGACAGTGGTACTCACAAGCCATTTTGTACCGCAAATAACTGTCAGCATTTAAACGACATTTACACTGCTTTGCGTCCATAGACGTTTTCCTGTCCACAATAAACTCCATGCCTGTGACATAGGAAGTGAGTTTATTTGCGAAGGATTGCCCGGCGGATACCGGAGACATGTGAAATGGAGCTGACAATGAAACGATCTCTTGCTTTGACCTCACTGCTGCTCTCAGCGGGACTGATGAGCACCACCGCGCAGTCAGCGGAATTTGCCAGTGCGGATTGCGTCACAGGCTTAAACGAAATGGGTCTGATCTCCGTGACTAACATTTCAGGGAGCCCGCAAGATGTTGAACGTGTAATTGCCTTAAAAGCGGATGAGCAAGGTGCTTCCTGGTATCGCATCGTCCAGATGCAGGAGGACCGACATGCCGACCAGTGGCGAGTGCAAGCGATTCTCTACACCTGAAGCCCGTCCATAAAAGCCACTTAATATTAGTGGCTTTTCTATTTCTACAAATCGTTTACCCTGACTGTTGCTCATTCATCACATCAATGTAACATTTTGTTACATAAGTTTGGTAAATGTTATCCCCGCTCTGCCGTTGAACTGCCATACCTTTTCGACAATGAGCAATTTATGATCAATTTTTTCCGCCGTTCTGGTTTGGGCACCAAGCTTTCGCTGCTTACCGGTACGAGCGTTGCTACGCTCTTCCTGTTATTCACCTTTCTCCTGAGTCAAAAAGCCAGCCAACAGCTCGAAGCCCTTGCGGTGGAAGATCTGCATAATCAGTCCACGGGCGTGGTGGATATGGTCCAGATGTTCAACACCAGCCTCAGCGAAGAAGTCGAGAGCTACACCAAACTATTTGGCACATTTCTGCCCCAGCCGCTGAGCAGCGATGCCAGTCAAATGCGTACCATTAACGGGCAAAATGCACCTTTGCTGAAAGGGGGTGACACCGAACTCCACGAAAACAATGCCTTCTCTGATGATTTCCTGAATCGTACCGGTGCGATTTCAACTCTGTTTGTCCGCAGCGGTAATGACTTTATTCGTGTAGCGACGTCGCTGCGTAAAGAAAACGGCGAGCGCGCCATCGGCACCGTGCTGGATAATTCCAGCGCCGCGTTTAGCTCCGTGACCAAAGGCGAAGTTTATCGCGGTCTGGCTTTGCTGTTTGGCAAGCGCTACATCACCCAGTATCAGCCGGTTAAAGATGCGAGCGGCCAAGTCATTGCGATCGTTTTTGTCGGGGTCGATATCACGAATTCCTGGAACGTGATGCGTGAAAAGATCCTGAATCGCCGCCTCGGCGACAGCGGTCATTTCTATGTGTTAGATCGCGGCAACGGCAAAACGCGCGGGCAGTATCTGTTCCACTCTAGCGAAGAAGGAAAATTGCCGAAGTGGGATAACGAAATTCAGCAACAGCTTCTGAGCGGAAAATCCGGCACCCTGGAACGTCAAAGCGACGATGGGCGTACCCTTAAAATGGCGTATACCCCGTTGCCAGGCTGGAACTGGACGATCATTGGTGAAGTGGATAAATCCGTGTTGCTGGCCAACGTCAACGCCTTGCGCGACCGTTTCCTGCTGGCGGGAATCGTACTATCTGCGCTGTTTGCCGCACTGTTCGTTGTGATTATCCGTCGCTGGTTAACCCGTCCACTGCGCGACGTCATCGATTTGGCTCGTCAATACGCCGCGGGCGATCTTCGGGCGGAGCTGCCCGTCACCCGTCAGGATGAAGTCGGCCAGTTGATTGGCGCGATTAACGGCATTGGCGCTGGATTGCAGCAGATCGTTCAGCAGGTTCGTGAAGCGGCAGGTGAAATCCATCAGGGGACTAACGCGCTGGCTTCCGATACCGGTGAAATCTCTGAGCAAATAAATAAGCAGGCGAGTAGCGTTGAAGAAACGTCGGCGAGTATGGAACAACTTGCCGCAACTGTGCAGCAAAATGCGGCGAACATGGAACAAACGCAGCAGCTGGTAGGCGAGACCTCACGCGCCGTGCATCACGGTGGCGAAACCGTCGGAAACGCGGTCGCCACCATGGATGATATTCGCGACGCATCGAAACGTATTGAAGACATCACACGCGTGATCGAATCGATTGCGTTTCAGACCAATATTCTGGCGCTGAACGCCGCGGTGGAAGCCGCGCGTGCGGGTGAGCACGGCAAAGGTTTTGCCGTTGTCGCCCAGGAAGTGCGTGCGCTGGCCGCCCGCAGTGCCAATGCGGTGAAAGAAATCGAGCAGTTGATTGGCGACACGCTGAAAAAAGTGAGCGAAGGCCACCAGCTTTCCGAACAAACCCAGCATGCGATGGAGTCGATCATTGTGCATATCGATAACATCAACCAGCTGGTAACCGAGATTAACCACGCGTCGCATGAGCAATCTGCGGGCATCCATCAGGTCAACCTGGCGATGACCCACATTGGCGAAGCGTCGCATATCAACGCCGATCGCGTTTCACGCAGCGAGCAAACTGCACAAACGCTGCGTGAGAAGGGATCGCACCTGGCTGAAGTGGTCAGCATTTTCCGCTTAAAACACTAAACCACCCGTCCCGTGGCGCGCAGCAGCAGGTCATTTTTGACCTGCTCGCTGAGCACCAGACTGCCACGGGCATCCAGCATCATGCGGCACCACGCCTGCGCTACCGGTGGCGATGCGTGCCGTAGCATTTGTGCGCCTGCGCCCAGCAAAAATATCTGCTGGGTGATCTCCCGCCCCTGGGACTCCTGAGGCTTACGTAGCTTTTGCAGCAGTTGTCGCCAGCTGCGATCAAAATGTCGGTCTTGCCCTTTTACCTGGGCAAAATCCTCCTGTAATACGTCGAGAATGGCAGGCTGCTTCGCCAGGACGCGCAAAACATCCAGGCACATAATGTTGCCCGACCCTTCCCAGATGCTGTTCACCGGCATTTCACGGTAAAGACGCGGCAATTCACTCTCTTCGCAATAGCCTGCGCCGCCCAGCACTTCCATCGCCTCCGCCACAAAGGGGATCCCCGCTTTGCAGACGCTGAATTTCGCGGCGGGTGTAAAGAGCCGCGCCCAGGCTATTTCCTTCTGATCCTCGCGCTGATCCCAGGCACGCGCAAGACGGAACAGCAGCGCGGTTTGCCCTTCGAGCTGCAACGCCATGCGGCTCAGTACTTCGCGCATCAGCGGCTGATCGACCAGATTTTTGCCAAACGTCTGGCGCTGGTGGGCGTGGTACAGCGCAACAGAGAGCGCACGGCGCATCAGCCCGTGGCTACCCAGCGCGCAGTCAAAGCGCGTCAGGCCCCCCATTTTGAGGATCTGGCGTACGCCTTCGCCCTCTTCCCCTACAATCCAACCGGAAGCGTCCATAAACTCCGCTTCGCTGCTGGCGTTTGAGCGATTGCCGAGCTTATCTTTCAGGCGCTCCAGCCGAACAGCGTTGCGCTGCCCGTCAGGCAATATGCGCGGGACGAAAAAGCATGAAAGCCCTCCTTTCGCCTGCGCCAGCACCAGATGCGCATCGCTTTGAGGCACTGAGTAAAACCATTTATGCCCCACCAGCCGATAGCTGCCGTCGCTGCATTTTTCGGCGCGCGTGGTGTTGCTCAGTACATCTGAGCCGCCCTGTTTTTCGGTCATTCCCATCCCGATCAGGAGTCCGCGTTTTTGCCCGCCAGGCGCGATATGCGGATCGTAACGATCGCTCATCAGCGGCGTCAGCCAGTCGTGAAAAGGTTTAGGGAGGGATTGCTGTAACAACGGCGTCGCGGCAAACGTCATGGTGACTGGGCAAAGCGTTCCGGCTTCCACTTGGGCATGGAGAATGAACCGTGCCGCGCGCGCGACAAACGATCCCTTGCGAGCCTGATCTTCCCACGCCAGGTTATGGACCCGATTCGCACACAGTCCCTGCATGAGCAGATGCCACGCCGGATGAAAACGTACATCGTCCAGCCGCTCACCCGCGGCGTTGTAGCGTAAAAGTTCAGGGGGATTTGCATTGGCGAGCCTGCCAAGCTCCAGCGATTCCGCTGTACCTAGCTGCTGGCCGATGCTGGCGAGCAGCTCCATGTCCCACTCCGCCCCCTCTCGGATGACGGCGTCACGTAGCGCGCAATCGGAAAGAAACAGATTACTGTTGGAAAGGGGTAACGGCTGATTAAAAACGGTATGAGTCTGCCAGTGCATGGTGCGTCCCTCCTTCAATGGCAATGAAGGTCATTATGGACAACCTGCGCGAAGGCTGCATGGGAGTCGGGTCACAAGGCAGCGATCTTGCTGAGATCATTCGTGAAACAGGTCACACAATATAAGAATAAACTATTTCACTCCGGCGATTCTGTTGAATAATTTATTCTCACCTTCCAGAAGAGAATCATTATGCAATCTTCCCAACGTGCGCCGGATGCGCATAAGCGCGCTTTAATTGCAGGCTCTATTGGTAACTTTATCGAATGGTATGAGTTTGCGGTGTATGGCTTTATGGCCACCGTTATTGCGAAAAATTTCTTCCAGCTTGAAGGTGAAGCGGGAACAACCGGCCTGATTCTCACCTACGCTTCGTTTGCGATTGCGTTTTTCTTCCGACCGTTGGGCGCGGTGGTGTTCGGGCGAATAGGTGACCGTATTGGGCGTAAGCCGACGTTGATCATTGTGCTGGTGCTGATGACCCTCGCGACGGCGGCGATTGGTGTCGTGCCGGTCTACGCCAGTATTGGCATTGCCGCCCCGCTGATTATCACCGGTCTGCGCATTTTACAGGGGCTGTTTGCGGGCGGTGAATACGGCGGCGCGGTGTCGCTAATGACCGAATTCGCTCCACGCGGCAAACGCGGGCTTTACGGTGCGTGGCAGTCCTTTACCGTGGCACTGGGTCTACTAGCCGGTGCGGGGATCGTGGCGCTGCTTTCCGCCGTCCTCACGCCCGAAGCGCTGCACGACTGGGGCTGGCGCATTCCGTTCTTCCTCGCGCTGCCGATGGGCGTGGTCGCCCTGTGGCTGCGGGTGAGCATGGAAGAGACGCCAAGCTTTGTAAAACAGCAGGAAAAACCGGTCGTTGCGAAGGCGCAGACTGCGGAAACGCTCAAAGCGATCGTGATGGGGATAGGGCGCGTGATGGTGTGGTCGGCTGCGGGCTATACCTATCTGGTCATCATGCCCACCTATTTACAGTCGGCGCTGCATACTGGCTTTAACCAGGCGCTGCTGATTGCCGTGATCTCGAATGTCGGATTTGCGCTGACCATTATTCCATCGGGGATATTGAGCGACAAAATCGGTCGGCGCACGGTGATGCTCATCGCCACTGGGCTATTACTGATTCTGGCGCTGCCGCTGCTCAAAGTGTTGCAGGCAGAATCCAGCACGCTGGCCATTAAAGCCATTGTGGTTCTGATTGCTGGCGGTTTGGTGGGGATGCTGGCAGGGCCAGGGCCTGCAATGCTCTCGGAGATGTTCCCGACGCGCGTGCGTTACACAGGGCTTGGACTGGCGTATTCGCTTTCGAACGCGATTTTCTCAGGCTGTGCGGGCTTAATCATTACAGGCTTGATCAAACAGACGGGTAATCTCGATATTCCGGCGTACTACGTGATGGCGACGGCGGTGGTCAGCATGGCGGCGCTGATGACGCTCAATAAAGATGACCATCTGCGGTCGTTAGAGGAGTAAGGTTGCCGCCGTCTGGGGCCCTCACTCCTGCGCTTTCCCACTGGGAAAGAGAGAAAACAGTAAGGCCGTCCACAGGACGGCCTTACTGTTTATTTCGTGCGCTGACGAACCGCTTCAAACAGGCAAATACCTGTCGCAACGGAGACGTTCAGAGACGACACGCTCCCCGCCATCGGGATGCTAATCAGCTCATCGCAATGCTCGCGAGTCAGACGACGCATACCTTCGCCTTCTGCACCCATCACCAGCGCCAGACGGCCGGTCATTTTACTCTGATAAACGGTATGATCGGCTTCACCCGCCGTACCAACGATCCAGATATTCTCTTCCTGCAGCTGACGCATGGTACGCGCCAGATTGGTCACGCGGATCAACGGAACGTTTTCCGCTGCGCCACAGGCCACTTTCTTCGCCGTCGCATTCAGCTGTGCCGCACGATCTCGTGGAACGATCACCGCATGCACACCTGCTGCATCAGCACTACGCAGACACGCGCCGAGGTTGTGCGGATCGGTCACGCCGTCGAGGATCAGGAAGAACGGGTTATCCAACTGGGCAATCAAATCCGGCAGATCGTTTTCCTGGTACTGACGACCCGGTTTCGCACGGGCAATGATCCCCTGGTGTACCGCGCCTTCACTTTTCTCGTCGAGGAACTGACGGCTGGCCAGCTGAATCACTACGCCCTGAGCTTCAAGCGCATGGATCAGCGGGAGCAGACGTTTGTCCTCACGGCCTTTCAGAATAAACACTTCCTGAAAACGCTCTGGAGCGCGCTCCAGCAGGGCCTGCACCGCGTGGATGCCGTAAATCATTTCACTCATTAATGGACTCGTCTTTCACTCTGTTAACGGATTCCCCTCACCCCGGCCCTCTCCCACAGGAAGAGGGGGGAAATGCTTCCATGGAAGTGAGGGTAAAAATTACTCAGCGATTTTTTTCTTCGCTGCGCGTTTTGCTTTGGTGGCAGCAGCTATTTTTTGCGTTTTAGCTGACGGTTTTTTCGCGCCTTTCTCCGCTTTCGCTTTTGGAGCTTGCGGAGATTTTGGCTGTTTAGGTGCCGCTTTGCCTTTGTCACCCCGGAAAGCGCTGTCTGGCTCGAAGTTCACCTTTTTGCCAGACTGACGACGTTTGCCGTTGCTCTTACCGCCAGACCCTTTTTTCGCACTTTCACGCGCGGTTTTACCCACATTACGCGGCGCGCGTTCGCTTGAAATCAGGCTGAAATCAATCTTACGTTCGTCCATGTTCACGGCTTCAACGCGCACTTCGACGCGATCGCCCAGACGATACGTTTGACCGCCGGACTCACCGGTCAGGCGCTGTCCTACCTGGTCGTAACGATAGTAATCGTTGTCCAGCGAGGAGACATGCACCAGACCATCAATGAACAGCTCATCGAGACGGACGAAGAAACCAAAACCGGTCACGCTGGCAATCACGCCTTTAAAGACGTTACCCACCTGATCCAGCATAAAGTCACACTTCAGCCAGTCAGCAACATCACGCGTTGCTTCATCGGCGCGACGTTCCGCCATGGAACAGTGCTGACCCAATTGCAGCACCTCTTCCATGGAATAATGGTAGCCGCCGGTTTCGGTGGTGTTGCCCTTATGCCCCTGCTCTTGCGCCACCAAGTATTTAAGGGCGCGGTGCAGCGACAGATCCGGATAACGACGGATCGGTGAAGTAAAGTGCGCGTAAGACTGCAGCGCCAGGCCAAAGTGACCGCGGTTTTCCGGATCGTAAATCGCCTGTTTCATCGAACGCAGCAGCATGGTTTGCAGCATTTCTGCGTCAGGACGATCGGCGATCGCGGTCAAGAGTTCGGCATAATCGCGCGGCTCTGGCTTGCTACCACCCGGCAGCTCAAGACCCAGCTCCGCCAGCACTGAACGGAAAGAGGTGATGGCTTCGGTCGTCGGCTTATCGTGGATACGGAACAACGCAGGCTCTTTGGCTTTCTCAACGAAACGCGCCGCCGAGATGTTAGCTAAAATCATGCACTCTTCGATAAGCTTGTGCGCATCGTTACGCTGGGTCTGCTCGATACGTTCGATACGGCGCTCAGCGTTAAAGATGAATTTGGCTTCTTCACTCTCAAAGGAGATCCCGCCGCGCTCTTCGCGCGCTTGCTCCAGGGTTTTGTAGAGGTTGTGCAGCTCTTCAATGTGTTTGACCAGCGGCGCATACTGCTCGCGCAGTTCCTGATCGCCCTGCAGCATATGCCAGACCTTGGTATAGGTCAGACGGGCATGAGAGCTCATCACCGCTTCATAGAATTTGTAGCCGGTTAAGCGCCCTTTGGTGGAGATGGTCATTTCGCAGACCATACACAGCCTGTCAACCTGCGGGTTCAGAGAACACAGGCCATTGGAGAGCACTTCTGGCAGCATCGGCACGACCTGCGACGGGAAGTACACCGACGTACCGCGACTGCGCGCTTCGGCATCGAGCGGCGTGTTAGGGCGAACATAATAGCTGACGTCAGCAATCGCCACCCACAAACGCCAGCCGCCGCCGCGTTTCTTCTCGCAGAACACGGCGTCATCGAAATCACGCGCGTCTTCGCCATCGATGGTCACCAGCGGCAAATCACGCAAGTCCACGCGGCCGACTTTGGCCTCTTCTGGCACCTGTTCTTTCAGGTCTTTGACCTGCTCTTCCACCGCATGCGGCCAGACGTAAGGGATTTCATGCGTACGCAGCGCCATGTCAACGGCCATGCTGGTACCCATGTTATCGCCCAGCACTTCTACGATTTTACCGATCGCTTTGGTGCGGCGCGTTGGGCGCTGGGTGAGTTCAACCACCACCACAAAGCCCATTCGTGCGCCCATCACCTCTTCCGGTGGGATGAGGATGTCGAAGCTCATACGGCTGTCGTCCGGCACCACAAAGCCCACGCCGGCATCGGTAAAGTAACGACCGACAATCTGGCTGTTTTTTGGCACCAGCACACGCACCACACGCGCTTCGCGACGGCCTTTACGATCGGCCCCCAGCGGCTGAGCCAAAATCTGGTCGCCGTGGATGCACATTTTCATCTGTTCAGAGGAAAGGTACAGATCGTCTTTACGCCCTTCGACGCGCAGGAAGCCGTAACCATCGCGGTGACCGATAACGACGCCTTTCAGCAGGTCGAGACGTTCTGGCAGCGCATAGCACTGGCGGCGGGTAAAGACCAACTGACCGTCACGCTCCATAGCGCGCAGACGGCGGCGAAGGGCTTCAATTTGCTCTTCACCTTCAATATTTAATTCAACGGCAAGTTCTTCACGATTGGCGGGTTTTTCGCGTTTTGTTAAGTGTTCGATGATGAACTCGCGGCTTGGGATAGGATTCGCGTACTTTTCTGCTTCGCGGTCCTGGAAAGGATCATGTGACATAGCGGTTCCTCCGTTGTCAGCTCCGGCGAAAGTTTTCTTCATTCCACCAGCAATAATTTATACAGCGGTTGATTCTCTTCAACCAAATCGGCCAGCGTGTAGTTATCCAGTTCCATAAGGAAACTTTGCACAGCCTTAGAAAGTGCCTGTTTCAGGCGGCATGCGGGGGTGATATGGCAAAAGTCGCTGCTGCAATTCACCAGAGACAGCGGCTCCAGTTCGCGCACCACGTCCCCTACACGAATACTCTGTGCGGGCTTACCGAGACGAATTCCCCCGTTTTTCCCGCGGACGGCAGTCACGTATCCCGCACGGCTAAGTTGATTGATTATTTTGACCATATGATTACGGGACACGCCGTAGACCTCTGTAACTTGAGAGATACTGGTCATCTGCCCTTGTGGCAACGACGCCATGTAAATCAGCGCACGTAAGCCGTAATCGGTGAAACTCGTTAACTGCACATCAACCTCAGGAAAAGGGAAAAACGCGGTGTAACCGCAGAGATATTCAATAATGATGATAAACCAGCCAGATAGTTAACGGCGAATTTATTTAAACGGAAAGGGGTAAAAGCGGAAAGAGAGGACAAAAACCAGATGGAACGGCGTTTATCCGGCCTACGGATCGCTCCGCAGGCCAGGATTCACGAAAATTATGCGTCGAACGGGTCGCGCAGAATCATCGTTTCACTACGGTCAGGGCCGGTAGAAATAATATCAATCGGCACTTCAGTCAGTTCTTCAATACGCTTGATGTAGTCCAGCGCCGCCTGCGGCAGGCCGCTACGCTCTTTCACGCCAAAGGTGGTTTCTGACCAGCCAGGCATGGTTTCGTAGATTGGCTCGATGCCTTCCCAGTCGTCAGCAGCCAGCGGCGTGGTTGTCACTTCGCGGCCATCTGGCATACGGTAACCGATACACAGTTTCACTTCTTTCAGGCCGTCCAGCACGTCCAGCTTGGTCAGGCAGAAGCCAGACAGGGAGTTGATCTGCACTGCGCGACGAATCGCAACGATATCCAGCCAGCCGGTACGACGACGACGACCGGTGGTGGCGCCAAACTCGTTACCCTGCTTGCACAGGAACTCGCCGATGTCATCAAACAGCTCAGTCGGGAATGGACCTGCGCCCACGCGAGTGGAGTAAGCTTTGATGATACCCAGAACGTAATTCACGTAACGCGGACCCAAGCCAGAGCCGGTCGCCACGCCACCCGCGGTGGTGTTAGAGGAGGTCACGTACGGATAGGTACCGTGGTCGATATCCAACAGCGTACCTTGTGCACCTTCGAACATGACGAAATCGCCACGTTTACGCGCCTGGTCCAGCAGATCGGACACATCCACAACCATACCGGTCAGGATATCCGCTACCGCCATGACATCATCCAGCACTTTCTGGTAGTCAACAGCGTCAGCTTTATAGAAATTCACCAGCTGGAAGTTGTGATATTCCATCACTTCTTTCAGTTTGTCAGCGAAGGTGGCTTTGTCGAACAGATCGCCAACGCGCAGACCACGGCGGGCAACTTTATCTTCATAAGCAGGGCCGATACCACGGCCCGTGGTGCCGATAGCTTTTGCGCCGCGCGCTTTTTCACGCGCTACGTCCAGCGCCACGTGATAGTCGAGGATCAGCGGGCAAGCTTCGGAGAGCAGCAGACGCTCACGAACCGGGATACCACGGTCTTCCAGGCCTTTCATCTCTTTCATCAGCGCAGCAGGAGACAGCACAACACCGTTACCGATGATGCTGGTCACATTGTCGCGAAGAATACCTGATGGAATGAGATGGAGGACGGTTTTTTCACCGTTGATTACGAGAGTATGGCCCGCGTTGTGGCCACCCTGATAGCGTACAACATATTTAGCACGTTCAGTCAGAAGATCAACGATCTTCCCTTTACCTTCGTCACCCCATTGGGTGCCCAGTACGACAACGTTGTTACCCATTTTAAAAATCACCGATTGCTTAAAAATGGATTCTACCACCGCTTTTTCAGATATACAGCACTTTTTGCCCGCAATATAAGGCAAATCCGACCACTTTTTGATCAGCCAATCGTTTTCCTCAACATGTAGTAGATAACGATACCGGCAACCACAAGACCTCCTCCAAAACGACGCAAAATAGTATCCGGCAGTTGGCTCATGGTGGCGATCATGCGTCGCCAGGCACGCGGATAAAGCATCGGTCCAAGGCCTTCCAGCACTAAAACTAACGCCAGTGCCAACAGGATGGTTGAATTCATTGCGGATCCTTATAAAAGAAAACCACCGCCTCGGAAGAGAGCGGTGGTTTGATCACTCAAACGGATTTGAGTTTATCGCGTGGCGTTGCCTGGCGTCTTCATATAACGGAAGAAATCGCTATCCGGGCTGAGCACCATCACATCCTGATTGCTCTGGAAGCTGTTTTCATACGCACGCAGGCTACGGATAAAGGCATAGAAATCCGGATCCTGACTGAATGCATCAGCAAACAGTTTCGCAGCTTCTGCATCGCCTTCACCGCGCAAGATGCGGCCCTGACGTTCAGATTCTGCCAGCGTTTTCGTCACTTCATAATCGGCTGTTGCGCGCAGCTTTTCAGCTTCTTCCTGACCTTGTGAACGGTGGCGACGTGCGACCGCTTCACGCTCAGCGCGCATACGGTTGTAGATCGCTTCGGACACTTCGGTAGGCAGGTTGATCTGCTTGATCCGCACGTCGACAACTTCGATACCCAACGCCGCCATACTGTTCGGGTTGATTACCGGCGCTTTGCCGTTGGTCTCGGTCTGAACACGTTCAGCCGCTTTCGCAATTGCATCATCTGCTGCTGGCGTTGCGACTTCGTCTTCTGTACCCGCAGAACCGGAGTTCAGCGCATCACGGACTTCAATCGTCAGACGACCACGGGAATCGGTTACGATGTCTTTTACATCCAGACGACCAATTTCAGAACGCAGACGGTCAGAGAACTTACGTTTCAGCAGCACTTCTGCCTGAGAGACGTCACCGCCGCCCGTTGCCAGATAGTAGCGGCTAAAATCGCTGATACGCCATTTGATATAAGAATCGACGATCAGGTCTTTTTTCTCTTTGGTCACGAAACGATCGGCCTGGTTATCCATGGTCTGGATACGGGCGTCGAGCATTTTCACTGATTCGATCATCGGGAGCTTGAAGTGCAGACCCGGCTCGAAAACCAGCGGTTTGTTTTCATCGTCACGCAGAACTTTGCCGAAGCGCATGGTGATACCGCGTTCGCCCTCTTTCACTACAAAGATTGAGGCATAAAGCACTACCAGCACGATGATAATAATCGCAATAACTGACTTACGCATCGTTATTCCCCCTGACGCTGGCTGTCGTTACGCTGCGCATTAGCGCGACGTTGGTCCATGATGTCACCATCGGTTGAAGACGACGTGTTTTTGGCGTTGGAGTTGCTCCCGGACGCAGGAGGCAGGCGCAGCAGATTGTTGGCTCCGCTATTATCCTGTTTTGCGCCGGACGCATTACCGCCTTTCAGCATCTGGTCCAGCGGCAGAACCATCAGGTTGCCACCTTTGCTGTCATTCACCAGCACTTTACGGGTATGGCTCAGCACTTTCTCCATGGTCTCGATATACAGACGTTCACGGGTAATTTCCGGAGCGGCTTTATATTCAGGCAGGAGCTTAGCAAAGCGGGCAACTTCACCCTGCGCTTCTAGCACGGTCTGAGTCTTATACGCACGCGCCTCTTCGAGGATACGCTGCGCCTGACCGTTAGCACGTGGCTGAACTTCGTTGGTGTAGGCTTCTGCTTCACGGATATACTGCTGCTCATTTTCACGTGCGGAAATCGCATCATCAAACGCAGCTTTCACCTCTTCCGGCGGACGAGCAGCCTGGAAGTTGACGTCCAGCAGGGTGATACCCATGTTGTATGGACGAATGGTCTCTTCCAGCTCGCGCTGGGTATCGCTACGAATAACGGTACGACCTTCAGTCAAAATACGGTCCATGGTGTATTTACCGATCACACCACGAAGCGCACTGTCCGTCGCCTGACGCAGGCTATCGTCCGCGCTGGTCACACTAAACAGATAATGCTGTGGATCGGTTACGCGGTACTGGACGTTCATCTCGACGCGAACCACGTTCTCGTCAGAGGTCAGCATCACGCCGGACGCCGCCAGTTCACGAACCGATTCTACGTTGACCGCAGTCACGTTATCGACAAACGTTGGCTTCCAGTTCAGACCCGGTTCAACCAGATGGCTAAACTTGCCGAAGCGAGTGACGACACCGCGCTCCGCTTCTTTAATGGTGTAGAAACCGCTGGCGGCCCAAATGATCACCACGGCAGCGGCAACAATGCTCACTACGCGGCCACCAATATGCGGGCGCGGCCCCTGCGGGGCATTTCCGCCGGAACCCGAACCGGACCCTTTTCCACCAAAACCGCCAAGCTTTTTGCTTAGCTTGCGGAAGATATCGTCCAGATCAGGAGGCCCCTGCTCGCGACCACCTTTGTTGCCATTTCCCCCAGAGTTGCCGCCTTGATTATTGCTGCTTCCCCACGGGTCGCGGTCTTGTCCGTTATTACCGGGCTGATTCCACGCCATGTATATGCTCCATATTTGTTATGCAAGGGCGAATATCTTCAGGACTACCCTAATCTGATCAGACTACGTAGTCGATCAACGTAGGTTCTTGTTTACAGAGGCGACGCCAGTCAACGATTGGCATACGCACCTGCATCCCCACGCTGCCGTCATCCTCCATCCACTCTTTTTCTATCGCCTGAAGTTGATAAAACCGGCTGCGCAGCTTGCCTTCCTGTGGTGGCAGACGCAGCGTGTGCTGAGCAACCTCACCGGAAAGACGTTCTGTTAAAGCCTGGAAAAGCAGTGGCACGCCAATCCCGGTCTGCGCAGACAGCCAGACCCGAATCGGTTTGTTCTCATCATCTCTGTCGATACGCGGCTCAAAGTCTTCGAGCATATCGATTTTATTCATCACCAACAGCGTTGGGATCTCATCCGCTTCGATCTCTTCGAGTACGGTATTCACCGCATCAATATTTTCCTGCACGCGGAAATCGGCGGCGTCGATAATATGCAGCAGCAGGGTCGCCTGACGCGTCTCCTGCAAGGTCGCTTTAAACGCAGCCACCAAATCGTGGGGTAAATGACGAATAAACCCTACGGTATCCGCCAGCACGGTTTCGCCAACGTCCGCTACATCGATACGGCGAAGCGTAGGATCGAGCGTCGCAAACAGCTGGTCTGCGGCGTAGACTTCAGCATTCGTAATCTGGTTAAACAGGGTGGATTTACCGGCATTGGTATACCCCACCAGCGACACCGTTGGGATGTCAGCTTTGGTTCGCGAACGACGTCCTTGCTCACGCTGTTTCTCGACTCTTGCCAGTCGCGAGAGGATCTGGGTAATACGGCCACGCAGTAATCGACGGTCAGTTTCGAGCTGGGTTTCACCCGGGCCGCGCAAACCAATACCGCCTTTTTGTCTTTCAAGGTGGGTCCAGCCCCGCACAAGGCGCGTTGCCAGATGACGCAATTGCGCCAGCTCAACCTGCAATTTCCCCTCGTGGGTACGTGCACGCTGAGCAAAAATATCTAATATCAGGCCGGTACGGTCGATAACACGACATTCGCACAGACTTTCCAGGTTACGCTCTTGAGCCGGAGACAACGCATGATCAAACAGCACGACTGACGCGCCGGTTGCTTTTACGGCTTCCGCAATTTCGATTGCTTTACCTTCGCCTACAAAAAACTTCGGGTGCGGTGCTTTACGACTACCGGTAATCACCTGCATTGCTTCGACGCCAGCGGAAGAGACCAGAGCTTCAAACTCCTCGAGATCTTCTTTATCTTTGTCTTGCGTAAAATAGATGTGTACCAGCACCGCATGCTCACCGGCATCATAACGGTCAAACAAGCGTATTATCCTCAATATAAATCAGCGGGGAACGCAGAAGACCTGGCTCCCCGTGTGGAAAAACAGCCCGCAACCTTATTCGGTTTCGTCGCTGTCTTGCGCAGGAGCAGAAGAACCCTGCGCGTTGCTGCCATGATGGAAGTTACTACCGGTGCCGCCGCCAGCGTTGTTGCTGTGATGAGAAACTGGACGGGACGGAACAACAGTAGAGATAGCGTGCTTATAAACCATCTGGCTGACCGTGTTTTTCAACAGGATCACGAACTGATCGAAAGATTCAATCTGACCTTGCAGCTTAATACCATTCACCAAATAAATAGAAACTGGAACACGTTCACGACGCAGTGCGTTCAAGAACGGATCTTGTAAAGATTGCCCCTTAGCCATTCTCTCTTTTCCTTATATGTTTGTTTTGTACTTAGAACCTTGCGATTCTGAAAAATTGCGCACGGTACGACTTAATTGTACACACTCAGTCTGCGATAGCACCCACTACCTGTAAAACTTCGTTGTATGACTGTTCAGGTTTTTCGCTGTCTAACCAGTGAATCCCCTCCCAACCACGCAACCAGGTAATCTGCCGCTTCGCCAACTGTCTGGTGGCGCAAACACCTCGGTAAACCATTTCATCGTATGAGATCTCACCTTCAATGTATGACCACATCTGGCGATATCCGACACAACGAATGGAAGGCATGTCCGTATGCAAATCTCCGCGAGCAAATAACGCCCGCACTTCTGCTTCAAAACCTGAAGCTAACATCTGATGAAAACGCTGCTCAATTCGCTGATGGAGCAGTTCACGGCTCGCCGGGGCGATGGCGAACTGATGCACCTGATACGGCAGAGCCTCGCCTGACGTTTGCGTCAGTTCCGTTAAAGTTTTACCCGAAATGAAAAAAACTTCCAGTGCTCGGGAAAGCCTTTGCGGATCATTTGGATGAATCCGTGCTGCGGCAACCGGATCAACCTCTTCCAGTTGCTTATGCAACGCGCCCCATCCCTGCTCTGCCGCCTGCTGCTCAATCTTGGCTCTTACCTCAGGATCCGCTGATGGCAAAGGTGATAACCCCTCCAACAGCGCCTTAAAGTAAAGCATGGTACCGCCAACCAACAACGGTATCCGTCCCGCCGCGGTTATCTCGGCCATCTCAGCGAGCGCATCGCGACGGAAATCCGCTGCGGAATACGCCTGCGCCGGGTCGAGAATATCCAGCAACCGGTGCGGTGCCGCATGCAGTTCTTCTGCATTTGGCTTCGCCGTGCCGACATCCATCCCTTGATAAATAAGGGCGGAATCGACGCTAATCAACTCTACTGGCAAAACTTTACGTAGCTCAATGGCTAACGCCGTTTTACCGGAGGCCGTAGGCCCCATCAAAAAAATCGCCTTAGGCAGGCTCGCCTTACTCACATCACTCATCTTTCAGGGCTTTCATCGCCGAATGCAAATCAACACGTTGTAATAAACCACCCGGCGGAGCTTTGACCAGTTGTGGACAAAGACGTTCAACTTCCGCCAATACGGTAATGGCCTGAGCCATACTCCACAGAGGATGGTCACTCGCTAAATGGCGGGCGATCCACTGCGCGGTATTGGCAGCATCAAAGGTTGTTTGCTGCGCCAGGTAGCCTATCAGTTCAGGAATCAAGTTTTGTAAATTTTGTTGGCGTAAGGGTAAAGGCACCGCGCGAATGGTCACATGATGTGCTTCTACAACAAATTCAATGCCCATTTCCACCAACACCGCTTTCGCACGCTGTAAAACCGCCACTTCTTCTGCCGACACTTTAAGCCGGACGGGAATCAACAGCGGCTGTGCGCACGCTGCGTTTGCTCCCGGCGTCAGCTGCACTTGTTTCAGCCAGCGCTCCGCGACGGGTAACGCCAGCAACGCAAGGTGGCTATCGCGTTCAAGTAAAGCCATGTCCGGCGCAATAATGGTCAGCACGCGGCCAAAACTCTGGCTGTGCCCATCGAGTGCCGGAGCCGACTGCGCAACATTCTCTTTACGTTCAACTGCGGGAGTATCCAGCAATTTGCTGTAAAGCGCACCCTGCTGTTTCTGATAAACCGGTGCATGGGGATAATTCGCCCCGGTGGGACGCGGCGCACTTGCGCCCGATGAATAGCGCGGCGCTTCAGGCTGTCGCGCAACCGCAGGCTCAGCAAACTGGTTGCGTCCCGCTGCAATACGGTTTTCCGGGATCGGCCGTGGGCTGACAACCTCTTCAGTCAGCGGTAGCGACGGTTCAGCCTGCTGCTGCAAAACGCTCAGCACGCCCTGATAAATAAAATCGTGAACCAGTCGCGACTGATGAAAACGCACTTCATGCTTGGCCGGATGCACGTTGACATCAACCTGATGCGGATCGATTTCAAGATAAAGCACAAATGCGGGCTGCTGATCGGCACCCAGTTTGTCTTCACAGGCCTGGCGAATGGCGTGATTTATCAGGCGATCGCGCATCATGCGGCCATTCACATAACAATACTGAATCTCAGCCAGCGTCGCGTTCACCGTTTTAGGATCGGCAACCCAGCCGCGCATCGCTAAATCGCCATGCTGCCACTCAATCGCCAGCGCCTGTTCAAGAAAAGCCGTACCGCAGATCGCGCCCAGACGGCGCTCTTTCTGCCCGCCCTCCGCTACCGCGCGATACTGGCGCATCACCTTACCGTTATGGCTGAGGTTAATCGTAACGTCAAAACGGGCCAGCGCGATGCGGCGAATAATCTCGTCGATGTGGTTGAATTCGGTTTTTTCGGTGCGCATGAATTTGCGGCGCGCGGGGGTGTTGTAAAACAGATCCAACACCTCCAGCGTCGTGCCCACCGGGTGGGCAGCGGGTTTGACCGTCACGTCCATGTCACGCCCTTCGGCGTAAGCCTGCCAGGCTTCCTGCTGTTCAGCCGTGCGGGAAGTGAGCGTCAGGCGGGATACGGAGCTGATACTGGCCAGCGCCTCGCCGCGAAAACCGAGGCTAATAATGGCTTCCAGATCGTCAAGTGAGGCAATTTTACTGGTGGCATGACGTGCCAGCGCCAGCGCCAGTTCGTCTTTTTTGATGCCGCAGCCGTTGTCACGAATGCGGATAAGCTTTGCGCCGCCGCGTTCGATGTCGATATCGATGCGGGTCGCGCCCGCATCAAGACTGTTTTCGACGAGTTCCTTCACAACCGATGCAGGACGCTCCACCACCTCACCGGCGGCGATTTGGTTCGCAAGCTGCGGCGGCAGAACCTGAATCGGCATGACTTCTCCTTAGTGGGTCGCGCTCATCTCACCGGGGAGGGCTGCACTGGCAGTTTGTCCCCCGCCCCCTTGCGGCGCTGACTGTAACGGATGTGACGCAAAGTAATTGCGCAGACCGTTGTAAATAGCATCGGCGATTTCCTGCTGGTAACTGTCGCTCGCCAGCAGGCGCTCTTCGCCGTTATTACTGATAAAACCGGTTTCGACCAGAATCGACGGGATATCCGGCGAACGCAACACGCCAAGGCTGGCATGCTCTGGACGGCGTTTGTGGATTGCGCCCACACGCTGCAACTGGCTTATCACATTAGTGGCCACATCATACCCGACGCGCTGGGAATGACCGAATTGTAAATCCAGCACCGCCTGGCTGAGATACGGGTCGGACTGACTGTTTGCCAGCACATCACCTGCGCCACCCAACAGTTCAGACTGTTTCTCATGCTCTTCCAGCCAGTTCGCCATCTCGCTGTTGGCGCGGCGATTCGACAACACCCAAACGGACGCGCCGGTCGCGCTGCGATTTGGCGCAGCATCCGCATGAATTGACACCAGGAAGTTAGCGTTTTGCTTGCGTGCAACGTCAGAACGCCCCATGACGGAGATAAAGTAATCGCCATCGCGGGTCATTACGCCTTTAAACATCGGGTCATCATTCAAGAGTTCACGCAGTTTGCGCGCAATCGCGATCGTGACATTTTTCTCACGCATCCCACTTGGGCCAATTGCGCCAGGATCTTGCCCGCCGTGCCCCGCATCAATGGCGATAATCACTTTCTCACCGTTGGTATTCGTGGCAGGACGAGCGCGAGCCGCAGGGCGCGTGACCGTATTGCTGCTGGTGACGCTGGTTATGCGATCGTTTTCCGCTTTAAACGGATTACGCGCAGGTTCAGACGGACGCGGTGCAACAATCGGCGCTTCAACGCGTTTCGCCACGACAGGCGGTGGCGGTGGAGGCGGCGGAACATCAGCATTGATCGTAAAGACCACGGTATAATTCGCACCGTTTTGCTGCTTCACGGCGCGGGTTTTACCGTTTTGGGTAAGATCGACCACCAGCCGTAAAGACTGAGCATCTTTTGCCATGCCGGAACGAATACTTTTGACCAGGTTATTACCGCTAAATTGCAGCGGCAGGCCTTGAATCACGCCAGTTTGTTTAATATCCAGCGCAACGCTGCGCTTATCAACCTGTGAAAACGCATAATCCGGATCGCCCATAAAACTGAAGGTGATCCGCGCCTGCGAATCACCGTTGGAGACCTGAATATCCGATAAACTTGCGGCTCCGGCCTGCGCGCACAGCAGAACCGTTGCAGCTAACAACCAACCTTTAACGCGATTAATCATCCCGTTATCCCTGAGTTCAGCCAGCTAAACGCGCCAGCAAGGAATTACCTGATGAGGAAACTGCACTGATGCGTGCCTCACGCCCTTGAGCCTGGTAATCTAAGTGAATTTCGACATCCGGGTCAGGCAACACACCCGCACCTTGTTGCGGCCACTCCACCAGGCAAATGGCATCGTTGGCAAAATAGTCACGGATCCCCATAAATTCCAGCTCCTCAGGGTCCGCAAGACGGTAAAGATCGAAGTGGTACACCATCAGATTGTCGAGAGTATAGGGTTCAACGAGCGTGTAAGTCGGGCTTTTCACGTTCCCTTTATGGCCAAGAGCCTGCAAAAAGCCCCGGCTAAACGTTGTTTTACCCGCCCCCAAATCACCGTACAAATAAATGACGGTCGCGCCCTCACAGGCCTGCGCCATGCGCTTGCCAAGATCCAAAGTTGCCTGCTCGTCGGGTAAAGCCATCACTCGATTAGTCATTTTCTACGTCAATCACATCTGGGTTAACAACACGCCGCAGCGTGTCAAAAAGATCGGTGGCCAGCATACCGCGCGTTCCGTAGCGAACAGCCAGCTTATCTGCTGCCTCCCCGTGGACCACGCAGCCTACGCTGGCTGCTTCATAAGAATTAAATTGTTGTCCCAGCAATGCGCCGATAATACCGGAGAGCACATCGCCCATTCCGCCACTCGCCATTCCCGCATTGCCCGCGTCAATAATGCTGAGCGCGCCGGACTCACAGGCCACAATCGTGCCCGCCCCTTTTAAAACTGCAACACCTCCGTAACGTTTTACCAGACGCTGCGCAGAAAGTAAGCGATCGTTTTCAATTTCTGCGACGCTGCAGCTAAGCAGCCGCGCGGCTTCGCCGGGGTGTGGCGTCAGGATGCGATTGTGACGTTTATCAGGATTGATTGCCAGAAGGTTAAGCGCGTCGGCATCCCACAGCATCGGTTTACGACAATTCTCGACCTTTTGTAGCGCTTTCTTGCCCCACGCTTGTTGTCCCAATCCAGGGCCAATGACCACCACATCGGCCCACTCCAGGCTCGCATCAAGAGATTCTGGCGTCAGTTCATGAGCCATCAGTTCAGGGCGAGCGGTAATAATGGGAGGGATATTTTCGATGCGCGTTAGCACTCGGACCAGGCCGGCTCCCGCACGCAGCGCGGCCTCTCCGGTCATACGAATCGCACCCGCAGTGCCGTGATCGCCGCCAATAATCACCAGCTTGCCGTGATCGCCCTTGTTCGACGTAGGACGGCGCGGCGGTAGCCACGCCTCAAGCTGATTCGCATCCAGGCGTGAGATGGGCGGTTCTTGTCCGGCAAGCCAGCTTTCAAGCCCCAGCGCATGGTGATGAAGTTTTCCCACCACATCGCGGGCTTTGCCGGTCAGTAATCCAGGCTTGAGCGCAATAAACGTAACGGTAAGCTTTGCGTTAATGACTGCACCCGGCGTGGCACCCGTCTGGGCAATCAGACCCGACGGAATATCCAGCGCAATGACAGGAGCCGGATGCGCATTCGCTTTATCGATGAGCGTTGCGATTGTTTCGCGTGGAGCCTGCCTGAGCCCCGTCCCCAGTAACCCATCAACAATCAGATCAATCCCTTCTGGCCAGATGATATCGGCAGCATGAATCTCCCCACCCGCATTCAGCCACGCCTCACGAGCTTCGCTCGCCTCTTCCGGCAGCGGTTTTTCACTTTCGATGGCCAGCAGCGTGACGCGCAGACCAGCGGCAACGGCCAGACGCGCGACCACATAACCATCGCCGCCGTTGTTGCCGTGCCCGCACAGAATCAGCCAATGTTGTGCCCCGGGACACGTCTCTCGCGCCACGGAAAACGCCGCCTCGCCGGCACGGAGCATCAGTTCATACAGCGTGATACCCAGGCTGTCTGCGGCCTCTTTTTCAGCGCGACGGAGGTCATCCGCAGGCCAAATGGAATGTGGTATACTGATGGGGATTTTCTTCATTGTATGGTCCGTCATGTCACAGCCCCTCGATCTCAATCAGTTAGCGCAAAACATTAAACAGTGGGGCGCTGAGCTTGGCTTCCAGAAAGTCGGTATCACCGATACCGATCTTTCCGCGAGCGAGCCAAAACTGCAGGCCTGGCTGGACAAACAATACCACGGCGAAATGGAGTGGATGGCGCGCCACGGTATGATGCGCGCGCGCCCTCATGAACTATTGCCGGGAACCTTGCGCGTCATCAGCGTTCGCATGAACTATCTTCCCGCCAACGCGGCGTTTGCCCGCACGCTAAAAGATCCGTCGCTGGGTTACGTCAGCCGTTACGCCCTGGGGCGTGACTACCACAAACTTCTGCGTAACCGACTCAAAAAACTCGGGGAGACCATCCAGGAGCATTGTGGCTCGCTGAATTTTAGACCCTTTGTCGACTCTGCGCCTATTCTTGAGCGCCCAATCGCCGAAAAAGCAGGCCTGGGATGGACAGGTAAGCACTCACTTATTCTCAGCCGTGATGCGGGTTCATTCTTTTTTCTCGGCGAATTGCTGATTGATTTACCGCTGCCCGTTGATGGCCCGGTTGAAGAAGGTTGCGGGCGTTGCGTGGCCTGCATGACGATTTGCCCGACGGGTGCGATTGTTGAGCCTTACACCGTTGATGCACGTCGCTGCATCTCGTATCTCACTATCGAACTGGAAGGCGCAATTCCGGAAGCGTTTCGACCTCTTATCGGTAACCGAATTTACGGCTGCGATGATTGCCAGCTGATTTGCCCGTGGAATCGCTACTCGCAGCTGACTGATGAAGACGATTTCAGCCCACGAAAAGCCCTGCACGCGCCAAAGCTCATCGAGTTATTCGCCTGGGACGAAGCTTATTTCCTGCGGATAACGGAAGGGTCTGCGATTCGACGCATTGGTCATCTGCGCTGGCTGCGAAATATTGCCGTTGCATTAGGAAACGCCTCCTGGGATGAAGCGAATATTACGGCGCTGGAAAGTCGCAGAGGTGAGCACCCACTTCTCGATGAGCACATAGAATGGGCTATTGCGCAGCAAATCGAGAAGCGAAATGCCTGCGTGGTCGAGGTGCAATTACCGAAGAAACAGCGACTGGTCAGAGTGATCGAAAAAGGGCTTATCCGCGACGCCTGATATATTCACAGCCTGTGAATAAAATTAC
This sequence comes from Lelliottia sp. RD5, assembly GCF_056032945.1. Classification (NCBI taxonomy): domain Bacteria; kingdom Pseudomonadati; phylum Pseudomonadota; class Gammaproteobacteria; order Enterobacterales; family Enterobacteriaceae; genus Lelliottia; species Lelliottia sp. RD5. The sequence continues at coordinate 147,829 of NZ_JBVYHQ010000005.1, read as the reverse complement.
CAAGCCAGATACCATCAGGCTTTGCAAACAGGTCAAGTGATCTGGATAACATTTTGAAATGAAATTTTATTGATATTATTCATGCAGTTAAAAAATAACCCTTCACCCTGCGAAGCGTTTGGTCGTTTCGCTAAAGCGCTATTAACTGTGGATAACTCTGTTTACAAGAATATTTCAAATACAATAGAAAATGCCCCCAACGAAGGAATTCGCTGTGGATAATCTGGAGACTGGAGAAAAATTTGGAGCGGGAAACGAGACTCGAACTCGCGACCCCGACCTTGGCAAGGTCGTGCTCTACCAACTGAGCTATTCCCGCTTAATCTATGTCTTTTAAGCTGCCGTATGATAGCGACTCAAAATTCTTTGATTGGTTGGTACGTGCTTAAAAGCACTTTCAAATTTTGGAGCGGGAAACGAGACTCGAACTCGCGACCCCGACCTTGGCAAGGTCGTGCTCTACCAACTGAGCTATTCCCGCATAATCTATGTCTTTTAAGCTGCCGTATGATAGCGACTCAAAATTCTTCGATTGGTTGGTTGGTACGTGCTTAAAAAGCACTTTTCAAATTTTGGAGCGGGAAACGAGACTCGAACTCGCGACCCCGACCTTGGCAAGGTCGTGCTCTACCAACTGAGCTATTCCCGCAAATTTGCTACTGCTTTTGCTGCTGTCGTAACGCGTAATTCTCTGTCGTTACGGGAGGCGCATTATACGAGAAATCCTTTTAGCTGCAACCCCCCTGAAAGCGATTTTTTTAAAATCACGTTCAAGTGATTAATTAATCGGCAAGCTGGACAATTTAACGGCAAATACCCGGCCGCGCAAGCGTACCGGGCATAAAAATCAAAGCTTAATGAAATTCTCGCGGTAAAACGCCAGTTCGGCCACTGACTCGCGAATGTCGTCCATCGCCTGATGCGTTCCTTGCTTCTTAAAGCCGTCTAAAATTTCCGGCTTCCAGCGACGCGCCAACTCTTTCAACGTGCTCACGTCCAGATAACGGTAGTGGAAATACGCTTCCAGTTCCGGCATGTACTTAAACAGGAAGCGGCGGTCTTGCCCAATGCTGTTACCGCAAATCGGCGATTTGCCCGCTGGAATCCACTGTTTCAGGAACTCAATCGTTGCCAGCTCCGCTTCGCGATCGCCTTGGGTGCTGGCTTTCACTCGCTCCACTAGCCCGCTGCCAGTATGAGTCCGCACGTTCCAGTCATCCATCAGCGCCAGCTGCTCATCGGACTGATGCACCGCAATCGTCGGGCCTTCAGCCAGAATATTCAGGTTGGCATCGGTCACCAGCGTCGCGATCTCAATGATGCGATCGCGCTCGGGATCAAGGCCGGTCATTTCCAGATCGATCCAAATCAGGTTGTTTTCATCTGCGCTCATGTTATTTTCCACCCTTCTCGCATAACCGGCTGTAGCTGGTTAACTAGTATTAATTAGTGTGTATCATAGAGGTTTTGCCCGTTATGGGCGACCAGGAGCCAGCACGATTGAGTAAAAATAAACTCTCCAAAGGGCAACAGCGCCGCGTAAATGCCAACCATGAACGCCGTCTTAAAACCACTTCGGAGAAACCCGATTACGACGACAATCTGTTTGGCGAGCCCACTGAAGGCATGGTCATAAGCCGTTTCGGCATGCATGCTGACGTAGAAGCCGCCGACGGTGGCGTTCACCGCTGCAACATCCGCCGCACCATCCGATCGCTGGTGACCGGCGACCGCGTCGTTTGGCGACCGGGAAAAGCAGCCGCTGAGGGCGTCCGAGTAAAAGGGATCGTCGAAGCGGTTCATGAGCGCACATCGGTGCTCAATCGTCCTGATTTTTACGACGGCGTTAAACCTATCGCCGCCAACATCAATCAAATCGTGATTGTTTCGGCGATTTTACCCGAACTTTCACTCAATATTATCGACCGCTATCTTGTTGCCTGCGAAACGCTTGAAGTCGAGCCATTGATCGTTCTTAACAAAATCGATCTGCTCGACGACGAAGGCATGCGTTTTGTGAATGAGCAGATGGATATATACCGGAAGATTGGCTATCGCGTGCTGATGGTGTCGAGCCATAAGAAAGATGGCCTGAAGCCGCTTGAAGAAGCGCTGACAGATCGTATCAGCATTTTTGCGGGCCAGTCTGGCGTGGGTAAATCCAGCCTGCTGAACAACCTGCTGGGGTTACAGGAAGAGATCCTCACTAACGATGTTTCGGACAACTCGGGTCTGGGCCAGCACACCACCACGGCTTCTCGCCTGTATCATTTCCCGCACGGCGGCGATGTGATCGACTCCCCCGGCGTACGTGAGTTTGGTCTGTGGCATCTTGAACCGGAACAAATCTTCAACGGATTTGTCGAATTCCATGAATATTTAGGCGCTTGCAAATACCGCGACTGCAAACACGACAATGACCCTGGCTGCGCCATTCGTCAGGCAGTTGAAGACGGCAAAATTGCGGAGACACGCTTTTACAACTATCACCACATTCTCGAAAGCATGGATCAGGTAAAAACACGTAAAAACTTTTCTGATTCTGATAACTGACAACTAAGCTAAGCGTCGCTAAAATCGTCCCCTTTTTTCAGGTTCCGGCTGCGTTAAGCCGGATCAGGAACGACAAAACAATGGCCTGGAGGCTACCTTGTTAAACTCATTTAAACTTTCGCTTCAATACATTCTGCCGAAACTATGGCTCACCCGCCTGGCGGGTTGGGGCGCGAGCAAACGAGCGGGTTGGTTAACGAAGCTGGTTATCGATCTGTTCGTTAAATACTACAAGGTCGATATGAAAGAAGCGCAGAAGCCGGATACTGCCAGCTATCGCTCCTTTAACGATTTTTTCGTGCGCCCACTGCGTGATGAAGTTCGCCCGCTGAATACCGATCCCAACGTGCTGGTGATGCCGGCTGACGGCGTAATCAGTCAGCTCGGCAAGATTGAAGAAGACAAAATCCTGCAGGCCAAAGGCCATGACTACAGCATGGAAGCCCTGCTGGCAGGAAACTATCTGATGGCGGATCTGTTCCGTAACGGCTCGTTTGTGACCACTTACTTGTCACCGCGTGACTATCACCGCGTACATATGCCATGCAACGGCATCCTGCGCGAGATGATCTATGTGCCGGGCGATCTGTTCTCCGTCAATCATCTGACCGCGCAAAATGTACCGAACCTGTTCGCCCGTAACGAGCGCGTCATCTGCCTGTTTGATACTGAATTCGGTCCGATGGCCCAGATTCTGGTAGGTGCGACGATTGTGGGCAGCATCGAAACCGTATGGGCTGGCACGATTACTCCACCGCGTGAAGGCGTCATCAAACGCTGGACCTGGCCGGCTGGAGAAAGCGAAGGGTCTGTCGCCCTGCTGAAAGGCCAGGAAATGGGTCGATTCAAACTCGGTTCAACGGTGATTAACCTGTTCGCCCCGGGCAAAGTTAGCCTGGTGGAGTCGCTGAAAAGCCTGTCCGTGACTAAGATTGGTCAACCGCTGGCTATCTCTACCGAAACCTTCGTAACGCCGGATGCAGAACCTGCACCGCTGGCAGAAGAAGAGATCAACGCTGAACACGACGCCAGCCCGCTGGTTGACGACAGTAAAGACCCAGTCTAAAACATACGCATACCCTTCAGGCTGCGCTGAGCCAATCGGCAGCCTGAAGTAAAAAATGTATGAAGGAACCGCTGACGTGCGCCTGATAATTATTTTTCTGATGGCCTGGTGCCTCAGTGTGGGGGCGTATGCAGCAACAGCCCCTGACGCCAAACAAATCACCCAGGAACTGGAACAGGCTAAAGCGGCAAAACCCGCTCAGCCCGAGACCGTTGAGTCGCTCCAGGCCGCCCTGAATGCGCTTGAAGAACGTAAAGGCTCTCTTGAGCGTGCGCAGCAGTATCAACAAGTTATTGATAACTTCCCTAAACTCTCGCAAACGTTGCGTTCGCAGCTGACTAATCTGCGCGACGAGCCGCGTGATGCCCCTTTGGGTATGACGTCCGACGCCCTGAACCAGGAAATCCTTCAGGTCAGTAGCCAGTTGCTGGAAAAAAGTCGTCAGGCCCAGCAGGAACAAGAGCGCGCCCGCGAAATCGCGGATTCCCTAAGCCAACTGCCGCAACAGCAAACCGATGCCCGTCGCCAGTTAAATGAAATTGAACGCCGGACCGGTGCGCAGCCAGGCAATACCCCGCAAAATCTCAGTTTGCAGGCAGAGTCAGCCAAACTAAAAGCACAAGTTGATGAGCTCGAACTCGCCCAGTTGTCGGCCAATAACCGTCAGGAACTGGCGCGTATGCGTTCAGAACTGGCGCAAAAACAGAGCCAGCAGCTTGATGCCTATCTGCAAGCCCTGCGTAATCAGTTGAACAGTCAACGCCAGCGTGAAGCCGAGCGCGCGCTGGAGAGCACCGAACTGCTGGCCGAAAACAGCGAAAACCTGCCTGCGGGCATCGTCGATCAGTTCAAAATTAACCGTGAGCTGTCCGCCGCGCTCAACCAGCAGGCTCAACGCATGGATCTGGTGGCCTCTCAGCAGCGCCAGGCCACCAATCAGACGTTGCAGGTCCGACAGGCCCTGAACACATTGCGCGAGCAATCGCAGTGGCTCGGCTCATCGAATTTACTCGGCGAAGCATTACGTGCGCAGGTTTCGCGTCTGCCTGAAATGCCAAAGCCGCAGCAGCTGGACACCGAAATGGCGCAATTGCGCGTTCAGCGCCTGCGTTTTGAAGATCTACTCAACAAACAGCCGCAAATTCGCCAGCTTAAGCAGGCGGATGGTAAGCCGTTGACCAGCGAGCAAAACCGCATTCTGGAAGCGCAACTGCGTACCCAACGCGAACTGCTGAACTCGCTGTTACAGGGTGGTGATACGCTCATTCTCGAACTGACCAAGCTGAAAGTTTCCAATAGCCAGCTTGAAGACGCGCTGAAAGAAGTCAACGAGGCGACGCATCGCTACCTTTTCTGGACCTCCGATGTTCGGCCCATGACCTTCTCCTGGCCAATTGATATCGTGCAGGATCTGCGTCGTTTGATTTCACTGGATACCTTTGGTCAGGTGGGCAAAGCCGGTGTCATGATTCTCACCAGCAAAGAGACCATCTTCCCGCTGCTGGGCGCACTGATCCTGGTTGGATTTAGTATTTACTCGCGCCGGCATTTCACGCGGTTCCTGGAACGTTCCAGCTCCCGCGTCGGTAAAGTGACGCAGGACCACTTCTGGCTCACGCTGCGCACCGTTTTCTGGTCGATTCTGGTGGCGTCACCGCTGCCGGTTCTGTGGATGACGCTGGGCTATGGCCTGCGAGAAGCGTGGCCATATCCGCTGGCCGTGGCGATTGGCGATGGTGTAACCGCCACGGTTCCGCTGCTATGGGTGGTGATGATTTGCGCCACCTTTGCTCGCCCCAATGGCCTGTTTATCGCCCACTTTGCCTGGCCGCGCCAGCGTGTGTCGCGCGCGATGCGCTATTACCTGATGAGCATCGGACTGATTGTGCCGCTGATTATGGCGCTGATTATGTTCGATAATCTGAACGACCGTGAATTTTCGGGCTCGCTCGGACGGCTGTGCTTTATGCTGATCTGCGGCGCGCTGGCGATGGTCACACTAAGTCTCAAGCGCGCAGGCATTCCGCTGTATGTCGACAAGACCGGCAGCGGCGACAACATGGTGAACCGCATGCTGTGGAACCTGCTGCTTAGCGCCCCGCTGGCGGCAATTCTGGCTGCCGCCGTGGGGTATCTCGCCACCGCGCAGGCGCTGCTGGCGCGTCTGGAAACGTCGGTCGCGATCTGGTTCCTGCTGTTGGTGGTGTATCACGTTATCCGTCGTTGGATGCTGATTCAGCGCCGCCGACTGGCTTTTGATCGTGCTAAGCATCGCCGAGCCGAAATTCTTGCCCAGCGTGCGCGCGGTGAAGAAGATCCGCATAGCACCAGTAGTACAGAAGGCAATATGGATGTCGATGAAGTCGAGCTGGATCTTGACGCCATCAGTACCCAGTCTCTGCGCCTGGTGCGATCCATCCTGATGCTGATCGCGCTGTTGTCGGTCATCGTTCTGTGGTCGGAAATCCACTCGGCGTTTGGCTTCCTGGAGAACATTTCGCTGTGGGATGCCACCTCGACCGTTCAGGGTGTCGAAAGCATTGAACCGATAACCCTCGGTGCAGTGCTGATCGCGATTCTGGTCCTGATTATCACTACCCAACTGGTGCGAAATTTCCCAGCCCTGCTGGAACTGGCGCTGTTGCAGCATCTGGATTTGACCCCCGGCACCGGGTACGCCATCACCACGATCACTAAATATCTGATCTTGCTGTTTGGCGCGCTGATGGGCTTTTCGATGATAGGTATTGAATGGTCGAAGCTGCAATGGCTGGTCGCCGCGCTGGGTGTCGGGTTAGGCTTCGGCTTACAGGAGATATTCGCCAACTTTATCTCGGGTCTGATCATCTTGTTCGAGAAACCAATACGTATTGGCGACACCGTGACGATCCGCGATCTGACCGGCAGCATTACCAAGATCAACACCCGCGCCACGACGATCAGCGACTGGGATCGCAAAGAGATCATCGTGCCGAACAAAGCGTTTATCACCGAACAGTTTATCAACTGGTCCCTCTCCGACTCCGTGACGCGCGTGGTGCTCACCGTGCCTGCGCCATCGGATGCCAACAGCGAAGAGGTGACGCAGATTCTGTACACGGCGGCGGAGCGCTGCTCGCTGGTGATTGATAATCCAGCGCCGGAAGTGTTCCTGGTGGATTTACAGCAGGGGATTCAGATTTTCGAGCTGCGTATCTACGCCGCTGAAATGGGACACCGTATGCCGCTGCGCCACGAAATCCATCAGCTTATTCTGGCGGGCTTCCGTGAACACGGGATTGATATGCCGTTCCCACCGTTCCAGATGCGTCTGGAAACTCTCGATGGGCGTAAAACGGGTAGAACACTGTCGTCGGCAACGCGAAAACGCCCGGCAGGAAGTTTGTAAGGTGTGATGCGGGAAGGTCGGTGCGGTCTGATGCCGTCACACTAGCCCTCTCCCACGGGAGAGGGAGAAAATACTAAAAACGGCAACTGAGTTGCCGTTTTGCTTTTGGCTAGGCCCGATCGACCGTAAAGGCGATCACGTCCGCCAGTTGCTCAGCCCCCAGCGCCAGCATCACCAGACGATCGACGCCCAGCGCCACGCCGGAGCAATCCGGAAGCCCGGCTTTCAACGCTTCCAGTAAATTCGTATCAATAGGCTGCTGCGGCAATCCGCGTGCGGCGCGCTTGCGGTTATCCTGATCAAAACGCTGCTGCTGCTCGCGGGCATCCGTCAGTTCATGGAAACCATTCGCCAGCTCAATACCTTTGTAATACACCTCAAAACGCTCGGCGACGCGGTGATCTTCGGTGCTGATCTGCGCCAGCGACGCCTGGCTTGCCGGGAAGTGATAAACAAAAGTCGGGCGATCTTTGCCAATGTGCGGTTCAACGCCAAAAGCAAACAGCAGCTGCAATAAGGTATCGCGATCTTCTTCCGTGTCCGCGACGTTGCTGAGATCCAGCTTTGCTGCCGCTTCGCGCAGCTGCGTTTTATCTGCCGACAGCGGATCGATTTCCAGATGACGCTGGAAGACCTGCTGATACGACAGGGTTTCTGCTCCAGCGCAATCCAGCACCTGTTGCAGCAAGTCGTCCACTTCGTTCATCAGACGATACATGTCGTAATGCGGGCGATACCACTCCAGCATGGTAAATTCCGGATTGTGGTGACGCCCCATCTCTTCATTACGGAAGCTGCGACACAGCTGATAAACCGGCCCACAGCCCGCCGCCAGCAGGCGTTTCATGTGATATTCCGGGCTGGTCATCATGTAGAGGTTCATCCCCTGCGAGTGGCCAGGCCCCACGAAACGGGTTTCAAACGGCACCAGATGAATATCGGTTACCGTCGCCTGGCTCATGCACGGCGTTTCCACCTCCAGTACGCCACGGTCAGCAAAGAAACGACGGATTTCCGTCATAATTGCCGCGCGTTTTAACAGGTTTGGGATGGATGCGCTCGGCTGCCAGGTGGCCGTTTCGCTCATGAGACTTTCTCCGATTTCAGACAAGGGCACGAAGTCTACTCGTAAGCGTCGGGAGTGACAAATTTTGCACACTAAATTCTCTCGATTCAGCCGACCGCGTGATTCCGTGACACAATTCATCAATCAAGATGATAAATCTGCGCACAGAACAGCAAAAAAATCGAACACGTCAAATTTCCCCGACATCCATACGGTTATACTGTTTTACCCATAAAGGAGCAGTGGAATCTCTTTCGCAATCGCCCTCGGGCAGGTGAACACCGTTAAGGCATTCGCGTTGCGGAATAACAAAAATCTGGAGGAATGTCGTGCACACTTTTCAAGCCGATCTGGTCGTTATAGGCGCTGGCGGTGCGGGATTACGCGCCGCTATTGCCGCAGCGCAGGCTAATCCGAATGCTAAAATCGCGCTGGTTTCAAAAGTCTATCCGATGCGCAGCCACACGGTTGCCGCAGAAGGAGGATCCGCCGCCGTCGCGCAGGATCATGACAGCTTCGAATACCATTTCCACGACACGGTGGCCGGTGGCGACTGGCTGTGCGAACAGGATGTCGTTGACTACTTCGTTCATCATTGTCCAACCGAAATGACGCAACTGGAACAGTGGGGATGCCCGTGGAGCCGCCGTGAAGATGGCAGCGTCAACGTTCGCCGTTTCGGCGGCATGAAAATCGAACGAACATGGTTTGCCGCCGACAAAACCGGCTTCCACATGCTGCATACCCTGTTCCAGACATCCCTCCAGTTCCCACAAATTCAACGCTTCGATGAACACTTCGTCCTGGATATTCTGGTCGATGACGGTCATGCGCGCGGTCTGGTGGCGATGAACATGATGGAAGGCACCTTGATGCAAATCCGCGCGAACGCCGTGGTGATGGCAACCGGCGGTGCGGGTCGAGTTTATCGTTACAACACCAACGGCGGGATTGTGACGGGCGACGGAATGGGCATGGCGTTACGTCACGGCGTTCCGCTACGCGATATGGAATTTGTGCAGTATCACCCAACCGGTCTGCCGGGTTCCGGCATTCTGATGACGGAAGGCTGCCGCGGTGAAGGCGGGATTTTGGTCAATAAAGATGGCTATCGCTATCTGCAGGATTACGGCATGGGTCCTGAAACCCCGCTTGGCGAGCCGAAAAACAAATATATGGAACTCGGCCCACGCGACAAAGTGTCCCAGGCGTTCTGGCACGAGTGGCGCAAAGGCAACACCATTCCGACGCCGCGCGGCGATGTGGTTTACCTCGACCTGCGTCATCTTGGCGAGAAGAAATTGCTGGAGCGTCTGCCGTTCATTTGTGAACTGGCAAAAGCCTACGTCGGCGTCGATCCGGTAAAAGAGCCGATTCCTGTTCGTCCAACCGCGCACTACACCATGGGCGGTATCGAAACCAACCAGGAGTGCGAAACCCACATTAAAGGGCTGTTTGCCGTTGGCGAATGTTCTTCTGTCGGCTTGCACGGCGCGAACCGACTCGGATCAAACTCTCTGGCAGAGCTGGTCGTCTTTGGCCGCATGGCCGGTGAAAAAGCGATGGAACGTGCGGCAACAACCGGTGAGGCCAATAGCGCCGCGCTGGACGCACAGGTGGCTGATGTCGAGAAGCGTCTGAAAGCGCTGGTCAATCAGGAAGGTAACGAGAACTGGTCGAAGATCCGCGATGAAATGGGTCTGTCCATGGAAGAAGGCTGCGGTATCTACCGTACGCCAGAGCTGATGCAGAAAACCGTTGATAAGCTGGCAGAACTGCAGGAGCGCTTCAAGCGCGTGCGTATTACCGATACCTCCAGCGTGTTCAATACCGATCTGCTCTACACCCTCGAGCTGGGCCACGGCCTGAACGTCGCCGAATGTATGGCGCACTCTGCGCTGGCTCGTAAAGAGTCGCGCGGCGCGCATCAACGTCTTGACGAAGGCTGCACCGAACGTGATGACGTCAATTTCCTCAAGCATACCCTCGCTTATCGCGACGCTGACGGCACGACTCGCCTGAGCTACAGCGATGTGAAGATCACCACGCTGCCGCCAGCAAAACGTGTTTACGGTGGAGAAGCGGAAGCAGCCGACAAAAAGGAGACGGCAAATGGCTGAGATGCAAACGCTGAAAATCGAAGTGGTGCGCTACAACCCGGAAGTGGACGCCGCACCGCACAGCGCTTTCTATGACGTACCTTATGACGAGCAAACGTCCCTGCTGGATGCGCTTGGGTACATCAAAGATAACCTGGCCCCGGACCTGAGCTATCGCTGGTCTTGCCGTATGGCAATCTGCGGTTCCTGCGGCATGATGGTCAACAAAGTGCCGAAGCTGGCGTGTAAAACGTTCCTGCGTGAATACACCAAAGGCATGAAGGTCGAAGCGCTGGGCAACTTCCCGATCGAGCGCGATCTGGTGGTCGATATGACCCACTTTATCGAAAGTCTGGAAGCGATTAAGCCGTATATTATCGGTAACCCGCGTACGCCGGATCAGGGTCCAAACACCCAGACGCCTGCGCAGATGGCGAAATACCATCAGTTTTCCGGCTGTATCAACTGCGGTCTGTGCTACGCGGCCTGCCCACAGTTCGGCCTGAATCCGGAGTTTATCGGTCCGGCTGCGATTACGCTGGCGCATCGTTACAACGAAGACAGCCGCGACCACGGTAAGAAAGAACGTATGGCGCAGTTGAACAGTCAGAACGGCGTGTGGAGCTGTACTTTCGTGGGCTACTGCTCCGAAGTGTGCCCGAAACATGTCGATCCGGCCGCCGCCATTCAGCAGGGTAAAGTGGAAAGCTCGAAAGACTTTCTTATCGCCACCCTGAAACCACGCTAAGGAGTGCATGATGACGACTAAACGCAAAGCCTACGTGCGGCCAATGCCGTCCACCTGGTGGAAAAAACTGCCGTTTTATCGCTTCTATATGCTGCGCGAAGGCACTGCGGTTCCGGCGGTCTGGTTCAGCCTTGAGCTGATGTATGGGGTGTTCGCCCTGAAACACGGTCCGGAAACCTGGGCGGGTTTTGTGGGTTTCCTGCAAAATCCGGTGGTGGTGATCCTGAACCTGATCGTGCTGGCAGCCGCGCTGCTGCATACCAAAACCTGGTTTGAGCTGGCGCCAAAAGCCGCGAATATCATTGTTAAAGGCGAAAAAATGGGACCCGAGCCGGTCATTAAAGGGCTTTGGGCGGTGACGGCAGTCGTGACTGCGGTCGTTCTGTTTGTCGCACTGTTCTGGTAAGGAGGCCTGAGTGATTAATCCAAATCCAAAGCGCTCTGACGAGCCGGTATTCTGGGGTCTGTTTGGCGCAGGCGGAATGTGGAGCGCCATCGTCGCTCCGGTCATTATTCTGCTGGTCGCTATTTTGCTGCCGCTGGGGCTGTTCCCTGGCGAGGCACTGGGATACGAGCGTGTACTGGCATTCGCGAGCAGTTTTATTGGTCGCGTGTTTATCTTCCTGATGATTGTTCTGCCGCTGTGGCTGGGACTGCACCGTATTCATCACGCCATGCATGATTTAAAAATCCACGTACCCAACGGTAAATGGGTATTTTACGGTCTGGCGACGATCCTGACCGTGGTAACTTTGGTGGCTATCGTCACTATCTGATATTGTGGTTCTTCATCCGGCCCGCCCTTCCCGGCGGGCTTTTTTTATGGAAGAGAATCAGATGAAAAAATCCCTTTGCGCCGTGCTGCTGCTCACCGCTTCATGCTCTGCGCTTGCCGCGCCTCAAACTGAAAAACAGATCGCTGATACCGTCAATCGCATCATGACCCCGCTCATGAAAGAACAGGCGATTCCGGGCATGGCCGTCGCCGTGATTTATCAGGGAAAGACGCACTATTTTGTCTATGGCAAAGCAGATATCGCCGCGAATCAGCCCGTCACTCAGCACACCTTGTTTGAGCTGGGCTCCGTGAGCAAAACCTTTACCGGCGTTCTGGGCGGCGAAGCCATCGCACGCGGTGAAATCAGGCTTGACGATCCCGCCAGCAAATACTGGCCTGCGCTGACGGGTAAACAATGGAAAGGCATTACTCTGCTGCATCTGGCTACCTACACCGCAGGCGGTTTGCCGCTGCAAGTACCGGATGAGGTAACCGATCAGGCGGCGCTTCTGCATTTCTACCAAAACTGGCAACCGCAGTGGACGCCGGGCGCAAAACGCCTGTACGCCAACGCCAGTATCGGTTTATTCGGCATGCTGGCGGTCAAGCCATCAGGGGTGGATTTTGAACAGGCGATGACCACACGCGTGTTCCAGCCGCTGGAACTCAATCACACCTGGATTAACGTCCCGGCAGCAGAGAAGAAGCATTACGCCTGGGGCTATCGTGACGGTAAACCGGTGCACGTTTCGCCCGGCATGCTTGATGCGGAATCTTACGGCGTCAAAACGACCATTGAAGATATGGCGAGCTGGGTTCGGGCCAATATGAATCCTGCGGGCGTTAAAGATGAAATGCTTAAGCAAGGAATCGAACTGGCACAGTCACGTTACTGGCGTATCGGGGAGATGTATCAGGGCTTAGGCTGGGAAATGCTGAACTGGCCGGTGAAAGCAAAAACCGTCGTCGACGGCAGCGATAACAAAATCGCACTGGCACCGCTGACGGCCGTCGAAGTGAATCCTCCCGCGCCCGCAGTTAAAGCCTCGTGGGTACACAAGACGGGTTCAACCGGCGGATTTGGGAGCTACGTCGCCTTTATTCCTGAAAAGAACATCGGCATCGTGATGCTGGCGAATAAAAGCTATCCTAACCCTGCGCGTGTCGATGCGGCGTATCGTATCCTGGACGCGTTGAAATAACCGATTTACCCCCATTTTCCTTGCTGTCATCTACACTTATCAAAAAAACAGCAAGGAAATGGCTATGCGTATTTTGCCTGTTATCGCCGCGGTGACAGCCGCGTTTCTCGTTGTTGCCTGTAGCTCCCCGACGCCACCTCCGGGCGTCACCGTTGTCACCCCTTTCGATTCGCAACGTTATCTTGGCAAATGGTATGAAATCGCCCGATTTGACCACCGTTTTGAGCGCGGATTACAGCGCGTGACGGCAACCTACAGTTCCATGGATGATGGCGGAATTCAGGTGGTGAACCGAGGATATAACCCTGAACGCGGAATGTGGCAGCAGGTGGTTGGCCAGGCCTACTTTACCGGCGACCCAAGCAGAGCGGCCCTGAAAGTGTCCTTCTTCGGGCCATTCTATGGTGGCTATAACGTCATCGCGCTGGACAAAGAATATCGCCATGCGCTGGTATGCGGGCCAGATCGCGACTATTTGTGGATACTCTCTCGCACCCCGACCATTTCAGACGAAATGAAACAGCAGATGCTTGATGTCGCGACCCGGCAAGGGTTTGATGTGTCGAAATTAATGTGGATTGAACAGCCGCATTAGTGCGTGCTGATTTTTAACCCGATGATTCCTGCCACGATTAACGCGAGGCTGGCGATACGCGCCGGGCTCGCAGACTCACCCAGCAGCAGAATGCCGGTGATCGCAGCGCCGACCGCACCGATCCCTGTCCAGACAGCATAAGCGGTCCCTACGGGCAGCGTTCGCATCGCCCATGAGAGCAGCGCAATGCTGACAATCATCGCCGTCACCGTAATGATGCTCGGCGTTAAACGGGTAAAACCGTGGGTGTATTTCAGGCCAATCGCCCACACCACTTCAAGCAAACCGGCAATCAAAAGAATAATCCAGGACATATCAGGCTCCTTAACTTAAATAACAGTATGGGGCCGTCCCCGATGTTCGAAGCGCTTGCAGGTCGTCCCGCAAGGCATAAGCAGAGTGTGTATTTTCCGCAGAAAGCGAATTTATTTCAATCCATTTCTAAAAGACAGGTAATAGCCGGAAATAGCCGCGGTATGTAACGGAGTTCGCTCCTTTATCACTCATCGGACTTGTTTAAGATAGGGGCCTTTCTGATGACAGTCAGCTTATCCCTTTGCCTGATGCGAAAACGACATGTTTAAAATTCTTTTGATTGACCGTTGTCACTTCACCCGTTCAGGGCTTGAAGCATGGCTCAATCATTCAGGTTTGTTCACCGGCGATTTTACAATAACGGGTGTGAATAACCTTTTCCTGGCGAGAGAACATATTCTCCACTGGAAACCGACGCTGGTCATCGCTGATTTAAATAGTTTTATGCAGGATATGAATGATGCGCAGCAATTATCTTCGCTGCTTAACGCGAGCGAGAGGCTGCCGTTTATATTACTGCAATCCAGCGAACAGACAGATATGTCAGGGTATATTAAGCAATACCCGCTGTGGGCCACTCTCTGCAAAAGTGCCCGACTGGAATTGCTGGCGAAAGTCATTAACGAAGCATTGAGCACTCGTGTTCAATGTGCGTCGCCGAGCGTCACACAACCCCTTCTGACAAGACAGGAAGAGAAAGTCTTAACGCTCTGGATGGAAGGCGCCAGCAATCAGAAGATAGCCGGGCAGCTCAGCATTAACAGTAAAACGGTGTATACCTACAAACGAAATATCCGCGTGAAGCTACATATGGATACCCGTTTTTCACCGTTTTTGTCACTTCAGGCCGTACAAAGCTGACGGTACGGCGATCGTTCGTATCCCGTACCGTCCGGATATCACACTGCTTAGTTTTGCGCTTTCGTCGCTGCGCCAGAAATTGCGCTACCGCCGTCCGAAATATCCTCACCTACACCACGCGTGGTGTTACAGGCGGTCAGAACCGAGGAAAGCACCAGAACAGAAAAGATCGCTGCAATTGTTTTCTTAACCATAATATCTTCCTTTTATAGCCAATGTTATTTGTGTATAGCTACTTAAGGATAGACAAAATCCATCCGTTCGACGGAAAAGGGCCGATTTTTAGGAAAATTAGACGTTTTAGCTGGCGGCGTGAGAAATGGCATGGCCGAG
This sequence comes from Lelliottia sp. RD5, assembly GCF_056032945.1. Classification (NCBI taxonomy): domain Bacteria; kingdom Pseudomonadati; phylum Pseudomonadota; class Gammaproteobacteria; order Enterobacterales; family Enterobacteriaceae; genus Lelliottia; species Lelliottia sp. RD5. The sequence continues at coordinate 132,825 of NZ_JBVYHQ010000005.1, read as the reverse complement.
GGATTTAATGTCTTCGCCTACACCACGCGCGGTATTGCAGCCAGACAGGATGGCGCTGGAAAGGGTCAGCATCAGCAGAATTTTAATCGTACGTTTCATCATCCCTGCCTGAATATTACAGGCGCAGCGAGCGCTGCGCCTTAAGTCTTTTACATGAATTACTTCACGCGAGATACGTATTCGCCGGAGCGGGTATCGACTTTGATGACTTCGCCAGTCTGTACGAACAGCGGTACTTTAACCACTGCACCGGTAGACAGTTTGGCTGGCTTACCGCCAGTACCAGCAGTGTCACCCTTCAGGCCTGGATCGGTTTCGATGATTTCCAGTTCTACAAAGTTTGGTGGCGTTACGGAGATTGGCTGACCGTTCCACAGAGTCACGATGCACTCTGCCTGATCCAACAACCATTTCGCATTCTCACCCACGGCTTTCTCATCAGCAGACAGCTGTTCGAAAGTCGTGTTGTTCATGAAGTGATAGAACTCACCGTCGTTGTACAGGTAAGTCAGGTTCATATCGACTACGTCTGCGCCTTCGGCAGAGTCAGTAGATTTGAAGGTTTTCTCAACGCGGGTACCGGTCAGCAGGCGGCGCAGCTTAACGCGCGCGAATGCCTGGCCTTTACCTGGTTTAACGAATTCGCTCGCTTCAACCGCATACGGTTCGCCATCCATCATGATTTTAAGACCAGCACGAAAATCGTTGCTATAGTAAGTCGCCATAAGGCCCTCTGAAAATTGTTAACTGGTAGCTAAGCCACAAAATGGCGCATATTGTAACCCTAAATACCCCGTACAGAGAAGATTGGTTATCGCAACTTGCCGATGTCATCACCAGTCCCGATGAACTGCTGCGTCTGTTGAATATAGACTCTGATGAAAATATGCTGGCTGGCCGTGAGGCAAAGCGTCTCTTTGCGCTGCGTGTGCCACGGGCATTTGTCGCACGCATGGAGAAAGGAAATCCTAACGATCCACTGTTAAAACAGGTGCTTACATCGCAAGATGAGTTTGTTGCCGCCCCCGGTTTTAGCACCGATCCGTTAGAAGAGCAGAACAGCGTCGTGCCCGGTTTACTGCACAAATACCGTAACCGCGCACTGCTGCTGGTGAAAGGAGGCTGCGCGGTAAATTGTCGTTATTGCTTCCGCCGTCACTTCCCATACGCCGAAAATCCAGGCAATAAGCGCAACTGGCAGGTGGCGCTGGACTATATTGCGGCCCATCCCGAGCTGGATGAGATTATTTTTTCCGGTGGCGATCCGCTCATGGCGAAGGATCACGAGCTTGACTGGCTGCTCACGCAGTTGGAAGCGATCCCGCATATTAAGCGTTTGCGTATTCACAGCCGTTTGCCGATTGTCATCCCAGCGCGCATTACTGACGGTCTGGTTTCCCGATTTGCAGCGTCCCCTTTGCAAATCCTGTTGGTCAATCATATTAACCACGCGAATGAAATTGATGAGGCGTTCCGCTCTGCGATGACGCGTCTGCGTAACGTGGGCGTGACGCTGTTGAATCAAAGCGTGCTGCTGCGCGGCGTGAATGATAATGCTCAGACGCTTGCTGACCTGAGTAACGCCCTGTTTGATGCATCGGTAATGCCCTATTACCTGCACGTTTTGGACAGGGTTCAGGGTGCAGCGCACTTCATGGTGAGCGATGAAGAAGCCCGGCAGATTATGCGGGAGCTGTTGACGCTTGTTTCCGGCTATATGGTGCCGAAACTGGCGAGAGAAATCGGCGGTGAGCCAAGTAAAACGCCGCTAGATTTACAGCTGCGGCAGAATTAATTCCCCAGTCCTCTTCTGCTGGAAGAGGGTGACGAGTCCTGTACCTATTCGACAGAATGTTTGCACCGAACAATCCCCTCTCCCGCGGGAGAGGGGCTCAGAAAACATCGATCAATTCGGGCACTTATAAACCTGACCGTTCATTGTGCTGGCGGTCGGGACAAAGCTCGACAGCACGCCCTGGGTTGGGCTGCTGACGCCATAAATCACGTTCCCACCCATCGCTGCTGCCTGATTGCGTAGCGCGTTCGCCGCTCCGCGCATTGAACCGCCCTCGTCACCGTGTTGGCCTGACATCCAGTTACTTTGTTCACCGGTCGCCGTGCCTACTAGCTGACATTCGCTGCCCGGCTTATCTTCCACAAAGCGAACGCTCTGACCACCTGCGGATAGCTCGTTACTGGAGCTACAACCCGCCAGCAGCATTGCTGCCCCTACGATCCCTGCACAGACTGTTACGCGCATGTTATTCCTCGTTTTCAATAAGCTGGACAAACGTTGTCCCTGTCTAAACCTTATACTAAAAAGATGACCAAAAGAAAAACCCCCAGACATTTCTGCCTGAGGGTTTTTCAATTCTGGGACGTATACGCCCAAATCATTCTGGTTGCAGGAAGGCGGCAAGTTCGTGAATTCCCAGGAGCTTACTGAAGTAAGTGACTGGGGTTCGCGAACGCAGCCAACGCATCTGCAGCCTGAAGGATGCCGGGCGCGGGCAAATTACATCATGCCGCCCATACCACCCATACCACCCATACCGCCTGCACCTAAGTCAGGACCGTCGCCTTTCGGCACGTCGGTAATCATGCATTCGGTGGTGATCATCAGACCCGCTACGGACGCCGCATACTGCAGAGCAGAACGGGTCACTTTAGTTGGATCCAGGATACCCATGTCGATCATGTTGCCGTATTCTTCGGTTGCAGCGTTGTAACCGTAGTTACCGTCACCCGCTTTCACGGTGTTAGCCACTACTGAAGGCTCTTCGCCGCAGTTCAGCACGATCTGACGCAGTGGCGCTTCCATTGCGCGCAGCGCAACTTTGATACCCACGTTTTGATCTTCGTTCTGACCACGCAGTTCGCTCAGTTTAGACGCCACGCGAATCAGCGCTACGCCACCACCTGCAACCACGCCTTCTTCCACTGCTGCACGGGTCGCGTGCAGAGCATCGTCAACGCGTGCTTTTTTCTCTTTCATTTCAACTTCGGTCGCTGCACCGACTTTGATAACCGCAACGCCGCCAGCCAGTTTCGCTACGCGCTCCTGCAGTTTTTCACGGTCGTAATCAGAGGTCGCTTCTTCGATTTGCTTACGAATCTGACCAACACGGCCCTGAATAGCGGCTTCTTCACCCACGCCATCGATGATGGTGGTGGTGTCTTTGTTGATGATGACGCGCTTCGCCTGACCCATATCTTCCAGAGTCGCTTTTTCCAGCTCCATACCGATCTCTTCAGAGATAACGGTACCGCCAGTCAAGGTTGCGATGTCCTGCAGCATAGCTTTACGACGGTCGCCGAAGCCAGGTGCTTTAACGGCAGCCACTTTCACGATACCGCGCATGGTGTTAACCACCAGCGTCGCCAGCGCTTCGCCTTCAACATCTTCAGCGATGATCAGCAGTGGTTTACCTGCTTTCGCAACGGCTTCCAGAACAGGCAGCATTTCGCGGATGTTGGAGATTTTTTTGTCAGCCAGCAGGATGAACGGGCTTTCCAGTTCAACAGCGCCAGTTTCTGGCTTGTTGATGAAGTAAGGAGACAGGTAGCCGCGGTCGAACTGCATACCTTCAACCACGTCCAGTTCGTCTTCCAGGCCGGTACCATCTTCAACGGTGATCACGCCTTCTTTACCGACTTTATCCATCGCTTCAGCGATCAATTTACCTACGGTTTCGTCGGAGTTAGCGGAGATAGTACCCACCTGCGCAATAGCTTTAGAGTCAGAGCACGGTACGGACAGGGTTTTCAGCTCTTCAACAGCGGCGATAACCGCTTTGTCGATACCACGTTTCAGATCCATCGGGTTCATGCCCGCAGCGACCGCTTTCAGACCTTCAGTGATGATAGCCTGTGCCAGTACGGTTGCGGTGGTGGTGCCGTCGCCTGCAGCGTCGTTCGCTTTAGAGGCAACTTCTTTCACCATCTGTGCGCCCATGTTTTCGAACTTGTCTTCCAGTTCGATTTCACGTGCTACGGAAACACCATCTTTCGTGATGGTTGGAGCGCCGAAGGATTTATCCAGCACTACGTTACGGCCTTTCGGGCCGAGGGTGACTTTTACTGCGTCTGCCAGTACGTTTACGCCGCGCAGCATTTTCACACGAGCGTCGTTACCGAATTTTACGTCTTTAGCTGCCATTTTATCTTTCCCTTAAATTCGTATGTTCAGTGTCGTTCGCGGATTACGCTTCAACAATTGCCAGAATGTCGCTTTCGGACATGATCAACACTTCTTCATTGTCGATCTTCTCGGATTTCACGCCGTAACCATCGTTGAAAATCACGATGTCGCCCACTTTAACGTCCAGTGGCTGCACAGTACCGTTTTCCAGGATGCGGCCCTTACCGACAGCGATGATTTCGCCACGAGTTGATTTGGTTGCTGCAGAACCGGTCAGAACGATGCCGCCCGCAGATTTGGTTTCAACTTCTTTACGCTTGACGATCACACGATCATGTAACGGACGAATACTCATTGATAGCTCTCCTTCGAGAAAGTCATTATCAGTTATGGAAGACGCCGGGCCGTAAAAGGTTTACCGACTGGTGACCTGAGAGATGGGGGTCGAAAACTGCCCCTTCAAGGGGTTGTCGAAAAAAAATTTACGAAAGTGTTACCATCGCTTCTCTTTTAGCAGTGGCAGGACGAGGTCAATGAGTGGACTAAAACAGGAGTTGGGACTTGCGCAGGGCGTGGGTTTACTCTCAACCTCCTTACTGGGAACCGGCGTGTTTGCGGTGCCCGCACTGGCGGCGCTGGTGGCCGGAAACAACAGCCTGTGGGCGTGGCCAGTGTTGATCGCCCTGGTCTTTCCGATAGCCATTGTCTTCGCAATTCTCGGCCGCCATTTCCCCAGCGCTGGCGGCGTGGCGCATTTTGTCGGCATGGCGTTTGGGCCGCGCCTGGAGCGCGTCACGGGCTGGCTTTTTCTGTCGGTGATTCCGGTTGGCTTACCCGCCGCCCTGCATATCGCCACCGGTTTCGGCCAGGCACTGTTTGGCTGGCACGATGAGCAACTGCTGTTTGCTGAGCTGGGCACGCTGGCGATCGTCTGGTGGGTGGGTTCACGCGGGGCCAGCTCCAGCGCCAACCTGCAAACGCTGGTCGCCATACTGATTGTGGCGTTGATCGCGGCGATCTGGTGGGCGGGTGACATTCGCGTGGGCGAAATTCCGTTCCCGGCCATATCGGACGTGAATCATTCACAACTCTTCGCCGCGCTTTCGGTGATGTTCTGGTGCTTTGTCGGGCTGGAAGCTTTTGCGCATCTGGCATCAGAATTTAAACAGCCTGAACGTGATTTTCCGCGCGCGCTGATGATTGGCCTGTTGCTGGCCGGGACGGTTTACTGGGCATGTACCGTGCTGGTGCTGCACTTTAACGCCTACGGCTCAGATACCGCTGCGGCCGCATCGCTGCCGGGGATCGTTGTACAACTGTTTGGAGTGAAAGCGTTGTGGATTGCCTGCGTGATTGGCTATCTCGCCTGTTTCGCCAGCCTGAACATCTACATTCAAAGTTTTGCTCGCCTGATGTGGTCCCAGGCGCAATACAAGCCGAACAGCCGTCTGTCACGCCTGTCGAAGCGCCAGTTGCCGATAAATGCATTAAACGCGGTGCTGGGCTGCTGCGTGTTGAGTACGCTCGGCATTTATTGGCTCAACATCAATCTGGATGCGCTCATTATCTATGCCAACGGCATTTTCATTATGATTTACCTGCTGTGTATGCTGGCAGGATGTCGATTGTTGACGGGGCGTTTTAAAGTGCTGGCGGTCATCGGTGGCGTGCTGTGTATGCTCCTGCTGGCCATGGTGGGCTGGAAAAGCCTCTACGCGATTATTATGCTGGCGGGGCTATGGTTCTTACTGCCCAAGCGCAGCATCATTAGATAGCAAAACGCCCGGCAAAGCCGGGCGTTGTTGTCTTAGCGGTCGTCATCTTTATGATCGAGGCGGTCACGCTGATCGTCTTTACGCTGGTATTCCCCTTCGAAGGTGTCTCCATTTCCCGGCCCGGTGCTGAATCCACCACCGGGCATCCGGTTAAAACGCAAATGGGGCAAAAGGCGCATCGTCAGGAGCTTTTGCACTGGCGGCAGCAGCAGCAACAGGCCCAGGAAATCGGTGAAAAATCCTGGCAGGATCAGCAGCAGACCAGCAAGAATCAGCGACACGCTTTTGATCATCTCCTCAGCAGGGCTTTCACCGGCCGCCATCTTTTGCTGCATTAACAGGAAATTTTTGAAACCCTGATTACGTACCAGCGACATACCTATTACTGATGTAAAGATGACCAGGATCAGCGTCAGCAGGACTCCCATCACATGGGCGACCTGGATAAAAATGGAAATCTCTATGTAAACGTAGAGAAAAATAGCAATAAAAGGTATCCAGCGCACTGGCTTCTCCTGTATGGCAGACGCCGTCTGGCCCCTGTCTGAATGTGTTTGCGATTCGCGTTTCTTTGAAATGGTGACGGTTAGCCAAAATTCAATCGGTTTGCACGGATATTTTTTTGGAAACATTCAAGCGGTGACTCATTTCACAGATTAATAATTATCATGCCGCGAGGGCGATAATAAGTGATCCAGATTACGGCAATTCGCTATCATCAGCATATCATCTCGGATATCTGGCTGATTGAGGGAATAATCGTCGGTCAGCAAATATTCAAAACCACATATCTACTGTGTGTTTAGTACAATCCATCGGCAGCTTTAAAAGAAGGTTCACATGTTAAACAACATTCGTATCGAAGAAGATTTGTTGGGTACCAGGGAAGTTCCAGCGGATGCCTATTATGGTATTCACACTCTGAGAGCGATTGAGAACTTCTACATCAGCAACAACAAAATCAGTGACATCCCTGAGTTTGTACGCGGTATGGTGATGGTGAAGAAAGCGGCAGCGCTGGCAAACAAAGAGCTGCAAACCATTCCTAAAAGCGCTGCAAATGCCATCATCGCAGCCTGCGATGAAGTGTTGAACAACGGAAAATGCATGGACCAGTTCCCCGTCGACGTCTATCAGGGCGGCGCAGGCACATCCGTGAACATGAACACCAACGAAGTATTGGCAAACATTGGCCTGGAGCTGATGGGTCACCAGAAAGGTGAGTACCAGTACCTCAATCCTAACGACCACGTAAACAAATGCCAGTCTACTAACGACGCCTACCCGACCGGCTTCCGCATCGCGGTTTACGCTTCTGTTTTGAAACTGATCGACGCGATTAACCAACTGGGCGACGGCTTCCAGCGCAAAGCGGTGGAGTTCCAGGACATTCTGAAAATGGGTCGTACCCAGTTGCAAGATGCGGTGCCGATGACCCTCGGTCAGGAATTCCACGCGTTTAACGTGCTGTTGAATGAAGAGACCCGCAACATTCTGCGTACCTCCGAACTGCTGCTTGAAGTCAACCTCGGCGCAACGGCCATCGGGACTCGTCTGAATACACCAGACGGTTATCAACAGTTGGCCGTCGCGAAGCTGGCAGAAGTGTCTAACCTCGCGGTTGTTCCAGCCGAAGACCTGATCGAAGCGACGTCCGACTGCGGCGCTTACGTCATGGTGCACAGTGCGCTGAAACGCCTGGCGGTTAAACTGTCCAAAATCTGTAACGACTTGCGCCTGCTCTCTTCCGGCCCGCGCGCTGGCCTGAACGAAATCAACCTGCCAGAGCTGCAGGCCGGTTCGTCCATCATGCCAGCCAAAGTGAACCCGGTAGTGCCAGAAGTGGTGAATCAGGTGTGCTTCAAAGTCATCGGTAACGACATCACCGTCACCATGGCTTCCGAAGCCGGCCAGCTGCAGCTGAACGTCATGGAGCCCGTGATTGGCCAGGCAATGTTTGAATCCATCCATATCCTGACTAACGCATGCTACAACCTGCTGGAAAAATGCATCAACGGCATCACGGCCAATAAAGCCGTGTGTGAAAGCTTCGTCTACAATTCTATCGGCATCGTCACCTATCTGAACCCGTTCATTGGCCATCACAACGGCGATATCGTTGGTAAGATTTGTGCTGAAACCGGTAAGAGCGTGCGCGAAGTCGTACTTGAGCGTGGATTGCTGACAGAGGCCGAACTGGATGATATCTTCTCGGCGCAAAACCTGATGCATCCGGCATATAAAGCGAAACGGTATACCGATGAAAGCGAACAGTAACCGTTCCGGTTAAATTTCCGAAAGGCACGTCACCCGGTGACGTGCCTTTTTGCTTTTATAGGACATCACAAAAATAACATTTATGTATCCAACATCTAACATTCAAGGAAGCGATTATGATTGTCATTGAGCTGATTATCGTTTTAGCGGCGATTTTCATCGGCGCCAGGCTAGGAGGAATTGGTATCGGCTATGCCGGGGGATTGGGCGTACTGGTTCTGGCAGCCATTGGTGTCGCTCCGGGGAAAATCCCTTTTGACGTGATCTCCATCATCATGGCGGTGATTGCGGCCATCTCGGCTATGCAGATTGCAGGGGGTCTGGATTATCTGGTTAATCAAACCGAAAAACTGCTACGCAAAAACCCGAAATACATCACCATTCTCGCGCCAGTCGTCACTTACTTCCTGACGATTTTTGCCGGTACGGGCAACATCTCTCTGGCGACGCTGCCGGTTATTGCCGAAGTGGCGAAAGAGCAAGGTATTAAGCCGTGCCGCCCGCTGTCGACTGCCGTGGTGTCTGCGCAGATTGCGATTACCGCCTCGCCGATTTCTGCCGCGGTGGTGTATATGTCATCGGTAATGGAAGGCCATGGCGTCAGCTATATTCATCTGCTCTCCGTGGTGATCCCGTCGACGCTGCTGGCCGTACTGCTGATGTCGTTCCTGGTCACCACGCTGTTTAACTCCAAACTTTCTGACGATCCGGTGTACCTGAAACGTCTGGAAGAAGGTCTGATCGAACTGCGCGGTGAAAATAAAGTTGAGATCAAACCACGCGCAAAACTGTCGGTGCTGCTGTTCCTGCTGGGGGTGGTCTGCGTGGTGATTTATGCCATCGTCAACAGCCCAAGCCTGGGTCTGGTGGCAACGCCGCTGATGAATACCACCAACGCGATCCTGATTATTATGCTGAGCGTCGCGACCCTGACCACCGTGCTGTGCGGCGTGGAAACGGACAGCATACTCAGCTCCAGTACTTTCAAAGCCGGGATGAGCGCCTGTATATGTATTCTCGGCGTGGCGTGGCTGGGTGATACCTTCGTCTCCCACAATATCGACTGGATTAAAGATACCGCAGGCACCGTGATTCAGGGCCATCCGTGGCTGCTGGCGGTGATTTTCTTTGTGGCTTCCGCGCTGCTGTACTCTCAGGCCGCGACGGCGAAAGCGCTGATGCCGATGGCGCTGGCGCTGAACGTGTCGCCACTGACAGCGGTCGCCTCCTTCGCTGCCGTTTCTGGCCTGTTTATTCTGCCAACCTACCCGACGCTTGTCGCAGCCGTGCAGATGGACGATACCGGGACGACGCGCATCGGGCGTTTCGTCTTTAACCATCCGTTCTTTATTCCAGGCACGATGGGCGTAGTGTTTGCCGTGTGCTTCGGTTTCCTCATCGGTAGCGTGATTCTTTAAGCGTTTGATGTTGTAAAATTTGTTAAATTCGGGCCGCTCAGCGGCCCGATTCATTAATGACCTCCGACCCGCCGTGATATAGTGATTTTTTCGCGATGAGGAGGTCGACTTGTGAACACGCCTGACGCCGTTGTTGTACTTTGTACCGCTCCCGATGAAGCGACTGCTCAGGAGCTGGCCGCCAAAGTACTGGCTGACAAGCTCGCTGCCTGCGTCACGATCCTGCCTGGCGCCACCTCCCTGTACTACTGGGAAGGCAAGCTTGAGCAAGAGTACGAAGTGCAAATGCTGCTCAAAACCACGGTAGCGCATCAGCAGGCGCTGCTGGATTGCCTCAAATCTCATCATCCCTACCAGACTCCGGAACTGCTGGTGCTCCCAGTGTCCCACGGCGATAACGACTATCTCTCATGGCTCAACGCTTCTTTACGCTGATCCTGCTGCTGTGCAGCACATCAGCTTTTGCCGGGTTGTTCGACGCACCTGGCCGCTCCAATTTTATTCCTGCTGACCAGGCGTTTGTCTTCGACTTCCAGCAAAACCAGCACGATCTCAGCCTCAACTGGCAGGTCAAAGACGGGTACTACCTCTATCGCAAACAGGTCAGCATCACGCCAGCCAATGCGAAAATCGGCGAGCCGCAACTGCCTGCGGGCGAGTGGCACGAAGACGAGTTTTACGGCAAAAGTGAAATCTACCGCCACCAGCTTGTCGTGCCGGTTAGCGTCAATCAGGCCGATAAAGGCGCGACGCTCACCGTGACGTATCAGGGCTGTGCCGACGCGGGTTTCTGCTATCCGCCCGAAACCAAAATTGTGCCGCTCAGTGAAGTGGCTGCGGCTGCTCAGCCTGCTGTACCGCCGTCCAGTGAGAAGGGGGAAGACAGTGCAGAGCTGCCGTTCTCCGCATTGTGGGCGCTACTCATCGGTATCGGTATCGCCTTTACGCCGTGCGTGTTGCCGATGTATCCACTCATCTCAGGCATCGTGCTCGGCGGTAAACAACGTTTATCCACCGGTCGCGCATTGCTGCTGGCGTTCATCTACGTTCAGGGCATGGCGCTCACCTACACCGCGCTCGGGATTGTGGTCGCCGCCGCCGGACTTCAGTTCCAGGCCGCGCTTCAGCATCCGTATGTGCTTATCGGCCTGTCAGTGGTCTTTACCCTGTTGGCGCTGTCGATGTTTGGCCTGTTCACCCTGCAACTGCCGTCATCGCTGCAAACGCGTTTAACGCTGATGAGCAACCGTCAGCAAGGCGGCTCCGCTGGCGGCGTGTTTGTGATGGGCGCGATTGCCGGGCTGATTTGCTCGCCGTGCACCACCGCGCCGCTGAGCGCGATCCTGCTCTACATCGCACAAAGCGGGAACATGTGGCTGGGTGGCGGCACCTTGTATTTGTACGCGCTGGGCATGGGTTTGCCGCTGATTCTGGTCACCGTGTTTGGTAACCGTCTGCTGCCGAAAAGCGGGCCGTGGATGGAAACGGTCAAAATCGCCTTCGGTTTCGTCATCCTGGCGCTGCCGGTGTTCCTCCTGGAGCGCGTGATTGGTGACGTAGGGGGCCTTCGTCTGTGGGCGCTTCTTGGCGTCGCGTTCTTCGGCTGGGCGTTTATAACCAGCCTGCAGGCACAAAAAGGGTGGATGCGCATCGTGCAAATCATCCTGCTGGCGGCTGCGTTGATCAGCGTGCGACCGCTTCAGGATTGGGCATTTGGTACACCTGCAGCGCAAAATCAGGCTCATCTTAACTTTATTCAAATCAGCAACGTTGATGAGCTGCACCAAGCGCTGGCGCAGGCAAAAGGTAAACCCGTCATGCTCGATCTGTACGCCGACTGGTGCGTCGCCTGTAAAGAGTTCGAAAAATACACCTTTAGCGATCCGCTGGTACAAAATGCGTTAAAAGATACGGTCCTGTTGCAGGCGAACGTTACCGCTAATAACGCGCAGGACAAGGCTTTACTGAAACAACTCAGCGTGCTCGGCCTGCCGACTATTCTGTTCTTCAATGAGCAGGGAGAAGAGCAGCCGAGCGAGCGGGTGACAGGATTTATGGATGCAACAGCGTTCAGCGCGCATTTGCGCGATCGCCAACCGTAAACGACACTGTTAACGGGATAAACCGTTAGCATTGGGAGGAGAAAACCGTGCAACGTGAAGACGTACTGGGACAAGCCCTGCAATTACTTGAGATACAAGGGATCGCCAGCACCACGCTTGAGATGGTCGCCGAACGCATCGATTATCCTCTGGATGAACTGCGCCGTTTCTGGCCGGATAAAGAAGCGCTGCTCTACGATGCGCTCCGCTATCTTAGCCAACAGGTCGATATCTGGCGCAGACAGCTCATGCTGAACGAAGAGCTGACGGCCGAGCAAAAAGTACTGGCGCGCTATACCGCGCTGGCGGATTGCGTGCGTAACAACCGCTATCCAGGCTGCCTGTTTATCGCCGCCTGCACGTTCTACCCGGATCCGGACCACCCGATCCATCAGCTCGCCGATCAGCAAAAACGTGCCGCTCACGACTTTACCCATGAGCTGCTCACAAAGCTTGAGGTCGACGATCCGGCAATGGTCGCCAAACAGATGGAACTGGTGCTGGAGGGCTGCCTGAGCCGCATGCTAATCAATCGTAGCCTGACTGACGTTGAGACGGCGCATCGTCTGGCAGAAGATATTCTGCGCTTTGCCCAGTGTCGCATGGGCGGCGCGCTAACCTAAGCCAGCATTCCCGCCCACGCGGAGATGAACAGACACAGCGCCATCAGGCGCTGAAAGCGCACCATCGCCACGGTGGTGCGAAACACCCGATTCACCGCTTTTCCCAGCCATGCCCAGCACATCAAACACGCCATCGAAATCATCAGAAACCACAGCGCCATTAACGCCACATCGTGCAGCGCATTCGCGCCTGCGGGTGTAAACAAGCTCACAACCGCCAGCGCCATCATCCATGTTTTTGGGTTGATCACCTGCAATAATGCCGCCGCGCGAGCGGTAAACCGTCGATGTGTTCCTGTCGATAAATTTGCCGCTGGCGCGCTGAAAAGCTGCCAGCTCATCCAACTCAGCCACAGCACGCCGGCCAAGCTCATCACCTGACGCACCAGCGGATATTGACGCAAAATCTCCCCTGCCCCCGCGCCAGAAATCAACACAATCAGGCTTGCCGCACCACATCCCCCCAGAATCGCAGGCACGGTTTTTATAACGCCAACGTGCTGACTGTTGGTCAAAATGAGAATATTGGTCGGTCCGGGCGTTATTGAAGCGACAAACGCAAACAGCAGAAACGGCATCAGATCCACAGGTGACTCCTTATTTTTAGAGTCCTGACTGTGCCGCTATTTTCTGGAAACGTCTGGAAGGTTTGTGCACAACCGACGGTAATGGGCAGGTGTTATGCGGTAGGCACGCTGGAACCAGCGTCCTAAATGACTTTGATCGGCAAAACCGAGCGCCGCGGCCACCTCGACAGGTTGCTTGCCCATTCCCAACATTTGACGCGCTTTTGCCAGGCGCAGCTGGATAAGCCAGGCGTGCGGTGCCAGGTGGAATTCGCGTTTAAAGCAGCGCGTCAGCGTAAAGCGATCGGTGCCTGTTTCTCGCGCCAGATCGGACAAGCCGATATTGTCTCCCATGTGCGCATACAAATAATCGCGCGCACGATGAGCAACCGCGGCGCTTTGAAGCTGAGAGGGCAATCTTTTGCGCCAGTGACAATGGGACGTGATTTGTGCGAGCAGATTATCCATTGTGCTCTGCTGCACGATCTTCATCTCATCATTGTGAAGCGTGGAAAACGTGTCGCTGATGGTACGCACTAGCTGCGGTTCACGCGTCAGGGTTTGCGCGAAATGCAGCGAGTAACTTCCCGGCGTGGATTCATATAAGCCGTGCAGCGTATTTGTCAGCCACTGCTCATCGAGGTAAAACGTCAGATAGGTAAAACCACCGTCTACCGGCGCGTCACCGTCGTGAATTTCACCCGGTTCCAGTAAAAACGCATCGCCGGGATGACTGCGATGCCGCTCGCGGCGGCAGTGGAATTGCTGCGTGCCAGACAGGGTAATGCCCACCAGATAGCTGTCATGCCAGTGCGGATCGAAGGCGTGGCCTTCAAAGTGCGCTTTGATCGTCTCAATACCTGTTTCCGCATGCTGACGCAGCTCAAGCCAGTCGTTTGCCATACTTCCCCCTCATCACAATCAGCATTGCTCGCCCTGGCGTTTTTGTCTGGAAGATTTGTGCAAAATCGACGCGTAGATCGACAGATTGCCGTAAAGTTAAGCAGTTGAACAGCTTTCCCCGAATTAGGGTTGACGACCAAACGGGATTAAGGTTTAATGCGCTCCGTTGCCCGGATAGCTCAGTCGGTAGAGCAGGGGATTGAAAATCCCCGTGTCCTTGGTTCGATTCCGAGTCCGGGCACCACTATTTAGAAGAACCCGCCTATGGCGGGTTTTTTGCTTTTGGAAGCACGCGTCGCCCTCAAATCCGTTCGATGACGCGTCACCCATCTCCCATCCCAACAAAATCCACGCACATCTGACATCCTCTTTTGTCGCTACACACCCGCCAGAGCTTTCAGCCACTGTGCAGTCATCCAGAATCCTTTATTTCGTTTGTTAACATCATGACGCCATGCAGTAAATCAGGATAGTCGCAGGCACGCCTGGATATTTTTATATTTGATATCAGCCATTAAGCATTGCTCGATTTTTTCTTCTCTTGTTTACTCTGCGCCTAAATGATTTATTCCGGTTCCAACATCATTGTTTTTACAGAAAAAATATTAATATATATTTTCATCATCAACGTAAAAAACCAGTATTTAAACCAAACGAGAAAAAAGCCCTGTTTCATCACGCTTAATGACCTATCAAGACTGAAAATTGATTGCGTCAACTTACCCCACTGGATATTTAACCCATTGAATATTATATTAATAATGACAATTCCACCCTGCTAAGCATTAGCGTAGTAAGTTTATTTTAGTTAAATAAATCAATCAGATAACCACCAATCAGACCTTTAATCTCTGCAGGGTTAAAATACAGAATAAATTCTAAAACGCGGTTGCCGATAGTTGAGATGCGGGATGTTGAGAGAAATAACCTTCTGAAAATCATCCTATTCTCTTCTTTATCTATGTGGACCGGAATAATGACCCAGCATCAAAGTAAATTTACTTATTTTGCAAATTTGCGAATCGGTAAAAAATTGAGTCTCGGATTTGCCATCGTGCTGCTTCTGACAGTGATTGTTGCTTTAACCGGTATTCGCGGTTTTGAACAAATTCAGGACAATTCGGCAAAAACAGCGGTGATGGTAAAGTTAATGGATTCGCTCGGGAATGCCCGATCCAGTCGGTTGATTTTCCAGTCTACAAACAATCAAAAGGATCGTGACGTCAACACAGCAGCCATGAATCGGATGGGTGAACTGATCGCGCAGCTCCATGAGCAGTTTCAGTGGAGACCTGTAGGGAAAGCGAGTGCTGACAAGGTGGATGAGCTGTTTAAAACCGATCTCGTGGTTCGCGCCATTTTCCTGGATGCTTTTGACAAGCGAGCTGAATTGGCTCAGACCCTTAACACCACCGATCTGTACAAAAGCTCTGTCGACTTAGATGCGCTTAGCCATCAGCCAGGCTTATCGATTGAAACGTCACGCGATATGGCGCACCTGGCATTTGAATGGAACGACATCGTCACCCGCATTGAGAACTTTACCCTTAATCCGCTCGAGGTGAGCAAACAGGGAATCAGAGATCAAATTCCCGCCGCTGTCGCGATGGCTGAAAAACTGCGCCCGTTATTATCGACCGACCAGCA
The DNA here is from genome assembly GCF_056032945.1 of Lelliottia sp. RD5. NCBI lineage: Bacteria > Pseudomonadati > Pseudomonadota > Gammaproteobacteria > Enterobacterales > Enterobacteriaceae > Lelliottia > Lelliottia sp. RD5. The sequence goes on along the minus strand of NZ_JBVYHQ010000005.1, from coordinate 117,373 downwards.
GAAAATACTCATTCGCGGTCTTGCCGCATCACAGCGCTATTTAGATGCCCTTGACGCTTACCAACAGGCGCTGAAAAAACAGATAGACACGCAGGCCGAGTTTTCGCGCTTAGGCGTGCAATTGGGCACAGACATCAATAGCTGGTTCACCTACCAGCAAGAACTGTCAAAACAGTTTGTTGGCAATGCCGAATGGATGATGGGAGCCACCGCCCTGACAGTGGTCATCCTCGGGATAATACTGGCCTGGCTCATTACCCGCTCAATTACCGCCCCGTTGAATCAGACGCTGACTCTTGCGCAGCAGATCGCGAAAGGCGATCTCACCGGTACGTTGATCAATAATCGCAAAGATGAAACCGGCCAGCTGATTCAGGCCGTGTCTACGATGAATGAGAATCTGAAAGACATTATTTATAACGTGCGCGACGGCGTAGGAAGCGTGAGCCGGGCCTCAACGGAAATCGCTGCCGGTAATATGGATTTGTCGGCCCGCACTGAACAGCAGTCTGCGGCGGTAGTGCAAACGGCTGCCAGTATGGAGCAGCTGACGTCTACCGTGCAGCAGAACGCCTCGAATGCGCATCAGGCCCGTCAGCTCTCCGAGCAGGCGTCGCAGAAGGCCAACGATGGCGGCGCAGTGGTCGATGAATTAATCGCCACAATGAAAGATATCCGTGACAGCTCGCAGCGTATTTCAGAAATTATTTCGGTGATAAACGGTATCGCCTTCCAGACCAACATCCTGGCGCTCAACGCGGCAGTTGAAGCGGCGCGTGCGGGTGAGCAGGGGCGTGGTTTTGCCGTGGTTGCTGGAGAGGTGAGAAGCCTGGCGCAACGCAGTTCGCAGTCCGCCAAAGAAATTGAAGCACTGATTAATGAATCGGTATCAAAAGTAGATAGCGGTTTTGTGAAGGTAGAGCACGCCGGTTCTATTATGGGTGAGACGGTGAAATCGGTCATTCAGGTGCGCGATATCATGAGCGAAATTGCTGCCGCCTCCGATGAGCAAAGTCGTGGCATTGCGCAGATTGCACAGGCGATGGCTGAAATGGACACCTCTACCCAACAAAACGCCGCGCTCGTTGAAGAATCGTCAGCCGCCGCCAGCTCGCTGGAAGATCAGGCGGCGCAACTGGAACAAGCGGTAGCCGTTTTTACTTTACCGAATCATGCCGGAGCCAACACGGTAAAACTCGCCACCACCGTTAAGCCGCAGAGACTGGAGCATTCGTCCGCAGTACGACAATCCGAGGCGCGCAGTTTGACCAGTAGCGCTGTCAATAACAGCGACTGGGAAACCTTCTAACGTTTAAAAGGCTGAGCTAAATGCCCATATCGGTCACGATCGATATGGGCATGACGATGGACGGCCCCTTCCCTTCAACTCGCTATCATTTCCTGAGGCACTTCCGCCCTGCGTGGGTTATAAATGTGGGAGGCCAATTCCGGAAGCCCCTCTTATGATGCGATTGATCCTGATTCTGCTCGGCGTTGATTATCTGCGTTCGCACTGGCGCGGACTGCGGCGCTTCGGGTGGGTCACGCTCATCGCCGGGACGGTTATTTTTATCGACGCACTGGACGGCGTGCTCTACTTCCCTATCGAACCTTTTGCGTGTCTGCTGCTGGTCGAGGGCGTCGCCACCTTGCTGGTCGCACACAGCGGCATGGGCGGACAGCGCATTTTGCGCTATGTCAAAGGGGCGACGTTTTCGCTGGCCGCCGTGCTCATCCTCGCCGGAAACCACGACGGTAATATTGTGCTGGCAATGATCTTCGGCACGCTGTTCTTGCTGGATGGCGCGCTCCAAATTGCCTCGGCCATCGTGGTGCGCTATCGGCGCTGGCGGCCTGCCCTGGCAGGAGGGATCGTCGAAATTGCGCTGGCGATTTTCTTCTATCAACCGTGGCCTTCGAATTATTCAGGTACCGTTCCGTACTGCCTCGGCCTCGGTCTGGCCTTTGCGGGCTGGAATATGTTTATCCTCGCTAACCGGGTCAAAGTGGCGGCAGCCAACCCTGGCCTGAAAGGCGAAGAGTATATGGAAGAAGCGGAGACGCATCAGCCCGCCGTGGTGGAGTGGGACGGCCCGCCAGAAGACGATGAAAAAGCGCTGACGGTTCACGTCTGGACGCCCGTTGGCTCGGCACCTGGCGAGACGATCTCCCGTCCGGTGATCAGCCGTTACATTGCTGCCGTGGATAAAAATGGCGTCATCTCGACCGGTCACGCAGCGCTGGAATCCCCTGGCGGGGTTTACATCAGTTTATATCCCGCCGTTGAGATCGATCGCTCGCCCGATGCCTTCGCCCGCTTGTTACGCGCAACGCCCGAAAATAACGTGCCGGGTGAATTCCAGTCGGATTACGTCACCGAATCCAGTAAATGGTGTCACTCCACCCGAAAGGTGCGGATTCGCAATTACAGCGAAACGCGTCTGGCTGCCTTTTGGGAAAACTACCGCCAAAATGAATCCTATAATCTGACGCATCGTAACTGTTCCAGCAGCGTGGCAAGAGCGCTGGAAGCCGCGCTTGAAGGCTCCGTCGGCAGGTTGTGGCAAAAGCGCGGCTTTTGGCTCTCGATTGGAAAACTGATATCCACACCTGAGCTGTGGGTCGCGTTGCAGCTGCGAAAACGCGCCGAAACAATGGCCTGGACGCCAGGACTGGTGCTGGATTACGCTCGCGCCATGAGCATGCTGGCCGACCCGCGCCCGACTGGCTGGTTCAATACACTTGGCCGGGCTTTGAGAAAAATGTTCCATCGCCGCGTCGCATGGGTGAAAGGGAAACATGGCGAAGGAGTGACGGAGGATTAAGAGGCTGGCGGAAAATAAAACCTCCCGGCCACGCAAATTTCCGTCGTCAGAGAGATAACGTTTTTTTGCGCGAGGCCCTTTCAGACAGAGAAATCAAAGGGCGAACACTATTGTGTCATGCCGCTGTCACGACAGATGAACGGGATAACCGTTTTACTCAACCCTTGGTTTACCGCGACGGACAGGCGTCGACACATAAAGTCTACTTTGGCGAATGTTTAACAGCCCGTGAGCGCACCGTAAAATGCCTTCGCCACCTCACGGCTCGCGCTATACTTGCCCCAGAATCAGCCCTCCTTACAGGCCGCACCATGACGACAAAAACTCTCACACGCGACTGGCGTATTCCTGCGGCAGGACTGCTTTTTCTGCTGGTTCTGTTTACCGGGTTTACCTTGCATGCTCACTGGAGCGCTTTTATTCAATGGTGTCTCGCCACACAAATCACGCTGCATCGCTATCTGGTGATGTATCTGTTGCAGCTGAATAATCATCAGTACAGCGGTGGGTTATGGTTACTGACGGGCGCGTTCTTTTACGGCGTGCTTCACGCCATCGGGCCGGGGCACGGCAAATTCATCGTCACGACCTATCTCAGCACCAATAAAGAGAGCCAGCTTGCCGCACGCGTCGTGCCATTTCTCGGTAGCCTGATGCAAGGCGTCAGCGCCATACTGTTTGTGTTTATTCTGGCCGTTGGATTTAACCTCGCCTCTGGCGATCTCAGCGCCAGCCGCTGGTACGTGGAGAAAATCAGCGCAGTGCTGATCGGCGCATTCGGTGTCTTTATGATTTACCAAACGCTGAAAAGCCTGCGGCCGCGTAGCGTCTCGATTTACAGCGTAAAACCGCTCCATCAGCACGATGAGCGCTGCGGTTGTGGGCATCATGGTGTAAATGCAGATGTGGAAAAAGGCGACTGGAAAACGCGTCTGGGGGTGATTCTGGCCATCGGGGCGCGACCATGCAGCGGCGCGATCATGATTCTGATGTTCTCAAATGCGCTGGGAATTGTGACGTGGGGAATGGCGGCGGTGATGACCATGTCGCTCGGTACCGCGCTGTCGATTATGGGACTCTCGTTGGCGGTGCGTTATGCGCGGGAACGAACGGTCGCTTTCTTTGGTGGCGGTTCTACGATGAGCTGGCTGGTGCCAGCGGCAAAAATTGCCGGAGGTATCGTGCTGATCTTGTTTGCGACAGTGCTATTCCTGACGGTGATCCCCATCAGTGCCAACGGCGACTATATTGCCGCCGGTTGCTAATAAAAAATCCCCCGACGTGAGATTTAAAAATTATATACGCCTGCAATGATTGATATATTCCATCGATAATTTAAGCTTTTATTTTTATATTTTAGTCTTAATTAACAAGAATATATTAATTTACATCTCTCCTTCCACGCCTATACTCGCCAAATACACACAAGGAATGGAGGGTAAAATAATGGCTATTCCAGCCTATTTATGGCTCAAGGACGATGGCGGTGCAGCGATAAAAGGTTCCGTTGATATACGGGATCGCGAAGGCAGCATAGAGGTGCCTGGCTTCGCGCATGGTCTGTTTCTGCCCACGGATAACACGACAGGAAAAATCACCGGTACACGGGTACATAGCGCCCTGACCTTCGAGAAAGAATTCGATTCAGCGAGTCCCTATCTCTATAAAGCCGTCGCCACAGGCCAAACTCTCCACAGTGCAGAGTTTAAATGGTATCAAATTAACGACGCCGGACAGGAAGCTGAATACTTCAACATGTTACTGGAAAACGTCAAAGTGGTTTCCGTTTGCCCCGTCATGCACGACGTTAAAAACCCCGCAATGGAAAAGCATAATCATCTCGAGGCAATATCCCTTCGTTACGAGAAAATTACCTGGAAGTATTGCGACGGGAATATTCTTTTCACCGATTCATGGAATGAAAGATGATCCGATGTACTTTCAGACTCAACGGCGCAGGAATGAGCGTTTTAAGCTGCCCAGGCGTGGGATTTTTTAGAGCATATTCAGGTTATGCCGGAACGAGCAGAAATAATCCTGAATCCACCGGAATCAAAAAAATTGGACCACTTCCCGTCGGCCGATACTACATCGTAAGTCGCCCCGAAGGCGGGAGATTAGGCCCGTATCGTGATTTCTTCGCTTCAATAATAAGCGGTTCCGACCGCTCCATCTGGTTCGCTCTGTTTCGAGATGACGGTAGCATTGACGACGTAACATTCATTGAGCAAGTGGCTCGAGGAAATTTTCGCTTACATCCCGCGGGTTACAAAGGTGTGAGTGAAGGCTGCATCACTTTCGCCAGCGCATCAGAATTTGACGTTTTAAGAGCGTCGTTGTTACAGACGGCCACGGTAAAAATAACGGCATCACTGACGGCCTATGGCACTGTGCAGGTTTACTAATGACTTCAACAAAATATGTTCTGTCATGGTTATTTTTTATGGCGTCTTATGTGATGTTTATGGCGCTGGCATTCGTTTTTCTGCCTGAAAACTGGCTGTGGGATAAAGTGCATGCGTATCACACTGAATTTATACCAGAAGGAATGTGGGATGATATTTTTATGAGCACCGTTTTTTTGGTCTCACTCATCTTAAATATCGCCTTTATCTATCTGGTGTTTGCCGTTCGACGTCTCATCAAAAAAACGCCCACAGCAGTTCCATAAACGCAGAGCAATAAAAAACCCGCCGAAGCGGGTTTCCGTTTTACTCGTTAATGCGCGGATGTTGATCCACCAGACGAGAGCGCTTTTTCTGCAGCTCTTCAATCTCTACGTCAATATCGTCAATCTTTTGCTCAACATTGTCGTAGTGTTCACGCAGAATCTCTTTCGCTTCCTGAAGGTCAGACGCCGCAGGCGTTGCCCCTTTCAGAGGGCGATTCGCGGTCTCTTTCATGGTCAGGCCGGTAATCAAACCAATCACCGCAATCACCATCAGATAATACGCTGGCATCATCAGGTTCTGCGTGCTTTCTACTAGCGAGGCCGCAATGGTCGGCGTCAGGCCGGCAACCAGCACCGAAATGTTAAACGCCGCCGCCAGCGCGCTGTAGCGAATATGCGTCGGGAACATTGCCGGAAGCGTTGACGCCATCACCCCGATAAAGCAGTTCAGGATCACCGCCAGCATCAGCAGACCGGCGAAAATCAGGCCCAGCACATTGCTGTTAATCAGGATAAAGGCCGGGATCGCCAGCAGTAAGAGCGCAACGCTGCCCAGAATAATGAACGGACGGCGACCGTAGCGGTCACTCAGCAGGCCCATAATCGGCTGCACAAACAGCATCCCCACCATGATGGCGATAATAATCAGCACACCGTGATCTTCGGAGTAATGCAGGTTATGCGACAGGTAGCTCGGCATGTAGGTAAGCAACATGTAATAGGTCACGTTGGTCGAGATGACCAGACCGACACAGGTCAGCAGGCTACGCCAGTGTTTGGTCGCAATCTCTTTAAAGGAGACTTTCGGTCCTTCCTGCAGCCCTTCGCGATCGCCCTGCTCCAGTTTTTCAACATGCTGCTGGAACGCAGGTGTCTCTTCTAAAGCATGACGCAGGTATAGACCAATCAGACCCAGCGGCAGCGCCAGGAAGAACGGAATACGCCAGCCCCACTCAAGGAAATTATCTTCGCCGACGACGGTGGAAATCAGCACCACGACGCCTGCACCCAGCACAAACCCGGCAATAGAGCCAAAGTCCAGCCAGCTTCCCATAAAGCCGCGTTTACGGTCCGGAGAATACTCAGCGACAAAGATCGAGGCACCGGTATATTCACCGCCGACCGAGAAGCCCTGCGCCATTTTACACAGCAGCAACAATATAGGTGCCCAGATGCCAATCGACGCATACGACGGAATCAAGCCGATACAGAACGTGCTGACCGACATAATCACAATCGTAATGGCGAGTATCTTCTGGCGACCATATTTGTCGCCCAGCATCCCGAAGAATAAGCCGCCCAGCGGGCGAATCAGGAAAGGTACGGAGAAAGTACCTAAAGCCGCGATCATCTGCAGGCTCGGATCGGCACCCGGGAAGAAGACTTTACCTAATGCGTAGGCAACGAAACCATATACACCAAAATCAAACCACTCCATCGCGTTACCAAGCGACGCGGCGGTAATGGCTTTACGCAACTTGCCGTCATCAATGATAGTGACGTCGCGCAGTGTAATGGGTTTTACTTTTTTCCTTTTAAGCATTGCTATCCTCGTAGACTCAGCCCTGTCCATACCACAGATCTTCTTGCGGTCTGTGAACCTCGAATTCGCCTCATGCGACTCTTCTTATTCAAGCGTAGCAGGTTTACTTACATTGACGTTTCTCGTCGATACAACCGAACCTGTTGACGCCTGTCTGGGCAGTTAGTGACGTCTTTACCCTACCAGCCTTTAAATTAGTGATCAACTTCACAGATATTTACGTGGGGTGTCAGATGTTGTCAGAAAACGTAAACGCCCTTCTTTAACCTTGAACGTTCTATGTCCTTTAGAATTCACTTTCTTAGGTTATTACTTTCATCAAAGTTCGAAAAATCACTCACCTTTATTCACATTAAATTCACAGCATTTTTAATTAATAATAATGTAGACACGCGTTTACAAAAATATGTGATCCAGATAACTAAAACATTGTTTTATTTTCATTGAATCATAATTCCAAAGATCAGATGATAAGCCCGACCACGCCGCTCCGGGTGCATTTCGCCAGCCGTAAACAAAGTAAAAATGATTACGACTTCTGGTTAAACAGACGGTTCGCCAGACAGTAAAAATTCACAATAAGTTGAATTTAATACGAATTTCTACCCGACTTGTCCGCCAGAAACGCGAGATAAGATGTGAGGATTTATCATGAAAATCAAAGCCACAATTGAACGCATCCCTGGCGGGATGATGTTGGTCCCCCTGGTGCTTGGCGCAATCTTAAATACCCTGGCGCCGAATACTGGTGCTTATTTCGGCGGTTTTACCAAAGGAATGATTTCCGGCACTGTGCCTATTCTGGCGGTGTGGTTTTTCTGTATTGGCGCATCCATTAATTTACGTGCAACCGGAACCGTTTTACGCAAATCCGGTACGTTAGTGCTCACCAAAATTGCGGTTGCCTGGGTTGTCGCCATGGTCTGTGCGATGTTCATTCCTGAGAATGGCATTCAAACCGGTTTCTTCGCCGGTCTCTCGGTTCTGGCAATCGTGTCTGCCATGGACATGACCAACGGCGGCCTCTACGCCAGCCTGATGAATCAGTACGGCACGAAAGAAGAGTCCGGCGCATTCGTGCTGATGTCTCTGGAATCTGGCCCGCTGGTGACAATGTTAATCCTCGGCTCCGCTGGACTGGCATCGTTTGAACCGCACCACTTCGTTGGCGCAGTCCTGCCGTTCCTGATTGGTTTTGCCCTGGGCAACCTGGACACCGACCTGCGCGATTTCTTCAGCAAAGCAACGCCGGTTCTGATCCCCTTCTTCGGCTTCGCGCTGGGTAATACCATCAACCTGAACGTGATAATGGATACCGGCCTGCTGGGTATTGTGCTGGGTGTTGCGGTTATCGCTATCACCGGTATCCCGCTGATTATTGCCGACCGCGTGATTGGTGGAGGGAATGGTACCGCCGGTGTCGCCGCGTCGTCAGCCGCAGGCGCTGCGGTGGCGAACCCGATGATCATTGCGCAGATTAACCCGTCATTCGAGCCTGTTGCGGCCTCTGCGACGGCGCTGGTGGCCGCGTCAGTCATCGTGACCGCTATTCTGGTGCCTATCATCACTGCACTGTATGCGAAGCGCTACGGCAATATCCCGAAAGCCGACGTCGAGCCACAGCCAGTCGAATCGTTGCACCACTAAGCTTCTCACATAAAAAAACCTCTCATCTGAGAGGTTTTTTTGTTGTAACAACGCGCTATTATTCACCAAATATCTCGCCCACCATCGCATCCGCCAGCCTTTTCGCCGAACACAATCGCGGCATGCCAAGCGACACCGTTTGCCAGCTCTGCGTCACCGACCAACTCACCGGATGACGGTCTGCATGGCACCAGTCCCCCAGCCAGCCGAGCATATCTTTATGATCCATTAAGCCCGGCGATACCGGCGTTGCAAGCCATTGATGATAAAAATGACGTGTTGTTGGCGAGGCATTAATGCCTTGGGCAAGGTAGTTAGCCGTCAGGCTGCGTAAATTATCCTTCAGCATCGCCGCGACATCATCATTCGCCAGACGGCAGGCATCACCAAATGCGCCCCAGCGCAGCTCTTCCAGCGCGACGTAGCACCGTCCCGCCAGCGACCAGCCATCGTATTGTCCCGCTCGCCAGTGGGTAAAGATTTGCTCGCTGTGTTCGCCCGCCTGCACCGTTAAGCCACGCTGTGACAACGCTTTTTCTTTATAGGCCGCGCGCTGGTGAAAATAAGAGGAGAGAGCGTCATATTGCTGCATCAATCCCAGAGAGTGTTGCCTGGGACGGTTAGTTTGCTGGCGCAAAGAGGCTAATTTGTCGGTCATACGCGTTAAGGCCAGATGCCCGGGATCGAACATGCCGGCCAGTTTTTCCGCCAGACCCAGCCGCAGCGCAGCATTTTCGCTGAACATTCCCGTCATCGCCCAGGGTCGAAGCTTCGTCTGAGTCATGATCTCCTGGGCTAAACGCTCACGAAACTGCTGCTGCTGAGGTACCAGCGGAGTGAGACGCACCGCGTCCACTCCTTGCACCAAATCAACCATAAATTTGGGATGAATACACTCTAGCGTCCGCCCGGGACCGTCCAGCAATGGGGTTGTCATGGTTGCTCTGCCGCGAATAAGGTTTGAATATCATCGCGTAACAATCGGGTATCTTCCTGAATCCACGTCGCAGTTGTAATACTTTGCTGCAACAGCTGGCTGAGCGCTCGGGTTGAATGCTCATTTTGCTGTCGCACTGCGAGGCTATCACGCAAGCTTTCCTGTAATCCGGTGAGGCACAGCGAGAATTCCGCAAAAAACGTTGCCATACCTGCCATAACAGAAACATCGACCTGCGCCACCAAAGCTTTATAGATTTGTTCACAAAATCGATCAATATGTTCTTTAATTCGCGTATGAAGCTGCGCCACGTCAATAACGTATCGCGTACGCGTCACCACGCAATCCTCCCAACCCCAACCCGGATTGTTGAGCCAGCGGGAAACCGTTTCGCGCACGCTGCTGGCACCAGCGACCTCACCGGCAGGACGATTTTCTGAGGCAATCGCGTCGTTAAACAACCCGCGCGTGTTGAAGTTGAGCTGACTGGCCTGGAAGGCCGGGAAGCTGATCCGCGCCCGGAATCCAGCGTGGCTTAGCTCTTCCTTGATGCGTTTCTCGATCGGACGCATTGCTTCGTTCAGGGAACGCGCCAGCGTCGACTCAAGCTGATCAAAACGCAGCGCCAGCTCGCGGCTGATTTTGCCCTGCGCATCCAGCATGACCAGCTCACAGGATGAACGGATTTTGCTTAGCACAATCTGCGCCTGGCCTTCGTCATCAAGCACCAGTTGCCCCATTTCATGCTGCGCCCCGTTTCGCAAACTCATGCGATCAATACCCGCCAAATCGAGAACGTTATCACCGTTGAAAATCTGGCTAATCGACTGCTGAATCTGGTTTTGCTGATGCGTGATAAACGTATGTGCCGCATCAAGCGCCTGCTTCACTTCGTGTCCGACTTCGTCGCTCACCACATCCTGACGCGTCTGAAGCAGTGCCATATCCTCTTCGAGACGCGAAATATTCAACTCCAGCTCATCAAACGCGACCGTCAGCCCCTGATAGCGGAAATCCAGATATTCACGGGCGTTCTGCGCATAGTTGAGTAGTTTGTGGGACGCCGAGCGCAGCGCATACAGCGACGCATTGGCATACGCGGCATAGATCAGTTTGCGAATCGGCTGTTCAAACAGTGAATCTTCCCACAGCAGATCGGCGGCATGGCGAATATGTTCGACATCATCCAGATCCGCCGTGCGCCAGCGGCGGCCCAGCGCGGCTTCCGCAAAATCTTGCACCCAGCGCTGCTCCTGATGGTCCGGCAGACGCCCATGGTTGGCGATTTCAAAGCGCGCACGATTCGCCAGATAAGCCCACATCGAAGAGACAGGATAAATCTGCCCCGGCGAAATATTGCCTTTCATCAGCGTGCCGGAAATCATCGCCCGCACCTGCTCTTCATCATCGCTATTGCGGTCTTTCTGATCGAATTTATTCACCAGCGCGTACAGCGGCACCGATTTGCCCACCGCCGAAATTGCCTGTCGCACTTCTTCATCGGAGATCGATTTAAGCTGGGTGTAGTCCATCACCGCCAGCACCGCCGAGGAGCGCGCCAGCTGTTCGTTAAGCATTTTTTGCAGATGCGGCTGCCCGGCTTCATTCGGCCCCGGCGTGTCCAGCAGCGTCAACTGCCCCAGGTGAGAGTCCATGCCGGCGAGGTGGACAAACTCCACTTCAATCACCGGAATATGCTCAATCGCGGTGTACTCAGTAAACGGGAAATCAACGCCTAACGCCTGAGAAAGCCGCACTAAATCATTCAGGCTTTTCAGACACTGGAAAATAGGCTCCGCGCCAAGGTAGTGTTTTTCGAAGGCTTTACCTTGCTCAATGCGCCCGAGCAACGCATTCATATCTTTATCAATTTCGAGGCGCTGCGTCAGTTGGCCGCGATCGTGGTTACACAGCGTTTCCTGCAATTGTTTTATCAGCGTGTCGATCGGTGAAACGTGGGCAAAATGCAGCACCGGCTCTTTTTGCCCGGGCGTGTGGCGGATCATCGTCGGCAAGGCGGTCATCGGACGATTACGGTTGGGTAAAACTTCCGTTCCGACAATCGCATTAATCGTGGTCGATTTCCCGGCCTTCATCGTGCCAACAATCGCCAGCACCATCTCAAGACGGGTTATTTTACGTAATTCGTTATTCAGCATCGACAGCTGGGTTTCAACACCGCGGGTGCTGAAGTGCAAAGGCAGCACATTATTGCTAACACCGGTTATTGCCGCCGTGGTGCTATCAAGTGCCGCAATCGGCATTGATTTCAGGGCATCAAGATTCTGTAAAGCAAGTTGTAGCAGACGCTCTGCTTCCTGGCTCAATTCAAATATTGTTTGTGTGTGCATGATAAAAGCCTTTCCTTAACGCAAATTTATTACTTTTATTAAGCCAGATAGTTTTAATAATGAAATTTCGGCTTTTTTGATTACGCGTGGAAATTAGGTTCATTGAATATAAGCGTCTGATGACAAACCAAATATAATCTGTTTGCAGCGTAGAGCGCTCGTACACTCCTCTCGGCCAGAAAAGGCGAAAGATAATGAGCGTAGACCATTTTTATGGAGCTATAGGATATATCAACGTAATTTACCCACCTAAAAAGAGAGGTAATTCCCGGTCACCCAAGTAGAAGTGGCAAACCCGGTTGCCGTTGATAAATAACAACAGCGCACCTCACCTTATCCGAAATGTCTGTACCTGGCAATTTGCGCAATAAAATATTCTATATATTTCATCGCGATGTTTATCTCTTAAGCACGCTGTTAGCATCGCTTAACTGACTGACAGGAAATGTCACTCCAGTTGCGGTGTTTTATTTATTTTTTAAAAAAAGAATATCACCGACAAAAGTGGGGACTTACGCTATACTTGACGCCTTTTTCGGCAAACTGCCGTGTTTTTGGCTGGCGCTTTCCAGCCCCGTTCGCACTTTTAGAGGATACCGATATGTCTCTTCCACACTGTCCAAAATGTAATTCCGAATACACCTATGAAGATAATGGCATGTTCATTTGCCCTGAATGCGCCCATGAATGGAATGACGCCGAAACGTCGCAAGATAGCGATGCGCTGATCGTAAAAGACGCCAACGGTAATCTGTTGGTCGATGGCGATAACGTCACCGTCGTAAAAGACCTGAAAGTGAAAGGCAGTTCTTCCATGCTGAAAATCGGCACTAAGGTGAAGAATATTCGTCTGGTTGAAGGCGACCATAATATTGACTGCAAAATTGACGGCTTTGGCCCAATGAAGCTTAAATCAGAATTCGTCAAAAAGAACTGATTTGTCAGCCCGGTAGCGCTTAGCTTACCGGGCTGACTGGAACTACACTTATCGAGCTTCTCTTACCTGAGGTAATGATTATGCCGTTAAGTCCCTATATCTCTTTTGCCGGAAACTGTGCAGAGGCCACCGCCTTTTATCAGCAAACGCTCGGCGCAGAACTCCTCTACAAAATCACCTTCGGTGAAATGCCCAAAGACGAGCACAGCGAAGACGGCTGCCCTTCCGGCATGTCGTTCCCTGACTCCGCCATTGCTCACTCCAACGTTCGTATCGCCGGTAGCGATATTATGATGAGCGACGGCCTGCCCGGAGAAAAAGCCCATTACGCAGGCTTTACGCTGGTGCTCGACACGCAGGATGTGTCAGAAGGCAAACGCTGGTTCGATAATCTCGCCGAAAGCGGCAATATCGACATGGCGTGGCAAGAAACCTTCTGGGCGCACGGCTTCGGTAAAGTCACCGACAAATATGGCGTGCCATGGATGATCAACGTCGTGAAACAGCAGTAGCATTCTGGCGGAGGCCGCGTGCTTCCGCCTGTCATCGCTTTCGCCTCAACTCTTCAAACTCCCGCAACCAATACTTAACCCAAATGTCACAATAATCCGCCAGCATGAGGCCACATTTATCGTGAGGCCCAGCACATGCAAACTGTCATCCGCGTCGTGAAACTGAGCAAGACCTTTCATCACAATAAGGCCCTGCATGCCGTTGATCTGACCGTCGAGAAAGGCGAAATGGTGGCGCTGTTGGGGCCTTCCGGTTCAGGAAAATCCACGCTTCTGCGCCATTTGAGCGGCTTAATCACGGGTGATAAAACCCCTGAAAGCCACGTCGAACTGCTGGGAAATACCGTGCAGCGCGCGGGTCGTCTGGCGAGTGACATCCGTAAAAGCCGCGCGCAAACCGGCTACATCTTCCAGCAGTTCAACCTGGTAAACCGCCTGACGGTGCTGGAAAACGTGCTGATTGGCGCGCTCGGCAGCACCCCTTTCTGGCGCACCTTCCTGCGCTGGTTCTCACCCGCCCAAAAACAACAGGCTCTTCAGGCGCTGACCCGCGTCGGGATGGCGCATTTTGCCCACCAGCGTGTCTCCACACTGTCCGGCGGACAACAGCAGCGTGTGGCGATTGCACGGGCGCTGATGCAAAAAGCCAACGTCATTCTGGCCGATGAACCCATTGCCTCTCTCGATCCGGAATCTGCCCGCATCGTGATGGAAACCCTGCGCGACATTAACCAGAACGACGGCATCACCGTGGTAGTGACGCTGCATCAGGTGGATTACGCCCTGCGCTACTGCGAGCGCATCGTCGCCCTACGTCAGGGGCACGTGTTTTACGACGGTTCAAGCCAGGCCTTTGATAACGACCGCTTTGACCATCTCTACCGCGGCATTAACCGCGTCGAAGAGAAGGCACAGGCTGCTTAACGCACACAAAAAGACCAGGTTTGCCAATGAAATAGCCTGGAACAATGTCAACGTGAGGAAAGTACATGAGCTATAAAGCCGTTGCCGCGCTGGCTTTCACCAGCATGTTCAGTATCAGCACCCTGTTAAGCCCGGCGTACGCCGAAGAACAGGAAAAAGTGCTGAACTTTGGCATCATTTCGACCGAATCACAGCAAAACCTCAAGCCCCAGTGGGAACCGTTCCTGAAAGATATGGAAACCAAACTGGGGATCAAAGTGAATGCCTTCTTCGCGCCGGATTACGCGGGCATTATCCAGGGCATGCGCTTTAACAAAGTGGATATCGCCTGGTACGGCAACCTCTCCGCCATGGAAGCAGTGGATCGCGCTAACGGTCAGGTCTTTGCACAGACTGTCGCCGCAGACGGTTCTCCGGGTTACTGGAGCGTACTGATCGTCAACAAAGACAGCCCAATCAATAACCTCAATGACATGCTCGCCAGGCGCAAAGATCTGACGTTTGGTAACGGCGATCCGAACTCAACGTCCGGTTTCCTCGTCCCGGGCTATTACGTCTTCGCCAAAAACAATATCTCCACCAGCGAATTCAAACGCACCGTTAATGCGGGGCATGAAACCAACGCGCTGGCTGTCGCCAATAAACAGGTCGATGTTGCCACCAACAACACTGAAAACCTCGACAAGCTGAAAACCTCCGCACCCGAAAAACTGAAACAGCTGAAGGTTATCTGGAAATCGCCGCTGATCCCTGGCGACCCGATCGTGTGGCGTAAAAACCTCTCCGAAGGCACCAAGGACAAGGTGTACGACTTCTTTATGAATTACGGCAAAACGCCAGAAGAGAAAACCGTGCTGGAACGTCTGGGATGGGCACCGTTCCGCGCCTCCAGCGACCTTCAACTGGTGCCGATTCGCCAGCTCGCGCTGTTTAAGCAGATGCAGAGTGTAAAAGATAACAAAGGTCTGAGTGCGGAAGAGAAGACCAGCAAAGTCTCTGGATTGCAGGCGCAGCTGGAAGATCTCGACCGTCTGACCGCCGCCCTGAGCGCGATGACCAGCGTGAATAAAGTGGTGCAATAACCTTTTTCTCCCTCTCGCTGAGGGAGGAAAAGAACAGTCCCCTCTCCCTTGAGGGAGAGGGGGAAATGCACACGCTGATGCCCTCACCCCGACCCTCTCCCACAGGGAGAGGGAGAAAAGCCGCACCAGGTAGCGACCTCTCTCACGGGTGAGGGAGAAAAGTCGTACCAGATAGCAGCCTCTCTCAGGGAGAGGGGAAAAAATACCGGAGCTAAACATGCAAACCATCACCGTTCCACCGCCGAAGCGTAGCTGGTTCTCGCTGATCAGCTGGGCGATTTTGCTGGCGGTTCTGATCGTCTCCTGGAAGGGCGCGGAAATGAACCCGCTGATGCTCATTCAGGACTCCGGCAACATGGCGACCTTCGCCGCCGACTTCTTCCCACCGGACTTTAGCCAGTGGCAGGATTACCTCAGCGAAATGGCGGTCACCCTGCAAATCGCCGTCTGGGGCACCGCGCTCGCGGTGATTCTCTCGATCCCGTTTGGCCTGATGAGCGCCGAAAACATCGTGCCGTGGTGGATTTACCAGCCGATGCGCCGTCTGATGGACGCTTGCCGCGCCATCAACGAAATGGTGTTCGCGATGCTGTTCGTGGTCGCCGTCGGCCTTGGCCCTTTCGCGGGCGTGATGGCGCTGTTTATCCACACCACCGGCGTGCTCTCGAAGCTACTCTCTGAAGCGGTCGAAGCCATTGAACCCGGTCCGGTCGAAGGTATCCGCGCAACGGGTGCCAATAAAATCGAAGAAATTCTCTACGGCGTGTTGCCCCAGGTGATGCCGCTGCTGATCTCCTACTCCCTGTACCGTTTTGAATCCAACGTGCGCTCCGCCACGGTGGTCGGCATGGTCGGCGCGGGCGGAATTGGCGTCACCTTATGGGAAGCGATTCGCGGCTTCCAGTTCCAGCAAACCTGCGCGTTGATGGTTTTAATCATCATTACCGTCAGCCTGCTGGATTTCCTGTCTCAACGTTTGCGTAAGCACTTCATCTAAGAAGCGAGGCATTGATTGTTATGCACTTATCCAGACATCCGACCAGTTACCCAACCCGCTGGCAAGAGATTGCCGCAAAGCTCGAAGTTGAGCTGCGCACCCACTATCGCTGCGGGGATTTTTTGCCCGCCGAGCAACAGCTCGCCGACCGCTATGAAGTGAATCGCCATACCCTGCGCCGCGCCATTGACCAGCTGGTTGAGCGCGGATGGGTACAGCGCCGTCAGGGCGTGGGCGTGTTGGTGCTGATGCGCCCGTTCGACTACCCGCTGAATGCGCAGGCGCGCTTTAGCCAGAATTTACTCGATCAGGGCAGCCACCCGACCAGCGAAAAACTGCTCTCGGTGCTGCGCCCGGCCTCCAGCCATATCGCCGATGCGCTGGGGATTCAGGAGGGAGATAACGTGGTGCATCTGCGCACCCTGCGGCGCGTCAACGGCGTGGCGGTCTGTCAGATCGACCACTACTTCGCCGACCTCACCCTGTGGCCGGTGCTGCAAAATTTCTCCAGCGGTTCGCTGCATGATTTTCTGTTTGATTCGACCGGGATCGCGCTCAAGCGCACCCAGACGCGGATCAGCGCCCGTCGCGCGCAGGCCAAAGAAAGCAAAGTGCTGGAGATCCCCAACATGGCGCCGCTGCTCTGCGTTCGCACCCTTAACCATCGTGACGGCGAGATCAACGCGACGGAATATTCCGTCAGCCTGACCCGCGCCGACATGATCGAATTCACCATGGAGCACTGAATGCATTTCACCCCCTCCATTCGCCAGCGCTGGATGAGCGTGCTCGCGCACAGCCAGCCCGCCGCGCTGCAGGCACACATGCATCGGCTGAATATCACTGCGGACTATACGCCGATCCGCGCGCCCGAAATCGGTCTGGTGCAGATCCAGGCGCGAATGGGCGGCACAGGTACCCGTTTTTTTGCCGGTGACGCCACGCTGACCCGCGCGGTAATTCGCCTTGCCAGCGGGACGCTCGGCTACAGCTATCTGCTCGGGCGCAATAAAGACCACGCCGAGCGGTGCGCCGTTATCGACGCATTGCTGCAAGAACCACCTCATTTTCAGACCCTGATGGAAACCTTAATTGCCCCGCTGGAAGCCGATCGCGCCGCACGTCTCGCCGCGCGTCAGGCCGAAGTGAACACCAGCCGGGTCGACTTCTTTACGCTCGTTCGCGGAGATAACGCATGACTCTCAAACCCGCTTTTACGCTGCCCGTGCAGGATGCCCAACACAGTTTTCGTCGTCTGCTCAAAGCCATGAGCGAGCCGGGCGTGATTGTCTCCCTGCATCAACTCACCCACGGCTGGCAGCCGCTGAATCTCGCCACCACCAGCGTGCTGCTGACCCTTGCTGACAGCGACACGCCCGTGTGGCTGTCAGCCAGCCTGCAAAATGATATTGCCAGCCAGAACCTGCGTTTTCACACCAGCGCACCGCTGGTCGATCAGCCGCAGCAGGCGTTGTTCGCCGTCGCGGATGAAAAAATCAGTCACGAGCAACTGAACGCGCTTTCCGAAGGCACAGCCGTCGCGCCGGAAACCAGCGCTACGTTGATTTTGCAGGTCTCAAGCCTGAGCGGCGGCCGCATGCTGCGCCTGACGGGTGCCGGGATTGCCGATGAACGCATGGTCGCGCCGCAGCTGCCGGAATGCATCATTCATGAACTCACCGAGCGTCCGCATCCGTTCCCGCTGGGTATCGATCTGATCCTCACCTGCGGCGAGCGCCTGCTGGCAATTCCGCGGACCACGCATGTCGAGGTGTGCTGATGTACGTCGCCGTCAAAGGGGGCGAGAAGGCGATAGCCGCCGCCCATGCGTTGCAGGAATCCAGACGACGCGGCGATGAACAGCTGCCCGAGCTGGACGTCGCCCAACTAGAACAGCAGCTTAATCTCGCCGTCGACCGCGTGATGACCGAAGGCGGCATTGCCGACCGCGAACTGGCAGCACTGGCGCTGAAACAGGCCAGCGGCGATAACGTCGAAGCCATTTTCCTGCTGCGCGCCTATCGCACGACGCTGGCAAAACTGGCGGTTAGCGAGCCGATTAACACCGCCGAGATGCGCCTGGAGCGCCGAATCTCGGCGATCTACAAAGATATTCCTGGCGGCCAGCTGCTTGGCCCGACCTACGATTACACCCATCGCCTGCTGGATTTCACCCTGCTGGCAAACGGCGAAGTGCCTGCGCTGCACACCCGCGACGCCGAGCACGAGTCGTCTCCGCACGTGTTTAGCCTGCTGGCGAATCAGGGGCTGGCGAAAGCGGAAGAAGACTCAGGAGCCGCGCCCGATGATGTGACCCGCACGCCGCCGGTTTATCCGTGCTCACGTTCGTCGCGGCTGCAACAGCTGATGCGGGGTGACGAAGGTTATCTGCTGGCGATGGCTTATTCCACGCAGCGCGGCTACGGGCGCAATCACCCGTTCGCGGCGGAAATTCGCAGCGGCCATGTGGAGATCGAAATCGTGCCGGAAGAGCTGGGTTTTGCCGTGAACGTCGGCGAACTGCTGCTCACCGAGTGCGAAATGGTCAACGGATTCGTCGCGCCCGCGCAGGAAGATCCGCATTTTACGCGCGGCTACGGGCTGGTGTTTGGCATGGGCGAACGCAAAGCGATGGCGATGGCGCTGGTAGACCGCGCGCTACAGGCCCCCGACTACGACGAGAGCATTGCGGGCCCGGCGCAGGACGAAGAGTTTGTGCTGGCGCACGCGGATAACGTCGAGGCGGCGGGTTTTGTCTCGCACCTCAAACTGCCTCACTACGTCGATTTCCAGGCCGAGCTGGAACTGCTGAAACGTCTGCAACGGGAGCGCAAAAATGGCTAACCTCAGCGGATATAACTTTGCTTATCTGGATGAGCAAACCAAGCGCATGATCCGCCGCGCCATCTTAAAAGCGGTGTCCATTCCCGGCTATCAGGTGCCGTTTGGTGGCCGTGAAATGCCGATGCCATACGGCTGGGGAACCGGCGGAATTCAGCTTACCGCCAGCGTGATTGGCGAGGAGGACGTGCTGAAGGTGATCGACCAGGGCGCAGACGACACCACCAATGCCGTGTCGATCCGCAGCTTCTTCACGCGCGTGACGGGCGTGCACACCACCGAACGCACCGAAGACGCCACGCTCATCCAGACCCGCCACCGCATCCCCGAAACGCCGCTCACCGAAGACCAGATTTTGATTTTCCAGGTGCCGATTCCGGAACCGCTGCGTTTTATCGAGCCACGCGAAACGGAAACCCGCACCATGCACGCTCTGGAAGAGTACGGCGTGATGCAGGTGAAACTGTACGAAGATATCGCCCGCTTCGGCCATATCGCCACCACCTACGCCTATCCGGTGAAAGTGAACGGACGCTACGTCATGGACCCGTCACCCATCCCAAAATTCGATAACCCAAAAATGGACATGATGCCCGCGCTCCAGCTGTTTGGTGCCGGACGCGAAAAGCGCATCTACGCCGTGCCGCCGTATACCCGCGTAGAGAGTCTCGATTTTGACGATCATCCGTTCACGGTGCAGGAGTGGGACGAGCCGTGCGCCATCTGCGGCTCAACACACAGCTATCTCGACGAAGTGGTGCTGGACGATACGGGCAAACGGATGTTTGTCTGCTCCGACACCGATTTCTGTCGCCAACAGAGCGAGGCGAACGGCCAATGAAACCGCTGCTTTCGGTGAATAACCTGACCCATTTATACGCGCCAGGAAAAGGCGTTAGCGATGTGTCGTTTGATCTGTGGCCGGGCGAAGTGCTGGGCATTGTCGGTGAGTCCGGCTCCGGCAAAACCACGCTGCTGAAATCCATTTCCGCGCGCTTAACGCCGCAAAACGGCGAAATTCGCTATCAGGATCGGTCGCTGTACGGCATGAGCGAAGCCGAGCGCCGCCGCCTGCTGCGCACCGAATGGGGCGTGGTACATCAGCATCCGATGGACGGCCTGCGCCGCCAGGTGTCGGCGGGAGGAAACATCGGTGAACGGCTGATGGCTACCGGCGCGCGCCATTACGGCACGATCCGCGCCACCGCCCAGCAGTGGCTGGAAGAGGTAGAAATCCCCGCGTCGCGCCTCGACGACCTGCCGACCACGTTTTCCGGCGGGATGCAGCAGCGCCTGCAAATTGCCCGCAATCTGGTGACCCATCCCAAACTGGTGTTTATGGATGAGCCGACCGGTGGGCTGGACGTTTCGGTCCAGGCGCGGCTGCTGGATTTGCTGCGCGGTCTGGTGGTGGAACTGGATCTGGCGGTGGTGATTGTCACCCACGATTTGGGCGTGGCGCGTCTGCTGGCGGATCGTTTGCTGGTGATGAAGCAGGGCCAGGTGGTGGAAAGTGGTTTAACCGACCGCGTGCTCGACGATCCGCATCACCCCTACACGCAGCTGCTGGTGTCATCCGTTTTACAGAATTAAGAGGTCAACATGATCCGCGTTGAAAATGTCAGTAAAACGTTTGTGCTCCACCAGCAAAACGGCGTGCGCCTGCCGGTCCTGCAAAACGCCTCGCTCGAGGTAAACGGCGGCGAATGCGTGGTGCTGCACGGTCATTCCGGCAGCGGAAAATCGACGCTTTTACGCTCGCTGTACGCCAACTATTTGCCCGACGAAGGCCATATTCATATTCGTCATGGTGATGAATGGGTGGATCTGGTGCAGGCCCCGGCGCGCAAAGTGCTGGAAGTGCGTCGGGCGACGATCGGCTGGGTGAGCCAGTTCCTGCGGGTGATCCCGCGGATCTCCGCCCTTGACGTGGTGATGCAGCCGCTGCTCGATCTGGGCGTGTCGCGCGAAGCGTGCGCCACAAAAGCCGCGAATTTGCTGACGCGCCTGAACGTACCGGAACGCCTGTGGCATCTCGCGCCATCGACCTTTTCCGGCGGGGAGCAGCAGCGCGTGAATATCGCGCGCGGGTTTATCGTCGATTACCCGATTTTACTGCTCGATGAGCCGACCGCCTCGCTGGACGCCAAAAACAGCGCCGCCGTCGTCGAATTGATTGAACATGCCAAAACGCGGGGCGCTGCGATCGTAGGGATCTTCCACGACGCTGCGGTGCGCGATCGCGTGGCGGATCGTCTGCATACGATGGGAGTCGCGCCATGATTATCAATAACGTCAAGCTGGTGCTGGAAAACGACGTCGTCGAGGGATCGATTGACGTGCAGGGCGGCGAAATCCGTGCCTTTGCCGAAACGCAAAGCCGCTCGCCGGAGGCAATGGACGGCGAAGGCGGCTGGCTGTTGCCAGGGCTTATCGAACTGCACACTGATAACCTCGACAAATTCTTTACCCCTCGCCCGAAAGTAGACTGGCCCGCCCACTCGGCGATGAGCAGCCATGACGCGCTCATGGTCGCCAGCGGGATCACCACCGTGCTGGACGCGGTGGCGATTGGCGATGTGCGCGACGGCGGCGATCGTCTGGAAAACCTCGAGAAGATGATTAACGCGGTGGAAGACACCCAGAAACGCGGTCTGAATCGCGCCGAGCACCGCCTGCATCTGCGCTGCGAACTTCCGCATTTCACCACGCTTCCGCTGTTCGAAAAGCTGATTGATCGCGAGCCGGTGTCGCTAGTGTCGCTGATGGATCACTCGCCGGGCCAGCGCCAGTTCGCCAACATTGAAAAGTATCGTGAATATTATCAGGGCAAATATTCGCTCAGCGATGACGAAATGGCGCGTTATGAAGAGGAACAGCTGGCGCTGGCCGCGCAGTGGTCGCAGCCGAATCGTCTGTCGATTGCCGCGATGTGCCGCGAGCGCAATATCGCCCTCGCGAGCCACGACGACGCCACGCACGATCATGTGCTCGAATCCCATCAGCTTGGCAGCGTGATCGCCGAATTTCCCACCACGCTCGAAGCGGCAGAAGCCTCACGCAAGCACGGAATGAACGTCCTGATGGGCGCGCCGAATATCGTGCGCGGCGGATCGCATTCCGGCAACGTTGCCGCTAGCAAACTCGCCTCGCTCGGGCTGCTGGATATTCTCTCGTCCGACTACTATCCCGCCAGCCTGCTGGATGCCGCTTTCCGCGTCGCCGACGACCAGAACAATCCATTTACCCTGCCGCAGGCGATTCGGCTGGTGACCAAAAACCCGGCGGACGCGCTGAATCTCCGCGATCGCGGCGTCATCGGAGAAGGCAAACGGGCCGACCTGGTGCTGGCGCATCGTAAAGGCGAGCATGTTCATATTGACCACGTCTGGCGTCAGGGAAAACGGGTGTTCTGATGGGAAAACTGATCTGGCTAATGGGGCCGTCCGGCTCCGGAAAAGACAGCCTGCTGACGGCGCTACGCCAGCAGGAACATACGCGGCTGTTAGTGGCGCATCGTTACATAACGCGGGCAGCAAATGCAGGCAGCGAGAACCATATCGCCCTGAGCGAGCAGGAATTTTTTACCCGCGCCGGGCAAAATTTACTGGCACTGAGCTGGCACGCGAACGGCTTTTATTACGGCGTCGGCGTCGAGATCGACCTGTGGCTGCATGCAGGATTTAACGTGCTGGTGAACGGTTCTCGCGCCCATTTGCCACAGGCGCATGCCCGCTACGGCGACGCGCTGTTGCCGGTTTGTTTGCAGGTCTCGCCTGACGTGCTGCGTCATCGCTTGCAAAACAGAGGACGGGAAACCGCGCGTGAGATTGACGAACGGCTGGCACGCGCCGCGCGCTATACGCCATCCGAATGCCATCTCCTCAATAACGACGGAAGTTTGCTACAGTCTGTCGATAACTTGATCGCGCTTATTCGTCAGAAGGAAAAACGCCATGCCTGCCTGTGAACTCCGCCCCGCCACACCTGAAGATGCTCAGGCCGTTTACGGCCTGATATGTGAACTCAAACAGGCGGAATTTGATCGTGACGCGTTTCTGGCGGGTTTTCTCGCCAATCTTCAGGATCGCCACATGCATTATCAGCTGGCGGATCTGGACGGACAGACCGTCGGCATGATTGGTCTGCATCTGCAGTTTCACCTCCATCACGTTAACTGGATCGGTGAAATTCAGGAGCTGGTGGTTCTGCCGCAGGCGCGCGGTCTGAAGGTCGGTAGCCAGTTGTTAGCCTGGGCCGAGAATGAAGCGCGAAAAGTGGGCGCGGAGATGACGGAGCTTTCCACAAGCGTGAAGCGCGTCGATGCCCACCGTTTTTATATTCGCGAAGGATATGCCCAGAGCCACTATAGATTCACCAAACCTCTGTAAGGAGGCGCTATGAGTTTGACGATTACGCTGACGGGAACGGGCGGCGCGCAGCTGGTGCCGGTCTTTGGCTGCGACTGCGCGGCGTGCCGTCGAGCGAGGTTGCAGGAGGCGCATCGCCGTCGCCCGTGCAGCGCGGTGGTCAAATTCAACGACGCAGTGACGCTGCTGGACGCGGGCATTCCGCATCTGATGGATGACTGGCCGGCGGGCAGTTTTCAGCAGTTTTTGCTGACGCATTACCATATGGATCATGTCCAGGGGTTGTTCCCGCTACGCTGGGGCGTGGGCGCGACCATTCCCGTTTACGGCCCCCCGGACGGCGCGGGCTGCGACGATCTGTTCAAACATCCCGGCATTCTGGATTTTAGCCGGACGGTTGAACCCTTTGTGATGTTCGAACTCCAGGGATTGAGAGTGACGCCGCTGCCGCTGAACCACTCTAAGCTGACGTTTGGCTATCTGCTGGAAAGCGCGCACAGCCGCGTGGCGTGGCTGTCTGACACCGCCGGGCTGCCGGAAAAAACGGTGAAATTCCTGCTCAACAACCAACCGCAGGTCATCGTGATCGATTGCAGCCACGCGCCGCGCGAAGAAACGCCGCGTAATCATAGCGATCTCAACACGGTTATCGCACTCAATAAGGTGATTGGGTGCCCGCAGGTTATTTTGACCCACATCAGCCACCAGTTTGACGTATGGCTGATGGATAACCCGCTGCCAGTCGGGTTTGAAGCGGGATACGACGGGATGGTTTTGGTGCTGGATTAACACCACTTCACCGTGACTTCACTTACGCCCTTTATGCTCCCCGCCAAATTGACCATATGAAGGGGACGCTCATGACCAAAACACGCCGTATTTTCCATCACGCCTGCTGGTTTGCTTTACTGGGACCGCATCTCGGCGTACCCGTTACTTTCGCTGGAGAACTGCTCACCAACCACCGCACGGCGGAAAACCTCTTGCTGCAAATCGTCCTGAATTTCCCGTATTTTATGGCGGTGACGTGGTTTTTGGGGGGCGTTTCTGCCCTGTTGACCGGGGTCGCCGCGGCCTGTCT
This sequence comes from Lelliottia sp. RD5, assembly GCF_056032945.1. Lineage (NCBI taxonomy): Bacteria > Pseudomonadati > Pseudomonadota > Gammaproteobacteria > Enterobacterales > Enterobacteriaceae > Lelliottia > Lelliottia sp. RD5. The sequence goes on along the minus strand of NZ_JBVYHQ010000005.1, from coordinate 92,655 downwards.
TCCGCAGAATATTTATCAGCACGCCTGGCATAGAACACTCGCCTGCGGTGCGATGGGTGCGGCGATTGCTACGCTTTACGGGCTGCTTTATTCAGGCTCGCTCGATTCAGCGATCTTCTGGATGGCAACGGGACCCGGGCTGTTGGCCGGTCTGATCATGGGCTGGTGCGTGCCTTATCTTCCAGGGCGCGGGGATAAAAAATATGTACGTCCAGCCATTGTGAAAATCCCGTCAGAGAATGCCCAACCCGACGTCAAAGCATAAAGCCTGAGCATTCGCGGTCTGCGTAGGGGGGCGACACATCCGACGCCCTCATTACTGCCGCCAACTAACCATCGTAATTGTCTTCCAGCCGCCGTTCATCATCTTCAAGCTGACGCCTGTCCTGATCGAGCTGGCGCTGTCGGTCATCTAACTGACGGCGGCGGTCTTCAAGCTGGCGACGTCGGTCGTCATACTGACGGCTGTCGTTACGACGACGGTCTTCGTAGCGATCGTCATCCTCATCCCGGCGGCTAGCGCTGCTGGGATTGTAGGCGTCGTTGATCGCCTGCTGAATATTGCCGATTGCGTCATCAACAAGGTCGGCATGTGCCAGCTGGCTGGTTAAAGACAGCAGACCAAATAACAGGGCGGAAGCGTAATTTTTCATAATGCCAGTCTCGAAGGTGGGCTGGCTTTACGTTAATCAACGGCGAAAATCGGGAGTAGCGGAGGAATCTCAAATTCTGTTGTGAACAACCCTCATCAGGCTTCAGGCATTTCCATTGAGCGGATAACAAAAAAGTCCTGCGAAATACCTGCGCCTTTTTCTACCGTCTGCAGATCGTGTACAAACCATGCGTACATTTCTGGCGGTGCGGTATCCAGGGGTAACGGCCGGGGTTTACCGAGGTGTGCCGCGTGGGAGTATTCCAGAAAACACTTCGCACGCCGCAGCGCGGGTCCATATACGTTTGGAACGATATCCCTGCGTTTATCCATGGGGTCCTGTTCCATACTGTTTCGCATTCTTATGGCGGTATCCTTTACGTCATCAAGCCAGCCCCAGTTTTGCTGCAATACGGCCAGTTCATTTGCATACTGCCCGGCGGTCTCTTTCGCCTCCTGCGTGATGCCAACAAACCCCGCAGATGCGCCAGCAGAGGCCAGCGTATCCCCGCGCTGTTTTTCATATTTCATGCATTCCGTGCGGTACTGATAGTACTGACGGCCCAGCCAGTCGATATAGCTGTCCAGATGACGGTTCTGGCATGCGGTACTTAATGAAGTAAAGGGCAGTGCGCTCTGGTAGGCTTTTGCCCACTGCAGGACGGACTGGTTTTTGACGTTGTCCTGAACGATGAAATAGCTGGCTACGGTTTCGGAGTAAGATTTCAGACTTAGAAAATCAGGGAAAGGCACGCCCGCCATGGTCGCCTCACGGTACATCCTGTGGAGTGCCACGCGGCAGAGTTCCGCACTGGGCTTCTGTTCGTCCGGTTTCAGGCCCCCGCCGATATCCTCCGCGCATCCGGGATAGAGTTCTTCCTTGTGCGCCGGGTTATTGCCGGTGCGGTACAGGCAGCGCCAGACGCGGGTTTCATGGGCGGCAACCAGATGCAGGCTTTTCTTTACCGCCTCAGGCAAGGGGGTATCCTGGTCGATGGACTTGTCTCCCAGCAACACGCTGATCCCTTTTATCGGCCCGCCAAACGCAGAGATAAAGTAATCCACGCCGTTGTTGTTGCTGGCCGACGTGCGTCGCGAGCAGTCAAACAGACCGGTAAAGACGATATCGACAGGTATGCCCTGGTAGGTGTATTTATCCCCCTGTTTCTTACAAATATCATCCAACAGGGTATCAAGGAATTTGCGGGCCAGAGTGGCACCGAGGTCGAAACCGAAAAGGGAGACAGAAATGAGTTTAATGGGCACCGGGCTGGCTGATTTTGCTCTCTCATAAAATCGCTCGAAGCGCATTTTCGCCGAGGCGATACGCGTATCAACGCCTGTTATCAGCATATCTGCGACAGCAGGGTTATCACGAATCCAGGGAGTAGCTTCGATGCTGGCTTTTTTAAGTGCATTCGTGGTTATATTTTTTCCCAGCTTTCTCCACTCTGCGGGTTTAAGCAGCTTTGCACCTTCGTTTTTCAGGATCTCATACCAGTTTCCACCTTTAAGTAATTCTCTGCCTGTTTCCTTCGCCATTTCAGCGGGGTGAGACTTGAGATCATCCTGCACATTACTTCTGGCACCATCTATTAATGCAGTGAGTTTGGTAGAAGGATCCTCGTTAAAGGGTGTGCCAAGACCTGATATGTAGAATTTTGAAAAACATTCTTTACTCGAATTTTGTAGCTCATCAGGAAAAGCTCTGAACAGACGAGCGATATTACTGAGTCGTTGCTCTGGCGCATCCTGTTCAATATTCCTGTGAATACCATCGAAAAAGAAACCCACATGCCAGATACGTGAACAATTGTGTATGCCGTAATCTTCAACCTGCTGTGCCCGGTTTGCCGCAGAAATGAGGCTTTCTATATCCATTAGTTATTGTCCATTGTATTTAAGTGTGCCGCGTCCGGCCGTTTTTCATAAGGCGACCATGCGTTATCACTCCATCCCAACAGGACTTTATCGCCCGGGAGGAAATGAACGTGTAAATCATTTTCTCCCTGTTTCCGGACTGGCATCGGCATTTCGATACGCCGAGTTTCCAGACGCATACCTTTTAGATACTGAGCATGGGTTATATCAAGCGTCCAGATTACTTCAGCGTTATCACCTTCAATACTCCCGCAGCAGGTTGCCCCACCCCCGCCATGTGCAAAGGCATTCGCCCCCGCCACGCCATTTACGCTAAACCCCAGGATAGGTCTGTCAATTTCACTGTGAATAATCAGCGTCACCGGCCCTGATGGTGGACCCCAGACCGCAGCCCATACCGACCAGCCAAGATAAATCACCACCGGCAGTATCAATGCACCCCAGAGCCATTTTCCCCAGCGGGCATAACCACGATTTACGGCGCTGTCTATTTTTTGATATTTACCGGGCAATCCCATTATTCTGTTTCCTTGTTATTAGCATTCTCCTGATTCCTTTCATAAGGCGACCACGCGTTATCACTCCATCCCAACAGGACTTTTTCGCCCGGGAGGAAATGAACGTGTAAATCATTTTCGCCTTTTTTTCGTTGTGGCAGTGGCATTATCAGTCGATGAACTTCTGTTCGTACACCTGCTTTGTATTGCGCCAATGTGTAATCAACAGTCCATATAATTTCAGCCTTATCTCCGCTAATACTGCCGCAGCAGGTTGCTTTACCCCCGCCATGCGCAAAGGCATTCGCCCCCGCCACGCCATTTACGCTAAACCCCAGGATAGGCCTGTCAATTTCACTGTGAATAATCAGCGTCACCGGCCCCGACGGTGGTCCCCAGACCGCAGCCCATACCGACCAGCCAAGATAAATCACCACCGGCAGTATCAGTGCTCCCCAGAGCCATTTTCCCCAGCGGGCATAACCCCGGTTAACCGCACCGTCTATTTTGTCGAACGCGTTAAAAAATCCCATTTTAATCCCTTAAAATCAGTGCGTATTCTGGCGCTGCTTTTGCGCCACCTGTGCGGCAATATCATCGGCTGAAGGGCTGTTAAAACCCGTGCTCCACCATAAATATACTTTGTCATCAGGCAGGAAATAGACATGGAGATAGTTTTCACCCCACTGGCGCTGCGGCATGGGCATTTCTGTGCGACGAGTTTCCAGACGCATACCTTTAAGATACTGAGCATGGGTTATATCAAGCGTCCAGATTACTTCAGCGTTATCACCTTCAATACTCCCGCAGCAGGTTGCCCCACCCCCGCCATGGGCAAAGGCATTCGCCCCCGCCACGCCATTTACGCTAAATCCCAGGATAGGCCTGTCAATTTCACTGTGAATAATCAGCGTCACCGGACCTGACGGTGGTCCCCAGACCGCAGCCCACACCGACCAGCCAAGATAAATCACCACCGGCAGTATCAGTGCACCCCAAATACATTTTCCCCAGCGGGCATAACCACGATTTACGGCGCTGTCTATTTTTTGATATTTACCGGGCAATCCCATTATTCTGTTTCCTTGTTATTAGCATTCTCCTGATTCCTTTCATAAGGCGACCACGCGTCATCACTCCATCCCAACAGGACTTTATCGCCTGGCAGAAAATGAACGTGTAAATCATTTTCGCCCTGCTTCCGTACTGGAATAGGCATTTCTGTGCGACGAGTTTCTTTACGAAGTCCGGCGTTGTATTGATCTCGCGTCGTACTTAGAGTCCATATTATTTCGGCAATATCACCGCTAATACTGCCGCAGCAGGTTGCTTTACCCCCGCCATGGGCAAACGCATTCGCCCCCGCCACGCCATTTACGCTAAACCCCAGGATAGGTCTGTCAATTTCACTGTGAATAATCAGCGTCACCGGCCCTGACGGTGGTCCCCAGACCGCAGCCCATACCGACCAGCCAAGATAAATCACCACCGGCAGTATTAGTGCACCCCAAATACATTTTCCCCAGCGGGAATAACCCCGGTTAACCGCACCGTCTATTTTTTATACACACTGAAAAATCCCATAATGTATTTTCATCCCTGATGTTGAACATTATTTTTTAAGACTTGCTCCAGCGAGACCTTCCCCTGAGCCACATTTTCAAATGCAGATTGCATATTCTCTGACGCCAGAATTTTTTTACCGCCATTGAGATAAAAAAGGGCATACAGCTTTTGTTCTGTGCCCGTTTTCATTCTCGCTTCACAGGCTTTATTCAGCGCTTTTTTAACCATATCTCTTTGTACACATGGAGCAAAATGCTGGCTGGAGGGCAACTTTTGCCAGGCGGTTAATACGCTGGTGACAACCGGTTCATCCGCAATGTATTGCCATTCTTCTTTATTCAGCCGTATGGCGCTGTCTCTCGCATTTATTACCAGTGAAGGAGGAATATTTACAGGATGCCATTCATTTTTTTCAGGTGCCCACCACTGTAAAACACCTCTGAATAACATACTGTGCCATTCCCGATCGTTACGGCTCGCCAGCAGACTCATGACATTACGGGTATAAAAACGCACTAAAGCCGCTGCCCCATCGGGAGAAATAAGTGTGCATGCCGCAGAAAGCTGAACGGCTAATGCCTCTCCTGAGCGTGAAGAGCCGATAACAGCGGTTAAACCCGGCATGGAATCAATATAATGCTGTAGCGTCTGCGTATTTTTTAATGCGAGCAGCCAGGGGCCATAGTTTCTGAACTCAGCAAGCTGCGGATGGAGATACAGCGAATACAGAGCCGATACATGTTCGTTATAAAAAGCCTGAAAAGCTTCCGGTGTTTGCGCACCGCCTTCCAGCATCAGAAAGATATGAGTGTGAGTGGATTCAGATAACGCTTGCATCATTTTTGTGACATCCATTGACTACGCTCCCTGAACCATAGCGTCGTTAGCTTTGATGGCATTGAGGAGACACTCAATGCATATTGTGCTATTAAGCGGTGGGTACTGACCTGGAAGAAGCGGAATGTTTAACGGCATTGTGGCTGGTCCGGCTTTCATGGTCCTCTTAGTCCGGCGCATATACGTCGCCGTCGTGCCGTACTCGACTTTTCCCGCCTCCAGACGCAGGTAGCTCCCGCCGCCGATAAGCGTGACACGCTTTTTCCCTGCAAACGAGAGGTCGCTCGCCGAGCTTATCGTCAGCGTCTTCTCTGCAAACAGCCTCATATTGCCGTTCTGCGCCTGCACCTCCACCGGGCCCTCACTGGCCTTCAGGCTCAGTTGGCCGGTCCGGGCAAAAAGACCGAGCTTTTCTCCTGCGAGGCCAGCCATATTCCCCATAACGCCCATGCTGATGTCCCCGCCTGCATTAATGGCGACATTTTTGCTGGCCGCCAGCTGCAGGTGCTCCCCGCTGGTCAGGGCCATCCCTTCCGGGGCCGACATCAGCAGCGCCTCGTTCAGCGGCTTCAGACGCTGCTCAAACATCCGTATCTGGCTGTCCACATCCGCCTTCAGGGCCTGCGCCTGCTCTGCCGCGATTTCCAGCTGCTGCAGCTGCTGGTTAAGCCGGTCGATTTCCTTCAGCGCGGCATCTCTGTCCAGCGCCTCGCCCTGTGCCTTTACCTGCGCGTCCGCGCTGACGAACAGACCCTTTCCGGCGCGGATCGACCCGTATTCATCCGTGCGCAGTTCTGCGCCCGTGCCGCGGCGCTGTCCCTGCGCGTCCACCAGGTGCCCACCATTCAGTTGGGTTTTGCCGTACTCCGTGGCGAGCTTAATGTGCTCTTCCCCACGCCGGTCCTCCATCCGCAGCTTGTTGTTTGCGGGCGTGCGCAGCACGTTGCGGGTGTGGTTGTCGCGGGTGACGTGATCCGGGTGTTCAGAATCGTGCAGCGCATGGGCGATGTACGGCAGGTCGATGTCGCCGCTGCTGTACGCGATGGCCACCTCGGTGCCGTCGGTGAGCGGCGCGTGCCAGCCGTACGTTTCCCCGGCGTACGGCTTCGCCATCCGCAGCCACAGGTATGCAAAGCCCTGCTCAGTATCGTCCCGGTCGAAATCCAGCCTGACGCGGTAGCGCCCCTGCTCATCCAGGTGGGCGTAAATATCGTTCTTCTCCCGGCTCTCGATGCGCGCGGGCAGGGTGCCGTGGATTTCAGGGCGCGGGATTTCCGCCGGGCGGAAGCAGTAGCGCTCGGTATAGGGCATCCCGTCGACGGAGACGTGCAGGCGGGTGTCGCGGGCAGCGTGGTATTCCACGGCGGTGATGACCACGCCGTCCCTGAGTGAGCGAATCACCTTTCCCTGCGGCTCCAGCACCTGGCCGGGCATCAGGACGGCAGCGTTGCTCTCAAGGTGAATGCGGGCCGAAGCGTTCAGCTCCCGCTCGTGGTGAATGCGGGCATAAAAGGCACCGGATTCGGTTTCCGGCTCCGGTGCCGTATCGTCCCCTGCAGTGCGGTACGGCTCCGCGTAGCGGTAGTGCTCTCCGGTGGCAACGGCCTGACTGCGCACGCTGACTGCCGCATCCATCGGCGCGCCGGCGTCGCGGTAGTTGTGGTCCCTGGCGCTGACCCTGCCCGGCACCACCTGATGCCGGGTTGAGACGTCCCACACCGACTCCTCTGCCCCGTCATACAGCCCGGACGGCTCGCTGTATGGCAGGCGGACGTCAAACAGATAGTTCAGCTGGCTATCGGCGAAAATCACCACCTCAAGCCCGCGGGCCTCGTCCATCTCCGTGCGCCAGAATATCCCGACCTCTGAAAGGAGGCGCTGCACAAAGTCGAGGTCCGTTTCCCGCCACTGGGTAATCAGCTCCCGCACCGGGAACGTCCGCTCCAGGCGGAAGTCAAAGTCCGGCCCTTCCAGCCCGTGCTGACGCAGGATCTGCTCCACCACCTCCGGCACGGACTGGTTCTGAAAGAGTCGGCACTGGCGGGTGTGCGCCAGCAGCGCCAGATGGGAACTGAGCACCACCTGATAATGCGACTGGTCGGCGGCGGTGGAAATCCACTTCAGGCGTGTGATGATACCGTGCACCGCCTTGCCGCTGCGCATGCGCAGGGTGGCGAGCTTCATCAGAACCTGTTCCGGAGAGATGTTAACCTGCGGGGTGGTAAAGTCGATTTCCCATCTGAACGGTTCGCTGAGCGCCTCGCGGCCCTGAAAGCGCAGCACGTCGGGCGTGACGGGGGAGTCGTTGATTTCCAGGGTATAGCGGGTCTGTCCGTCGAAAAGTGCCAGCCAGTTGTCCATAACAAAGACCTGATTTTACTTAGGGTTAAATCAGGATGGTTACATGGAGAAGATATTCTGTAAATGGCTGAAACAGGAGCTTAAATCTGAAAATAGCGGAGGAATCTCAAATTTTCATCGCTTTGCGCAGCGCCTGCGCCAGCTGCGCGCGCGTGAACGGTTTGCGCAATAACTCAACGTCCGGCAACTGCGGATTGTGCGTGGGACGCAAATCCTGGCCGCTCACCATAAGTACCGGAAGAAGCGGGAAATGCGTGCGCACGTGATGAATCACCTCAGCCCCGCTCATGCCGCCCGGCAACATTAAGTCGCTGATAAACATTTCGATATCGGGCGAAGATCCCAGCATTCTCAGCGCCTGTTCGCCGTTTTCAGCTTCCAGCGTTAAATAGCCAAGCTGATGCAGCTGCTCGCACAGCGTCTGGCGCACGTCCGCTTCATCCTCCAGGACCAACACCAGCCGATCGCTTTGCGGTGCCTCGTTGGCCGCCAGCGTTTCGTCCTCAATCATCACCTGCTGTAAAGAGCGCGGAAGCTGGAGCCGCACGGTCGTGCCCTGCCCCGGCGCGCTTTCGATTTCCACGCGCCCGCCGGACTGGCGCACGAACCCGTAGACCATCGACAGGCCCAGTCCGCTGCCGCTGCCGGTCTGTTTGGTGGTGAAGAACGGTTCAAATACCCGCGATTTCACCTCCTGCGACATGCCGCTGCCGTGATCGATGACCTCCAGCGCCACCATATCCTGTCGGCGTCCATCGCTGCGGGTAACACGCTGATTCCATGTGCGGATCCGAATAATGCCGCCCTCGCCTTCCATCGCATCGCGGGCGTTCATCACCAGATTGATAATGGCGTTTTCCAGCTGGCTGACGTCAATCCACGCGGGCCATGCGGGGTGCTGCGCCTCAATATCCAGCGTGATGGTGGCAGGCAAAGAGTGGCACATCAATTCGCCGAGATTTTCCAGCAGCGGTTTCATCTCGACCGCATGCGGATGTAGGGACTGTTTGCGCGAAAAGGCCAGCAGGCGCTGCGTGAGCAACGCCCCGCGCTCGGCGGCTTTGAGCGCACGGGTGATGCGCGGCGCGTCCGGCGAGTCGGGATTTGCCAGCTCAAGGCTGCCGATAATCACCGCCAGCAGATTGTTAAAATCATGCGCCAGCCCGCCCGTGAGCTGGCCGACGGCTTTCATTTTTTGGCTGTGCAGCAGGGCTTCTTCCAGCCCCTGGCGCTCCAGCCTGTCGATTTCCATCTGCGTGGTTTTTTGTTTCAGCAGCCGTGTAGTGTGCTCAAGCGAGGCGGTGTTGCGGGCAAATACGTTGAACGCGCGCGCCAGTTCGCCCAGCTCATCACGCCGCTGTAGCGCAGGCACCGACACATCCGGCTCGCCGTGCGCCAGCCGCGACATCGCGCGTGAAATCGCCGTCAGGTTAGAGCCTAAATTGCGATAGATATACCAGCATGCAAAACCGGTGATGATCAGCGCCAGCAGCGCAAAAACGCTGATGAACACGCTGATCGAGCGCAGCTCTTTATGGCTCTGTGCGGTGCGTAATTCCGACGCCTGCGCCACCTGCGCCACGTACTGATTGATATCGCTGTTTAAAATCGCCACCAGCGCTTTGATGTGAAACATATACCAGCTGATCGCCAGATCGCTCTCTTCAAGCTGCTTTGATAGCGGTGCGAGCTTGCGCAGCTCGGCGTTAAAATCCGGCAGCACAAAATCAATAACCGGCAGCGTAGCCGACTGCGGCAGAGAGGCCATCACAGCATTCAGCTGCTGGATAGTGGCGCGCGGCGACGGGGTTTCAATGGCAGCCATCAGCAGCCGGTCCATCTCGCCAAGCAGCTGTGCATCGGGCACATCGCCGCCAAAGCGACGGTTAATGTCCTGCAAATGGCGCAAAAAGCTTTGGCTCTGATAAAGCGAACTCAGCAGCTCGTTGCGTTCCAGGTGACGGCGCTGTCCGCGCTCCAGCATCCCGGTCACGCTTTGCTGTAATTCATTGCTGCGGCGAATGATTCGCGCCACCAGCGCCGGTTCCTGCTTCGCCAGCGGCGCATCGGCGAGTTGTTCCAGCGAGCGGCGCAGCGCCATTTGCGTTTGCTTGAGCCGGTCGGCTTCGCTTTTGTACTCCAGCGCCCCCACCACCTGAGACAAGCGCACCGCCGCCGTCGCCACATTCGCGGTGTCGCGTGCCAGATTCATGCTGCCGGTCATGTCGTTAAGCGTTTGCTGCTGGACCTGCTCCTGAATCTGGCTGGCATGACGAAAACCGAGCACCGCCACGCCGCTGACCATCAGCGTCACCGCGACCACCAGCAGATTAAAAATCAGCAGGCGGCCACGGGCGCTGGCAAAAAAAGGCGGGCGGCGAGATGGCATGTTTGTTGGCTCCAGTGTGGTTTGATGCCCTCACCCCGGCCCTCTCCCACAGGGAGAGGGGGGAAGAGCAAATCTTCCGCTCATGAGGCAGGGCGTAATGTGCGTCTTTTCCCCAGAATGCTCCCCAAAGGACCGAGGGTATGGCTTTCTCCCTCTCCCACAGGGAGAGGGGGAAGAGCAAATCTTCCGCCCATGAGGCAGGGCGTTATGTACGTCTTTTCCCCAGAACACTCCCCAAAGGATCGAGGGTATGGTTTTCTCCCTCTCTCTCAGGGAGAGGGGGAAGAGCAAATCTTCCGCCCATGAGGCAGGGCGTTATGTGCGTCTTTTCCCCAGAATGCTCCCCAAAGGATCGAGGGCTTGTTTTTCTCCCTCTCCCTTAGGGAGAGGGCTGAGGTGAGGGTAAAAGGTCATCACAGCCCTAAACTGTGATCCACATTAACTATTCATAACTATGACAAATATGAACGGCTTCTGACATTTTGCATTTACCGGGATGTGATGGACTGCTGATATCGACCTTCACAGGAGATCCGCCATGAGCAGGACCCCGGTATTAGAGATGCGCAATATTGCCAAAACCTTTGGCAACTTCCACGCGCTCAAGGGTGTGGATCTGACGGTCTGGCCCGGTGAGATCCACGCGTTAATGGGCGAAAACGGCGCGGGCAAAAGCACGCTGATGAAGATCCTCGCGGGGGCATATATCGCCACCAGCGGCGAGATCCTGATCGACGGCCAGCCCTACACCATCAAAGGCCCAAAAGACGCGCTGGCAGCGGGAATCACGCTGATTTACCAGGAGATGCAGCTCGCGCCAAATCTCACCGTTGCGGAGAATATTTTCCTCGGCAGCGAGCTGTCACGCGGCGGACTGGTGCAGCGTAAAGAGATGGCCGCGCAGGCGCAGACGGTCATCGACCGGCTTGGCGCGCATTTTAAATCCACCGATTTGGTCATGAAGCTCACCATTGCCGAGCAGCAGCAGGTGGAAATCGCCCGCGCGCTGCACCGTAAAAGCCGCGTGCTGGTGATGGATGAACCGACCGCCGCCCTCTCATCGCGTGAAACCCATCGCCTGTTTGAACTGATTTTGCGCCTGCGCGATGAGGGGATGGCAATCATCTACATCAGCCATCGCATGGCGGAAGTGTATGAGCTTTCTGACCGCGTGAGCGTCCTGCGTGACGGGCAGTACGTCGGCAGCCTGACGCGCGACAAACTGAATGCCTCCGAGCTGGTGCGCATGATGGTGGGCCGTCCGCTCAGCGATCTGTTCAACAAAGAGCGCGATATCCCGCTGGGTGGTCCGCGTCTCAACGTGCATCACCTGACGGATGGCAAAAAAGTCCAGCCGTGCAGCCTGCAGGTACGTTCCGGCGAGATCGTCGGGCTGGCCGGGCTGGTCGGCGCCGGGCGTTCTGAGTTGGCCCATCTGATTTTTGGCGTACGTAAAGCCACGGGCGGCATGATTGAGGTCGACGGCGAACCGGTGGTGATTCACTCCCCGCGCGCCGCCATCGATCAGGGTATTGGTTATCTGACCGAGAACCGCAAAGAGCAGGGTCTGTTCCTGGAACTGGCGGCGCAGGAAAACATCACCATGGCGACGCTTGAGCGCGACGCCTCCTTCGGCATGCTGAACCGCAAAAAAGCGCAGTCCATTTCCGATGACGCCATCGCCCTGCTCAACATCCGCGTGCCGCATTCGCAGGTACGCGCGGGCGGATTATCGGGGGGCAATCAGCAAAAATTGTTGATCTCCCGCTGGGTAGCGATTGGCCCACGCATTCTGATTCTGGATGAGCCGACGCGCGGCGTGGACGTCGGCGCGAAAAGCGAGATTTATCGCATCATGAATCAGATGGCGCGCAAAGGGGTGGCGATTTTGATGATCTCCAGCGAGCTGCCGGAAGTGGTCGGAATGAGCGACCGCGTATACGTGATGCGCGAAGGCAGCATTGCCGGCGAACTGCACGGCGAAAGCATTACTCAGGAAAATATCATGACGCTGGCAACCGGCGTGAACGACTCTCATCATCAGGCGGTGCAACCATGACACAAACTCCTACTCCGCAACAGGTGGCGAAATCCGCCTCCGCCAAAAAAATGCTGATGAGCGATCTGATGCAAACGGTCGGGATTTTACCGATTTTGATTTTGATCGTGGCGGTATTTGGTTTTATCGCCCCTAACTTCTTCACCGAAAGCAACCTGCTGAATATCACCCGTCAGGCGTCGATCAACATCGTGCTGGCGGCGGGCATGACGTTCATCATTTTGACCGGCGGGATCGACCTCTCGGTGGGGTCCATTCTGGGCACTACGGCAGTGGCGGCGATGGTGGTGTCGCTAATCCCTGAGTTCGCGATGCTCTCGATTCCGGCAGCGTTAATGCTCGGCATGGTTCTGGGGCTGTTCAACGGCGCGCTGGTGGCGTTTGCCGGATTGCCGCCGTTTATCGTCACGCTCGGCACCTATACGGCGCTGCGCGGCGCGGCCTATCTGCTGGCCGATGGCACCACGGTGATTAACTCCAATATCAGCTTTGAATGGATCGGCAATAACTATCTTGGCCCGGTTCCGTGGCTCGTGGTCATCGCCCTGGCAGTGATCGCGGTGTGCTGGTTTATTCTGCGCCGCACCACGCTTGGCGTTCATATCTATGCGGTTGGCGGCAATATGCAGGCGGCGCGCCTGACCGGTATCAAAGTGTGGCTGGTGCTGCTGTTTGTGTACGGCATGAGCGGCCTGCTGTCCGGTCTGGGCGGCGTGATGAGCGCCTCGCGCCTCTACAGCGCTAACGGCAATTTAGGCATGGGATACGAGCTGGACGCTATCGCGGCGGTGATCCTCGGCGGCACCAGCTTTGTGGGCGGGATCGGCACGATCACCGGCACGCTGGTGGGCGCGCTGATTATCGCCACGCTGAACAACGGCATGACGCTGATGGGCGTTTCGTACTTCTGGCAACTGGTGATCAAAGGGGCGGTGATCATCATTGCGGTTCTGATCGACAAATACCGTACCCGACATCATCAAAGTGCATAACAACAACATCTTACCTTGAGGACTACCCTATGCGTTTGAAGCCATTAGTTACCGCGCTCTGTGCTGGCGCACTGCTGGCCTCCGCTCCGTTTGCGCAGGCAAAAGATCTGAAATCTATCGGCGTGACGGTGGGCGATTTGGCCAACCCGTTCTTTGTGCAGATCACCAAAGGTGCAGAGCTGGAAGCGCGCAAACTGGCCGGTGATAACGTCAAAGTGACGCTGGTGTCCAGCGGCTACGATCTGGGCCAGCAGGTGGCGCAGATTGACAACTTTATCGCTGCAAAAGTGGACATGATCATCCTGAACGCTGCGGATTCCAAAGGGATCGGCCCGGCGGTGAAACGCGCGAAAGACGCCGGGATCGTGGTGGTGGCGGTTGACGTGGCGGCTGAAGGGGCCGACGCAACAATCACTTCCGATAACACCCAGGCGGGTGAAATGGCCTGTAAATACATTACCGATCGCCTGAAAGGCAAAGGCGATGTGGTGATCATCAACGGACCGCCGGTGTCTGCGGTGCAAAACCGTGTCGAAGGGTGCCAGACCGAGTTTAAGCGCCATCCGGGGATCAAGGTGCTGTCGTATAACCAGAACGCCAAAGGCAGTCGTGAAGGCGGCCTGGAAGTGATGACCGCATTGCTGGCAGCGAATCCGAAGATCGACGGCGTGTTTGCGATTAACGATCCGACGGCGATCGGTGCCGATCTGGCGGCAAAACAGGCTCAGCGCAACGAATTCTTTATCGTCGGCGTGGATGGTTCACCGGATGGTGAAGAGGCGCTGAAGCGTGAGAATTCGCTGTTTGTTGCGACGCCAGCGCAGGATCCGCAGGTGATGGCGGCCAAAGCGGTTGAGATTGGCTACGACATTTTACAGGGCAAACCTGCGCCAAAAGAACCCGTGCTGATTCCGGTCACGATGATCGATAAGAAGAGCGTCGCTAACTATAAAGGCTGGACGGTTAAATAAGGTTGGTGCGGTCTGATGCCCTCACCCTACCCCTCTCCCACAGGGAGAGGGAACTGATTGATGCGGTCTGATGCCTTCACCCTAACCCTCTCTCATAGGGAGAGAAGAACGGGATGGTGCAGTCTGATGCCCTCATCCTCTCCCGCAGGGAGAGAAGAACGGGATGGTGCAGTCTTTTCTTACCCACGGGGTGCGGGATTCTCTTTTCTCCCTCTCCCCTGGGGAGAGGGCCGGGGTGAGGGGCTCAGCGCGCACATTCACTCAAGGAGTTCTCATGAAACGCTCCGAGATTAATGAAATCCTCGGTCATACGCGGCAGTTTTTCTCGAAGCATGATGTGCATTTGCCGCCGTTTGCCAGCTTCCCGCCGACCCAATGGCAGCAGCTTGACCATCATGCCTGGCGCGAAGTGTTTGACCTAAAACTTGGCTGGGACGTGACGGCATTTGGCGAAAATCGGTTCGCAGAGCTTGGGCTAACGCTTTTTGCGCTGCGAAACGGTTCACCCAACGGCACACCCTATGAAAAATGCTACGCCGAAAAAATCATGCACGTTCGCGACGGCCAGGTGACGCCGATGCATTTTCACTGGCGAAAGCGCGAGGACATCATTAATCGCGGTGGCGGGAACCTGATTATAGAACTTTGGAATGCCGGCACGCATGAAGAAACGGAAGAAACCGACGTCACGGTTAGCGTTGATGGTTGCTTTCAGACGCATGCAGCGGGCAGTCAGTTGCGCCTTTCACCAGGGGAAAGCATCTGTCTGACACCGGGGCTTTATCACAGTTTTTGGGGGGAGCGGGGTTTTGGCGATGTGCTGGTTGGCGAAGTTTCATCGGTCAATGACGATGATCACGACAACCACTTTTTGCAGCCTGTCTCGCGTTACAACACTATCGAAGAAGACGAACCGGCCGTGCTGGTGCTGTGCAACGAGTACAGTCTGTTTCGTCTATAAGGAGTGAATGATGCCATTGATTTCTCTCGCCGCGGGGTTGGAACACGCCCGTGAAAACCGTTATGCGCTGGGGGCGTTTAACGTACTCGACTCCCACTTTCTGCGCGCGCTGTTCGCCGCGGCAAAACAGGAGCGCTCGCCGTTTATCATCAACATCGCCGAAGTGCATTTTAAGTATTTATCCCTCGATTCGTTAGTCGAAGCGGTGAGGTTTGAAGCCGCGCGCCATGATATTCCCGTGGTGTTGAATCTCGATCACGGCCTGCATTTTGAGGCGGTGGTGCGGGCGCTGCGCCTGGGGTTCAGCTCCGTGATGTTTGATGGCTCGACGCTGAGCTATGAAGAAAATATCCGTCAGACCCGCGAAGTGGTGAAAATGTGCCATGCGGTCGGAGTGTCGGTGGAGGCCGAGCTGGGCGCTGTGGGCGGTGACGAAGGCGGCGCGCTGTATGGTCATGCCGACGAGGCCTTTTTCACCGATCCGCAGTTGGCGCGTGAGTTTGTCGATCAGACGGGTATCGACGCGCTGGCCGTGGCTATCGGCAATGCGCACGGCAAATACAAAGGTGAGCCGAAGCTCGACTTCGCGCGTCTGGACGCGATTCGTCAGCAAACCGGCCTGCCGCTGGTGCTGCACGGTGGCTCCGGGATTAGCGATGCCGATTTCCGTCGCGCCATTGAACTCGGCATTCACAAAATCAATTTCTACACCGGTATGTCGCAGGCTGCGCTGGCTGCGGTTGAGCATCGCATCACGCATCGCCAGCCGCTTTACGATGAGTTCGCCGAACTGCTGCTCGGCATTGAAGAGGCGATTACCGACACCGTTTCTGAACAAATGCGTATTTTCGGTAGCGCGGGGCACGCGTAATGGAACGCAAAGGGATTATCGCCGCGGGCAATATGCTGGTCGATCATGTGCATCAGATCGTCCAGTGGCCGGAGCGCGGCTGGCTGGCGGAGATTATTCACAGCGAACGGGCGACCGGCGGTGCGCCGCTTAACGTCCTGCTGACGCTGGCGAAAATGCACGTCGGCTTGCCGTTGCAGGCGGTCGGTCTAATCGGCGAAGACAGCGATGGCGATTACATTATGGCGATGCTCGACCAGTACCACGTCAATCGCCAGCGGGTACAGCGCACCACGTTTGCCCCCACGTCGATGTCGCAGGTGATGACCGATCCCACTGGGCAGCGCACCTTTTTCCATTCGCCTGCCGCCAATCGCCTGCTCGATCTCCCCGCTTTTGACCGACTCGACGCGTCGATGAAGATTTTCCATCTGGGGTATCTGCTGCTGCTCGACAGCCTGGATTTGCCGGACGACGAATTCGGCACCCGCAGCGCGCGCCTGCTGGCGCAAATGCGTGAGCAAGGGTATGAAACGTCGCTCGACCTGGTGTCGCGCAAAGGCGATCCACGCTATCAGCCGCTGGTGCTCCCTGCCCTGCGTTATGTGGATTATCTGGTGATTAACGAGCTGGAAGCCGGGGAATTTAGCGGGCTGGATATGCGTAACGGTAATGACGCCCCGGATATTGACCACATCGCGCTGGCGGCGTCGCAGCTCTTAGCCGCAGGCGTCAAACAGCGCGTGGTGATTCATTGTCCCGAAGGGGCCTGGGGCGAAGCGCCGGGTGAGCCGGGCCAGTGGATTGCGTCAAAACAGCTCGAACAGGAAGAGATTATCGGCAGCGTCGGCGCGGGTGACGCGTTTTGCGCGGGTTTTTTGTATGGCTGCCACGAAGCCTGGCCGTTGACGGACAGTATTCAGCTGGCGCATGCCTGCGCGCGAGCCAACCTGTTGGCCGCGAATGCGATTGACGGGGCAAAAACGCTGGAAGAGCTTAAGACGCTAATTCACGACAACGCTTAGGCCGCTTTATCGTGGTGGGAAACGTCTGCGGCAAAGACATAGCCAAGCCCACGGATGGTTTTAATCAGCAGCGGCTGATGCGGATTGATCTCGATTTTCCGTCGCAGACGCATGATCAACACGTCGATGGTGCGGTCAAACACTTCGGCGCTTTCGCTGTGGGTCAGCTCCAGCAGCTGTTCGCGGCTTAACACCCGCCGGGCATTTTGCGCCAGCGCCAGCAACAGACCGTATTCACCCTGCGTTAAGGGCACCGTCATGCGCTGGGGATCGCTCAGCTCACAGCGCGTGGTGTCGAGCGTCCAGCCGTTAAAACCGATCCCTGAAACGCGCGGCGCAGTGGGTTCCGCCGCCAGCACGCCGGTGCGTCGCAGCACCGCTTTGACCCGCGCGACGACGACTCGCGGATTGAACGGTTTGCCGATGTAATCATCTGCGCCCATCTCCAGCCCCACCACCACATCGGATTCGCCGCCCATGCCCGTAAGCATCACCACAGGCAGCTCGGGCCGCAATTTTTGCAATTGCTGCAACACCATCAGGCCGTTGATATCCGGCAGCATCATATCCAGCAACACCAGCGCAATCGCGGGCTCACGCTGCGCCATCGCCAGCGCATCCAGCCCGTTATGACAGACATGCACGGCAAAAACGTGCTCGTTGAGCACATCCTGCAGCAGTTCACAGACCGCGGTATCGTCATCAACAACCAGAATCGCCGGTTTCATCGCATGCTTCCGTCAGGGGATTATGTTAAGTCTGACCTATTCTGCAAACGGCTCCAGCCAAATCCATGACGGCGTAACGGAATTTTAACCCATGTCACATCCATTCCCCTTCGACACGTCAATTTTGACGATTGCCTGCTCGTCGTCAGGGTTTTTGGTGCACATCGCCCGTAAAGTCAGGGCATACCCACAATAAAAACATGGCATAGAAGCTGCATAATGGGTGCGAAGAACTGATTAACTGGAGCGAGACCGATGAAAAAAGTCGTCACGGTTTGCCCCTATTGTGCCTCGGGTTGCAAGATAAACCTGGTGGTCGATAACGGCAAAATCGTTCGGGCGGAGGCTGCGCAGGGTAAGACCAATCAGGGCACGCTGTGCCTGAAAGGCTACTACGGCTGGGATTTTATTAACGATACCCAGATCCTGACCCCCCGTCTGAAAACCCCGATGATCCGCCGTACGCGCGGTGGCAAACTGGAGTCTGTCTCCTGGGACGAAGCGCTGGATTACGTCGCCAGCCGCCTGAGCGACATCAAAGCGAAGTATGGCCCGGATGCGATCCAAACCACCGGCTCATCACGCGGGACGGGGAACGAAACCAACTATGTAATGCAAAAATTCGCGCGCGCCGTTATTGGTACCAATAACGTCGATTGCTGCGCTCGCGTCTGACACGGCCCATCGGTTGCAGGTCTGCACCAGTCGGTCGGTAACGGCGCAATGAGTAATGCTATCAACGAAATAGATAACACCGATCTGGTGTTTATTTTCGGCTATAACCCGGCGGATTCACATCCGATCGTGGCGAATCACGTCATTAATGCGAAGCGCAACGGAGCGAAAATCATCGTCTGCGATCCGCGTAAAATCGAGACGGCGCGTATTGCGGATATGCATATCGCGTTAAGAAATGGCTCAAACATCGCCCTGCTCAACGCGATGGGGCATGTCATCATTGAAGAAAACCTGTACGACCAGGCGTTTGTGGCCAGCCGTACCGAAGGGTTTGAAGAGTATCGCAAGATTGTCGAAGGCTATACGCCGGAGTCGGTCGAAACGATCACGGGCGTGAGCGCGCAAGAGATTCGCCAGGCCGCGCGAATGTATGCCGCAGCAAAAACCGCGTCGATTCTGTGGGGCATGGGCGTCACCCAGTTCTATCAGGGCGTGGAAACCGTGCGCTCGCTGACAAGCCTCGCGATGCTGACCGGGAATCTTGGCAAGCCGCACGTGGGCGTCAACCCGGTGCGCGGTCAAAACAACGTTCAGGGTGCATGTGATATGGGCGCGCTGCCGGATACCTATCCAGGCTATCAGTACGTTAAGTTCCCGGAAAACCGCGCGAAATTCGCCAAAGCCTGGGGCGTTGAAAGCCTGCCTGAACATACCGGGTATCGTATCAGCGAGCTGCCGCATCGTGCGGCGCATGGCGAAGTGCGCGCGGCGTACATCATGGGCGAAGATCCGCTGCAAACCGATGCCGAGCTTTCTGCGGTGCGTAAAGGGTTTGAAGATCTCGAACTGGTGATTGTGCAGGACATCTTTATGACCAAAACCGCAGCGGCGGCGGATGTGATTTTACCGTCAACGTCATGGGGCGAGCATGAAGGGGTTTACACGGCGGCGGACCGCGGCTTCCAGCGCTTCTTTAAAGCGGTGGAGCCGAAGTGGGATCTGAAAACCGACTGGCAGATTATCAGCGAAATCGCGACCCGTATGGGCTATCCGATGCAGTACAACAACACCCAGGAAATTTGGGACGAGTTGCGCCATCTGTGTCCGGATTTCACCGGCGCCACCTACGATAAAATGGGTGAGCTGGGGTATATCCAGTGGCCGTGCCGCGACGAATCGGATGCCGATCAGGGAACGTCGTATCTCTTTAAAGAGAAATTCGATACCCCGAACGGACTGGCGCAGTTCTTCACCTGCGACTGGGTCGCGCCTGTCGATAAGCTCACCGACGAGTATCCGATGGTGCTCTCCACGGTGCGTGAAGTGGGCCACTATTCATGCCGCTCGATGACCGGTAACTGCGCGGCGCTGGCAGCGCTGGCTGACGAACCGGGCTACGCGCAGATCAACACCGCCGATGCCGCGCGACTGGGTATCGAAGATGAAGCGCTGGTGTGGGTAAGTTCACGTAAGGGCCGCATTATCACCCGTGCACAGGTCAGCGATCGCCCCAATAAAGGCGCGGTGTACATGACCTATCAATGGTGGATTGGGGCCTGTAACGAGCTGGTGACGGAAAACTTAAGCCCGATAACCAAAACGCCGGAATATAAGTATTGCGCCGTGCGCGTGGAGCCTATCGCCGATCAGCATTCTGCCGAGCAATATGTCATTGATGAATATGCGAAGCTGAAAGCCCGTTTGCGCGAAAGCGCCATGGGTTGATTCTCACGCGGCGTTCAATAATGAAATGGGATGATTTATTCATCCCATTTTTATTTCGGTTTTCTCCGTCAGAGTGAACATTCACATTCTAAAATTCATTACCCCTGTAAATATTACTCTCGCCGTAACGTTATATATTTTGCATAAAAGCTTAACGTGAGTTTTCGTTCCATTGGCCGTCTTACCCTTTATACTGCGCGATAGGTACCCCAACGATAAGAATCCATGAAACTCATTTTTATACTGTTGTCACTGTTTACCGCGTTTGCCAACGCTGACGAAATTGGCAGCCAATTTAAAGATAAAGCCGAAGCCGGTGATGCACGCGCGCAATACTACCTGGCAGACACCTGGTTCAGCTCGGGTGATGACAAGCAGGCCGGGCTGTGGGCCGAAAAGGCCGCCAGGGGCGGTGATATCGACGCCATGGCGCTGCTCGCGCAAATTCATTTTAAGCATGGCGAATATGCTCAGGCAAAATCGCTGGCGCAGCAGGCTACGCTTGCGGGCAGCAAACGTGGTGCCATCATGCTGGCGCGACTGCTGGTGAACACCCAGGCGGGACCCACTGACTATCCGCAGGCGATCACATTGCTGCAAACCGCGACGGACGATATCGATAACGATTCGGCGGTAGATGCGCAAATGCTGTTAGGCCTGATTTACGCCAACGGCGTAGAGATGGCGCAGGATGATGCCCAGGCCGAACTGTGGCTTAAACGCAGCTCAGCCCTTTCACGCACGGGATATGCGGAATACTGGGCCGGAATGGTATTCCAGCAGGGTGAAAAGGGATTCATCACGCCAAACAAACAGAAAGCGCTGTACTGGTTCAATCTGAGCTGTAGCGAAGGATTTGATACGGGCTGCGAAGAGTTTGAGGCGTTGAGCGGAGAATAAAAGGGTTCCCTCTCTCTGCTGAGAGAGGGAGAGAAAGCATTACCGATCGGCTGTCTTATCGAAACAACCTAGCACTTCCCGCTCGTACGCCATCGCTTTTTTGCGGTCGAACTGATGTTCCCACTTGGCGATCACCAGCACCGCCAGCGCATTGCCCACCACGTTTAACGCGGTACGCGCCATGTCGAGGATACGGTCAACACCCGCGATAAAGGCCAGACCTTCCAGCGGAATACCGACGCTGCCCAGCGTTGCCAGCAGGACCACAAACGACACGCCCGGCACACCTGCGATGCCTTTCGACGTCACCATCAGCGTCAGTACCAGCACGATTTCCTGCCACAGTGACAGATCGATTCCGTACAGCTGCGCGATAAAGATCGCCGCAATACTCTGATACAGCGTCGAGCCATCCAGGTTAAACGAGTACCCCGTCGGCACCACAAAACTGGTGATAGACGCCGGTGCACCGTAGGCTTCCATCTTCTCGATAATACGCGGCAGCACGCTCTCAGAGCTGGCCGTGGAGTACGCCAGAATCAGCTCCTCTTTCAGGATGCGAATCAGGATCCAGATGCGCAATCCGCAGATGCGCGCCACCAGACCCAGCACCACCAGCGCAAAGAACAGAATCGCGAAGTGTACCAAAATCACCAGCTTCGCCAGCGGCCACAGCGAGGCAAAACCGAAGTTCGCAACGGTGACAGCAATCAGCGCAAACACGCCCACCGGAGCATAACGCATCACCATATGCGTCACTTTAAACATGGTTTCGGAAATCGACCGGAACACCGTGACCAAAGGTTCGCGATGCGTGGCCGGCAAGGACGAAAGCCCCAGGCCAAACAGCACCGAGAAGAAAATAATCGGCAGCATTTCGCCCTTCGCCATCGACGCCACAATATTGGTCGGCACCAGCGAAAGAATTGTTCCCATCAGGCCATGAGCGTGGCTTTGCACTTCTGCCGTTGTGCTTTGGTATTTCGAAATATCCACCGTCGCCAGCTGCGACATATCAATTCCGGACCCAGGCTGGAACACATTCGCCAGCGTGATACCCAGAATGATGGCAACCGTAGTGATCACTTCGAAATAAAGGATGGTTTTTGCACCGATGCGGCCTAACTGCTTCGCATCGCCGACGCCTGCAATACCGACCACCAGCGTCGAAATCACAATCGGGACAACAATCATTTTGATCAGGTGAATAAAGATATCTCCGGCAGGAGACAGCATGTTCACCACCAGCCACTCGCGGCTGTCGCTATGATAATGCAGATAACTACCCAGCAAGATACCCAGCACAAGGGCGAGCAGAATTTGCCAGGCCAGGCTGATTTTCAAAATTTTCATAAAAACAGACTTCCTCAATGAAGCGTCCTGATCCAGTAATGAATAGGGACACATACTGAAAGGGTATGAATTGTGTTGCGTTGGTTTATAGGGTTTTTTAACGCGGCGTATCATTATCATCTGCATGGCCTGCTGTGCAAGCCTTATAGAACGAAGCTTTTCACTGACAAAAGGTCATATGACGCTAATTTGTAATAATTCCCATTAATAACCTTTTGTTATAAAAACGGTTTTTTTTCATTATTTGTGAATAATCATTCACCTGAATTATTTCCCTTCTAAGTGTCATTCGCTGCTTTTTCGAACTATTCAAACATTGCGTGATCTGTCGCCCAAATAACAAACAAAGCTGGCAAAGCCCCTACAATTAACGTTTTTGCGACATATTATTAACATCCTACAAGGAGAATAAAAGCCATGAGCCAAATCCATAAACACGACATTCCCGCAAATATTGCGGACCATTGCCTGATTAATCCGGAGCAGTATAAAGAGAAGTATCAGCACTCGATTTCTGATCCTGACGCCTTCTGGGGCGAGCAGGGCAAAATCCTTGACTGGATCAAGCCGTATCAGAAGGTGAAAAACACCTCTTTTGCGCCGGGTAATGTCTCCATTAAATGGTATGAAGACGGCACGCTGAATCTCGCGGCCAACTGCCTGGACAGACATCTCGCCGAGCGCGGCAACCAGACCGCCATTATCTGGGAAGGCGACGACGCCTCCCAAAGCAAGCACATCACCTATAAAGAGCTGCACCGCGACGTGTGCCGTTTCGCCAACGTCCTGCTGGCGCAAGGCATCAAAAAAGGCGATGTGGTCGCTATTTATATGCCGATGGTGCCCGAAGCGGCCGTCGCCATGCTCGCCTGCGCGCGCATCGGGGCGATCCATTCGGTGATTTTCGGTGGATTTTCGCCGGAAGCCGTTGCCGGACGCATTGTTGATTCCAATTCAAAACTGGTGATCACCGCCGATGAAGGCGTGCGCGCGGGACGCAGCATTCCGTTGAAGAAAAACGTTGATGAAGCGCTGAAAAACCCGAACGTGAAGAGCATCAGCAACGTCGTGGTCTTCAAGCGTACCGGCGGCAATGTCGAGTGGAAAGAGGGTCGCGACCTGTGGTGGAGCGACCTGATTGAACAAGCCAGCGACCAGCATCAGCCCGAAGAGATGAACGCCGAAGATCCGCTGTTTATCCTGTACACATCCGGCTCTACCGGCAAGCCGAAAGGCGTGCTACACACCACCGGCGGCTATCTGGTGTATGCGGCCTCCACCTTTAAATATGTCTTTGATTATCATCAGGGGGATATTTACTGGTGTACCGCTGACGTCGGCTGGGTCACCGGTCACAGCTATCTGCTGTACGGCCCGCTGGCCTGCGGTGCAACCACGCTGATGTTTGAAGGCGTGCCCAACTGGCCGACGCCTGCGCGTATGTGTCAGGTGGTTGATAAACATAAAGTGAATATTCTGTATACCGCACCGACGGCGATCCGCGCCCTGATGGCGGAGGGCGACAAAGCTATCGACGGCACCGATCGCTCTTCCCTGCGCATTCTCGGCTCCGTGGGCGAACCTATCAACCCGGAAGCGTGGGAATGGTACTGGAAGAAAATCGGTAACGAAAAATGCCCGGTGATCGACACCTGGTGGCAGACCGAAACGGGCGGCTTCATGATCACCCCAATGCCTGGCGCGACCCAGCTGAAAGCCGGTTCGGCAACCCATCCTTTCTTCGGCGTGCAGCCTGCGCTGGTGGATAACGAAGGGAATCCGCTGGAAGGGGCAACCGAGGGCAATCTGGTGATCACCGACTCCTGGCCGGGTCAGGCGCGTACGCTGTTTGGCGATCACGAGCGCTTTGAGCAGACCTATTTCTCGACCTTCAAAAACATGTATTTCAGCGGTGATGGCGCGCGCCGTGACGAAGACGGCTATTTCTGGATCACCGGGCGCGTGGATGACGTGCTGAACGTCTCCGGGCACCGTCTGGGGACAGCGGAAATTGAGTCGGCGCTGGTGTCGCATCCGAAGATTGCCGAAGCGGCAGTGGTGGGGATCCCGCACAACATCAAAGGCCAGGCGATTTATGCTTACGTCACGCTGAATCACGGCGAAGAGCCCACGCCTGAACTGTACACCGAAGTGCGCAACTGGGTGCGTAAAGAGATTGGCCCGCTTGCCACACCAGACGTGCTGCACTGGACCGACTCCCTGCCGAAAACCCGTTCCGGCAAAATCATGCGCCGAATTCTGCGCAAAATCGCGGCGGGTGACACCAGCAATCTGGGTGATACCTCAACGCTCGCCGATCCAGGCGTAGTGGAAAAACTGCTTGAAGAGAAGCAGGCCATCGCGATGCCATCGTAACTCCTCACCCTGCCCCTCTCCCTCACGGGAGAGGGAATAATAATAAACCCTCCCCAAAGGATTTCGCGTTGCAGGAAGGCGGCAAGCGAACACATCCCAGGAGCATAGCGAACTATGTGACTGGAATGGGTGAGTGCGGCCAACGCACCTGCAGCGTGAAAGACGCAGGGGAACTCTGGAGAGTTCTGTGATGAATGACAACATTTATCAACGGATAGAAAACAGTGCGCATTTCAAGGAGCTCGTCGAAAAACGGCAACGGTTTGCCTTCACGCTTTCTATCATCATGCTGATTATCTACGTCGGTTTTATTCTGCTGATCGCCTTTGCACCGCACTGGCTCGGTACGCCTTTGCATGCCGGAACCAGCGTGACGCGCGGCATTCCCATCGGTATCGGCGTGATTGTGATTTCATTTGTGCTGACTGGCGTGTACGTCGTACGCGCGAACGGTGAATTTGATCGCCTTAACAAAGAAGTGTTGCGTGAGGTAAAAGCACCATGAAGCGAGTCCTGACGGCGCTAGCCGCCACACTGCCCTTCGCGGCCAACGCCGCCGATGCACTCACCGGCGCGGTGGAACGCCAGCCAACCAACTGGCAGGCGATTATCATGTTCCTGATTTTCGTGCTGCTGACGCTGTATATCACCTACTGGGCGTCGAAACGCGTGCGCTCACGTAATGATTACTACACGGCGGGCGGCAATATTACCGGCTTCCAGAACGGGCTGGCGATTGCGGGTGACTTTATGTCCGCCGCGTCGTTCCTGGGGATTTCTGCGCTGGTGTATACCTCCGGCTACGACGGACTGATTTACTCGCTCGGCTTCCTCGTGGGCTGGCCGATTATTCTGTTCCTGATCGCCGAACGCCTGCGTAATCTTGGGCGCTACACCTTCGCCGACGTGGCATCTTATCGCCTGAAACAGGGACCGATCCGCACCCTGTCCGCCTGCGGTTCGCTGGTGGTCGTCGCGCTGTACCTGATCGCGCAAATGGTCGGGGCAGGCAAACTGATTCAGCTGCTGTTCGGCCTGAACTATCACATCGCCGTGGTGCTGGTGGGTGTGCTGATGGTGATGTACGTCCTGTTCGGCGGCATGCTCGCCACCACGTGGGTGCAAATCATCAAAGCGGTATTGCTGCTGTTCGGCGCAAGCTTTATGGCCTTCATGGTCATGAAACACGTGGGCTTCAGCTTCAATAATCTGTTTACCCAGGCGATGGCGGTTCACCCGAAAGGGGAAGCGATTATGAGCCCGGGCGGGCTGGTCAAAGATCCGATATCCGCCCTGTCGCTTGGTCTCGGTTTGATGTTTGGTACCGCAGGCTTGCCGCACATTCTGATGCGTTTCTTTACGGTGTCAGACGCCCGCGAAGCACGTAAAAGCGTGTTCTACGCCACCGGCTTTATGGGTTATTTCTACATCCTGACCTTTATTATCGGCTTTGGCGCGATCATGCTGGTGGGTGCGAATCCGGCGTTCAAAGATGCCGCTGGCGCGCTGATTGGCGGTAACAACATGGCGGCGGTGCATCTGGCCGATGCCGTGGGCGGTAACCTGTTCCTCGGCTTTATCTCCGCTGTCGCCTTCGCCACCATTCTGGCGGTTGTGGCGGGCCTGACGCTAGCGGGTGCATCCGCTGTTTCACACGATCTGTATGCCAACGTGTGGCGTAAAGGCGCGACGGAACGTCAGGAGCTAAAAGTCTCCAAAATCACGGTTCTGATTCTGGGCGTGGTGGCGATTCTGCTGGGTATTCTGTTCGAGAATCAGAACATCGCCTTTATGGTGGGACTGGCCTTCTCGATTGCGGCAAGCTGTAACTTCCCGATCATCCTGCTCTCGATGTACTGGTCAAAACTGACTACCCGTGGGGCGATGATTGGCGGCTGGCTGGGCCTGCTGACGGCGGTAATTCTGATGATCCTCGGCCCAACGATTTGGGTGCAGATCCTCGGTCACGAAAAAGCCATCTTCCCGTACGAATACCCGGCGCTGTTCTCGATTGCCGTGGCGTTTATTGGGATTTGGTTCTTCTCGGCCACCGATAATTCAGCCGAAGGTAAGCTGGAGCGTGAGAAATTCCGCGCCCAGTTTATCCGTTCTCAAACCGGCTTAGGCATCGATCAGGGCCGCGCGCACTGATCGACTTCTCTCCCCGGCCGCGCTGGCCGGGGAATTTTAGAACATCATCCACGCCACCAGCGGCGCTGCCAGCACCATCACCACGCCTGACAGCATCATCACCAGACTTGCGACCACGCCTTCTTGCTGACCTAGCTCATAGGATCGCGCCGTGCCTGCGCCGTGCGACGCCGCACCAAACCCGGCACCTTTCGCCATGCCTTCCCGAATCGACAAACGCAAAAACAGAATATCGCCGACCGCCATGCCAAACACGCCGGTGACAACGACAAACAGCGCCACCAGATCCGGCTGGCCGCCCAGCGGTTTTGCCGCCGCCAGCGCAAACGGCGTCGTCACCGATCGCACCGCCAGGCTGCGCTGAATTTCATCCGATAACGTAAACCAGCGCGCCAGCCAGACGGAGCTGGTGACGGCGACCACCGTCGCGGTGACCACGCCTGCGGTCAGCGACATCCAGTGACGTTTGATAATGGCGAGATTGTCGTACACGGGAACGGCAAACGCGATGGTCGCCGGGCCTAAAAGCCACAGCAGCCAGTGCGATTCGCCGATGTAATTCTGCCAGGAGATGTGGCCAAAAATAAGCATCAGCACCAGCAAAATGGGCGTGAACACCAGCGGCATCAGCGGCAATTTATGAAAGCGACGATACAGGCGCTTATTGGCAAAATAGATAACCAGCGTGGCGATAAGGCACAGCAGGCTGACCTGAAAATTAGTCATGCTTCAGCCTGCTGATTTCAAAGCGATACACTTTATCCACTACCCACGCCGTCGCGCCCAGCACCATTAACGTACTCAGCGCAATGACGGCAAAAATGCGCCAGCCATCGACCATCAGCAGTTGGGCGTAATTGACCACCGCCACCACCGCTGGCACGAAAAACAGCAGCATTTCCGCCAGTAGCCAGCTTGCGCCTGCGCGCACCCAGTTCAGCGGAATAACGCGACACACAATCAGCGTCAGCATTAACATCATGCCCACCAGATTGGCGGGCAACGGCAAATGCAGCCAGTTGACGAGGTACTCTGCGAAAACAAACACGCCAGCATACAGCCCGACCTGCACCGGAATCTGGAGTCGTTGCACAACGGCAGGCGTAACACGACTTAACGCCACGGCCATGGGGATTTCCTTGAAATGAGATGAAGCGCCAGTATAGAGACCGCACGTAACGGACTGAAATGAATTAAAATCATCGAATGCATAGTCTCGGGGAATAATCATGGACATCAGAACGCTGCGCTATTTCGTCGAAGTGGTTCGCCAGCAGAGTTTTACTCGCGCAGCGGAAAAGCTGTTTGTCACCCAGCCCACCATCAGCAAAATGTTGAAAAACCTCGAAGACGAACTGAACTGTACCCTGCTGATTCGCGACGGGCGCAAGCTGTTGCTCACCGATACCGGGCGCGTGGTGTTTGAACGTGGACTGGCGATTCTGGCGGAGTTCCGCCAGCTGGAAGCGGAGCTTGGCGATATTAACCACCTGAACAAAGGGCTGCTGCGCCTCGGCATTCCGCCGATGGTGGGAATGATGATGGCCGGCCCGATCAGCCTGTATCGCCAGCGCTATCCGGGCGTCGAGCTAAAAATCTCTGAGTTTGGCGGATTAACCGTGCAGCAGGCGGTGATGAACGGGGAGCTGGATCTGGCGATGACCGCCCTGCCCGTCGAAGAAGACAGCGGCCTGGCGACGCTGCCGCTGTTCAGCCATCCGCTGTGCGTTTTGGTTCCACGATCAGGCGATTGGCTCAGTGTTGAAACCGTTAAACCCGAGCTGCTGGCAGAACATCCCCTGCTGATTTACAACGAAGATTTCGCCCTCAGCCGCCAACTGATGCAGCTTTTTACTCAGCACGATGTAAAGCCGCGCATTGCCGTACGCAGCGGCCAGTGGGATTTCCTCGCGGCAATGGTACAGGCGGGTGTGGGCATCGCGATTTTGCCGCAACCCATTTGCGAACGACTGGATAAAAACACGCTGCGCTGGATCCCGCTCGAAAGCGATCTGCACTGGCAGCTAGGTATGATTTGGCGCGAAGGGGTTTATCTGTCGAACAGCGCGCAGGCGTGGCTGACGTGCTGCGAGGGGTTTTGGGTCCCTTCACCCTGACGGGATGCGGGGTTCTCACTTTATCATCAGCCAGAAATGAAATTAGGGGAATTCAGGACTAAAAGCGATGCCCTGGTCCGGCGATAAATCGCTGAGTCGTTGACCAAAGGCCGGGGCGACGCGCATTGATGCGCGGAGAGGGCGTGACCTGCAGGGATGCAGGATCGCGCCCGACCCGAAGACGTAGGGAAGGAGACGAGGGCACCGCGAAGCGGCGATTTTCTTGCCGGGAGCCCGGGTCGCCAGGGCGGCGGCGATTGAGCCGCCATGGCTCGTTCACGTGTTCCGTCATCATAGAGAAGCACGTTTCTGGAAGTGAACGGAATAACCTCTTGAGCACCATGTTCTCCTCACCCCGCCCCCTCCCTGAATAGAGAGGGCGTGAATTGTGCCAATCATCAATTTGAAGCATTCTCTCTGCCCTGGCGGGAGGAGAAATGCCCTACTGACTCTCGATCAACAGCGCTTCAAGCAAATCGAGATCGTGCAGCAATTTTTGCAGTGTCTCATTGCTGATCTGGCGCGTCGCGCGAAGGTGGTACAGCTCGGCGCGCTCGGAGCGCAGCGCAGCCAGGCGGAAACGGCGCTCAAGTTTCTCGGCCAGCATGGAGCTTTCAACATCGTTGCTCCCATCGGCACGACGGCGCAGGTTACCGATCACGCGCGAACTGACCTCGGTCAGCAGCTGGTTATCAATGTTCTCCTCGATGTCTGCGGCAAGGCGCTCTTCCATTTTCTGGATCGCCACAATCGCCACTTCTGCCGTTGCAGCGCGCGCGATGCGCTCCTCTTTCTGCTGCTGGGCATGATCGGCCACTTCCAGATGTTGCAGCAGAATCGGCAGCATCACCACGCCAATAAACAGTGAGAACAGAATCACGCCCGCCGCTAAAAACACCAGTTCGTAACGCGCCGGGAAGACGTTTCCGTCGGGCAGAAGCAGCGGAATAGAGAGGACACCGGCAAGGGTGATGGCCCCACGCACGCCCGCAAACGACGCAATCAGCAGTTCGCGCGTGGTCCACGAGCCAAACTCCATTGGCTTATTCTTCAGGAAGCGCATGCTGAAATTTTTCATCGTCCACAGCCAGCCAAAGCGCACCAGCATCAGCGCAACGTAAATCAGCACGATATCGGTAAACAGCATCCAGGTTTCAACGTTCGGATCGGCTTCGGCCGCCACCAGCGAGGATTCCAGAATGCCCGGAAGCTGCAGGCCCAATAGCAGGAAAACCATGCCGTTAAACACAAACTCAAGCATTGCCCACGTACTGTTGGCGCGCAGACGCATCGCCAGCGGCGCGCGGCGCATCACACCTGCACGGGTGATGGTCATCCCCGCCGCCACGGCCGCCAGGATGCCCGACACGCCGATATGTTCTGCAATCAGATAGGACGCGAACGGCAGCAGGAACAGCAGAACGATTTGCGTCGCAGGCTCATCGCCGCCCCAGCGACTGAGGAAGCCCAGCGAACGGCCATACAGCCAGCTGACGACGAAACCGGCCAGGATACCGCCAATCGCCACTTTGAAGAACTCAACGGTCGCACCGCCGATAGTGAAAATCATGGTGCCCATCGCGACGGCGACAGCAAACTTGAGCGCCACCAGGCCAGAGGCGTCATTCATTAGCGCCTCACCCTGCAAAATCCCCATGATTTTCTTCGGAATGCGCCCTTCGCCGACAATACCGGACAGCGCCACGGCATCGGTAGGCGACAGCACGGCGGCCAGCGCAAAGGCGGGAATCAGCGGGATGCCCGGCACAATCCAGTAGATCAGGAAGCCTATCCCGACCACCGTGACGACCACCAGGGCCAGCGCGAGGCCGAATATCTCTCGCCCGTGCTCAAGGAACTCGCGCGTGGGCGTTTTCCAGCCGTCGGCAAACAGCAGCGGCGGGATGAACAGCACGAGGAACAGTTCGGGATCGAACTCCACATGCAAGCCAAACGTCGGCCATGCCAATAGCGCGCCGATGGCAATTTGCATCAGCGGGAGGGGTAACTGGAAGGGTAGTACGCGGGTGACGACCCCGGAAAGTGAGACCACGAGGGTCATGATGAGAATGGTGAAGAAAATTTCCATGCGTTCCCTGTTTGCGTGTTTCTTATTGTCTAAAACATGAAGCGTCGTGCTTCTATTTTACCCTCTTCAGAGTAACGCAAATGACAACGAGATGTGGTCTGAAAATGAAAACGGGCGGCCTAAGCCACCCGTTTTCGCAGGTTCTGCTAAATCAGATGGCCCAGCCGCCCGCATAGAACCCAACCAGCGCGATCGCGATAACCACGGTGCCAACGTTCAGCTTGCGCCATTCGCCCGATACCAGACGACCAATCACCAGTGAGGCAAAGCCGATCATGATGCCGGTGACGATATTGCAGGTCAGCACGATAAAGACGGCGGTAATCAGGCCGGACATCGCGTCAACGAAATCGGCAAAATCGATTTTCGCCACGTTGCTCAGCATCAGCAGGCCGACGTACATCAGCGCCGGTGCGGTCGCATAAACCGGCACCAGATAAGAGAGCGGCGAGAGGAACAGAATGAGCAAGAACAGCACACCGACGGTGATAGCCGTCAGACCGGTTTTGCCGCCTGCCGCTGTACCCGCGGCTGACTCGATGTAGACCGCTGCCGGAGCCGCGCCTACAAGACCGGAGAACACGCTGCTTAGGGAGTCGGTGGTCAGCGCTTTGCCGCCATCGATAATCTGGCCGTCTTTATCCAGCAAATTAGCCTGACCCGCGACCGCACGGATGGTCCCCGTAGCGTCAAAGACCGCGGTCATGACCAGCGCCAACACGCTTGGCAGCACAATCGGGTTCAGCGCACCGACAATATCGAGGCTACCAATCAGCGAGTTGCCATGCTCATCACTCAGCGACGGCATGGCAAAGATACCGGAGAAGTGAACGGTCGGATCGAAAAGCAGGCCGACCACGGAAATCCCGATAATCGTCAGCAAGATACCGCCAGGCACTTTCAGTTTTTCCAGACCGATAATGAACGCCAGGCCAATGAGCGACATGATCACCGGGAAGCTGGCGAAATGGCCCATCGCAACCGGCAAGCCATCCAGCGGATTTTTAACGACCAGGCCCACGCCGTTGGCGGCAATCAGCAGCAGGAACAGGCCGATACCGATGCCTGTACCGTGCGCGACGCCTTGCGGCAGGTTCCGCAAGATCCAGCTACGGATGCCGGTCGCAGAAATCACGGTAAACAGCACACCCATCAGGAACACCGCACCCAGCGCAACGGGCACGCTGATGTGCTGGCCCAGCACCAGGCTGAATGCGGTAAATGCGGTCAGTGAAATTGCGCAACCAATCGCCAACGGCAGGTTAGCCCACAGGCCCATCACGATAGAACCCAGACCCGCAACCAGACAGGTGGCAACGAACACCGCAGCAGGCGGGAAACCCGCTTTACCCAACATGCCCGGCACAACGATCACGGAGTAAACCATCGCCAGGAAGGTCGTCAGACCGGCGACAACTTCCTGACGCACGGTGCTGCCGCGAGCAGAAATTTTAAACATGGCGTCGAGTGAACCGCCAGTACGCGCTGAAGGCGTAGACATAGAAAACATCCCCTGAGAATTTTTATCATTCGTTTATAAGCGTGGTGGACAACTCCACTGCCAGCGAAACGTCAAATCCTTGTGCTGCGTTTGTGACGAATAGGGGCCGTCACAAAAAAAGCAAACGTTTAGCTCCGCGCTTACAAAACGGGTGGTTAATTGAAGGCAAACGATTATCTAGCCTAATACAGGGCGTTTTCAACTTAACTTTGTCGTTTTTCGCTAAAATTAGCTTATGACGCTGAAGAAATAACCAGAGGATGCGCAAACGTTATCGTGAATGCGCAATTTAATAACAATTAATGTTTATCCGGGGATTTCAAACGGTCCACCCTGTTGAATCGCACGTTGCCACGCCGGACGCATTTCAACCTTTTTCTTCCACGCGTGTAGATGCGGGAGGTTGTCGATTCCACCGCGCGCAAGTAACGCGAAGACCGGGAAGCTCATCTGAATATCCGCCATGCTGATATGATCGCCTGCGAACCAGCTGTTCTCGGCCAGATGCGATTCCACAAAACGCGCATGCGTTTCAATCTGACGGTTGAGATAGCCTTTCTGCACGCCCTGCCCCAGCAGGTTACCCAACGTTCGCATGCCGAAAGGCACCGGCGGTTTACCCAGACTGTTAAAGACCAGTTTCATCATCAGCAAGGGCATCAGCGACCCTTCGGCGTAATGCAGCCAGAAGCGATACCGGGTTTTCTGCGCCGCATCCTGAGGCTTGAGATGCGATTGGGGATCATAGGTTTCTTGCAAGTATTCAAGAATTGCACCCGATTCTGCGAGGATCAGTCCGTTATCTTCTACCACGGGCGATTTACCCAGCGGGTGGATTTTCTTGAGTGACGGCGGCGCCAGCATGGTTTTTTCGCGCTGATAGCGGACAATTTGATACGGCACGCCAAGTTCTTCGAGCGCCCAGATCACGCGCTGTGAACGGGATTGATTCAAGTGGTGGAGCGTGAGCATGGTTTTCTCCTCTGATTCATACAAACTAACTATAGAAAATTGCACAACTCCGCGAAAAAATTTTGGCTAAAATCTGAACGTTCGCGCTGGCGAAGATGACGATTTTGCATACAATTAAAGTGTCAGCACAAACCGGAACCTCCCCAACTGCTCGACATGAGGGGTGCTGATGTCGGGGGAAACCCTCCCGTGAACCAGCGGGATAGAGTGAAAGACAAAGACCGGGAATAAACTAAAGCGCCTTAGTCTGGCGCTTTAGTTTTTTATTCTTCGCCCAGCAGTCGTGCGCCCGTGCCCTGCTCACCCAGTTTGTCGCCAGGGTTACGCAACGGGCAATCGCTCCGCGAGAGACACCCACACCCGATGCATCCATCCAGGTCATCGCGCAGCGCAACCAGCGTATGGATACGCCGGTCCAGCTCCTCGCGCCACTGTGAGGAGAGATCTTTCCACTCTTTTGCACTCAGCGAATGGCCCTCCGGCAGCACGCCAAAGGCGTCGCTGATGGTCGCCAACGGGATCCCGATGCGTTGCGCAATTTTGATAATCGCCACGTAACGCAGCACATCACGGGTATAACGGCGCTGGTTGCCACCGTTGCGGATACTTTTAATCAGCCCTTTTGTTTCATAGAAATGTAGCGCCGAGACCGCCACCCCGCTGCGTTTTGCGACTTCACCCGGTGTGAGCAACGCTTTAATTCTCGGTAATCTCTTTTCCATAAAACCTCTTTACCTCAAGTTAACTTGAGGAATTATACTCCCCCGCAGAGAAAACGACCAATCAACTGAAAGTGTTGTATTTAAAGAGGGGCAACCTTATGTCACATCAGCAAATTATTCAGACATTGATTGAATGGATTGATGAACATATCGACCAACCATTAAGCATTGACGCCGTGGCGAAGAAGTCGGGCTATTCGAAATGGTATTTGCAGAGAATGTTCCGCACGGTCATGCATCAGACGCTGGGAGATTACATTCGTCAGCGCAGATTGCTTTTGGCAGCGCAGGCGCTGCGCAGCACGCGCCGCCCGATTTTTGATATCGCGATGGATTTAGGATACGTGTCACAACAGACATTTTCCCGGGTGTTTCGACGCGAATTTGATCGCACCCCGAGCGATTATCGCCACCAGCTCAACTAGCTGGTACGCGGGACCAGAACGTGAACAGGGTGCTGCTGCCAGTCCATAAATTCTTGCGGCGGCATCGCCTTCGCGAAGTGCCAGCCCTGGCAATATTGCACACCGCGCTTCAGTAGCCATGTCACCTGCTCCGCCGTCTCCACCCCTTCAGCGATGGTTTTCAGCCGCAAGCTCTGGGCCATCTCAATGATGTGCTCTGCAATCAGATGGCTGGTGCTGTTGGTCGTCAGGGTATCGATAAATGATTTATCGATTTTCAGAATGTCCACGTTCAGTGAGTACAGGTTATGCAGGTTGGAATAACCTGTACCAAAGTCGTCGATCGCGACTTCATAACCGGCCTGACGGAAAGCCTGAATTACAGGCGTGGTTTTCGGTACATCAATAAACCCACGCTCTGTCACTTCAATTTTAATTTGTTGAGCGCGCACGGAATAGTGCTGAGCTTTATCAGAGATCAGGGCGATCAGGCGAGAAGAGTGGAAATCGGATGCCGACAGGTTAATGGAGATATAAAGATGCGGGTTGTTCCCCAGAAAATGCCCAAGATCGTTAAAGACCTCTTCGACAACATAATCGGTGATCCGCTCGATCATTCCCTCTTTTTCTGCCAGCGGAATAAATTCTGCAGGACTCATCACTTGACCGTTAAAGCCCGGCCAGCGAAGTAGTGCTTCAGCACCCACACATTGCTTATTTTTTATATCAATAATGGGCTGATAATGTACACACAGCTGGCGTTTATTTAATGCGCGGTGCAATAAACGTCCAGGGGAATTAAATTCTCGATGTGTACGAGACCACACCAGCAATATAATAATGCTGCAAATCATCCCTAGCGGCAGCGTCAATGTCGCCTGATGATAGAGCACTTCATAAAATCGTGTATTCGAAGTGGAAACAATCGCGGCGATAGGACGTTTCGTAGAATTTGCGGTGGTGTAAAAACGTCCATCACTTTGAAATGCTTGCTCAGAATTACCTAATAGCGAATGTAATAAAGAAATCTCGGCGTGTGGGCTCACGGAAAAGAAATTGTTGGTTACCGTGTCATATACACCCCATGTCAATGCATGGTCGGCTGACATGACTTCACCGTATGACAATGGGTTGACCACCACCACATAATTTCCGCGCTGCATATATGTCATTTTATAACCGGCGAAGAAAGGCGTATCGCGGAAATAATAGATTGAGACGTCGGGTTTACGTGTGTAATTTGCGCCAGGGATAATGTAGGGTTGATCTGGCGTGGAGACCGTAGAACATAAAAAACGCTGGCCATCCGCATATATTAAATCGGCAACGTAGAGCCGTCCACGAACGACATTTAACATATATTGCCGATGCGCAGGCGAACACACTTCACCCTGGTATTTTTTGGCAGCGTTGCGGGCTAAATCAACCTGTTCAATAACGAGTTCAGTTTTATCTAAAGCGAGTTGGGCAAAGGTTCGTAGCTGACTGCTTGTTTCGGTAACGGCTCTTAGCTGGGCAAACCATAGCGCAAGCATCACAGGTAGCAAAACTACCATGATGACCCCTACTACCCTCAGCACCTTGCGCCGTGCGCTACGATTCATTTCCGCCCTATATCCCTGCAATATGTGTGCCTGTAGTAATGAAGGCCGGATGCTTTGATAAACAGGTGATTACGTTGCATGAATCATGCGAAGTTAGCAACTGACTTTTAGTATTAAAATTCTCAAACTTAGTTATGACGATAATATGTGTCCGTAACTCAAACTAAAAGAATGCGTTTCGTTTTTATTAAGGAAAGTTATTATCCAGCATTACCGGTGAGTTTTAAGATAACACGACAGGGGATCATTGATTAAGCCAAACTCGCAACAGCATGAAAAAAATACAACTTAATCATGAAATTTCAGATTATTTGCAGATAAACATTCCGAATGATGATTTATAAATAATCAACGGAGATCACCGTTTTTCCTCTGCCGCTACGTTTTGCAGCATATAGCGCTTTATCGGCACGCGTAAGAAGTGAAGAGGTGTCATGTTGACCATGGCAGACCTCTACCACGCCAGCACTAAAGGAAAGAACCAACGCTTTGTCTTCGACCAGCAGGGGTCTGTCAAAGAGCGAGGTACGCAGCGTTGTCGAGAGCGCCATCGCGGCCTGGCTATCGGCTTGCGTGAGCAGGAGCAAAAACTCCTCGCCACCAACCCGACCCAGTGCAGACAGTCTCGGGCTCAATTCTCGCAGCCGATCGCAAAAATAGACCAGGGCCGCGTCCCCAACCTGATGACCCCACTCATCGTTGATCTGCTTGAAGTAGTCCAGATCGAACATCAACACGCAGAAAGGACCTTCCGTTTCTGACAGCTGATTGCATTCCGTCGCCGCCTGAAGCTTCTGCAAAATAGCGGAGCGATTAAAACATCCGGTGAGGTCGTCAGTGGTGGCCCTCACCGCAAGCTGGCGCTCCGCATTTTTGCGTTCGGTGATATCCAGGCCAATGTTCAAAATAGAGCTGTCGGGCAGGAGAATATTCGACCACAAAATCGTGAGCTGCGATCCGTCTTTTCGCAGCGGGTGCCACTCGTACATATCTTTCAGGGATGAAAGATGGATTGAATCGCGTACCCGTCGTCGTTCTGCGGGGTCGGGATAAAAAAGCGCCAATGGTTCGGGGTGAGCATTGATTTCCTCCATGCTCCAGCCAAATACTTTTTCGCATTCACCGTTCCACAACACGCAGCGGTTATGTCGATCAAAAGAGGTCATTAACACTGGGGCACGTTCAAACAGGGTTTTATATTGTGTCACCACACGCTGCATTTCTATTGCCATGCGCTCTCGAGAAATCATTTCGACAAAATAATCTTTGAGCTTTTCAGCGAGCACAACCACGATATTTTTCAGGATGGGTAATGTATCAATACGCTTGGAAAACGCGAGAAAGAAATACCCGCTGCAACCGCCATCACGGGAGGAGAATTTGTATAACACACCGCTTTGTAATTGCGCATGCCCTGGATGCTGAGGTGAAAACATCACCTTGCCAACGCTTTCTTTCCAGTAAATAGACCGCCATGAATGATGATGCTGTTGCAGCAACGTGCTGGCCAGAAAATTCGTCACTTCACCCGTGTGACAAACAACCTCTCCCGCGCACACCACCCGCGGCTTATCGCTTTCATCACCGATACTGACCCAGGCAAGCGTTGAGCCAAGCGTACGATTGATCGTTTCCAGCATTTCAGTCAGCGAACGCTGAGGCGTAAGCAGCGGCATCAGTTTTGCTAAAGCATGCAAAGCCAGCATGCTGTCGTTAATCATTTCACGACAGGTGTCTTTCATCGTTTTTATTCGCAGGTGATTGAATAATAAAAGTCGGGCATAACGAATATCTCAACATTCGCACAAAACATGACTTAATGATTATTAAAAGACAGCGCATACTTATGTAAATACAAAAATTGCATGTGTAAAAATTAAATGACAAAACAATAAATAATCTATTAATTCAAATGGTTGAGTTATTAGCTGTGCGTATAATTAATTGTCCGTTCAAGCATAAGTCATAGTATTAATACTGTAAATATTCTCTATTCTCACCTCAGTCGCACCTCTTTTCGCTATCCTGATGAATTCCTTATAAACACCCTGTTAAACTGTTTCTTAGCCTGCGAAGATATATTTTCACTACGACAAATCCTTATGCAGAAGCGGATGGTAACGCACATTTTACCGGCAACAACACTGGCGAATAAAAGAACAAATGTGATATAGTTCACACATATTTTGCAACGTGAAACGACGTTTCATTGTTACTGTTTTGTTATCTCGAGGATAGGTTTTATGGCAACCATTACTACCAGCATGGTTCTTTTGCGCTGGCCGTTATTGAGTGCAGTGATGATGTTTTTAGCCAGCACGCTAAATATTCAATTCCGTAAATCAGATTACGCTGGGCTCGCCGTGATCAGCACCTTATTGGGGTTGGGCGCAGCATGTTGGTTTGCGACGGGCTTACTGGGCATTACGATGGCGGACGTAGCAACTATCTGGAGCAATGTGAAAGTCGTCATGATGGAAGCCATGAGCCATACCCCGCCAGACTGGCCGGTGGTCATCACTTGATCAATCGCGAAATATTCGTATTGAACACCGACTTTCTCAAACAAAAAGCCCTGCAAATGCAGGGCTTCGGGCAGTACAAAGCATTTCGTCTATAACAATCAGAACGGGATGTCGTCGTCGAAATCCATTGGGGGTTCGTTAGACGGTGCTGGTGCAGACTGCTGCTGCGGGCGAGACTGCGCGCCGCCGCTGAACTGGTTGCCGCCGCCCTGTGGCTGTTGAGGT
Source organism: Lelliottia sp. RD5 (assembly GCF_056032945.1). NCBI lineage: Bacteria > Pseudomonadati > Pseudomonadota > Gammaproteobacteria > Enterobacterales > Enterobacteriaceae > Lelliottia > Lelliottia sp. RD5. Next base: position 53,544 of record NZ_JBVYHQ010000005.1, on the reverse strand, counting down.
TGACCCCAGCTGCCCTGCTGCTGCTGACCGCCGCCTGCCGGAGCACCACCACCCTGACGGCCACCCAGCATTTGCATGGTGCCGCCAACGTTAACCACAACTTCCGTCGTGAACTTCTCTGCACCGGACTGATCGGTCCATTTACGGGTACGAAGCTGGCCTTCGATATACACCTGAGAACCTTTACGCAGATATTCACCAGCCACTTCGGCCAGTTTGCCAAACAGCACAACGCGGTGCCATTCAGTCTGCTCTTTCATCTCACCGGTCGCTTTATCACGCCAGGATTCGGAAGTAGCCAGCGTAATGTTGGCAACTGCACCACCACTCGGCATGTAGCGTACTTCCGGGTCCTGGCCCAGATTACCGACGAGAATCACCTTGTTTACGCCTCTGCTGGCCATGATCGTGTCTCCTGAATTCGTTTCTTAATAGTGTAACGCGCGAGTGTATCATTTCCATGTAGCATTTTGATAGTTGCGTAGCATGTTCCAGAGTTCTCTTGCGAACTCGACATTGTTGCACAACGAATCAGAAAATGCATTCCAATACTGTATATTCAAACAGGTCGGATTGTGTCATAATTAGCCGTTTCTGCCGTTTGTCCTTCAAACAAACCAGGCATCCGAGTCTCTACCGGGAAAGGTGAATGGATAAGATCGAAGTACGGGGCGCCCGCACCCATAATCTCAAGAATATCAACCTGATAATCCCTCGCGACAAGCTTATTGTCGTGACCGGGCTTTCGGGGTCTGGCAAATCATCACTGGCTTTCGACACCCTATACGCCGAAGGACAGCGCCGTTACGTTGAATCGCTTTCTGCCTATGCGCGTCAGTTTTTGTCGCTGATGGAAAAGCCGGACGTTGACCACATTGAAGGGTTATCGCCTGCGATTTCGATTGAGCAAAAATCAACATCGCACAACCCGCGCTCAACGGTCGGCACTATTACTGAAATTCACGACTACCTGCGCCTGCTGTTTGCCCGCGTAGGTGAACCGCGCTGCCCGGACCATGACGTGCCGCTGGCGGCGCAAACCGTCAGCCAAATGGTGGATAACGTGCTGGCACAGCCAGAGGGCAAACGCCTGATGCTGCTGGCTCCTATCATTAAAGACCGAAAAGGTGAGCACGCGAAAACGCTGGAGAACCTGGCAAGCCAGGGTTACATCCGCGCCCGTATCGACGGTGAAGTGTGCGATTTGTCGGATCCACCAAAACTTGAACTGCAAAAGAAACACACCATTGAAGTGGTCGTTGACCGCTTTAAGGTGCGCGAAGACCTCACGCAGCGCTTAGCCGAATCGTTTGAAACCGCGCTGGATCTCTCCGGTGGATCGGCAGTTGTGGCTGACATGGACGATCCAAAAGCAGAAGAGCTGCTCTTCTCGGCGAATTTTGCCTGTCCGATTTGCGGCTACAGCATGCGTGAACTCGAACCGCGTCTGTTTTCGTTCAACAACCCGGCGGGTGCGTGTCCAACCTGCGACGGTCTGGGCGTGCAGCAATATTTCGATCCGGATCGCGTGATCCAGAACCCAGAGCTTTCGCTGGCGGGTGGTGCAATTCGCGGCTGGGATCGCCGTAATTTCTACTATTTCCAGATGCTGAAATCCCTGGCGGAACACTACAAATTCGACGTTGATGCACCGTGGGGCAGCCTGGGTGCAGCTGTTCATAAAGTGGTGCTGTACGGTTCTGGAAAAGAGAATATTGAATTCAAATACATGAACGATCGCGGCGATACGTCCGTGCGTCGTCATCCGTTTGAAGGCGTGCTGCACAACATGGAACGCCGTTATAAAGAGACAGAATCGAGCGCCGTGCGCGAAGAACTGTCGAAATTTATCAGCAACCGTTCCTGTACGTCCTGCGAGGGGACGCGTCTGAAGCGCGAGGCTCGCCACGTCTTTGTCGAGAATACCGCGCTGCCGACCATCTCGGATATGAGCATCGGCCATGCGATGGATTTCTTCACAAACCTGAAGCTTGCGGGCCAACGCGCGCAAATTGCAGAGAAAATCCTGAAAGAGATCGGCGATCGTCTGAAGTTCCTGGTTAACGTCGGCCTGAACTATCTGTCACTTTCTCGCTCGGCGGAAACCCTCTCCGGCGGTGAAGCGCAGCGTATTCGTCTGGCAAGCCAGATTGGCGCGGGCCTGGTCGGCGTGATGTACGTGCTGGATGAACCGTCTATCGGCCTGCATCAGCGCGATAACGAGCGCCTGCTCGGCACGCTGATTCATCTGCGTAACCTTGGCAATACGGTGATTGTGGTTGAGCACGATGAAGATGCGATCCGCGCCGCTGACCACGTGATCGACATCGGTCCTGGTGCAGGTGTGCACGGTGGTCAGGTCGTGGCCGAAGGCACGCTGAAAGACATTATGGCGGTGCCGGAATCGTTGACCGGCCAGTTCATGAGCGGCAAGCGTAAAATTGAAGTTCCGAAGCAGCGCGTCGCGGCCAATCCGGAAAAAGTGTTGAAGCTGACCGGCGCGCGCGGCAACAACCTGAAAGATGTGACCCTGACGCTGCCAGTTGGGCTGTTCACCTGCGTAACGGGCGTTTCGGGTTCCGGTAAATCCACGCTGATTAACGACACGCTGTTCCCGATTGCGCAGACCCAGTTAAACGGCGCAACGCTCGCGGAACCGGCGCCGTATCGCGAGATCCATGGCCTGGAACATTTCGATAAAGTTATCGATATCGACCAAAGTCCGATTGGTCGTACTCCGCGTTCTAACCCGGCGACCTATACCGGCGTGTTTACGCCTGTGCGTGAACTGTTTGCGGGTGTTCCTGAATCACGTTCGCGCGGATATACGCCGGGACGTTTCAGCTTTAACGTGCGCGGCGGACGCTGTGAAGCCTGTCAGGGTGACGGCGTGATCAAAGTCGAAATGCACTTCCTGCCGGATATTTATGTGCCGTGCGATCAGTGCAGAGGCAAACGCTATAACCGCGAAACGCTGGAGATTAAGTACAAGGGCAAGACAATCCACGAAGTGCTGGATATGACCATCGAAGAAGCCCGTGAGTTCTTTGATGCAGTGCCTGCGCTGGCGCGTAAGCTGCAAACGCTGATGGACGTGGGGTTGACCTATATTCGTCTGGGGCAGTCGGCGACAACGCTGTCCGGCGGTGAGGCGCAGCGCGTGAAGCTTGCGCGTGAGCTGTCCAAACGCGGGACGGGTCAGACGCTGTACATCCTGGATGAACCGACCACCGGTTTGCACTTTGCCGATATCCAGCAGTTGCTTGAAGTGCTGCATCAGTTACGCGATCAGGGCAACACGATTGTGGTGATTGAGCACAACCTGGACGTTATCAAAACCGCGGACTGGATTGTGGATCTGGGTCCGGAAGGCGGCAGCGGCGGCGGTGAAATCCTTGTCTCCGGTACGCCAGAGACGGTCGCAGAGTGCGAAGCCTCGCACACCGCGCGCTTCCTGAAACCTCTGCTGTAGTCTTAGACTGAAAGTTGCTGCCGGGTCGTATCCGGCAGCAACTCAATGGCCTGCTGATAAGACGCATCCACCAGATAGTAAATCTGCGAATCCGGAAGCGATCCGTCGAGATAAATCGTGCTCCAGTGCGCTTTATTCAGATGCTTGCTGGGACGCACATCGCTGTGCTGCTGACGCAGCAAATCCGCGAGCTCCGGACTGGTTTTTAACGAGGCTGCCGGGCGCCCTTCCACATCTTTTACCATCGCAAACAACACATCGGCCACTTTGATTTGCGTGGCTTTCCAGTCGCTGTGAACGCTTTGTTCAGCGCCGGTTTTGTTCATGCAGTATTGCAATATCTCCGAAATTGTCATCTGTGTTCCCCTTTCAGTGGGTTGAATGCGACCTGAGAAACTGCCCCTTTAAGTGTGCAGCAAGACGGCGAAAGGTAAACCCAGGCAAGCCTGATTTGTTCAAAAAACAATCACAACTCAGTATTCGGAATTCACAATTACCTCTTCCCCGAACGCACCCGCCATCGGCAACGGCCGATAAGTCGAGTTTGAAGCCCGCAACACGCGAATGCCTCTGGCACCGACGTCGCGGGCAGCCGTGATGTCGTTATCCGAATCACCATAGAAAACTTTGATGTTTTTCTGTTCCAGCCACTGTGTTTTGGTGTTTTGCCCCGCTTTATCGCCCGCAAAAATCACCGGGTTCATGTTTGCGGTCGGAATCGCAAAATCGCCCTGCAGCGTTTTAGAGACGGTTTCGGTTTTCGTCTGGCTGCGACCGGTCACGAAATAAATACTGTCGCCGCGTTTCACGTGCATGGCGATCAGCGCGCGGCCGACTTCTTTCGGAATGCTGAACTCATCCCAGCCGTTATTCATTTTTTCCCAGAACTCAGGATTTTTGAGGTATTCCTCGTTGGCTGGCGAGAAGGTTTTTTTACCGCGCCAGAAGCCTGGGCTGGAGAAAAGGACGGTGTCGTCGATGTCGAAACCGACAGCCATCGGCGCGCGGCCCATCAGGCTGTTTTCAATTTGTGCCACAGAGACCCAGTGAATGGGGGCTTGTTCAGCCAAAATGGCGGCGGTAGTACCGGTATAAAGCGGTGTTGGTGCAGAAGCGCGGGCGACGACGGCACTATTGAGTGAGAACAATAAGCAGGCGGCGCTGAGCGCCAGTGTGATCTTGCGCATGTATTCCCCTGAATATTCTATTTTTTATGCTTTTAAATTGATCGAATGGTCAAAAAACTATCAGACCATAACCCCTGAGGCAGATGATGGGAAGACAATTCTTAATATTAACCCTGGTAGAATGAGGGATATCACAGAGCAAGCCATCAGGCAGGAACCCTCTCTCGCGAGAGAGGGTTTATTGGTAAGCACTTACATTACAGCAGCAAACGCCTGTGCCACACGCTTGACGTTGTGGGCGTTCAGACCCGCGACACACATGCGACCACTGGCAATCAGGTAGACGCCGAACTCTTCACGCAGGCGGTCGACTTGTGCCGCACTCAGACCGGTATAACTGAACATACCGCGTTGTTTGAGCAGATAATCAAAATTATGCCCCGGCACGGTCTCTTTCAGTACGTTCACCAGTTCCTGACGCATCGCCAGGATTCGCTTACGCATAGCTTCAACTTCCGCAAGCCACAGCGATTTCAGCTCGTCGTCACCGAGAACGGTCGCCACCACCTGTGCGCCAAAGGCCGGCGGGCTTGAATAGATACGACGAACGGTGGCTTTAAGTTGCCCCAGCACACGCCCCGCGGCCTCTTCATCTTCACAGATAATGGACAATCCGCCGACGCGCTCGCCATACAGTGAAAAGATTTTTGAGAAGGAGTTGCTGACCAGTGCAGGTAACCCGGCGCTGGCAATGGCGCGAATCGCGTAGGCATCCTCTTCCATGCCTGCGCCAAAGCCCTGATAGGCGATATCGAGGAAAGGGATCAGGTTGCGTGTTTTCAGAACCTCAATCACCGCATCCCACTGATCGTTGGTCAGGTCAGCGCCGGTCGGGTTATGGCAGCACGGATGCAGCAGGACAATGCTGCGTTCCGGCAGCGTATTGAGCTTTTCCAGAAGCGCATTAACGCGCACGCCGTTGGTTTCATTGTCGAACCACGGATAGGTATTCACCACAAAACCCGCGCCTTCAAAGATGGCGACGTGGTTTTCCCACGTTGGGTCGCTCACCCATACACCCGAATCCGGGAAGTATTTTTTCAAAAAGTCTGCACCCACCTTCAGCGCACCAGAACCGCCCAGCGTTTGAATAGTCGCCACACGCTTTTTCTGCAACACGACATGATCGGCTCCAAAAAGCAGCGGCGCGATGGTATTGCGATAGGTGTTCAGCCCTTCCATCGGCAAATAGAGCGACGCACCGTGCGGCACTGAATTCATACGCGCTTCGGCTTCGGAGACGGCTTTCAACTGAGGAATAATGCCGTCTTCGTTGTAATACAGACCGATGCTCAGGTTTACTTTGTCGCTGCGCGGATCTTCTTTAAAACGCTCCATTAAGGAGAGGATGGGGTCGCCGGCGTAGGCGTCAACTTTCTGGAACACGCGATGGTTCTCCGGATATCTAAGAGGCAGGGATTTCAACAATAAACCGGAAGTGAAAGAAGGTCGAGAGGATGTTAATGAAGTTGGGGTGCGGCCTGTTTGCCTGCACCCCAAATGCCTCATCAAAAGACAAAGAAGGCGTTAGTCGACGTATTTCATTGCCACGCGTGAGGTCAAACGCGTAATAAGTTCGTAAGCACTCACTTTCGTAATTTCAGCAATGCGCTCAACGGGGAGACCTTCGCCCCACAACACGACTGCATCACCCGCTTTATCATCAGCGTCAGGCCCCAGATCGACGCAAATCATGTCCATGGCGACACGGCCGACAATTTTCACTTCACGGCCATTCACCAGCACGGGCGTTCCCGAAGGTGCCGCGCGCGGATAACCGTCGCCATAACCCATCGCCACAACGCCCAGGCGCGTATCATTCTCGCTCACCCACGTGCCACCGTAACCAACCGGTTCACCCGCTTTGTGCTCGCGCACGGCGATCAGGTTCGACACCAAAGACATCACCGGCTGCAGACCAAAATCGGGGCCCCAGGGTCTGTTTTCCAGCGGTGAAACGCCGTAAAGAATGATGCCTGGTCGTGCCCAGTCAAAGTGCGATTGCGGCCACAGCAAGATGCCGCCAGAGGCCGCGATGGAACGCATGCCCGGCTTGCCTTCGCAAAAGGTATTAAAAATATCGAGCTGCTGCTCCGTTGCACCACATTCCGGCTCGTCGGCGCGGGCAAAATGGCTGACGATATTCACCGGCTGGTGCACATTTTTGCACTGACTTAACCGCTGGTAAAACGCCTCGGCTTGTTCCGGACGCACGCCCAGGCGATGCATGCCTGTATCGAGCTTCATCCACACAGTAACCGGTTCGCTCAGTTCAGCCGTTTCTAACGCCAGCAGCTGTTCTTCATTATGAATCGCGGTGTGCAGATGCTGATCGGCAATCGTCGTCAGATCGGTGGCTTCAAAGAAACCCTCCAACAACAGAATAGGTTGCGTAATACCGCCTGCGCGTAAGCGTAAGGCTTCTTCGAGACGGGCGACGCCAAAGGCATCGGCATCAGGGAGCGTTCGCGCGGTCTCAAGAAGACCGTGTCCGTAAGCGTTCGCTTTCACGACTGCAACGAGTTTACTGGCGGGCGCCAGTTCACGCAGACGTTGCAGGTTGTGTCGCAGAGCGCGGCGGTTAATGACTACAGTTGCCGCTTGCATTTGAATTCCTTGCCGTAAAGAAAAAGTATTCCTCTAAATCATTTGCGTCACAGCAAGGCGGCAAGGCCGTAAATCCCGGGAGCTTAGATAATTAAGCGACCGGGGTGAAGCCAACGCCGCTGTGGCGCGAAGGATGATGAGGAATTATTCGTCGTCGTATTGTGGTCCCGCATAATTATCGAAGCGCGACCATTGTCCGTTAAAGGTCAGACGTACCGTACCGATCGGGCCGTTACGCTGCTTACCAATAATGATTTCTGCGATGCCCTTCATGTCGCTGTTTTCGTGATAAACCTCGTCACGATAGATGAACATGATCAAGTCGGCATCCTGCTCGATGGAGCCCGATTCACGCAGGTCTGAGTTAACCGGGCGCTTATCAGCGCGTTGTTCCAGAGAGCGGTTAAGCTGAGAAAGTGCAACAACGGGAACCTGGAGTTCTTTCGCTAACGCCTTGAGCGAGCGCGATATTTCGGCAATTTCCAGCGTACGGTTATCCGACAGCGACGGAACGCGCATCAGCTGCAGGTAGTCGATCATGATTAGACCAATGCCGCCGTGCTCACGGGCAATACGACGCGCACGCGAACGCACTTCGGACGGGGTCAGGCCGGAAGAGTCATCGATATAGATATTCCGTTTTTCCAGCAGGATGCCCATGGTGCCAGAAATGCGCGCCCAGTCCTCATCATCAAGCTGGCCGGTACGAATACGGGTCTGATCGACGCGCGACAGCGACGCCAGGGTACGCATCATGATCTGATCTGAAGGCATCTCCAGACTGAAGATAAGCACTGGTTTATCCTGCAACATCGCCGCATTTTCGACGATGTTCATTGCAAATGTCGTTTTACCCATCGACGGACGCGCCGCGACGATAATCAGATCCGACGGCTGCAAACCGGCGGTTTTTTTATTCAGGTCGTCATAACCGGTATTCACGCCCGTGACGCCATCGTGCGGCTGCTGGAATAACGCTTCGATACGGGCAACCGTAGAATCAAGCACGTCGGCGATATTTCGCGGGCCTTCATCTTTATTCGCTCGGCTTTCGGCAATTTTGAAAACGCGAGATTCCGCGAGATCCAGCAGATCTTCACTGGTGCGGCCCTGCGGGTCAAAACCGGCTTCGGCGATTTCGTTTGCTACGGCGATCATTTCACGCACAACCGCGCGTTCGCGCACGATGTCAGCATAGGCGCTGATATTCGCTGCGCTTGGCGTGTTTTTCGATAATTCTGCGAGGTAGGCAAATCCACCGACGCTATCCAGTTGTCCCTGACGCTCAAGCGATTCCGCGAGCGTGATCAGGTCAATCGGGCTGCCCGACTCCTGCAGACGCGCCATTTCGGTGAAAATATGGCGGTGCGGACGGGTATAGAAATCGTCAGACACGACGCGCTCGGCGACATCGTCCCAGCGTTCGTTGTCCAGCATTAAACCGCCCAACACCGACTGTTCCGCTTCAATCGAGTGCGGCGGGACCTTTAGCCCGGCAACCTGGAGGTCGCGGTCACGGGGTTCAGTCTGTTTGTTGAAGGGTTTATTTCCTGCCATAGTGAATGGAGTTACCGAGATAAAGAATGGGTCGAAAGATTACCACATTTTCTGGAGGAATCATGGCAACGCGCATTGAATTTCACAAGCATGGTGGCCCCGAAGTACTCAAAGCGGTGGAGTTCACTCCGGCCGCGCCGGGTGAGAACGAAGTCCAGGTAGAAAATAAAGCGATTGGCATCAACTACATCGACACCTATATTCGCGGCGGCCTGTATCCACCTCCGTCCATGCCGAGCGGTTTGGGAACCGAAGCGGCGGGCGTGGTGGTCAAAGTCGGAAGCGCCGTTAAGCATATTAAAGAAGGCGACCGCGTGGTGTATGCGCAGTCGGCGCTGGGTGCTTACAGCTCCATTCACAACGTCCTCGCGGATAAAGCCGCAGTGCTGCCCAATGCCATCTCATTTGAGCAAGCCGCGGCATCATTTCTGAAAGGGCTAACGGTCTTTTACCTGCTGCGTAAAACCTATGAAATTAAACCGGATGAGCAGTTCCTGTTTCATGCTGCCGCAGGCGGCGTAGGGTTAATCGCCTGTCAGTGGGCGAAGGCGCTGGGCGCAAAACTGATCGGCACCGTCGGCAGTGCGCAAAAGGCGCACCGTGCAAAACAGGCTGGCGCATGGCAGGTGATCAACTATCGCGAAGAGAGCATTGCAGAGCGAGTGAAAGAGATAACCGGTGGTAAAAAACTGCGCGTGGTGTATGACTCCGTGGGGAAAGACACCTGGGAAGCCTCGCTGGATTGCTTGCAACGCCGAGGACTGATGGTCAGTTTTGGTAACTCCTCCGGCGCGGTGACGGGCGTCAATCTGGGCATATTGAACCAGAAAGGCTCGCTGTATGTGACTCGCCCTTCCCTTCAGGGATATATCACTACGCGTGATGAGTTGACCGAAGCCAGCAACGAATTGTTCTCGTTGATCGCCAGCGGCGTCATTAAAGTGGATGTGTCTGATGCGCAGAAATATCCGCTAAGCGAGGCGCAGCGCGCGCATGAGGTGTTGGAGAGTCGCGCGACAGAGGGTTCGAGTTTGCTGATCCCCTAATGTGCTCGTTTCCCCTAAATAATTCGTGTTGCAGAAACGCGGCAAATGAATGAATCCCCGGGAGCTTACGCAAGTAAGTGACTTGGGTGAATGAAAGCAGCCAACGCATCTGCAGCTTGAATTATGACGGGGGAAAAAGAAATTGGGCTTCCCGTAGGAAGCCCTTTCTTTTTTTAGTTCGGCTGTATGTAGGGTACAGCTCGATGAATTCTTTAACGGCAACAATAGTGACAGATTTGATAAGTAAATCCTATTCTGTTCTAAGCCATGCTGCCGGAAAAGTTACAGGTATGTGACGAACGCCTCAATACCTTAGTAACGAAAGCGGTTATTGCGCTGATAATTTGGGACTTTTGGCGTTTTCACTGCCCTTATGACCCACACAACCGCAATCGCCAGCAGTAACCACGGCAACAGTTTGATCATCAGCGCAAACAACCCGCCGACGAACATCAGCGCCGTTGCGACAACCAGCGCGGCAATAATCCCGAGCAATGAAATGCCCGTTACCATCAGCATGACAAAAAATCCGATCACAAAAAGTAGTTCCAGCATGGCGCTCTCCCGAATATCCCACAACGATGCCAAAGCTATTACAAGAATCGTGCCAAATTTAAATTACTGATTTAGAAACAAAAACGCTCCGCAACACTGTGCAGGGCGTGGTGAATTTGACGATCTTTTAGTGAAAATTATCGTTTGTCGGCGACCAGGCGCAGAGCGTGTTCCAGCACTTCAATATCTGCGCCCGCTTTATGCGCATTTTCACTCAGGTAACGACGCCACTGGCGCGCGCCCGGAATACCCTGGAAAAGCCCAAGCATATGGCGGGTTACGTGTCCCAGATAGGTGCCATTGCTCAGCTCTCGTTCGATGTACGGATACATCGCGCGGACTACGGCAACCGGATCGCTATCCGCACCGTCAACGCCGAAGATTTCGCGGTCGACCGTCGCCAGAATGCCCGGATTTTGGTACGCCTCGCGCCCGACCATCACGCCATCCATATGCTGCAAATGCGTTTTGGCCTCTTCGAGAGATTTGATGCCGCCGTTGATCGACATCGTCAGATGCGGAAAATCACGCTTGAGTTGATACACGCGCGGGTAATCCAGCGGTGGGATCTCGCGGTTCTCTTTCGGGCTAAGGCCCGACAGCCAGGCTTTGCGGGCGTGGATGATAAACGTCTCACACTCGCCTTTCCCGGCGACGGTATCAATAAAATCACACAGGAATTCGTAGCTGTCCTGATCGTCGATGCCAATACGCGTTTTGACGGTAACAGGAATCGACACCACGTCGCGCATCGCTTTAATGCCGTCAGCCACCAGCTGTGCGTTGCCCATCAGACAGGCGCCAAACATGCCGTTCTGCACGCGATCGGACGGACACCCCACATTGAGGTTAATTTCGTCGTAGCCACGCGCTTCAGCAAGCTTTGCGCATTCTGCCAGTGCGGCCGGATCGCTGCCGCCAAGCTGCAGCGCCACCGGATGCTCTTCTTCGCTATAGGCCAGATAGTCGCCCTTACCGTGAATGATCGCTCCGGTAGTGACCATTTCGGTGTACAGCAGCGTGTGGCGAGACAGCTGGCGCAGGAAGTAGCGACAATGTCTGTCCGTCCAGTCGAGCATCGGCGCGATGGAGAAACGGTGTGCAGGGAAAGTGGACTTTAATTCTGACGACATGGCGAAGTTTTAGGCATCTGCTGGAAAAGGGGCGCTACTATAGCACAAAGAAAACCGGAGGCGCATGGCCTCCGGATCGCCTTAGAACGTCACGCTTAACTGCGCACCCGCGCCCCTGGTTTCGTCTTCGCCATACAGGCCCATCAGATCCACATGGACGGTGTTGAACGGTGCAAAGCCGACACCGCCGGTGAACACGTTGCTATCGTTCCCCTTCACATCCGCACGATAACCGGCACGCACTGCCAGCCAGCTCAGCGGGGTGACTTCCGCACCTACGCCGACATACTGTGAGTTTTCTTCACTTTTGAAGCCTTTGGTTTCGGTGAGGTCGCCGTCAGCCGTTAAGGTCAGCAGATCGGTGTGCCACGCCACGCCTGCGGTCACCAACGGACGAATCTGGTAAGTATCTCTATAGTTCACCACATCGCCCGTACGACCATTACGGATACGGATGTCTTTGGTATCAATATCACGAGACATCAGGTTCTGCCCGCTCAAGCCTACCGTCCAGTTTTCACCAAAATCAGCGGTCACGCCGGCGTCCACGTTAAAGCCGGTATCATCCGTACGGTAACGGCTGCTGTTCCAGTCGTTACTGTCGTAGTCGTAAATGGAGGTGGTGTAGTTGTAGAGCCAGGTTTTCTGCAGTTTTGGTGTGATACCCACGGACACCGGGATATCCGCAATATCAAACTGGCGGGCAACCGCAACACCGTAGTCAGAGACAATGGCTGCTCGGCCTGATGCCGTGGAGTTGAGGTTTTTGGTAATTTGATCGGTGCCGTTTAATGCGGCGTCAAGCGCAACGCCACCCGCGACAATTTTGCTGTTCTGGATGCTGCGCAGATAATCAATATCTTGCTGATCGATAGAAGAGCTTACGCGAGCGTGCGCGTTGCCTTTCGCCACGAAGGCCACCGAGAGCACGTTATTAGGAATACTGACCGCAATACCCGCGCCCGCATTTGCACGCGCCGTTTTGCCTTTCAGACTACTGAGTTCATCAGCGAGATCTTTTGCCGCACCCTGGAACTGATTAACAGACCCTAATGGGTTAGCGATGATCTCTGCTGCCGTCAGGCTGTCCACGACATCGCTGTAGTGGTCGACTTTGTCACTGATGTCGTCGATTTGATCCTGAAGATTATCTTTATCCGTAATTCTGGCGCCAACGGACGGTAAAATGACGGTAATGTCATCATCCGGTTTGGCTTTAGCCAACAGCGCTGGGTTGATTAATACCCCGCTGCCATAATTGCCCGCCGCCACGCCCGTACCACCCATTGCGTCGCTACGCGCTTCCGTCCAGGTATTGGCTGCTCCCGCCTGATTTGCCATCAGCAGAGACACAGCGATGCTAACCACTGAAAATTTAAAAGTTTTTTTCACAGTATGCCCGTCTTATAGTGTTATTAAACAACCCCCGCTATTTACGCCCATACGGGAGCGAACTATTGCTGTGAATAGGAACCAAAAGACCTGCTATTTCCTTAAGTTAAATCACCCAACTGGCCTATTGTATTTGTGACGGCCCTCAATATTTATAGAAGAGGATATTATTTTCGCCCAGGTTTTCCGTCGTGGGGCCCAAAAAACTGCGGGGGATGGTCGACCCAGCGGTCTTCGCGTGTGGCGGCATACATAGGATTTAACGGGTAATAGATACGATTGTGTTTTTTGTTCGCTTCCCCTACCACCAGCAGCCGTACATCCTCGTCGGTGTTGTTGATAAAGGTGTGACACACGCCCGTCCCGGCAGGGAAACCGACGCTATCCCCTGGCTCCAGCTTCCACAGATAACCGTTGATCCACGCTTCCGGATGGCCCTCAATAACATGGATAAACTCTTCCTCGTCACTTTCTGCATGCGGATAGGACGTGCGACGCCCCGGCGGTAAACGCTCATGATGGATCCCAAGACGCCCCAGCCCCAGTTTGCGCGCCAACGGCGCACCAATCGCAAAGCGTTCGTCACTGTCCGGGTACGTTGAATCGTCAGCCCCCTCGACGTCACGCCAGTGTTGAATGCAGTCAGGTCTTTTCATTGTTTATCTCCCCATGTTGCGTTGCGTCAGGTATAGCACACCGCGTGGGATCTCGGCGTTTTTGACAGAACATGATAAAGTGAGGGTTTTCCGGCCGACTACTATTCGAGGTGCAAATGGATAAGACCACAACGCAGGAGCTGCTCGTGCAAGCTGAAAAGCTCTGTGCGCAACGCAATGTGCGCCTGACCCCGCAGCGCCTTGAAGTTTTGCGTTTGATGAGCCTGCAACAAAACGCGATCAGCGCCTACGATTTGCTTGATCTGCTGCGTGTTAACGAGCCGCAGGCTAAACCGCCTACGGTTTACCGGGCGCTTGATTTCCTGTTGGAACAGGGCTTTGTGCATAAAGTGGAATCAACAAATAGCTATGTGCTTTGCCATTTGTTCGATCAGCCGACGCACACCTCTGCGATGTTCATCTGCGATCGATGTAGTGCAGTGAAGGAAAAAGCGGCGGAAGGGGTTGAAGACATTATGCATACGCTGGCGGCAAAAATGGGCTTTGCGCTACGTCATAATGTGATTGAAGCACATGGCCTGTGTTCAGCCTGTGTGGAAGTAGAAGCGTGTAGCCATCAGGACGCGTGTCAGCACGATCACTCTATTCATGTGAAAAAGAAGCCGCGCTAAAATGCAAAGCGGGCGGCCATTAAGCCGCCCTCAGGGATAGTACGTCCTTGTACTTTCGGGTAGAACCTTTCGCTACGGAATTGCCTACCAGCGATAATCGTGACGTTTTTCCCAATCACCGACCTCTTTCTCGGCCTGATCTTTCTGGTAACCGTAACGTTCCTGAATTTTACCGACCAGCTGGTCACGCTTACCTTCAATGATGGTCATATCATCGTCAGTCAGCTTACCCCACTGCTCTTTCGCTTTACCTTTAAACTGCTTCCAGTTACCGCCGATTTCGTCTTTATTCATAATCATGTCCTCATCGTTCGGTTATCACGTAAATTTGTATCGTCCGTTACGTTCATTTCCTGCTGGACGTGATAATAATTGTAGACAAGGATTCGGCAGTCGTTTCGATATTCAGAATCTTTAACCATCTGGACAAAAGAAGCCGCTACGAGAACCAGCTGTTTTCGCGCCAGTGACGTCGCCAGATAACCCACAGCGAGAGGCCTCGCAGAGCAAGAAAGACAGCGAGTGCCAGCCACAAACCCTGGTTTCCCAAATAGGGAACGGTGAGCAACGTCAAACCGAAACCCGCCGCGGCTACCGCCATGCTATTGCGCATTTCTGCACCCCGTGTTGCGCCAATAAACATGCCATCCAGCAAATAGCACCAGACACCCGCCACCGGTAGCACCACTTGCCAGAAAATGTAGTGCCGTGCCAGCTCACGTAGTTCAGGTAATGACGTCAGTAGCGCGACGATATGCCCGCCAAAAAGAGCGTAAATTAGCGCAAACACCAGCGCGACCAGCCCGGACTGACGGCAGGCGGCTCGCCAGACCTCCTGTAATTTCCCGGCCTGTCGCGCACCGAAAGCCTGACCGGAGTGCGCTTCAACGGCATAGGCAAAACCATCCAGCGCGTAGGCGGTAAATGTCAGCAGCGTCATTAGCACCGCGTTGACCGCAACGATCTCAGGCCCAAGACGCGCGCCCAATACGGTCATCGCACCGAAGCATAGCTGGAGCAATAAAGAGCGCAACATGATGTCGCGGTTCAGCGCCAGCAGCTTGCGCATATTGCCCCGCCATGCATTTTTCAGCAGCGCGAGTGTGACGCCACGCATCACCAGCACGCGTTTCACCATCCATAAGCCGATAAGGAACGTGGCATATTCCGCGATGACGGTTGCCAGTGCGGCACCCTGCACATTCATATGCAAACCCATCACCAGCCACAGATCGAGAACGATATTCAGGATATTCCCCACCACCAGCAAAATGAACGGGGCACGGACATATTGCACGCCGAGCAACCAGCCAAGCAGCACGAGGTTAGCGAGCGATGCAGGGGCGCTGAGCCAGCGAATTTCCAGAAAACGGCGCGCCTGTGCCAGCACCGCCTCGCTGCCGCCGACGATATGCAGCGCCAGATCGATGAGAGGCGCACGCAATACGACAATCAGCAGCCCGGCACCTAATGCCAGGATCAGCGGCTGAACCAGCGCCCGCCCAAGGCGAACGGGATCTTTCGCGCCAAAAGCCTGGGCTGTCAGTCCGGTTGTGCTCATGCGCAAAAACAGGAGCAGCATAAAGAGGAAGCTGGTCGCCATCGCGCCAATCGCGATGCCACCTAAATAAACAGGAGAATCCAGATGTCCAATGACGGCCGTATCCACCAGTCCAAGCAAAGGAACGGTGATATTGGAAAAAATCATTGGCAGCGCAAGACGCCATAATGCCTTGTCTGAAGTTGTCAGCAGAGACATAGGAAATTACCGGAAGCGAGATAAGACAGCCAGGCTGCGCGGATGGCGCAGCCTGTCAGAGAGAAATTACAGCCATTCACCGTTGCGGATAACGCCAACCGCCAGTCCTTCAATAGAGAAGGTTTGCTCGCGCAGATCCACCACAATTGGAGAAAACTCGCTGTTTTCAGGCAGAAGTTGCACAGTGTTGCCCTGTTTTTTCAGGCGCTTAACCGTCACTTCGTCGTCAATACGCGCAACCACGACCTGTCCGTTACGCACATCCTGAGTTTTATGAACAGCCAACAGATCGCCGTCCAGAATACCAATATCCTTCATGGACATACCGCTAACACGCAGTAAGAAATCTGCGCTCGGCTTGAACATACCCGGATCGACCTGATAGTGGCCTTCAATGTGCTGCTGTGCCAGCAACGGCTCACCCGCCGCAACGCGACCGATAAGAGGGATGCCCGTTTCTTCTTCCACCAGTAAGCGGATACCGCGTGACGCGCCTGAAACAATCTCAAGCACACCTTTACGTGCCAGCGCTTTAAGATGCTCTTCAGCGGCGTTTGGTGAACGGAAGCCCAGGCGCTGAGCGATTTCCGCACGCGTGGGTGGCATTCCCGTCTGGCTGATGTGATCCCTGATGAGATCAAACACCTCTTGCTGTCTGGCCGTTAACGCTTTCATTCCGCCCCCTGGGTGTATATACAGTTATGCTGTGAGTATATACAGTCAAAGGCGAATTTGGAATCAAAAACTGCACAAAAAACCAGAGACTTATTCGATTCCTGAAAGCTTATCGAAAATGTGACCAAAGGAGAGTGACCCAGGTAATGACAGCGATGATAATCGCCAGCAGTACAGCGGCAGAGCCCATGTCTTTCGCACGACCAGAAAGCTCGTGGAAATCAGAACCAATACGGTCAACAACGGCTTCGATAGCGCTGTTGAGAATCTCCACTATCATCACCAAAAGCACGGAGCTGATGAGAAGTACGCGGGTGATAGCATCGACATCAAGGAAGCACGCAATAATCACGGCAATAATGGCGGCAACGCCTTCTTGCCGGAAGGCGGCTTCATTTATCCATGCTGCGCGGAAACCTTTCCATGAATATCCGGCTGCTTTGATGATTCGGGTAAACCCAGTGGTATTATTGGCCATTAAAAGAACCTTTTATTAGATTTGACGTCAGTAACAAGGGCTGCAGCGGGTTTCGCAGCAGCCTGAAGTATGACGGGTAACAACAGAAATCTTGCGCGCTTTCTGTTATCCTTGCGCCGCAATTGCATTATTAACCAGAGGCTTTACATCGTTTATGTCCGGCTGGCCACGAATTTACTACAAATTACTTAATTTACCATTAAGCGTACTGGTAAAAAGTAAGTCTATCCCGGCGGAACCTGCGCTGGAATTAGGGCTCGATACCTCGCGCCCTATTATGTACGTTTTGCCTTATAACTCGAAGGCAGACTTACTGACGCTGCGCGCCCAATGTCTGGCGCACGATTTACCGGATCCTTTGGAACCCCTGGAGATCGACGGCACTCTCCTTCCTCGCTATGTGTTTATCCACGGCGGGCCGCGCGTGTTTACCTATTACACGCCGAAAGAAGAGTCGATCAAACTGTTCCACGACTATCTTGATCTGCACCGCAGTAACCCCGATCTGGACGTCCAGATGGTGCCAGTGTCGATCATGTTTGGTCGTCGTCCAGGGCGTCAAAAAGGCGACGAGAATCCGCCATTGCGCATGCTTAACGGCGTGCAAAAATTCTTTGCCGTGTCATGGTTGGGTCGCGATAGTTTTGTTCGTTTCTCGCCGTCTGTGTCGTTACGACGCATGGCTGATGAGCACGGTACCGATAAAATTATTGCCCAAAAACTGGCACGCGTTGCGCGTATGCACTTCGCCCGTCAGCGTTTAGCGGCTGTGGGGCCACGATTGCCCGCGCGTCAGGATCTGTTCAACAAACTGCTGGCGTCCAAAGCGATTGCCCGCGCGGTTGAAGACGAAGCGCGAAGCAAGAAAATCTCTCATGAGAAAGCGCAGCAAAACGCTATCGCACTGATGGAAGAGATTGCAGCGAACTTCTCCTACGAGATGATCCGACTGTCTGACCGTATTCTGAGCTTCACCTGGAACCGTCTGTACCAGGGGATTAACGTTCATAACGCCGAGCGTGTGCGCCAGTTGGCCCACGACGGTCATGAGATTGTCTACGTGCCCTGCCACCGCAGCCACATGGATTATCTGCTGCTCTCCTACGTGCTCTATCATCAGGGGCTGGTTCCGCCGCATATTGCTGCCGGGATCAACCTGAATTTCTGGCCAGCAGGTCCGATTTTCCGTCGTTTGGGCGCATTCTTTATTCGTCGTACCTTTAAAGGCAACAAGCTCTATTCAACGGTGTTCCGCGAATATCTGGGCGAACTGTTCAGCCGTGGTTATTCCGTCGAATACTTTGTTGAAGGGGGTCGCTCCCGCACCGGCCGTCTGCTCGACCCGAAAACCGGGACGCTCTCGATGACCATTCAGGCCATGCTTCGCGGCGGCACACGTCCGATTACGCTGGTACCGATTTACATTGGTTACGAACACGTAATGGAAGTGGGCACGTACGCTAAAGAGCTACGCGGCGCGACAAAAGAAAAAGAGAGCTTACCGCAGATGCTGCGTGGTCTGAGCAAGCTGCGTAATCTCGGTCAGGGCTACGTAAACTTTGGCGAACCGATGCCGCTGATGACGTATCTGAACCAGCATGTGCCGGAATGGCGAGAATCTATCGATCCGATCGAAGCCATTCGCCCGGCGTGGTTGACGCCTACAGTGAACAATATCGCTGCCGATTTGATGGTGCGTATTAACAACGCGGGCGCGGCTAACGCCATGAACCTGTGCTGTACCGCGCTTCTGGCCTCTCGTCAGCGCTCACTGACACGCGAACAGCTGACCGAACAGCTCGATTGTTATCTCGACATGATGCGCCATGTTCCGTACTCAACGGACTCAACTGTACCGTCTGTGACGGCGGGGCAATTGATCGACCATGCGCTGCAAATGAACAAGTTCGAGGTCGAGAAGGACACGATTGGTGACATCATCATTCTGCCGCGCGAGCAGGCGGTGTTGATGACGTACTATCGCAACAATATCGCGCATATGCTGATGCTGCCGTCGTTGATGGCTGCCATCATCACTCAGCACCGTCGTATTTCCCGTCAGGAGATACTGCGTCATGTTGAAGTGCTTTACCCGATGTTGAAAGCGGAGTTGTTCCTGCGCTGGAGTAAAGACGAGCTTGCAACAGAGCTGGATAAACTGACCGAGGAGATGCTCCGTCAGGGGCTGATCGCGGTGAAAGGCGATGAGCTGCATATCAATCCGTCACGTTCTCGCACGCTTCAACTGCTGGCCGCAGGCGCGCGTGAGACGCTGCAACGCTACGCCATCACCTTCTGGCTGCTGAGCGCTAACCCGTCCATTAACCGTGGAACGCTGGAAAAAGAGAGCCGCACGCTGGCTCAGCGTTTGTCTGTGCTGCATGGCATCAACGCACCTGAATTCTTCGATAAAGCGGTGTTTAGCTCACTGGTGCTGACGCTGCGTGACGAAGGCTATATCAGCGATACCGGAGATGCCGAGCCTGGCGAAACCATGAAGGTTTACCAGATGCTGGCGGAACTGATTACGTCCGATGTGCGTTTGACGATTGAGAGCGCAACGCAGGACGAGTAAAACGGCTTGTGCGATCCGCATTAGTACGGAGACGAAAACGGCAACCTGATGGTTGCCGTTTTGCTTCTAAGACCAGTAACTCATCGCCAGACCTAAAAACAGCACCAGGCCAACGTAGTTATTATTCAGGAAGGCTTTAAAGCAGGCTTCACGATCGCGCTTTGCGATCAGCTTTTGCTGATACGCAAACAACAATCCCGCCACCAGAACCGACCAGTAAAACTCCCAGTTCAGCCCGTTCAGACGACCAATGACGACCATTAGCGCCAGCACGGCGACCTGCAATATTCCAATAATCAGCTTGTCGTGACGGCCGAATAAAATCGCCGTCGATTTGATGCCGATTTTCAGGTCATCATCACGGTCAACCATCGCGTACTGAGTGTCGTAGGCCACTGCCCACAGGATATTGGCGAGAAACATCAGCCAGCAGCTCAGCGGCACGGACTCACTGACGGCAGCAAACGCCATTGGAATCGACCAGCCAAACGCTGCCCCAAGCACCACCTGCGGCAAATGGGTATAGCGTTTCATGAACGGATACACCCATGCCAGCGCCAGCGCCGCCACCGAGAGCAAAATCGTCATGGTATTAAGCGTGAGCACCAGCAGGAATGAGAGTGCAACCAGCACCACAAATAGCGTCCGTGCCTCTTTTTCTGAAACCTGACCGCTGGGCAGTGGGCGATTGGCCGTGCGTTTAACGTGTCCGTCAAACTTGCGATCGGCATAATCATTCACTACACAGCCCGCAGCGCGCATCAGCCAGACGCCCGCCACAAATACCGCCAGGATCCATAGCGGTGGCAAACCGGGAGCCGCGACCCACAGTGCCCACAGCGTTGGCCATAGCAGCAGCAAGGCCCCGATCGGTTTATCCGTTCGCATCAGACGGTGAAAAGCCAGCAGCTTGTCCTGCGTCAGACTCCACTCCATTTTAATATCCTCTTAGTACAACGGCGATGCGGGCAAAAACAGCTCCGTCAGCATTAACGGTTTGCCGCTTAAGCGAAGGCGGGAACGACGTCCCCACAGATCGGCATCGCGCCCTATTTCAATAAAATCACGGGTGAGCTCGGACGACGTAAAAAGGTAACGTCCCAGCGGGGTTTTACCCAATTGTTGCAGCGCCAGTTCCGGGCCAGAAAGCGTGGATTCCGGAACGACAGTGCGCCCGGCAAGCCAGGGTTCGCCGTCCGCGCACAGCAGAATTTCACGCAGCCAGTAGCGTTCTTCTTTTGGCAACAACGGGAGCTCACTGGAGACCTTATCAGCGGACACAAATCCTTCCTGAATCAGCGTCACGGTGACGTTTTTCCCCTGCTGCTCAAAACGTTTCGTCATGGAATCTTCCAGCAGCAACCAGTCGAGTTGCTCAGGGCTCAGCGCGGGTATTTGGTCAAAATAGCGCAGCGCACGCAGTTGCGTTAGCGCAGGGTGTGACATGCCAGACTCTCCGATACATAACGTATGGCTATTGTATCGCAGAAATGCAGGTTGGGGGCGTTCAAACGTGGATTAGCGATCATTATCGCAACAGTGATGCAACAGCATAAACAGCGCCAAAAAAAGTGCGCCCACTCAGGCGCACTAAACTACTGACAAAATCAGCACTGTGGGGAGACGGTCACCCCTTGCCTTTTACACTGCTGATAAAGGTGGAACGGGCAGTGGTTGAACCTAAACGCTCAGCTTCATCAAGCAGCTTCAGCGCTTTGTCGACATCGCCGCTGTCAACGGCCTGTTTGATGGCTTTGTTGAAGTACGTTTCGGTATCGTTCAGTACCGGTGCGGATTTTTTCACCGGCGCGGGTGCCGGAGCAGCGACGGCTGGAGCAGGAGCCGCATAAGCTGGTGCAGGCGCTGCGTATGCTGGAGCAGGTGCCGCTGTGTTACCTACGGTTACTGAGGCAGGGCCAGATGAACCAAACAGCGGGCCAACAAGAATGCTGGATGTGGAATTCGTCTGGACTTTAAGCTTCAAAGTGCCTTTCGTAACGTGGCGGGCAATCGGGTCTGGAATATCAGGGATGGCATTACCCGCCCCCTGAGCATAAGACTTAGCCGGGTCGATCATTTTGGTGGTGCGTTGCAGATCTTCAGGCGTCGTAAACGCCAGCAGGTAAATCTTTTGCTGCCCTAATGCAGGGGTCAGTTTAATGACGCCCTCAAGGCGGTCAGCGGACATCACGCCCGGTTTCTGATAGGAAAAATAGCTGCTCGGGAAATAAGCTGCAGGAGCCATGTTCTGATCGAGTACCAGCACATTTGGTGCGAAAATAGCTGGCGTTTTATCCGCTTCACTGGTCAGCGTTATGGTTAATTCACCCAGATTTGCCGGGACGCTCCATGCAGCAACGGGCCCAGAGATACCGGGTACGTTGATCGTTTGTCCGGTCATATCAAGCTGGATAGTCTGCGTTTGTGCAGCATTCACTGGCGTCCAGTTCAGGCTTTGCAGGGTCGCGGAGGGGATAGCTGGGGCAGACGTTGTGTTTTGTGGAACGATGTTGACATCAGCGAAGCTCACCACGGGGGAAGCGGCAAACAATCCTGTCGTCAGGCAGAGTGCAACAAGACTTTTTTTCATTGTTATGACCTCAGATAGCGAAAGCATGGTAGCCAGGCAATAGCGCATACTTTCCGAGAAGTGTGTTAGTTATCAGGTAAGAGGGGCCTACGCCCCTCTTTTCACTACGGGTAAATCCAGAATTACCACCAGATTTCCATCTGAGCACCAAAGGTCCACTCGTCGCTGTCACCACGACTGGTTGTACCGAATGGTGTTACAGCGCCGTTGCCTGCCGCAGCAGAAGAGAAGTTACCCTGAGTATCCGTTTTCACGTAGCCCCATTTTTCATCCCACTTCGCATAAGTTGCGAAGACACGAATAGCCGGACGAGACCAGATGCTGTCGCCTGCCTGCCATTGTTGCGCGAGGGTGATTTTGTACTGGTCGTTACGATCGCTCGTTTGTTGAGATTTGACGTTGTCGTAACCTACTTCCAGCAAGGTACTCATGATTGGCGTCCATTTGTACATTGGGCGAATACCCACGGTGTACCAGGTAGTGCCTTGCTGATTATCACGATCGATATCCTGATACATACCGACGTACATCAAATCCCAGTTGTCGGCCAGAGTGATCGCACCGTGGTCGAGAATACGGATCAGATGACCATCGTTATCAACAGAACCGCCACGAGCCTGACCTTTACCCTGAGAAATCATCGAGTTGGTAGCGTACTGCACAACAAATTTGTTAAAGCCTTTCAGCATGCTCTGAGTATGTTCACCGGTGAACATCCAGCCATCTTTCGTTGCACCAGGTTGCAGGTAGTAATCGTCAGGAATATTGGTGTGACCGTAGTCAACGCCCAGTTCCAGCGTACCGCCTGGGTTGACTTCCATACCGGCTAAACGCACGTCAAACACGTCGTTTGGTACTTTGTTGTTGTAGGTGCGCAAACCCGTGTTTGGATCGCGATCGCCGAAGGCTGAAGAACCGCCAGACTCAGAAGATCGGGTTGCGGCCAGAGAGAGTTTACCGATGCCGACATCGATATTTTCCAGACCCGCACCAGGACCAGAAATGTCCCAGTAGTAGAAGTCGATCATGTGAACGTCATGACGCTGGTAGAAACGTTTACCGGCCCACATGTTAGCGCCTGGCAGTGCGTCGATCAGGTTTTTACCTACGACGTTAAATTCACGCACTGCTGGGGTGTTGCTGTCTTCCCAGTCATTCAACTGAGACGTTTTGTAAGCGATGTTAGAGTCGAAATAGAAGCTTTTGTCCGCTTCTTTCCAGACTTCCTGGCCTAACTTGATTTCAGCGTAGGTTTCACATTCGTTACCAAGACGGTATTTGGAATCCGCACCCGTTGCCTGGAAACATTGCTGCTCACCACCACTCCCGGTCCAGCCAATGCCAGAACGAGCATAACCTTTAAAGTCGACAGCACCGGCCTGGGCAGACAAGATGCCTGCCGCAATGGCGAGTGCCAGAGGAACTTTGCGCAGAGTAATCATTATTCTATCTCCTGAGATCATTGCTTTTCTTTGAACACTTCACCTGACGGTTTCGTGCCTTTTATTGGGATTGCTTAAACGCCAGGCTCTTTGTGCAACCGACGACATGCGGTGCCATCCTCACGGAACAGATGGCAACGCTCTGGCGGCAAGCCGATAGCGAATGTGGCACCCTCTTCTACCAACACCACGTCATTCTGGCGGTACACCAGGTTCTGACGGATGGCGGGGATCTGGATATGAATCTGTGTTTCATGACCAAGCTGTTCGACGACCTGAACTTCACCTTCCAGCGTCACATCGGCTATCTGACTCGGCAGTAAATGTTCAGGACGGATACCCAGGGACATATTCGCCCCGACCTGTACGTTGGCGCTGTCCACTGGCAGCCAAATCTGCTGACGGTTAGGCAGTTCCACCTGTACCTGTTCAATAGCTGTCGCGGTCACTTTTACCGGCAGGAAATTCATCTTTGGCGAGCCAATAAAGCCCGCAACAAAACGGTCGGCCGGGTAGTGATACAGCTCTAAAGGTTTGCCCACCTGTGCGACGCGGCCTGCGTCCAGCACCACAATTTTGTCGGCGAGCGTCATCGCTTCAACCTGATCGTGGGTGACGTAAATCATCGTGCGGCCAAGACGTTTGTGCAGACGGGAGATTTCAATACGCATCTGAACGCGCAGGGCAGCGTCCAGGTTAGAAAGCGGTTCATCAAGCAAAAACACGCGCGGTTCTGCCACCAGCGTACGACCAATCGCCACGCGCTGACGCTGCCCACCGGACAGGGCTTTCGGTTTGCGCTCCAGCAAATGCGCCAGCTGCAGCACTTCGGCCACCTGATTCACACGCTGATTGATAACGTCTTTTTTGGCTCCGGCCAGCTTCAGACCGAAGGACATGTTCTCGGCAACGGAGAGATGGGGATAAAGCGCATAGGACTGGAACACCATGCCCACGCCGCGTTCTGCGGGCGGAATGTCATTCATGCGAGTCTCACCAATAAACAGATCGCCACTGGTGATAGTTTCAAGCCCGGCAATCATACGCAGCAGAGTTGATTTACCGCAGCCCGATGGACCGACAAACACCACGAACTCACCTTCGTGGATGTCCAAATCGATGTCTTTCGACACCACTACGTCGCCCCAGGCTTTCGTTACATTCCGCAGCTGTACGCTCGCCATGCCCTTCTCCCTTCGTTACAACCTGTCACCGACAGAAACATTCAAGATGGGCTGAATATGGGGCATCCATTACTGTTGTGAATCCTCCACCCCCTCGTTTTTTTGTGGGGGAGGAGGCGGGAGGATGAGACGGACGGTTCTGCCCCCGCATCAGGCGGGCTATGGCTAATTTCGTGATGCACGCGACAAAAATCAGCGTGTTTTTATGTGCGCCATGACTCATAACTTAAATCTATGCAACACAGATCACACAAAGAGGGGGTGGGGCGTAGGGCTAAGGAGGATGGAAAGAGGATGTCAAATAAGGAGACTGAGTCACGTTGAACGACCTCAGTGTATCCACGAGCACATCACCCAAAAGGATGGCAGATATGAAGATCAATACTGGCGCACGCGTTTTCGCCTTGTCCGCCCTGGCAGCAATGATGATTTCCGCACCGGCGCTCGCCAAAATTGAAGAAGGTAAACTGGTTATCTGGATTAACGGCGACAAAGGCTACAACGGCCTGGCCGAAGTGGGTAAAAAATTCGAAAAAGACACCGGCATTAAAGTGACCGTTGAACACCCGGATAAACTGGAAGAGAAATTCCCGCAGGTTGCCGCGACCGGCGACGGTCCAGACATTATCTTCTGGGCGCATGATCGTTTTGGCGGCTACGCGCAATCTGGCCTGCTGGCTGAAGTCTCCCCAGATAAAGCGTTCCAGGACAAACTGTTCCCCTTCACCTGGGACGCAGTGCGTTATAACGGCAAGCTGATCGCGTATCCGGTCGCCGTGGAAGCACTCTCTCTGATTTATAACAAAGACCTCGTACCGAACCCGCCAAAAACCTGGGAAGAGATCCCGGCTCTGGATAAAGAGCTGAAGGCGAAAGGTAAGAGCGCGCTGATGTTCAACCTGCAAGAACCGTACTTCACCTGGCCGCTGATTGCTGCTGACGGCGGATATGCGTTCAAGTTTGAAAACGGCAAATACGACGTGAAAGACGTGGGCGTGGACAGCGCTGGCGCGAAAGCCGGTCTGACCTTCCTGGTAGACCTTATCAAAAACAAACACATGAACGCGGATACTGATTATTCCATCGCAGAAGCAGCGTTCAACAAAGGCGAAACCGCGATGACCATCAACGGTCCTTGGGCCTGGTCTAACATCGATAAGAGCAAAATCAACTACGGCGTCACGCTGCTGCCTACCTTTAAAGGCAAGCCGTCTAAACCGTTCGTTGGCGTGCTGAGCGCGGGTATCAACGCCGCCAGCCCGAACAAAGAGCTGGCAAAAGAGTTCCTCGAAAACTACCTGCTGACCGATCAGGGTCTGGATGTGGTGAACAAGGATAAACCGCTGGGCGCCGTTGCACTGAAATCCTTCCAGGATACGCTGGCGAAAGATCCTCGCATTGCCGCTACCATGGATAACGCCCAGAAAGGCGAAATCATGCCAAACATCCCGCAAATGGCGGCGTTCTGGTATGCCACACGTACTGCTGTGATCAACGCAGCAAGCGGTCGTCAGACAGTGGATGCTGCGCTGAAAGACGCTCAGGGTCGTATTACGAAGTAATGCTTTTACCCCTTATTTCTCAGGGAATAAGGTTTATTGAATACGTTGGTTACGCAACATCATTTGCGTTGCATCGAGGCGGCAAGGATGCAAATCCCCGGGAGCTTACAACAGTAAGTGACCGGGGTGCGCGTCCGCAGCCAACAAAGAGGCAGCGTGAAGGATAAAGTGTAAAGAGGAAGATCCCCATGGATGTCATTAAAAAGAAGCACTGGTGGCAAAGCGACACGCTGAAATGGTCAGTGATAGGTCTGCTCGGCTTACTGGTGGGCTACCTTGTTGTTTTAATGTATGTACAGGGGGAGTACCTGTTCGCCATCATGACGCTGATTTTAAGCTCAGTTGGCCTGTATATTTTTGCCAATCGCAAAGCGTACGCCTGGCGCTACGTTTATCCGGGTGTCGCCGGGATGGGGCTGTTTGTCCTGTTCCCGCTGATTTGTACTATCGCTATCGCCTTTACCAACTACAGCAGCACTAACCAGCTCGCTCAGGAGCGCGCCCAGCAGGTGCTGATGGACCGTTCCTACCAGGCAGGAAAAACCTTTAACTTTGGTTTATATCCGGCGGGAGACGAGTGGAAGCTGGCGCTGTCTGACGAGGAAAGCGGGAAATATTATGTCTCCGACGCCTTTAAGTTTGGCGGCGAACAAAAGCTGACGCTCAAAGAAGCGAATGCCCTGCCAGAAGGCGAACGCGCCAATCTGCGCATTATCACTCAGAATCGCCAGGCGCTAACGCAGCTCACCGCCGTGCTGCCTGACGAAAGCAAAGTCATCATGAGCTCGCTGCGCCAGTTCTCTGGCACGCAGCCGCTCTACACGCGGGCGGATGACGGCTCGCTGACCAACAACCAGACCGGCGTGAAATATCGTCCAAACAACGATATCGGCTTCTATCAGTCCGTGAACGCCGATGGCAAATGGGGTGACGATAAACTCAGCCCAGGCTATACCGTCACCATCGGCTGGGAGAACTTTACCCGCGTCTTTACCGACGAGGGCATCCAGAAACCGTTCATGGCCATTTTCGTCTGGACAGTGGTCTTCTCAGTCCTGACGGTGATCCTGACCGTGGCGGTCGGCATGGTGCTGGCGTGTGTCGTGCAGTGGGAGTCCCTGAAAGGCAAAGCCATTTACCGCGTACTGCTGATTCTGCCCTACGCCGTCCCGTCGTTTATTTCGATTCTGATTTTTAAAGGTCTGTTCAACCAGAGCTTCGGTGAAATCAACATGATGCTGGGCGCGCTGTTTGGCATTAAACCGGCGTGGTTTAGTGACCCAACGACGGCTCGCTCGATGATTATCATCGTCAACACCTGGCTCGGCTATCCATACATGATGATTCTGTGCATGGGCCTGCTGAAAGCGATTCCGGACGACCTGTACGAAGCCTCCGCGATGGACGGCGCGGGCGCGTTCCAGAATTTCTTCAAAATTACGCTCCCACTGCTGATCAAGCCGCTAACGCCGCTGATGATTGCCAGTTTTGCCTTTAACTTTAATAACTTTGTACTGATTCAGCTTCTGACCAACGGCAGCCCAGACCGCCTCGGCACCACCACGCCAGCGGGCTATACCGATCTGTTAGTGAGCTACACCTACCGCATCGCCTTTGAAGGCGGCGGCGGGCAGGACTTCGGTCTGGCGGCCGCGATTGCCACCCTGATCTTCCTGTTGGTTGGCGCGCTGGCGATTGTGAATCTGAAAGCCACGCGTATGAAATTCGATTAAGGGAGATAACGAAAATGGCTATGGTCCAACCCAAATCTCAAAAGCTGCGTCTCTTCGCAACGCACTTAGGTCTGCTGATTTTTATCGCAGCCATTATGTTCCCGCTGCTGATGGTTATCGCCATCTCACTGCGCGAGGGCAACTTTGCTACCGGCAGCCTGATCCCTGAGAAAATCTCCTGGGAACACTGGCGACTGGCGTTAGGGTTTAGCGTCGAGCATGCCGATGGCCGCGTGACGCCGCCGCCGTTCCCGGTTCTGCTGTGGCTGTGGAACTCCATCAAAGTGGCCGGGATTACCGCCGTGGGGATTGTGGCGCTCTCAACCACCTGTGCTTACGCCTTTGCCCGTATGCGCTTCCCGGGCAAAGCGACGCTGCTGAAAGGGATGTTGATTTTCCAGATGTTCCCGGCGGTGCTGTCGCTGGTTGCGTTGTACGCGTTATTTGACCGTCTCGGTCAATACGTGCCGTTTATCGGCCTGAACACACACGGCGGCGTGATCTTCGCCTATCTGGGGGGCATCGCGCTGCACGTATGGACGATTAAAGGCTATTTCGAAACCATCGACGGATCGCTGGAAGAAGCGGCTGCGCTGGATGGCGCAACGCCGTGGCAGGCCTTCCGGCTGGTGCTGTTGCCGCTGTCGGTGCCAATTCTGGCCGTGGTCTTTATTCTGTCGTTTATTGCGGCCATTACCGAAGTGCCGGTCGCGTCTCTGCTACTGCGTGATGTGAATAGCTACACGCTGGCAGTCGGTATGCAGCAATATCTCAACCCGCAAAACTACCTGTGGGGCGACTTTGCCGCAGCCGCTGTACTCTCCGCCATCCCGATTACCGTCGTGTTCCTGCTGGCTCAGCGCTGGCTGGTTAACGGCCTGACGGCAGGCGGTGTGAAAGGTTAAGTTTCATCATGTAATGCCACTGCAACCCTCAACTTTGACGCAATTTTTGACCCAATACTCAAAATATTTTGCGGTGCTGGAAGGCGGTAAGCGAGTAAATCCCAGGAGCTTGCGATAGTAAGTGACTGGGGTGAGTGAACGCAGCCAACCCATCAGCAGCGTAAAATATGAAAAGTAAACTTGTGACTGTTGTTAGGCGGCCCTCGGGCCGCCATTTTTTTATTCGCGCTTTAGCCGTTTCGAGTTGCACAGCCACAGGGTGATCACCAGCAGCAGGATCGCCGCCGAGTAGATCAGCACGTCGAGCGGTGATTTATGATCGACGATGATCAGCCGCACAATCGCGGTGATCCCGATATAGACAAAATAACGCAGCGGGAAGTGAAAGCCGGATTGAAAGTATTTCACAATCAGGGCGATAAATTCGAAGTAGAGAAAATAGACTACCAGTCCTTCCACCAGCTCATATTTGCTGGTTTGCTCGGGGGCGAACAGCACATCAGCCAGATGCACAGTTTCTTTGCCCAGAAAGACGACCAGTATCAGGCCAAGGCTCAACAGACCCATATTCAACACGGTCTGGAGAATCGTTGAGATAAACTCAACGCGCGGACGCGTCAGTGATGTCATACAGCACCTCAATCTCAGGGGCGAAGTACCTGTATAACGCAAAATTGTGACGGAGATCTATATTTTTTGTTTATGTTTTGTGCAAAGCGGAATTATTCCCTCTCCCTGACAGGGAGAGGGAATAAAGCATCAGCGGAAGTTCACGCTCCGATCGCTGGTCATGTCGTACAGCTGGAACTTACGCCCAAGCTGCTGACCCCCGTCGCGCGTCAATGGCGTCCAGCCAATGGCCGCACGGCTGCGGGTTGGGCCGGATGAGAACAGATCCAGCGGAATCGATACATACACGCCTTTGGTGAAGTCCCCTTCGCCGTATTCGTCTGGCGAAACGTTGGTAATCGTGGCGTAACCGCCGACGACCACGCCGCTGTCGAAGCGTTTGGCAACCTCCAGCGTACCGCCTTTATCCCCCGCCAGATATTGTCCAACGCTGGCTTTCACCAGCACATCCTGGGCAAACGACGGCGTCCAGTAGGCAGTCAGATGACCGGTTTTGACGCTGTAATCGGTGAACTTCATCATGTCCTGCGCGCTACGCCAGTCACGCTGTTTCACGTAGTTGGCATCAAGGCCAAACGCCCAGTTGCTGTCGACCGGGCGGTACAAGAGTTCTGCACCCGCGCCGCCGTACATGGTTTCCAGATAACCGCCATACACCTGGCCATAGAAACTGTTGCCAAGATACTGGAAATAGTTGGCCTGCATGTTGTTCACATACACATCGTTCTGCACATATTCGCGCACGCGGGTTCGCACACGCGGCAGTTTTGAGTCGCTTGGCGGGTTGGTGTAGTTAAATTTGTCGTAGTTGTTGGCGATATTACCAAACAGGCTACCGGTGGTCAGGAGGTGATCCGTGACCCACAGATCCGCCGTGGCCATCACGCCCAGCTGGTACATATAGAAGTTTTCTGGCCCACCAACGGACTGGTTTAATACCGGATCGACATGGAAATCAAAGCGGGATTTATCGATATACCAGCCCTGTTCGGTAGTTTCTGGTACCACCGGTTCTACACGTTTTTGCACCAGCTCGGTTTCATGCCCCAGCGGTTCGCCTTCAAGATGACGCTTCAGGCTGGCCACGTCCGTTTCGGTCGTCACCTGCGGCATGTTGAGGCGATTTTCCGTCACGCGGATCGTACGGATTCCCTCCGGCAGATCGTTCATGATGATCCGATTCGCGCGCTCTATGCCTTCACGGGAATCGCGATATTTTACCTGCTCGCCCGTGACGTACAGCGTGTCACCTTTTGCCTGGATTTTAGGATCGGCCAGGCCCGCATTGTATTTCAGCAGCGTGAGCTGATTCGCCACCACCGAGTGCTGAATGATCGCGTCCTGCGGCTGCGGCTGATATTTTGGTCGCGCATTGTCGTTATAGGACGGCCGCATATCGTTAAAGTTAGTCCGCAGCGTGAAACCAAACATCACGGTGTTGCCACGCTCGTAGCTGAGGTTAACGTCGGCCCAATCGGTGACCCGGTAAATAGCACCTACGTTAAACTTGCTCTTCTGCTCGATCTTGCCCGCAAAGTCCTCAGTGTAGTTGTTGCCTTCGTATTCCAGCTTCAGACGCAGCGGCTGCCAGGGCGTTTGATATTCCACGCCACCAAACAGCGATGCCGGGCCGTGGAACATCTGGTCGCCGCTCACCGAACCGGCTTTTTTATAGCTGTTGTCGCGAGAGCAATATTTGTCGCTGTAGGAGCAGAATGGGTTTTTCACGTTGCCACTGGTGCCAAGATACCCCCAGCCCAAACCAAGTGAAAAATCGAACGGTCCCCAGGCTTTGCTGGCGACCAGATATTCCGCATCAAAAAGCCCTGTACCGCCGATATCACGTGCGCCCACGGACACCTGCGGCATCCAGTAACTCTCTTCCCACAGACGCAGTTTGAGGTCGAACGCTTTGTCTTTGTAAGTCTGGTTACCGGAAAACGCATCCACACTGCTGTACTGTTTGGTTCGAACATCCGTGTAACGCAGCGTCGTTTCCAGCCACGGGAAAAGTTGTACGGAGGCCGAGTAGTAGCGGTACTGGTCGTTATCGCGATAGTTGAGGCTGATTTCGCCCTCACGCGCCATGCGTGCGGTGGGGGTTTGCATGAGCCCGACGCCGCCAAAATCTGACTGTGACGGGCCAATGGGTGCCGGATACGTTTCGGCATGACAGGCAGCGCTTACGCAGAGCGCCAACATGCTATAGAGATAAGTTCTTTTCATTATTCCGGTATCCGCTGCGTCAGAGAGCGAAGAATGTCGGTGTTCAGCCCGTCATACGCTTTCGTCCAGAAGTGATCGGCAAAGCCGACAAAAATCACGCTGCCCGGCATGGGTTCGATGTGACGCTTGTTCCAGTACGCCACGGGGACGTTTTGCCTGCGGCCATCGGGATAAATCACCCATGCGTAGCTGTTTTCCGCACCACTCAGCAACTGTTGTTCATCCAGATAACTCGCCACGTCGCGTCCTGGCGAAAAGGGTTTTTGGCCTGGGCTGCTGACCAATCCCAGCACGGTGACGGTTGAAGGTTTCGCCACGATCCACAGCGTGTAGTCCCCTTCCAGCGTCGGGTTGCCGTTTTCCGTTACGCGTACTTCGTCGGGATCCAGATTCACCCGTTGGCGTCCGGTCACGGTGATCGCCTGCAACTGCTGGCGTACCGCATTGATTGCCGCCGCCGTGTCGCCCTCTTCCTGCCCTGCCAGCCCGGTCAGGCGAGCCAGTAAGGCCTGGTGTTTTTGTTCTGCTATCGTCGTTGCCTGACGTTCGCTGATAATGGCGCCTGGCCACCAGCTGTTTGCCAGCCGGGGCTGCCCAACGAGATCGATCAGATGTTCGGCATTGGATAATGTTTTTGGCTCTTTGTTGTCCGGGGTATAGACCTTAATTGTTCCCGCAGACCACGCCAGCGGCGCGGCGAGCGTGACGATCAGCGCAACGCTTGTGATGATTTTCATGATTTCGCCGCCTTGATCAGGGTGGCTTTCACCGGGAAGAAATCTGCGCCAAGGTATTGTAACGACTGACGAATCTGCCCTTCCTCATCCACCCAGAAGCGGTTATGCCACGTCGCCCGATCGGTTTTGACTTCTTCATCCAGCACGCGGACCTGAGTTTCGTCGCTGCCCAGCGTCACGGTATCTGTCCCGTCCCAGCGGAAAAGAGAACGCGCGGTGGCGTAGCGGACCTGCTTGTGCTCGGTCCAGCCCATGATGCGCGTCCAGCTTGCACCATCAACGATTTGATTCGGTTTGATGAGCGGGTCTGCCGCGAGGTTATTCACCTCAAGCAGGTTGTCACCGCCCAGCAGCGTTTTCACGATACGCCCATGCTGCGTCACGATGGTGGCCTGGTCTTGCGTCACCCATTTCTGCTGCCCGTTTTCATCGAAAGCGAGCACCACAAAAAGCTGCGGGCCATCGTTTAACTGCATGTACTGGCTGGCATACGGCATGTTTTGGATGTCATCGTCCGTAAGATGTACGCCAGGCGTGCCAAACACGCTGTCCCACAGTGAGTTGCCCAACCCTTTTGTGGTGGCTGAGCATGCCTGTAAAAGCAGGCAAATCAGAATGATTGCAGGTCGCTTCACGACTCTTCTCCGAAGGGGCGAAATAACCACACCGAAGTGTGGTTATGATTAAAACACCCGTGATTACTGAGTGCTGGTTGTCGTGGTGGTCGTGGTTCCGGTATTGGAGCCATCACCGCCACCGGTTGCCGCCAGAGCGACACCCACGGCCGAGCCTACGGTGCTTGTCGCCGTCGCGGTAGAACTCCCCGCTGAGGCAGACGTTGCTGCTGAGCCTGCTGCTTCCCCGACCTGAACCGGAGCCGCATAGACAGACGTTGCCGCAAGCGCAGTTATGGCAAAAATGCCATACAGTACTTTCTTCATAACAATTTCCCTTCAATGAATGAATGGAGATTTGCCCAAAAAGAAATTCGGGCGGATTCGAGTATACACAACTAAAGCAGGCGGATTGACGTACGGGGAAATAGCCAGGCGGTTTTAGGATAAATGGATGAAAGGAAATATAAAACGCAAATATAAATTAATAAAATTATTTATATTCAATAACTTAAAATATAACTCTCAATATTAATACTCCGTATTTTCCTAAAATAACCCGCAGTTATTAACGGGGTAATCAGGCTTTTCGGATTAAACTCATAATAGAAATTTGCGTCAGGTAACGGACAACCGGAATTATCCGATAAAAAAATGCCGGCAGGTCGCCGGCATTCATTAGGGAATAAAGATTATGCGCGCCAGGATTTATAGCGATTAATCAGACCATTTGTTGAACTGTCATGGCTGTTAATATCTTTATCATCACCCAGCTCCGGCAGAATACGGTTCGCCAGCTGTTTGCCCAGCTCAACGCCCCACTGGTCAAAGGTGAAGATGTTCAGGATAGCGCCCTGAGTAAAGATTTTATGCTCATACAACGCAATCAACGCGCCCAGGCTGAACGGCGTAATTTCACGCAGCAGAATGGAGTTGGTTGGGCGGTTGCCTTCGAAGACTTTGAATGGCACCACGTTTTCCAGCGTCGCCGGATCTTTACCCAAATCGCGGTATTCCTGCTCAACCACATCGCGCGATTTACCAAACGCCAGTGCTTCGGTCTGCGCAAAGAAGTTAGACAGCAGCTTCTGGTGATGATCAGACAGGGCATTGTGGGTTGTCGCTGGTGCGATGAAATCACACGGAACCATTTTGGTGCCCTGGTGAATCAGCTGATAGAACGCATGCTGGCCGTTGGTACCCGGCTCACCCCAGATGATTGGGCCCGTCTGGTAATCCACCGCGTTGCCGTTACGGTCAACGTATTTGCCGTTGGATTCCATGTTGCCCTGCTGGAAGTACGCCGCAAAGCGGTGCATGTACTGGTCGTACGGCAGGATCGCTTCGGTCTCAGCACCAAAGAAGTTGTTGTACCAGATGCCGATCAGGGCCAGCAGAACCGGCAGGTTTTTCTCTGGTGCCGTGTTGGCGAAGTGTTTGTCCATCGCGTGCGCGCCGGAGAGCAGTTCAACGAAGTTGTCGTAACCCACGGACAGAATAATCGACAGGCCGATTGCCGACCACAGAGAATAACGACCGCCAACCCAGTCCCAGAATTCGAACATATTGGCGGTGTCGATACCGAATTCACCCACCGCTTTACCGTTCGTGGACAACGCCGCGAAGTGTTTCGCCACGTGTTTGTTGTCACCCGCCGTTGCCAGGAACCAGTCGCGCGCGCTGTGGGCGTTGGTCATGGTCTCTTGCGTGGTGAAGGTTTTCGACGCCACCAGGAACAGCGTGGTTTCTGGATTCACTTTTTTCAACACTTCGGCGATGTGGGTGCCATCGACGTTAGACACAAAGTGCATGTTCAGATGATTTTTGTACGGACGCAGCGCTTCGGTCACCATGAACGGGCCGAGGTCAGAGCCACCGATACCGATGTTCACCACGTCGGTAATCGCTTTGCCGGTATAGCCTTTCCAGCTCCCGGAAATGATTTCTTCTGAGAAGGTTTTCATCTTCTCCAGCACCGCATTGACTTCAGGCATCACATCTTTGCCATCAACCATAATTGGCGTATTGCTACGGTTACGCAGCGCAACGTGCAGCACGGCACGGTCTTCGGTACGGTTGATCTTCTCACCGGAGAACATGGACTTGATAGCCCCTGCCAGATCGGTCTCTTTCGCCAGATCCTGCAGTTTCGCCAGCGTCTCTTCCGTGATGCGGTTTTTGGAGAAATCCACCAGCATCTGGTCGTCGAAGGTTGCGGAGAATTTGCCAAAACGGTCGCCGTCTTTCGCGAACAGATCCGCGATGGAGACGTCTTTCATTTCGTCGAAGTGTTTTTGTAGTGCCTGCCAGGCAGAAGTCTGCGTTGGATTGATGTTTTTCATTAGCAATACTCTTGTGATTTGAGAATTGTGACTGCGGTCGATTGTAGCGCCTGCGCGGAGAAATTGTGATGGTTTTTATGCCATTGGCCTGGCCTGCATCAAACGCGAGTGAAAAGACCCAAAAAGTATAGCTGCTGAATCCTGAGCCTGCGGCCGGTCAAAAGTAGCCCGTTCAGCGGTAAAGTGAAGGATAAAATAGCGTCCTTTTATAAGTCCTGTTACTCAGGGGGTACCCCCCATGAAAAATCCGCATAATCCCAGCGTTGACAGGACTCCTCCCGCATTTTATTTATAGGGCGGTATTTGCGCCTGCACCTGTTTTCATTTCATTCTTGTGCCAGGGTCGCTTTATTCTTTTCCTACACGAGGATGTTATGACGAGTTTTGTTGTCGCCAAGTTTGGCGGGACCAGCGTGGCCGATTACGCTGCCATGAACCGCAGCGCCGATGTGGTGCTGGCCGATCCCAATACCCGCCTGGTTGTTCTTTCTGCATCAGCAGGAGTGACTAATCTGCTGGTTGCGTTGTCTGAGGGACTGGAAGCGACCGAACGCTTTGTGAAGCTCGACGCGCTGCGCAAAATTCAGTTCGATATCCTCGAACGTATGCAAAATCCTCACGTCATTCGTGAAGAAGTTGAACGCCTGATGGAAAATATCACCACCCTGGCCGAAGCGGCCTCGCTGGCGACGTCCACGGCGCTAACCGATGAACTGGTGAGCCACGGTGAGTTGATGTCCACCCTGCTTTTCGTTGAGATCCTGCGTGAACGCGACGTGATGGCGCAGTGGTTTGACGTGCGCAAAGTGATGCGCACCAGTGACCGTTTTGGTCGCGCCGAGCCGGACGTTGCTACGCTTTCTGAGCTGTCAAAACAGCAGCTGGCTCCGCGCCTTGCAGAAGGCATCGTGATTACCCAGGGCTTTATCGGGAGCGAAGCCAAAGGCCGCACCACGACGCTTGGCCGTGGCGGAAGCGACTACACGGCAGCCCTGCTGGGTGAAGCGTTGTATGCGACGCGCGTTGATATCTGGACCGACGTCCCTGGCATCTACACCACCGATCCACGCGTGGTGCCTGCCGCTAAACGTATTGACGTGATTGCATTCGAAGAAGCGGCTGAGATGGCGACATTCGGCGCAAAAGTGCTGCACCCGGCCACATTATTGCCCGCCGTGCGCAGCGATATCCCTGTGTTCGTCGGCTCCAGCAAAGATCCGAAAGCGGGCGGCACTCTGGTATGTAAAAACACCGTGAACCCACCGCTGTTCCGCGCGCTGGCGCTGCGCCGTAAGCAGACTCTGGTCACGCTGCACAGCCTGAATATGCTGCATTCGCGCGGATTCCTCGCCGAAGTGTTCGGTATCCTGGCACGCCATAATATCTCGGTTGATTTGATTACCACGTCGGAAGTGAGTATCGCGTTAACGCTGGATACGACCGGCTCAACGTCAACCGGCGATACGCTGCTGACTCAGTCGCTGCTGATGGAGCTTTCGGCCCTGTGCCGCGTGGAAGTGGAAGAAGACCTGGCGCTGGTCGCGATCATCGGCAATAAGCTGTCACGCGCCTGCGGCGTGGGCAAAGAGGTGTTTGGCGTGCTCGACCCGTTCAACATCCGCATGATTTGCTACGGCGCATCCAGCTACAACCTGTGCTTCCTGGTGCCGGGCCACGAAGCCGAGCAGGTCGTGCAGAAACTTCATCATAATTTGTTTGAATAAAATTCCTTAGCAGGATAAACAATACCTATCAGCCGGGCACAGACCCGGCTTTTTTATAACAAAACAACACACTAAAATCGCAAGGAAAGACTATGTTATCCGCCATCACCCGGCTGTTCCCGTTATGGGCGCTGCTGCTCTCTGTGCTCGCTTATTACACGCCAACCACCTTCACCCCGATCGGCCCGTGGGTCACCACGCTGCTGATGCTGATTATGCTT
This sequence comes from Lelliottia sp. RD5, assembly GCF_056032945.1. Classification (NCBI taxonomy): domain Bacteria; kingdom Pseudomonadati; phylum Pseudomonadota; class Gammaproteobacteria; order Enterobacterales; family Enterobacteriaceae; genus Lelliottia; species Lelliottia sp. RD5. Next base: position 15,910 of record NZ_JBVYHQ010000005.1, on the reverse strand, counting down.
GGCATGGGCGTGCACCTGAAAATCGACGATTTTAAACGCGTGCTGTCACGCCCTGCGCCCGTCGCGGCGGGTATTTTCCTGCACTATCTGGTGATGCCGCTGGCCGCCTGGCTGCTGGCGATCGCCTTTAAGATGCCGCCGGATTTATCCGCAGGAATGGTTTTGGTCGGGAGCGTCGCCAGCGGTACGGCGTCAAACGTGATGATCTATCTGGCGAAAGGCGATGTGGCGCTGTCGGTCACGATTTCATCCGTTTCGACACTGGTGGGCGTGGTCGCCACACCGTTGCTGACGCGCCTGTACGTGGATGCGCATATTCAGGTCGATGTGATGGGAATGCTGCTCTCGATTTTGCAAATCGTGGTGATTCCGATTGCGCTAGGTCTGGTAATTCATCATCTGTTTCCGCGCGTGGTGAAGGCCGTTGAACCGTATCTGCCCGCCTTTTCGATGGCATGTATTCTGGCGATTATCAGTGCGGTGGTCGCGGGTTCAGCCTCGCACATAGCCTCTGTCGGTCTTGTGGTCATCATTGCGGTGATCCTGCATAACACCATTGGCCTGCTGGGCGGTTACTGGGGCGGAAAACTCTTTGGCTTTGACGAATCCACCTGCCGTACGCTGGCGATTGAAGTCGGTATGCAGAACTCAGGTTTGGCTGCAGCGCTGGGTAAAATGTACTTCTCTCCGCTCGCGGCACTCCCGGGCGCATTGTTCTCGGTCTGGCATAATTTGTCTGGATCGTTGCTGGCGGGCTACTGGTCAGGGAAACCGATTGAAGAACCGCACAAGAAAGATAGGGTGAAAGCGGGTTAATTCGCTTCGCGCCAGGTCTGGCTTGCTTTACACTGAAGCCTCTTCTACAGGAGGCTTCAGCGATGGCTACACCGAGATTGACCCAGAAAGACATGACGGAGAGCGAACAGCGCGAGCTGAAAACCCTGCTCGATCGCGCGCGCATCGCCCATGGACGCACGCTGACCAACGCCGAGACCAATCAGGTCAAAAAAGAGTACATCGACAAACTGATGGCTCAGCGAGAAGTTGAGGCCAAAAAAGCCCGCAAAGTCAAAAAAGCGCAGGCTTTTAAGCCCGACACCGAATCAACATTTTCCTGGTCAGGCAATACGGCACCACGTGGAAGGCGCTAATTAGCGCCCTTTCTTTTTGCGGCCGGGCTGAACAAAACGCTTTCCGGCTGGCTTGTTGCGTTCTTTTTCGGCAGAGGCCGGAACGTTCACAACAGGCCGTTTGATGCCCTGCGTTTTTGGTTTGGCCTTCGTCTTTGGCTTCGCGTCAGACGACGAGTTTTCGATGAGCTTAAACAGCTCAATCAGTTCATCACCGTTCAAATCACGCCATTCCCCGAGCGGGATACCCGCAAGGCTAACGTTCATAATACGTGTGCGTTCCAGCTTTGTGACTTCAAAACCAAAGTGCTCGCACATACGACGAATCTGTCGGTTTAAACCCTGAACCAGGGTAATGCGAAACGCAAACGGCGCCTCTTTTTTGACTTTACACTTCTTGGTGACGGTGCCCAGAATTGGGACGCCAGCGCCCATTCCACGAATAAAATCGTCGGTGATCGGTTTATTGACCGTGACCACATACTCTTTTTCGTGGTCGTTACCCGCACGCAGGATTTTATTGACCAGATCGCCGTGGTTGGTAAGGAAAATCAGCCCTTGTGAATCTTTATCGAGACGACCAATCGGGAAGATACGGCTGCTGTGGTTAACGAAATCCACGATATTATCGCGCTCGCCGTCTTCCGTGGTGCTGACAATGCCAACCGGTTTGTTTAACGCGATAAACACCAGATTTTCTTCGTCTCTTGGCTCGATTAACTGACCATTCACTTTGACCACATCGCCAGGGGCGACCTGATCGCCGATAGCCGCGCGTTTACCATTGATGAACACGTTACCTTGCTCGATGTAACGGTCAGCTTCGCGGCGTGAGCAAATCCCGCTCTCGCTAATGTATTTGTTTAATCGGGTTGATTGGTTGGGCAGCATAATTTCTCCTTTATAGGCGAAATATACCTTAGGTTGCGGCGAGTAAAAAGATTAGCCGCCAATATCTCAGTCGAGTTTGTGGCGTGCTTTCAGGATCTCCACGTTAGTCATTTACTCCCCTACAAGCACCTTCTAATTTCCTTCCATTCGTCAAACTGACACTGTAGTTTAAAAACAACATGGAGTAGTATGAAGGAGATTGTTCAAACAGAATCCTTCCGTTGCTGGGAGCAAAACGTAAACGATCCACGTGCAAAAACGCTTATTGCAGCGCGTTTATTCCGACTGGCTAATGGTCTGCCGGGGGATGTAAAACCTGTTGGAGAAGGTATCAGCGAGCTACGGATTCATTACGGCCCGGGTTACAGGATCTATTTTAAATCGCAGGGAAACATGCTGATCATTTTGCTCAGTGGCGGCAATAAAAACAGTCAGGATAAAGACATCATTCTGGCAAAGACACTCGCAAGGTCACTCGAAAATCGGGAGTTTATACACCATGACTGAACTCACTCATTACGATCCTGCCAGGGCGCTTATCAATGATGATGAAATTAGCGTATTCATGGCTGATGCGCTAGAAACTGGCGATTCTGCCTACATTGCTAAAGCATTAGGGATCGTTGCCCGCGCAAAAGGAATGTCTACCATTGCGACACAAACGGGTTTGTCTCGCGAACAGCTGTATCGCTCTTTTAGTGAAAAAGGTAACCCAACGCTTAAAACCACGCTTGCCGTTATGAAAGCGCTGGGTCTTGGATTGACGATTAAAAGTGCTGAAGATTAATAATCATCCCTTTCGTCATCTTCGTCCGGCTGTTCCATCACGCTATAGGCCACGGCGCAAAACAGCGAGTTGAGACGTTTCATATCGCCGAGCAGCCCCAGGTGAAGAGAGCTGGTTTCGATACTTTGCACGTTTTGTTGATGCAGTCGGTCAACGTGCGCATGCGAGTAGCGGCGATTCAGAATACGGAAGCGGTGCTTATTACGGCGCAAACGGCGCGCGCTGGGCACGTCGCTGGAGAAGAAGACCGACATCGCCAGCTTCAGGTTATTGAGCAACAGTTCCAGCAACGCGTCCAGCTCGGCCACGCCCTCCAGGGAAAATGCCCGACGCGCCACCAGCGATTTATCGGCAATCTCGCTGCCCATACGCTCGACAATATCGGATGCCTGCTCAAGGTTTAGCGACATCTCGATAATCTCCGCCCAGCGGCGGGATTCCTCTTCGGCCAGCTCATCCTGCGGCATGCGCGCCAGATAAAGTTTGATGGCGGTATAAAGCACGTTGATATCGTCAGCCAGCTTACGCAGCTCTTTTTCTTCGCGCGGCTCACCGTGCATGACCTTTTTCAGGCCATCCAGCATCGTTTCCATCGCATCGCCAATGCGCAGCGTCTCGCGCGCCGCATTGGCCAGCGCCAGCGCAGGCGTATCCAGCGCGGAGGTGTCGAGGTGTTTCGGCTTCAGGCGTGCGTCGAGCTCTGGCTCATCGCGGATCATACGCTTGCAGAAACTTGCCATTGGCCCGGCAAACGGCACCATCGCCAGGCAACGTACCAGGTTGTAGAAAACGTGGAAGTAGATAACCAGCTCAGCTTTCGGCAAGGGCAAATTATCCATCGCGTTCGCCAGCGGATGCACAAACGGCAGAATAATCAGGCTGCCCACCAGCTTAAACAGCAAACTGCCGAGCGCCACACGACGGGCGGCGGCGTTGGCGCCGCTGTTGTTCAGCATTGCCAGCAGTCCCGAGCCAAGGTTGGCACCGATCACCAGACACAGTGCCACCGGGAATGAAATCGCGCCCGCTGCCGTCAGAGTCGCGGTCAGCAAGACCGCGGCCAGGCTGGAATAACTGACGATGGCGAAGACCGCACCGATTAGCGCATCGAGCATGATGTCGCCGGTCAGCGAAGCAAAAATAACCTGCACACCGTTAGCCTGGGTAATCGGCGTGACGGCCTGAACAATCAGTTCCAGTGCCAGCAGGATCAGGCCGAGGCCAATGCCCACGCGCCCAAGCTGGCCTTCGCGCGTCTGTTTGCGCCCCAAAAAGAAGATCACGCCGATGAAAATCAGCAGCGGCGAGAGCCAGGAGAGATCGAAGGTCAACACGCGTGCCATCAGCGCGGTGCCCACATCCGCGCCCAATACGATGACCAGCGCGGGCGTCAGCGCAACCAGGTCTTGTGCCACAAACGAGGTGACAAGCATCGTGGTCGCATTGCTGCTTTGCACAAGCGCGGTGACGCCAATACCCGCGCAAAAGGCGAGCGGTTTCTTCTCAACGCTGCGGCTGAGGACAGTACGTAAGCGTGCGCCAAACACACGCATCACACCGGTACGGACAATATGGGTGCCCCATACCAGGAGAGCGACGGCAGAAAGCAGGTGTAACAGTGTCAGCACGGAAGTGGGTTCTCCTTATCGTTATGTGTTCCTTTGGTTCCCTCCCCGCTTTTCACGTGAGGAAGACCTTCTTCCAGTATAAGGCTTTAAACGTAATAAAGAGACAGGGCGCCGCATGAGCGCCCCGTATGTTGTAAGGAAAAGTGAAATATCTCGATTTATCTAGCGTCTGGTGCGAGCTGGCAAGTAATCAAGGTTAATACTGACCGTCGGCGGCGCAGCCAGATTGCACACGAACTGCTCGCAGCGAGGGGAGCGTACACAGAGTACGTGGCTAGAGCGAGAACAGCCCTGGTACGGGCTGGCAAGTAATCCAGGTCAATATTGACCGTCGGCGGCGCAGCCAGATTGCACACCAACTGCTCGCAGCGAGGGGAGCGTACACAGAGTACGTGGCTAGAGCAAGAACAGCCCTGGTGCGAGCTGGCAAGTAATCCAGGCCAATATTGACCGTCGGCGGTGCAGCCAGATTGCACACGGACTGCTCGCAGCGAGGGGAGCGTACACAGAGTACGTGACTCGAGCGAGAACAGCCCTGGTGTAAGCTGGCAAGTGAGCCAGGTCAATCCGCATCGTAACCCAGGTTAGGCGCCAACCAGCGCTCCACTTCCGACACGCTCATCCCTTTACGCATGGCGTAGTCTTCCACCTGGTCGCGTTGAATTTGCGCGACCGCGTAGTATTTGCTGTCAGGATGGCTGAAATACCAGCCCGAAACAGACGCGCCTGGCCACATGGCGAAGGATTCCGTTAGCTTCATGCCGGTATGGGTTTCGACATCCAGAAGTTGCCAGATCGTTCCTTTTTCGGTGTGCTCAGGGCACGCCGGATAGCCTGGCGCCGGGCGAATACCCTGGTAATTCTCGCGGATAAGCTCCTCATTGCTGAGGTTTTCATTCGGAGCATACCCCCAGTGCACTTTACGCACGCGCTCATGCAGATATTCCGCGAAGGCCTCGGCCAGACGGTCCGAAATCGCTTTAACCATGATTTTGTTGTAATCGTCGTGCTGCGCTTCAAACGCCTCCGCGAGAGCGTCTTCTTCAAGGCCCCCGGTGACAGCGAATGCGCCAATGTAGTCCGCTTTGCCGCTGAGTTTAGGCGCGACAAAATCGGCCAGGCAGTAGTTCGCAAAACCGACTTTTTCGGTTTGCTGGCGTAGATGACGGCTGACCGCCAGCACGCTGGTGCGGGTTTCATCGCGATAAATTTCGATGTCATCGCCCACGCGGTTAGCCGGGAACAAGCCAACCACACCGCGCGGATTTAGCGTTTTTTCAGCACTTAGCTGGTCAAGCATATCGTTGGCATCGTTGAACAAACGCTTGGCTTCTTCACCCACCACGTCGTCCTCGAGGATGCGCGGGTATTTCCCCGCCAGCGACCAGGTCATGAAGAACGGCGTCCAGTCGATGTAGTTACGCAGCGTTTCGATGCTGGCAGTAACGTCCTGCACGCCCAGACGGTGCGCCACGGGCGGCGTATAGCTTGACCAGTCAAAAGCCAGATCGTTTTCGCGCGCGGCGGCCAGCGTCACCGGCGGCGTGCGCGGCTTTTTACGGGAATGCTGGATACGCACGGTGTCGTACTCTTTGCGCGTTCGCGCTACAAAATCATCGCGTTGCGTGTCGGACAGCAGCGCGGAAACCACGCCAACGGTGCGCGAGGCGTTCTGCACGTACACCGTTGGCCCACTGTAATTCTGCTCGATTTTGACCGCCGTGTGCGCTTTTGAGGTGGTCGCCCCGCCAATCAGCAGCGGAATGGTAAAGCCCTGCCGTTCCATCTCTTTTGCCACGTTAACCATCTCGTCGAGCGACGGGGTGATTAACCCGGACAGGCCAATCAGATCGGCATTCACTTCACGCGCGGTTTTGAGAATTTTATCCGCCGGAACCATCACGCCTAAATCGATGATTTCGTAGTTATTACACTGCAGGACCACGCCGACGATATTTTTGCCGATGTCATGCACATCGCCCTTCACGGTGGCGATCACCATCTTGCCGTTACTGGAACTTTTTTCTTTGCTGGCCTCAATATAAGGCTCGAGATAGGCCACGGCTTGCTTCATGACACGCGCGGATTTCACCACCTGCGGCAGGAACATTTTCCCCTCGCTGAACAGATCGCCCACCACGTTCATGCCATCCATCAGCGGCCCTTCAATCACTTCAATAGGACGTGCAGCCAGCTGGCGCGCTTCTTCGGTATCCAGCTCGATAAACTCAGTGATCCCTTTCACCAGCGAATATTCCAGACGCTTTTTCACATCCCACGCGCGCCATTCCGCCTGCTGAATATTCGCGCTTTCATCCGCTTTGCTGCCACGATATTTCTCTGCCAGATCCAGCATGCGTTCAGTGGCATCATCGCGACGGTTTAAAATCACATCTTCAACCCCCTCGCGCAGCTCGGCAGGCAAGTCATCGTAAATCGCCAGCTGTCCGGCGTTGACGATACCCATGTCCATCCCATTGCGAATCGCGTAGTAGAGGAACACGGCGTGGATCGCTTCACGCACCGGGTCATTACCACGGAATGAGAACGACACGTTGGAAACGCCGCCGGAGATCAGCGCATGCGGCAACTCGCGTTTGATGTCTTCACACGCGCCAATAAAATCCTGCGCATAATTGTTGTGCTCTTCAATGCCGGTCGCGACGGCGAAAATATTCGGATCGAAAATAATGTCTTCCGGCGGGAAGCCGACCTCTTCGGTCAAAATCTTGTAGGCGCGTCGGCAAATCTCAATTTTGCGCTCGCGGGTATCCGCCTGACCGACCTCGTCAAAGGCCATCACCACGACGGCCGCGCCATAACGGCGCACAAGTTTGGCGTGGTGGATAAACGGCTCAATCCCCTCTTTCATCGAGATGGAGTTCACGATGCCTTTACCCTGAATGCACTTCAACCCTTTTTCAATGACGTCCCATTTCGAGGAGTCGATCATGATCGGCACGCGCGCGATGTCTGGCTCACCGGCAATCAAATTCAGGAAACGCACCATCGCCGCTTCAGCGTCGAGCATCCCTTCATCCATATTGATGTCGATGATCTGCGCGCCGCTTTCGACCTGCTGACGCGCAACATCCAGCGCTTCGTTGTATTTCTCTTCTTTGATTAACCGTTTGAATTTGGCAGAGCCGGTGACGTTAGTACGTTCACCGACGTTCACAAACAGGCTCTCTTTGCTGATGGTCAGTGGTTCAAGACCCGCCAGACGACAGGCCACCGGCAGGTCCGGCAGCGTGCGCGGCGGCAAGCCCGCCACGGCGTGACTCATTGCGGCGATATGTTCCGGCGTTGTGCCGCAGCAGCCACCCACAATATTCAGGAAGCCAGACTCCGCCCACTCGCGAATTTGCGCTGCCATGGTCACCGCATCGAGATCGTATTCCCCAAAAGCGTTTGGCAGGCCCGCATTCGGGTGCGCGGTGACATAGCAATCGGCGATACGTGAAAGTTCCTGGACGTACTGACGCAGTTCGTCAGGCCCCAGCGCACAGTTCAGACCAAAGGTCAGCGCATCCGCGTGGCGCAGAGAGTTATAAAACGCTTCAGTGGTCTGCCCGGAGAGGGTACGTCCGGAGGCATCGGTAATGGTGCCAGACACCATGATCGGTAAGTCAACGCCCAGCGCTTCCATCTCTTCTTTTACGGCGAAGATGGCGGCTTTGGCATTGAGCGTATCGAAGACCGTTTCGATCATGATCAGATCGGAACCGCCTTCCACCAGCGCTTTGGTGGATTCACGATACGCGGCCACCAGTTGATCGAAGGTGACGTTACGGAAAGCGGGATCGTTAACATCTGGTGAAATTGATGCGGTGCGGTTGGTCGGCCCCAGAACACCGGCCACATAGCGTGGCTTTTCCGGCGTGCGCGCGGTCCATTCATCAGCGCAGGCGCGAGCCAGCTTCGCTGCGGTGAAGTTGATTTCCGCCGACAGGGATTCCATCTGGTAATCGGCCATGGCGATCGTTGTCGAGTTGAACGTGTTGGTTTCGACAATGTCCGCACCCGCCTCAAAATAAGCGTGATGAATCGCCGCAATGACATCGGGTTTACTGAGCACCAGCAGGTCATTGTTGCCTTTCAGGTCGCAGGGCCAGTCGGCGAAACGTTCGCCGCGGAAATCGTCTTCGCTCAGACGGTAGCTTTGGATCATGGTGCCCATGCCGCCGTCCAGCACCAGAATTCGTTCGTTTAACTGCGCACGCAGTTGATCTATTTTGCTGCTCACACTTGCTCCCGACAACGCTCACCCAGGCCACCAGGCCAGTTATCCATACTGGCATAATCTGACTGAGCGGAGAAGCCACACAGCGTTAACATGAGACATGTTCACTATCACTCCTCCGATCAGTCAGGATAACGGTTGCAAAATCACCAAATAAAACGAAAATGATTTCCACGATACAGAAAAAGGAGTTCGCTATGGTTGCCACCGTTCCCGCTAAACGCGGCAGAAAACCTGCTGCCACTACCGCCGCTCAGCCTGCGGGTCAGGTCCAGTCGTTGACGCGTGGATTAAAGCTGCTGGAATGGATAGCCGAATCGCACAGCAGCGTAGCGTTAACAGAGCTGGCGCAGCAGGCGGGCTTACCGAACTCCACAACGCATCGTCTGCTGACCACCATGCAGCAGCTGGGTTTTGTCCGTCAGGTTGGCGAGCTTGGGCACTGGTCGGTAGGCGCGCATGCGTTTATCGTCGGCAGCAGCTTCCTGCAGAGCCGTAATTTGCTGGCGATTGTGCATCCGATTCTGCGCAAGCTGATGGAAGACTCCGGCGAAACGGTCAATCTGGCTGTCCTGGACCAGAGCGATCATCAGGCGATTATTATCGACCAGGTACAATGTACGCAGTTGATGCGTATGTCTGCGCCGATTGGCGGCAAGCTGCCCATGCACGCTTCTGGGGCGGGGAAAGCGTTCCTGTCGCAGCTAAGTGAGGAGCAAGTCACTGGCCTGCTGCATCGAAAAGGGCTACATGCCTATACGCATGCCACTCTGGTTTCACCGGTACATCTGAAAGAAGATTTAGCCCAGACCCGCAAACGCGGCTACTCGTTTGACGATGAAGAGCACGCGCTTGGCCTGCGCTGCATCGCGGCATGTATTTTTGATGAGCATCGCGAGCCGTTTGCCGCGATCTCCATTTCCGGACCGATTTCACGCGTGACTGACGATAGCGTAACGGAGTTGGGGGCGCTGGTGATCAAAGCGGCCAAAGAAGTGACGCTGGCCTATGGCGGGATTCGTTAAGGTTTTTGCGGTCTGATGCCCTCACCCCAGCCCTCTCCCACGGGAGAGGGGAAGACACTAAATCGGCAACGAGGTTGCCGTTCTGCTTTATTCTCGCTGGCAAAAGCGCTGCCGTTTGCGGTACGCGTACACATCTTCGACATGCCCCTCTTTGATTCGCGTTTGCAGACCACGCCAGTAATCGGCGCGGAACAGATCGTCGTGCATCTCTTCAAAGAGCGGCCCGATGCGCGGGTCGGCGCAGAGCCAGTGGCGAAACTCCTCCGGGAAGACATCGCCCGGCGAGACGCTGTACCACGGTTCACTGGCGAGTTCATCCTCAGGATATCTCGCTGCTGGAATGGTGCGGAAATTCACTTCAGTCATGTAGCAAATTTCGTCGTAATCGTAGAACACCACGCGTCCGTGACGGGTCACGCCAAAGTTTTTAAACAGCATGTCGCCGGGGAAAATATTGGCGGCGGCAAGCTGGCGGATCGCGTTGCCGTATTCTTCAATTGCATCGCGCAATTGCGCCCCCTCGACCTGCTCCAGCCAGATATTTAGCGGCACCATGCGACGTTCAATATAAAGATGGCTGATAGCAATTTTATCGCCCAAATCGGTGATTTTACCCGGCGCTTCCTGAAGGAGTAACGCCATCAGCGTGGGATCGATCTGGCGCTTATCCAGCACAAAGTTTTCAAACTCTTGCGTGTCCGCCATGCGCCCGACGCGATCGTGCTCTTTCACCAGCTGATAGCAGGCGCGAACGTGCGCCGCCGTCATCTCTTTTTGTGGTGCAAACTGATCTTTAATGACTTTAAACACGCGGTCAAAACCGGGCAGCGTGAACACCAGCATCACCATGCCGCGGATACCCGGCGCTTCAATAAACTGCTCATCGGTGCTGGTGATGTAGTGCAAATATTCGCGATAGCTTTCGGTTTTGGCGTGCTTCTGGCAACCAATCGCCATGTAGAGTTCGGCGGTGGTTTTGACAGGTAATATCTCGCGTAGCCATTCGACCAGCGCGGCGGGAAGCGGGGCATAGACCATGAAATACGAGCGGGCGAAACCGAAGACAATACTGGCCTCCGCGCTGGTCGTCAGGCAGGTATCGACAAACAGTTCGCCGTCATCAGAGCGATGGATGGGCAGTAAAAAAGGGATCGTGGCCTCCGGTGTGATGAGTTTGCCAACCAGCCATGCCGCTTTGTTACGGAAAAACAGTTCGTTTGCGACCTGTAAGTGGCTGTGGCGCAACGTCTCTTCACCCAGGGTTTCGACCAGATGTGCAGCGATGTAGCCGACATCACGTGCTTTATTCTGCCAGGGCAGTCGCAGGGGTAAATCTGACAGCACGTTGTTGAGGGCATTTTCCCAACCCTGTTCGGGAAAAAAATCTTTCGCCAGTGGACGGGGAATCGCCCGAAAGCGGCGCTCCGGCTGAGAACTGAAAATAAATAACCGCTCAGGAGATAACGAGCGGTGGTCAAATAACCGACAATAGACGGAGTTGAAAAAGCTCTCCGCAATCTCGAAGCGTGGGTAATCCGGTAATAAATGGGTGTAATGCTCTTTCACACGCAGCAGAAAATCCGCATCGGTGCTTTTGCCCTCGGTGATGCAACGTAACTGCTCCACGACGAGACCAACATGGTGATCGTAAAGGTGGATACGCTGCTTCATGGCCTGCTGAACGGCGTGCCAGTCGGCGTGCTCAAAGCGCTGCTGTGCGCCTGACGTGACCTCCAGAAAACGACCATACTGCGCATCAAAGCCCTGCAGAATGGTTTGTGCAATCAGTAACTCCAGACCTCGCGACATAGTTTTCCCTCGCCCCCTCCCGGAGGGAGAGGGAAAAATGCGGTTAGAACTGTGATTCTTCGGTCGAGCCGGTCAAGGCGGTGACGGATGAGGCGCCGCCCTGAATAATAGTGGTGACTTTGTCGAAGTAGCCCGTGCCCACTTCCTGCTGATGGGAGGCGAAGGTATAACCTTTTTGACTCGACGCAAATTCCGGCTGCTGCACTTTTTCGACATAGTGGCGCATCCCTTCACCCTGCGCGTAAGCATGCGCCAGGTCGAACATGTTGAACCACATACTGTGAATGCCCGCGAGCGTAATAAATTGAAATTTGTAGCCCATCTCGGAGAGCTGCTGCTGGAAGCTGGCGATGGTGCTGTCATCCAGATTCTTCTGCCAGTTAAACGAGGGCGAGCAGTTATAGGCCAGCAGTTTGCCGGGGTATTTTGCGTGTATGGCATCGGCAAAGCGTTTCGCCAGCGCCAGATCCGGCGTGGAGGTTTCACACCACACCAGGTCCGCATACGGGGCATAAGCCAGACCACGGCTGATCGCCTGTTCGATACCCGCATGAGTACGATAGAAGCCTTCGCTGGTACGCTCACCGGTAATAAATTCGCTGTCGTAAGCATCACAGTCGGAGGTGATCAGGTCAGCGGCGTCGGCATCGGTACGGGCGATAACCAGCGTTGGAACACCCAATACATCTGCTGCCAGACGCGCGGCGACCAGTTTCTGAATAGCTTCCTGAGTTGGGACCAATACTTTGCCACCCATATGCCCGCACTTCTTCACGGACGCCAGCTGATCTTCAAAATGAACGGCCGCTGCACCGGCTTCAATCATGGATTTCATCAGCTCAAACGCGTTCAGTACGCCGCCAAAACCAGCTTCTGCATCGGCAACGATCGGCAGGAAATAATCGACATAACGCGGATCGTTTGGCTCAATCCCCGAAGACCATTGGATCTGATCGGCACGACGAAATGTGTTGTTGATACGATCGACAACCGACGGCACAGAGTTAGCCGGATAGAGCGATTGATCCGGGTACATGCTGGACGCCAGGTTAGCATCGGCCGCCACCTGCCAGCCGGAAAGATAGACCGCTTCGATTCCCGCTTTCGCCTGCTGTAACGCCTGGCCGCCCGTCAGCGCACCGAGACTATTGATGTACCCTTTTTTCGATTCACCGTGCAGCAGACGCCACATTTTGGCCGCACCAAGCTGCGCCAGAGTACATTCAGGATTGACCGAGCCGCGTAATTTCACCACGTCCTCTGCGCTATACGGGCGTTGAATGCCTTCCCAGCGCGGCTGTGTCCACTCTTTTTGTAAATCTTCGATTTGTTGGGTACGCGTTTTCATGTGCAGATGCTCCGTATTATTATGGGGTGGATTTATGCAAGCAGGCGGTAACCTGGCAGGGTGAGGAAGTCGATTAATTCATCCGACGTCGTGATTTGTTCCATCAGACGCGCGGCGTCGTCGAAACGACCGCTGCTAAAGCGGTGCTCGCCCAGCTCGTCCTGGATGGTCATCAACTCTTCGGCCAGCATCTGGCGGAACAGCGATTTTGTCACCGGTTTGCCGTTGCTGAGGGTCTTCTGGTGATGGATCCACTGCCAGATGGAGGTACGCGAAATCTCAGCCGTCGCGGCATCTTCCATCAGACCGTAAATCGGTACGCAGCCGTTACCCGAAATCCACGCTTCGATGTACTGCACGGCGACGCGAATATTGGCGCGCATACCGGCTTCAGTCCGTTCGCCTTCGCAGGGCGCGAGAAGTTCCTCTGCAGTGACAGGCGCATCGTCTTCCCGACTAACGAAAAGCTGGTTCTTGTTATCGCCTAATGTTCGGTTAAAAACGTCCATTGCCGTGTCAGCAAGGCCTGGATGCGCAATCCACGTGCCGTCGTGACCGTTGTGGGCCTCCAGCTCTTTATCCGCTTTTACTTTGCTCAACACCTGATTGTTGCGCTCGGCATCTTTGCTCGGAATAAACGCAGCCATTCCGCCCATCGCGAATGCGCCGCGCTTGTGACAGGTTTTTATCAGTAAACGCGAGTAAGCGTTCAGGAAAGGTTTATCCATCGTGACCGCCTGACGGTCGGGTAAAACGCGATCAGGATGATTTTTTAGGGTTTTGATGTAGCTGAAAATGTAGTCCCAGCGCCCACAGTTCAGTCCTGTGATGTGGTCACGCAACGCGTGCAGGATCTCATCCATCTGGAATACCGCCGGCAACGTTTCAATCAACAGCGTGGCTTTGATGGTGCCGCGCGGTAAATTAAAGCGATCTTCCGCATAGCTAAACACTTCACTCCACCAGGCCGCTTCTTTCCAGGACTGGGTTTTTGGCAGATAGAAATAGGGACCGCTGCCTTTTGCCAGCAGATTTTGATAGTTGTGGAAGAAGTACAACGCAAAATCAAACAGGCTGCCGGGAATCGGTTCGCCACGCCAGGTGACGTGTTTTTCTGGCAGATGTAGACCACGTACACGGCAGATTAAGACCGCAGGATCCGGTTTGAGCTGGTAGATTTTCCCGGTTTCGTTGGTATAGCTGATCGTCCCATTTACCGCATCGCGCAAGTTGATTTGCCCTTCAATCACTTTGCGCCAGTCCGGTGCGAGCGAATCTTCGAAATCCGCCATAAACACTTTAACGTTGGCATTCATGGCGTTAATGACCATTTTGCGCTCAACCGGGCCGGTGATTTCAACGCGACGATCCTGCAAATCCTGAGGAATACCGCGAATCTTCCAGGCTGAATCACGAATGGAAGCAGTTTCCGAAATAAAGTCAGGCAGTTTGCCGTTATCAATATCCTGCTGTTGCTGAATGCGCGCCGCCAGCAGCGTTTGGCGCTTTGGCGCGAAGCGCGTGACCAGCTCAGCGAGAAATTCGACAGCCTCTGGCGTCAAAATCTGCTTTTCCTGCTCCCCGTGTGGCTGATTAAAGGCCAGTTCGTCTGCTGTCGTTGCCTGTTGAGTCATTACGCTGCTCCTCATCAAAGATCCCAATACACTCATCCAGTGCGAGCGAAAGATCGTTGGACAGTTTTCGCTCAGCAGAGTTAAGACTATCTATTATTTTTCTAAAATCAAAAACAATTTCCATTTTAATAATTAAATTAACTTAAATCACTGATTAACAATGTGTTAAATATTTTCTGGTTGTCGGTTTGTATTTCGGAAATAAAAAAGGCACCCGAAGGTGCCTTATCTGGAGAGCTGAAACGCTTTAGGATCGTTTGAGTCAGTCAATTATTCTAGCGTTGGATTCATATGTCGCAGATCGTATGGCGTGATCTGGTAGACGTAATAATTGAGCCAGTTGGTAAACAGCAAATTACCGTGGCTGCGCCAGGATGCTCTGGGCGTGTTTTGCGGATCGTTTTTAGGGAAATAATTGTACGGCACTTCCGGGCTCAGGCCTGCTTCAACATCGCGGAAAAACTCGCTTGCCAGCGTATGGGCATCGTATTCAGGATGACCCGTGACAAAGGCAATACGCTTGTCCCTGCTGGCAAAGAGATAAGCATCGCCATCTTCCGTCTCGGCCAGGATTTCCAGATCGGTGTAATCGCGAATGAGCGCGGCCGGGAAATCAGCATAGCGCGAGTGAGGTGCCAGGAAAAAGTCATCAAAACCGCGCGTCAACAACGCGTGGGGATGCAGAATATGGTGTTCGTAGACGCCAGACAGCTTGTCTGAACGCGTCTGTTTAGGGATGCCATAAAGAATATTCAGTGCAGCCTGGACGGCCCAACAAACAAATAGCGTTGAAGTCACATGATCTTTCGCCCACTCCAGCACCTGTTTGATCTGCGGCCAATAGGCGACATCGTTAAATTCGACCAGGCCAAGCGGTGCCCCGGTCACAATTAATCCATCGAAATTATCATTACGGATATCTTCAAAATCACAGTAAAAGTTGTTGAGGTGCTCAGAAGGGGTGTTGCGTGACTCGCGTGCATCGATACGTAAAAGCTGAACATCGACCTGCAGCGGTGAGTTCGAAAGAAGGCGAAGGAACTGGTTTTCCGTTTCGATTTTTTTGGGCATCAGATTGAGGATAAGGACCTTCAGCGGACGAATTTCCTGACCTGTCGCACGCGAGGCCTTCATTACAAAGACGTTTTCTTCTCGCAAAAAATTGACGGCTGGTAGCTCGTCCTGCACCCGAATCGGCATAGCCTTAAATCCTCACAGCATACGTATAAACGTTTAGACATCCAGATAGCTGACAATAACGAAGATTCATGTGAATGTCGAGTCTGTATGAGAAAGGTGAGAAAGTTTCACGGCGGGGGGAATGGATGAGATTGCCGATTTTATTGAGGCGTGGCTACAGAAGCAGTAAACATCTGGCTGACATATCAGACTGGCTTGTTTTCTGCGCAGCTCAC
>NZ_JBVYHQ010000004.1:0-340206 GCF_056032945.1 Lelliottia sp. RD5 | reverse complement strand
ATTCGGGTATGATAGAGGAGCAGTGTTCGTAAGGTGAACGGAACACACCTCCGAGCCACCTGTTCCCCTCACCCCAATCCTCTCCCTAATGGAGAGAGAGTAAATTACGCGCACACTTACGTTTTAGAGATCCCTCACCCCAAATACTCAATCACCGACAACCCACCGTTATAATCCGTGCTGTAAATAATCCCCTGCGCATCCACAAACACATCGCAAGACTGAATCACCTGCGGGCGGTTCGGGCGCGTATCCATCATTTTCGAGGGCGCGGCCGGCACTAATGCACCGGTTTCCACCGGTCGATACGGATTCGAAATATCGTAGGCGCGAACACCCGCGTTCTGATACGTGGCAAAAATCAGCGTCGAACTGATAAAGCTGCCAGGGCGGTTTTCGTGCAAATTATGCGGCCCGAAGTGCGCCCCTTTCGCCACGTAATCCCGCTCATCCGGCTGCGGGAAGGTAGAAATACTCACCGGATTCGACGGCTCGCGAATATCAAACAGCCAGATCAGCTTCTCGCCGTCTTCCTGGTTATCCAGCACCGCTTCGTCCAGCACCACCAGCAAATCACGATCCGGCAACGGCAGCGCCGTATGCGTACCGCCGCCAAACGGCGGGCTCCAGTTGCGATGGCTGATAAGTTTCGGCTGGGTGCGGTCCTTTACGTCCAGCAGCGTCAACCCGCCGTCACGCCAGCTGCCGTAGGCCGTATCACCGGCAATAATCGCGTGGTGAAGCGCATAGCGTTTACCTTCGGGCCAGTTTGGCTGCTCACCTTCTGCCTGATTCATCCCCGGCAGCCACCAGCGGCCGGCCACTTCCGGTTTGCGCGGATCTGCCAGATCGATTGTCAGGAAAATATAATCGGTAAAACCGTCGATCAGCGCCGAAACATAGGCCCAGCGTCCGCCAACGTACCAGATACGGTGGATACCAATTCCATCGAGCGAAAGAAAGCTGATCTCGCGTGGCTTATCCGGCGTTGAAATATCAAAAATTCGCAGCCCCGCGCTCCAGCCTTTGTCCTGCACGTCGCTGACGGTTTCACCGACCTGACGGGTGTAATAGACCTTTTCGTCGGCAAAGCGCGCATCGGCAAACAGATCGCGGGCGTTGATCACCAGCAGCAGATCGTCATGCGCCTGCAAATGGACATTCCACGTGCCCGGCGGCGCAGGCACATAGCCCGCCGCTTTGGGATTTTTTGGGTCGCGCACGTCCACTATCGAAAAACCCTGCGACACCATATGACCGATATAGGCAAAACCGCGATGCACCATCAGCTGAACGCCGTCCGGGCGACCCCCCTGATCGCTATGGCCGATCAGCCGCATATTGCGGCTGTATTCAGGGGTGGGTAATGAAGAGTTCATATCACGTCCTGTTGATTGTCGCCCTCTCTCACAGGGAGACGAGCGGAGTGAGTCTTTACCCTCTCTCCCGGAAGAAGGTCAGAATGGGTCTTTTTCCCCTATCCGCATGGGAGAGGGTTGTAGTGAGGGCATCAGACCGCTCGAGGTAAAACCTAAACGGCAACGCTGTTGACGTTTTTAGCCTTTCCCCCTCTCCGCGTAGGAGAGGGTCGGGGTGAGGGCATCAGACCGCACGAGGTAAAACCTAAACGGCAACGCTGTTGACGTTTTAGCCTTTCCCCCCTCTCCCGTGGGAGAGGGTTGGGGTGAGGGCATCAGACCGCACGAGGTAAAACCTTAACGGCAACGCTGTTGACGTTTTTAGCCTTTCCCCCCTCTCCCGTGGGAGAGGGTCGGGGTGAGGGCATCAGAGCGCACCGTATAAATCAATTAATGACTTTTCGCTTCCAGCGTCGCAAACCACGGCGCGACGAAATCTTCCGTCTGGCCCCAGCCTGGAATGATTTTGCCAAGAGACGCCACATTCACCGCGCCAGGCTGCGCCGCCAGGAGCGCCTGCGGGATTGCCGCCGCTTTAAAATCATAAGTCGCAGGGGTGATTTCACCGGCGATTTTATTCGCGATCAGACGCACGTTAGTCGCGCCAATCAGCTTAGGATCGACCGCCACGCTCACTTTCCACGGGCTGCCGGATTCACGCATCAGCTGCAAATCCTGATTGGAAATATCAATGCTGTAGAGTTTGATTTCGGTACGGCCATTCTCTTTCAGCGCTTTATACGCGCCCTGGCTGAACGCATCCCAGGTGCCCCAAATCGCGTCGATCTGGCCTTTCGGGTATTTCGCCAGCACCGCGCCGACTTTGTTCGCCGTATCGCCCTGCACGTCAGAAGAAACGGCGCCGATAGATTCCAGCTCTTTGATACCCGGATACTGTTTTTGTAATTCTTTATACGCCGCCTGACGGCGCTCCATCGGCGGGAAGCCTGCTACCCACAGCTTGATGATATTGGCTTTGCCGTTGAAATCTTTCGCCAGTTGACCGAACGACAGATTCGTTAACGAGGCATCATCCTGCTGGGTGACGGTCACGCCGGGAATTTCACCGTTAACGGCTGTATCAAACACCGCCACTTTGATCCCCGCATCGACGGCTTTTTTCACCAGCGCGGTGGAATACGGATCACGACCCTGAGACAAAATAATGCCATCATATTTCTGGCTGATCGCCTGATTCACAAAGTCCTGAAATTTAGCGTCATCGCCGTTACTCAGAAAAGTGCTGACCTTAAAGCCGAGCTTTTTACCTTCCTGAATGGCGCCCGAAACAAACTGCGTGGTGTTGTCATCGGAGCCCAGGTTACGAATCACCGCAATGCGGATCGGGCCTTCATGGTTAGCGATCGCCGCCGGAACCGGCGCAGGCGTTGCCGCGTAACCAGGCAATGAACTCAGTAAACCCAGCGCCACCAGAGAGAGTGCGATTTTTTTCATTCTGTTATCCCGTTGTGTTGTGAAATGTTGTTAGCGTTTTTGTATGTAAGTCAGCGCCAGCGCCGCTGCCAGCACCAGCCCTTTTATAATGTCCATGGCGTAATACGGCACCGAAAGCATCACCAGCCCGTTCGACAGCACGCCGAGGATCACCGCCCCCACCAGCGTGCCCAGCGCGTTGGGTTTGCCGGAACCCGCCAGTGAAAAACCGATCCACGCCGCCGCGACCGCATCCATCAGATAGCCACCGCCCGCATTCACCTGCGACGATCCGATGCGCGACGCCAGCAAAATACCGCCCAGCCCCGCCAGCAGCGACGCAATCACGTAGGCCGCCACTTTGTAACGGGTGGTGCGAATACCGGAAAGACGCGCCGCTTCCGGATTGCCACCGATGGCGTACATACGGCGTCCGTGCGTGGTCAGCGATAACCCAAGCTGCGCCAGCAGCGTCACTGCCAGCATGATGATCACAATCGTGGGCACCTGACCCAGCAGACCAAACGCCGCCGGAATGGCTCCTTCCGCCATGTCGCCGCTCGGCATAACCATGTTTTCGGTAATCGATCCGCCGTAGCTGTAGGTCATCGCCACGCCCTGAATCACAAACAGGCTGGCAAGGGTCGCCAGCATGTCCGGAATACGCAGGATCACGATGAGAAAGGCGTTAAACAGCCCGACCAGTGTACAAAGCGCCAGGGTAATCAGAATCGATTCGGTGGTGCCAAATCCGTGCCAGACGAAAAGAGAGATCACCAGCGCATTCGCCAGCGACGCCGTTGACCCGACCGACAGATCAAAGCCACCGACGGTCAGTGAGATCGAGACGCCAATGGCGATCACCGTGACGATGGCGATCGATCGCAAGATATTGATGATGTTAAAGGGATCGAGGAAGTTGTCCGATGCGATACCAAAAATCGCGACCAGCGCGACAACGGTCAGCAACATGCCCCATTTATAGAGAAAATCGAAAAACTGCTGACGGCCCGACGCCGCTGTGTTTACTGAAAGGGCCTTGCTCACGACGCCGTACCTCCGGTTGAATAATAAAGTAATGTCTCTTCGCTGGCCTCGGCCCCGGCGATTTCCGCCACGATGCGTCCGTCCCACAGCACGCAGATGCGGTCGCACAATCCGACCAGTTCGGCGAATTCACCCGAGGCGTAAATCACCCCTTTGCCTTCGCGCGCCAGGCCATCAATAAGCTGGAACAGATCGGTTTTGGCCTTGACGTCCACGCCTTTGGTGGGCTCGTCAAAAATCAGCACGCTGGCCTCATTGCGCAGCCATTTGCCAATCGCTACTTTTTGCTGGTTGCCGCCGGAAAGACGACGCAACACCTGCCCGGGACCACGCGCACTCACGCCGACGCGGGCGATCACTTCCTCTGCCCACCGCCACGCCTGACGGTGACCGAACAGGCTCCAGCGCGAGAAGCTGTTATCGGCGCTCACCGACAAATTCATGCTCACCGGCTCGTCGATAAAAATGCCCTCTTTGCGCCGCTCCTCCGGGACCAGCGCCAGCCCGCGCAGCACGGAATCCGCCGGATCGCGCGGCTTCCAGGGTTGTTGATGTAGTTCACCACGCTCTACGCGGCTTTTGCTCGCGCCAAACAGCGCCTTACACAATTCGGTTTTTCCCGCGCCCGCCAGCCCGGCGATACCGAGAATTTCACCTTTACGCAGATGCAGCGAGATATCTTTCAGCAGCGCGTCATCGTGCAGCCCTTCCACGCGCAGCAGCGTGTCGTCGCTGTGTTTTGGCCGCGATGGCGGATAGATATCGCTCAGCTCGTGACCGAGCATTTTTTCGACGATCTCTTCGCCGCTCAAGGTCGCCATCGGACCGGATTCAATTAATTTCCCGTCGCGCAGCACCGTTAAGGTGTCGCAAATCGCTTTCAGTTCGTGGATGCGATGGGAGATAAACACCACGCCGATACCCTGCTGTTGCAGGCGTCTGACCACCGTAAACAGGCGTTCGCTTTCGTGGGCGTCCAGCGGCGCGGTCGGCTCATCAAGGATCAGAAAACGACAGTGATGCGACAGCGCGCGCGCCAGCAAAATTTGCTGTTTTTCCGCCAGAGAGCAGCTGTCAATCGAGCGACGCACGTTCAGGGAAACGTCGAGCTGCGCCAGCGCCTGCTTTGCCTGCTCGCGGATGGCGCGCCATCGGTAGCGATGCCCCGGCAGTGCCAGGTTATCGAGCATAATATTTTCAGCGATGCTTAATCCGGGGATGAGCGCCACGTCGACTTCCTGCTGCACCAGATGAATGCCCAACCGTTTGGCGTCGAGCGGCTCGCGGATCGCGACCGGCTGATTATTAATGCTGATTTCACCCTCGTAGTGGTCGTGGGTGCCGCACAGCACCGCCATCAGCGTCGATTTGCCAGCGCCGTTTGCACCCGTTAGCGCGTGCACGGTTCCGCCCGTCAGCGTGAAATCCACGCGCGACAGCGCCTGAAACCCGGAAAAGGCCAGGCTGATACCGCGCATCTCAAGGCGACTGGAGACCATCCGCGTAAATCCTTCATTAATATTTTGATTTATGGAATTTTTCACAGGTCGGGTTGACTGGCAATGATAGAAAAGGCATAAGATAAAGCTAAATATTATTAGCCATCCGGATGTCCAGACATAACATCAGGTTAGCGCTTCGCAAAAAGGACACCCAAAATGAGCAATACCGATATTCGTGTCGTACCCGGCCCGGCCAACTACTTCTCCCACAGCGGCAGCCTTGCGCGCCTGAACGATTTCTTCACGCCAGAACAACTTTCCCGCGCAGTGTGGATTTACGGCGAACGCGCCATCGAAGGGGCACGCCCTTTTCTGCCAGACAGCTTTAACGCCGATGGCGCAAAACATCTGCTGTTCAAGGGCCACTGCAGCGAGCGCGATGTCACGCATCTGGTGAATGAATCTGGCAGTGACGTCAGCGTCGTGATTGGCGTGGGCGGCGGCGCGGTAATGGATACCGTGAAAGCGGTCGCGCGACGTTTAACGGTGCCCTTCGTCGGTATTCCAACCATTGCCGCCACCTGTGCCGCCTGGACGCCGCTTTCGGTCTGGTATAACGACGCCGGTCAGGCGTTGCAGTTTGAGATCTTCGATGACGCCAATTTCCTGGTGCTGGTTGAGCCGCAAATTATTCTGAACGCCCCGGCGGAATATCTGCTGGCGGGCATCGGCGATACGCTGGCGAAATGGTATGAAGCGGTGGTTCTCGCGCCAAAACCAGAAGAATTGTCGTTAACCGTGCGTCTGGGCATTAACGGGGCGCTGGCGATCCGTGACGTGCTGCTGGAGAGCAGCGAACAGGCGCTGGCGGATCAGGCGCGCGGTGAGCAGACGCAGGCATTTCGCGATGTGGTTGATGCCATTATCGCCGGTGGCGGCATGGTCGGTGGGCTTGGCGAACGCTATACCCGCGTGGCGGCCGCGCATGCGGTACATAATGGTTTAACCGTGTTGCCGCAGACCGAAAAATTCCTGCACGGCACGAAGGTCGCTTACGGCATTCTGGTGCAAAGTGCCCTGCTCGGTCAGGACGACGTTCTGGCACAACTGATTGCCGCGTATACGCGTTTCAATCTGCCGACCACCCTGCGCGAGCTGGACGTGGACATCAACAACCGCGCCGAACTGGATCGGGTCATCGCCCACACGCTGCGCCCGGTAGAATCCATTCATTACCTGCCGGTTGCGCTGTCACCTGACGTTTTACGCGCCGCATTTGAGAAAGTGGAATCCTTCCGCCAGTAATTCCCCTCCCCCGTTCAGCGCATTGACGGGGGACAAACTCCCTCTATACCTAATGATGAATCTCACCACTCTCGTAAGAGGTCATCATGCAGATCGATTTAACAGGTAAAAAGGCGCTGGTCACCGGCGCCAGCCGTGGGCTGGGGCGCGCCATTGCGTTGTCGCTGGCACGCGCAGGTGCCGATGTGGTTATCACCTATGAAAAATCCGCCGATAAAGCCCAGGCTGTCGCCAATGAAATCGCCGCGCTTGGACGGCGCAGCGAAGCCATTCAGGCTGACAGCGCAAGCGCTCAGGCTATTCAGCAGGCGGTTAACCAAACGGCGCAAAGCTTGGGCGGGCTAGATATTCTGGTCAACAACGCCGGGATCGCGCGCGGTGGCCCGCTGGAATCCATGTCACTGGACGATATCGACGCGGTGATCAACGTGAATATTCGCGGCGTCGTGATCGCCATTCAGGCCGCGCTTGCGCATCTCAAAGACGGCGGGCGCATCATCAACATTGGCAGCTGTTTGGCCAATCGCGTGGCTCAGCCGGGAATCTCCGTGTATTCAATGAGCAAATCCGCGCTTAATTCCCTGACACGTGGCCTGGCGCGCGACCTGGGACCTCGGGGAATCACCGTCAACCTGGTGCATCCTGGCCCAACGGATAGCGATATGAATCCGGCGGATGGCGAACAGGCCGACTCACAGCGTCAGCTGATTGCTACCGGACATTACGGCACGCCGGAGGATATTGCGGCGGCAGTGACGTTTCTCGCCAGTCCACAGGCCGGACAGATTTCTGGCACCGGTCTGGATGTGGATGGTGGGTTAAACGCCTGAGAGAAATTTGCGATCGCAATTCCGCCTTTTTGCACGCCTCTGTCGACCGGCAGAGGCGTTTGCGAGCCATCCCGACCCCCTGCATTTTGCCGCTTTCCCCTGTCTTTTCTGCGCTTTACAGTACCTGCATAAGAAAATCAGAATTTAACTAATAACCTTATTATTTCCTTATAAAATGCAGGGGCGTACAGTGGAGGTACGGATGAAGATTATCTGGTCAAGAGCTGCAAAAAGAGATTTAGCTAAAATTGAGGTGCGCTCACAATCGAGAATCGAAGAGAAAGTGAACTCGATAACCGATAAAAATGCGCCTCAACCGGATATTAAAAAGCTATCTCTACCGGGCAATTACCACCGGCTTAGAGCGGGTGAATACCGCGTAATCTTTATGTTTCAGGGCGAATCACGAGATGTTTGCTACATCGTGGCAGTCAAGCGAAGAAGCTCAACGACCTATCTTCACGAGGAAAGCGTTCCCTATGGATGTGCAACTGATCGCTGATGCTGATGGAAAACCACAATATGCAGTCATTCCTTATGATGACTATCTTCGCATGCTCCCGCAAGCGGCTGAATATGACGACGAAAATGAGGATGACTGGGAAAGCGTTGATGACGAAAAGGATATCTACGATGACGTTGGATTACCCGCTGACGTTTGCAGCCTCATGACTTCTCAGCAAGTCAGCCTGCAGGCCGCGTGGCGAATTCTGCGCGGATTATCTCAGCAGGAAGTGGCCGACAAACTCGGCATCAGCCAGTCTGCCGTTTCGCAGCTTGAAGCGGTGGATTCTCGCCCGCAGAAGCGCACGCGAGAAAAGCTGGCCGCGATTTACGGCTGCACCCAGGAACAAATTAGTCTGTATCTGCCTAAAGAAGGCTAACAGCACTTCACGCCGCCTTTGGCACCGTAGCGCGCGTCCTGACGATCGCGGAAAAACTCTTCATAGGTCATCGGCGACTGATCGGGATGGGTGACACGCATGTGCTCGACATAGTTGTCGTAGTCCGGCACGCCAATCATCATTTTTGCTGCCTGGCCTAAGTATTTACCTGCTTTGGATAACGTGTCGAACATGCTGTTTCTCTCATTCAATCCCTCTCCCGTAAGGCCGAGGGTTTACTCTGTTCCCTCTCCCCACCGGGGAGAGGGTTAGAGGAGTGATTAGTTAATGCGCCCCTTTTGCCTGGGTCACAATGTCATCCAGATTTTCTGGCATTGGCTCATATGGCGTCTCTTTCGCCGTCGGCTTGTCTTCTTTGAGTGCCGCCAGCGCGGTCTTCAGAGAGTACAACGCCAGCACCACAACCACCACCATAAAGAAGATGGTCAGTCCGGCATCCAGGCGGTTATTGAATACCAGCTGTGAAAGCTGAGACTCAGTGTACTGCGCCGGGATTTTGCCGCTGTCGATCATCGCCTGGAACTTGTTAGCAATTGCCAGGAAACCGACTTTGTTGTCCGGACTAAAGGCTTTTTGCCAGCCAGCAGTCAGCGTACAGATCAACAGCCATGAGGTTGGCAACAGCGCCACCCATGCGTAACGCTGACGTTTCATTTTGAACAGCACGACCGCGCAGAGCATTAGCGCCATGCCTGCCAGCATCTGGTTGGCGATACCGAACAGAGGCCACAGGGTATTGATGCCGCCTAACGGATCGACCACGCCCTGATGCAGGAAGTAGCCCCAGGCCAGGACGCACAGCGCCGTCGCCAGCAGGTTCGCCGGCAATGAATCGGTGCGTTTCAGCCCCGGAGAGATCACCCCCAGCAGATCCTGCAGCATAAAGCGTGCGGCACGTGTACCAGCGTCGACCGCCGTCAGAATAAACAGCGCTTCAAACAGAATGGCAAAGTGATACCAGAACGACACATCCATCAGCCCGCCGAGCGCGCCATGAAGGATATACGCCATCCCCACCGCCAGCGTCGGTGCGCCGCCTGCGCGGGAGATAATCGACTGTTCCCCTACCTCATTGGCAATATGCGTTAGCGTTTCCGGTGTAATGGCAAAGCCCCAGCCGCTCACAACCTGCGCCGCAGAAGCGACCACGTCAACGGTGCCAGCAGGTGCCAGAACCGCCATTGGGCTGTTCATCGCAAAGTACACGCCCGGATCGATAATGCAGGCAGAAACCAGCGCCATGATGGCGACGAAGGATTCCATCAGCATGCCGCCGTAACCGATCAGGCACGCCTGGTTTTCATTCGCCAGCATTTTCGGCGTCGTGCCCGATGCAATCAGCGCATGGAAGCCCGATACCGCGCCACAGGCGATAGTGATAAACAGGAACGGGAACATGTTACCGGTCCAGACCGGGCCGGTGCCGTCAATGAATTTGGTCAACGCTGGCATGGTCAGCGTCGGGCGCATGATCAAAATACCAATCGCCAGGCCAACGATAGTCCCGATTTTGAGGAAGGTAGAGAGATAATCGCGTGGGGCCAGCAGCAGCCAGACCGGCAGAACAGCCGCCACAAAACCGTAACCCACCAGCATCCAGGTCAGCTGTACGCCGGTAAAGTCAAAATACGGTGCCCAGGTTGGGCTCTCCGCCACCCAGCCGCCCGAAATAATCGCGAACACCAGGAAGAACAGGCCAATGATTGACACTTCACCAATGCGCCCCGGACGGATGTAGCGAATGTAGATCCCCATGAACAGCGCCAGCGGAATGGTGAACGCCACGGTGTAGGTTCCCCACGGGCTGTGGGTCAGGGCTTTCACCACGATCATTGCGAGCACGGCCAGGATAATCACCATAATCATAAAAGTGGCGATCAGCGCGATAACCCCAGCGGTTGCGCCCATCTCCTCTTTCACCAGCTCACCGAGCGAGCGCCCGTCGCGACGAGTCGAGACGAACAGCACCATAAAGTCCTGCACTGCGCCCGCCAGCACCACACCCGCCAGGATCCAAATCATCCCCGGCAGATACCCCATCTGCGCCGCCAGTACCGGTCCGACTAACGGACCCGCCCCGGCAATCGCCGCAAAGTGATGGCCAAACAGCACTTTTTTATCCGTTGGAACATAATCCAGGCCGTCGTTATGCCGAACAGCGGGCGTCATGCGAGTACCGTCCACCGCCAGCACTTTGTCGGCGATAAAACGTCCGTAGAAACGATATGCGATCAGATAAATGCAGACGGAAGCCACGACTATCCATAGCGCATTGATCTGTTCACCACGATTGAGGGCGATGTAGCCCAGAGCAAATGCGCCTACAACAGAGAGCATTGCCCAGATGAGGTATTTCCCTGAGTTGTTCATAGTTGTTATCCGTTAGCGAGAAACAGTGAGATGTTACATTTTGTTTCTAGATCACGGCTTGAAATTTAACAACTTTGAAACGCAATAATGCGTGGTCAAACCAGATATTTACTTCACTGTGTTAAGCGGATCACTTTAGCGAGTGCCAGGATGGAAAATAGCACTGAGTTGATGTTTGCCCCTCACCCCAACCCTCTCCCCAAGGGAGAGGGAGAAAAGCAGAGCGCATTTTTGTTTTACGGGAGGAGCAGAACACCGCACGAGCGATTCCCTCTCCCCGTGGGAGAGGCAAAAAAGCAGAGCGCATTTTGTTTTACGGGAAGAGCAGAACACCGCACGAGCGATTCCCTCTCTCCAGGGGAGAGGGAAAAAAGCAGAGCGCTTTTTGTTTTACGGGAAGATCAGAACACCACACGAGCGATTCCCTCTCTCCAGGGAATAGGGAGAAAAGCAGAGCACATTTTGTTTTACGGGAAGAGCAGAACACCGCACGAGCGATTCCCTCTCTCCAGGGGAGAGGGAGAAAAGCGGAGCGCTTTTTGTTTTACAGAAGGAACAAAACCCCGCACGAGCGATTCCCTCTCCCGTGAGAGAGGGAGAAAAGCAGAGCGCATTTTTGGTTTACGGGAGGAGCAGAACACCGCACAAGCGATTCCCTCTCCCGTGGGAGAGGGTTAGGGTGAGGGCATCAAACCGCACCCACTACCCCAGCACCATCGTGCTCAACCGACAGGTGCAGCAGCGGCGTCCCTGTTCGTCGAAAATCACGATTTCCCAGCTCTGGTTCTGCCGTCCAAGATGCAGCGGCTGACAAACGCCGCGCACTTTTCCCTGCGATACCGCGCGATGGTGGGTCGCGTTCAGCTCGGTCCCCACCACGTTTTGCCCGTCGCGAGTCATCAGAAAACCGGCCATCGAACCGAGCGTTTCCGCCAGCGCCGCGGATGCCCCGCCGTGCAGCAGGCCAAACGGCTGATGTGTACGCGCATCCACCGGCATTTCGGCTTCCAGGGTGTCGTCGCCGATGCGCGTGTAAACCATGCCCAGATGCGCCACCATTGTGTTCAGACTGGTAGCGTTAAGTTCTTCAAGCGATAAGTGACGTTTCCAGATCATTACGCCCCCAGCGTTGAGCCGCCATCCACCACGATGTCCTGCAGCGTGATGTGGCTGGCGTGGTCTGAAGCGAGGAACAAAATCGTGCTGGCGATCTCCTGCGGACGCGCAATTTTGCCGAGCGGAATACCCAGCTTAAACTGCTCGCCAAAACCTCGAATGCGCTGCTGTTCGGCATCGTCGCTTACCCAGAGCGTGCGCTGCATGTCGGTATCAGTCGATCCTGGCGAGACGATGTTACACCGCACGCCGCTGCCCGCCAGCTCAAGACCCACGGTCAGTGCCAGGCTTTTCAACGCGGCTTTCGAGGCGCCGTACGCGCTCATCCCGATGCGCGGGGTATGTGCGGCGTCAGAGGCCACGGTGACGATCGCCCCGCCCTGCTGGCGACGGAACTGGCCCATCGTCTGCTGGAACAGGTTAAACGCCCCACCAACGTTTACCGCAAAGGTCTGCTGCCAGTCGTCCTGCGACAGCCGATCGGTTGCGCCCATGCGCAAAATTCCCGCCGCATTGACCAGCACGTCCAGACGTTCAATATTTCTCAGTAAGCGCTCGCAAACGTCATTCACCTGCGACGCGTCCGCCACGTTCAGCGTTTCTGTCACAAACGGATAATCGTTGGCCGGGAACGCGAGATCGAAGCCAGTTACCTGCGCGCCGGCCTCGACAAATGCCAGCGCCGTGGCGTAGCCAATGCCCTTACCCGCGCCCGTCACCCAGACGGTTTTACCGGTAAAATCGAATCCAGCCATCACTTCACCTCGCGGGACAGCAGCGCCCACCAGGCATCGAGGGTCGGATTTTTTGCCAGCATCACGAAATCGATATCGCCGTGAACTTTACGCCAGCGGGCAGCCAGCGCCATCATGCGCACGGAGTCGAGACCATAATCAATCAGGTTTTCGTCGTCCATCGGCTCGTCAGATTCGTCCAGCAGCGGCAGAATCACGGCACGTAGCGCCTCTTTGCTGGCGGGTACGGACGGCAGCAGCTCGTCTGTCATCACCACGCGTCCGGTGCGGCCCGCCACGTAGTTCAACGACATGAGATGCTCTTCGCGGCTGAAATCGGCCAGCGCGTCGGCGATAAAGAACGGCTTAATATCACGCATAAAGGCGTCGGTGGCGGTCGTCATGCAACCGATGTGCGCGTAAACGCCGGTGATCATCAGCTGATTGCGGCCCGTCTCTTTGAGCATCTGCTCCAGCGGCGAGCGGTGGAACGCGCTGTAGCGCCATTTCACCAGCACGGTGTCGGCTTCGTCAGGCGTCAGTTCCGATACGATACGCTGCTGCTCCGGCGAACGGGTTAGCCCCGGCCCCCACATGTCGTTCAGCAACGCACGGTCTTCGTCACTCTGCTCTTTTGGCTGCGCGGTGTAATAGACCGGAATATTGTGCTTTTTGCAGTAATCGCGAAGTTGCGCGATGTTCGCCACCACTTGCTCCATCATCGGGCAACTTTCGCCCCAGAAGTTGAGGAAATATTCCTGCATGTCGTGGATCAGCAGCGCGGCGCGCTCGGGCTCGAACGCCCAGTTCACTTTATTGTTCGGCAGTTGAGCGGCCGTCGGCAGCGCGTAACCGGTTAATTTTGGAATCGCCATAATCAGTTCCTCAGCCCTGGGCGCGTTCAGCGAGCCACAGGCGCAATTGTTTCTTGTCTACTTTCCCGACCGGTGTCAGCGGCAGCGCATCCACGCTCTCGACCCTGTCCGGCAGTTTGAATTCAGCAATCCCCTGCTCGCGCAGGAAACGACGCACGTCCACCGCGCGCAGGGGCTTTTTCACCACCAGATACGCGCAGCTTTTTTCGCCCAGCAGGCTGTCTTCCATGCTGACCAGCGCCGCGTGGATCACCGATTCGTGACGCAGCAGTAAATTCTCGATCTCTTCCGCTGCGATCTTCTCGCCGCCACGGTTGATCTGATCTTTTTCACGCCCCTGCACGGTGATGTAACCCTGCTCGTCGATGGAGATCAGATCGCCGGAGCAGTAAAAACCGTCGGCATCAAAAGCGCTGGCATTGTGTTCCGGGCTGTTGAAATAGCCACGGAAGGTGTACGGCCCGCGCGTCATCAAACGCCCGACTTCACCGCGCGGCAGCGGTTGTCCGTTTTCATCTGCCACCCACACTTCGTCATCCGGGCACATTGGACGGCCTTGAGTGTTCATGATGCGCTCCGGGGTGTCGTCGAGCGCGGTGTAGTTCACAAGCCCTTCCGCCATGCCAAAAACCTGCTGCAGCTGACAGCCAATTTCCGCCGGAATGCGCGCCGCAAGCGTGGCAGAAAGTCGTGCTCCGCCCACCTGTAATAGCGTCAGCGACGCCAGTTGAGCGTTACCCGCTCCTTCCGCGATGGCCTGCAACCACAGGCTGACCGCAGGAGGAACCAAAGACGCAACGTTGAGCTGGTGTTTTTCAATCAGTGGGAAGCAAAGCGTGGCGCTCGGATCGTTCGCCAGCGCCACGCACCCACCCGCCATAAATACGCCCAGCGATCCCGGAGAACTCATCGCAAAGTTGTGCGCTGCGGGCAGCGCGTTCAGGTAGCGCGTTTCAGCCGTAATGCCGCACACTTCGTTGCTGCGCAAAATGCTGTAGTAGTAGTCGTTATGCGTGCGCGGGATCAGCTTTGGCGTGCCGGTGCTCCCGCCAGAAAGCTGGAAAAACGCCACTTCATCGGCAGGCGTCGGGCTGGCGATAAAGTTGTCCGCCGGACGCGCAATGGCCGTCTCCAGCGCGTGTTCACCGTTATCACCGCGCAGCAGCACCACGCGCACGGAGCGGTGTTCATCGACAAACGTATTCAGGAAATCATCGTCCGCAAACAGCGCATGCTGGCGATCGGCAATCACCAGCGCGGGCGCAATTTGAAGTGCGTACGCGTTCAGCTCGCTGCGTTGATGGCTAAAAAGCGCATTCACGGGGGCGACGCCCGCCTGCAGCAGGGCAAAGAAAGTGATGTAAAACTCGGCCACGTTGCCCAGTTGCACCAGCGCCGTTTCGCCGCGCTTAATCCCCTGCGCCTGCAGTGCGGACGCGAGGTTATTCACTGCCTGGTGAAGCTGACGGTAGGTGTACTGCCGCTCGCCGTCGAAAACTGCCGTCGCGTCGCTGTCAGCATGACGCGTCAAAATGTCGGTCAGCGGCACATCTTGCCAGTAGCCTTTTTCACGGTAGCGCCGGGCAAATTCCTCAGGCCAACGGGTAAAGGGAAGCGTCATGATTATTCCTCAGTGCAAACCAAAAACGTTGAGCATGGTGGAGAGTTTGACGCCGGTTTCGCGCCATTCGCCGACGGGTGATGAGGCCGGGACAATGCCCGCACCAGCAAACAGGCGAACCGTGTTTTCATGGAGGCGCGCACAGCGGATCGTTACGACCCATTCTCCGTTGCCTTCGCTGTCGCACCAGCCGACGATCCCGCCGAACAGTTCGCGGTCAAACGGCTCCAGAGAGGCAATAATTTCTTTAGCGGCCTGATGCGGGAAACCGCTCAGCGCAGGCGTCGGGTGCAGCAGACAGGCCAGCGTCAGGGCATTTTCATTTTCCCGCGCTTCGCCTTCAATCGGCGTTGCCAGATGCCAGAGCGTAGGCGTGGTGATCAGCTGCGGTGAAGACGGCATTGCCAGCTTATGGCTGCGTTGTTCCAGCACGGTTTTCATCGCCTGCGTCACAAGATCGTGTTCGTGGCGGTCTTTTTCAGAGGCCAGCAGTTTGTTTCCGGCTTCGCGATCCAGCATATCGTCGGGCTGACGACGCGCAGAGCCGGCCAGCGGCAGCGAGCTGAAATGTGCCCCCTCTTTGCGCAGCAGCAGCTCAGGGCTCGCCCCCAGCAGCACACCGCCGTCTTCGAGCGGAACGTGGAAGTTAAAACTTGCCGGGTTTTGCGCGATCAGGCGTTCCAGCAACGCACCGCTGTCGATGTGCCGATCGGTGGCGATATCAATCAGCCGCGAGAGCACCACTTTATTGACCTGCGGCGTCGCAGTGAGGGCGGCGGCGCGGGCGACCATCTCTTCAAATACGGGCTGCGGTGGGATTTCCGTGCGGCTTACGACCGTCAACTCCTGCGCGCCGGAATGGTAGCGTGCGGATTTCTGTCGCGCCGGACGCGAAAAAGTTTGCCAGCTTTGCGGAATAAACAGTGACGAAGGTTTGCGGGTATCAAACGGAATGGCGCCCACCATAATGGGATGCGAAATCCCGCTGGCTTTAGCGTCATTGAAGGCCTGCGCCAGCTTTTGCTGGAAGGCGCCAGCCGGATCGTCGCCGCCTGCTGCGGACTCCGAAAAACGGGCAAAACAGCCAGATGTGGTGAAACTGCGGTTCGGCGACATAAAGAAAAAGCTGTCTGATTGCAGCGTGGTCGCGGTGTGTTGAACTTCCTCAGCCAATGACGTATCCATATCATCCTCCTAAAATGATAAACGCAGTAAGAATAATTATCATTTATATTTTCGATGGCTAACCTAATAGCAGAGCGCGACGGTGTCAACCGCCGACAGCGCAACTTGTGCGACTATTGCTTGCATCCCTTCGCCGCATTTATGAAAATGAGAAGCATTAACCTCCGCAAAAACAGGATGTCGCTTTGTGAAATGCCCTGCTGTTTGTCGTCACGCCCTGCTGTTGGCAGGCCTTTTTGTTTTAGGACTAACCTCAGCCATCGCCGCAGACTGGCCCCGTCAGGTCACCGACAGCCGTGGCGTTCATACCCTGGAAAGCAAGCCGACGCGCATTGTGTCTACCAGCGTCACGCTGACCGGTTCGCTGCTGGCCATTGACGCGCCGGTTGTGGCCAGCGGCGCGACGACGCCGAACAACCGCGTGGCGGATGCGCAAGGATTTATGCGCCAGTGGGGGGATATCGCCAAAAAACGGCAGGTTTCGCGTCTCTATATCGGCGAGCCAAGCGCTGAAGCCGTTGCCGCGCAAATGCCGGATCTGATTCTGATCAGCGCGACCGGCGGAGATTCTGCCATGGCGCTTTACGATCAGCTCTCCACTATCGCGCCGACGCTTGTCATCAATTATGACGACAAAAGCTGGCAGGAACTGCTGACTCAACTCGGCACGCTGACCGGACACGAAAAGCAGGCCGCCGCGCGTATCGCCGAATTTGATCAACAGCTGACGTTGGTGAAGCAGCAGATGAAACTCCCGCCGCAGCCGGTGAATGCGCTTGTTTACACCGCCGCCGCGCACAGCGCGAACCTGTGGACCGCGGAATCGGCGCAGGGCAAATTCCTGCAACAGCTCGGATTCCAGCTGGCTGAGCTGCCTGCTGGACTGAACACCTCAAAGAGCCAGGGTAAACGCCACGACATTATCCAGTTGGGTGGTGAGAATCTGGCGGCAGGGCTGAATGGACAAGGGCTATTTTTGTTTGCGGGCGACCAGAAAGATGTCGATGCGATCTACGCTAATCCGCTGCTGGCGCATCTGCCTGCGGTGCAAAACAAACGCGTCTGGGCGCTGGGTACGGAGACCTTCCGCCTGGATTATTACAGCGCCATTCTGGTGCTGGAACGTGTAAACGCGTTGTTCAAGTAAATACGAAATATACCCTCTCCTTTTTTGGGTGAGGGCATCGGGCTGAAAAGTAAAAACAAAACGGCAACTGGATTGCCGTTTTAGTCTTTTCTCCCTCTTCCTGTGGGAGAAGGTATCAAGCCGCGCAAGGTAAAAAAAACGGCAACTCAGTTGCCGTTTTAGTGTTGTCTTCCTCTCACCAGGGAGAGGACCGGGGAGAGGGCATCAGGCCGCACTATCCTTCAACACCACTTCCTGACGGAATCGGCGCAGCTCCGCCAGGGTTATCAGCAAAATCACACCGACAATCGCCAGCACAAATCCACTGCTGCTGGCTGATGCCACCGGCGTCATAATCACGCCAAGCCCGCCCAGGATCGCCGCCCCAATCGCATCGCCCGTCACGTTCTGCGCCGTCCATAAACCGTTGATGCGCCCCAGCATCCCTTCCGGCGTTTGCGTCTGAATCAGGGTGTATTGCAGCAACGAACTCACTGCGCTCAGCCAGCCAAACAGCGCCAGGCACACCACGCCCAGCGCCCAAAACGGCATCAGGCTAAAGAAAGCGATGGCGATAAACGAGGCGACGGTTGCAGAGAGCATAATCAGCCCCGGGCGCGCACTGTGTGCCAGATTGCCACTGGTCAGCGCGCCAAATGCCGCACCGAGTGGGATCGCCGCATACAGCAGGCCAATTTGCGAGGCGCTCATTTGCCACTCCATCGCCAGCGCCGGATAGAGCACGCGCACCGCACTCGCCATCGTCAGCAGCCCGCCCAGCAGGGCGATGCCGCCAATCAGCGGATTGCTAAACAGAAAACGAATTGCCGCCATCAACGATTTCAACGGGTGTTCGCGCGGCTGCGGCGGGGGCGGCAAAAGCGGCAAGCGCAGCAGGGTTAACGTGGTGATAAAGGTTCCCGCTGCCGCTAAACCGTAGTTCCACGCCACGTTGCCGGTCGCCAGCAACAGGCCGCCAACCATCGGTGAAATCACCGATCCGAGACGTACGGTGAGCATGGTGATCGCCCCCGCCTGCATCAGATTTTCTCGCCCAACCAGCGCAGGCGTAGCCGCCAGAAGTGCCGTCACGCCCAGCGAGGCGAAGAAGCCGTCCCATAATCCCAGCGCATAAATCGCGATCAGCGACGGCTCCGGCAGCATGGCGTTCAGGCACAGGCCAATAAAGCCAACGCCGCACGTCCCGCGCGCCAGCAGAATCAATTTTTTACGCTCGTGGCGATCCGCCAGCACCCCGCCGACCATTAGCCCAATAAACATCGCGCTGCCCGTTAAGGTCACAGACAAACCAACCAGCCAGCTGGATTGCGTCATGGCCTGGATTTGCACCGGTACGGCAACGCCGAGCAGTCCGAGGGATAAAATGGAGATGAAACGCGCGATAAAAACGGCGCGAAACGCCGGATGCGTCTTGAGAAGGCTGAGATTGAGCAGCCAGGATTTTTGATTCATGACAAGGCCTTGAGATCTATCAATACCCTAAATAATTCAAGTTGCAGGAAGGCGGCGACACAGGAAATCCCCGGAAAATTACTTTGGTAAATGACCGGGGTGAGCGGGGAAAGCCAACGCGCCTGCAGCGTGAAGTATGACGGGTATATCTACCAATTTTATGGTGGCACATGCTAACATAGCCAAATAAGATAGATAACGATAATTACTATCATTATCAAATCATGGACGTTGCTATGTTGTCTTCTCCTCTCGCGGTACGCGCCGTTGCGGTGCCCTTTTTGTTGTTGCTGTTAATTCTTGCTATGGCACTCAGCCTGCTGGTTGGCGCGAAACCGCTGCCTGCATCCGTCATTTTTGACGCGCTTTCCGGAACATGCCAAAGCGCCGACTGTACGATTGTGCTCGACGCACGACTGCCGCGCACGCTCGCCGGATTGCTGGCGGGTGCGGCGCTTGGCCTGGCGGGAGCACTTATGCAAACGCTGACCCGTAATCCGCTGGCCGATCCCGGTATTCTGGGCGTCAACGCGGGGGCCAGTTTTGCGATTGTGCTCGGCGCGGCGCTGTTTGGACTCTCCTCCCCAACCGAACAACTGGTGATGGCATTTTGCGGCGCGCTTGCCGCATCGTTGCTTGTCGCCTTTACCGGCAGTCAGGGTGGCGGCCAGCTAAGCCCGGTACGCCTGACGCTGGCAGGCGTGGCGCTCGGCGCGGTGCTTGAAGGGTTATCGAGCGGCATTGCGCTGCTGAATCCCGATGTCTGGGATCAGCTACGCTTCTGGCAAGCCGGATCGCTGGATATCCGTACGCTACAAACGTTGCACATTGTCACGATCCCGGTGCTTATCGCCGCTATCGTTGCACTCTTTTTAAGCCGTGCACTCAACAGCCTGAGCCTCGGCAGCGACACCGCCACCGCCCTCGGTAGCCGCGTGGCACGTACCCAGTTGATTGGATTATTAACGATCACCGTATTGTGCGGCAGCGCGACGGCGGTCGTTGGGCCGATTGCGTTTATTGGCCTCATGATGCCGCATATGGCACGCTGGCTGGTGGGGGCCGATCACCGCTGGTCGCTCCCTGTCACGCTGCTGGCGACGCCGGTTCTGCTGCTTTTTGCCGATATTATTGGTCGTGTGCTGGTGCCGGGCGAGCTGCGCGTTTCGGTGGTCAGTGCGTTTATTGGCGCGCCGGTGCTGATTTTCCTGGTTCGCCGTAAGCGTGGAGGTGGGCTGTGATAACCCCTTCCCGCCGATTAGTCAGCACGTGCCTGCTGCTGGTACTCGCCAGCCTCATGGCCGCCGTCTGGAGTTTGCGCAGCGGTGCGGTCACGCTCGATTTTATGCAGGTTTTTGACGCCTTCACCGGCAGCGCGCCGCGTAATATCACGATGGTCGTCACCGAATGGCGTTTACCACGCGTGGTGATGGCGATTCTGGTGGGTGCTGCGCTCGGCGTGAGCGGCGCGATTTTCCAGTCGCTGCTGCGCAACCCGCTGGGCAGCCCGGATGTAATGGGCTTCAACACCGGCGCGTGGAGCGGCGTGTTAGTCGCGATGGTGCTGTTTGGTCAGCATCTCACGGCGATTGCCTTTTCGGCGATGGCGGGCGGCGTGCTCACCTCGCTTGTCGTCTGGGCGCTGGCCTGGCGCAACGGAATCGAAACCT
This sequence comes from Lelliottia sp. RD5, assembly GCF_056032945.1. Classification (NCBI taxonomy): domain Bacteria; kingdom Pseudomonadati; phylum Pseudomonadota; class Gammaproteobacteria; order Enterobacterales; family Enterobacteriaceae; genus Lelliottia; species Lelliottia sp. RD5. The sequence goes on along the minus strand of NZ_JBVYHQ010000004.1, from coordinate 319,655 downwards.
TCCGCCTGATTATTATTGGCATTGGCATTCGCGCCATGCTGATGGCCTTCAACACCTGGCTGCTGCTGCGCGCATCGCTTGAAACGTCGCTCTCCGCCGGGCTGTGGAACGCAGGGTCCTTGAACGGCCTGACGTGGGCCAAAACGCTCCCCGCCACACCGATTATCATGCTGATGTTTGTCTGCGCGTGGCTGCTGGTGCGCAGAATGCGCCTGCTGGAGATGGGCGATGATAGCGCCTGCGCGCTGGGCGTGGGCGTTGAACGCTCGCGTCTGACGCTCATGCTGGTCGCCGTCGTCCTTACCGCTGCCGCTACCGCCATTGCGGGGCCTATCTCCTTTATCGCGCTGGTTGCCCCGCACATCGCCCGCCGCATGAGCGGCACGGCGCGCTGGGGCCTCACCCAGTCGGCGCTGTGTGGCGCACTTTTATTGCTGGTCGCGGACCTCTGCGCCCAGCAGCTGTTTATGCCTTATCAACTGCCGGTGGGCGTCGTGACCGTCAGTCTTGGCGGTATCTATCTCATCGTGTTGTTAGTTCAGGAGTCCCGCAAGAAATGACCCAGACAGCGACCCGCTTGCGCGGTGAAAACCTCACCCTCGGTTACGGCAAAAAAACCGTGGCGCATGAGTTAAATGTGGCAATTCCTGACGGCCATTTTACGGCGATTATCGGCCCGAACGGCTGCGGAAAATCCACGCTGCTGCGCACCCTGAGCCGTCTGATGACGCCGCAGCACGGGAGCGTGTATCTCGACGGCGAACAGATTCAGCAGTTTGCCAGTAAAGAGGTGGCGCGGCGCATCGGGCTGCTGGCGCAAAACGCCACGACGCCGGGCGACATCACCGTACAGGAGTTGGTCGCGCGCGGGCGTTATCCGCATCAGCCGATGTTTACCCGCTGGCGCAAAGAGGATGAAGCGGCGGTGACGGCCGCGATGCGGGCAACGGGCATAACCGATCTCGCTGGGCAGAGCGTCGATACGCTCTCCGGCGGACAGCGACAGCGCGCCTGGATTGCAATGGTACTGGCGCAAGAGACGTCGATCATGCTGCTGGATGAACCGACGACCTGGCTGGATATCAGCCATCAGATTGATCTCCTGGAATTGCTAAGCGATCTCAACCGTACGCAGGGGTATACCCTGGCGGCGGTGCTGCATGATTTGAATCAGGCGTGCCGCTACGCCACGCATCTGATTGCATTGCGCGACGGGAAAATCGTGGCGGAAGGCGCGCCGAAAGAGATTGTGACGCCTGAGTTGATCGAGCGGATCTACGGAATGCGCTGCATGATTATCGACGATCCGATTGCCGGTACGCCGCTGGTCGTGCCGATAGGACGGCGTGCGGTCTGATTCCCCCCAAGCCTCTTCCCAAAGGGAGGAAACACTAAAACGGCAACCGCGTTGCCATTTTACTTTTACTTTTACCTTATGCGGCCTGGTGCACTCACCTCGCCCTCTACCACAGGGAGAGGGAGAAGACACTCAAAATGGCTACAACGTTGCCATTTTACTTTTACCTTGTGCGGTCTGGTGCACTCACCTCGCCCTCTACCACAGGGAGAGGGAGAAGACACTCAAAATGGCTACAACGTTGCCATTTTACTTTTACCTTATGCGGTCTGGGGCCCTCACCCCGGCGCTGTCCCATGGGGAGAGGGCGAAAATCACCAGCTATAAGATATAGAACGGTGAACAGTGAACAGTTCCTTATCCCTCGGGAAGAGAGAGAAAGGCCACCTGCGCGCCCGGTTTGTCGGGAAGCGATCTGCCGGACTGAATAGCTGCGCCGAACGGTCCCCTCTCCCGTGAGGGAGAGGGGTAGGGTGAGGGGGAAAAGCTACTCAAAAATATCTTTCAGCGGGGAAAATCTACCCCAAAATCTCTTTCAGCACGGGGCCAATTTGCTCGAACGCCTGCGGCGAAATGATATCGACATGGGCGCAATCCTGATGATAAACCTCCAGCTCATTCACCCACGGCTCCCACGCCTGCTGCGGATCCATCGTTCGCGTACGCTCGGCGACAAACAGCGTCGCTTTCCCTTCGAAGCGTGAACTGCGCGCGGTCGTCAGCAAGCGCACCGCATCCGCGTAGTTGCCTTCAATCGCGTTAAACAGCTCGCTGGATGCCTGCTCCTGCTGCGCCGCAACAAACGCTTCACGCTCGCGCTCGATTTCCGCCAGCACTTGTGGATCAAGACCGTTGGCCTCTTTCTCAGCCCAGTTTTGCGTCTCCGGCGGCCAGGTGTCCAACAGCCCCAGGAAGGCCACCTCTTCGCCCTGCTCGCGCAGACGCGCCGCGATACCCTGCGCTAACGTCCCGCCGAGTGAATAGCCGAACAGATAATACGGCCCGTGCGGCTGCTGCGCGCGCAGCGTGTTGAGATGATGCGCGATCACCTCATCCAGCGTCGCACACTGCGCCATCGGTCCTTCCGGACGTGGCGACTGAATGCCGGTAATCGACCAGCGCGGGTTGAGATAGCGCGCCAGCACGCTGAATTGCCACGCAAAACCGGACGCCGGATGGAAGCAGAACAGCGTCGGGCCATCGCTTTGTCGCAGCGGCAAAATCGTCTCAAAGCCCAGACGCTGCGCCTGTTCATCGCTGATTTGCGACGCCAGCAGGGTACTTAACTGATTCACCGTCGATGCCACCATAATCTGTCCCGGTGTCACCTTGCGAGAAAATGCCCGGCTCAGCTGTGCCGCCAGGCGCATCGCCAGCAGCGAGTGACCGCCGAGCGCAAAGAAATCCGCCTCGATGTCATTCACGTCGCAGCCCAGAAGATCAGAAAATGCCTGCGCGACGGCGATTTCCGTTGCCGTTTCCGGCACGCGCCCGGAGGCGCTGTGAGTCAGATCAGGCATCGGCAGCGCTTTACGATCCAGTTTGCCGTTCGCCGACAGCGGCAGTTCACTGATTTGCAACAGCACCACCGGGACCATATGGGCCGGGAGCTGCGCTTTCAATGCGTCCAGCAATGCCTCGCGATCCAGCGGCAAGCCGGATTCGGACACCACGTATCCCACCAGCTGACGCGCATCGCCGCCGGTGGCCGCCGCCTGATTAAACACGCAGGCGTGCGCGACTGCCTGCGCCACGTCAGGCAGCGATAACATCGCCCGGTCGATTTCGCCCAGCTCAATACGCTGGCCACGAATTTTCAGCTGATCGTCGCTGCGGCCCAGATATTCCACCGCGCCATTATCCAGCCAGCGGGCGACGTCTCCGGTGCGGTACATCCGCTCGCCTGGGGCAAACGGATCGGCGATAAAGCGGCTGGCGGTCAGATCAGGGCGTCCCAGATAGCCCTGCGCCAGTTGAATGCCGGTGAGATACAGATCGCCCGCCACGCCAAACGGGACCGGTCGCATCAGGCCATCCAGAATGCGCAGGCCGGTATTCCACACCGGGAAACCAATCGGTACGCTGTTGCCCGACACCGCCGCCAGCGCGTCGCCAAACGCCGGATACCAGCTCACGTCCACCGCCGCTTCCGTCGGGCCATACAGGTTATGCAGCGGCGCGTGTGTCAGCTCTTCCCACTCACGGCACAGTGCCGTCGGCAGCGCTTCACCGCTACAGAACACCTGTTTCAGGCTCGCGCAGCAGTCCGCATTTTCTGGCGTCAATGAGGCGACAAACGCCGCCAGCATCGAGGGTACAAAGTGGGTGGTGGTCACGCCATAATGCGCGAAGAACTGCTGCATCGCGAGCGGATCGCGGTGCGCATCTGGCTCGGCCATCACCAGTTTTGCCCCGGCGATAAACGGCCACCAAAATTCCCATACAGAGACGTCAAAGCTGCAGGGTGTTTTCTGCGCCACCACGTCCTGAGCGGTGAGCGGATAGTGGTTTTGCATCCACAGCAGACGGTTGACGATGGCGGTTTGCCCTACCATTACCCCTTTCGGGCGTCCGGTCGAACCGGAAGTAAAGATGATGTACGCGGTCTGCTGCGGTGCACACAGGCCCAGTGGTTCACTGCCCGCAGCAGGCAATAGTGTGTTGTAACTAAACGACGGAATCGGCAGATCGCTAAAACGCGGGAGCTGATCGTCGGTGGTGATCAGAAGCGTTGGCTGCGCGTCTTCCAGCATCATGCGCAGGCGATCGTCCGGATAACCGGTGTCGAGGGGCAGCCAGGCGGCACCTGCCTCAACAATGCCGTGCAGCGCCAGGGTCAGAAACACCGAGCGCGGCAATGCGACGGCGACGCTGTCGCCCGGCTTCACGCCGCGTTCGCGCAGCGTTGTCGCCAGCGCCACCACCTGCTCGCGCATCTGGCGATAGTTGAGTTCAATGTGGGCATCCGCCAGAGCGGGTGCGTCCGGCGTTTTTTGCGCCTGCTCTGCCACCAGCGCACTCAGCGTGGTGAGCGGCAATGAGACGCCCGTATCGTTAATGTGTTCAAGCTGCTGATATTCCTGCGGCGAGACAGTTTCGGCGTCGCCACATTTCAGGCTAGCGTTGGCCGCAAATTGCGCCAGCAGCCTGTCCAAGCGCGTGACGTGTCGCGTCAGCGTTGCCTCGTCGTAGCGCTGTTTGTTCGCCAGAATTTCAATACTCAAACCGCCCTGCTCGTCCGGGAACAGCGCCAGCTCCAGATCGTTGACTGGACCGGTCGCCAGCATGTGCGTTGTCGCCTGCACGCCGTCCAGCTCGAGTTGATAATCAAAGACTTTGACGTTCAATACCGGACCAAACAGCGCTTCATCGCCCGCTGCACGGCCGCTGTCGCGAACAATCTGCTCAGCGTCATAACGCTGGTGGCGACGCATCTTTTTCAGCTGATTCGCCAGACGCTGCGCCAGCGCCGGCAGCGTTTCGTGCGGATCAATATTCACCGCCATCGGCAGGACGTTTAGCACCGGACCGGTTGCCGTGAGCGCCGCCGATCCCATGCGGCGCATAAAGATAAATCCGGCGGCGTAATCGAGCCGTCCGGTCAGACGCCCCAGCCACAGCGCGACCAGCGCCAGCGCCAGATCGGTGCGCTGAACCTGGCCTGATGCCTGGGCAAGCTGGCTAAACGCGCGGCTATCGGCAGTCAGCTTAAGACGCAAGATATCCGTCGTGGTGGCACGTCCCGGCAGCGGCGCGGCTGAGAGCGACACCGGCGGCGGCAGCTGTTTGCGCTGCTCGGCCCAGAATGCGCCATCACGCGGGTACGCCTCGCTTTCGCGATAACGCTGATATTCGTCCACCACCTCGGAAAACGGCGTAAAGGGTGATTCCGGCGTCGGTTGGCCCATAGACAGTGCACGATAAATATTCACGATCTGGCGGGTAATGGCCGGGAAACTGAAGCCATCGACCACTAAATGGTGATAACGCTGATACCAGAACCAGTTGTTTTCGCCCACCTGAATCAGCTGATGAAATGCCAGCGGCTGGCCGCTGTCGACACGCAGGTTCTGATTAAGATCGGCCTCCATCAGCGCCATCGCCGCCGCGTGCGGCGAGGCGTGATGACGCATATCGACAATTTGCGGCTCAGCGAAAACCATCGTCTCATCAATCCACTGCCACACGTCGCCGTTGTCTTCGCTAAAGCGCGTGCGCAGGGTATCGGCCTGCATCATGCCCGCCACTATCGCTTTTGCCAGCAGCGGCGCGTTGATTTCGCCGTTCAGCTCGGTGTAGTGCGCCACGCTCCAGGCGTTTGGCAACGTTGAAAGCTGCTCCGCCATCCAGATCCCCGTCTGGGCCGCCACGAGAGGAAGACGCGCGCTCATGCTTTATCCTCCGCAAAATGAGAGGGTACAAGCGTCTGCCAGTTTTCGGTCAGCCATTGTTCGCAGTCTTGCAGAGATCGTGGCTCGCAGATCACACGCCAGCCAGCGGGCAATGCGCACCCCTGCGGCCACAGACTGTACTCACCGTGGTGATTTTGCAAAATAGCGAATTGCCCCTGTGGATTGTCGAAGGGATTACTGAATTCCATACAAACTCCTGTCGAGAGAAATCGCCTGCCTGGCGTTAATGAATGAGTGGCTGCCAGAGAGTCATTAGCCCCTGCGTCAGCCCGCCTCGCCAGCAAAGCGCATCATGTCCGCCGTCGACCTGACGCCAGAAAACTGTTTGCTGCGGATGCTGTAGTTGGGCGTAAAGAGCCTGATTGGTGCGGAAAATCAGCGGTTCACGACGCCCTGCCTCAAGCACGATACGCAGGCCCGTCGCCGATTTTTCACCCGCTTTGAGTTGTTCGATAAGTTGCCCGTCCTGATCCGCGCCGCGATGCGGCCACCAGTACGATCCCGACTGGCTGAGCACGCAGCCAAACCGCTGCGGCCAGTTGAGTGCGGCATACAGTGACGACAGGCCGCCAAAACTTTGCCCGGCGACCACAGTCCGATCCGCGCGCGCGCTGAAGGGCGTTAACGCCTGTATTTGCGGGAGCAACTCCTCCTGTACCGCCAGCCAGAAATCAGGGTTACAGGGCAGCTCACGGCTGCGGTGCGCGGTGTCGATAACATCAATTAGCACGTACACCGCGGGCGGCAATTGGCCCTCTTGCGTCAGTGTGGCCAGCGGCGACCAGACGGGCATGCTTTCGGCCCAGAACTGACCGTCGAGCAGTACCGCCAGCGGACGTTCTGCCGGGTTTTCATCCCCGGTGGTAAAAATCCACACGCGGCGGGAATTACCCAGACGTGGGCTGTGCCAATCGATACATTCGGGTGGTGAAAACGGTGTATCAGCGTGATTCCAGCCGGGCTGCACGGGTGCGTGCGGCATTTCGAGCGCCGAAACCGGATGCCCGCGGCCACCGCGCCAGCTTTGCGGGTTAAGCGGATCGGAAATCGCGCGTGGCAGCAGTTTGCGCCATCCTTCGCGCAGCGCCATGCGATCGGGCGTGGCGGCGCTGAAGACCGCTTCGGCAAAATCGTGTTCGTTTTCAGAGGGGATAAAACAGTAACTGCCGCGCCATTCCGGGCTGAAATCACCCTGCCACCGCCAGACGTCGGTATCGGGAATACGTTCGAGGGATTGCGGCTGCGCATTTTGATGATGATCGGTGACGCCAGTGATGTAGATCCACACCCGTTTTATCGCCGATGAACGCGCCGTGCCAGCCGGATCGCGCCACCAAAACGTGACACGATAAAGGTCTTTTTCACGCGTCCATTCAGGACCGTTTTTCGACTGCCACCAGGCTTCACTTCCCGTTGTTATCGTCGTCACCCGCTTAACCTCATGTTTCACAGTATTTTGTTTCAGGACAAATTTTGTTGATAATATTATTGATAACTATTTGCATTTGCAATAGCGTAGTGCCCGCGCTGTGGGAAGCGCGCTCATAAAATAACCATGCCATGCATTGTGTGCGCTCGAGGACAGGGCTGCTTACGCAATATGCGGGTGACAACATGCCGCCTCCTCTCCCATTCGGGAATGGAGCCAAGGGGATGCGGCACTGAAAAGCAGGACGTACAATGAATAAGAAGATTCACTCCCTGGCCTTGCTGGTCAATCTGGGAATTTACGGGGTTGCAGCGCCCGCGATGGCTGACGACGCCACCGCCAGCAGCGCTTCGCACGAAGACACCATGGTGATCACTGCCGCAGAGCAGAATTTACAGGCGCCGGGCGTTTCTAAAATCACTGCCGACGAAATTCGTAAAAATCCGCCGGCGCGCGACGTAGCCGAAATCATCCGTACCATGCCAGGCGTAAACCTGACCGGCAACTCCACCAGCGGCCAGCGCGGCAACAACCGCCAGATTGACATTCGCGGCATGGGACCGGAAAACACCCTGATCCTGATTGACGGCAAACCTGTTACCAGCCGCAATTCCATCCGTCTGGGCTGGCGTGGCGAGCGCGATACCCGCGGCGATACCGGCTGGGTTCCACCTGAAATGGTTGAAAGCATCGAAGTGATTCGCGGCCCGGCGGCAGCCCGTTACGGTAACGGTGCAGCGGGTGGCGTGGTGAACATTATCACCAAAAAATTCGATGACCAGTGGCATGGTTCCTGGAATACCTATCTGAACGCGCCTGAGCATAAAGACGAAGGTTCGACAAAACGCACCAACTTTAACCTGAGCGGCCCGCTGAGCGGAGAGTTCAGCTTCCGTCTGTACGGCAATCTGGATAAAACCCAGGCCGACGCATGGGATATCAACCAGGGGCATCAGTCCGAACGTACGGGCATGTATGCCGACACGCTCCCGGCCGGGCGTGAAGGGGTTGAGAACAAAGACGTCAACGGCGTGGTGCGCTGGGACTTCGCTCCGATGCAGTCGCTGGAGTTTGAAGCGGGCTACAGCCGTCAGAATAACCTCTACGCAGGCGACACCCAGAACACCAACAACGATAACAGCAGCAACGGTCTGGTGAAGAAAAACTACGGTAAAGAGACCAACCGTATTTATCGCCAGAACTTTGCTGTCACCTGGAACGGCGGCTGGGATAATGGCGTGACCACCAGCAACTGGGCGCAGTACGAACACACCCGCAACTCACGTCTGGGTGAAGGCCTGGCGGGTGGCCTGGAAGGGTTGTTCAACAGCGATAAGTTTACCGATACCGATCTGTCGGACGTGATGCTGCACAGTGAGGTGAACCTGCCGATCGATTTCCTGGTGAATCAAAATCTGACCCTGGGAACCGAGTGGAATCAGCAGCGCATGAAGGATATGTCCTCCAACGGACAGGCCCAGCAAGGCGGCACGATCCCTGGTATGAGTGACGATCGCAGCCCGTATTCCAGCGCTGAGATCTTCTCCCTGTTCGCTGAGAACAACATGGAGCTGACCGACAGCACCATGCTGACGCCGGCGCTGCGCTTCGATCATCACACAGTTGTGGGCAACAACTGGAGCCCATCCCTGAACCTGTCTCAGGGCCTGGGCGATGACTTCACCCTGAAAATGGGCATTGCGCGTGCGTACAAAGCGCCGAGCCTGTATCAGACCAACCCGAACTATTTGCTCTACAGCAAAGGCCAGGGCTGCTACGCCAGCGGTGACGGCGTCGGTTGCTACATGATGGGCAACGACGATTTGAAAGCCGAGACCAGTATCAACAAAGAGATTGGCCTGGAGTTCAAACGTGACGGCTGGATGGCGGGCGTGACGTGGTTCCGCAACGATTATCGCGATAAAATCGAAGCCGGCTATGCCCCGATTGATCAGACCTCTCTCGGCAAAACCAAAACCGATATTTATCAGTGGGAAAACGTGCCGAAAGCCGTCGTAGAAGGCCTGGAAGGGACGTTGAATGTGCCGGTCACCGAGACGGTGAACTGGACCAACAACATTACCTACATGCTGCAAAGTAAGAACAAAGAGACCGGCGATCGTCTGTCGATCATCCCAGAGTACACGCTGAACTCCACGCTGAGCTGGCAGGTACATCAGGACGTGTCGCTGCAATCGACCTTTACGTGGTACGGCAAGCAGCAGCCGAAGAAATACAACTACAAAGGCAAACCGGTAACAGGTTCTGAAAGTGACGAAGTCAGCCCGTACAGCATTGTGGGCCTGAGCGCGAGCTGGGATGTGACCAAAAACGTTAGCCTGACCGGCGGCGTGGATAACGTCTTCGACAAACGCCAGTGGCGCGCAGGTAATGCGCAGACTACCGGTAACGATAAAACCGGAGCGTATATGTACGGCGCAGGCGCGTACACCTATAACGAGCCGGGTCGAACCTGGTATATGAGCGTGAATACGCACTTCTGATAGACCCGTCATACTTCGCGTTGCAGGTGCGTTGGCTGCGTTCGTTTACCCGAATCACTTACCTGAGTAAGCTCATCGGGATTCATTCACTTGCCGCGTGATTCGGCCTGATGGCCTCACCCCTACGGGGCCAGCGCAAGCGCTGTTCAAAACGCCAATGTCGTTTTGTCCTACAACTCGAATTGTTTAAGGTTTAAACTGTAAGCCCTCTTCCACCGAAGGGGGCTTTTTTCACTAAGGGAAACCATGCGCACGCTTCACACCACTTTTTCCCTTGCCCGCCAAACTGTCCACCAAATCACGTTTGAACCCGCCACGTTCAGTGACGCCGATTTGTTGTGGCTGCCGCACCATCAGCAACTGGCTCATGCTGCCCGCAAACGTAAAGCAGAACATCTCGCCGGACGCATCGCCGCAGCGCATTCGTTGCAGGAATTCAGTGTCCGCGCGATTCCTGGCATAGGCGTCAATGGCGAGCCGCTGTGGCAAACGGGGATCGTCGGCAGTATTACTCATACTGCCGCCTGCGCGCTGGCCGTCGCGTCGAATCACACACAGCAGCTGTTGGGGATTGATTGCGAACAGATCCTGAATGCACTTGAGGCGCAAGAGATCAAAGACGGAATTATCAGCCACGAAGAAGAGACGCTTTTACGTGGCACCTCCCTGCCGTTTGCGCTGGCGCTCACGCTGACATTCAGCGCCAAAGAGAGCGTGTTTAAAGCGCTGTTTCCCAGGGTTAATGTCCTTATGGGTTTTGACAGCGCCCGCATCGCGGCGCTTACAGCCGACAACCTGACGCTGGCGCTGACCCGTCCGCTCGCGGGCTTCAAAGAAGGCACGCCGTTTACACTTCACTGGCTGCGCGATGGCGAGCGGGTGATCACTCTGCTGTCACATTTTCCCGCCGCTTAGCCTTCACGCTGGTCACGACAAAAGTGATGATAAACACCAGCGCAAACAGCACCACGATGGTCGGCGCAGGCGCGCTGTCGAGATAAAATGACAGATATACACCGCTGACGGACACCAGCATGGATATCAGTACCGCCACCAGCAGCGCGACGTGGAAGCGCGTCGTGACCAGCACCGCTATCGCCCCAGGGGCAATCAGTAGCGATATCGACAAAATAATCCCCACCGCTTTTAACGTCGCCACGATGGTGAGCGAGACCATGCACAGCAGGCCATAGTGCAGCCATCGGGTGCGTAAACCGCTCACCTGTGCCTGCTGAAAGTCAAAGCAGAAGAGAAGAAAATCACGCCATTTAAGGCCAATGACCAGCGTAATCAGCGCCGCCACGATACCGCTCTGTGTGATATCCATCGCGTTGATCCCGAGCATATCGCCAAACAGAATATGATCGAGATGCACTTCCGGTTTAACGGCGATATAGAGAATCAACCCTGCGGCGAACATGCCGGAAAACACGATCCCCATGACGGTATCTTGCTTGATACGGCTGTTATCTTTCAGGTATCCCGTGGCGACGGCGCAGAATAATCCCGCCACAAATGCGCCTATCGCCAGCGGCAGACCGAGCATCCAGGCCAGCACCACGCCCGGGAACACCGCATGGCTCATTGCATCGCCCATCAGCGCCCAGCCCTTCAGGACCAAAAAGACCGACAGCAGCGCGCACGGCACGGCGACCATCAGTGAAATCAGCATCGCATTGTTCATAAAAGCGAACTGGAAGGGTTCAAGAAGTAGCGCGATCATTCCTTCACCTCCCGCACCTGGCGCGCCCGACGACGGTTTGCCAGCAGACCGTGCTTAGGCGCAAAGACAAACGCCAGCAGGAACAGCAGCGTCTGCGCAACCACAATGATGCCGCCCGTTGCGCCGTCGAGATAATAGCTGGCCCACGCGCCGAGGAAACTGGTGAGACTGCCAATCACCACCGCAATCATTAGCAGACGCGGAAAACGGTCGGTAAGCAGCCACGCGGTGGCGCCGGGCGTCACCACCAGACAGATCACCAGAAAGGCGCCGACGGTTTGCAGCGCCGCCACGGTGGACACCGCCAGCAGCGTGAAGAACAGGACTTTCAGGCGCTCAGGACGTAAGCCGATGGCGCGAGCGTGATTCTCATCGAAAAACGTCACCATCAGATCCTTCCATTTGAACAGCAGAATCACAATCGAGACCACGCCAATGATCGTGAGCTGCACAATATCTTCCGGGGCGATGGCCAGAATATTCCCCAACACGATGGTTTGAATATTCACGGACGTCGGATTGAGCGACACCATAAAGAGCCCCAGCCCGAAAAAGGAGGAGAAAATCAGCCCAATAATGGCGTCTTCTTTCAGGCGGCTTCGCTGGTTTAGAAACAGCATGCTGGCCGCCGCCAGTCCGCCCGATAAAAATGCCCCTAGCGAGAACGGCAGCCCGAGCATATACGCCCCTGCCACACCCGGCACAATCGAGTGCGAGAGCGCATCACCGATCAGTGACCAGCCCTTGAGCATCAGATAGCAAGAGAGAAACGCGCACAGTCCGCCCACCATCGCCGACACCCACATTGCATTGAGCATGTACTCATAGCCAAAAGGTTCCAGGAGCGTGTTCATAATGGTTCCCGCTTATCCGCAGGCAGACGATGCGACACGAAGGGCCGTTCGTCATCGGTAATAATGCGGTCTTCCGAGCCGCTGAGCACCACGTGGCGCAACACGCCGCTGAAGGCGCGCTCGAGATTCTCCGCCGTAAAGGTGGTTTCCGTCGGGCCACTCGCCAGCACGGTCCCTTTCACCATCACGGTGTAATCACAAAAATCGGTCACTGAACCCAAATTGTGGGTCGAGACCAGCATCGTTTTGCCTTCGTCGCGCAGCTCTCGTAGCAGGCTGATAATTCTGGCTTCGGTTTTGACGTCCACGCCAGTAAATGGCTCATCCAGCAGGATAACTTCGCCCTGCTGCGCGATGGCGCGCGCCAGGAAAATACGTTTTTTCTGCCCGCCGGACAGCTCGCCGATTTGTCGATGGCGTAATTCCAGCATATCGACGCGAGCCAGCGCCTCGGTGACCATCAGCCGATCCTTCTCTTTCGGGATGCGCATGAATCCCATGTGGCCGTAACGTCCCATCATCACCACATCTTCGACCAGCACCGGAAATGACCAGTCCACCTCTTCCGACTGAGGGACGTAGGCGACCAGATTCTGCCGCAGCGCCTGCTGGGTGGGCATCCCAAGAATCGCGATATTGCCGCTCGCCGCCCGCACAAATCCCATCACCGCTTTAAAAAGCGTGGATTTACCGGAACCATTCACGCCAACAAGTGCCGCAATGGAGCCGCCCGGTACGCTGAACGTCGCGTTTCGTAAGGCAGTGTGACCATTGCGATAGGTCACCGTCACATCGGATACGACAATCCCCTGAGCCTGCATCTTTTACTCCTTCATGCCGTCATGAATGCCCTGTACCAGCGTGCGGGTCGTGACATTGAGCAGATCGAGATAGGTGGGTACCGGGCCATTTTCGGCGCTCAGAGAATCCACATACAGTACGCCGCCGTAGTGGGTGTCGGTTTCACGCGCCACCTGACGAGCCGGTTTATCCGAAACGGTACTTTCGCTAAATACCGCCGGGATATGATTTTTCTTCACCAGGTCGATCACTTTGCGCACCTGCTGCGGCGTGCCCTGCTGATCGGCGTTGATCGGCCAAAGATAGAGTTCTTTCAGGCCTAGATCCCGCGCGAGATAGGAAAACGCCCCTTCGCTGGTAACCATCCAGCGCTTGTCTTCTGGGATGTCAGCCACCTGCTTACGCAGCGGCTCAAGCGTCTGGGTGATTTTTTGCTTATAAATTTCGGCGTTACGCTGATAGGTCTGGGCATTTGTCGGATCGTACTTCATCAGTGCATCGCGAATGTTATCGACGTAAATCAGCGCATTATCCGGGGACATCCACGCGTGCGGGTTGGGTTTGCCGTTATACGGCCCTTCGCTTATCCCCATTGGCGTGATCCCTTTCGTGACTTCCACTTCTGGCACGCCTTTCAGATGCTGGAAGAAACGCTGGAACCACAGCTCCAGGTTCATGCCATTCGACAAAATCAGCTGTGCATTCTGCGCGCGTTTGATATCGCCGGGCGTGGGTTGGTATTCGTGGATTTCTGCGCCAGGTTTGGTAATCGAGGTGACTTCCGCGGCGTCTCCCGCGACGTTTTTCGCCATATCAGCAATGACGGTAAACGTGGTGATCACCCTGAATTTTTCAGCCGCCAATGCCCCCGAGGTGCTCACCGCCGTGAACAGTATGCCGAACAGCACCTTTTTAAATCCTTGCCATGGTCGCATCGCGAGAGCCTCCTGAAGTGGTTAAATTCGAAGCAAAATTAGCCTGTGCTATCTTATATAGCACAGGCTATATTTAAATGAAAATAATTATCATTAAAGTTATGTCAAGCGAGGTGCTCTCCTTTCGGATCGTACCGTCAGGGTGCGTATGTCCCCGCTCGGCTTCATCACTCGCAGGACTCACCTGGCTGTATCAAGTATAACGTCATGGATAAATCCACAGTATCGTATTATTGGCGAATGTTAATTATTGCGAAGCGGCTCGAATATAAAGTGAATAGGATTGGCACAATATTTTTAATATTCCAGATGCATATGTTCATTATTCAAATCTGTACTCATTGTGTCTTCGCAAGACAGCCAAAAAACGGCGTTTACACAGCGCTTTTAAAGGCGTTCAATGGCATAGGGGGTTAGCGTTTTTGGCAGTATTCTCCCGATGTTCTGGAATCGTACTGCTCAATACTGGAGTCAGGTTTATGATCAAACGTCTATTTTTCTGTAGTTTCATGCTGTTTGCCTTTTCAGTCAGTGCCGCGAATGGGGGAAATGGCGGAGACGGCGGAAACGGGGCTGACGGTGGGAATGGTTCAAGCGGGGACAGTGCCGATAACACTCCCGGTCGTCCAGGCTGCCCCGGAGGAACTGCTCCTGATAAAGCAGGGAAATTTTATCTTCCAGGAACCCACGAGCTATGTAACCCAGGTAAGCAGGACGCATTACGCGCGAGGTAACGCTTTGTGACTGTGCCGCAAACAAAGGCTGAACTCCTTTCAGCGATTGATAAAAATTTTAGTAAATTAATGGGTTATCTCAACGCTATTCCTGAAGATATAACCCTGGACAATTCAATGGATGGGCATGCAAAAGGCACGGAGATGAGCGTTCGCGATCTGGTTTCTTATTTGCTCGGCTGGAACCACCTGGTGGTGAAATGGATCACATCTGACGAAAAAGGGTTGTTGGTTGATTTCCCGGAAACCGGATTTAAGTGGAATCAACTGGGTCTGCTGGCGCAAAAATTTTATGCGGATTACAAAGAATTAAATTATCACGCGTTACTCACTGAACTCGAATCAGCAAAAGAAAAAATAGTAAGACTCATTGATGAACGCACGGATGACGTTTTGTATGGTAAACCCTGGTATACAAAATGGACGATGGGGCGAATGATTTCCTTTAATACGTCGTCACCCTATGCCAATGCGAATGCCAGATTAAGAAAATGGGCTAAAAATAATCAGCTCAACTTAAAATAAAAGCCCGCACAGAAAGATCTGAGCGGGCTTTTACTGTTCGGTGGGATAATAACCCTCACCGAAAGACATATTCATTACTCGCGAGCGTTAACTGTTAAGTGGCAATCTATATTCGATGACGCCCGGTTTTTCTGCCACCCAGTTATACAGCCGCTGTGCTGTCACATTTTTCTCCTGCGTATGCCAATATAACCGCCCACATTCGCGCTCGGTGGCCTTTTGTTGAACATACTCTATTAGCTGTTTGCCGATATTATTTCCCCGGCTATTTTCAGCAACAAATAAATCCTCTAAATAACAAAAGTCATTTACAGACCAGGTTGAACCATGAAAAACATAGTGAACAAACCCGAGAACGGTTTGTCCGTTTTTCGCCACCGCACAATGGATGTCTTTATCGGCATCAAAAAAACGCTTCCATGTTTCAATGGTCGTCTCTTCAGGCAGTTGGACTTCATAAAATTGCTGATACTTTACCCAGTAAGGTAGCCACTTTGCATAGTCGTCATCCTGGACGGGAACCACAGAGATTTTTATATTTTCATCAGTCATATCAATCACCTTATAGAGCCTCATCAATATTGATAGTGAAAGAATACCGTTTTGAGTGGTATCGTATCAGATACACTTTTTGGTTTTTTTAGGGGTCCACTTTTTGAATAAAAAAAGCGCTGTGAGTTTTCCTGGCTTATTGCTTAAAAAAGGGAAAATCAAAGAGCAGTTTTATTTGACGATTAAAGCGCTGATTCTGAATGGTCAACTCAAGGCAGGCAGTAAGCTCCCCTCCAGCAGAACCTTCTCTGAGATGATGTCAATTTCCAGAAACTCGGTTATCGCCGGTTTAGAGCGCCTTATCGATGAAGGCTATCTCATGACCAAACACGGCTCAGGAACCTTTGTCACTTCAACGATTCCTGATGATGTGATTCACATTAAAGCCACCGCCACTGATCAGGATATTAGCCCTGAAAATAGCGTGCCCACTATTCACCCTGACCGGGACGCACTGACAAAAATATGGGAGAAAACCGCGCCGCTCTCCGGGAACAATATGACGTTTAATATTGGTATCGGGTGTGTCGATTTATTTCCCTATGAGCTTTGGGGACGCATGTTAGGACGCGTCTGGCGCCAGTTTCGTCATCAGGATGGCAAACTTCATGAAGCTCTGGGATATAAACCCTTACGAGCCGCGATTGGCGAATACGTCCGCGCAACGCGAGGTTTGCACTGCTCTGACGAACAGATACTCATCGTGAATGGCACTCAGCAGGCAATGAATCTCACGGCGCACGTCCTTTTAGAAAGAGGCGACGAGGTGTGGCTGGATGAACCAGGTTATGACGGCGCGTTAGGGGCATTTACGTCCATGGGGGCCAACGTCCGTCCTGTCATCAGTGATAACAAAGGAATGGATATTTCGTATGCGATAAAGCACTGGCCACAGGCAAAAATGGTTTTTACATCCCCCTCTCATCAATTCCCTCTTGGCGGGACATTAAGTTTATCCAGACGAATTGCGCTGCTTGACTGGGCGGCAGAAAATAAGATGTGGATTTTTGAGGATGATTATAACAGTGAATTTAGATATACCGCTCAACCTATACAAGCCCTTCAGGGACTGGATAAACAACAGCGTGTAATCTATGCCGGCTCATTTTCTAAAATGATGTTCCCCGGATTTCAATTAGGTTTTTTAGTCATACCAGAGAATCTCGTGGAGTCGTTTAAAATCGCCAAATATTATGGCGATACGCGGACACCTTATCTGGAGCAAATGATACTTGCTGCATTTATTTCCGAAGGGCATTACGCGCGTCACGTCAGACGGGTAAGAAAAGCCTGTCATGAACGCCAGCGCGTGATGATCGAAGCCATACAATCTTACTTACCAGAAATCATTCTCGCCGAGCCTTTCGATTCAGGTATTCACATCGTGTGTTGGTTAGCCGACGGTATCCAGGAATCATACATGATCGAGCACTGTCGTAGAGCCGGTTTAGGCGCACAACCGCTTTCACGGTACTGCCAAACTAAGCCCACGAAGCAGGCGATTCTGTTCGGTTTTGCCGCGCATTCACCGTCAGAAATCGTCGACGGTATAAAAAAACTGGCTCAAACAATAACGCAGTAAAATTATACACACCCGCAACACCGCAGCGCCGCGGGCATATTTTCTACTTCTGCGCCAACCGTTTGTTCAAAGCATCGAGATACCGCTGGGCACTGCGAGCTTCGTAAGGATCGGCCTGCTGGCTGGCAGCTTTTTCATACCAGTAACGCGCCTGCTCATTATCCTTCGGCACGCCGCTCCCCGTTTCGTAAAGCAAACCCAGTAACTTTTGATCGCCTGGACTGCCTTGATCCGCCGCTTTGCGGGTCCAGTTCGCCCCCTGAACCGGGTCTTTCGTGACGCCTTCACCCGTAGCATATTTACTGGCAACGCTGGTTTGCGCGTACAGATAGTTTTGCTCGGCTGCGCGCTTCATCCATTCAAACGATTTCTGGTCATTTTGTTCAACGCCGCGTCCGTAGCGATATCGTTCACTCATCGCATACTGCGCTGGCGCATAGCCTTGCTCGGCGGCTTTGGTAAACCAGGATACGGCCCTGGGTGCATCCATTTCGACGCCAATGCCGTTGTAGTAACAGTTACCCAGATCGTACTGCGCGACTTTATTATCGCGATCCGCCTTTGCGGTCGTTTGCTGGATGTCGTCACACGCGGGGAAATGAGGGTTCGAGGCGCTGGCCGCGGCGCTCCATATCATCACGACGGCACAGGCAACGTGCCAGGGAAAATGGGTGTATTTCACTTTTTAGCTTCTCTCTCATTATGGGATCGTGCCTTCGGGCATTCTAAGTGACAACGCGTCGCTCATTATCCAGGATAACCGTTAACGACAATCCTCAAGACGCTTTATCTGTCGCCCATCTGCGTCAAAATTCTCCGCCGCCAGCCACGCACGAAATTCCGCATCACGTTCCGGCCATTCGGCATCAATAATAGAAAGCATGTCGCTGTCGCGGTTACGCGCTTTACGCACCAGTTTTTGTCGCAACCGCCCTTCCCAGACGAATCCCAGCCGTTCAGCCGCGTTGCGTGACGCAACGTTCATCGAATCACATTTCCACTCCAGTCGACGATAGTCGTGCTCAAAGGCATTTTTCAGCAGGAGCCAGACAGCTTCGGTGCCCATCGCGGTGTTTTTCATTTTCCGCGACCAGGTGACGTGGCCGATTTCCACCGATCCCATCAATCGTTCAATCGCCATGTAGCTCACCAGCCCAACCGCCCGCTCTGAGCTCACATCAATCACGGCATAGGGTACCAGCCCGTCATCCATCACTTTGCCGATAATCCAGTGAGCCGTTTCTTCGACGCTTTCAGGCTGCGTGCTGGCAAGCCACGTCCAGTCGCTGTCATCACCCAGGGAATAGGCATCGAAAAGGTCGGCGGCATGAAGCGTAGCATCCAGCGGCTCCAGCCGACAGAATCGCCCGCTGAGCGGCGTGCGGGTTAAAAGCTGCGCCCCCTTCCAGTCCGGGACAATATCGTTAACGGTTTGACCATGTTGATTGATTTCCGGCACGTCTGTGACTCCCTGATATGTAATGTATTTGTTATATCAGGACAAAAAGCAGGCGTGAAGGGTTTGTTTATTCGCGGCGCTTAATAGCCATTACGCATGCCTTATACCTTACAGGCATAAGCAAAGCAGAATTTGAACTTTGCGGAATTTCTGACTGCGCCTAACGTAACGGAGCGTAAAACAATCACAATAAATTTCTTTCCAGGGATCGCTATGACGAAAAAATTGCTGCCGTTACTGGTGCTGGCTGCGCTGTCTGCCGCCGCCCACGCCGCTACTCCGCCAAATACACTGGTTGTCGCACAGGGTCTTGATGACATCGTGAGCCTCGATCCCGCCGAAGCCAATGAGCTTTCCAGTATTCAGACGGTGCCAAGCCTTTACCAGCGTCTGGTTCAGCCGGACCGCGATAATCCGGAAAAAATCACCCCGATTCTGGCAGAAAGCTGGCAGGAAGATGCCGCCGCCAAAACGTTGACCATTAAGCTGAAACCCGACGCGAAATTTGCCTCCGGCAACCCATTGCGTCCGGAAGACGTGATTTTCTCGTACACCCGCGCGGTCACCCTGAACAAATCCCCGGCCTTTATTCTGAACGTGCTGGGCTGGGAGCCGAGCAATATCGCCAGCCAGCTGAAAAAAGTGGATGACCATACGCTCACGCTGCACTGGACGGCGGACGTCAGCCCAGCGGTAGCGCTGAATATTCTCTCCACGCCGATCGCCTCGATCGTGGATGAGAAGCAAGTATCCGCGAATGTGAAAGACAACGACTTCGGCAACGCGTGGCTGAAGATGCACTCTGCGGGCAGCGGCGCGTTCAAGATGAAGGTTTACCAGCCGCATCAGGCCATCGTGCTGGAAGCCAACGACACGACGCCTGGCGGTGCGCCCAAGCTGAAAAGTATCATTATTAAAAACGTGCCGGATCCGGCCTCTCGCCGTCTGCTGATCCAGCAGGGCGATGCGGACGTGGCGCGCGATCTGGGTGCTGACCAAATCAGCGCCCTGGAAGGCAAAGCAGGCGTGAAAGTGCTGAGCATTCCGTCAGCCGAGCAAAACTATCTGGTGTTTAACGCCGGCAATAGCGCCAACCCGCTGCTGAATAATCCGGCGTTCTGGGAAGCGTCGCGCTGGCTGGTGGATTATGAAGGCATCACCAAAAATCTGCTGAAGGGCCAATACTTTGTCCATCAGAGCTTCCTGCCGGTCGGTCTACCGGGCGCTCTGGAAGACAATCCGTTCAAATTTGATCCGGCCAAAGCAAAAGAAATCCTCGCTAAAGCGGGCATCAAAGACGCGCACTTTACGCTGGATGTTGAGAACAAACCGCCGTTTATCACCATCGCCCAGTCGATGCAGGCGAGCTTTGCCCAGGGCGGCGTAAAAGTGGATCTGCTCCCGGCGGCAGGTAGCCAGGTGTATGCCCGCGTGCGCGCGAAACAGCATCAGGCCGCGATTCGCCTGTGGATCCCGGATTATTTCGATGCGCACTCGAACGCGAGCGCCTTTGCGTGGAACGACGGAAAATCCAGCACCGTGGCAGGGCTGAACGGTTGGAAAATCCCCGAGCTGACCAAGGCTACGCTGGCAGCAGTCGCCGAGCCGGATCCGGCAAAACGTCTGGATTTGTACACCAAAATGCAGCAGGAGTTGCAGCATAACTCGCCGTATGTGTTTGTCGATCAGGGCAAAACCCAGATTGTGGTGCGCGATAACGTGAAGGGGTATCAGCAGGGGCTGAATGCGGATATGGTTTGGTACGATCGCGTGACGAAATAATCGCAGCAGCGATAGCCAGGTATGGTCACGTGATTAAATCATCGCAGCAGCGATAGCCTGCTATGATCACGTGATTAAATCATCGCAGCAGCGATAACTTGTTGAGGCGATTATACGACTTGTAGCGAGGGTTTTGGTGAGGGAAAAAATGCAGCTCTGTTGCCTGTTCCGTTCACCTTACATGTCTTGCTACTTTGTCATATCTGAACTCGTGAACGTGCTAAGGGGGCTTATCGCCGCCCCCTTAGCAATCCCGGCTCCCGGCAAGAAAATCGCCGCTACGCGGTCCCCTCGTCTTATGCCTTCCGGCTGATCGGGGACGGGCGGAGGTAACGTCCCTGTAAATCCGCCCTCGCCGCGCATCCATGCGCGTCGCCCCGGCCTACAGCCAACGACTCAGCGATTTACAGCCGGACCACGTCGTCGCGGTAATTTATGTATCAACCTTGACCTGGCGGTTGCTGAATAGTTTAAAAATGAATAAAGAGTTTTTATGCCACATCTGTCTTCAAGCCTGACGCGCGTGTTCCAGGGTCTCGTCACCCTGCTCCTCACGCTCCTCGGGCTTTTGCTCGTCACCTTTGCGCTCTCCGCGTTCTCTCCCGTCGATCGCGTTTTACAGATCGTCGGCGATCACGCCAGCCAGTCCACCTACGATCAGGTGCGCCATCAGCTAGGGTTGGATCAGCCGCTGCCCGTGCAGTTCTGGCACTATCTGCAAAATCTCGCCCACGGCGATTTAGGGATTGCCAGCGCGACAGGGCAGCCGGTGTTGCAGGATCTGCTTCACGCCTTCCCTGCCACACTGGAGCTTGCCACGCTGGCGCTGATTATAGGCTCTGTTCTCGGTGTGATCGCGGGAGTGCTGTGCGCGCGCTTTGCCGGTTCGCCGCTCGATTTAGCCCTTCGCACGCTAACGCTGCTCGGCAACTCGGTGCCCATTTTCTGGCTCGGGCTACTGATGCTGGCGCTGTTTTACGCGAATCTGCAATGGAGCGCCGGACCCGGCAGGCTGGATGATATCTGGCAATATACCGTCGAGCCGCGCACCGGATTTGCGCTGATTGATACGTGGCTGTCAGGCGATAGCGCGGCGTTCAAAAACGCGGTCAGTCATCTGGTGCTGCCGGTGCTGCTGCTGGCCTATTATTCGTTGGCAAGCATCACCCGACTGACGCGTTCAGCGTGCCTGAGCGAAATGAATAAAGAGTACATCCTGCTGGCGCGCGCCAAAGGTGCCGGGGAGATGACCATTCTGCTGCGCCATGTGCTGCCGAATATTCGCAGCACGCTGTTCACCGTGATTGCGCTGTCGTACACCAGCATGCTGGAAGGCGCCGTGCTGACGGAAACCGTCTTTTCCTGGCCGGGTATTGGCCGCTACCTCACCACCGCGCTGTTCGCGGGCGATACGACCGCCATCATGGGCGGGACGCTGGTGATTGGCGTGTGCTTTGTGCTGATTAATAACCTCACTGACCTGCATGTGCGGGCAACCGATCCCAGGGTGCGCTAATGCCGTTTTATCTTTTCTTGCGCCGCCTGCGCCGCTCTCCCGCTGCGTTTTGCGGGCTTATTGCTATCGCGATTTTAGTGTTCATCGCCCTGTTCGCGCCGTGGCTCGCGCCGCTGGATCCCAACTGGCAGGATGCGGCTTCGCGTCTGCAAGCGCCGAATAGCGCCCACTGGCTTGGCACCGACAGCTATGGTCGCGATCTGCTTTCTCGCCTGATTTACGGCAGCCGTCCGGCGTTGGGATTGGTCGCGCTGGTCATCGTTATCACCCTGCCCGCCGGATTGCTGATCGGGATTCTTTCCGGCTATTACGGCGGCTGGATAGAGCGCGTGCTGATGCGCTTTACCGACGTGGTGATGTCGATGCCGCGCCTGATTCTGGCTTTTGCGTTCGTCGCTATGCTCGGTCCAGGCCTGGTAAACGGCGCGCTGGCGTTAGCACTCACTACCTGGCCGGCGTATGCGCGTCAGGCGCGAAGTGAAATTCAGCGTCTGCGCCACAGCGATTATCTGGCTGCCGCCGAGATGATGGGAATTCGCGGCGGGAGATTATTGCTCGGGCACATTCTGCCGCTGTGTTTACCCTCTGCGATTGTGCGTCTGGCGCTCGATCTGGCAGGGATTATTTTGGCCGCGGCCGGGCTGGGTTTCCTCGGTTTGGGCGCGCGTCCGCCGATGGCCGAATGGGGAGCGATGATCGCCGACGGCATGCAGGTGATTTTCGACCAGTGGTGGATTGCCGCCATTCCGGGCGGCGCGATTTTATTCGCCAGCCTGGCGTTTAATTTATTGGGCGATGGCCTGCGCGACATACTGGAGCCGCATCATGACTGAACCCCGCGTTATCGTCGACGCGCTGAATATCGACTACCCCGCCGCGCGCGTGGTCAACAATCTCAGCTTTACCTTGGGCAAAGAACGGCTGGCGCTGGTGGGCGAATCCGGTTCGGGCAAATCCATGTCCGCCCGTGCATTAATGGGGCTGGTGCGCCAGCCTGGCGTGGTGAGCGCTCGCCAACTTAACGTGCTGGGCAACGATCTGCTGACCCTGAATAACCGCCGCTGGCAGGCGCTACGCGGCAACGGAATTGCAATGGTGCTTCAGGATCCGCGCTACGCGCTCAATCCGGTAAAAAACGTTGCGGCGCAGCTCGAAGAAGCACTCACCCTGCATCAATCTTTGTCGCGTAAAGAGCGGGCGGAACGCGTTCGCGAGATGATCCACGCCGTCGGGCTAAACGATGCAGTATTGTCCCGTTACCCCGGCGAGTTATCAGGCGGCATGGGCCAGCGAGTGATGATCGCCATTGCCCTGATGAATAACCCGAAGGTGCTGATTGCCGATGAGCCAACCTCTGCGCTTGATGCCCGGCTACGCAATCAAATCCTTGAGCTGCTGGTGCAACAGTGCGAACAGCGCCAGATGGCCATGCTGCTGATCAGCCACGATTTACCGCTGGTGGCGGAACACTGCGACCGGGTGCTGGTGATGTATCAGGGTGAAAAAGTCGATGAAATGGCGGCGAATCGCCTTTCACAGGCCACCCATCCGTACACCCGCACGCTGTGGACCTGTCGGCCCAATGCCAGTACCTACGGGCACATGCTGCCCACGCTGGATCGCACTCAGACATGGGAGACGTCGAACAATGGCGCTCGTTGAAGTCAGTCAGTTGCAGGTCGCGTTTGGCGAGAAAATGGCGGTGTCCGCAGCAAGTTTTACCATTGAAAAAGGCGAAACGTTTAGCCTGATCGGCGAATCCGGCTGCGGCAAATCAACCCTTCTTCGCGTGCTCGCCGGCCTCCAGCGCCAGTGGAGCGGCAACCTCTCGCTGCTGGGCGAACACCTGAAACCCGAAGCCCGTTTCACGGGCGCGCTGCGTCGCAACGTGCAGATGGTTTTTCAGGACCCATGGGCGTCGCTGCATCCAAACCATACGATTTCACGTACGCTTTCGGAGCCGTTAAAAATCCACGGCGAAACGCGGATTTCGGAAAAAGTGGCCGAGGTGTTAGAGCAGGTTGGGCTTACGGCAGATGCAGCGAAACGCTATCCGCATCAGCTCTCCGGCGGCCAGCGCCAGCGCGTTGCCATCGCCCGCGCGCTGCTGCTTCGCCCGCAACTTTTGCTGCTGGATGAGCCGACGTCAGCGCTGGATATGTCGGTGCAGGCGGAAATTCTCAATTTACTCAACCGCCTTAAACAGCAGCACGGTATGACCTATTTGCTGGTGAGCCATGATGCAGACGTGATCGCGCATATGTCCGATCGCGCGGCGTTTATGGCGCACGGGCAAATTCAGCAGGTGTTTGATCGCCAGGCCATGCTTAACGGTGAACATCGCATGGGCTAACGCGTTGCCTTCAAGCCGGGCAGCTTCAGACGCCCGGCTTTCTTCTTACCCCAATCACCTTTCCCTTTTCCTTTTCCTTTTCCTTAAACCGGTTTCCGATCACAAGACGAAAATTGGTAGGTATTTTGATAACTATTTACAATTTTAAATGATATACATTTTCATTATCATTTTTCGTTACGTAAGCAACTGTAAAGAAAAATGACATGATGACCTCAACGCTAAAAAAAACCACCTACTGTGCGCTGGCCCTCACAATGGCGATCCACTCTGGCGCAGTGTTCGCTAAGCAATTCACCGATAAGGATTTTCAGTCGCAACCGCTGGGGCATGGCGTTTACGAACTGGCATATGATAACGCGCAAAAGGCGCTGTACGCGGCGTCCGCACCCTCTTTTGACGCAGACAAAAAGGCCGGTCTGGTTTTCCTTCTGAACGCCGATTCCCTGCAAATCGCTCAAAAAATCGCGACTGAACGCCGCACCTTTGCCGTCGCTCTGGATGAAGCAAATCACATTCTGTATCTCGGTAACGCGATGGAAGGGTCAGTCACCCTGCTTGATACTCGCACCAACACAGCGATCAAAACCATTCAGCTAAGTGATGATTCAAATCCAGATCGAAAAGCGCACGTTCGCGAAGTGGTTCTGGATAAAAAACATCATCGTCTGTACGTCTCCGGAATTGGCAGCAAGGACAAAGGCCTGCTGTGGGTTGTCGATACGCAAAAACAACAGCTTGCAGAGACGATTGAGAAGCTAGAGCCCGTCGGCTTTGCGGTGGATGAAGCGGGTGACAACGTTTACGTGGTGACCGGAACTGGCGAGCTGGTTACGCTCGACGGCAAAACGTCCAAAACCCTCAAACGCGTGAAGGTCGATCCTGCTGACCCTGAACATTACTTCCTGAATATTGCCCTGAACACGGCCAAAGGTGTGGGCTATATCGCCGATACCAACACCGCTGATGTGCTGGTTGTCGAACTGGATTCCGGCAAGCTTATCCACCGTATCCCTTCGCCGAACTCCATCGCCGTGGTTTATCACCCTTCGCGCAACGAGATCTACGTTACCCACCGCAACGCTCACCAAATCAGCGTTGTCGACGCGAACAGCTATGCCGTGAAACACACCATTAAAACCGCCGCAATGCCTAACAGCCTCGTGCTCTCTGCCGACGGCCAAACGCTGTATGTCAGCGTTAAACAGGACGAAAAAGCGAAAGAAGCGGATTACGTGCTCAAGATTGATTTAACCCAATTCTAAGGATTCTGTTGTGATAATTCAGACACGCACGGCGGTGGCGGTTGCGCTCGCCCTGACCGCCTCCCCGGCCGCTGTTTATGCCGCAGAGACCGCGCCACTCAATGAAGATCAGATTGTGGTCACCGCGACCGGTTTTAGCCAGGAACGCCGCGAAGCCCCGGCAACCATTTCTGTCGTCAATGAAAAGGAACTCAATACCCGCTCGAATCAGAACGTTACGGAAGCGCTTCGTGAGATGCCTGGCGTGCTGGTCGGCAATGGCCACGGAAGCCTGGCAACCGGTGACGTTCAGATGCGCGGCATGGATTCCACCTACACGTCATATATGGTCAACGGCATTAAACAAGCCACCCGCGAATCGCGTCCTTACGGACACCATATTGGGACAGAAGCGGCCTTTATGCCGCCAATCGCGGCCATTGAACGCATCGAAGTGATCCGTGGGCCGATGTCTTCTCTGTATGGTTCTGACTCCATTGGCGGCGTGGTCAACGTCATCACTAAAAAAGCCTATAACCTGGAAACCTGGACTGGGGTGCTGGAAAACAACTATTTCCTGCAGGAAAAGAGCGAATACGGTAACACTAACCAGACCAATGCCTTCTTAATGGGCCCGATTATCCCCGGCAAGCTCGGCGTCAGCGTGGCCGCGGATTATCTGGATCGACGTGATGATGACAGCCAGTCGGATGAACGCTTTGTGAAGCATGAAGCCGGAAATCTGGATGCGACGATCGCCATGTCACCGACGGATACCCAGCTCTGGGATCTGAACGTCACAAAAGGTAATCAGGAAAAATCACATAACAATAAGCAATGGTATTGGGGCTTTGACCGCGATGCGGCATCGCTTTCCCAGCATGCGTGGTATGGCGATGATTTGCTCGAAGTGAAGAACTACATCAGTTACGAAAAAGCCAAAACGGAATATCGCGTCCCGGGGATGAGCTCGCAGTTTATTGAGCAACGGAACTTTGAAGCCAACAGCGCGAACACTTTCTCGTTGGGGGATCACAAGCTCACGCTTGGCGCAAACTGGACGCGCAATGAGCTGGATGACACCTTTGGCATCGAGGACAAAGAAGCGCCTGGCGTCACGCCGGTCAGTAAAATCACCCGCAATGGTTGGGCGCTGTTTGCCGAAGATGCGTGGATGATGGTGCCTGACTTCACGTTGACCACCTCCGCTCGTCTGGATCACGACAGCTATTTTGGCTACCACGTTACGCCAAAACTCTATGGTAACTGGACTATTGACGAAAACTGGGCACTGAAAGGCGGCGTGTCTGCTGGCTATAAGAAACCGGATTTACGTCAGAATAATGAAGGCTTTACCAGCGTTTATGGTCGTTATCCCTATTCAGAAATTAGCATCGGTAATGACGATCTGAAACCCGAACAAAGCGTTAATACCGAGATGGGCGTGTACTGGCAGCAAGATGCGCTGGCACTTGATGCGACCCTTTTCTACACCAAATTCAAAGACAAGATCAGCGACAAAACCATCTGTACTCAAACCGCCACGCAGAAATGCCAATACAACGGTTATGTCGCGGAAAGCGTTTTCCAGTACTTTAACGTCAGCGATGCGGAAATCTATGGTATCGAGCTCAACGGTGACTGGCAGGTGACCGCCTCACTGAGAGCCAACGCCAACTACACCTACACGCACAGCGAGCAGAAAAGCGGTGATTATAAAGGCTATGCGCTGAGTGACTTCCCGACCAGCATGGCTAACGTTTCACTCACCTGGAACGTGCTGAACGATCTGGAGTTGTGGACCAAATCAAGCTGGCGCAGCAATTCGCCGGACATTGGCAAATCCAGTTCGACAGAAGCTTATGCGCTGGTGGATTTGGGGGCTCGCTACCATCTCAATAAGAACATCACGCTGATGACCGGGATTAACAATCTGTTCGATGCTAACCCGATTTACACCACCACATATAACCAGTCGGCGCTGCTGGAAGGCCGCCGTTATAACTTAGGCGCTCGCTACGAATTCTAACCTCCCCTTCTACCGGAGCCATCGGGCTCCGGTATCCTCTTTACCCGCTAAAAAGACTCAACCGCGCACGATTCTGGAAGACGCCTCGCAAACCAAAAAGTTACCTTGTGTAATGCCTTTTCTTTGCCATTTCAGGGTCGTAAAGTGCGTGCATTGCGGCACATTCGCAATCGGGTGTAGGAACCCAGACTTCACGATACGACAATGTTTGTCGCAACAGTGCTTGGCCCATTAAAATCATGGCGGCGCTGGTGGAGCAGCCGAAAAGCTGGCCGTTTTTATCGTGTACGGTATTCCTACCTCCGTCAGCGCTACCATCCCTGAGCGTCGTAACTCGTGTGGTGGTCAGGAGATATTTACTCAAAAGGAAAACCACATGGCGATTATTCCAACTTTGCCTACTTCACAATCCGCCGACAGCTTCACTCATCAATTGCTTGCGCTGTCGCTTCCCGCCTCCGCCGATTCACTGCAGATCGCCGACGCCTGCGCCGCGTTTGTCAGCGTCCTGGTTGAAACCGACGATGCAGAAATCCGTCGTTCACTGTGCGGCCGTTTGCAGGATGCACTCGGTCAGCTGCACGCGCTTTGCGATAGCGATCTCTCGCCTTATCTTGTTAAACATCTGCTTGAAGGCGAAAAAATCGACTCCTGCGCGCCGGACTGCTGGCAGAACACCGTCGCACAGGTGGAATATGCGCAGGCGTTAACGCAGGCTATTCAGGGGGGAGCACTTTCTGCAAGCGTAGAAAAATCGTTAACAGGATTGCTGCACGATATGGTCTGGCTACTGGCGGAATTTGTGAGAGAGTCGTCTGTCACGCAGGCGGCCTGATAGCCACTCCCGCGTTCAATCAGCGGTGCCGAAATTCTGCACACGTTTGCAGCAGGATTTCGGCACAGGTCAGCCTGAAGAGGTTCAGAGATTGAGCATTTTTACCGTGGCTTCGATGTCTATCTCATCGGCGGTGAAAATGAGCGTCGAGCCCTGGAAGGTGGTGATCGCCAGTTTTTTCAGCGAGCGCATTTCACCCGGTTTGGCACCAGCAGATTTCGGGCTGATGCTGCTCATCAGAATGCCCACTGACAACACGGCGTTCTGTTTATCAATGCGGGTTTCAACAGGCACTTCTTCGCTATACACCACGAAGGACTTGATGGACGTGAGCTTGATTTTCTCGCCAGCGATATAGATGTATTTGCTTTCGGGAATGACTTTCACCGCAAACGCCGACAGCCCTTTATTATTGGTCGTCGGTTCGAACGTCACGGCGGCATCTTTTTTGATAAGCTCTGGGTTGGCGACCTTAATCACATGAAAATAACGGTTATCCCCGTTTTCATCTTTGATAAATCCAAAACCTTTGTCTTCAAACCAGGTTGTGATTGTTCCGTTCATCGCCATTACCGCCTAATTAATCGTTCATCATCTCAATTTTTGCAGCGCGCAGTTTAAAGCACAATGCCTGCGCAGACCACGCCTTTGGCTTAAGTGTGGACAATAATTTTCTGCTGCGCGAGAGTCTAGCCTTATCAAGAAGGCAACAGTCCGATTCGCCAGTCGGCTGAAAAATGGTTATCATCCGCTCCCACTCGTCATCCGGACAGCCCGATGTCTACCCTTCTCGATACCTTTATTGCCCCGCCGTGCCATGACACGATAGAGATCCTCTATCAGGATGAGCATCTGGTGCTGATCAATAAACCCAGCGGACTGCTGAGCCTTTCGGGGAAAAATCCGCAAAATCTCGATTCGGTGCATTATCGGCTGGTAAAGATCTTTCCTGGCTGCACGCTTATTCATCGGCTGGATTTCGGCACGTCCGGGTTGATGGTGATCGCCCGCAACAAGGCGATCAATGCCGCACTCTGCCAGCAGTTCAGCCAGCGTACCGTGACCAAAAAATACAGCGCTCTGCTCTGCGGGCATTTCGAGAACAATGAAGGCGTGATCGACGCGCCGATAGCCAAAGATCCGGCACTGTTCCCGCTGATGTCGATTTGCGCAATTACCGGCAAGCCCGCTCGCTCCCGCTATCGTGTCATTGAGCGTTTGTATCGTGCAGGGGAAGACGGGACGGAATTGCCGCTGACGCGAGTTGAGCTGACTCCAGAGACCGGGCGTACCCATCAACTGCGCATTCACTGTCAGCAGTTGGGCCATCCGATTCTGGGCTGTGACCTGTATGGCGGTCTGCTACTGCCAGGGACCGAAGAGACGCCACGGCTGATGCTGCACGCCAGCGAACTGCGCTTTGTTCATCCCATCAGCAAAGAGACGATCAACGCGCAAAATGCCAGTCCGTTTTAAACGCGAAGATAAGACTCACGCTGCGCCGAAAGCGATTCGGCGCGGTTTTCAGGACAGACAAAAATGTGTGTTTCGTGGACTCGCGATGTGATGCGCGCATTCAATAAACGCGACTTACCACATCAAATCGTCAGGCACTTTAAAGTCAGCATACGGATCTTCTTCGTCCTGCTCTTCCTGACTCAGCGCACTGTTTAACACAATGCTGCTCGCATCGCGCTGGGCAATTTTATCGGCCACGACCGCAGGAATAATGGCATATTCGCTCTCGCCATTTTTATCCGTGGTCAGACGCGCAATCGCCAGGCGACCGCTGATCAACTGCGCCTGCGTGGTCTTATCAACAAACACTTTTTTAATTAAATTACCGTCGGTGAAGTTAAAACCAATCTCACCCTTTGCATCGGTAATTTTATTCATTTCAATAAGCTGTTTAACCTGAGCTTTATATTCTTTCGATAACACCGCCAGTTTTTGCTGTTCGCTCAGCTGCTTATCACGCTCAAGCTGTGACTTTTTATTTTCTTCCACAGCCTCTCTTGCCTCACGGGCCTGAACGCGAGACTTTTTCGCCGTTCTCTGAACTTTGGCCATTTTTTTGCTGGTGACCAGACCCGCTTTTAGCATCTGCTCTTGTAAGGTAAGTTTTGTCATTTTCGCTTCTAAACCTGGTGAATAATGCGTGGGATTATACCTGCTATTGTGGAGACTGTACCACTTTACAGGACCCGTGCGCGCAGCGGCGTTCGGAATGCCGGGCGCGAATGGCGCGCGTCAGGCTCTGTTTTTTCCGCCATCGGATTGCCAGTAAAGCGGCGTGCCGAATGCTTCGACGAAGTAATCAATCACCGCCCTGACGTTCAACGGCGGGTGACGCGTATGGGGATAAATCGCGGCAATACTCTGCGGCTCCGTCTTAATGGAGGTTTCTCTCTCCGGCAACAATGCCACCAGCTCACCGCGCTGTAACCGCTCGCCAATCAACCAGTCCGGGAAAAGCACGATGCCCATTCCTCCCAGCGCTGCGATGAGCAGCGTTTCCGCATTATTGGAAGACAACAGCGGAGTAACGGGATAATGCACCCACGCCCCACCCGGTTGACGCGCCAGCCAGCGGTTTGGCCCGGAAGATCCGCGATAGACAAGGCATTGATGCCGAGCCAAATCGGCGGGCGCTTCGGGTGCGCCATGCTTTTGCACATACGCCGGTGACGCGGCAAGATGGTAAAACTGCTGGCCGAAAACACGCGCGTGGAAGGAGGAATCCGTCAGCTCACCGATGCGAAAAATCACGTCGGCAGCATCCTTGTGCGGATCGATATAATCGTCCGTCAGCGTCAGATCCAGGTTCAGCCGGGGATAGCGATCTGCCAGCGCGGCCAGCCAGGGGGCGACATGCCGCTGCCCAAAAAACACCGGCGCATTCATGCGGATCAACCCGGACGGCTCACGGGTGCGTTCATCGAGTTCACGCCGCGCGTCCTCCAGGCTCCCCGTCACGGTTCGCGCATAGCGGACGAAGAGATGGCCACTTTCAGTCGGCATCACCGCGCGGGTATTGCGATAGAAAAGCTGCTGGCCGATCGCATCTTCAAGCTGATGGATAACGCGCGAAACCTGGGACGCTGAAATCCCTTCTCGGCGCGCCACCACAGAAAAATTCTGCGTCTCATACACGTCAATAAACAAGCGCAGCCAGCGGATACTGATGTTGGCGAAATCGTACATTGATGCATTTCCTGCACAGGTGTTTATCGCATTATGGCATTTTTCTCATGGATGTTTCGCCGTAGTCTTCCCGGCTCAACAACGTGAGACGGTGTGTTATGCAACTTGTATTAATTCTAATGGTGATCGCGGGCGGCATGGGGTTGTCCGTAGAAGCAGGCTTGCTGGGGCCGCTGGGCGGCGAAGTCGGTGATTTATGGGCAACGTTCAGCGTGTTTGGCGTCGGTGCGGCGCTGACCTTTCTGCTTATGCTTTTTTTCAGCCCGCGCAACAGCCCGTCATTTTTCGCCCAACCGTCGTGGCAGCTCCTGGGCGGCGTGCTCGGCCCGGTCTACGTCATCATTCTGACCGTCGCCACACCCGCGATTGGCGTGGCGATGACCATGATTGGCGTGCTGGCCGGTCAGGTGTTTAAGAGCCTGATTATCGACCACTTCGGGCTACTCGGCACGCCGCATCGCAAAATTGACATTAAACGTATCATCGCACTGATATTTATTATCGCTGCGCTGGTTTTAGTGGCTCAGGGGTAACGGAACAAATGACGATTATCATGATTATTTTGGCTGTCATCGGCGGCGCGATGCTTAGCATTCAGGCCGCCATTAATGGGCAATTGGGCAGCCGAGTTGGCGTGTTCAAGAGCGCTTTCCTGACGTTTTCCGTCGGGGCGTTGATCACTGGCTTGCTGATTTTCTTCTTCGAATCTCCCCACAGCGCCAGCCTGCTGGACGTGCCGAAATGGCAACTATTGGGGGCGATGTTCGGCGTGCCGTACATTGTCATCATGGTGCTCGCCGTGCAGCGTATTGGTACTGCGGTCGCCACCGTCGCCGTTATTTTCGGGCAATTGACCATGAGTATGCTGATCGATAACTTTGGCTGGCTGCACAATCCGTCGATTCCGTTTTCGATGACCCGTCTGGGTGCCATTGTGTGCCTGGGCCTCGCGCTGTGCTTTATTTACGCCAGCAACAAAACCAAAACAGCGCCAACGAAAAAGTCACTGCGCGACACCGCGACGAACGAATAATCACGTTTGACAGGCAAGTGATAAATAGAACTCTACACTTAGGAAAACGCGCAAAACCGGGACGACAATAAAGATGAAAGCAAACGTGGTGGCAGTATTGCATACGGCAGCTGATTGATAACCGTGGGGGGCCAGTCTCTCTACTACATCGGTGAATACCGCTTATGTTAGTCAATAAACGACTGATCTCGGTGATCTTTTCGGTCACGGTGTTCAGCCTGACCTACGGACTCAGCTCGCCGTTGATCGCCTTTAAGCTGCTCAACGCCGGGATGAGCGAAAGCGCGATCGGCGTTAATGCCGCCATGCACGCCGTCGGGGTGTTTCTGATTGCCCCGTTTTTACCCGCCTTGTTCCGGCGATACCGTCCCCTGACGCTGATCGTGGTGTCGCTCTGCGCCATCACGGTGATTTTTATGCTGTTCGGCGTCGTCTCGTTCCCGATGTGGTTTTTGCTGCGAATGGGGCTGGGATTGTTTAGCGAAATCATTATGGTGCAGACCGAAACTTGGCTTAACGGCAGCACGGTTGAACGCGCCAGAGGAAAAGTGCTGGCGCTCTACACCGCCGGAATGTCGCTGGGATTTGCGACCGGACCGCTGATTCTGGCATGGACCGGAAGCGACGGGAATCTCGCCTTTTACGTCGCCAGCGTTCTGGCTGCACTGGCTATCGTTTTCATTTTCACTTCCGGAATGCCACGCGTTGAAGGGCACGAAGCAAAGCCCGAAACGCTGGGTAATAGCCTGAAACTGGCCGCGCTTCCGATCATGGCCACGGTGCTGAATGCCGCCGTGGAGGTGCTGGGAATGAATTTTCTTTCGCTATATGCCATCAAACTGGGCTGGAGCGAGTCGGCCTCCGCGCTGTTGATTTCAGTGCTGATGTTTGGCGCCATCCTTTTACAGCTCCCCATCGGCTGGCTGGCCGACAGGGTTGATCGACTCAAACTGATGACCACGCTGGCCTTTATCGCCGCCGCCCTGGCATTTGTCTGGCCGCATATTCTCGCGTTCCATCTGCTCTCTTACGTCATGCTGTTTATCTGGGGCGGCATTTTCGTGGGGATCTATACCGTCGCGATTACCTGGGTAGGCGAACGGTTCAACGGCGGGCAACTAGCCGGGATTTACGCCGCTATGTCGGTAGCCTGGGGCGCAGGCGCGCTGGCCGGGCCGCTGTTGGGCGGTTTTGCGATGACGTTTGCACTGCATGGTCTGCCCTGGCTGACCGGGGCGCTGTGCCTTGTGTTTGCGCTGCTGAGCCTCTCCGGTCCGCTCAGAAATCGTAGCTAAAGCCGACGGTCAGCTCGGCAATCGCGTTCTTGTTGACCATCGGGCTGTCGGTAAGGGTGGACGAGTAGAACCGGCCCGTCACTTCGGCCCAGGTATTCCAGTTTTTCTGCCAGTTATAATTAGCCGCCAGCGAAACAAACGGAATGGCGCTGCTATGGGGCCGCCAGGCGGATAATCCTGATGCCGATGCTTCGTCATCCGAGACGCCGTAGTAATAGCGGTTTTGCTGCCCGTTGTTCCAGTCCACACCCGCCATGGGCACCAGCGTAAAGCCGCCCCACTGCTTCATGACTATCCACGAAAAATTCGCGGTGACGCCTTTGCTCTGATTTAGCGCGTCGACGCCCAGCGCGGTCTCAAAACCGCCAACGGGCGTCGTCAGAAGATAACTTGCGCCCGCCAGCATGGTGCTGTGGCGGTTGTTTAAACTGCGCAGCGCGGCTGTGCGCCCTTGAGACGCATCGTATTGCACGTCGAGATACCAGACCTTGAGCTTCAGCGTGTTGACACGATCGTCCACCAGCGTGAAACCCATCTCCGTGCCGTCAATGTAAAACGATTTATACTCCAGGCCGACATACGGCAGCACCCAGTTTTCGGCATGACGATCGTTGTACGGCGTGCCGTAGCTCCCCCCTTCCAGGCCCAGCGATACCGCCCCGACACTTCCCGGAGTGAACGCCACGAGAGCCATCGCGACAGACACACCAACGTGGAATTTCTGTTTTTTCAGCATTCGAGCTGCCCTTTTGTTGGCATGCGCAAGCGGTTCGGTCACGCGGGTGCAACGCGATGGTTATAAAGAGGCTGATGATTCAACCTCCACTTTCACTCGGGGTTTGGACAACAGGATTTTAACCAGCTCCGTATAGGGCACGGGCTTAAAGAAGTAGAATCCCTGCATAAAAGCGATGTTATTGCGGTTGAGATATTCCAGTTGCTCCTGCGTTTCGACACCCTCGGCAACAATACTGATTTTGAGTTTACGCGCGAGCGCGAGATCGAGCACGGAATCCAGAATTCGCGTCGAGTCCTCATGGGCGTTCACGCGGCCCACAAAACTGCGGTCAATTTTGATGTAATCGATATTCAGATCATAAAGGTAGGCGATCCCTGAATACCCGGTACCAAAATCATCCAGCGCAATCGCAAAGCCATTTTCATGGAGGGTATTCAGGGTCTGGACAAGATGTGCATTAACATCCAGCGGCTCACGTTCCGTCACCTCAATCACCAGATTCAAATCAGGTCGGATAAAACTGTCTTTATATTTCAGGCACTCTTCCACGAAAGAAGGCGCAGCTATATGCGACGCGCTGAAATTGATCCCGATGTGAAACCCCTCCGGTAATTTACTGGCAATGGCATTCATATTTGCTGCCACCTGAGCCATTAAGCTCTGCGTGAGCGGCACGATCAATCCCGTTTTTTCTGCCACCGGAATAAAGGAGGCTGGCGAAATATACCCGCCCTGCGGATGTTTCCAGCGAGCCAGGACTTCGACACCGCGCAAAGTGCCCTCTTTGCCATTCACGATCGGCTGATAAAAGGGAACGATCTCGTTTCTGAAGATGGCCCGGCGAAGAGACTCTTCCGGCAGCGTATTTTTATTCAGATACTTGTGCAGCAAGTAAGCGGAGAGACCGGAGATCAGCATTAAAAACAGTAATACCCCTCCGGCCTCGTCGATCAATTTTTGGAGGCTAAATAATGGAGGCGCGTCGAAATCAATGCTGTAAGGAAAATCGGTCGCCTGCACGCTTAAATCCGCACGCTCGGCATCGTTAACGGCCTCGACATCACCCGTCATGCCTAAAATATCCTTGCCTACCTTGAGCGAATACAAAATGCCGTTTAACGGGATATCCATAGCGTCCCGAATATGACTGTCGCTCATGCTGATCATGATGCGGCTTCCGGCATATTCCGTTTGGTAAATCAGCACCGGGCGGCCATTGACCGTGCTTCGCGCGGGCACAAGAAGGAGTGATGATTTCGGCAACGCTGCGCTGTTCACCAGCAAGATACGGTTGCCAGGCAGAGAGGAGCACCAGACGGCATCCTTTTTCAGAATCACGATGGTTCTAAGATGCGGTTGCAACGCCGCCTCGGTGCCAAGCCGGTACTGTCCTTCCACATCGCACTCGTTATCAACCACCCGCATCGCCGTGCGGGTCGCATGGCGGGCTTCCTCAAGAATAATATTCATGTTTTTGACCACGTAGTGAGCGCCCGCCAGGCTGTCTACGCGTGTTGAATACCAAATCTGAATATTAATAATAAAAACACCCAACAGAAACATTGCCACGGCCACAGCGAGGGGGATAAGTGCCTTGCGCATTGATATGTCCTGGGAATGAGGGAGACGAGCACGTCGAAAGTGTCTGATTTATAATTATATTGAGCATGGTCGACAACATAAAAAATAACCATGCTCCAGATAGCATTTTCTAGCGAAAGCGGGGGTATCTCACTAAACGTAGTGCATCGGGTATTGCACCGGATTTCATACTGAATAAAACGTTTCGTGCAGGTGTCGCCACATCACACGCCCATCCGGATCGATGTCAAACACCGCCGTCGCAAAACGCTGCGTTACGTTTTGGCCGGGTAGGGTCTGTCGTTCCGTATAGGTGACCGTCGCCCCTTTTTCACTTTCAGCGATAATGTGCAGATCGACAATATCAATCGTTAACCCCGCCCGCGCGCCCCGTTGCGAGCGGAAGAAACGGTTTAACGCGTGAGAATCGAACAACACGCCAATTGGAGAGACCATCGAGAAAGCCGGGCTAAAACGCGACAATAAATCATCGCACGTCTCAACAGGCGTTTCGGCATCGCCCAGCCAGTCGCGGATCAGTTCATGCGTATCCAGTACTTCTTTAAAATAACGATTCATTTTTGTTCCTGATTGAGGGTAAAAATAATGCTCTGGTTAGCGATGCGGAAACAACAAAGCAGCGGAATCACCGCGCTACAAGCCGCTAACACAAAGCTCAAATGCCAGGCCTGGTCTACCGGCAAGCCAGTGTGAGCTATCACATTAAACAGCAGGCTGATTAGCGTCACGCCCAGGCAGAAACTCAGCTGGCGGTTAATGTTCCATAATGCGCTGGCATCGGCCAAATCCTCGTTAGCAATCCGAATAAACGCGGCACTTTGCGCCGTACTGCTGCACAAGCTGCTACCGAATCCCATTAAGACGAACGCGAGCACTGCCACCCCGATATGCGAAGTGTGACCGGTGAGCGCCAGTAGCCCAATGCCCAGACTGTGTATCAGGCAGCCAGTAATAAACAGCGGCCGTGGCCCCAAAATATTGAAGACCTTTCCCGTCAACGTTATCGCCACAAAAGACGCCAACGCCCATGGGAGCATCAACGCGCCTACCCGCGCAGCTGACATGCCCAACTGGTTTTGCAGGTAAAACATGGCAATCAAACTCACCCCGGTAAAAATGCCCGGAACGAACTGATAAATCAGCATTGAAGTCCTGAATAGCGGTTCTTTGACCAGTTGTAGGTTAAGCAATGGACTGGATTTTTTCATCGCGCCGCGGACATATCCGCCCATGACGACAACCCCCACCAGCAGAGCCAGAGCGCCCTGCGAAACATGATGCGATTCTCCCAACACGGTCAGCCCGATGAGGATCAGGGTGAGCGCAACGCTTGCGCTCGCCAGACCGGACAGATCCAGCCGTGCACCTTTTTCATCAGGGGCATCGGGGTGGAGCCAGCATCTGGCCAGAATCAATGCCGCAACGGCGAACGGCAAGCTCGCCAGAAATACCCATCGCCAGCTCAGGCTGTCAACGAAGAGACCGCCAATGGCGGGCGACAGCGCGGGAGCCAGCAGCGCCACTAACATCACCGCCGATGACAGCTTTGCTCGCTCATGGCTACGGTACAACGCGTAGGTCATCGTCTGGCCAATGGGGATCAACAATCCGCCGCCCATCCCCTGTAATCCTCGCCACGCAATAAGCTGGGGAACCGAGAATGCCGCACTGACACCACAGGTCGCGACAATGAACACCAGCAGGGAGAACATCAATAAACGCCTGGCGCCAATCCGTTTTGCCAGCCATGTGCTCAGCGGAATCACCAGCGTGAGGCCTAAAATATAGCTGTTACTGATCCACGCCAGCTGGCTGACGGGTGCATCAAATTGCCGACCTATTTCAGGATAAGCCACGCTGGCGATAAACATATTCACCAGATCGACAAAGAATCCCAGCAGGTAAACGCTGGCAACACGGGCGCGATACGTCATTTTATTCTCATTTAAAACAGCCTGGCTCGCAGTATAGGCGCATGACTTAGCAGGAAAAATCCACGTTTACGGATTACACTGTCAAATTAATTTTGACAATCTCCTGAGCAGAATGGACAACATCATGATCAACATGCAGCGCCTTGAGATGTATGTGGCGGTGGTAGAAGCCGGAAGTTTTACCGGCGCGGCCCAAACCCTTGGGCTGACCAAAGCCGTGGTGAGCTTCAACATTAAACAGCTGGAGCAGGAGCTTGGCGTCTCATTACTCACGCGAAGCACGCGCCATATGGCGATGACAGACGCGGGTGAACGGTTTTATCATCGCTGCCAGCAGCTGCTTCAGGATGCAGAACGTGTGCTCGATGAAGTCCGAAGCCATCACGGTGGACTAAGCGGATTGCTGCGGATTACCACGACGCCAGAATACGGCGCGCGCGTCGTCGTGCCCGCGCTGGCGGCGTTTTCGGCGCAGTATCCTCACCTGCGCATCCAGCACGTTTCCTCATCCAAAAGTGACAATCTTATTGCAGGGCGCTTTGATGTGGCGATCAGACTCGGCCACCTGGCTGACTCAACGCATCACGCCAGGCTTATCGATCAATTTGATATTTACCCTGTCGCGTCGCCCGCTTACCTGGACTCACTCGGCGAAACAGGCATCAACGATTTAGAACACCTTGCCAGGGCAAAGTGGATTGCGCACAGTCGCCTCTCCACGCCGTTAAACTGGCAGGTCTTAACCCCTGACGGCGACCATGTGATGTTTGCGGCTCAGCAGCCTGTCACCCTCATGGCCGACAGCGCCGCTACGCTGTTGGCATTTGCACTTAATCATGCCGGTGTGGCTCTGCTTCCTTCGTGGCTCGTGCAAGATGATCTGGCAAAGGGAACGTTGCGCCGGGTGCTGCCGGATCACCTTTTTCCCCGCCAGGGCATTTATGCGCTTTATCCCAACACCCGCCATGTGCCTGAAAAGGTCAGAACCTTTATCGACTTTTTGC
Source organism: Lelliottia sp. RD5 (assembly GCF_056032945.1). Classification (NCBI taxonomy): domain Bacteria; kingdom Pseudomonadati; phylum Pseudomonadota; class Gammaproteobacteria; order Enterobacterales; family Enterobacteriaceae; genus Lelliottia; species Lelliottia sp. RD5. Next base: position 280,218 of record NZ_JBVYHQ010000004.1, on the reverse strand, counting down.
ACAGCCGCGTGAATATCACGCGCCCGAATGAGAAATGAAGAGCAGTGCCTATACTCAAAGCATCCCACTCAACGGAGCGCGCTATGCCACTACCCGACTTTCACTCTTCCGAGCCGTTCACGCTGGGCATTGAGCTCGAACTGCAGGTGGTCAATCCGCCGGGATACGATCTCAGTCAGGACTCTTCGGCGCTGATTGCTGCCGTCAAAAACGACATCAAAGCCGGTGAGGTCAAACACGATATCACCGAAAGCATGCTCGAAATTGCCACCGGAGTTTGTCACAACATCGACCAGGCAGCCGCGCAGTTTTCCGCCATGCAGCAGGCGATCCTGCGTGCAGCAAGCGATCAACATATTCAGATTGCCGGCGGCGGGACGCACCCGTTCCAGAAGTGGCAGCGTCAGGAAGTGTGTGACGATGAGCGTTACAATCACAATCTGGAGCTGTTTGGGTATCTGATTTTGCAGGCGACGGTGTTTGGTCAGCACGTGCACATCGGCTGTCGCAACGGCGATGATGCCATCTATTTGCTGCACGGCCTGTCGCGCTTCGTCCCTCATTTTATTGCCCTTTCCGCCTCGTCACCGTATATGCAGGGCAGCGATACGAAGTTTGCGTCGTCGCGACTCAACATCTTCTCGGGTTTCCCGGATAACGGCAAAATGCCGTGGGTGAGCAACTGGCAGGAGTTTGAAGGGTTGTTCCGCCGTCTCAGCTACACCAGCATGATCGACACCATTAAAGACATACACTGGGATATTCGCCCCAGCCCGGATTTTGGTACCGTCGAAGTGCGGGTGATGGACACGCCGCTGACGCTGGCGCACGCCATTAATATTGCCGGGCTGATTCAGGCGACCGCGCACTGGCTGCTGACCGAACGTCCCTATAAGCATCAGGAACAGGATTATTTGCTGTATAAATTTAACCGTTTCCAGGCGTGTCGTTACGGTTTAGACGGGCTGCTCACTGACGTGAAGACCGGCGAACAGAAAACCATTGCCGACGATATGACGTGGCTGCTGGATCGCGTTGCGCCCTCCGCCCAAAAGCTGGGTGGCGCAAGCGCGATTGCAGAGATTGCCCTGATGTTAAAGCAGGGCAAAAGTGAAGCACAGCGGATGCGGGACTTTATCGCCGACGGCGGCTCGCTTATCTCGCTGGTGCAAAAGCACTGTGAGCTGTGGGCTACTCACCCGTAAGCCGGTGCCCCCACTCGCGCAGACGCTGGAACAGCACAAACAGCGCCGGGATAAAGACGATCCCCACCACGGTGGCCACCAGCATGCCGCTGAACACCGTGGTGCCGATGATTCGGCGGCTCTGGGCACCCGCCCCCGTTGCGAGCATCATCGGCAGAACGCCGATAATAAACGACACTGCGGTCATCATCACCGCGCGAAAACGGCGCGATGCCCCTTCGCGGGCGGCATCGACAATCGCCATCCCTTCATTGCGCCGCGAGCGGGCGAACTCAACGATCAGAATGGCATTTTTAGCCGCCAGCGCAATCAGCAGTACCAGCCCTATCTGCACGTAAACGTCGTTGGCATACCCCGCAATCCATAGCCACGTCAGCGCACCGCCGATGGCGAACAGCACCGAAAGCATCACGCTGGCGGGCAGCGTCCAGCTTTCATACTGGGCGACAAGGAACAGCCACGCCATCACCACCGCCGCGAGCACGATCCAGACCGCCTGATTACCCGTCTGCTGCTCCTGATACGACATTCCGCTCCACGCGTAGTCATAGCCTGCTGGCAAATTATCGACCAGCAGTTGGCCCATCGCCGCCATTGCGGTGCTGCTGCTCACGCCCGGCGCGGCAGAACCGCTGACCGAAACGGATGGGAACTGGTTGTATTGCTGCAAAAACGGTGCGCCAACGGTCGGCGCGATCGTCACCAGATTACTCAAGCGCACCCGCTCGCCGTTATTACTGCGCACGTACAGCTCGCTGATTTGCTCCGCGCGCTCACGCCACTGCATCTCGTTTTGTATCACCACGTGATAGACACGGTTGTTGATGCTGAAATCCCCGGCGCGCGTGCCGCCAAATGCCGTTTGCAGACTGCTGAAAATACGTGAAACCGGGACGTCCAGACGCGCGGCGCGCTCGCGATCCACGCTCAGCGTCAACTGAGGCACATTGCTGCTCCAGGTTGTGAAGACCCGGCTGAGCTGCGGATGCTGGTTGGCTTTCGCCAGAATCTCACGGGTGACGCGCTCAAGATCCGCCGGGCTTTGACCCGCCTGGGCCTGGATACGCAAATCGAAGCCAGACGCGTTGCCCAGCCCCGGCAGCGTTGGCGGCGCAAAGGTCATGATCGTCGCTTCCGGTAGCGCCAGCAGTTGACGTTGCAGCGTGCCCATCACCTCATCCAGCGGCGGGCGTTCGCTCCAGTCTTTCAGCATTACCGAGACAAACCCGCCGTTTGAGGCGCTGGTGCCGTTGAGGAGATTAAAACCAGACACCTGAATCACGTCGGCCACGGCCGGATTGGCCGCAATCAGCTGGCGTGCCGTGGTCATCACCGCTTCGGTGCGCTCCAGTGACGCGGCCTCCGGCAACTGCACGCTGGCAAAGAAATAGCCCTGATCTTCCTGCGGCAAGAAGGCTTTTGGCATGGCGGTAAAGCTGAAAACGACCACTGCCGCCGCGCCTGCGGTGGCAATAAGCGCCAGCACAGGGCGATGATTTAAGACGTTGACCAGACGTGCGTAGGCATCGCGCGTGGTATCAAGACCGCGATTAAAACCGCGGAAAATCGCCGCCGGACGCGCAGGTCGTGGGCGCAGCAACATAGCGCACAGCGCGGGTGTTAGCGTCAGCGCCACCAGGCTTGAAAACGTCACGGCGGTAGAAAGCGTCACCGCAAACTGGCGATACAGCTCGCCGACAATCCCCGGCAGCAGCGCCACCGGAATAAACACCGCCAACAGCACGAGCGTGGTGGCAATCACCGGTCCGGCAATCTGACGCAGCGCAAGCGCGGTCGCCGACGTACGGCTTTGCCCTTCTGCCATCAGGGTTTCGACGTTTTCAACCACCACAATCGCGTCGTCCACCACCATCGTCAGCGCCAGAATAATGGCAAACAGGCTTAGCGTGTTGGCGGAATAGCCCAGCGCATACAGCATCGCGAACGTGCCGATGAGCGACACGGGGATCGCGATAGCGACAATCAGCGTCGCGCGCCAGCTTTGTAAAAACAGAGAGACAATCACCACCACGGCAAGCAGCGTCAGCGCCAGCGAGACGCCAATCTCTTTGATCGTGGCCGCCACAAACTCGGTGGTGTCGAATTTCACTTCATAAGCAAGATCCGCCGGGAAACGTGCGGACAAGCGTTCAAGCTCGCCGCGCACCGCTTCCGCCACCCGCAAGGCGTTGGCTGATGGCGTGGGATAGATGCCTAAATAGGCGGAGTCATGGCCGTTAAGCTGCGCGCCAGAACTGTAGCTGCGCGATCCCAGCTCGATGTTCGCGACCTCCTTCAGGCGTACCAGTTGCCCCATTTCTCCCGCGCGAATAATGATATCGCCAAAGGCGTCGGCTTCATTCAGCCGCCCCAGTCCGTTGATGGTCAGCGTTTGCTGTTGGCCGTTAAACACCGGCGGCGTACCGACCTGCCCCGCAGCCCCCTGCACGTTTTGCTCGCGCAGCGCCTGTGAAATATCATCCGTCGTCACGTTCAGCGCGTTCATGCGATCCGGTCGCAGCCAGATGCGCATGCTGAAATCACGTGCACCAAAAACCTGCACCTGACCCACGCCCGGCAGACGTGCCAGCGCTTCACGGATCTGGGTGCTGGCATAGTTACTGACAAACAGCAGCGAATGGGTTTGTTCAGGTGAGTAAAGGCTTACCCCCATCATCAAATTGGTGGCGCGCTTGCGCACCTGAACGCCATTTTGCTGTGCATCGGCGGGCAGTTGCGCCACGGCCTGCGCCACGCGGTTTTGCACGTCGATCGCCGCCAAATCCGCGTCGGTTCCCGCCGCAAAGGTGATATTCAGGCTGTACGAGCCTTCATCCGAACTGGTCGATTCCATATACAGCATGTGATCCACGCCGTTGATCTGCGTCTCCAGCGGCGTAGCGATGGCCTCCGCCACGTCAGCCGCACTGGCGCCCGGCCAGCTGGCTGACACATTCACTACCGGCGGCGTGATTTGCGGATATTGCTCCACGGGGATCAGCTTCAGCGCGATGGCGCCGAGCAGGGTGATCACCAGCGCAATCACCATGGCGAAACGCGGGCGTTTAATGAAAAACGTCAGCATAGTAGCTCCTTAGTTCGCAACCTGAACGACAACACCGGCCTGCAAGCGCTGCGCACCGTCCGTCACCACGCGCTCATTCGGCTTGACGCCGCTTTGCACAATAAACTGCTGGCCGATTTGCCCCCCGAGGGTCAGCGCACGTTTTTCTGCGATGTCGCGATCGTTAACGACCCAGGCGTAAAAACCGGCGTCGTTTTGCTGAACCGCGGCCGCCGGAATCACCAGCGTCTTCAGCTCAATCTGCGGTCGTAGAAACACATTCACGTTACCGCCGGGCAGCAGACGATGCTGCGGATTGGCGAATTCGGCGCGAAGCATCACGCTCGCCGTCCGCGGATCGATGCGGTTATCCACCGAGGTGAGCGTGCCGTTTATACGCTGGTCGCCGTTTTGAATTTGCGCCAGCCACGCGCTTTTCATGGCGCTGAGATCCGCGTGTGCCCCGGCTTTCGCCGCAAATACCCCCTCTTCGACGGCAAAGGCAACCCGCACCGGATCGAGCTGGACTACCTCAACCAGCACACCGCTTGCCGGATTCACCAGGCTGCCGGTGTGGAACTGGCTGTGCCCCATTCGTCCACTGATGGGTGCGGTGATACGGGTGAAACCGAGCGTGACCTTGCGGGCTTCAAGACGCGCTTTGGCCTGTTCGAGCGCCGCGCGTGCCACGTCACGCTGCATCAGGGCGTTATCGACGTCGTGTCGGCTGATGGCGTTGCTGGTACCGAGGCTTTGAAAGCGCGTGAGTTGCTGCTGCGCCTGACGTAGCGTGGCTTCAGCGCTTTGCACTTCGGCCTGCGCCAGTCGCACCGCCGCGCGCGGTTCAGCGTCATCAAGTTCAAAAAGGGCGTCGCCTTGCCGGACGTATTGCCCGTCGCGGAAATGCACCTGGGTGATCACCCCTTCCGTGCGGGCGCGAAGTTCAACGGTATGGATCGCCTCGACGCGGCCAGGGATCTGACGTTCAGAGGCGTGATCCGTTTGGTTAACGGTGGCGACGCGCACCGGAATGGCTGCGGCAACAGCGGTTTGCAGGGTGCAGGCAAGGAAAGCGCAGGCCGTGGCGATGCGCAGAAAAGTCGTTTTCATGGAAGTGCCTCGTTGAAATCCCCTCACCCCGCCCCTCTCCCGGAGGGAGAGGGAGGTGAACATCCCCGTCACCCGCAGTGAGTGTGGTTAGAGTCCTCTATCACCAGGGAGTGGAATATTAAAATCCCCTCTCCCACACCGGGTGCTATTAGAGTTCCCTCTCCCCGTGGGAGAGGGTTAGGGTGAGGGCAAAAGTTATGCAGCTTTACGGAACCTGCGCGTCAGTCGCTTCTCAATTTCGACAATAAAGAACATCGCCCCGGCAATCACCAGCGTAATGCCCCAGTAGCGCAGCGGCAGCGCTTCGGTGCCGAACAGCATCTGCATAAACGGCAGGTAGATAATCGCCAGTTGCAGCAGAAGCAGCACGCCCGTCACCAGCCAGATCCCTTTGTTTGCCAGCAGGCCACGGTTCAGAGAGAACCCGTTGGTGTTACGGCAGTTGATCATGTAGACCCACTGCGCACTCACCAGCATTTGCAGCAGCACGGTGCGGATGAATTCGGCGCTGTGGCCGCGTGGCGCGAGCCAGGCTTCGAGGGCAAACGCGGCAATCGCAATCAACGTACCGACGAACGCCACACGCCAGACCGCAAAGGCGTCCATAACGTGCTGTCCGGTTTGACGCGGCGGACGCTTCATGATGTTGCGCTCGGCCGCTTCAAATGCCAGACCGAAGGAGAGCGTGGCGGACGTCGCCATGTTCATCCACAAAATCAGCACCGGCGTCAGCGGAATAATGTTCCCCGCCAGCAGCGCAATCACAATCAGCAGCCCCTGCGCCAGGTTGGTCGGCATAATAAACAGGATGGTTTTCTTCAGGTTGTCGTAGACACGACGCCCCTCTTTGACCGCGCTGGCGATGGTGGCAAAGTTGTCATCGGTGAGCACCATATCAGCGGCCTCTTTGGTCACTTCCGTGCCTTTGATGCCCATCGCGATGCCGACATCCGCCTGACGCAGCGCGGGCGCATCGTTCACCCCATCACCGGTCATGCCGACGATTTCACCTTTCTGCTGCAAGGCTCTCACGAGGCGCAGCTTATGCTCCGGGCTGGTACGGGCGAAAATGTCATATTCCACCGCTGCCTCTGCCAGCTCCGCATCGTCCATGTGCTCCAGCTCATAGCCCGTCACCGCCTGCGCGCTGTTGGTAATACCCAGCATTTGTCCAATGCTCATCGCCGTTTGCGGGTGGTCACCGGTGATCATCTTCACGCGAATCCCGGCCTGCTGACAGGCGTGGATGGCGTCGATAGCCTCCGGGCGCGGCGGGTCCATCATGCCGGCGATCCCAAGGAATATCAGCCCGTTGCTCAGGTCATCGTGGCTCAGCGTCTCCTGCCCTTCTGGCGCCGGTTTAAAGGCGGCAGCGACCATGCGCAGGCCCTGACGCGCATAGCGCTCCATCTCCGTTTCCCAGTACGCACGGTTAAACGCCTGGGCACCGCTGCGGGTTTGCTGCTGGTCGCACAGGCCGAAAATCACATCCGGTGCGCCGGTGATCAGAATTTGCTCTTCACTGCCGATCTGGTAGTGCGTGCTCATGTACTTGTACTGCGAGTCAAACGGGATTTTGCCAATCAGCGTGGTGACAACAGGTGCGAGATTCGCTTTCGCCGCCAGCACTTTCAGTGCGCCTTCGGTCGGCCCGCCGGTGATGCCCCACAAACCGCGCTCATCCTGCATCATCTGACTGTCGTTGCAGAGATCGATGGTGCGCAGATAGTGCTCCAGCACCGTTCCCTGCTGGATTTGCACCGGCTCGTCGCTACCCTCAAGGCAGATATCGCCCACCGGCTCGTAGCTATTGCCTTCGACGCGATAACAGCTGTCGGCGGTGATAATCGCTTTAACGGTCATTTCGTTCATGGTCAGCGTGCCGGTTTTATCGGAGCAGACCACGGTCATCGCGCCCAGCGTTTCGACGGTCGGCAGCTTGCGGATAATGGCTTTTTTGCTCGCCATTGCCTGCACGCCGAGGGACAAAATAATGGAGATAATCGCAGGCAGGCCTTCCGGAACGGACGCCACCGCGAGGCTAATCAGGGACAGCAGCAGCTCGCCAAGCGGAATATCACGCAACAACATGCTGAAGACAAACAGCGCGGCCATCATCACCAGAATCAGCGCGAAAATCGCTTTGCCGAGCTTGTCCATCTGCACCAGCAGCGGCGTGCGGTGCTTTTCGATCCCCGCCATCATCTGGTTAATGTGGCCAAGCTCAGTGTCCTGCCCGGTGGCAATCACGACGCCTACACCGCCACCTGCGCTCACGGTCGTACCGGAGAACACCAGGTTGGTGCGATCGCCCAGCGATAATTCACCGGTCAGAGGAAGAATATGCTTATCCACGACCGTGGATTCACCGGTCAGAATCGCTTCTTCTACGCGTAAATTATGCGCTTCAATCAGTCGCATATCCGCAGGAATTCTGTCACCGGCACGCAGCACAATAATATCGCCTGGTACAATTTCGGTCGTCGGAATGGTTTCGTGCACTCCATTTCGAATAACCCGTGCTTCGCTCGAAAGCATATTTCGAATACTTTGCAGCGATTTTTCGGCGTTACTTTCCTGAATATGACCAATCAAGGCGTTAATCACCGCCACGCCTAAAATGACCAGCGTATCGACCCAATGCCCCATTAGCGCGGTTAATAATGCCGCCGCCAGCAGGACATAAATCAGCACATCGTTAAAATGGGCCAGAAAACGCAGCCATGCCGGTTTGCCTTTTTTCTCAGGCAACGCGTTGGGGCCGTATTGCTGCAATCGAGCCTGAGCTTCCTCACGCTCCAACCCATTGGTGTTACTCTTTTTTTCTGCGAGAACCTGCTCTACCGTCTGGTGGTAAGGCCGATTTTCGGTGTTCATTTTGTTGGTCATAGATACATTTCCTTTAATATCCGGTGGACGTAAGCCTGAATTCCTTTCTGGCTTTAATTATTCACGTTTTACTGTTTAACGCTTGCAGAGTTATTTTCAGCATCGCAATATATTGCCAGTTGCGTAATTAAATTCTGTAGGTCATTATTTCGATAAGATGATTTTTACAAAATGTTTCTAAACGATAACTAAACGAGGGATAGCATGTTTGGGATTAATAGCACGCGGCGTCTGGCTTTGTATGTCGTTGTTGCAATTGTTATTGCAACGTTAATTGGATATAGCACATATACGTTTGTAAAATTCTTCGCCTGAGCGTGACAATAATTTACATAAAGACAGAGTAATTTAATTGCAGACGCGTTATTAAATTAATGTGCGAATATTTGGCGGGTTATTTTTGATTTATTATCGAAAAAGGTTAATTCGGGTTGATATTGCTTTACGTTGCAAGATCCCGGACAATAACTTTTTTAACTGATGATTAACAATAATATGAAGCACCCGTTAGAGTCACTGTTAACGGCAGGAGGCATTTTGCTGATGGCACTGCTCTCCTGCCTGCTGCTCCCCGCGCCCTCTTTTGGACTCACCGTCGCGCAGAAACTGGTCGCACAGTTCCATCTGATGGATTTGAACCAGCTCTACACGATTGTCTTCTGCCTGTGGTTTTTACTGCTCGGCACCGTAGAGTTTTTTGTGCTGCGATTCGTCTGGCGCCGCTGGTTTTCACTGGCCGCGTAATCCGCTGAAATCCCGCATCCCGTGGATGAGCGCTTCACACCAGGCCGTATCGGCGGATAGCGCAATGCAGCCCACGATGACGCAACTCCTCTGCCATATAATCGGCATAGTCAGGGTTTGGCACGCGTCTGGCGTGGTCACAGTGTCCGTCGAACAGGATTGAAAAATATAAAAACAAATCTGTTATGAAATTCGCGTGAGCAACAGGAAGAATGACAAGCGGCAGGCGTGATTGCGAAAAAGTAGTCTACATCTGGTCAGCGTCGACCCCGGTAACCGAACGTTACCGGGGTACAGTTTCAGTGCGTTTGAACGTGATTTTCTTTGCGGTACGCGCCAGGCGGCTGGTTGAACGTGCGCGTGAAGATGCGGGTAAACGTCTGCTGAGAATCAAACCCATAGCGCAGACAGATATCGTACACCCGCTCATCCGACTCACGCAGATCCTTCGCCGCCAGCAGCAGTTTACGCTCGCGGATATAACGCCCCAGGCTTTCGCCTTTGTATTGCATAAACAGACGCTGCAAATGCCATTTGGAATACCCTGCGTGGCGGGCGATCTCTTCTATGCGCAGCGGTTGATGAAGATTATCGTCAATCCATTCGACGATGGTGTCGATGACCTGAGCGGAAATCGTCATGCTGCTCTCCCCCTCTGTTACCTGATTAATCATTATTCCCACCACTCACTAAATTGCTGCGTCGTATCATTAACATGCACGGGCTCACCCAATTCAGGGGTCAGCAAACGATAATTTTTGTCCTGACTGGCGCGCGTCAGCTGAATCACCGGATCGTTCCAGGTGTGTTTCGCCAACACAAATCGCCCGTAATGCCCCGGCACCACCGCTTTGGCGTTGACATCCGCCGCCGCCTGCGCCGTCTGTTCAGGCAACATATGAATGTATTTCCAGTCCTGGTCGTATTGTCCGTTTTCCATAATCGCCAGATCGACGTCGCCAAACTGCTCGCCGATGGCTTTGAAGTGCGGACCATAGCCAGAATCACCGCTGTAATAGACTTTCTGCTCTGGGGTGACGAACATAAAGCTCGCCCACAGCGTCTGATTGCGCTTGAGCCCGCGTCCGGAGAAATGACGCGCCGGAAGCACGTGAATCATCAGGTCATCGTTAATGCGGACCGTCTGATTCCAGTCGCGTTCGTCAATGATTGATGCGTCCATGCCCCAGTAACGCAGGTGCGATCCCACGCCAAGCGGCGTTACGACGCGCTTCACTTTGGGCATCAGGGCTTTGATAGTGGCGTAATCCAGATGGTCATAATGGTCATGCGAAATAATCAGCAGGTCGATTTCCGGCATGTTTTCGGCGCGCCACGGATATTCCCCGGCGAAGGCTTTGTTCAGAAACGAAAACGGCGCGGCGTAATTGCTGAAAACCGGATCGATGAGGATGCGTTTGCCTGCCAGCTGTAGATACCAGGACGAGTGACCGAGCCACACCAGCGTGTCCTGTTCCAGTGGCAGGCTGGCCAGATCGGTTTTGACAAGCGGCAACGGCTGCGCAGGACGGGCGTTTTCGCGTTTGGTGACGAGAAATTCCCACCATGCCGCCAGCATGCTTTTGTCGCCGCTGTAGCCCGGCGTCGGGAGTTGGTTATGGAACTGCCCGTCGCGATAATGCGGCGAAGCCTCTATTTCACTAAGCTGCTCACCCTGCGGCGACTGGCCAAATCCGGCATTCAGTACAAAGGGTAAACTTGCCGCGGACGCTATAATCATGACAAACACCATGCTGATTAAAAGAGGCTTTTTCATATCCTGACCCGAATACGCGCCCCATCCGATGGTTTACGCGGGTTAAACTTGATTATGAGTGAGTAAGCACTCATTATAGATGTGATGAATATATCGTCAAGACGTTTTCGATCTTTGACATTCCGCGTTGCAGCGTGGAAGAGAGCATGTTTCAATCGTGGTTTTTGTAAATTTGATGCACGGCATCATTCAATCTTAAGCAAGGCGGCAAGGCGGAAAACCTCAGATGCACGGATAACTGTGCGACTGAGATTTTGAGCATAGCCCACGCAGCGCGAGAGTGACGAATGAGGTGCATGGAGGGGAATACGTGGCACGTCCGAAGAGTGAAGATAAACGACAAGCGTTACTGGAAGCGGCTACTGTGGCCTTTGCGCAGTCAGGCATTGCGGCGTCGACCGCGCTGATCGCCCGAAACGCGGGCGTTGCCGAAGGCACTCTGTTTCGCTACTTCGCGACCAAAGACGATCTGCTGAATGCCCTCTATCTGCACCTGAAACAGGATTTGTGCCAGACCATGCTAGCAAATCTTGACCGTGCCCTGAGCACGCCGAAAGAACATACCCGCAATATCTGGAACAGCTACGTTGACTGGGGCATCCGCAATCCGATTGCCCACGGCGCAATCCGCCAGCTGGGCGTGAGCGAGAAAATCAACGCCGAAACCGAACAGGCGGTGCATGATATGTTCCCGGAACTTCATGAGCTGTGCCGCCGCTCGGTGCGCCAGGTCTTTATGTCAGACGAATTCCGTACCTTTGGCGATGCGATTTTCCTGTCGCTTGCTGAGACGACGATGGCCTTCGCCACTCGCGATCCGTCGCGTGCGAAGGAATTTAAAGCCCTGGGATTTGAATCAATGTGGCGAGCGCTCGCCATCGAGGATGTTAATGGACAGTAAATCACTGAAGGAACATGCGCACCGCGTGGCGCTGGAATTGCCTTTTATCGAGCACTGCTGGCCGTTTGGCCCGGAATATGATGTGTTTAAGGTCGGCGGCAAAATTTTCATGCTCACTGCCGTAGCCCGCGGGCGTCAGCACGTCAGTCTGAAATCCGATCCTGAAAAATCCCTGCTCAATCAGCAAATTTACCGCGGTATTGAACCCGGCTATCACCTGAATAAAAAGCACTGGATTTCGATTTACGCCGCCGATGATATTACGCCGGAACTGGTCACCGATTTGGTGCTCGATTCCTGGAATTTGGTTGTCGATAAGCTGCCTAAAAAAGACCAAAAGCGCATTCGTCCAACCTGATTGTTCATCATGGCCGAACAGTATAAGCGCATTTAACGCACTTATCTTTTCCCGCTTACGCTTGTATTCTGCTTTTCTTTCGCGCCCGCGCATGGGCGAATTTCACTCCAGGAGCCGTTATGGATATCATTTCCGTTGCCCGCAAGCGCCACTCAACGAAGGCGTTCGACCCGAATTTCAAACTGACAGCAGAACAAGCAGAAAAAATTCAAACGCTGCTGCAATTCAGCCCGTCCAGCACCAACTCTCAGCCGTGGCACTTCATCGTTGCCAGCACTGAGGAAGGCAAAGCACGCGTCGCTAAATCAGCAGCTGGCACATACGTTTTCAACGAACGCAAAATGCTGGATGCGTCACACGTGGTGGTGTTCTGCGCCAAAACCGCAATGGACGACGCATGGCTTGAGCGCGTGGTGGATCAGGAAGACGCAGATGGGCGTTTTGACACGCCAGAAGCCAAAGCAGCCAACCACAAAGGCCGCTGCTACTTCGCGGATATGCACCGCGTTGATCTGAAAGATGACGATCAGTGGATGGCGAAACAGGTTTACCTGAACGTTGGCAACTTCCTGCTGGGCGTTGGCGCGCTGGATCTGGACGCCGTACCGATTGAAGGCTTCGACGCCGCGATCCTCGACGCCGAATTTGGCCTGAAAGAAAAAGGCTTCACCAGCCTGGTGGTTGTGCCCGTGGGTCGCCACAGCGTGGAAGATTTCAACGCCTCTCTGCCGAAATCCCGCCTGCCGCTGAGCACCATTATCACCGAGTGCTAATCGCTTTTGGCACGCCGTTCTGCGGTGTGCCAAATTTTCTCGGCGTATCGCCCAATCACCGCCAACGACCCCGCCAGAATCAGGAAGAAAATCACTTTATTCATCCCGTCCCAGAAATATTCGAAATAACGGGTATACAGGTTGATTGCCAGAAACGTCAGGCCAAAACCCCGCAGCATCCCGTCGTCCGTTTTCAGGCTGATATAAATACATACCACCGCAGCAACAGCGAAGAGCAGCGCCCACGGGAGTAACGCCTCGCGCGTCATGCCGTACCAGCTATCGATATCGTAATTGCCGAAAATCGACATAATCCACAGGGCGACAAATAAGTACGTCAGCCCCATCGCTTTACTGGTCGTATACAGATTTCGCTGTTGCAGCATCGCGCGCAAAACCCAGCACAACGCCAGCAGCGCGCCGCCGAAGAAGATAAAGCGCACCGGATAATTCATTCCCAGCCAGTATGCACCCCAGCCGGACATATACCCCGTTTGTGCGCCAAACCAGTTGCCGAGCGATAACAAAAAGAACAGCCACACCAGCCCCGAGCGCCCAAAGAATCCCACCAGGCCATACACCGCGCAGCCCGCCAGGAAGAGCGGCGCAATGTGTCCGCTGCCGTTATCCAGCCGCTCGCCCAGTTGCCACAGCGCGATGGCGGTAAACAGGACGCCGAGAAACAGAATCGCTTCTGTAGAGTAATGCCACTGCGTTTCGTGCCGCTGTCGGCTGAATCCCCACAGATAAAACACCACAGCCAGCACGGCGGGCAAACCGATACGGGCGAGCGATGAAAAGGCGAGCAATTCGATAATGCGGGCCATCATGTCGCTGTCAGCAAACAGGCTACCAAAGGCGATAATCACGCATGCCAGCGCAGTCCAGAAGGCGTAACGGCTGAGGCGTTGCCAGTCCATCGCCACGCGTTTTAAGGTGCCCGTCAGGCGGAGATGTTCCTGGTTGCTGAGCGTGCCATCCTGTTCCCATTCGCTGAGCGCGCGGCGCAGCAGGCGTTCTTGTTTGCGGGTGACGTTCATTTCCATTCTCTCTGACTGAAGGTAATGAAAGTATATCAAATTTATTTATCATCACTCCGGGCAGCATAGTGGGATGTTTAATCCCTCCATTCTCATGCTCATTTTGAAAAATAACTTACTGGGAGGTTAAATTAATCGTTGCTGTCGCGTTCGCATTTCCAGATATAACTTTTTTTGTTAGAAAATAACGGGATTTTATTGGAAAACGCTCCTGACCGTCTTCGGAATGTTTAATCTTCAGCGTTTAATTAATTTTCGACCATTACACTTACATGCTTTACGTAAAGAATTATTATCCATAATGTATTGAATAATCAACTTTTCACGCTTAAAGTTTAGCTTTGGATGGCGTATGTTGTGACTCACAAATACCTCAGCCTGTATAATACCGACTTTCTGCTGCAAGATTTTGTGCCTACCTCTGGTATAATTCCGAGATGTCTTTTTAAGAGTCCAACGATATGAAACCAGAAGGCATTATAAAAACACTGATTCATGAAATTTCCGATCCATCGTGTATTCGCCACGGACAGGAACGCACAATTATATCGCTTGATAATTATGAACACGATATGACGTTTATTCTACATGTCGGGACAGTCGCTGTTCACAGAAGTACGGATCAATTGCTGTTAAAATTCACTGAAGCGCCAATGATCATTGGAATGAACGACCTATTTAATATTCATGAAGGAATCTATTATCAGGTTCACGGCCAGGTTAAATATGAGATAAGAAAAAAAAGTGACATTCTCGCCTTGCTTGACAGTAAAAACCTTTGGAAGGAAGCCGCTTATTGCTATATGTATGGCGTAAAAGAGTTGCTTACAGCGCATAAAAAATCAGCAGGTCTAACAACTTACGAACTGATACGTCAAAGTTTAATGACCTTAATGGCTAAAAAAGAGGCGTTACGCCAAACGATCAATACCTGTGACTATATTCAGGAAAAGACCCATATCTCGCGTAGCCGCGTCATGAAAATCCTGAGCGATCTTAAAATCGGTAATTATATCGAGATCGAAAGAGGGGTTTTAATTAAAATCAATAAGCTTCCAAAGACTTATTAATAAAAAAGTGCCCTGCCAGAATCAGAAGGGCGTTTTTATGAGTGATGATTTTCCGCCAGCCACGCCAGCACCTTTTCACCTTCATCATCGACGGGTAAATAAACCAGCAGCCGCGAGCCGTTACGCGGTGCGGAATACCAGTACATCTGCTGCAAATGAAAATCACCGAGCTGTGGATGGGTGAAGAGCTTCAGCTGATTTTCTACTCCTCGCACGTCATAGCCCTGATGCCACAACGTTTCAAACTCTTCCGATACCGCAAAAAACCGTGCCAGCTGCGCTTCCCACTGCGGATCGCCGCGATGCTCTGCCATTGCCGCGCGGAAATAGGAGACAAAAATCGGCAGCGCGTCGGCACGCTTGCCGAGTCGACTGCGCCACGCAGGATGGGTGAGGAAAAGGTAAATACAGTTGCGATCCTCTGCGGGGATCTCGTTGAAATCCACCCCCATCAAATGACCAAAACTGTCATTCCAAGCCACGATATCGAAATTGGGTTTCTGAATGCTGGCAGGTTTGGGCATTAACGTATCGAGTAAACGCCGCGTGCCTTCGCTGATCCCTTCGCACGGTACCTGCGGCGGCACTTCTCCCGGCGGCAATCCTGCCAAAACGAACAGATGACGCGTCTCTGTGGCGGTGCATTGCAGCGCTTTCGCGACCGCCAGCATAACCACGCTGGAGGGATTCACGTCCCTTCCCTGCTCAAGCCAGGTGTACCAGGTCACGCCGACATCGGCCAGCATCGCGACTTCTTCACGGCGCAGGCCCGGCGTGCGTCGCCGTCCGCTGCGCGGTAAACCCAGACGCTGCGGATCAAGACTTTCCCGGCGCGCGCGTAAAAACGCGCCGAGCTGCTTGCGATTCTCATCCTGTAACGACGATACCGGTTCGGTCATCAGCGTCATACCGCCCCCTGCGTAGTAGTGCCAGTACCAGTATAAGCAAGAACTGGTACCCGTTTTTAATTTCCCTGATGCTACGTCCATCTGCTGAATGACGCAATGGAGTTACCATGAATACGTCTGTTGTTTCACCGGGCCGCGCGGGCCTGATATTGCTCTTAACGGGCCAGATGCTGCCGCTGATCGATACCTCGATCACCAACGTGGCGCTGGATTCCATCACGCAGTCGCTGCACACCAGCCCGACGCAGCTTGAACTGATCGTCGCCCTGTACGGCGTCGCATTTGCGGTCTGTCTGGCGCTGGGCAGTAAACTGGGCGATAACCTTGGCCGTCGTCGGCTGTTTATGTGCGGCGTTGCGGCATTTGGCGTGGCATCGTTACTGTGCGGGATGGCGGGAACCGTCGGGCAACTGCTGGCTGCACGCGTATTGCAGGGCGCGGGCGCAGCGCTGATCGTTCCGCAAATCCTCGCGACGCTTCACGTCACGCTAAAAGGCACGGCGCACGCCAAAGCGATCAGCCTGTTTGGCGGTATTGGTGGGATTGCCTTTATCGTCGGGCAGATGGGCGGCGGCTGGCTGGTGTCTGCGGATATCGCCGGGCTGGGCTGGCGGAACGCCTTTTTTATTAACGTGCCGATCTGCTTAGTGGTGCTGGCCTTGAGCCGTCACTACGTCCCCGAAACCCGCCGCGAAACGCCATCGCGCATTGACTGGCAAGGCACCGGCCTGCTGGCCGCGATCCTCTGCTGCCTGCTTTTTCCGATGGCGCTGGGAGCTGAACTTCACTGGCCATGGTTCCTGCAACTGGCGTTAATCGCGGTGATCCCGCTTGGATTGTGGATGCGCGCCAGCGCATTGCGTAAACAACAGCGCGGCGAACATCCTCTGCTGCCCCCGCGTTTGCTCAAACTGACCAGCATCCGTTTTGGAATGCTCATTGCCCTGCTGTTTTTCAGCGCCTGGTCGGGATTTATGTTCTGCATGGCGCTCACGATGCAGTCCGGTCTGGGCATGGCCCCATGGCAATCGGGCAATAGCTTTATCGCGCTGGGCGTGGCCTATTTTGTCTCAGCCTGGTATGCGCCAACACTGATCGCCCGCCACAGCATGGGACGCATTTTACTGACGGGTTTGACGATACAAATCGCAGGTTTACTGCTGTTAATGGCGACATTCTGGCGCTTCGGACAGGCCAATACCGCATTAACCCTGGCGCCTGCCACCGCCCTGATTGGCTATGGTCAGGCGCTGATCGTGAACAGCTTTTACCGAATTGGGATGCGGGACATCAGCAACTGTGATGCGGGAGCCGGAAGCGCCATTCTGAGTACCTTGCAGCAGGCAACGCTGGGCCTTGGCCCCGCCGTGCTCGGCACGTTGTTCCTGATGTTTGAGCGACATAACGGCGGGCACTATCCGCAGGCGATGATCGGTTTTCTCGGCATTGAAGTGCTCATGATGCTGGCGCTGGGCGGAGTTGCGTTGTGGTTGCGCCACCAACTCAATGCGGGCCCCCTCCCCGCCGCATCGTAAAATCCGGCGTAACGTCTCCGGGTTGCATAATAAAAGCGCAACCTTCATGATAAAAAGGAATATATTCAGGAGACGTTATGCAGGAATTAATTGCTCAGGTAGAAGAACTTGGGATCGAAATTAACCACACCACTTCGCTGGTGCTCATCTTTGGCATCATTTTACTCACTGCCGTGATTGTCCACCTTATATTGCATAAGGTGGTTTTGCGCCTGTTCGAAAAACGCGCGCAGGCCAGCGCCCATTTATGGCTGCAAATCATTACGCAGAATAAGTTATTTCATCGTCTGGCCTTCACCCTACAAGGCATTATCGTCAATATTCAGGCGGCGCTGTGGTTACAGAAAGGCAGTGAAGCAGCAGAAATAACCATGACCTGCGCCAGGCTGTGGGTGATGGTCTATGCCCTGCTGTCGTTCTTTTCTTTACTGGATGTAATATTCAATTTTTCGCAAAAATTGGCGACGGCTTCTCAGCTTCCGCTCAAAGGCATATTCCAGGGCGTCAAACTGGTCAGCGCCATTGTGGTGGGGATCCTGATCATTTCGCTGTTAATTGGTCAGTCTCCGGCCATTCTGATCAGCGGTTTAGGCGCCATGGCCGCCGTGCTGATGTTGGTCTTTAAAGACCCCATTCTTGGCCTTGTTGCCGGTATTCAGCTCTCTGCCAACGATATGCTCAAGCCCGGAGACTGGCTGGAAATGCCAAAATACGGCGCTGACGGCGCGGTCACGGATATCGGTCTGACCACCGTCAAAGTGCGCAACTGGGATAACACCATCAGCAATATTCCCACCTGGGCGCTGGTCTCTGATTCGTTTAAAAACTGGAGCGGGATGTCGGCATCGGGTGGACGGCGAATTAAACGCAGCCTGAGCATTGATACCACCAGCATTCATTTTTTGGATGAGGACGAGCAACAAAGTCTGATTAAGGCAAAACTACTCAAGCCCTATATGGCCGCACGTCACGAAGAAATTGATCTGTGGAATCAGGAAAATGGCGAAGGTGAATCGGTATTAAATCTACGCAAGATGACCAATATCGGCACGTTCCGCGCTTACCTGAATGAATATCTGCGCAACCACCCGCGTATTCGCAAAGATATGACGCTGATGGTTCGACAGTTAGCGCCGGATGCGAACGGTCTACCGATTGAAATATACGCCTTTACCAACACGGTGATCTGGGCGGAATATGAAACCATTCAGGCGGATATTTTCGACCATATTTATGCCGTGGTGGAAGAATTTGGCCTGAGAATTCATCAGTCGCCCACCGGGAATGATATCCGTTCACTGGCGGACGCCTTCGCGAAATAAACCTCAGGTGCTGGCGCGTGCCACAAAGCGCCAGTCCAGCATCACTCGCTCCGTGGGTGCATCCGGGTTATCGATTTTGTTCAGCAACAGATCGACCGCTTTGCGCCCGATATCCTGTGACGGCTGCTCGATGGTGCTGAGCTGCGGAGAGACCATTTCAGCCAGTTCGGTGCCATCAAACCCCACGACGGCGATGTCCTGAGGGACGCATAATCCCGCCTGTTCAATGGCGCGCATCGCCCCCGCTGCCAGCGTGTCCGATACTGCAAACACCGCATCCGGGGGATTGTCCGCCAACAGCTTTTTCATTGCCGCCATTCCCGCGCTGGAGCTGAGATCGCTGGCGTACTCCACCACCTGATAATCCAGATCGCGAAGATGTACCACGCTTTTATAACCGCGCTCGCGTAGACGGGCATATTTGTAGCTTAAATCATGGTTGATCAGCGCAATGCGGCGTCGTCCGCTGTCCGCCAGCTGACTGACAACGTGCTGCGACGCGTCCACATCGTTGATCCCCACGCAGGAAACGGTACCTGAATCGGCATATTCGGCGCACTGCACCCACGGTGCATTACCAATCAGCGCCGAGAGTTCCGGAAGTTTTGAGAACGCGTCCATGGTGATAATGCCGTCAACGATTTTACCGGACAGCAGGCTCAAACCAGAACGTGAGCGTTCGATATTGGAACCGGAATTACACAGCAAAATGCGGTAACCTTTTTTCTCGGCTTCGGCTTCGATGCCTTTCACCACTTCTGCACAGAACGGATTGGCGATGTTAGAAACCATCACCAGAATCATATAGCTGCGGGATGTGCGGAGCTGACGCGCCAGCAAGTTCGGCTGATAATTGCTCTCTTTAATCGCCTGCAAAACGCGCTCGCGGTTGTTCGCTTTAACCTTATCGCTGTTATTTAGCACGCGCGAAACGGTAGCGACCGAGACACCGGCCAACTGGGCGATTTTCTGAATTGACATAACGACGGCACATCCTGCGGTTAGCGTTTTACTCAGGCTAACATAAATTTGCTGCCCGGCGAACCGGGCAGCAGGTCACGGCAGGACGCTGACCCAGCGCTGCTGCTGATGGCTTTTCACTATTGCATCAATGATATACATGACGTTTGCGCCATCATAAAAGGTCGCAAACAGCGGTTTTACTGGCATGACGCCTGTCTGCACCGCACGATAAAACTGCGCCATCATGTTCTTAAACGCATCCGGCCAGCCTTCGATATGCCCGCCCGGGAAGTGGGCGCTGTCTGCGGCATCACGATTCATCAGGCCCGGATCGTCCGACAGCGTCTGGTTGGCCTGCGAACGATGGCCAATCCACAGCTGCTGCGGCACTTCCTGATCCCACGCGACTGACTTTTCGCTGCCGTTGATTTCAAAGCTCAGGCGATTTTTACGCCCGGCGCTGACTTGCGAAACGCTAAAGCAGCCCTTGCTACCATCGTCGAAGCGAAACAGCACCGAGCCGAAATCTTCCGTGGTCACCGCTTTGTTCTCAAAAACGGCAGAATCCTGCTGGGTGAACGTTGAGTTGCCCGCCACATTTGCCTTGCGCGTTGGCCAGACGATAGAGAGATCGGCCATCACCTCGACGATCCGTCGCCCGGTGACAAACTGCACCGTGTCGCACCAGTGCGAGCCAATATCAGCGACAGCTCGGGACGCACCACCCAGCGCGGCGTCAACGCGCCAGTTATAATCAGTGTCGAGCAGCATCCAGTCCTGCAAATAGCTGCCGTGCGAGGCAAACAACCGCCCGAGGCTGCCCTCGCGCATCATGCTTTGCGCCTGGCGCACCATCGCGAACTGGCGGTAGACGAAGCCCACGCCGTGGACCACGCCCGCTTGCTCTGCCAGTTCCACCAGTTCACGCGCCTCTTCTGGCGTCATGCACAGCGGTTTTTCTGAGAACACATGTTTGCCCGCCCGTAAAATCTGGCGATTAATTTGCGCATGCAGATGGTTTGGCGTGCAGTTATGCACGACGTGCAAATCCGGATGGGCCAGCAGTTCTTCCACATTCCCGTAAGCGTGAGGAATATTCAGCGCCTGCGCCTTTTCCTGCGCTTGCTCGAGCGTGCCGTCGCACAGCGCGACGACCTGCACAAAGCCGAGTCGTCGCAGCGCCTCGATATGCGCCGGGCCGATGAAACCGCTGCCGATAATCCCGACGTTAATCATGAGAATCTCCTGCAGCAAAGTCGTCAAATGCCCGCCCCGACACCGGAATGATATGGCGACGGATGAACTCACTGCCCTCGCTCGCGCCCGTCTCGCCGTCCTTCATGCAGCATTCCCACTCCAGCACCGCCCAGCCGTCAAAATCGTATTCGGTGAGCTTGCTGAAAATGCCTTTAAAATCGATTTGCCCATCGCCGAGAGAGCGGAAGCGTCCGGCGCGCTTGAGCCACGGTTGATAGCCACCATACACACCGCTGCGCCCGCTCGGGCGGTACTCCGCGTCTTTCACGTGAAATGCTTTGATGCGCGAATGGTAGATGTCGATAAAGGCCAGATAATCCATCTGCTGCAACAGCATGTGGCTGGGATCGTAGAGAATAGAGCAGCGCGGATGGTTATCGACCAGCGCGAGAAAGCGCTCAAACGTCACGCCGTCGTGCAGATCTTCCCCGGGATGCAGCTCAAAACAGAGATCCACGCCGTGCTCATCAAAGTAATCCAGAATCGGTCGCCAGCGATTCGCCAGCTCGCCAAACGCCTCGCGAAAACGCTGCTCGTTGTGCGGTGGCCACGGGTAAACAAACGGCCAGGCCAGCGAGCCTGAGAACGTGGCGTGCGCCGTGAGGCCAAGCTTCGCAGACGCCGCTGCCGCTTGCTTAAGTTTTTCGGTCGCCCACGCCTGGCGCGCCGCATCGTTACCACGAACGGCTGGCGGTGCAAAGTGATCAAACGCCTCGTTATACGCGGGATTGACCGCGATCAGTTGCCCTTCCAGATGCGTGGACAGTTCGCTGATCGCCAGCCCGTATTCAGCCAGTTTCCCCGCGATCTCGTCACAATAGGTCTGACTTTCTGCTGCCTTTTCCAGATCGAAAATCTGCGGATGGTGACAGGGAATTTGCACCGCTTTGTAGCCCTTACCTGCCGCCCACCCCGCCAGCCCGTCGAGCGAGTTGAACGGAGCCTGATTTCCAATAAACTGCGTCAGGAAAATGCCCGGTCCCTTAATCGTTTTCATATCGCCTCCAGAACATTACGCCTTGTCATCGTCATATTTGAACGCGACCAGGAAAATCAGGGCAATCACCGCCGCCGCAACCGCCGGGATCCACCAGAATGTGACCCACGCCTGCGGTACGGTCTGCCCCGCCACCAGGCTGTTATACAACGCGCCGGAAATCTGCGACCCGAGCAGCATGCCGATACCGTAAGTGAACATCACGATCATACTCTGCGCCTGGCCTTTGACCTTTTCGCCCGCCACGCGGTCGGTGTAGATGAAGCCGACAACAAAGAAGAAGTCATAGCACACGCCGTGCAGCAGAATGCCGAGATACAGCAGGAAACGCCCCTCTTCGCTAACGCCCAGCGCAAAGAATGCGTAGCGCACAAACCACGCCAGCATGCCGATCAGCAGCATGTATTTCACGCCGAGACGGCGGAACAACAGTGGGATCACCAGCATAAAGACGATTTCAGACATCTGACCGAAGGACATCGCGGTGCTGACATCCGCGATTCCGGCATCGGCCAGATATGACGCGGTGTAGGCGTAGTAGGTACCCAGCGGAACGGAAATCAGCATCGCGCACAGGGAGAAAATAAAGAAGTGACGGGTTTTGAGCAGTGCGAAGGCGTCCGCACAGAACAGATCGCGAAGTTGTACAGGCAGGCCTTTGGCAGGTGCTGGCGTATGCGGCAACGTCAGGCTGTAGAGCGCCAGCAGCACGGAACTTGCTGCCGCGACCTGGAAAATAGTGACGCTTGAAGAGACGCCCGTGACGCCAATAAACACGCCCGCCACAATCCAGCCGATGGTGCCAAATACGCGCACCACCGGGAACGTCTTATCGACATTATTCAGGCTGTGGAAGGCGATATTATTTGTGAGCGCCAGCGTTGGCATGTAGCAGAGCGTATAGCCAAACAGCAGGCCGATCAGCAGCGCGCCATTTTCAGCCATCAGCGCGCCAGGGACGAACATTAAGATCCCCGCACCTGCCAGATGCATTACCGCCATCACTTTTTGCGACGGGAAGAAACGGTCCACCAGCATGCCGAGCACAAACGGCGAGAGAATCGAGGCGATTGGCCCGGCGGAAAACGCGTCGCCAATCAGCAGAGACATGTTGTGCTGCGTCATCACCAGACCCAGCGTGACGGACCAGCTACCCCAGATAAAAAATTGTAAAAACATCATTAACGATAGACGCGGTACCAGCATTCGGTGCTGGACTACCGCCTTTCCACTACTTTCAGTTGTTGACACCATGATAAGCCTCACCCAGAAAAAGTAATCGATTACAAAACAGTTCAAATGAAAAGTAATCGATTACAAAATAAAGATCCCGCTGTTCAAAACAGAATTGGGAGAGGGGTCACGATAAAGAGGCGTCCTGGTATTAAGAGGGGGTTATGTGCGGCCTGATGCCTTCACCCGGGCCCTCTCCCACGGGGAGAGGGAGAACACTAAAAAAAGGGATACCTGCGTTACCTTTTTACGTTGAGCTTGTGCGGCCTGATGCCCTCATCCCTGCCCTCTCCCACGGAGAGAGGGCGAAAACACATAAAAGGCAACCTGCGTTGCCTTTTATGTTGAGTTTGTTCGGCCTGATGCCTTCATCCCAATCCCCTCGCTCTGGAGAGGGAGATGATCACTTTTTGCGTGACAATTTAAACGCCACAAACAGGAAGACAATCCATACCGGCAGCAGGAAAGCCGAGAGTCGCATGTCGTCAAGGGTGCACATCAGCACGAGGATCATCGCCAGGAAGGCGATACAGATGTAGTTACCCGCCGGATAGAGCAGCGCTTTGAACTGCGTCTCGCGCCCTTTGCGGCGCATCGCCGCGCGGAAGCGCAGGTGCGCCAGGCAGATCATGATCCAGTTCAGCAGCAGCGTGGCGACAACCAGCGCCATCAGCAGGCCAAAAGCCTCTTTCGGCAACACATAGTTGATCAGCACCACCAGCGATGTGATCCCCCCGGAAAGCAGCAGTGAATTCACCGGCACACCACGGCGGCTGACGCGGGTCAAAAACTTCGGGGCGTTACCCTGAACGGACAGACCAAACAGCATGCGGCTGTTGGAATAGACGCCGCTATTATAAACGGACAGCGAGGCCACCAGAATGACGAAATTCAAGGCAGATGCCACCAGGTTGCTGTTCATATCGTGGAAGATCATCACGAACGGGCTGCTGTCGGATTTCACCTCGACCCACGGATAGAGTGCCAGCAGTACCACCAGCGAACCGATGTAAAACAGCAGAATGCGGTACACCACCTGATTGACCGCTTTCGGAATGCTTTTCTGCGGATCGCGCGCTTCAGCGGCCGTAATCCCGATAAGCTCAAGCCCGCCAAAGGAGAACATAATGACTGCCAGCGACATGATAAGCCCGTTCCAGCCGGTCGCCAGGAAGCCGCCGTGTTTCCACAGGTTGTCGATGTTCGCACGCTCACCGCCATGGCCGGAGAACAGCAGCCACAGACCAAAGCCGATCATCCCGATAATCGCCAGCACTTTTATCAGCGCAAACCAGAACTCGGTTTCACCGTACAGGCGCACGTTTACCAGGTTGACGGCGTTGATGATAATGAAGAAGGCGGCGGCCCAAATCCAGGTCGGGACGTCCGGCAGCCAGTACTGCATGTAGATGCCAGCGGCGGTGAGTTCCGCCATGCCTACCAGCACAAACATCACCCAGTAATTCCAGCCAGACAGGAAACCGGCGAACGGCCCCCAGTATTTATACGCAAAGTGCGCAAACGAGCCGGATACGGGCTCTTCAACGACCATTTCACCCAGCTGGCGCATGATCAGAAAAGCAATAATGCCTGCGATGCCATACCCCAACAGAACGGCAGGCCCGGCCATTTGAATCGCCGGCCCAATGCCGAGAAACAGCCCGGTACCGATCGCGCCGCCGAGGGCAATTAATTGAATATGTCGATTTTGCAAACCACGTTGCAGCGTCGGTGTCTGTTCCGACGAGGCTTCAGATAAACCGTTTCCTGAAGCGGATGACGCGTTTTTCACGTCCTACCCCTGTGTATTTATAGAGAAGGGGCACCTTTTAACACTTCATGTCAGCAGGAGCAAGTTATAGGGGTGATGAATGGATGGGGCATCCGTGCCCCTGATAACGAGGGTAAAACTTAGAACTCGTAGCCGACAGAAACCTTAAAGGTGCGCGCTTCGCCCTGGAACACGTAGGTGCCGGAGTCATCAACGCTCGACCAGTAGTTTTCGTCAGTGACGTTGTCGATGCCCGCACGCACGGTCATCTGATTCTGGTTTTGATTTACCGCGAAGCGATAACGCATCCCCAGATCCAGCGTGGTGTAGCTGTCTAACTTTTTGGTATTGGTCAGATTCGCATACTGTGAACCGGAGTGGTTCACGCGCGCCGTGGCGGTCAGGCCGTCAATCGGTTTGATGTCATATTCCGCACCCAGCACGGCATAAAAGTTCGGCACGCCAACCGCATCGTTGCCCTCGTTCAGGCCGTTGTTGGTTTTGGTCAGTTCCGCCTGCAGCCAGGTGGCGCTGGCGTTCAGACGCATGCCTAACATTGGTTCGCCGAATACATTCAGCTCCACGCCACGGTTACGTTGCTCGGCGTCAAGACCATAATGGTTGGTCACGCTGTCGAGAATTGCCGAGGGCATTTTGATTTCGAACAGCGCCAGAGAGCCGCCTACGCGACCAAAGTCGGCCTTCACGCCCACTTCGTTCTGTTTTGAATGCACGATGCCAGTGCTCTGACCGTAGTTGGTTGCAGCTTCTGGTGCGGTTTTACCCGGCTGCAGCGCTTCGGTGTGGTTAGCGTAGAGCGACAACGCATTCCACGGCTTATAGACGACGCCGTAGGTTGGCATCCAGCGGCTGCCGTCAAAGCTATCCGCCTGGTTTTCTGCGCCCGTCACTTTGTTATAGCCGCGAATCACCACTTTCTGATGACGAGCCCCCACGGTGAACAGCAGTTTGTCGTCCAATACGCCGAGCGTGTCGCTCAGCAGCCAGCCCTGAGAACGTGTGCGTCCGCTGGTCAGCGGGTCACTGTAATTCCCGCCGCTGCCGCCAAAGTTGGTGCTGTCTGGCTTGTCGACACCGGTATTGTGGTAGATGTTGGTGATCGGGTTATCCGCTGCTTTTGACATCTTCCACGCGATCTTTTCATTTTTGGTCTGCGCCGAATAACCGACGTTGACTTTGTGCGAGACAAAACCGGTATCGAAGTTGCCACGAAGGCCCGCCATACCGCTCACGCCGTCGCTGATGCGGTTGGTATCCAGACGCGTTGCCGTGGCTTTGCCGCTTTTATCGACAAGCTTCGCGCCGCTGTACAACCCCTCTTCATGCGCATGCTGCGCACTAAGGCCGGTGTAAGCTGTCCAATTATCGGTAATGTCGTATTCGCTACGCCACATCCCGAATTCATTTTCGATGTTGCTGTAAGCCCATTTCTGGGAATAGTTGCGATCGTTTTTCGGAGGCGTTGGCACGAAATCAACCGCGGAAATGTTGACGCCCGTTTCGCTGCCGTGGAAGGTTTTCTTCTGGTAACCCATATCAACGGACGTGCGGAAATTGTCGCCTTTGTAATCCAGGCCGGTCGAGAGCAGCGTGGTGCGGCGGCGATCGTTCGCCACGGGCGCTTCGCCCTCGCGATGAACCAGGTTTACGCGCGCGCCAAACTGGTCGCTGTCGCCAAAGCGACGGCCCGCGTCCAGCGTCGTGCCTATCTGCGAATCAGAGGTGTAATCCACGCCGATTTTCGCCTGCGGCACGTCGCCCGCATGTTTTGGCTCGAGGTTGATCATCCCGCCGACGCCGGAGCTTGCCGCACCGTTCATCAGGGCGTTAGCCCCTTTGAAAATTTCAATGCGGTCAACCATTTGTGCGTCAACCACCTGACGAGGCAGAACGCCGGACAGGCCGCCAAAGGTCATGTCGTCGCCGTCGAATTTCAGGCCACGAATGCGGAAACTCTCCGCGCTATTGCCGTAGCCCTGCACGGACTGCACGCCCGCATCGTTCGCAACCACATCAGCGATGGTTTTCGCCTGCTGATCGTCAACCAGTTTTGAGGTGTAGCTGATAATGTTAAACGGTACATCCATGGCGCTTTGCTGACCCAGCATCCCCATGCGTCCGCCGTTTGCGACCTGCCCGTCAAGGAATGCCGGCACCAGCTGATCGCCGCCCGGTTTAAAATCGCTCGCCGGGGCAGCCTGGACCACGAGAGTGTCTTCTTTTGGGGTTTCCGCCGCAGACGCGGAGTGCATAACCGTGCCGATAGCGAGTGCCAGCAGCGTTTTATTCATGGTGGTGTTGTTCATAATTAACTCGTTCAAGTACGCGCAAAATGGCCCGTTTCCGGGCCTAATCATTTTTATTTCAAAGCAATTCTGACGACGCTGTCCGGACCGTTCGTGGAGTGATCTTTATTGAATGCCTGCTTAACGGTGACATATAGGGTCTGCCCGTCTTCCGACAGCAGCAGGCTGTTTGGATTAGGCGGCAGATCCCAGCGCTGTTTCACCGCATAGGTCGTGGCGTCCAGACTCAGCAGTTTTCCGCTTTCGCGCTGGGTGATATAGATTTCGTTGCGTTTGGCGTTGAATTTCACCGCCATCGAATCGCCCACATCCAGCTGTTTGAGAACGTTTCCGGTGTGAATATCCAGCACCAGCGTGGTTTTGGCTTTGGAGTTATCAGTGACGAACAGACGGCCTGTGGCGGTGTCCTCGGCCATATTCAACAGCAGCGCAGGCTTGTCGCCCAGCGGTTTCCAGCGTTTTTCAATACGGTTAGTGCGTGGGTTGATCGTCAGGATCTCACCGCCACCGTTTGCCACGTAAAGGCGCTGAGTCTGCTCAGACCACAGCAAACCCGTAACCCACTGGCCGGCATTTTTGATGGTTTTTTTCAGCTTCAGCGTGTTGGCATCCACGACCCAGACGACCGCCGGATCGCCGACGCCGCCGATATAAAGTACGTCGCCGTGAAGCAGAACCTGCCGCGCGCCGTACGGATAACCTTCTTTATTACGCTCGGTGAACAGCAGGCGATTTTTGACTTTGCCGTCCGCGGTATTGATCGCGGTGATGCCGCCGTCCAGCGAATTGGTCGCATAAATCGTTTGCCCGTCCGGGGAGATCGCCAGAGCAAAGTTTTTCAGATCGGTATGGCTGCGGCCAATAGTTTTCAGCGTAATGGGATCGAGTTTGTAAACAACGCCGCCCTGCACATCCTTGAACCCTTCGGAACTGGCCACATACAGCGCATCGCCTTTCGGACTGAGCACCATTTCATATAAGCCGTCGGCCAATTCGCGTTTCACTACACCCGTTTCTGCCGGCGCGGTGACGGCGGTTTTCGCTTCTGGCGCAGCGGTTGGTTTTACTGCGTGCTGCGCGGCGCAACCGGAAAGAGAGGCAGCAACAAGCAGTGCCAGCGCGGACAATTTTTTGGTCATCAGGAACATCCTTTACCGTTCAAAAAGATCATTCAGGCGGGAAACTGCGTCGCATGCGGCTTGGCGATTTTGGTTATATTGACAGGCTGTTAAGCCAGTGCAGATTCCACTGTTAATACTCAGTGTTCCGTGTGAGATCTGCGCTCACTGTTGATGCGGGAAGAGTCCGTCTGCGCCCACAAACACTAAAGAGAATGAGAACTATACTCATTATCTTTATATTATCAAGTGTAAATAGGAGAAACAAATGTAAAAATCGCAGGATATTGCGGGGCTTATCCCCTTCTATCCTTTTGTACAATAAAAAATTGGGGAATTCGCGTAAATAAAGAAATAGCTGGATGCATTAGCTGGCGTTAATTTAAATCTCAACCCACGGTCGCGGACATGATAAAAATCCGGGATAGTGAGTCTGTACGCTTCTGTTTTTTTAGGGAGTTCATTGGTCTCATTAGAAATGAGCACCATTTCACCGTTTTCCTGCCATGCGTTAAATGAAACTTTATTACTGATCGCCACGGGTGGCGCATTCACTGGAATATATTCCCCTGACGTCTCGAGCGTGCCGGAACCACCAAGGAAAGTATAATCCATTATCACATCGACAACATATTTGTCATCTACGATGGTGGTATGCGCCTCGCAATTAAAATTACTGCGCTGGACGCGAATATATACGACGTAGAGTAAAGGAATGATGATAGCCAGCAATATGAGTGACCAGCGAAGGGCCAATTTATTCGTCGTCATCATTTTGCTTCCTGTAAAATATGGAATTGCATTGCGCCTGGGTATCCTGTGGGTTGCGGTCGCAAATCATTACCGAGCTCCCCCTCTGGGCATGATTTAACGTCATCCAGACCATCCCACCTGTATTACAATTAATCGGATAACGTTTAGATAGCTGGTTAAACATGCCGATGCTTTTCTCTTTTTCACGCCATGATGAATATACGTCGCAGTCGTTAATTTTTCCGACGTGTTGATAATTTTCGAAAGCAGTTTCATTACCTTTTAACGTCATGACAAGCACGCTGCAGGAAAGGATAAACATTAAGCCGGCCACGGCATACGCGAGGGGCGACGCAAAAAAAGACGTTTTCTGCGGCGCAACCCGTGCCACATTATCAGGAATGGTCATTTCAGAAGATAAGTCGGTTAACGCCGCCTCCGGCGAGGCTTTTTGCGAGAGAACAAACTCATCACGTTCGCCAGTACGGACCTGGGCAACAGACTTAAACCCTTCTTTTGGGATGGTTTTAATGATGTTTTCGTCAAGTCCCGAGGACTTCAACGCTTTACGTATCGAAGCAATGGTTTGATAAAGGGCATTGGTACTGACGATCGCCCCCTGTTTTTCCCATACGGAAGCAAATAAAAAGCGCTGGGTCAGTACCTGATCGTTATGTTCCAGAAGCAGAAGCAGGCATTCATTAACGGGTCCATGCAGCGTTATGGCCCTGTTTGGGTATCCTTCCAACGGTCCCAGGCGGCGCAGATCAGGTTCAAAAAGCAAAGTATCGTTGATCAAAAAGACTTTCTTCATGGCATCATCGCTAGTGGTCACAGAAAACCTGATTCAGATTTTACTTATTATATATCAGTAAGTTGAAAACGCCCAATTTCCGCAAAAAGGCTATTCTGATCGCCAAAACCACCGACTTCATTCAGTATAAATCATATAACTTCACTCCTCTTTATCTCAGGCAATTCTTAAACTTGTCGTCATCAAGTACGGGACATGGATGAACAATTAACCTGGTCCGTGACAGTCAGCGATTGATGCTGAACATGAGTTGAAATTCGCAACATAATGTTGAGCAATAGATTAAGTACACAAACCTGAAATTTAATACTACATAAAATGTCGTATGTAGATTTTAAAACTATAAGCAGCACTTATGAAAATAGAAACTCTAGCCAACCGGGCAGTCTACCGGGTTTCTGATAGCGCATAGAGTTGTGGATTGGATTGCCTTTATCGCAGCCCTATAATCCACCTTATAAACAGTGTGGGTTATTCAGAAGTGTATATCGTGGTGCAGGTCAGTTTACTCTAAAGTAGGTATTTAAGAGATGGGCTATCGTCTATATGGATTTATGATCGGTGATGAAATTCATTTCGATATTTCTAATCGCAGGCTGTATCGGCTCACGGGTAGCCATAACGATAAAAGTGTAGCGTTCGCATCAATATATTTTAATGAAACCATGTTAAGGCTGTTTCTTTATCTGCTCGAACATGGCCGTAAAAAAGTTGTCGCCAAAGAAGAGTTATTTGAGAAAATTTGGGAGGAGAATAATTTAAGTCCTTCCACGCAACGGTTATGGCAAGTGCTTCATAACCTAAACGGCAAACTCAATCTTCTTGGTCTGCCCGAAGATTTTATTCGAAATATTCGCGGGCACGGTTACATCATCAATTATCAAGATGTAACCCCAGTATATTACAGAATGAGTGAACTCCCAGCTCCTTCTGTTAAAAATAGAGGAGAAGACAGATACCCTGAGTGAGTGATGTCAATTCAGTGGTTTTCGCCCTGCGCATTTAATGCAAAGGGCTTTTTTTTTATGAGACATCAGGATGTCCAACCCACTTTTTAAAACGGCATATATCGCAAATTGACTGTTTATCGGTGTAACCCGATACTGGAAAAATATATGAGTATTATGAATCGCTTTGTAAACTTAAAAGTCAGTAAGAAATTATTCTTCGGCTTCACGACCGTTTTACTCGTCACCGTTGCCATTCTGGTATCGGGTCTGACAGGCCTTGTCTCTGTTCAGGATCGGGTCGAAAAAAACGGTCACACCACCAATCTGTTTAACGCACTTTCCACCGTGCGTTTGAACCGTTTTAACTACCAGTACACGCTTGAACAAAAGTATCTGGATAACACAACGGCTGCCGCGCAACAGATGCAGGACATTGTTAAAGACCTGCAAAGCCATTCCTGGACCTCAGACGGACAGGCAATGCTCGATAACACGTCAAATGCCGTGAATAGCTACATCGAGACGCTGACGCCGTTTACTAAAGCGCTGACGGCAAAAAAAGAGAGTGAAATCAAGCTCAGCACGAAAGTGCTCGCGGAGGACTCCGAGATCGCCTACAAACTTGGCCGCAGCAACACGCTTGATCTCCAGCATGCTTTATTAGCCTCGCAGATCGCGTTTATCTACAGTGACATCGACTCTCAGGTCACCGTTTTTAAACAGCACCCGACGCCTGCACTTCGACAGGACATTTTGACACGTATCACCTCAGCAACAACCAATTCACAGCAGCTTTTAGAGTCTGTTCCGGAAGACCAGAAAGCCTGGCTGATGGCGGGAATTTCAGAAATGCAGACCATCTCCGCGGAGCTGGCTAACTATGAGCAACTCTGGACTGCGCAGTCTGATATGTCAGACATTTTATCCACTAAAGCAGAGACTCTGACAAAAGTCATTCAGGACATGTTTACCCGACAGCAAATGATGGTGGTGTCGACGGTCAGCAACGTGCAGATGGTGATGGGTATTGTGGCGGCTATCGGCATCGCGTTAGGCGTTTTGCTGGCGTTGGCCATTACCAAATCGATTACCCGTCCGCTGAATGAAACCTTACGCGTCGCTGAACTTATCGCTAAGGGCGATCTCACCAGCACGCTCACCAGCACTCGCCGTGACGAGCCAGGCCTGTTAATGCAGGCAGTATCGACCATGAACGAAAACCTGAAAAACATCATCAACGATGTTCGAGAAGGCGTTGAGAGCGTGGCGCGTTCCTCGACGGAAATCGCCGCCGGCAACATGGATTTATCGGCTCGTACCGAGCAACAGTCTGCCGCCGTGGTTGAAACGGCTGCCAGTATGGAAGAGTTAACCTCAACCGTGGCGCTGAACGCCGAGAATGCTAACCACGCCCGTATGCTGGCAGAAGAAGCCTCTCAGAACGCGAGCGAAGGCAGCCAGATCTCTAAGAAAGTGATCGACACGATGAAAAACGTGCGCAGCAGCTCGCACCGTATTTCTGAGATTACGACGGTCATCAACAGCATTGCTTTCCAGACCAATATCCTGGCACTGAACGCCGCTGTGGAAGCAGCCCGTGCTGGCGATCAGGGTAAAGGCTTTGCGGTGGTTGCAGCGGAAGTGCGCACCCTGGCACAACGTAGCGCCCAGTCAGCGAAAGAGATTGAAAGCCTGATCAATGAATCGGTTATTCACGTCGATACCGGATTCACGCTGGTGGAAGGTGCAGGTGATGCAATGTCTAAAATCGAGACATCCGTCGCTCAGGTGCGCGACATCATGAGTGAAATCGCCGCAGCAACGGATGAACAAAGCCGTGGAATTGCGCAGATTGCTCAGGCAATGACGGAGATGGACACGACGACACAGCAGAACGCCGCGCTGGTGGAAGAATCCTCCGCTGCCGCCAGTTCGCTGGAAGATCAGGCCGTACAGCTTGAAAAAGTGGTGTCTATCTTCCGCGTGTCGAACGTGCCGCATCACCGTAAAGACAGCCGACCAATGAGCAAAGCAAGCAGTGTCGTTGCGCTCAACACGGTCAAAAAAGATAGCCACCGCGATCAAAACGACTGGGTTCAATTTTAACCCCAGCCCGATGTTTTAGCCCAACGTCGCCAGGCAGGCCTCTTTTAGGTTGTCTGGCGAGCGTGCGAGGAAAGCGAACCATGGAAAATATTCTGAATAAACACCACTCTGTACCTGCTGGCAGGGGTTCAATTTTGACCCGCACTTTTTCCTGGCTAAAAAAATCGGGCTCAAATTCGCCCTTAAAAACACTGCAAAACGCGATTGATCAGCGGCAGATTACGCCCTTTTACCAGCCTTTTATCAATGGTATCACCGGCGAGATTGCTGGCGTAGAAGTGCTTGCCCGATGGAAACACCCTTCCTATGGATATGTTTCGCCAGACGTTTTTATTCCTCTGGCGGAAAAACATAACCTCATCATTCCGCTAACGCACTCCCTTATCCAGCAGGTCATTGCGGATCTGCAGCATCAGATCCACCGTTTTCCCGTGGGCACTTACATTTGCATTAATATCAGTGCGCAAAACTGTCTCGACCCGAGTTTTGAAGTGGATACCTGCGAGCTTTTACAGAAGTTCACTGCCAATCAAAGTCATGTGGTAATGGAAATAACCGAACGCGATCCGCTGCATTTCACCCCGGAGTTAAGCGACTGGTTTGCCGCGCTGCGACGCTCTGATATTTCAGTGGCGCTGGATGATTTTGGAACCGGATATTCGAACCTGTCGTATATTTCGGCGCTAAACCCTGAATTTATCAAGATCGATAAAATGTTCGTCAGCCAGATTGGCGTTAGCGATGATACACGTCTGGTGGACAGCCTGATCGATCTGGCGAAAAACATGCGCCTGAAAATCATCGCTGAAGGCGTTGAGACGCAAGTGCAGGCGGATTATTTGCGCGCGAAAAAGATCGACTTTATGCAGGGGTTTTATTTTTGCAAACCCCTGCCAGTTCAAGAGTTAATGCGCGTTGTGATGGCGCAGGCGCTGCCCCCGCACTGATTGTGCACGAGTGCTGTATAGAATGCGTAGCGTATACTGACAAAGAGATTTCGCGGTTCACCGCACGCCGCAGAGTCATCCAGATAGGATACGAAAAGGGTAAAGTAAGTGGTCAGCCGCCCCTTCATCCTGTCGGCTTTTAAGCCGATTTTCGTCGTTTTTACTGATTACCGACCAGAGCCGCGCGCCGTCCTGGCGACGCCTATTTGCGGTGCAAAAATTGAAGCAGAGCTGGCGTGCGCCAATGGGTTGTCGGTGATGTCGTACAGCACTCTCAGTAAGGCGTTGTATTTACGCCTGTCGCCGCTGCAGGCGTTGGTGTTGCGCGTCCCCTTGATCAGCGAGAGCAGATCCGCCAGATAGCGTGTTGAAGCCACCCTGTCGTTTGGGTGGCTGCAAAGACGGTTACTTCTTCTTGTAGATATCGGCAGTGCCGTGAATTTTGTTTTCGGTATTCCCGGAGGTTAATACCAGCACATCCGCGCCTTTCTCATCGGCTTTTTTGATGAGCTCTTCTTTCGCATCAGCAATCGCAGTCTCACCAGAGGTCGACACAGAACCTATCTTTTCATACTGGGATTCAACTTTCTTGAAGTCTTCACGGGTGAGTAGCTCGGCCGCAAAGGCATTCGAGGTGAAGAGGATCGCGGTTCCTAACAAAAGGGCAGTCGTCTTTTTCATAACCTAATTCCTTGTGATTAATAAGAAACAACATCATCCTCACGAAGAGCAGCAAGGCTTAATCAGCATGGTAGAGAAACGTGATAAATGCCACGGCGTTTAATGAAATCGTTTATAGCAAAACGGTAGAAGCGGTATCTTGAAGGGTATTGTTTTTTGAATGCGGCTGGAGGGTTTTGAGCACTTAAGGAATGGCAGAAAACACATGGTACGCCCTGTAGGATTCGAACCTACGACCTACGGCTTAGAAGGCCGTTGCTCTATCCAACTGAGCTAAGGGCGCACGGATAACGTGCACTTGCGGGGGTGAAACGCGTGGAATTATACGGCCAATGACAAGTGAGTCAATGCCTTTTAACGCAATCGCCTGCCTTCTCAACAGCATCTCTGACATCCACTGTAAATACGTCTATTTTTTCAACATTACGTCGATTTTCCTCGCATTTCATCTCACTACGAAAAGGCTTAAGGCTCTTTAAGTAACGCCTGGTATTTTCTTAAACAGATGACCCGCACACTAGCCTGCGGTAATCCGGCGCCTGGGAGCCCGGAAGATAACAGGACAGTGCAGTGACCGCGTTTGCCTCCTCCTCATTTGCAGCCCCCTCGACGAACAAATTTGCCAAACTGCGCAGCGTGTCGCGTGAAATTATTGGCATCAAACTCGAACCCATTGTCGCCCTTACATCATCACGCATCGTCGGCATGGAACTGCTGAGCCTTCTCGCTTCGCCTGAAAAAAGCGAACAATTTTTCCAGCATCAGTCTGCCGATCAGTCGCTTATGTTGCTTGAAGCGCAACTTACCGCCTTAAAAAACACGCCCTACAGCCACAACCTTTTTATTAATCTGCCGATAACCGTATTTGTCGAGACAGAACATTTCAGACGGGTTCTGCCGTTGCTGGCCGCCGGACAAAATATTGAGATAGTCGACCCCCACGCATTCTTACGTCTTTCAGCAGAATCAAGGTCGTGTGTGACCCAACGCCTGCAGATCCTCGCCGAACGCGGCTGCCGCATCTGGCTTGACGACGTAGACGACGGCCTGATCCGCGCCTTTTTACGCTGTCGTTTACCCTTAAGCGGTATCAAGATCGATAAACTTGTGTTCTGGCGCCAAAGGGGAACGCCTGCATTAGCGCAGCTGGTGAGTCGCTGTGCGCAGGTCGCCAGCAATGTGCTTATAGAAGGTATCGAATCACATTGGGATCGGGAGTGCGCACTGCAAGCAGGAGCGGGATTCGGTCAGGGATATTACTGGCCCTCCATGGGCTGGTCTGAACAGTAAAAGGACATTCGCCTGAGAGAGAATCTATGCGCATGACAGTACGCCGCTATCGGCGTCGTCGGAAAGGAAGCGATTCGCTGGGATTCTCGTATTCACATTCCAGCCCCCCTTTTTTTGATCGCCTCGTGTCGCTAAGTCAGTCCATCAATCAGACGCGTAAAACAGACACTCCCTTTCTTATTCTGGTTACACGCGATAATTTTCTGCATACGGGTTTACAAAATGGGCCTTCGCCATTGAGTCATTGCTGCGGCTTTGACGCGCTAGAGCCTGCATTCCATGCCCTTAAAAATTGGCCTATGGCAAGACTGGTGGTTGATGTAGAGGGTCGATCGTCGTCCCTTCTGGACATGCTCGATGCTTTGCGACGAGTGATTCTTTATCCCCCCTTTACCCCCATCAGCTTG
Organism: Lelliottia sp. RD5; assembly: GCF_056032945.1. Taxonomy (NCBI): domain Bacteria; kingdom Pseudomonadati; phylum Pseudomonadota; class Gammaproteobacteria; order Enterobacterales; family Enterobacteriaceae; genus Lelliottia; species Lelliottia sp. RD5. The sequence goes on along the minus strand of NZ_JBVYHQ010000004.1, from coordinate 243,908 downwards.
TTGGTTCGCTCAGACGACTACGATACGCGTCTATTTTGTAAGACTACCGGCCCTTTTGAGGTGCTTGAACGCCAGGTTTCAGCCCCTGCCTTACAGCAGGCTTTAATCGCTGCTAATCCGCCTTCCCCCCATCGTAGCCAGTGGTTTTCACGCGAAGAGTGGATCATCTTGCAGTTTTTGTCCCAGGGGCAGTCATTGCGACACATCGCGCTCATGCGTCAGCGCCCTTATAGCCGCATTGTTTATCGCCTTGGACGTATCCTGGATAAATTGGGCTTACACCATCGTCAGGAATTACTGCATCTTCTCCATCGGCTATCCGATCCTCCTTCTTTAAGCCTTTAATTCCTAAAGAGGTTTAGGAAATGGCTTACGATAATTATTAAAAGCAGGCCTTAATTTAACATTTTATTAAAAATTACAACTATTCCTAAAATTCACGCTCTCGCCACGTTTAACGCTGCTCCGCCTTAGAAAATCAGAGATTTCATCCAAAAGTTAACTTTTTACAAAATTTGTTAATGAGATGAGTGGTGCGTAAAAGCCTTACTATTCAAGGTGTAAAAAATAAGTGCATCGACGGCAGACAGCCGATTCTGCTGCATGACGTGATGATGCTCTTAAAGAGGGTAAATCGCTTTCAAATGAAGGTGTGATACGGGCAGAGGCGCTGAATTCCACTTAAGGAATGGCGAGTGCGTATGCGCGTTGAAGCGCTGAAAATAGAAACATAAAATTAACATTGAGTCGTTTGTATTATTTTTTGCAATTACATAAATATCATCACCCACCTTAACTTCAACACATGGTTATTTAGCCTGAATTTAAAATGAACGATTTAGCTCTCCAGAAGATTATATTAAGCAAGGAGCCCAGGCTAATTTACGGGCTTTTCGGAGAAAACTTACAAGGTATAATAAGGCTGTTCCGGACAAAAATAAGAAATAGCAATACCTGACCGTTAAGTCTCAATTCAACCATCACGTTGAGGAAATGTTTCATTACTACATAACAAGGATGCTTGCGCTTTTTCCAGGGAAATACCCCGTATAAGGATCTGCAAAATTATCCTTCCGGCTTACCCGCGCTTTTACATTGCGTGTTAACCACCTGAGGCATAAAAAATGAAACCTGCATCCATTATCATTATGGACGAACATCCTATCGTCAGAATGTCGATAGAAGTCCTGTTAGAGAAAAATAAAAACATCGCGGTAAAACTCAAATCCGGCGACAGCCATGAAGTGCTCGATTACATTCGAAATTACCCTATCGATCTGGTGATCCTCGACATTGAGATGACGGGGTCAGATGGATTTACTTTATTAAAAAGAATCAAGAACTTAAATGAAAACATAAAAGTTCTTTTTCTCTCTTCGAAATCAGAATCTTTTTACGCCGGACGCGCGATGCGTGCGGGGGCAAACGGCTTTGTGAGCAAAAGGAAAGATCTCAGCGATATCTATAACGCCGTAGAGATGTTGCTCTCTGGATATTCCTTCTTCCCCTATGAAACGCTGAGCTTTATAAACCATCACGGCTCGCATAAAGGGGCATTAAATGATATGCCATTATCCAACAGGGAAGTGACCGTTTTACGTTTTCTGGCGAATGGGTTGTCTAACAAAGAAATTGCAGAACAATTATTACTTAGCAATAAAACAATTAGCGCGCACAAGTCAAATATTTACACGAAATTAGGCGTGCAGACGATTGTCGAGCTCATCGACTATGCTAAAGCTCACGAGCTGCTATAAAGCAAAGGTACTCCCACCGCATTAACGCGTTTCCGGGAGTACCGTTCGGCTCAATAATAATTAATCATAAATGTCGCATCCGCGTCAGCGCGACCGGGCGTAGGATTATTTGCGGTCGCGATGTAATTGGCATAAAACGCCAGCACCGCATTTCCCTGCGCATCCACAACCATCTCCTGACTCGCCTGTTGAAGCGGCAAACGTGTTTTATCGTGATCGCGAATCTCTACGGCGACATTGCTTGCCTGACTGGCGTCATTGAGCGCAAGAAGCTGAGGATCGCGCGCATCAACCTTTCCCGTAAATGTGATCGAGGCGGCCCCCGGCGGACAGCCGGTCAATTTTAGCGTAAAGGGCATTGCCTGCGTTCTGCTGCCCGTGGTGCTCAATTGCTTTGTCGGCCACGTACCCAGCGTCACCGACTTGTTACTGTCGCTACCCTCCGCCACGCAGGTGAAATCTACAATGTTCCCGTACAGTTCAATATTGATTTCACCCAGCGGCGTCGCCGCCATCGATCCCTGCATCGGGGCACCTGACAGGGTCATTACGGCGAGTAACATCATTTTGCGCATCATTCCCCCTTAGTCGTAATCCACACGCAGGTATCCGCGTGAACGAAAGCGCCCTTCACTCGGTTTTTTCCCTGTGATGCTTACTGGCCAGGCGCTAATCCCCACCACCGCCGAGGCGTTATCATCCAGACGAAACGGAATTTTGCTGATGAGGCTATTCGGCGTAAGCGGCGCGCCGCTGGCCGTTGCCACGATAAAACCTAAATCAGGGTTGTCAGAAATCAATGCGTTTCCAGACACCTTTTCCGCTTCAACGCGCATTGTCAGATACGCGTTCGCCTCCACGTTGGTGCATTTGATGGCGATGGTTTGCGTTTTGGGGTTCACATTTTGGGGGCGATTCCCCGCCCCGGCCTGACTAAACAGTGACGCGCCGATGTCGCCAAAATCGAATTCGACGACTTTACCGGCGTTAATCGCGCAGCTTTGCGGCACCTGAATCGTGCCGCTGTAGCTGATGGTGTAAACCGGCGTCGTCAACGGATCGGCTGACGTTGTTGTAACGTAAACGCGAAACATCGTCTGGCGCGGGATCTCAACCATGTTGATAAACCGCCGCGTCACTCTGAGTCGAAACACCAGCTTTGAATCCTGAACGCCAAAAGGTTGGTTTTTGGAAACGTTAGGATGACTCCCCATCTGAATAAAAGATTGAGGAGGATAAAAAACACCCGCGTAGCTGTCGGTAATTTTCATCGCGCCATCGAGATAATCATTTAGCTTCAGGTACTTGTAGCTGTCGATGGTGCTAGTAATGGGAAAATCGGTGACGTAACTGCGCTTGGTCGTATTCCCCGACGTCCCTTTCGGGCAGACCGCATTCACACCCACCCACTGTGATTTTTCTGCCAGCGTGACGATCTGCCCAATCTGATTATTCGAGCTGTTAAATTTATCCGTTAAGTCATAGTACACATCGGTTGGGACACCGTTTTGGTTGACGCAGACGGTCGCCAGCGCATGCGTCGCAGGCATGAGCGCTAGCAGTGCCGCCGCCAAACAGCGGGTCTTAATCACAGCGAATCTCCTTAAGCGTGATGGCCTGTTGCAAGCTCTCTTCCGGCAGTGCGTAAGGCGCGCGGCATTGAGTATTGGCACTATTGCCCCACTGAATTAATAACGCCCCCGCCAGCGGTAAACCGCTCAGATAAATTTGTCCGTCGTCGCCCACCATGCTGGTCACACCGCTTTCTATTTCGCGTACTACCGCCCCAAAAGGCACGGGCTGATTGCCGCGCATGACGGTTAAGAGCGCACGTACGCCTATACGCGCGTCAAAGCTGGCGCGCACCAGCGCGCCTTTAGTAGGCACGACGCTGCTGACGTTATTTTCAATATCGGTATTGGTATTCATGCTGTTGGTGTCCAGCGCAATACGGTTATAGCGATAAACCGTGGCATAAGGCATCACCGCGTAACCGCGCCAGTCCGTTTTTACCCCGGTCTGGTTTTCGACATTCACGCCCGACGCGCCTGGCGCTTTAATCAACACGTTGGTGTCGCCAAGAGGCTGACTGAAGGTCACCCCATTCGCGTGCCCTACCACGCCGCCAGACATCTGCCAGTTAAGATCGTGCTGCTCGCGCGAGTAGTTGTACCCCGCACCAAACGTACCGTAGGCCGCCTGCCAGTTGGCACTGGCGCTACCGCTGCCACCGTTGTTGCTGGTATGTCCCTGCGTCACACTGTAAGTGAGGTTTCTGTCCTCCAGTAGCGTGCCGCTGATCCCTGTTTGCCAGCTGCTGTCGCCTTCGCTGTTCCGGCTGGCGGAGGCGGTTGCGTAGGCGCGATCGAACGCACTGTCGCGGCGATAGCCGTGCCGGGTAAACAGGCTGAACGGTACGGAGACGTTAAATGACGCAATTTTATCCGTCCCCCCTATCCCCACTGCCTGGTTCCATGACCACGAAACGGAATAGCTCACCCCCTGCACTCCACCGGCGTAGCCCAGCTGATACCAGACGCTGGAATCGCTGGTTCCCCAGTACGTTTGCTCGCTGCCTGAGACGTAAACTGAACCGTAATCTCCCAATGATTGAGAGATGTTGAGCTGAAATCGTCCTTTTTTATTCCATGTCAGATTGTGATAGCTCTGGACGTCGGGTACGCCGTTGTCGTCTTTGGTATCGCTGTACTGATAGCCTTCCATAGATTTCCACGCCACGTCATCAAGCGTGTAAAATCCTTTTGTCGAGTAGCGATAGCCCAGCAGCTGGAAGTTGGTGCCAAAGTCGTTCAACGATTTCGCATAAAGGAAACGCAAGGACTGCCCTTCGTGACGGCTGTCATCGGCCAGTTGGCTGCGAGCATGAGTTAAATCGACTGAAACGGCGCCCCAGTCGCCGAGGTTTTTCCCCGCACCTATCGCGAGCGCGGTGTAGCGTGATGCCAGTTGCGTACCCCCATACAGCGTATAGCCGTTGGCAAGCCCCGTAATCAGCGTGCCCTGGGTGAAGAATGGCGTCTCCTGCTCGCTGTTGCCGCTGCGATAGTCGCCAGCCACCAGATCGTATTTCACCCGACCTTCACGCTGTAATAACGGCACGGTGGAATACGGAACGGTATAGCGTTGTGGATTACCGTCTTTCTCTTCAATCGTCACGTCGAGATCGCCGCTTGATGACGTCGGGTTCAGATCGCTGATGGCAAACGCCCCCGGCTGCACGTAGCTTTGATAAATCACGTAACCGTTCTGGCGTATCACCACTTTTGCAGGCGTTCTGGCGATGCCGCGCACGGTCGGGGCGTAACCCTGCATGCTGTCCGGGTACATACTGTCAGACGAAAAGAGCCGCAAACCACGGAATCCCATGCTGTCGAAAACATCATTGCCGCTATTGCTGTCACCCAAGACCAGCTCGCTTTTGAGCGGAATGACCGTACGTTCCACCGACGTCCCGATGTTTTGCCACTCGCGATGGCTATTTCCATTGCTTTGCGTGGCGCGCCATGCGCCGGTGTTTCGCAGACGCCAGGCGCCATAATTCAGGCCAGTTTGCAGATTGAGGTAGTAGCTGTTGTCATCGTCATTGCCCTTGTTTCCGCTAAAGCTGTAGTTCAGCAGGATCGCCGGGATGCCCTCGTCCCACTGCTCAGGGGGAATATAGCCGCGCGCGCTGTTATGCATCGCCACCTGCGGCAAACTGATGTTGAGGCGCAGAGAGGCAAAATTGAATCCGATTTCGCTGCCTGGAATGGCCGTCGCAAGTGGAATACAGGTATCGTCCGTCGTCTGGGCGAGTTCCGGAAACGCATTGATATTCACGCCCAAGCGGTCAAGCATCCCACGCGTGATACAGGGCGAAAGCCCACCCGCCACGGGAGCCGTGCTTTTCTCGTCCGTCTCAAAACGCACATCCTGCGTGCCGATAAACTCCTCGTTGCGCCAGATATCCACACGGTAAATACCCGGTGCCTGTTGATGCCCTTGCTCAAAGCGAGACAAATCCGCCACACCGGCAGTGTCGTCGGATAAAAACCCCGGGTTGAAATAGCTTTCGCTCCATCCCGCTTGTGGAAAGAGAACTGCCGCCAACGCCAGCGCGCACGGGCAGTAACGCCATCGTGGAATGTTCATCGCCCTGACTCTGCTCACAGTGCGACGCGACGCGCCGGCGTGATGGCACCGTAATCATTCACGCTCTGCCAGGAAAGCGTGCCGCTGACGCCTGCAGGAAGAACCTGCTGTGCAGCGTTTTTCGGAGCGATCATCAGATTTTCAAGCTTCTGTCCGCCCAGTTGAAGATTGACCAGCGTGATGTAATACGGCGAGGGGTTGCTGACTTTGAGGTGGTTTCCAGCACGCTCAAACTTCAGCTGCGAAAGGGCCTCTTCCGGCTGCATCGCCAGATTTTTGGGGCGCACGAAAAGCTTTATCCGCGACAGGATCGCCAGTTGCAGAACGTTTTTTCCCTCCAGATTCGCTTTATTCACCGAAGGAATGGCTTTTACGTTCATGAAAAACAGGGATTCGCGATCGGTTGCCAGCGGTGGGCCCGCGTAAATAATGCGCAGCGTGTTTTCGCTGTCAGGCTCACTCACAAACAGCGGCGGCGTGACGGCAAAGGTTTTTTCTTTTTGCCCGCGATCGTTTTCTATCCACGCGTTAATTAAATACCGTTCTTGCTTATTGCTGTTCGTAATCGCCAGTGACGTTTGTCTGGCATCCGCCGGATATATCACGCGCGTTGCACCCAACGCGATCCCACCAGAAGCCTCTACGGACAGAGAAACCATCATCAAAATAATCGATAAAATGAATCCGGGTTTATTCAGGGAGTTCATCACAACAATACCTTTAATATTATGTTCGCAGGTGTATGCCGTTAGGGATAAATCAACGCGAACCAGACATCCGACTGGATATTGCCTGGCACAAGATGTTCAGAAATAACCCGATAGCGTGCGCTGAAATGTAAGTCCAGCTCAGAAGAATCTATTGGCCGCCAGTTACTAGCCGCCGCATTGGGGATAATCTGCCGCTGTTGCGAATCAAATAATGCCAGCCCCACACCGCTACTGACGCGGCTTTCGCCGGGTTGAGAGGTCGCCAGAAAGACTTGCGGATCCTCAGCGGGCGTGACGCCCTCAAACATGACGCCTACCGTGCGCGAGACGTCGACGCTGCACTCCACCAACCGCAGGATAAAGGGCACATTGACCGTCGAAAAACTGCCCACACCGGCAAATGAGTTGGTGCGGTATTGCCCCATTTCGATACGCAGGTTTTGGCTATCGGGCGCGACGGCGCAACCCCCGTTCACCAGCTCGCCTTTCATATGCACTTTTCCGCCATCCACCACCACGGTATGCGCCATCACAGGCGTCACCGCAGACAAAAGCAGCAGTAAAAGGAGCCTTAATCTGGTCATACCCGACCCTCAAATCGAAGAACAGGCCTCTTCCCTGAGGCCAGATCGTCCCTGAAAGCAGGGTTATTCGTATTTCATCACGAAGGTGGCATCGGCGTTTGCCTGGCCTGGTGCGGTCGTTGCCGCAGTAGATTTATAGCGGGCGGTAAAGTTCAGGGTGTTGGTGCCTTCGATCAGCGCTTTCGCTGCAGAGAACGTTGCGCCATCAGGGGTCAGTGTGCTGGATTGGCTATCGAGGATTTCAATGCCCACGCCTTGTGCGGTGTTGTCATTGCTGCCTGAAGTGATGGCCAGCAGCGTTTTATCTGTCGGATCGATTTGCCCCGTGAAGGCCACAGATGCCGTTTTCGCCACGTCTGGATCGCAATCATTCAGTTCAATGTTGAAAGGAATATTAGAGGTGGTGTCGCCCACTTTCGTAAATTTAGCCGTACGGTACTGGCCCAAATTAACAATCTGATCGGCGGATTCAGTATTCACTGCGCACGCGGCGTTAACTAATTCACCTTTAAAATGCACGGTACCGCCATTAACGGAAACCGGCGGCACAGGATCTTCTGCATGCACCGCACCCGCAACGAATACCAGCGAAGCAATAACGGAAGAAGCAATATTGCTGAATTTCATATCTATTCCTTTGAAATGTAAAAAGCCCTTCCCGCGTAAATCGGGAATAAAAAAGACATTCAATTGCGTAATTGAAAGTGTATTTTGGAAGAGACAAAGTAGCGTATGGGTGAAAAGTAAAACAGGTCAAAACACTGCGATTGAGCCAGGTCACATCCTAATTTGCCTTAGGAAAAGACCCATCAAAGCGCAGGGGTAATGCTGCGCCCCGAGGCTGATTGCGGAAATCTCGCAATGGGTGACTGACAGCAGCGCCCGCTTCTGACAAAATATAGGCAATCCCCCCCTTTAAACGTTACAGACGGAATCTTCTCTCTGATGGCAGCAAAGATTATTGACGGTAAAACGATTGCGCAGCAGGTACGCTCTGAGGTCGCGGTAAAAGTGAAGGCGCGTACAGCGGCCGGAAAACGCGCTCCTGGGTTGGCTGTCGTGCTGGTGGGTAGCAACCCGGCATCACAAATTTATGTCGGCAGCAAACGCAAAGCATGTGAAGAGGTCGGTTTTGTCTCTCGCTCTTATGATTTGCCGGAAACGACCACCGAGGCAGAACTGCTTGAGCTGATTGATACGCTGAATGCCGATGAGGTTATCGACGGCATTCTGGTGCAGTTGCCGCTCCCTGCAGGCATCGATAATGTGAAAGTGCTGGAACGCATCGCACCGGATAAAGACGTGGACGGTTTCCATCCGTATAACGTTGGCCGCCTGTGTCAGCGTGCCCCGCGTCTGCGTCCGTGCACCCCGCGCGGCATCGTGACGTTGCTGGAGCGCTATAACATCGACACTTACGGGCTGAACGCCGTGGTGATTGGCGCGTCCAACATCGTTGGCCGTCCGATGAGTATGGAGCTGCTGCTGGCAGGCTGTACGACGACGGTCACCCATCGGTTTACCAAAAACCTGCGCCAGCACGTCGAAAATGCTGACCTGCTGATTGTTGCGGTCGGTAAACCGGGCTTTATTCCTGGCGAATGGATTAAAGAAGGCGCGATCGTTGTGGACGTGGGGATTAATCGCCTGGAAAACGGCAAAGTCGTTGGCGATGTCGTGTATGAAGACGCCGCCGCGCGCGCGTCTTACATTACCCCCGTTCCGGGCGGTGTCGGTCCTATGACCGTAGCGACCCTGATTCAAAATACTTTGCAGGCATGCGAAGAGTACCACGATGTAGAGGAAGCGTAAGATGACCACATTTTCATTAGGTAAACACCCACACGTAGAACTGTGCGATCTCCTCAAGCTGGAAGGCTGGAGCGAAAGCGGCGCGCAGGCAAAAATTTTCATCGCTGACGGGCTGGTCAAAGTCGATGGCAAAGTGGAAACCCGTAAACGCTGCAAAATTATCGCGGGTCAAACAGTGAGTTTCGCCAGCCAGAGCATCACCGTTACAGCGTAATCCCCCGAACAACCCTCTCCTGCCTGGAGAGGGATTCTCTTCAAATAACGCCAGATCCCCCTGAATCCATCACGGCTAATTATCGATCGACTTCAAATAATCACTATTTCGTTTGTTGAAATGTGAAAATTAAGTTGCGCAAAATTCACGCTTCTCTCACGATAAGTAGAACGTTCTACTAAAACGTTCTACTTACAATAACAGCGCCAATAAAAGCGCTTCTCGGGGGAAATCAGCATGAGTCTGATATCAGGGTTTGTTAAATCGTTGTCAAAATTATCGATGATTGGTCGCGCGTTAATGCTGCCAATTTCACTTCTTCCTGCCGCGGGTTTGTTACTGGCCTTCGGTGATAAATTCCATATGCCGCTGATGATGAACGCAGGCGGCGTCATTTTTGATAACTTGCCGATGCTCTTTGCGATCGGTTCCGCTGTGGGTCTGGCATCGGAGTCCGGGATTGCTGCACTGTCCGCCGCGGTGTCGGTGTTTGTTACCAACATCACCATTGGTACGGTTCTGAGCATCACGCCAGAGATGGCCTCATCAGGCGGAAAATACGCCATGGTGGTCGGCATTCCGACGCTGCAAATGGGCGTTTTTGGCGGCCTTATTTGCGGTATTCTTGCCGCGTGGTGTTATAACCGCTTCCACACGTTGCAGTTGCCAGAATTCCTGGGCTTCTTCTCCGGTAAGCGTTTTGTCGCGATTGCGACGGCCTTCCTGTCATTTATTCTGGGTCTGCTGCTGCCGTACGTCTGGCAGCATATTCAGTCTGGTATTGACGCGCTGTCAGTCATTGTTAACGGCGATAATCAGGCGGCATCGACCTTTATTTTTGGTCTGGTAGAACGCGCATTAATTCCGCTGGGCCTCCATCACATCTGGTATCCCTCATTCTGGTATTCATTTGGGGATTACACCACGCAGGCAGGCCAGGTTATCCATGGCGATCAGACAATCTGGTTCAAAATGCTGGAAGAAGGCGTTAAATCCTTTAGTAGCGATACCTATCAGGATGCCGGTAAATTCATGCAGGGTGAATTCCCGCTGATGCTGTTCGCGCTGCCTGCGGCCTGTCTGGCGATGTATCACGAAGCGCATACCAAAAACAAAAAAATCGCTGCCGGTATTCTGTTCTCCGCCGCGCTAACCTGTTTCCTGACAGGGATCACCGAGCCGGTAGAGTTCACCTTTATCTTCGTGGCGCCAATCCTTTACGTCTTTAACGCCATCATGGCGGGCCTGGCGTACATGACCATGTATCTGTTGCATGCGCACATTGCCAAATCGTTCTCTGCGGGCTTTATCGACTACCTGTCGTTTGGCATTCTCCCGTCGTTTAACGGTTATCAGACAAACTTCCTGAGCGCGATTATTATCGGTGTTCCGATGGCGCTGATTTACTACTTCACCTTCCGCTTCGTCATCCGCCGTTTTGATGTCAAAACGCCGGGCCGTACGGAAGCAACCGCGACAACAGACGATAAAACCGATAGCGAAATTGCGACTGATATTATCGGCCTGCTGGGTGGCGCGCAGAATATTAACTCTGTCGGATCCTGTATCACGCGTCTGCGCCTGGAAGTAGCGAAAAGCGATGCGGTGGATAAGGATGGCCTTAACGGCTTAGGGGCACGCGGCGTGGTGTTTGTGGGTGACAACGGTATCCAGGTGATTTTTGGTGCCAGAGCACAATTTATTGCCCAGACCATGTCCACGATGATCGGTAAATAATAAGATGTCTGGCTGACACGTCTCCTGTACTCTGGGGGACGTTGTCATATCAGGCTGATAATCGAGAAATTTCAGGGAGCGGGTTTGAAGAAAGTCAGCATAATTGATGTTGCAAAACTGGCGGGTGTTTCGGTTTCAACCGTCTCACTGGTTTTACGTCAGAAGGGGAAAATCTCAGAGGCAACGATTGAGAAGGTCCACGCTGCCATCACCACGCTTGGCTATGTTCATAACGTCGCCGCTGCCAACCTTCGCGCCAACACCTCCAATCTTATCGGCCTGATTCTCCGCGATTTCAGCGACAGCTTTTCCATCAAAGTGATGGCGAGCATCGTCCAGGAACTGGAAAAGCAAGGCTTTATGGTTTTCCTCGGACAGCCGCTGAACGATCATGAACATCTTGAGCGCTGTCTGCTTTCGTTTAAACAACAGGGCGTTGCTGGCGTCATTTATCTCTCCTCCGACACGCGAACGCCCACTCTACCGAAACAGATCCGTGAATGCCTGCTTCCCTTGGTAGTGGTCTCACAGTCTTTACTGAATGAGCCCTGCAATCTGGTGATGCGTGACAATCGTCAGGCAGCGAATCTGGCCACGCGTTATCTGATTGAACGTGGTCACCGTAATATCGCCTATATCGGCGGTCGTGAGGGATGTCTCATTCGTGAGCAACGTCTTTTAGGGTTTCGCAGTGCGATGACGCAGTACGGCCTGGTGAATCGAGAGGAATCCGCACCTGTGTGTAGCGATGATACGCAGGCGGCCGGTTTTATTACCCGTCAGTTGCTGGATAAGAACAACACCATTACAGCACTACTGTGTCATTCACCCGATGCGATGATAGGTTCGATTTCAGGCATTCATCAGGTAGGGCGCACCGTCGGAAAGGATGTGTTCCTGACGCAGCAGGTTGCTCTGGTAGGGTTTGAAGATATGTTACATGTGAATCTCACCTCGCCGTCATTCACCTATGTTTCTTCCGCCAGTGAAGAGACGGGCCGCCAGGCGGCAGGGCTCATGATTCGGAAGCTGAAAGAGCCGGAACTTCAAACGCAGCGAATAACGCTGTCGGGGCAACTGATCGCGCGGGAATCAGCCTAAAAAAATGCGCCCATACTGAGGGCGCATCTTCTTCTTTTTTTAATGTGTTTTTAAATCCGGATTCACATTCACAACCTGAATTTCATAAACCATCGTCGCATTTGGTGGGATATCAGGCGCACTCCCCTCCTCACCGTATGCAAGCTCTGGTGGCACAACCATCTGGAGCCGACCCAGTTTATTCATTTTCATAATGGCGGACTGGAATAGCGGCGGGAATTTATCCAGCGGCAGAACCAAGGCTTTACCCATTTTGCTCATGTCTTTTACGACTTTGCCGCCTGCGAGACTTTCCTTCACCACAATCGCAACGGTATCTGTTTTATTAATTTTGCCCTTACCCTTCTCCATTACACGGTAGTAATAGCCCATTTCGGCTTTCTTAGCGCCGGGCTGCTTGCTGAAGGTAGTCATATAATTCTGGCCTTTATCTCCGGACACCTCTTTTTTGGCTTCCGTAGGATGCGTGGAAACTTCGGTATCCATCTCTTTGAGCGAAGCGACCATTTTTTCTTTTGGTATTTTGAACTTGCCCTGCAAGAAATCGGCGACCCCATTCGCCACATGCTGACGCGAGAGAGTGAGGCCTTCCGCTTCCATTTTATTCAGGGAACTCAGCACTTCTTGTCCCCAGAACGCCCCCAATGAATAGGCCCGCACATCTTCTTTTGTCTGCGGTGTTGGGGCTCCTGTAGATGCGGCTTTGAGCTCGCTGCGCAGAGACGCCAGCTGTTTATCCTGATCGTCCAATTTGGAACTGGCATCATCCCATTTCTTCTTCAGCTCATTTCGCTGATTCTCATTGTCCGTCAGCGCTTTCTGGGCATCCGCAATCGCTTTTTCTTTCAGACTGTTTTCGGCGGCTAACGAGGCCACTTTCTCATCCTGATCTAAAGCGCGCTTTTGATTGCCATCAAGCGACTTTTGCAACTGAGCAAGTTTCGCTTCACTGGCTGAAAGATTCGCACCGAGCGCCGCAAGCTCGCGGGTCTTATCGCTTAGCTGCTGGGTCGTTTTCTGGGAGGTATTCTGTAATTCCGCGCGCTGCTTCTCGCTGTCGGAAAGAGATTTCTGTGTCGCCGCCAGGGCTTTGGTCTGCTTGTCCTGCTCTTGCTTGAGATCGCTTATCTGTTTAAGCATCTCTTTGGCGCGACTCTGGCTTTCCGTCAGCGATTTGTTCAGCTGCGCGACCGCGCCCTCTTTATCAGCACCGGCATTCATAAGCGACGCCATTTTCTTCGTGGCATCGTCAAGTTGCCGGGTCGCATCCTGGTATTTTGCCTGCAAGGCGGTGCGCTGTTTTTCGCTGTCTGCCAGCGCGTCACGCGCATCGGCAATTGCTTTCTCTTTTACGCCCATCTCTGCCGTTAACGCGGCCATTTTTTTATTCTGCGCGGAGGCTTCATTTTGATTGCCATCAAGCGACTTTTGCAGCTGCGCAAGTTTCGCTTCACTGGCTGAAAGATTCGTACCGAGCGCCGCAAGCTCGCGGGTCTTATCGCTTAGCTGCTGGGTCGTTTTCTGGGAGGTATTCTGTTGTTCCGCGCGCTGTTTTTCGCTGTCGGAAAGGGATTTCTGTGTCGCCGCCAGGGCTTTGGTCTGCTTGTCCTGCTCTTGCTTGAGATCGCTGATCTGCTTAAGCATCTCTTTGGCACGGCCCTGGCTTTCCGTCAGCGATTTGTTCAGCTGCGCAACCGTGCCCTCTTTATCTGCACCGGCGTTCATGAGCGACGCCATTTTCTTCGTGGCATCGTCAAGTTGCTGAGTGGCATCCTGGTATTGTGCCTGCAAGGCGCTGCGCTGTTTTTCGCTGTCTGCCAGCGCGTCACGGGCGTCCGCAATGGCTTTCTCTTTTACGCCCATCTCCGCCGTTAACGCGGCCATTTTTTTATTCTGCGCGGAGGATTCATTTTGATTGCCATCTAGCGACTTTTGCAGCTGCGCAAGTTTCGCTTCGCTGGCGGAAAGACTCGTGCCGAGCGCCGCAAGTTCACGGGTCTTATCGCTTAGCTGCTGGGCTGTTTTCTGGGAGGTATTCTGTTGTTCCGCGCGCTGTTTTTCGCTGTCGGAAAGGGATTTCTGCGTCGCCGCCAGGGCTTTGGTCTGCTTGTCCTGCTCTTGCTTGAGATCGCTGATCTGCTTAAGCATCTCTTTGGCACGGCTCTGGCTTTCCGTCAGCGATTTGTTCAGCTGTGCGACCGCGCCCTCTTTATCAGCACCGGCATTCATAAGCGACGCCATTTTCTTCGTGGCATCGTCAAGTTGCTGGGTCGCATCCTGGTATTGTGCCTGCAAAGCGCTGCGCTGTTTTTCGCTGTCTGCCAGCGCGTTCCGGGCATCCGCGATTGCTTTCTCACTGCGCTCTTGCTCGGCGCTGTATTTTGCTTTCAGCTCAGCCATCGCTTTTTCTTGCTCAGCTTTCAGCGCAGAAAGTTCAGCATTAGCCGTGTTCTGTTGTGATTGTGGAGTTTGTAACCGAAGACGAGCGATCTTTTTTGCCGGCGCTTTATGATGCTGTTCCTCCGGAATCGGGGAAGATTCCGGAGGTGTAGCGGGCGCTGCAAATAATATAGCGGGAATGTCGCTGGATTGAGCCGTTATTGAATCCAGCGATTTTATTGTCTCTCCATTATCACTCGCCTGAGTGGGTGAAGTGACGGTGCTAATGATTAAAGCGGGTAATACAAAAAAAAAAGAGGCTTCATGCTGAACGCACTCATTTAAAATTTTCTCCACGACTTATAAGTGCTTGTTGCACTGTTTGCTGTATATCGCTACACAGTTTTTGGGTTCGGTATTTAAAAAGCGCATCCATCGTATCTTTGGTTTGCGAAGCAATATCCCCGCGAACAGAGGCGTACACTGATGCACTTGCTAATAAATCATCAAAAGCTGCCTTTTTTTGAACGTACAAACGGCCGTTGATTTTTGATAAGGCGGTTAGCTCGCGCTGGCAGTTAGTCACAGCGCTTTCAGACGCCATTTCAACAGGCGCTTCCGCTGGCTTGATCGTCGTGTTAGTTGAGCCACCCTGCGCGGGTACGGAGCTTGAGACCGCCTGAGCGGATTTACTGGCAGGGGTCACTTTACTTGTCGGTTTACTCTGACAACCCGTTACCACCAAAATCGTTGAAATCGCAACTAACGCTAAAAAAGGCTTTCCCGCACAGTTATTGAGTTTGTCAAACAAAGTCACAATATTACCCTCATAAAATCCATTCTGGATCACATAACAAAACTGCACGCCTAACATTTTCTGGAATGGAAAGCGCTGCATTATAGGATGAATAAGATTGCGTAAACAATCCCCGACATTATCAACTAAACCTTGTTTGTTGTCCAAAAAAGGACACTAACAATAATGTCCTATATAACTCAAGCCCCTATCCAAAATCATACAATCCCATTAATCCCTTAAAATAAATCTTATAAAAACCGTCAACAATTCATCATTAAAATTAATATTTTCCTGATCAATATTACGCGTTTTTTTAGTCAAAAATAGGAACGTTACTTTACGGAGCAGGAGACGCGGTGAACGGGCGGTTTAGGCAGAGTCATGTTGAAGGGAAATTGCCCGGCAAGCATTGCGCCGCCGGGCAGAACAAAATTATTTACGACGCCAGATAGTACCCTGCGGCCCATCTTCCAGAACGATCCCCATTTCCGTGAGACGATTACGTGCGGCATCTGCTGCCGCCCAGTCTTTCGCCTGACGCGCTTCAAGACGTGCAGTGATTAACGCTTCGATTTCGGCCACTTCGTCGCCGTCATTCTGCGCACCGCTTTGCAAGAAGGTTTCTGGATCTTGTTCCAACAGCCCCAGCACCGCTGCAAGCTTACGCAGATGGGAAGCCAACGCATTCGCCGCCGTCACATCTTCAACCTTCAGACGGTTAATCTCACGCGCCATGTCAAACAGCACAGAGTAGGCTTCAGGCGTGTTGAAATCATCGTTCATGACTTCAATGAAACGTGCTTCGAAAGCGTCACCGCCCGCAGGCGCGACGGATTTGTCAGTACCACGCACCGCAATATACAGGCGTTCCAGCGCAGAGCGAGCCTGTTTCAGGTTCTCTTCGCTGTAGTTCAACTGACTACGATAGTGGCCGGACATCAAGAAATAACGCACGGTTTCGGCATCGTAATATTTCAGCACGTCACGCACGGTGAAGAAGTTATCCAGCGATTTGGACATCTTCTCGCGATCGACCATCACCATACCTGAGTGCATCCAGTAATTAACGTACTCGCCGCCGTGTGCGCAAGTAGACTGAGCAATTTCGTTTTCATGATGTGGGAACATCAGGTCAGAACCGCCACCGTGGATATCGAAATGGTTACCTAACTGTTTGCAGTTCATTGCTGAGCACTCAATGTGCCAGCCTGGACGCCCTTCGCCCCACGGCGACGGCCAGCTCGGCTCACCTTCTTTAGACATCTTCCACAGCACAAAGTCCATCGGGTTGCGTTTGACGTCGACGACATCGACGCGCGCGCCGGCCTGCAGTTGCTCAAGATCCTGACGAGAAAGCTGACCGTAGCTCGGATCGGTGGGAACGGAGAACATCACGTCGCCGTTGCTGGCCACATACGCATGACCGCGCTCAATGAGCTTTTCGGTGATCTCGATAATTTCATGAATATGGTGAGTCGCACGTGGTTCGCTGTCCGGACGCAGAATATTTAATGCATCAAAATCTTTGTGCATTTCGGCGATCATGCGATCCACCAGCGCGACAAAGCTTTCACCATTCTCATTCGCACGTTTAATAATTTTATCATCAATATCGGTGATATTACGGACGTACTTCAGGGTGTAACCTAAGAAACGCAGGTAGCGAGAGACCACGTCAAATGAGACGAAGGTACGGCCATGACCAATGTGACAGAGATCGTAGACGGTAATACCACACACGTACATGCCGACTTCCCCGGCATGAATAGGTTTGAATTCCTCTTTTTGGCGCGTCAGAGTATTAAAGATTTTTAACATCAAAGATTCCATGTAAACGTGTGTGGATCGTAAAGACCGTATAATACCTATAATTCGGGATAGGATCAGCACGCAATGCAAGGTGATCGCATCCTGCGGTTATGCTATAACAAACCCCTATATGTGACCCTTATGTGGGTCGAAGCACCACTATAACGGAACAGGATGAAAAAATGGTTACTTTCCACACTAATCATGGCGATATCGTCGTCAAAACATTTGATGATAAAGCGCCTGAAACAGTTAAAAACTTCCTGGACTACTGTCGCGAAGGCTTCTACAACAACACGATTTTCCACCGTGTGATCAACGGTTTTATGATCCAGGGCGGCGGTTTCGAACCTGGCATGATCCAGAAAGACACCAAAGAAGCGATCAAAAACGAAGCGAATAACGGTCTGAAAAACACCCGTGGTACGCTGGCTATGGCCCGTACTCAGGCTCCGCACTCTGCAACTGCACAGTTCTTCATCAACGTAGCAGACAACGACTTCCTGAACTTCTCCGGCGAGAATCTGCAGGGTTGGGGTTATTGCGTGTTTGCAGAAGTGGTTGAAGGTATGGACGTTGTTGAGAAGATCAAAGGCGTTTCAACTGGCCGCAGCGGTATGCATCAGGACGTTCCAAAAGAAGACGTTATCATCACAAGCGTGACCGTCAGCGAGTAATTGGTGGCGACACTCTTTATTGCGGATCTGCATCTGCAAACAGAAGAACCGGCGATCACCGCCGGTTTTCTGCATTTTCTACAGGGTGAAGCGCGTACTGCACACGCCCTGTACATTCTGGGCGATTTGTTTGAGGCCTGGATTGGCGACGACGACCCGAATCCCCTCCACCGTGAAATGGCGGCGGCGATCAAAGCGCTGGTCGATTCTGGCGTCCCCTGCTATTTCATACACGGCAATCGCGATTTTCTGATCGGCAAACGCTTCGCTCGCGAAAGCGGCATGACATTGTTGCCCGAAGAAAAAGTGCTCGAATTATATGGCCGCAACGTCCTGATTATGCACGGCGACACGCTATGCACCGACGACACGGGCTATCTGGCGTTTCGCGCTAAAGTCCACACCCCCTGGATTCAAACCCTGTTTCTGGCCCTGCCTCTGTTTATCCGCAGCCGTATCGCCGCCAAAATGCGCGCGGGCAGTAAATCAGCGAACAGCAGCAAATCCATGACTATCATGGACGTCAACCCGCAAGCGGTCGTTGAAGTAATGGAAAAACATCGCGTGCAGTGGTTAATTCACGGTCACACCCATCGCCCGGACGTCCATCAACTCACTGCCAACGGCGAACCCGCGCATCGTGTTGTATTGGGTGCCTGGCACAGCGAAGGTTCAATGGTAAAAGTCACGCCAGAAGGCGTTGAACTCATCTCGTTTCCGTTTTAATTAACGCCTTTTTTTGCCGGTATTCTGGCGACGCAACCGTTTTCCTTGCCTGTATATCATGCTATTCTCTGTGCCCTCAAAGCAGTGTGTTCCGCACCACAGGAGTTTTAAGACGCATGTCTTCCCGCAATAATCCGGCGCGTGTCGCCATCGTGATGGGGTCCAAAAGCGACTGGGCTACCATGCAGTTTGCCGCCGAAATCTTCGAAATCCTGAACGTTCCGCACCACGTTGAAGTGGTCTCCGCGCACCGCACCCCCGATAAACTGTTCAGCTTCGCCGAAGGCGCAGAAGAGAACGGCTATCAGGTGATTATTGCTGGTGCGGGCGGTGCAGCACATCTGCCAGGCATGATTGCCGCTAAAACGCTGGTCCCGGTGCTCGGTGTGCCAGTGCAAAGCGCAGCGCTAAGCGGCGTCGACAGCCTTTACTCCATCGTCCAGATGCCGCGTGGCATTCCAGTCGGCACGCTGGCGATTGGTAAAGCGGGCGCGGCGAATGCAGCCCTGCTGGCGGCACAAATTCTGGCGACCCACGACAAAACCTTGCATCAGCGTCTGGTCGAATGGCGTCGTTCGCAGACCGACGAGGTGCTGGAAAACCCGGACCCGCGAGGTGCAGCATGAAACAAGTTTGCGTTCTCGGTAACGGGCAGTTAGGTCGAATGCTGCGTCAGGCGGGTGAACCATTGGGTATCGCCGTCTGGCCCGTTGGGCTGGATGCAGAGCCTGAAGCCGTGCCATTTCAGCAAAGCGTTATCACCGCTGAAATAGAGCGCTGGCCCGAAACCGCATTAACGCGTGAACTGGCGCGTCACAACGCCTTTGTTAACCGCGATGTATTCCCCATCATTGCTGACCGTCTGACGCAAAAGCAGCTGTTTGATAAGCTGAATCTTGCCACCGCGCCGTGGCAATTGCTCGCGAGTGAAAGCGAATGGCCTGCCGTTTTCGATAAGCTGGGCGATCTGGCTATCGTGAAGCGTCGCACGGGTGGCTACGACGGACGCGGTCAGTGGCGTTTACGCCAGCACGAAACCGCAGACCTGCCGACGGATTGCTACGGCGAATGTATCGTTGAGCAGGGCATCAATTTTAGCGGTGAAGTCTCGCTGGTTGGCGCGCGTGCGCATGACGGCAGCACGGTCTTTTACCCGCTGACGCATAACCTGCATCAGGACGGTATTCTGCGTACCAGCGTCGTCTTCCCGCACGCCGATGCCGGGCAGCAGGCGCAGGCGGAAACCATGCTGTCTGCCATCATGCAAGAGCTGGGTTACGTGGGCGTCATGGCGATGGAGTGCTTTATTACGCCTGCGGGTTTGCTGATTAATGAGCTTGCTCCACGCGTGCACAACAGCGGACACTGGACGCAAAACGGCGCGTCCATCAGCCAGTTCGAATTGCATCTGCGGGCGATTACCGATCTGCCACTGCCGCAGCCGGTGGTGAACAGCCCATCGGTGATGATCAATCTGATTGGCACCGCGCTGAACTACGACTGGCTGAAGCTGCCGCTGGTTCATCTGCACTGGTACGACAAAGAGGTGCGTGAAGGGCGTAAAGTCGGTCACCTGAACCTCAACGATGATGATACGGATCGTCTGAGCGCAACGCTCGAAGCCATCGTTCCCCTGCTGCCGCCGGAATACGCCAGCGGTATTGCCTGGGCGCAGACTAAGCTTAACTAATTCGCTTACCCTTATTAATTCGCATTTCAGAAAGGCGGCAAGAAAGTGAATCCCAGGAACGTGCACAAGTACGTGACTGGGTGAGCGAGCGCCGCCAACGCATATCAAACGCGGATAATGACGGGTAAGTTGACCTTCCCCTTCCCCGGCGTACAATCCCCGCCCATTGCTATTTTGCTTTCCTCAGGAATTCATCATGTACGATGGGACGGACTATCGCGCGATCCTCGCGAACGATACACCTTTAATTGACGTGCGCGCGCCCGTCGAATTTACGCAGGGCGCGATGCCCGCGGCACTCAATCTCCCGCTGATGAACGACACCGAACGCGCCGCCGTTGGCACCTGTTATAAACGGCATGGACCGGAAGCCGCGCTCGCGCTCGGCCACCGTCTGGTGAACGGTGAAACCCGCGAACAGCGCATTCATGCCTGGCGCGAAATCTGTCTGGCGAATCCGCACGGCTATTTTTGCTGCGCGCGCGGCGGCCAACGCTCACACATCGCGCAGGCGTGGGTGAAAGAGACCGGGATTGATTATCCGTTGATCGCGGGCGGCTACAAAGCGCTGCGCCAGGCGGCGATTCAGGCAACCGACGAGCAGGTGCAAAAGCCAATGGTACTGATTGGCGGCTGTACGGGGAGCGGAAAAACGTTGCTGGTTAAGCACCATCCCGATGGGATTGATCTCGAAGGGCTGGCGCATCATCGCGGTTCGTCATTCGGTCGCACGCTGCAGCCACAGTTATCACAAGCCACGTTCGAAAATCATCTCGCGGTTGATCTGCTAAAGAAAGATGCGGCCCGCTGGGTACTTGAAGACGAAGGCAGGATGATCGGCTCCAACCATTTGCCGGAATGCCTGCGTGAACGTATGGCACAGTCAATGATTGCGGTGGTGGAAGATCCGTTCGAGGTGCGTCTTGAGCGTCTGCGCGAGGAGTATTTCGAGCGCATGTGGCACGACTTTGCTGCGGCTTTTGGCGAAGACGCGGGCTGGCAGGAATACGGCGAGTATCTTCATCACGGTCTTTTCGCCATCCGCCGCCGTCTGGGATTGCAGCGTTTTGCCGAGCTGACCGCATGGCTGGATTCCGCACTCATCGAGCAGCGGCGGACCGGCAGTACCGAGGCGCACTATGCCTGGCTTGCGCCGCTGCTCAATGACTATTACGACCCGATGTACCGTTATCAGCTTGAGAAAAAAGCCGACAAGATTGTCTATCGCGGGACGTTTAACGACGTGGCCGCCTGGCTGGCGGCCTGAAGAGCTAGCGCCGATCCCGTTTATCGGCACGTTTCGCCAGCCAGTCACCCAGCACCTGAACGATCTGCACCACAATAATCAGCGCAATCACCGTTACCACCATGACCTGGGTTTCGTAGCGGTAATACCCGTAGCGGATCGCCAAATCCCCTACGCCACCGCCGCCGACAATCCCCGCCATTGCCGAGTAGCCGATCAGGCTCACCAGGGTGATGGTCAAACCGCGCAGCAATCCGGCGCTCGCTTCTGGCAATAATACCGTGCAGATGATGCGCATTGGACTGGCACCAAAGGCTTCCGCCGCTTCGATAATGCCTTTATCCACCTCACGCAGTGCGCCGTCCACCAGACGGGCATAAAAGGCAATCGCCGCTACGGAAAGCGGAACAGAGGCCGCAATCGGACCAATAGTATTACCCAGCAGCAGTTGCGTGAGCGGCAACAGCAGCACCAGCAGAATGACAAACGGCACCGAGCGGATAATATTGACCAGCACGGAGCTGACCAGATAAACAACGCGGTTTTGCCAGAACAGATTTCGGTCGGTGACAAAAATCAAAAAGCCCAGCGGCAGACCGCCGATAATCGCCAGCACCGTTGAGATACTCAACATCTGGAAGGTTTCGTTAAACGCCAGCCCCAAATCGGCCACTAAATCATCCACGAATCACCTCCACCTGTGCGGTACGTTGACGGATATGTTCCACAGCCAGCGCCACGGCAGACGGATTGTCCTGTGCGGTGAGTTGCACCACCAGAATCCCCAACGCGCGTTCGCCGATGTACTCAATCTTGCCGTGCAGAATATTCACCGCGACACCAAATTTCACCGCTACCTCCGATAATACGGGCTGTTCGGCAGAATCCCCGATAAACAGAATCTTCAGCAGCTGTCCCGGAAGATGCTGGCGCAACCGTTCGGGTAAGGTCAGATTCAACGTGTGCGACACCAGCTGCTGGGTAAACGCGTGTTGCGGATGCGCAAACACATCGAACACATCGCCCATCTCAACCACAACGCCGCCGGACATCACCGCCACGCGATCGCAGATGGATTTGATCACGTTCATCTCGTGGGTGATCAGCACGATCGTGATCCCCATCTGCGCGTTGATCTTTTTCAGTAGCGCCAGAATGGTGGCCGAGGTTTCCAGATCCAGCGCAGACGTCGGTTCATCACAGAGCAATACGTCAGGATGATTCGCAATACCGCGAGCAATACCCACGCGCTGTTTCTGCCCACCGCTCAGCTGTACCGGGTAACGATCCGCTTTATCGGTTAGTCCGACTAATGCCAGAATTTCCGTGACGCGCGGCGCGATTTTACTGCGCTCCCAGCCAGCAGCTTTAAGGCTGAATGCGACGTTTTGCGCCACCGTGCGGGTATGCATCAGGTTGAAGTGCTGGAAAATCATACCAATACGCTGGCGCGCTTTGCGCAGGTCTGCGCCATCAAGTGATGAAATTTCCACACCGTTGACGTTCACACTGCCAGCACTTGGGCGTTGTAGCGCGTTCAGCGTTCGCAATAGCGTGCTCTTGCCCGCCCCGCTGGTGCCGACAATGCCAAAAATCTCGCCCGCCGCAATCGTCAGGCTGACGTCTGATACCGCGCGGGTAGAAGGTCCGCGTCCCGTTGAAAAATCAACGCACACCTTATCTAACTTAATCATGACTACCTCAGAAATGCGAAAAGGGCAGACTCGGCTGCCCTGTCTTTCAAAAACGCGATTACTGTTTTGCTGCCGTCATCCAGTCTGGTTTCTGGAAAGCGGTGTAAACATTTTTCGGATCGTCGATAACGGCGCGATATGCCGGAGACTGCACCACCGCCACGATATCTTTGGCGAACGGTTTGTCCGCATCTTCCGTGCGCACGGCAATAATGTTTTTCAGATTTTCGTCGAGGTGTTCCTGCGCCAGGGCGCTGGAGAGATCTAACCCGGCTGCAATCGCAAAGTTCCCGTTGACCAACGCGGCGGTCACGCTATCCAGCGTACGCGGCAGCTGTGCGGCTTCCAGTGGCTTGAACACCAGCCCTTTTGGGTTGCTGGCAATATCACGCTCGGAGGCTTTGGTCGGGTCAATATTGTCTTTGATGGTAATAAGGTTCAGCGATTGCAGGAACCGCAGACCGCGCGCCAGATTGGTTGGGTCATTAGACAAGGTGACGATATCGCCCTTTTTCAGTTCATCCAGGCTTTTAACCTGACGTGAATAAAAGCCCATCCCGGCGGTGGGTACGGTCAGCAGTTTAGTGAGCTTCAACCCTTTATCAGCGGTGAATTTATTGAAATATAAGGAATGCTGGAACAGATTGGCGTCGATACTGCCGTTGGACAGCGCCATATTCGGCTGCACGTAATCGCTAAATTCACGCACAACCACTTTATAGCCTTTCTCTTTCAGTGAAGGGGCAATCGCCTGCTTCACCATGTCGCCATACGGCCCCGGCGCAACGCCGAAGACGATAGTGTGTGGATCGCTATTAGCGTGAGCGGCCTGCATACCGCAGACCAACAAAAATGCACCGGCAGCGGCGCGAAGCGTGTGACTTAATCCCATGAGATCTCCATTTCAAAGCGGCGTGGCGTTGTGTGAGTGCGCCGTACGATGCGGCACAGTTCCCATTAACATGACACAGATCACAGGCCGCGTCCTTGAAATTATTTCATGATGTTGCTGAATATGTCTTTGAATGTACAGGAGATGGGTTATGCGAAAGGTGAATAAGCTGAGGTCAAAAATGGCAATGCCGGGCGGCAAAACACCGCCCGGACAGACGACTTAGAAGTCGTAACGCAGACGCACCAGGTTCATATCACCCAGATTGTCGGTGCTGGAGGTAAATACGTGTTCGTAATCAACGCGGAAACCGTAATCCAGCTGGAAGCTGATACCCACGCCGTTATCGATGCGCTGGTAGTTGCGACCATTCACATATTCAATGCGATCGCCCATGAAGTAAGGCTGAACGGATTTCAGCGCATACTGACCCACCGGGATTTTGTAGCCTGCAAAGTACTCAATACCCCACGCATCACCGGCAAAGTAATCATTCACTGACACTTTTTTGGTGGTCATAAAGTTCTGATACCAGCCGCCACCGATGGAGAAGGTCCAGTTGTCTGGCGTCCAGCTCAGCGCCGTCCCCAGAATGTTCTGGTCGTACGTTTTGCTGTCGCCATTATCCGGGTTACGCATATCCGCACGGGTGTAGTTCCACGCTGCGCCCCAGGTCAGGTCGGTGGTCAGATGATAATCCAGACCCAGTGAACCGCCGCCTTTACGCTTATAACGCAGGCCGTTGCCCGGCAGATATTCGCTGTCTTCAAACAGGTAAGAAGCGTAGATATCGGCATCGCCAACGGTTTTTTTGTATTTCAGCATCTGGCGTGAACGATAAGATCCGTCGTAGTCACCGTTGATGCCGTTACCGGAGGCCTGGCCGACCATGTCGTAGTCCCAGATATCGGTCTTCGCGCCCACCACATCATAATAAACGCTGTTCTGTTGACCGAAGGTCAGGGTACCCCAAGTGTCGCTTTTCAGGCCGGTATACAGCATGCGACGAGAGGTATCACGCGCCCCCTCTGCATAGTGATGATCCCAGTTGAACTGCGCAGGAATATTCACGCCCAGCTCGTAATAGCTCACCCAGCTGATGTCATCAAACAGGTAATAATCGGCCGCGAAACGGAAACGCGTACCGCCGTCAAAACCATTACGTTTATAGCTATTTTTGCCGTCGTCGCCGGTCATATTTTGGAACTGTGGACGAATACTGCCGCCGACGGTGAAGTTGAGACGGCTCAGCGGATTACCCGCCTGAGGATCTTGCTTCAGAACGGTGATTTCTGCTTGAGCTGCGAAAGACATCAATGCCACTGCTGCGCCGATCGTTGTCGCCAGCGCTGTTTTAATTATTGTCATTATTATTCCTTGATAGACACGCTGCTAATTATTTAGCAGCAGAATAATATCCGGAATTAAAGGGGTCGTGTGGGCGGGTTTTTAATGTTTCGTGCTACTAAAAAAGAAGAGGTTGTCTTTTTGTGCTACCAAAGGATTACGCACCAGTATATATCCCGGTGCGTAATCATCACTTTTAGAAACTATCAGGCAAACTGACGGAACAGCGCTTTGCCTTTGAGCAGACGCGTGCCGAGCCAGCCACCGCATAACGACAGCAACAGCGCGCCGCAAACCGGCAGAATCAGCCACAGACGCCAGTCAGGCTCCCACGGGAAATCAAACACCCGCGTTTGCAACACCGCCAGCGCCGTTTCTGCACCTATCGCCGCCACCAGCCCCGAGACAAACCCCAGCAGCGCAAACTCACACCACAGCGTGGTGCGCAGCAGTTTTTTACCTGCACCCAGCGTGCGATAAACCACCAGCTCCTGATGGCGCTGACGCATTCCCACCTGCACCTGTGCCAGCAATAACAGCACTCCACAGGCCGTCACCAGCACCACCATCACCTCCAGCGCACGGCTAACCTGCTCCAGTACCTGCCCAACCTGTTTCAGGATCGCGCCGATATCCAGCAGGCTGACCGTCGGGAACTCGCGGTTGAGCTGCGTCAGCATGCCGTTACCGTTTTCCCAGCGGAAGCTGGTGAGCCAGCTTTGCGGTTGCCCTTCCAGCGCGCCGGACGGGAAGATAAAGAAGAAATTGGGGCGCAGACTTTCCCAGTCCACTTTGCGCAGGCTGGTCACTTTGGCGCTAAAGTCCTGCGTGTCGCCGGTGAACGTCACCGTATCGCCCAGCCCCACTTTCAAGCGCCCTGCCAGCCCCTCTTCCATCGACACTTCGCCCGACTTCGGCGGCCAGCTCCCGGCGGTGATCGGGTTATGATCCGGTCGTTTGTCCTGCCATGTCAGGTTCAGTTCGCGGTTAAGCGACTCATCCTGACTGCCGTCCGTCGTCTGCCCGTTGATTTGCGTGAGACGTGCACGCACGATCGGATAGAACGACTCCGGCACGATCTGGTGTTCAGACAAGAACCCTTTCAACGGCGTGACCTGTTCCGGCGCGATGTTGATCAGGAAGTAGTTCGGGCTTTCCGGCGGGAGCTGTTGCTGCCAGCGATCGAGCAGATCGCCACGCAGCACCAGCAGCATCGCCAGCAACATAAACGACAGTGAAAACGCCGACAGCTGGCTGAGCGTGGACCACGGCTGGCGCAGCAGACGGTTTATCGCCAGGCGCACCGGCAGCGATTTGACCGTCAGTCCTTTTAGCGCGTTGAGCAGCATCCAGCCCAGCACGCCGCACAGCAGCGCCAGTACTACCGCACCGGCCAGCACGGCCCACAGGAGCATGCTGCCGCCCATCAGCCAGGCGAGTAAAATCACCACAACAGCAACAATAATGGGCAGATAGAACTTCATCGGCCAGACGCTGGCGACCGCATCGCGACGCAACACGCGCAGCGGCTGGGTGGCCAGCAACAAACGATACGGGCGCAATCCCACCAGCAACGAAATCACCACCATCGCGCCAATGGACCACAGCCACGGCCACAGGCTAGCAGGGGGGAGCTCCGCTGGCAGAACTGGTTTAAGCAGCAGCATCAGCACTTTTTCAAACAGCAGGCCAATTATCCCGCCCGTGACGGCGGAAAGCGCGAGCACCATCAGCCACTGTCCGACGATCAGCTTGCGCAGTTGCGCTCTGCCCGCCCCCAGCGTTTTGAGGATCGCCACCAGATCGTAGCGGCTGCGGCAATAATGCCCCATCGCCACCGCAACGGCGGCCACCGCCAGCAGCATGGTCAGCAGCGCTGAAAGCAGTAAAAATTGCTGCGAACGCTCAAGGGATTTGCCCAGCGCACCGTCGTCCTGCTCAAGACCGATCCAGCGATGCTCTGGTTTTAACTGCGGCAAAAGCCACTTTTCGTAGGACTCAAGCTGAGCAGGCGTACCGCCAAACTTGTAGCGCCAGGTGACGCGGCTGCCCGGCTGCACCGCACCGGTTTTTTCCACGTCCGCCGTGTTCATTAACAGGCGAGGTGCCATCTGGAACGGGTTAAAGCCCGAATCGGGTTCCTGAACCACTTCGCCTGCGATTTTCAGCGTGGCATCACCCACGTCAATATTGTCCCCGGTTTTGAGATTCAGCAGCGCCATCAGACGCGGGGCCAGCAGCACCGAGCCTACGGTCGGCTTCAGGCCCGGCGGATTGCTCTGCAACTCGCCGTACATCGGATAGACATCGTCGACGGCTTTCACGCTGGCCAGTTGCGGCGTGTCGGCGGCAAACGTCATGGTCTGGAAAGTCAGCTGTTTGCCCACTTTCAGCCCCCGTTTCTGCGCTTCATCAATCCAGGCCTGCGGCACATCGCGCGAGCTGCTCAGCGTTCTGTCGCCCGCCATAAATTCACGGCTTTGCTGACTCAACCCCTTTTCCATGCGATCGCTGACGCTGCCGAGCGCCAGCACGCAGGCCACCGCCAGACTTAGCGCCAGCCAGACAATCAACAGCGAGGGCGAACGCCATTCTCGCCAGAACCAGCGTGCGATCATGCTTCCTCCTGCAACTGCCCGTTAACCAGACGCAGACGGCGATCGCAGCGCGCCGCCAGCTGTGGATCGTGCGTGACCAGAATCAGCGTGGTGCCGTGTTCACGGTTGAGCGAGAACAGCAGATCGGCAATTTTATCCCCGGTCTGCCTGTCCAGATTGCCCGTAGGTTCATCGGCAAACAGGACGTCAGGACGACCATTAAAGGCGCGCGCCAGCGCGACGCGCTGCTGCTCGCCGCCGGAAAGCTGCGCCGGAAGATGATCGAGACGCTTACCCAGCCCGAGCTGCTCCAGCAGCGCTTTGGCACTGGCACGGCTCTGGCGGGTATTTTCACCGCGTAGCAGGCCAGGCAGCTCTACGTTTTCCAGCGCGTTGAGCGTGGGAATTAGCATGAACGACTGAAAGACAAAACCGATATGTTTTGCCCGCAGCGCTGCACGCGCCTCTTCGTCAAGGTTATGCAAGGGCTGTCCAACAAGATTGACCTCGCCGCTGCTGCCGTCATCCAGACCGGCCAGGATCGCCAGCAGCGTGGATTTACCGGAACCGGATTCACCAATCAACGCGATGGTCTGCGCGCGTTTGACAACGAGTTCAACTCCGGTGAGGATGGATAGCTCGTGCTCACCCTGACCGACGGACTTCTTAAGATGATGAACTGCAACAATGTTTTCCGCTGGCATTTGCCCTTCCTGTTTCTGATTCTGATGACGTTTCGCGCCGCGGCGGCGGACACGTTACTGGTGCTGGGTGACAGCCTGAGCGCGGGCTATCGAATGGCGGCTACAGCCGCATGGCCCGCACTGCTCAACGATAAATGGCAAACTAAAACGCCGGTACTGAATGCCAGCATCAGCGGCGATACTTCGCAGCAGGGGCTTGCGCGCCTGCCTGCCCTGCTCAAACAACATCAACCGCGCTGGGTACTGGTGGAGCTGGGCGGTAACGACGGGTTACGCGGTTTCCAGCCGCAGCAGACTGAACAAACGCTGCGCAAAATCATTCAGGATATTCAGGCCGCCAACGCGCAACCGCTATTAATGCAAATTCGACTGCCCGCTAACTACGGTCGCCGTTATAATGAGTCCTTTAGCGCCATCTATCCCAAGCTTGCCAAAGAATTCGATATTCCGCTGCTGCCATTTTTCATGGAAGAGGTCTATCTAAAGCCGCAATGGATGCAGGATGACGGGATACACCCCAATCGCGACGCCCAGCCGTTTATCGCCGACTGGATGGCAACACGGCTGGCCCCACTAGTTAAACATGACTCTTAATTCAGCGGAGATCCTGACAGGTAAAGTTATGCAAAAATCGGTCTTAATAACAGGATGTTCCAGCGGAATTGGCCTCGAAAGCGCCCTCGAACTTAAACGCCAGGGATTTTGGGTGTTGGCCGCTTGCCGAAAACCCGAAGACGTCGAACGGATGAACAACAAAGGCTTTAAGGGCGTTTTACTGGATCTGGACTCCTCAGAGAGTATTGAACAGGCCGCCGCCGACGTGATCGCCCTAACCGGAAATCGTTTATACGGTCTGTTTAATAATGCAGGCTACGGCGTTTATGGCCCCTTGCAAACCATTTCACGCGAACAGTTAGAACGGCAGTTTTCAGCCAATTTCTTTGGCATCCACCAGCTCACGATGGCGCTGTTACCGGCTATGTTGCCGCACGGTGAAGGCCGTATCGTGATGACCTCCTCCGTGATGGGGCTGATTTCTACCCCAGGTCGCGGCGCCTACGCCGCGAGTAAATATGCGCTGGAAGCCTGGTCTGACGCACTGCGTATGGAACTGCGTCATAGCGGCATCAAAGTCAGTCTTATTGAACCAGGCCCCATTCGCACGCGCTTCACCGAAAACGTCAACCAGACGCAATCGGATAAACCGGTTGAAAACCCCGGTATTGCTGCACGTTTTACCTTGGGTCCAGAGGCAGTTGTCGCCAAAGTGCGCCATGCTTTTGAGAGCGATCGTCCCAAATTACGCTATCCGGTGACGCTGGTCACCCATGCCGTCGGCTGGCTAAAACGGCTGCTGCCAGGCCGCATGATGGATAAAATTTTACACGGTTGAGTTGAAGCCTCGCTCCTCACCCCCATGTATTTATCAAACCGATAAAAGAGAATGCCGTATGTCCGTACAGAATATCGTCAACATTACCGAAGCTAACCTGCAGCAGACCCTGGAATTGTCCATGACAAAACCGGTGCTGTTCTATTTCTGGTCTGAACGCAGCCAGCACTGCCTGGAGCTGACGCCAGTTCTGGAAAGCCTTGCAGCCCAGTACAATGGACAGTTCGTTCTGGCAAAACTGGATTGTGACGCCGAGCAAAGGGTGGCCTCGCAGTTTGGCCTGCGCGCCATTCCTACCGTCTATCTGTTCCAGAACGGTCAACCGGTGGATGGCTTCCAGGGTCCGCAGCCTGAAGAAGCGGTTCGCGCTCTGCTGGATAAAGTGTTACCGCGTGAAGAAGAGCTGAAAGCCCAACAGGCGCTGGAACTGATTCAGGAAGGGAAACACGACGAAGCGCTGCCGCTGCTGAAAGAGGCGTGGCAGCTGTCGAATCAGGACAGCCAGATTGGTCTGCTGCTGGCACAAACGCAGATCGAGCTGAACCGTTCTGAAGACGCCGAAGCGGTGTTAAAAACCATTCCACTGCAGGATCAAGACACGCGCTATCAGGGTTTGCTCGCGAAGATTGACCTGCTGAAACAGGCTGCCGACACGCCGGAAATCCAGCAACTGCAGCAGCAAGTGGCGAACAACCCAGACGACGCCGCACTGGCGAGTCAACTGGCGTTGCAGCTGCATCAGGTGGGTCGTAACGAAGAAGCGCTCGAACTGTTGTTCAGCCATCTGAAAACCGATCTGGCTGCCGCCGATGGTCAAGCGCGTAAAATGTTCCAGGAAATTCTGGCGGCGTTGGGCACGGGCGATGCGCTGGCGTCTAAATACCGTCGTCAGCTGTACGCGCTGCTGTACTAACATAAAGTCCCCTCTTCTCGACACGGAGAGGGGAAATTCCCCGTTGAGCACTGAAACTATTCGCTCAACGTTTTTGCCTGATACAACACCCCCACGCTTCTCATTGCCTCTCTCACATGATTAACCTGCCACGCCTTCCCTTGATGAATTTCTGCGGCGACCGAATATTGTAGCCACGTTAATGGATTAGGGGCGAATTCCCCTGCAATAGCCGATATACTAATGTTCAACAAACGAACAATTTTTGCTATGACACGGACTGCTAAACAGGAGGTTTTTATATGTTGATCGTTATCCCTATCCTTATTTTCGTCGCACTGGTGATCGTCGGTGCAGGCGTAAAGATCGTGCCGCAGGGTTATCAGTGGACGGTGGAACGCTTCGGACGCTATACCAATACTCTTCAGCCGGGCTTAAGTCTCGTGGTCCCGTTTATGGATCGTATCGGGCGTAAGATCAACATGATGGAACAGGTGCTCGATATCCCCTCGCAGGAGATCATTTCTAAAGACAACGCCAACGTCACCATTGACGCCGTCTGTTTTATTCAGGTGATCGACGCCCCAAAAGCCGCTTATGAAGTCAGCAATCTTGAGTCGGCAATCATGAACCTGACGATGACCAACATTCGTACCGTACTCGGCTCCATGGAGCTGGACGAAATGCTCTCCCAGCGCGACAGCATCAATACGCGCCTGCTGCATATTGTTGATGAAGCGACCAATCCGTGGGGCATTAAAGTCACGCGTATTGAGATCCGCGACGTACGCCCACCTGCAGAGCTGATTTCGTCAATGAACGCGCAGATGAAAGCTGAACGTACCAAACGTGCTTATATTCTTGAGGCCGAGGGTATCCGCCAGGCCGAAATTCTCAAAGCCGAAGGGGAAAAACAGTCCCAGATCTTAAAGGCGGAAGGTGAGCGTCAGTCCGCATTCTTGCAGGCGGAAGCGCGCGAACGTTCTGCCGAGGCCGAAGCCCGCGCCACGCAAATGGTTTCTGAAGCTATCGCGGCAGGAGACATTCAGGCCGTGAATTACTTTATCGCGCAGAAATACACCGATGCGTTGCAGCAGATTGGCTCAGCCAATAACAGCAAAGTCGTGATGATGCCGCTTGATGCCAGTAGCCTGATGGGGTCCATCGCTGGTATCGCGGAACTGGTCAAAGACAGCGGAAACGAGCGCAAAAAATGATTGAGATGATTACGGCACACCCGCACGTCTTTTGGCTCAGCCTGGGTGGCCTATTGCTGGCAGCCGAAATGCTTGGCGGCAATGGGTATCTGCTGTGGAGCGGCGTGGCGGCGGTGATGACTGGCCTGCTGGTCTGGCTGCTGCCGTTCGGTTGGGAGTGGCAAGGCGCACTCTTTGCCGTGCTGACGCTGGTTGCAGCGTGGCTG
Organism: Lelliottia sp. RD5; assembly: GCF_056032945.1. Taxonomy (NCBI): domain Bacteria; kingdom Pseudomonadati; phylum Pseudomonadota; class Gammaproteobacteria; order Enterobacterales; family Enterobacteriaceae; genus Lelliottia; species Lelliottia sp. RD5. Next base: position 211,573 of record NZ_JBVYHQ010000004.1, on the reverse strand, counting down.
TGGTGGCGATGGCAAAACCGCCAGGTGCGCAGCCAAAAGCCCGCCGACGCCGCGCTCAATCAGCGCGGACAACAGCTGGTGGGTAAACGCTACACGCTGGACGATACGCTAATCAATGGTCGCGGCCATGTGCGCATCGGCGACAGTTCATGGCCGGTCATCGCTGATGAGGATCTGATCGCCGGAACACGCGTAGAAGTGATTGCGGTTGAAGGGATCACGCTTCGCGTCAAAGCCAGTTAAGCGCCCGTCTTACGATGGCAGCAGCCGGAAAGATTATCAATAATCGGACACTCGGCGCTGTCATCCCCTGGGCAGGATTCCGCCAGTGCCAGCAGCTGTTCACGCATTGCCTGTAACTCAACAATGTGGCGTTCGATCTCCGCCACCTTTTCCAGCGTTCTACTTTTCACATCCGCGCTATGGCGTTTGGGATCGTTGAAGAGATTAACGAGTTCGCCGCACTCTTCAAGATTGAACCCCACCTGGCGGGCCTGACGCAATAGCGTGAGCTCATCCAGATGCAGTTGCGTATAGCTGCGGTAGCCGTTTTCGCTACGCAACGGCGGCGTCACCAGCCCTTTCTCTTCATAAAAACGAATCGCCTTGCTGGTCAGTCCGGTTTTTTTCGCCACATTACTGATATTCACATTTCCCCCTTGACCTTAACCTTACTGGAAGGTTTAACCTTTATAGTATCCTTTTAAAGCCTAAATAATTCGAGTTACATAAAGGCGGCAAGACTGAGAATCCCCAGAGCTTACTCAAGTAAGTGACTGGGGTGAGCAAGCGCCGCCAACGCACAGGCAACTCGAATTATGACGGGTTTATTGGTCAATCGTTGACCGGATAACTATACAGGAGTTTTGTTATGTCTCACACAATCAACCTGACGCTGGATGGCCTCACCTGCGGTCACTGCGTTAAACGCGTTAAAGAGAGCCTGGAGCAACGCCCGGACGTTGACCATGCTGAAGTGACCGTTGAGCACGCAGAAGTGACCGGCAGCGCGAGCGCCGATGCGCTGATCGACACCATCAAACAAGCCGGATACGGGGCGGAGCTCAGCCACCCAAAGGCTAACCCGCTGACAGAGTCATCAATCCCGTCGGAAGCGCTGACAGCGGACACCCCTGAGCTTCCGGCAGCCAGCGATATTGATGACAGCCAGCAGCTGTTGATCAATGGCATGAGCTGCGCCAGCTGCGTCTCCCGCGTACAAAAAGCCTTGCAGGGCGTACCGGGTGTGTCGCAGGCACGGGTAAACCTCGCGGAACGCACTGCGCTGATTATGGGCAGTGCGTCCGCAGCAGAATTAGTCCAGGCGGTTGAAAAAGCGGGTTACGGCGCCGAGGCGATTGAAGATGAAGTCGAGCGCCGTGAACGCCAGCAGGAAACCGCCCTCTCCACCATGAAACGCTTTCGCTGGCAGGCGATAGTCGCGCTGCTGGTGGGTATTCCGGTGATGGTGTGGGGCATGCTCGGCGACAACATGATGGTCACCGACGAGAACCGCACGCTGTGGCTGGTGATTGGTGTGGTAACGCTCGGAGTCATGGTTTTTGCTGGCGGACATTTTTATACCAGCGCCTGGAAAAGCCTGAAGAATCGCACTGCCACCATGGATACGCTGGTGGCGCTGGGAACGGGCGCGGCATGGCTCTACTCGATGAGCGTGAACGTTTGGCCGCAATGGTTCCCGATGGAAGCGCGTCATCTCTATTACGAAGCGAGCGCGATGATTATCGGCCTGATCAATCTGGGCCACATGCTTGAAGCCCGCGCGCGTCAGCGCTCATCAAAAGCGCTGGAACGATTGCTCGACTTAACGCCGCCATCCGCACGTGTCGTGACGGATGACGGTGAAAAAACGCTGCCGCTTGCAGACGTGCAGCCGGGAATGACGCTGCGTCTCACCACAGGCGACCGCGTCCCGGTGGACGGCGAAATCACGCAAGGCGAAGCCTGGCTGGATGAAGCCATGCTCACCGGTGAACCGATCCCGCAACAAAAAGGCGCGGGTGACGCGGTACATGCCGGAACCGTGGTACAGGACGGCAGCGTGCTGTTCCGCGCCAGCGCGGTGGGCAGCCACACCACCCTGTCGCGCATCATTCGCATGGTGCGTCAGGCGCAAAGCAGTAAGCCGGAAATCGGGCAACTGGCCGATAAAATCTCCGCTATTTTTGTGCCGGTCGTCGTAGGTATCGCGCTGTTTAGCGCAGCCATCTGGTATTTCTTCGGCCCCGCCCCGCAAATTGTGTACACGCTGGTGATCGCAACGACGGTGCTGATTATCGCCTGCCCTTGCGCACTCGGTCTGGCGACGCCAATGTCGATTATTTCCGGCGTGGGCCGTGCCGCGGAGTTTGGCGTGCTGGTTCGCGATGCCGATGCGCTCCAGCGGGCAAGCACGATCGATACATTGGTGTTTGATAAAACCGGTACGTTAACGGAAGGCCGACCGCAGGTTGTGGCGGTGCGGACAGTTAACCTTGCAGATACCGACGCGCTACGTCTGGCGGCGGCACTTGAACAAGGTTCCAGCCATCCGCTGGCAAGGGCGATTCTCGAGAAAGCCGGTAACGCGACGCTGCCGCAGGTGGATAATTTCCGCACGCTGCGCGGTTTGGGCGTGAGTGGCGACGTGGAAAATCGTGCTGTGCTGCTCGGCAATCAGGCGTTGTTGCACGAAAATGGCATTGATACCGCAGCGCTGGACGATGAACTGAAAGCTCAGGCTTCGCAGGGTGCGACGCCGGTTCTGCTGGCAATTGACGGCAAAGCGGTTGCACTGTTTGCCATCCGCGATCCGCTGCGTCAGGACAGCGTGGCCGCGCTTCAGCGTCTGCATCGCGCGGGCTACCGTCTGGTGATGCTGACCGGCGATAACCCCACGACGGCCAACGCCATCGCCAAAGAGGCAGGTATTGACGAGGTGATTGCAGGCGTAATGCCGGACGGTAAAGCTGACGCCATCAAAACGCTGCAAAGTCAGGGCCGTCAGGTGGCAATGATCGGCGATGGCATCAACGATGCCCCTGCGCTAGCGCAGGCGGATGTCGGGATTGCGATGGGCGGCGGAAGCGACGTGGCGATTGAAACCGCGGCTATTACGCTGATGCGCCACAGCCTGATGGGCGTGGCTGACGCGCTGGCGATTTCAAAAGCCACTTTGCGCAATATGAAGCAAAACTTGCTCGGTGCGTTTATCTATAACGCGTTCGGTATTCCGATTGCTGCCGGCATTTTATGGCCGCTAACCGGAACCTTGCTGAACCCGGTTGTCGCGGGGGCCGCCATGGCGCTCTCCTCCATCACCGTGGTGAGTAACGCCAACCGGCTCCTGCGCTTTACGCCGAAGGATTGAACCTTAACCTCCTACGCGCTAGCATGAACCTTTGTATTCATGGAGCGCGTATGAGCCTGTTTAATCGTATAAAAACCACATTCCGCGCTCGATTTCCCCGCCGTTATCCCTGGCCGGGACTGGATAGGGTGCTCCCTGGCGGGCAGCATTTGCATCTGATCGGCAGCATCCATATGGGCACGCGTGACATGTCACCGCTGCCGCCCGCGCTGGTTGAAAAACTCAGTACCGCCGATGCGCTGATCGTTGAGGCGGATATTTCCGGCAACGAATCCCCCTTTGCCAACCTTGATATTCCGCCGCCTCTCAACGAACGACTCAGCGAAACGCAGCTAAGCGAACTTGAACGCGTTGCCGATGAGCTGGGGCTTGCCCTGTCGATGCTCGAAACCCAGCCGCTATGGCAAATCGCCATGGTATTGCAGGCCACGCAGGCTCAGCGCCTGGGATTACGCGGCGAATACGGTATCGACTATCAACTCCTCAACGCCGCGCGCGCCAGAAATCTCAGAGTTATTGAGCTGGAAGGCGCTGAAAGTCAGATTGCGCTGCTGCGCCAGCTTCCCGGCGACGGGTTGTCGCTGCTGGATGATACGTTAACGCACTGGCACACCAACGCGCGGCTATTACAGATGATGATGAGCTGGTGGCTGGAGTCGCCGCCCGCAGACGGCAAGCTTGAGCTGCCCTCGACGTTTAGCGAATCGCTGTATGATGTGTTGATGCATGAGCGTAATCAGGCCTGGCAAAGAACCTTGCAGGCGTTGCCCGCCGGGCACTATGTGGTTGCCGTCGGTGCGCTGCATTTATACGGGGAAGGGAATTTGCCGTCGCTGTTAAAATAAAAAAATGGCCAATATTTCTATTGGCCCGTCAAAGAGGAATTTCATCGTTATTATTATGCCGAAGGAGACCTTCGGTTGAGCCGATTGTCGCTCAAAGTCATCATCTCCGCCAATACTATTGCGCAAGATGGTGCTATTTTTTAGACAGCCGTCAGGCGTATGCTGAACGCGAAAATTGTCTGTCGTCAGAAGGATCACTATGACTCCCGCCGTTAAATTACTCGAAAAAAACAACATTCCTTTCCGTATTCATACCTACGACCATGACCCCGCCGAAACTAATTTTGGTGACGAAGTGGTGCGCAAGCTGGGGCTGAACGCCGACCAGGTCTATAAAACGCTGCTGGTGGCCGTGAATGGCGATATGAAACATCTTGCGGTGGCGGTCACGCCCGTCGCGGGCCAGCTGGATTTGAAAAAAGTCGCCAAAGCGTTGGGCGCGAAAAAGGTCGACATGGCGGACCCGATGGTGGCGCAGCGCACCACGGGATATCTGGTCGGCGGTATCAGCCCGCTCGGCCAGAAAAAGCGCCTGCCCACACTGATCGATGCCCCTTCCCAGACGTTTGAAACGATCTTTATTTCAGGCGGAAAGCGCGGACTGGATATTGAGCTTGCAGCGGGAGATTTAGCGAAAATACTCGGGGCCCAATTTGCGGATATTGCACGGCGGGAGTGATCCTTCTGCACATAAAAGGGCGTTACTGGCGACGTCAGTTTGGGCGCGGACAGCACGCAGGAACCATAGCGTACAGAGAGTACGTGAGGATCCCGGGCACTGCCCGCGTTCAAAATAGCCAACGAGTTTGCTCTGTTACTGCCAGCTCACCTCGCCTTTCGGCTCATACGCATTCACATCCAGCGGTGAATTTTGCTGGATAAACTGCTTCAACACTTCGGCATCAATAAAACCGGTGTTCACATAGCCCGGTTTATCATCGATATGCGGATACCCGTCACCGCCAGTGGCGTTAAAGCTTAGCGTCGCCATGCGGTAGGTTTTGGCGGGATCAACCGGTTCGCCTTTGATCTTCAGATCGTTAAGCTTGCCGTCCTTCGCGGTAAAACTGACGTTAGCAAACTGCGGATAGGCACCGGAGTCAGGCTTCATTTGCGCCACGGCAGTCAGATAATCGATCACCTCTTTACCGCTCATATCGGCGTAGACCACGATGTTGCCAAACGGCTGCACCTTGAGCACATCTTTGTAGGTAATATCACCGCCATCAATGGAATCGCGAATGCCGCCGCCGCTCATCACCGCAAAATCAGCACCGGTGCGTGCCATTTGCGCTGCCAGCAACAGATGTCCCATATTGGTTTGTACAAAGCGAACTTTGCTGCGATCCCCTTCCAGACGACCATTAATAGTGCCGATCTTCACATCCAGCTGCGCTTTGCCTTTGTTCTGGAATGGCGTCAGGAGCGACAGCATTTGGGCGTTTTCAGCAATTTCAGGCGTGTAAAGTACGCGCTCACTTTTGCCATCATCGTAAGTTACTTTTTTCTTCAGATTCACCGGAATCAGCTGATAATTAACCAGTTTCATCTCGCCGTTGCGGAATTCAAAGTCAGCACGGCCAACGTATTTGCCCCACTCGTGAGCCTGAACAATCCAGATCCCGTTCTGACGATCGGGTGCACATGGCGTTCCCGGCACGTAATCGACCTGCTTTTTATTCTCGGCAGCCATGCAAACCGGGTTTTGTGAGTGACCACCCACAATCATTGCCAGCGCGCCTTCTGGCAGACTGCGCGCCATTTCCACATCACCGGGCGCGTTCGAGCCGTGGTCGCCGTTATCGTAATGCCCCATATGGGTTGTCGCGATAATCACGTCCGGTTTTTCGTTTTGATTCAGCTCCTGAATCACCAGCTTTGCTTCGTCAGCCGGTTTACGGAATTCGATGTCTGTAAAATATTCCGGGTTGCCGATTTTCGCAGTGTCATCGGTGGTTAAACCGATCACGGCAATTTTTAAATCGTCCCTTTTGAATAATGCCCAGGGCTTAAAGAGGCGCTCGCCGGTACTTTTTTGATAAATATTGGCGGACAGGAACGGGAATTTAGACCACTTTTCCTGCTGGCGCAGCACGGTTAACGGATTATCAAATTCATGGTTGCCGACGGCCATCGCGTCATAACCAATTAAATTCATGCCGCGGAAATCGGGTTCCGCGTCCTGTAAATCGGACTCCGGTACGCCGGTATTAATGTCGCCGCCAGAGAGCAATAATACGCTGCCGCCCTGCGCCGCCACATCTTTGCGAATCCCGTCGACCAGCGTTTTTTGCGCCGACAGGCCATATTCACCGTATTCGCTGCGCCAGAAATGACCGTGGTGGTCGTTGGTGTGCAGAATAGTGATTTTGTAGGTTTTATCTTTTTCGTATGCCTGCGCTGACTGGCTTGCCAACGCCCATGTGGCTATCAGCGCCAATGCGACGCCTCGCTTCATTAACTTCATATTCTCGCTCCCTGACTAAAAGACAAACGCAAAAATTACAATGAGTAAGAAGAATAGACAAATATGTTTTCAGAATTGCGACTTTCCTCAACTCTCACGGAAAGGTATGTTAGCCAGATAATAATGACATCCTGCATTTCTTATAAATAAAAGACGTGGAATTTTATGGCAATCAGTGAATCAACCCAGCCCGCCACGGGCTCTCCGGCGTCACCGCCAAAAGCGCGCACCTCATTTGGTATTTTGGGCGCGATCAGTTTGTCGCATCTGCTGAACGATATGATTCAGTCGCTGATTCTGGCGATTTATCCCCTGCTGCAGTCAGAATTTTCATTAACCTTCGTTCAGATCGGAATGATTACACTGACCTTCCAGATGGCATCGTCTCTGTTACAGCCTGTCGTGGGCTACTGGACAGATAAATATCCGATGCCGTGGTCGCTGCCGATTGGGATGTGTTTCACTCTCAGCGGGCTGGTGCTGCTGGCGCTGGCCGGTAGCTTTGAGATGGTCCTGGTGGCTGCGGCACTGGTCGGGACGGGCTCGTCGGTATTCCATCCGGAATCCTCGCGGGTGGCGCGTATGGCCTCGGGGGGTCGTCACGGTCTGGCCCAGTCGCTGTTCCAGGTGGGCGGCAACTTCGGTAGCTCGCTCGGCCCATTGCTGGCCGCCGTCATCATTGCGCCATACGGAAAAGGTAATGTGGCCTGGTTTGTGCTAGCCGCGCTGCTGGCAATTGTCGTATTGATACAGATCAGCCGTTGGTATTCCGCACAACATCGGGTGAATAAAGGAAAACCGCAGGTCGCCGTAGTGAATCCGTTGCCGCGCGACAAGGTTATTCTGGCCGTGGGAATACTGTTAGTGCTGATTTTCTCTAAATATTTCTATATGGCGAGCATCAGCAGCTATTACACCTTTTATCTGATGGAAAAATTCGGATTATCGGTACAAAACGCGCAGTTTCACCTGTTTGCGTTCTTGTTCGCGGTTGCAGCCGGTACGGTGATTGGCGGCCCTGTCGGCGATAAAATTGGGCGTAAATACGTGATTTGGGGCTCTATCCTCGGCGTTGCGCCGTTTACCCTCATTTTACCCTACGCATCCCTTGAATGGACGGGCATTTTAACTGTGATAATTGGTTTTATCCTTGCCTCTGCGTTTTCAGCCATTCTGGTGTATGCCCAGGAGCTGATGCCGGGACGTATCGGTATGGTTTCTGGACTGTTTTTCGGCTTCGCTTTTGGGATGGGAGGCCTTGGCGCCGCCGTTCTGGGGCTGGTTGCTGACCATACCAGTATCTTCCTGGTCTATAAAATCTGTGCTTTCCTGCCACTTCTGGGGATACTGACCATATTCCTGCCTGATTATCGGCATAAGGCCTAGTTTCTCTGCGGCCAAAGTCAAACTTTGGCCGCACTCGACGCCTACTGCCGTAAGGCTTCCCTCTCGCTCCTCGTGTTAATTTGTCCTAATCTGCTTTTTTTAACGCTTATTGCTGTTTTATTCAAATTTCAACAATTATTCATAAACATAAGGCTCAAAATTGTCATAAACTATTAATCGGGTTTTTGGCATTCACGCCAAAAATGGATCACCACACGACGAAAGGAGACGGAATGCATCACGCCACACCGCTTATCACCACCATTGTTGGTGGCCTTGTGCTCGCTTTTATCCTTGGCATGCTTGCCAACAAGTTACGAATTTCTCCTCTCGTGGGCTATTTATTAGCAGGTGTGCTGGCCGGTCCGTTTACGCCCGGCTTTGTGGCAGATACTAAACTGGCACCAGAACTGGCGGAATTAGGCGTGATTCTGCTGATGTTTGGCGTGGGTCTTCATTTCTCCCTGAAGGATTTGATGGCGGTAAAGGCCATCGCCATCCCCGGTGCGATCGCCCAGATAGGCGTGGCGACGTTATTGGGTATGGCGCTTTCTGCGGTGCTGGGCTGGCCGCTGATGACCGGCATTGTGTTTGGATTGTGTCTCTCAACCGCCAGTACCGTGGTGCTGCTGCGCGCGCTTGAAGAACGGCAGCTTATCGACAGCCAGCGTGGGCAAATCGCTATCGGCTGGCTGATTGTTGAAGATTTGGTGATGGTGCTGACGCTGGTTCTGCTGCCTGCCGTCGCCGGGATGCTTGAAAAGGATAACGTCGGCTTCGCTTCGCTGGCGCTGGATATGAGTATCACCATTGGGAAAGTGATCGCGTTTATCGTCATCATGATGGTCGTGGGCCGCCGCCTGGTCCCGTGGATTATGTCGCGCAGCGCCGCAACCGGCTCACGCGAGCTGTTTACCCTTTCCGTGCTGGCGCTGGCGCTGGGCATTGCCTTCGGGGCAGTCGAATTCTTTGACGTCTCCTTTGCTCTGGGCGCATTCTTCGCCGGGATGGTGTTGAACGAGTCAGAACTCAGCCACCGCGCAGCGCATGATACGCTGCCGCTACGCGATGCATTTGCGGTGCTGTTCTTTGTCTCCGTCGGCATGCTGTTCGACCCGTGGATCTTGTTAGAGCAACCGCTGGCAGTGCTGGCAACCCTGGCGATTATTATCTTTGGTAAATCCGTTGTCGCCTTCCTTCTGGTGCGCATGTTTGGTCACTCTCCGCGTACCGCGCTGACCATCGCGGCAAGCCTGGCGCAGATTGGTGAGTTCGCCTTTATCCTGGCGGGCCTGGGCATGGCGCTGAACCTGCTGCCGCAGGCCGGGCAAAATCTGGTGCTGGCAGGCGCGATACTCTCCATTATGCTCAACCCGGTGCTGTTTGCGGTGCTGGAAAAATATCTCGATAAAACCGAGACGCTGGAAGAGCAGACGCTGGAAGAGGCGACCGAAGAAGAGAAACAGATCCCGGTGGATATTTGTAACCATGCGCTGCTGGTCGGGTTTGGCCGCGTCGGTAGCCTGCTCGGCGAGAAGCTGCTGGCTCAGGGCGTTCCACTGGTGGTTATCGAGACATCACGTTCCCGCGTGGATGAGCTCCGTGCACGCGGTATCCGTGCCGTGTTAGGCAACGCCGCTAACGAAGAGATCATGAATCTGGCGCATCTGGACTGCGCGCGCTGGCTGCTGCTGACCATTCCAAATGGTTACGAGGCAGGCGAGATTGTCGCGACGGCGCGTGAGAAATGCCCGACGATTGAAATTATCGCCCGTGCGCATTATGACGATGAGGTGGAGTACATTACCGAACGCGGTGCAAATCAGGTGGTGATGGGCGAGCGCGAGATTGCCAATACCATGATTACGCTGATTGAAAAGCCGCCGATTGAAGAAGCGGTGACGGGGTAAGATTATTGCGGCCTGATGCCCTCACCCCGACCCTCTCCCACAGGGAAAAGGGAATATCCAGCCACGATGAGATGCACCAAACGGTTCCCTCTCCCTTAGGGAGAGGGTTTGGGATTATCTTTTAGCGATCCCAGTACGACTCTTCGAGACTGTCTTCCCGCTCCGGCAGACCACGCGTTAAGCGCGGGGAATGCTGATTCAACACCTGATAGCTCACGCGGTTCGCGTATTTACATACCTGTGCCAGCGACGAATAGGTCAGCCAGCTGAATTTGTGCTTGCTGGAGTTCGGGACGTTAGAGCGGTGATAGGCATTCGCGGTGATGTCGTGCAGCAGTGCCGCCAGCGCACCATCGCCCGCACCGTTGGTGTTCATGATCTTCTCCGGTCCGCCCATGTATGGCGCGATGTGGGAGAAGATGCGCAGCGGATTTTCACACTCTTTGTGACGCATCGCGCGGCTGAATTCATACTGGTTGAACTCGGCAATCGCGCCCGGCAATAACGGATGCTGGGTTTTGCGTTTGCTCTCTTCTTCCGTAAAGCCCGCCATAAACAGCCCCACAGGACCGGCGGTACAGAGCACTAAATCAACCCAATCCAGCGCTTTATCAGACGCCAGCAGCGGATCGCTTTCGCCGGTCAACGCTTCGGCCTCTTCTTCATTCATCGCCAGAATGGAGACATGCTCTTTCAGGAACGCCTGCCACCACTCCGGGTTATCAGCGATCACGAATTTAGTCCCCAGCGTCAACACCACCGGGACATTATATTTCTTCGCGTACTCAATCGCCTGCATGGTCGCTTCCGGCATCGGCTCGCCAGGCTTACAACGCACCAGATAGGAGGTCAACACCAGCGCAGACGCGCCCGCGATCACCTCTTCCGGGATGCTCTCCGCGCGCAGCTTATTCATGTGGCCTGGGCTGATGGCAAACGTGCGCTCGCCGGAATCGCTAATGAGCGTAAAACAGCGGCCAATCGCCCCGTCAACGCCCTGAAGATAGTTCAGGTCGGTACGGCTGGAGGTGTTGCAAAGATAGCGGTAGGCATAGCCGCCGATTTCAATATTGCTGCACATCACGCCCAGCAGGACCGAACGGTCATCCGCCAGCACGGAATAGTTGTGCATGGTGTTCCCGATAGTGCCACCGGCAAACTGATGGGTGATCAGGTTTTCGCGCACCAGCTCCTGGTACAGCGCCTCAGCGACATCATCTTCTATCACCAGCGAATGGCCGGAACTTAGCCCATAGCGTGCGACAAACGCATCATCCACTTTTGCTTCAATGTCGACCAGCGTCTGATCGATACCGACCACCCACGCCGCGCTGGTTTCATTCTCTGGCTGAATCTGTTGCAGGAGGGGATCGCGTGCGTTGACGGGGAAATAGTGTTTGGATTTGCGCTTACCGGGAAATTTCATTTTCAGGGCTACGAGTGACTAATGGGCCGGAAATGGTAGCACAAACCCGGCCCAATACGCGATTAGCGACGCGTCGTTACCAGTGAAACCATCATCTCGATATGCTCTGGCGAATCATTCAGAGCTGGAATGTATTCGTACTTCTCGCCGCCGGCTTCGAGGAAAAACTCCCGGTTCTGCACCGCGATCTCTTCCAGCGTTTCCAGACAGTCCGCCGAAAAGCCAGGCGACATCACCTGAACGTGCTTCACGCCCTTTTCACCGAGCATTTTCAGGGTTTCATCGGTGTAAGGTGTCAGCCAGGGTTCGCGACCAAAGCGAGACTGGAAGGTCATCATCACTTTTTCTGGCGGCAGGCCCAGAGCCGAAACCAGTTCGCGCGTGGTGTCGCGACAGCGCTGCGGATAGTCATCGCCTTCGTCGGCATAACGCTGCGGAATCCCGTGATAGGAGAGTAAAAGCAGATCCGGCTCGCCGTGCTTAGCGAACGATGCGCGCGCGCTGTTCACCAGGGCCGCAATGTACATCTCATCATCGGCGTAATCGCGGATAAAGGTGATGCCAGGAATGTGACGACGAGTGGCGAGAATGCGCGCCAGCTCATCCCAAACCGCAGCGACCGTCGAGCAGGAATATTGCGGATACAGTGCCAGCACCACGATATGCTCAACGTCCTGTGACAGCAGGTTTTCGACCGCACTTTCCAGGGACGGTTTGCCATAGCTCATGCCGAGTGCCACGGGCATGTCGGGCAATCGGGCGGCAAGCGCTTTCTCCTGACGACGGCTGTAGACCATCAGCGGAGAGCCCTCATCCATCCACACGGACTGATAAAGTTTGGCAACGCGTGGGGAGCGAATCGGCAGAATGACGCCACGCAGCAGCGGCCACCACAAGACGCGTGGGGTATCGACGACGCGCGTGTCGCTTAAAAACTGTCGCAGGTAACGCTTAACTGCCGCTGGAGTGGGTGCTTCTGGAGTGCCCAGATTGGCAAGCAGGATGCCGGTTTTCGCCTGACTCATTCACGCCTCTTAACCATTTGAATGGCTGATGATTGTAACTGAAAAGCGTGTAAACGGAACCCATTGCTGCAATAGGTACTGGTGAGAATATTTCTCACCCAGAGAGCTCCGGGTGAGAGGAGCGTGATTAGCCGAGGATTTTTTCCAGCTCTGCACGCACTTCAGCGACCGGCCTGGTGCCGTCAACTTTCGCGTATTGGGTGTTACCCGCCTGCGCTTCTTTAGAGTAGTAGCCAATCAGCGGCGCGGTCATCTGATGGTATTCCACCAAGCGTTTACGTACGGTCTCTTCCTGATCGTCTTTACGCGTGGTCAGCTCTTCGCCGGTCACGTCATCTTTGCCTTCAACCTTTGGTGGGTTGAATTTGATGTGGTAAACGCGGCCAGAAGCAGCATGCACGCGACGACCGATAATACGATCAACGATCAGCTCGTCAGGAACGGCAAATTCCAGAACGTAATCCACGTTGATACCCGCTTCTTTCATGGCGTCAGCCTGCGGAATGGTACGCGGGAAGCCGTCCAGCAGGAAACCGTTACGGCAATCTTCCTGAGTGATGCGTTCTTTTACCAGGGCGATAACCAGTTCGTCAGTTACCAGCTTGCCAGCGTCCATGATGTCTTTCGCTTTTTTACCCAGCTCAGAGCCAGATTTAACAGCGGCACGCAGCATGTCACCCGTAGAGATTTGCGGAATACCGTATTTCTCCATGATGAACTGAGCCTGAGTTCCTTTACCCGCGCCCGGAGCGCCAAGCAGAATAATACGCATTGCGAAAATCCCCTCAAAAGTTGGTTCAATTTTTCAAAAGCGCTAAACAATACCATCAGAACGGGTATGGCTCAAGGAAGGCGGGGAGGCTGAAACGGTTAACGGGGGGATTATTTGGGAGAGCGCGGTCTGAAGCCCTCACCCTGGTCCTCTCCCACATGAGAGGGAGAAGACCAGGGGAGGTGCGTTTAATTACGCCAGCAGCAACGCATTCACGCGCTTGATGAACTGGTTTGGATCTTCCAGCGTACCGCGCTCAGCCAGCAGGGACTGATCCAGCAGCAGCTCAACCCACTCGGCAAAACGCGTTTCATCCTGCGTGTCTGCCGCGCGTTTAACCAGCGGGTGATCCGGGTTCAGCTCGAAGATGTATTTCACTTCTGGCATCGCCTGGCCGGCAGCAGCGAACAGTTTCGCCATCTGCGTGCCCATTTCGTCGGCTTCAGTGGTGACAATTGCCGGCGTGTCGGTCAAACGATGGGTGAAACGCACCTCTTTAACGCGATCGCCCAGCAGCGTTTTCACGCGCTCAACGAACGGCTCCAGCGCTTTCTCGGCTTCTTTCGCGGTTTCGTCCACGTCATCCGCCAGTTTATCGATGGATTCGTCCGCTTTCGCCACGGACTGGAACGCTTTACCGTCGAACTCGGTCAGGTAGTTCATCATCCACTCATCGATGCGATCGGAAAGCAGCAGCACTTCGATGCCTTTCTTACGCAGCAGTTCCAGATGCGGGCTGCTCTTCGCGGCAGCGTAGCTGTCAGCGGTGATGTAGTAGATCTTCTCCTGCCCTTCTTTCATACGAGACACGTAATCTTCGAGCGACACGGTCTGCTCGGAAGAGTCGGTGTGCGTAGAGGCAAAGCGCAGCAGCTTCGCGATAGATTCTACGTTACCCGAATCTTCCGCTGGGCCTTCTTTCAGCACCAGGCCGAACTGTTTCCAGAAGGTCTGGTATTTTTCCGCGTCGTCTTTCGCCAGTTTTTCCAGCATCTGCAGCGTACGTTTGGTCAGCGCGTTACGCAGGTTACGCGTTACGGTGCTGTCCTGCAGGATTTCACGCGAGACGTTCAGCGGCAGATCGTTGGAATCAATCAAACCACGGGTAAAGCGCAGGTAATTCGGCATGAACTGTTCAGCGTCGTCCATGATGAACACGCGCTGTACGTACAGTTTTAGACCGTGCTTGTGATCGCGGTTCCACATATCCCACGGCGCCTGCGCCGGGATATACAGCAGGCTGGTGTATTCCTGCTTACCTTCCACACGGTTGTGGCTCCAGGTCAGCGGATCGGTAAAGTCGTGGGCGATGTGCTTATAGAATTCGTTGTATTCGTCGTCTTTAATTTCAGACTTGTTACGCGTCCACAGCGCCTGCGCCTTGTTGATTTTCTCCCAGGAGACCACGGTTTCACCGTCGACCTCTTCGGTTTTTTCAATCTCGACCGGCAGTGCAATGTGATCGGAGTATTTGCTGATGATCGAGCGCACGCGCCAGTCATTCAGGAAATCGTCCTCGCCCTCACGCAGGTGCAGGGTGATTTCGGTACCACGATCGGCTTTGGTGATGTCATCAACGGTGTATTCACCTTCGCCATGAGATTCCCAGAACACGCCGTTTTCTGCGCTGTCGCCCGCCGCGCGGGTGCGGACGGTGACTTTATCCGCCACGATAAACGCAGAGTAGAAGCCCACGCCGAACTGGCCGATCAGCTGGCTGTCTTTCGCCTGATCGGAACCCATGGATTCGAGGAAGGATTTGGTGCCAGATTTAGCAATCGTACCGAGATGATCGATCACCTCGTCGCGATTCATGCCGATACCGTTATCAGCGATAGTCAGGGTGCGGTTGTCTTTATCGAAAGAGACGCGCACGCGCAGTTCGCCGTCGCCTTCATACAGATCCGGGTTGGACAACGCGCGAAAACGCAGCTTGTCCGCCGCATCCGAGGCGTTGGAAATCAGTTCGCGCAGGAAGATTTCTTTATTGGAATACAGGGAATGGATCATCAGATGCAGAAGCTGTTTGACCTCTGACTGGAAACCACGGGTTTCTTGTCCTTTCATATTCAATCGACCTCAACAATGCCATTTAATGAAGTGGATACCCTAAATAATTCGCGTTGCAGGAAGGCGGCAAGTCAGAGAATCCCCGGGAGCTTACCTAAGTAAGTGACTGGGGTGAACGAACGCAGCCAACGCACCTGTAACGTAAAATATGACGGGTACAAAGCGTTGAGGGAGAGATGGGGATAAGAAGAGAATATTTCAAGCGGAGGCCACGAATGCGACCTCCGTTTGGTCAGAAAACAAGCTTGTGACGACCCGCTAAAGAGTGGGACAGCGTGGTGCCGTCCACCATTTCCAGCTCACCGCCGACCGGCACGCCGTGGGCGATTCGGCTGGCGCTCACGCCATACTGTGCGCACAACTCACCGATATAGTTCGCTGTCGCCTCGCCTTCCACCGTGGGGTTGGTGGCGAGAATCACCTCGGTGAGCGTCTCGGATTCAAGACGCTGTTCAAGACGATCCAGACCGATATCGTCCGGACCAATCCCATCCAGTGGAGACAGATGCCCCATCAGCACGAAATAACGGCCCGAAAACTGCCCGGTTTGCTCAATGGCGTAGATATCCGCTGGACTCTCCACCACGCAAATCTGACCGTTTTCCTGACGACGCGGATTGGTGCAGATATTGCACACATCCTGCTCGGTAAACGTACGGCAATCCGCACAGTGACCAATTTCTGACATGGCGCGGGTCAGTGCCTGCGCCAGGCGCATCCCACCGCTGCGGTCGCGCTGTAACAGCGTAAACGCCATGCGCTGTGCTGACTTTGGGCCGACGCCCGGTAAGCAGCGCAGCGCTTCCATTAACTGCGTGAGCAGCGGACTGGTTTGCATCAGAACGGCATCTTGAAGCCCGGCGGCAGTTGCATACCGCTGGAAACAGAAGCCATTTTCTCTTTCTGCGTTTCGTCGATACGGCGCGCAGCATCGTTAAATGCAGCAGCAACCAGATCTTCCAGCATATCTTTGTCGTCTTCGAGCAGGCTTGGATCGATCTCCACGCGGCGGCAGTTGTGCGCGCCGTTAATGGTGACTTTCACCAGACCAGCACCAGATTCACCCGTGACTTCCAGCTGGGCGATCTCTTCCTGTGCCTTCTGCATTTTTTCCTGCATCTGCTGAGCCTGCTTCATCAGGCCACCCAGACCGCCTTTTCCACCAAACATAGGCTTCTCTCTCTTTCACGTTTAACGATTAAAACCGTAAGTCAGACTCACGATCAAAGGGGGCGAATACTTTCTTCATCCAGGTCAGCGTCGAAGAAACGACGCAGAGTCTGGATGTTGTTATCCGCAATAATCGACTCGCGCGCCTGCGCAAGCTTCTCTTCATAAATGGCCTGTCGCCACTCCAGCGGCGTTCGCATCTCGGGATTATCATCTTCAATGATAGTCAATTCAACCGGCACACCGTGTAATGCGGCGAGCGCCTCCGTCAACACCTTTTGCGCTGACGGGGAATTGAGGTGCCGCTGACTCGGACGCAGGTGCAGGCGGATATGATTTCCGTCCTGCTCTTTCCAGGCATTCAGCGCAACCTGTTCCACCAGCTTCGGCAACGGCAATTTACTGACCTCCGCGGCCCAGGCATCACGCTCAAGCGACTCTTCGGCAAGCTTTGCTGACAGCTCTGGCGTCTTCTCATGCTCGAGCGCTTTTTTGAGCGCTTTCGGCGTGGCAACGTCGACTTTCACCTCTACTGCGGTGTTGGTCGATTTCCAGCGGTAAGCCTCTTTCTTCGCCGGGGCTTTGACTTCAGCTGCGCTGGATGCGGGGCGCGATTGCACACGCTCCGTTACCGAGGCGAGTCGTTCGAGTGCGGCGTTATTAACCGGCCGCGCTCTTCCTGGCGCTGCCGGTTCACTCTTTTTTGGCTTGGTTGCTCCCTGCGCGCGCTGTAGCTGATTGCGGGCGGCGAGCACCGAACTGGTGGCATCCGGCAGCGAAACGTCCTGCCGGGGTGGTGGCGCAGGATCGTGCGGCACCTGCGGTGGCGTCAACACGGCGGTTGGCGCGACCGGAGCAAAAGATTGTTGCGTCACTTCAGGCTCGGGCAACGGCTTGCGCGGATGAAACGCCAGCGCGCGCAAAAGCGTCATTTCAACGCCCATACGGCGGTCCGGCGCAAACGGCAGCTCTTTGCGACCGATCAGCAGCGTCTGATAGTAAAGCTGAACGTCGGTAGGCGGAACGATGCGCGCAAGTTCGCGCATCCGCTGTTCAATCGCGGCCATATCTGCGCCGATAGCGGCAGGCGAAAGCTGCAACATGGCCACGCGGTGCAGCAAAGCGAGCATTTCCACCAGCAGCGCTTCCCACTCCACGCCGCGAGACGCCGCGGCGTTGACCAGCGACATCACGCGTTCGCCGTTCGCCTCGATCACGGCTTCCACCAGCGACAGCGCCTGATCGTCGTCGAGCGTGCCGAGCATCGTGCTGACCGCGACCGTAGAAAGCTGGCCGTCACCGCTGGCAATGGCCTGATCGGTGAGGCTTAACGCATCACGCAGGCTACCGTCTGCGGCACGCGCCAGCAGTTGCAGCGCACGCGGTTCGTGGACGATTTTTTCTTCGTCAAGAATATGTTCGAGCTGCGCGCGGATCTGTTCGACGTCCAGCGCCTTCAGATGGAACTGCAGGCAGCGCGACAGAATCGTGACCGGCAGCTTTTGCGGATCGGTCGTCGCCAGCAGGAATTTGACATGCGATGGCGGCTCTTCCAGCGTTTTCAGCAGGGCGTTAAAGCTGTGGCGCGACAGCATGTGGACTTCATCGATCAGATAGACCTTGAAGCGGCCACGCGCCGGGGCGTACTGCACGTTATCCAGCAGATCGCGGGTGTCTTCGACTTTTGTGCGCGACGCGGCATCGATCTCAATCAGATCGACAAAACGCCCCTGCTCGATTTCACGACAGTTATCACACACGCCGCACGGTGTGGCGGTGATCCCGGTTTCGCAGTTGAGGCCTTTTGCCAGCAAACGGGCAATAGACGTTTTGCCGACGCCGCGCGTGCCGGAGAATAGATACGCGTGATGAATACGTCCTAGCGATAAACCGTTCGCCAGGGCGGTCAGCACATGTTCCTGGCCGACAACGTCAGCGAAGGTTTGGGGTCGCCATTTTCGGGCTAACACCTGATAACTCATGGGCAGGCTCTGCAACGCTGGAAGGTGGAATTCAGGGGGGTCATGCTAACACAACCTCACCCGTTGGGCGAGGTTGCGGGAGTCGGGATTAATGACCCGGGAAAGGAACGAGACTGTAGCTGGTGATGCCCTGTTTTTCCAGGCGCTGTTCGCCACCCAGATCGAACAGATTGATGATAAACGCTGCGTCGGTCACTTCACCGCCCAGACGGCGGATCAGTTTCACGGTTGCTTCAATCGTGCCGCCCGTTGCCAGCAGATCGTCGACAACCAGCACTTTATCGCCGGGTTTAATCGCATCAACATGGATTTCCAGCTGATCGGTGCCGTATTCCAGCTCATAACTTTCAGCAATGGTTTCACGTGGCAATTTACGCGGTTTACGTACCGGTACAAAGCCCACGCCCATCGCCAGCGCAACCGGTGCGCCAAACAGGAAGCCACGCGCTTCTGTTCCTACTACTTTGGTGATCCCGGCGTTTTTGTAACGCTCAACCAGCAGTTCAATGCTGAGAGCGTACGCTTTCGGGTCTTCCAGCAAGCTGGTGACATCACGGAAAAGAATGCCAGGCTTCGGATAATCCTGGATGCTTTTGATGCTGTTTTTCAGATATTCAAGCTGCTGCGCAGTTGCGGTCATAAATGTATGCCTGGTTAAAAACGGTGTTACCCACGGCGCGCATAAAAGTCCGGTCAACGTTACAATTGATTAACCTTTGACCAGGCGCACCTGTGCTCGAAAACGGTCGAATTTACTGGCTGCGCGGGATAATTGCAACAGCGATCGGCGCTCTTCAGTGCTTTTGTTGTTTTTCGTCAACCACGGGAATTCGCCACATAAAGAAAAGCAGGCAGGATAGAATCACCAGCAGCAGAATGCGTACCCACATCATTTTGACCAGCCACAATGAAATGGCAAAGGTAATGAGGATCACCGCAATGGCGCGAGGCTTTGCCCCAGGCGGCATCGCCCGGTATTGTTGCCAGTGGCGCAGATAGCCGCCAAACCACGAGCGATACAGAAGCCATTGGTGGAATCGCGGCGACGAGCGGGCAAAACACCAGGCCGCCAGCAGAATAAACGGCGTGGTCGGCAGGAGCGGTAAAACCACGCCCAACGTGCCAAGCACTACCGCAAGCCAGCCAATGATGATTAAAATAGTACGCTTCATAATGCGAATCGTTATCAAACTGAACGGCTACTTTACCACTGGAGAGCGGATTGAAAACAGCCTTGCTTTTGGAAACCCTGCAAAATCAGCTGATCGCCCTGCGCGCGCAGGCCTCACCGCTGATGCAGCACGCGACGCTGAAACCCCGCTTTGACAGGCAGTTATTCCGCACCCGCAGCACGCTGATGAAAGATTATCTTGATGAAGCGCAGGCTCACTTTGAGGAGTTGCAGCGTGCCGTTAAGCAGGCGCAACCTGAGCAGGTGGCGTGGCTTGCGGGGCATCTGACCGAGCAAATCACCGCCCTGCATCGCGAGATTACCGCATGGCCGCTGCGCGCCTGGGACAGCGCGTCGTCCGGCACAGGAAAATGGCAGCGCAAGCGTCTTGAGCATCAGGATTTTGAGCGCCGGCTGTTTGAGATGAAACGGGATCGAGAAAAGCAGCTAGAATCCGCCGAAACGCTGGACGATCAGCAGCGCTTAATGCGTGAAGTCAGCGCGCTGGAAGGCCGTATCACGCGTTGTCGTCAGGCGCTGGAAGAGATCGAACGCGTGATTGCACGTATGACCCGTTAATGGAGAGAAAAATGTCGCTGGAAAACGCACCTGATGAGGTCAAATTGGCCGTCGATTTGATTATGCTGCTGGAAAATCACGATCTTTCGCCCGAAACGGTGCTGAAAGCGCTGGACATTGTAACGCGGGATTTTGAAAGCAAGGTGAAGGCTGGAAGCCCTCACCCTACCCCTCTCCCACGGGGAGAGGGAATGTAATCAAATCCATTTGCCAGAATCAAGCCAGCGTTCAAGCAGGGAAAAATCAGGCCGGCGTTGGGTCGTCGCCCTTCATTTCGCGCTTCACTTCCGTATGCTCATCACCTTTCTCATTGCGCAGATGAACTTCAAGCTGGTTGAAAGCGATATTAATGCCATTTTCGCGGCACAGGCGGTCGATGGTGCGGTTAAGCTCATCCACCGCATAGCTGCGATCGCGCAGTTCACGCACATATAAACGCAGTTCGTGATCCAACGTGCTTGGGCCAAAGGTGGTGAAGAACACCGCCGGAGCCGGATCGTGCATCACTTTTGGATGCTCCATCGCCGCCTGCAGCAGAACCTCTTTCACTCTCTCAAGATCGGAAC
The DNA here is from genome assembly GCF_056032945.1 of Lelliottia sp. RD5. Taxonomy (NCBI): domain Bacteria; kingdom Pseudomonadati; phylum Pseudomonadota; class Gammaproteobacteria; order Enterobacterales; family Enterobacteriaceae; genus Lelliottia; species Lelliottia sp. RD5. Next base: position 190,834 of record NZ_JBVYHQ010000004.1, on the reverse strand, counting down.
CGTACGCCACGCCGAGACGGATCACCACGCGCGTTATGGTGTCGGAAAGCGACCAGTTGATCAGACGCTCGGTCACAAACGCTTTGTTCGGGATGATCACCTCTTTGCGATCGAAATCGGTGATGGTGGTCGCACGAATGCGGATCTTGCTGACTGTACCGGAGAAGGTTCCGATGGTTACGGTGTCGCCGATACGCACCGGGCGCTCGAACAGGATAATCAGACCGGAAACGAAGTTACCGAAGATCTCCTGCAAGCCAAAACCGAGACCCACGGAGAGCGCGGCGGCCAGCCACTGAAGTTTATCCCACGAGACACCAAGCGACCCGAAGACGGTCATTGCTCCCGCGACCAGAATCACGTAGTTCAGAATGGTGGTGATGGCGTACGACGACCCCTGACGCATGTTCAGACGCGAGAGCACCAGCACTTCCAGCAAGCCCGGCAAGTTGCGGATCAGCGCCCACGCGACCATCGAAGAAACCAGCGCAAACAGCAGGCTACCCATGGTTACGCTTTTCATCACCGCCGCACCGGCTTCGGTGCCGTTGTATTGCCACAGAGTGATGCTGTCGAGATAGGCGAACACGGTGATCAAGTCTGACCAAATCGCCCAGAACACCACGCCAAACAGCGCCACCATCACCAGCATGGTGATACGCAACGTCTGCTGGTTAACCTGTTCGAGCGCAATGGTCGGCTCCTCCTGCGGCTCCGCCCCTTCCGCGCCCTCTTTCACCATGTTCTGACGACGCGCCAGCGCACGACGATAGGCGATACGGCGCGCCGCAACGCTCAGGCCACGCAGCACCGTCTGATGCAACAGGTTCCACAGGATCACCAGATAAACCGTTTCAATCCAGCGGCCTGAGAGGCGCAGCGTGGTATAGAAATAGCCCGTCGCGGTGAGCACCATCAGCGCCAGCGGAATGACCGCCAGCACGGTAACGGTGATCAGCCGCATATTGTGCGACTCTTTATCACGCCAGCTGTCGCGGCACATCGGCCACATCAGCACGGCAATCAGCAGCAGGTTGAGGAAAATGGCAAGCTGGCCAAGCACATCATCCATCAGATGCAGCGGGGAAAGCTCAGCCACGACAGACCAGAAATGCAGCGGCAGCAGCGCCAGGCTCACACGCACAATCTGGCGACGCCAATGGCTGGTGAGCTGCTCAGGCATATTGAAGTGACGCACTGCCACGCCATCTTTTTCCAGCACTTTCCAGCACAAGCCAAACACCAACCAGAACAGTGCCAGCTTTTTACTGAATGCCCACAGCAGATCGCTGATGTTGAGCTGCATGGTCAGCAGAATCAGGCCCACGGCCAGAATCACAAGGCAGATTGGCATCGCACGGATCAGATCGATAAGGATCGCTTTTGGCGTGTGGAGCTGGCTGTCATTACGCAGTTGCCCCACTTCGTCCGCCAGCTTCTCCTGATATTTTCTTAGCCAGCCGAGACGCCAGCGAATCAAGCCCGCGATCAATAACAACGGCAAACCCGCGAGGAAGGCAATCATCACCGCAGGCCAGGCTTTCTCCCAGTTCACGGTAATTTTCATGCTCTTGATCTGGGATTTCAGCGTTTCGGGGAAAGATTTAAACCAGTCCCAGTCCATCGGTTTATTGCTGTTCACCCAGAAAATTTGCTGTGTCAGAATTTCCTGCAGACTTTTCGATACGCTCACCAGCTGCTGCTGGTTGATTTGCAGGTTAATCGCCATCATCAGCTGATTACCCAGCTGTGTGTTGAGCTTGTCCAGCAGCTCACGGCGCATATCCACCACCTGCACCAGCGCGTCATGCACTTCGTCATTCACTTCGCTGGAGTGGCCCTCTTCCACTTTCGCGACAAAAGCGTCACTCTGGAAAAGCGCATCGCGCTGCTGGTTGACTTCGAACTGCTCAAGACGCAAATCGGCAATACGATTCGTCATGTCTTCCAGCTCATCGGCGGAAGGCAGCGTCTGCTGTTGCTGATAAAGAATGCGCGATAACAGCAGACTGCCCTTCAGGACCGCAATCTGTTCTTTGATATTGCGTTCGGCCTGCAGCGCGCGATCCAGCCAGTTTTTAACTTTAATATTTTGCTGAACCAGCGAGTTCCCGCTCTCCGTCGCCTGAATCAGGCGCTGGCTAAGCTGATGGTTAACATCAAGCTCTTGCTTCACCAAAGGATTCGTCTGGATGCGCGTGGTTTCGTCCGGGGAGACCGCTTCCTGCGCAGTTTTTTCAGTGATCGTCAGCCGTTTGCTGTTCAGCGCTTCCTGCAAGAGCTGTAGCTGGTGCTCCAGACGATTAATATTCGCAGTGACATAATCACGTTGTTTTTGCAGGGTATCCTGCAAAACGGTATTGCCTTCCAGACTTTTACGCTGCTGGTCAATTTGCGCATTGAGCAGCGTTTGCTGTGCCAGCAGCAGCGTTTGTTGAGTGGGACGCAGCGCGCCCTCTCCCAGCGTCGTCCCGTTCAGGCGGTTACGAATTTGCTGAAGCTGTTGCGAGGCGCTGTACATCGCGTTCTGCACGCGTTCCGGCTGCGTTTGCAGGGAGACCAGTTGGCTGTTGTACGTCGCGAGATCGCTCTGCCCGGTTTGTAGATCCTCGAGCAGTTGCGTCACTCGCGATTCAAGCTGGCGCAGCGAGAGTGTCGTGAGCGTTTTGCGGGTTTCATCGTCATTATCCACATCGCTCAATGCGCTAAGCGATGCGGTCGCCTGACGCATTTTCGCCGGCGCTTCGGCCACTTTCTGACGCAGTTGCGCGGTTTCCGTCTTCACGCGCTCGATTTTATCCAGCGTCTCCAGCGTTTCCGTCAGATCGGCGAGGACGAGTTTATCCTGCGGCGTGAGGTCTTTTTGTTTGTTGAGCGCGTCCACCTGCGACTGAACATCCGCACGCGCCGGGAGGTCGGTGCTATTTTCAGCACGCGCCCAGGCGGCAGGCGCTGCCATCAAGAAAATCAGCACGGAGAAAATTAAGGCAAAAACAGGGTTTTGCAAGCGAGAATAGTGCAACATAGTTATGAGTTTGCTGTGAGAAGATGACCAAAAATAGCCAGGTGCGAAGAATATCATGCGCACAAGTTGCAGAATAGCGAGAACGCCACGCTCCAGGAAAATTCCTGGGGGATTAAAGCTGAGGGTTGTGGGAACCGGCGCGAAGCGTTGGGCTGAACTGGCACATCTCGAGTAAAATCGCGACGTAACTGCGCGCTTCATTTTTTAGGTCAAACGACTGCGGAGAAAAAAGCCAATTTTCCATCAGACCAGAAATATAGGCACGCATCAGAATGGCCGTCCGGCGGGTCAGGAGATCGGCAGGCAACATTTTCGCCTGAATGCACTGGTTCAGGGTATACTCGATGCGGTCGTAGCTCTCCAGACACAGGCTTCTTTGTGCCTGTTGCACGCTTTCCATTTCACCGACAAACTCACATTTATGGAAGATGATTTCCATCATCAGGCGGCGTCGTTCTTCAATGACCGTCGCCTCAAGAACATATACCAGTATTTCTCTCAAAACTGAGAGTGGATCGTCGGGGAATTTTGCCCGATACTCAGTCTCAAGATCGGCAATACTAGATTCTGACAACTCCCAGATTTCGCTAAACAAGTCTGACTTATTTTTGAAATGCCAGTAAATCGCTCCCCGCGTGACACCCGCGGCCTGAGCAATCTGCGCCAGCGAGGTTGATGACACGCCCTGCTTTGAAAACAGACGCAACGCCACATCAAGAATGTGTTGCCGAGTTTCAAGCGCTTGTTGTTTGGTTTTTCGTGCCATACGTGAGTGAATTTACAGTAGTCAGATTTACATACATTTATGAATGTATGTAACATAGCACGACGATAATATAAACGCAGCAATGGGTTTGCGGACTTTTGATCCATTGATCAATTTGAAATCGGACACTCGAGGTTTACATATGAACAAAAACAGAGGGTTAACGCCTCTGGCGATCGTTCTGATGCTCTCAGGCGGCTTAGCGCTTACAGGATGTGATGAGAAACAGGCTCAACAAGGAGCGCAGCAGGCACCCGAAGTCGGTGTCGTGACGCTTAAAACCGAACCTCTGCAAATCACAACAGAATTACCAGGCCGTACAAGCGCTTACCGCGTTGCGGAAGTTCGTCCTCAGGTGAACGGGATTATCCTGAAACGTAACTTCATCGAGGGTGGTGATGTAAAAGCAGGTGAGTCTCTGTATCAGATTGATCCGGCAACCTATCAGGCTGCTTACGAAAGCGCAAAAGGCGATTTGGCAAAAGCAGAAGCTGCAGCCCGAATTTCTCAGGTCACGCTAAATCGTTATAAGAAACTGCTCGGTACGCAATACATCAGTCAACAAGACTATGACACTGCGCAGGCAGATTCCCAACAAGCTAACGCTGCGGTTGTTGCCGCAAAGGCCGCTGTCGAAACTGCCCGCATTAACCTGGCGTACACCAAAGTGACCTCTCCTATCAGTGGTCGTATTGGTAAATCCTCCGTCACTGAAGGCGCATTGGTTCAGAACGGTCAAGCGAACGCGCTGGCGACTGTCCAGCAGCTTGATCCGATCTATGTTGACGTCACGCAATCCAGCAACGATTTCCTGCGTCTGCAGAAAGAGCTGGCGAGTGGTGCACTGAAGCAAGAGAACGGCAAAGCCAAAGTGGAACTGGTGACCAATGATGGCAGCAAGTTCGCCCAGGAAGGGACGCTGGAATTCTCTGACGTGACCGTCGATCAGACCACAGGCTCCATCACCTTACGTGCCATTTTCCCGAACCCTGACCACACGCTGTTGCCAGGTATGTTCGTGCGTGCCCGTCTTGAAGAAGGGATTAACCCAACCGCACTTCTGGTACCGCAGCAGGGCGTAACGCGTACGCCACGTGGCGATGCCAGCGCGCTGGTTGTCGGTGCTGATGACAAAGTCGAAATGCGTCAAATCACTGCAACGCAGGCGATTGGCGACAAATGGCTGGTGACCGAAGGTTTGAAAGATGGCGATCGCGTAATTATTACTGGTTTGCAAAAAGTACGACCTGGTGCGCAAGTGAAGGCTCAGGAAGTCAAATCTGACGAGAAACAACAAGCCGCAGCCGGTGGCCAGTCAGAACAAACCAAGTCTTAACTTAAACAGGAGCCGTTAAGACATGCCTAATTTCTTTATCGATCGCCCCATATTCGCGTGGGTGATCGCCATCATTATCATGCTTGCAGGGGGACTGGCGATCCTGAAGCTGCCCGTCGCGCAATATCCAACGATTGCGCCGCCAGCAGTTTCAATCTCCGCCGTCTACCCTGGCGCTGATGCGAAAACGGTGCAGGACACCGTGACACAGGTTATCGAACAGAACATGAACGGTATCGATAACCTGATGTACATGTCCTCCAACAGTGACTCCACCGGTACGGTTCAAATCACCCTGACCTTCGAGTCTGGTACCGATGCGGATATCGCGCAGGTTCAGGTGCAGAACAAACTGCAGCTGGCCATGCCGTTACTGCCGCAAGAAGTCCAGCAGCAGGGCGTGAGTGTCGAGAAATCGTCCAGTAGCTTCCTGATGGTTGTCGGCGTGATCAACACCAATGGCACGATGACGCAGGAGGATATTTCCGACTACGTGGGTGCCAACATGAAGGACGCGATCAGCCGTACTTCCGGTGTCGGTGACGTGCAGCTGTTTGGTTCCCAATACGCGATGCGTATCTGGATGGATCCGAACAAACTGAACAACTTCCAGCTTACGCCGGTCGACGTGATTGCCGCCATTAAAGCGCAGAACGCCCAGGTTGCAGCCGGTCAGTTAGGCGGTACACCGCCGGTGAAAGGCCAGCAGCTTAACGCCTCCATCATCGCGCAAACCCGTTTAACCTCCGCGGATGAGTTCAGTAAAATTCTGCTGAAAGTGAATCAGGACGGTTCACAGGTTCGCCTGCGCGATGTGGCGAAGGTAGAACTGGGTGGTGAGAACTACGACGTTATTGCGAAATTTAATGGTCAGCCGGCATCCGGTCTGGGTATTAAGCTGGCAACCGGCGCAAACGCCCTGGATACCGCCACCGCGATTCGTGCTGAACTGAAGAAAATGGAACCGTTCTTCCCATCAGGCCTGAAAATCGTTTACCCGTATGATACGACCCCGTTCGTGAAAATCTCCATTCACGAAGTGGTAAAAACGCTGGTTGAAGCGATCATTCTGGTATTCCTGGTCATGTATTTGTTCCTGCAAAACTTCCGCGCGACGTTGATTCCAACCATCGCCGTACCGGTTGTTCTGTTAGGCACCTTTGCCATCCTGTCGATCTTCGGATATTCGATAAACACCCTCACAATGTTCGGGATGGTGTTGGCGATAGGCTTGCTCGTCGATGACGCCATCGTGGTGGTCGAAAACGTCGAGCGTGTGATGGCCGAAGAGGGACTTCCGCCAAAAGAAGCCACCCGTAAATCCATGGGCCAGATCCAGGGCGCACTGGTGGGTATCGCGATGGTACTGTCAGCAGTATTTATCCCGATGGCCTTCTTTGGTGGCTCGACCGGTGCGATTTACCGTCAGTTCTCCATCACCATCGTTTCTGCGATGGCGCTGTCGGTACTGGTAGCATTGATTCTGACGCCAGCGCTTTGTGCAACCATGCTAAAACCTATCGCCAAAGGCGATCACGGTGAGAACAAGAAAGGGTTCTTCGGCTGGTTCAACCGCATGTTCGATAAGAGCACGAATCACTACACCGACAGTATCGGCGGGATTCTGCGCAGCACCGGTCGTTATTTGCTGCTCTACATCATCATCGTCGTGGGTATGGCGTTCCTGTTCGTTCGTCTGCCAAGCTCCTTCTTGCCGGATGAAGATCAGGGCGTATTCCTGACGATGGCGCAGCTTCCTGCGGGTGCATCGCAAGAGCGTACGCAGAAAGTGCTGGATGAAGTGACCGATTACTACCTGACCAAAGAAAAAGCGAACGTTGAATCGGTGTTTGCGGTTAACGGCTTTGGCTTTGCGGGTCGTGGTCAAAACACCGGTATTGCGTTCGTCTCGTTGAAAGACTGGTCTGAACGTTCGGGCGATGAAAACAAAGTTGAAGCGATTACTGGCCGTGCAATGGGCACGTTCTCACAGATTAAAGATGCGATGGTGTTCGCCTTTAACCTGCCTGCGATCGTGGAACTGGGTACCGCAACGGGCTTTGACTTCCAGCTCGTCGATCAGGGCGGTCTGGGTCACGAAAAACTGACTCAGGCACGTAACCAACTGCTCGGGGAAGTGGCGAAACACCCTGACCTGTTGGCCGGTGTGCGTCCCAACGGCCTTGAAGATACACCGCAGTACAAGATCGACATCGATCAGGAAAAAGCACAGGCGCTGGGCGTATCTATCAGTGACATCAATACCACACTGGGCGCAGCCTGGGGCGGTAGCTATGTGAACGACTTCATCGACCGTGGTCGTGTGAAGAAAGTCTACATCATGTCTGAAGCGCAGTACCGTATGTTGCCGAACGATATCAACAACTGGTACGTGCGCGGTAGCGATGGTCAGATGGTGCCGTTCTCCGCTTTCTCAACCTCGCATTGGGAATACGGTTCGCCGCGTCTGGAACGTTACAACGGCTTGCCATCGATGGAAATCTTGGGCCAGGCCACGCCAGGTAAAAGTACAGGTGAAGCGATGAACCTGATGGAAGAACTCGCCAGCAAGCTGCCTTCGGGTATCGGCTACGACTGGACGGGAATGTCTTATCAGGAACGTCTGTCGGGCAACCAGGCCCCTGCCCTGTACGCCATTTCACTGATTGTGGTGTTCCTGTGTCTGGCAGCATTGTACGAGAGCTGGTCGATTCCGTTCTCCGTTATGCTGGTTGTTCCGCTGGGGGTTATCGGTGCGCTGCTGGCCGCGACGTTCCGTGGACTGACAAACGACGTTTACTTCCAGGTGGGCCTCCTCACAACCATTGGCTTGTCGGCGAAGAACGCGATACTTATCGTGGAATTCGCCAAAGATCTGATGGATAAAGAGGGTAAAGGTCTGATTGAAGCGACGCTGGAAGCGGTACGTATGCGTCTGCGCCCAATCCTGATGACATCGCTGGCGTTTATCCTTGGGGTAATGCCGCTGGTTATCAGCACCGGTGCAGGCTCTGGCGCACAGAACGCCGTAGGTACAGGTGTAATGGGCGGTATGATTACCGCGACCGTACTGGCTATCTTCTTCGTTCCTGTGTTCTTTGTGGTGGTTCGCCGCCGCTTCAGCCGCAAGAATGAAGACGTTGAACACAGCCACTCAGTAGAACACCACTGATACCGGTTTCACCTGATAAAAAGGCCGCAATAGCGGCCTTTTTCTTTTCCTTAAAATCATAAATTACGCTTATTGTCAGTTCATTTATTTTCTGCCAACGTAATAAGGCATATCCTATTTAATAGCGAAATTAAGCCATACACTCTGAGTAATTTAATTGGATCCCATTTCAGGATTATTAAGATTATTCCTGGTGGATTAAGTAAGGTCGATGTGTACAGATCCAGACTTCATACGCAATACGCAAGGGCTGGGTAACGTGATGAATCTTAAGATAGCATTAAAAATGCCAATGCCGATTAAGGAAGTATTTACCCTGCTAACCGTAAGCATTCATTTAACTTTCTCAATTACGAGGTTAATTGTAATTTTTCGTAATAGCGCGATGAAATTTTGATCCGAGTAGATTATAGTTAAAGACATTAGGAGAACTGTACCCGTAAAGGCTACGCTAGTTGTATCCATCCCGACGTTGATGCTCGGTGAGTAAAGAATCACTCAAAAGGGGATGCGCTATGGACGAGTACTCGCCAAAAAGGCATGATATCGCGCAGTTGAAATTTCTCTGCGAATCCTTGTACCATGACTGCCTCGCCAATCTTGATGAAAGCAACCATGGCTGGGTTAATGATCCGACCTCTGCAATCAACTTACAGCTTAATGAGCTGATAGAGCATATCGCAACCTTCGCACTTAATTATAAAATTAAGTACAATGAAGATAATAAGCTGATTGAGCAAATTGATGAATATCTGGACGACACCTTTATGTTGTTCAGTAGTTATGGCATTAACACGCAAGACTTGCAAAAATGGCGTAAATCAGGAAATCGGCTATTCCGTTGTTTCAACAACGTCAGCAGAGCTAATCCGGTAAGTCATTCCTGTTAAAATTATTACAAATACTAAGGTGAATTTATGTCTGATAAACCATTAACCAAGACAGATTATTTGATGCGTTTGCGTCGCTGTCAGTCACTCGACACGCTTGAGCGTGTTATTGAAAAAAATAAATATGAGCTGCCCGATCATGAACTGGCTGTATTTTATTCAGCCGCAGATCATCGTCTTGCCGAGCTAACCATGAATAAACTGTATGACAAAATCCCGGTGTCTGTATGGAAATTTGTCCGTTAATTTCAGGCTTGTTTTAGAGGCACTACCGTTATCTTCTTACGCTGAATTCACCTTTCGATTTACGATCCCTGCGTGAAAGGCAGGTCCACCGTTTCAAACGTGCGCGTCGGCATTTATGCTGTGACTTTGATCACATCAACTTATCGGGAACGTTCCCTTTCTGGATGAGGTTATTTACGCTGATACCGAGCGTATCATTCCAGTGAGGCATTCCATGAGTGAAGAAAAACAAAAAATGATCGCCGGAGAGCTTTACCGCCCTTCGGACGAGACCCTACGGGCAGAGCGCCTTCAGGCGCGTCATCTGATTCACCGCTACAATCACACTGAACCTGATGCGAAATCTGAGCGTCAGGCTTTGCTAAACGATTTATTAGGGCAAAGTGAAGGCGCGTATATCGAGCCGACCTTTCGGTGCGATTACGGCTACAACATTTATCTCGGCAAAGGGTTTTACGCGAACTTTGATTGCGTGATGCTGGATGTGTGCCCCATTATCATCGGTGACAATTGTATGCTGGCGCCTGGCGTACATATTTACACCGCCACGCATCCACTGGACGCAACCGAACGCAACAGCGGCCTGGAATTAGGTAAACCCGTCACCATCGGCCATAATGTCTGGATTGGTGGACGAGCGGTGATCAACCCTGGCGTTACCATTGGTGATAATGTGGTGGTGGCCTCTGGCGCCGTTGTCACAAAAGACGTGCCTGCTAACGTGGTCGTGGGCGGCAACCCTGCCAAAATCATCAAAACACTGTAAAACTGAAAATGAGTAACTGTTATGCTTTTTCCCCGCATAACTGTTACTTTTTTCCGCTAAACCACTCCCCTAAAATGGGCAGATCCCCTGTATTTTGCAAAATTCATGAAGGTTATAAATGACAGAGATACAGCGCCTGCTTACTGAAACCATCGACGATCTCAATGCCCGCGAGAAACGCGATAATCGCCCGCGCTTTAGCATCAGCTTTATCCGTAAACATACTGGCCTGTTTTTGGCGATGTATGCTGCCCTCCTCGCAACACTCATCGTTATGCTATTGTCAGAAACGCTCATCGACTCGGTGTGGTTACTGATTGTTTTATTCGTCGTCTTTAACGCCTTCTTCTTCTTTGACGTTAATCCGCGCTATCGCTATGAAGATATCGACGTGCTCGATTTCCGCGTTTGCTATAACGGCGAGTGGTACAACACCCGCTATGTGCCGTCGGAGCTGATCAACCGCATTTTGCATTCGCCAAATGTGGAAGAAGAGCAAAAGTCCAAATTGCAGAAAATGATCTCCACGAAAGGCGAACTCTCTTTCTACGACGTCTTCACCCTTTCTCGCCCCGAGACTGCATAATTAACGTCTGCAAGCGCCTGATGCCAGGCGCAAACTGAGACGCAGGGGTATTTCCATACCCCAAAACCAAACCGGTTTGCCCCTGCAGCTCGTCAAGGTAATACCCGCTCAGCGCAGCGGGTGCCATATGATAATGACTTGCCTGACGTGCTACGGCTTTATCATCAATATCGTCAATAGCGACAGTCAAATGCATGCCCCCTTCCCCGGCTAAAACCCGATGCGGAACGTGGAGTTCAGCGTGAAGCGCATCGCGTAGCTGTTTATAACGCTTGCGGTACAAACGCCGCATCGCAGCAAGATGTCGGGCGTAATGTCCCTCTTCGATAAACAACGCCAGCGTGCGCTGCTCTGCGCGATGCCCGCCGCGTAGCAACGAGCCAAGCGCGGGCTGCGCGGCGTTCGCTAATGCCTTTGGCATCACCATAAAACCGGTGCGCAGCGAGGGAAACAGTGTTTTACTAAATGTCCCTAAATAGACCACGGGCGCATTTTTCTGCATGCCCATCATCGCTGGAACGGGTTCCCCGCTATAGCGAAATTCACTGTCGTAATCATCTTCAATAATCCAGGCATTATGCTGGCGCGCAAATTCAAGCAGCGCGAATCGTCGATGGATGCTTAGCACACTCCCGTACGGAAACTGGTGGGATGGCGAGGTGAATATCAGTGTGGGTGAGTGCTCACCTTTTGTTTCCAGCCGCATGCCTTCTTCGTCAACAGGCATGCCGACCATCGTCAGGCCCGATTTCGCAAACGCACTTTTGGCACCGGCGTAACCCGGATCTTCTATCCAGGCAATATCCCCCGTCTCGCTGAGAAGTTGAGTGCACAGGTTCACCCCTTCAAGTGCGCCTTCGGTAATCACAATCTGGCTGGCATCGCAATCAATCCCACGCGAAAGCGCCAGATGACGGGCAATCGCGCTACGCAGCGACACTTCGCCCGCCGGATCGCCATACCCTAACAACGCGCTGCCTTCTTCTCGTAAAACGCGATCGTACAAACGTCGCCACAGCGGTAAGGGAAAATAGTGGATCGCGGGCGTGCCGGGTGTGAATGCCGGGACAGGCATGGCGCGAGATGTCGGAGCGGGGAGCCGTGCTACGCGCTGCGCAAGCGTGATATCCAGAATCTGAGCGGACTGTACGTTATCGCGATGCCCGACCTGAGCCACGCGAGTTCCTTGCCGATTACGGTGTAAAAAGCCTTCAAGCGTGAGCTGCTCCAGCGCGGCATTCACCGTGTTACGCGAAATCCCCGCCTGTTCAGCGATGATGCGGGATCCCGGTAAACGACTCTCCGCCAGCAGCCTGCCGTTTAATATGGCTTCCCGCAAGCCGCGATACAACGATCGCTGAAGCGTTTCTGCACCGCGACGTTGCAGCACGTCATTGATTAATGCGTAAAAATCGTCACCTGAAATATTCATTGCCGCCTCCGTGGTACCACATGATTATAACCATGTGGATCTTCTTGTGGGGCCACAAATTTCCTAATCTGGAATTCACATCAGACAAAGGGAATCAACATGAATCAATTCAATCAGTTTGGTCAGCCAGTGGGTGAGCCGATGAACGACTGGCAGCCTCGTCCGCATCCGGATCGCGTGGCGCTAAAAGGGCATTATTGCACGCTCACGCCGTTACGCCCGGAACATGCTGAAGCCCTTTTTACCGCCTATCAGCAGGCTGAAGACACCCGCAGCTGGACGTGGCTTTTGCGCGAACCGGATGCAACTGCCGACGAATTTACAGCGTGGGTAGAGAATGTTTGTGAACTGTCCGATCCGATTCACTTCACGGTGATCGACAACCAGACCAAATCACCTGTCGGCACATTAGCCTTGATGCGGATCGATGCGAAAAACGGCGTGATCGAAGTTGGGCATGTCCATTTTTCACCGCGCCTCAGCGGCACCGTGATGTCCACCGAAGCACAGTATTTACTGATGCAGTATGTGTTTACGACGCTGGGATATCGTCGCTACGAATGGAAATGCAACAGCCTGAATGCGCCTTCACGCCGCGCGGCGCAACGTCTGGGGTTTCAGTATGAAGGGCGTTTTCGTCAGGCGCTGGTGATCAAGGGGCATAATCGCGACACCGACTGGTTTTCGATCATTGATAGCGAATGGCCAGGACTGGAAAGCGCATTCCAGAGCTGGCTCGCCGCCGACAATTTCACCGCCGACGGCAAGCAGATAAGATCCCTGGAAAATTGGCGCGAATCACGGCGTTAACGTCTTTTCTTTCTTCCCTGCACCGCTTTAAAGCGCGGGTTAGATTTGCAAATCACGTACAGGCGTCCTTTGCGTTTCACAATCTGGCAATCCGGATGACGCTGTTTTGCACTGCGTAGCGAGTTTAGTACCTGCATGGTTAACCTCGCTTCGCATTGATAAAGCCACTAAAGCGCTGGCGGAAACGTGCCGCGCTGCCCTCTGTCGAGAAGGTTTTTTGCTTCCCGGTGTAGTACGGGTGCGATTTTGACGAGACATCGAGAGTGATGTACGGATACGTCTGGCCGTCGAGTTCGATTTCGCGATCGGTTTTAATCGTCGATCCCACTTTAAAAAATTCGTCAACGCTGGTGTCGTGAAAAACGACGGTACGGTAGTGCGGATGGATATTAGGTTTCATCTTACGCTCGATATGTTTTGTTATAACATAACAAAAGTCTATCCGAGTCACAGGATAAAAACAACCCCCGCCCGATTGGGCGAGGGAACCACGCTAAACGTCTTGCGAAGCCTGCTCTTTGCCCACCAGCAACGTGGTCAGGAAAAATGACAGCACCAACGCCATCGCCACGCCCGCAAGTGCAAAGATAAAATAGGGGCCGATATAAGCAGGCAAACTGAAGATGCTCGACAGAATGTAGCCGTAAAGCCGCACGCCGAAGAACGCGATAAACGCGGAGGCCAGTGAACTGGCGACAGTGGCCGCAATAAACGCTTTTTTGTAGCGCGTCAGAACACCAAACAGCGCCGGTTCGGTAATGCCAAGCAGTGCGGAAATCGCGGCTGAAAGGGTAACGGTTCTCTCCTGGCGGTCTCTGCTCAAGCGCCAGATGGCGAACGTAGAACCCGCAATCGCCATATTGGCCATAAACATCATTGGCATCAGCATGTCGTACCCGCGATCGCTAAAGTTTTGCAGCGCGATCGGCGTCATCGCATGGTGCATACCGGTGAGGATCGCTACCGGGCGAATCGCGCCCACAATCAAACCGGCAAAACTTGCCGACACGCTAAACAGCCCTTCAATAAACAACGCCAGCCCTTTGCCTAGCCAGATGCCAATCGGGCCAATTACCACCAGCGCGGCCAGAGCGCCAATAAACAGCGTTAGCGTGGGCGTGAATACGGTCTTCAGTACGTCCGGCATGATGCTATCGACCCAGCGGTGGATATAGCTCAAGGCCAGAATCGAGAAAATCACCGGGATCACGCTGGAGGAGTAGTTGAACACCGAAACGGGAATCGCATTCAGTAGCCAGAGCGCGCTGACCGCCCCTTCCTGATGCGTCGCCAGCGCTTTGGCCGCGTCAATCAGCGACGGATACATCAGGCAAGCCGCGACGGCCGCCGCCAGATACTCGTTGGTTTTGAAGATTTTCGCCGCCGATACCGCCAGGAAAAACGGCAGGAAATAAAACACGCCGCTAGCAATAAGATCGATCACCATCACGGTATCACTTTTGGCGGAAACCACTTTTAGGGCGATCAAACCTGCCAGCAGCCCTTTGATCATCCCCGCGCCTGCAATGGCAGGGACAATAGGACCAAACACGCCCGACACGGTATCCATAAACAGCGATATCAGGCTCTTACGCCCTTTGGTTGCTGCCGGTGCCGCCGTATCGTTATTGCCCAATACGGTGAGCATCTGTTCATACCAGCTGTTCACTTTCGGGCCAATAATGACCTGAAACTGATCGCTTTGCAGCTGCGCGCCCAGCACTCCGGGCAATTTTTTTATCTCATTTTGATCGACTTTATTATCGTCAATGAGATCAAAGCGCAGCCGCGTCATGCAGTGCCAGACTTTATTAATATTCCCCTGGCCGCCGACCAGACGAATAATATTATTGATCGCTTCGTGCGTCCCCATAAAGACTCCTGCCCGATGTTGTTGTCGTTTTAATGTCGCCATGAAGAATAATTAAAGCATGACAACAAAACAAACCAATAAAAGTAGACTTCGCTCACAATTAGCCAGCAGAAAGCCAAAAAAACGTAAAACGGCTCAAATTGGTATGGTTTTAAATTACATTTACGATAAATAACTGACCAAAATAAATAGTCAAAAAAACGGTTTACCCACTCACGATTTTAGGGTGATGATATTCCCCATAACGTATTCCCACAGTGCAGCAAAGGAGTTATTTCGTGACGCCTGTGATCATCAAAGATATTGAATGTTTTATTACCCGCCCTGATCGACATAATCTGGTTACCGTCCGTGTGACCACCGAACAAGGCATCACGGGCCATGGATGTGCGACCTTTCAGCAGCGCCCACTGGCCGTTAAAACGCTGGTGGATGAATACCTGCGACCCCTGCTGATTGGACGTGATGCGAACAATATTGAAGACCTGTGGCAGATGATGAACGTCAACGCCTACTGGCGTAACGGCCCGTTGATGAACAATGCCATTTCAGGCGTCGACATGGCCCTGTGGGATATTAAAGGTCAGCTGGCCGGTATGCCGCTGTATCAGCTGTTTGGCGGTAAATCCCGCGACGCGATCCCGGCCTACAGCCACGCCAGCGGCGAAACGCTGGAAGCGTTATTTGCCTCCGTGGATACGCTCATTGCGCAGGGCTATCGCCATATCCGCTGTCAGCTCGGCTTTTACGGCGGTACGCCATCCGAACTCCACTCCCCGGACAACCCTACGCCGGGCGCATGGTTCGATCAGCAAGAGTACATGAGCAATACCGTCGAGATGTTCCGCGCCCTGCGCGAAAAATATGGCTGGAAGCTGCATATTTTGCATGATGTCCATGAGCGGCTGTTCCCACAGCAGGCCGTGCAATTGGCAAAACAGCTCGAACCGTTCCAGCCCTACTTTATTGAAGATATTTTGCCGCCACAGCAAAGCGCATGGCTGGAACAGGTGCGTCAGCAAAGCTGCGTTCCGCTGGCGCTGGGAGAGTTGTTTAATAACCCTGCTGAATGGCACGATCTGATTGTGAATCGTCGTATCGATTTTATACGCTGCCACGTCTCGCAAATCGGCGGGATCACTGCGGCGCTCAAGCTGGCGCATTTATGTCAGGCTTTTGGCGTACGCCTTGCCTGGCATGGCCCGGGCGATATGACGCCGATCGGCGTCGCGGTGAACACTCACCTGAATATTCACCTCCACAATGCGGCGATTCAGGAATTTATTCCTCGCTCTGCCACGACAAACGACGTGTTCCCCGGCGCGCCAGAGGTAAAAGACGGATTTGTCTATCCCCCCGTACAGCCCGGCATCGGCGTGGGCTTCAACGACGCGTTGGCGATGGCGCACCCGGTTGTTTATCGACCGCACGAGTGGACACAAAGCCGTCTGCCCGACGGTACCCTTCACACGCCCTGATTTTGGCGCCAGGCCAGATTGTCGCGGTTGTACGGAATGACGTAAGTGCAGGTATAGTTGATATCAATAATATCGCTCACCTCAAACACGCGCCCGCCATCCAGAATACCGCGATTATTGATATGCATTGCCGGGCTGCCTTTTTTGCAGCCCAAAATCACCGCCTGTTCACGGCCTACGCTCACCGCGCGATAGGTGGTCAACATATGAGAAATGGTCAATCCTTTGCTCAGAACATACTGCTGGATTGAGCGCTCAATGGCCTGCTGATTCAGATCCGGGAAATCCGCGGCAGGCATACTCGATATTTCGAGCTGTACGGGCATGTCATCGACGTAGCGCAAGCGGCAGAAGTGCCAGATAAAACTCTCCTCATCAATACCGAAAATCTGCTGCGCGGCGCGATCCGGGCGCTTCTTATGCAGGCTGATCATCCGGTAACGAATCTGATCGAAGCGCTTTTCCGTGATCGAGTTATACACCAGGGGATTATTGCGCGCGTGCTCGTTGATCCAGATCCCCGAACCTTGCACAATCCGCACCACGCCAATGCTGACCAGCTTTTCGAGCGCCTGTCGAATAGTAAAACGTGACACACCATATTCCTCGGCGAGCTGTCGTTCCGGCGACAGTTTGCGCGGACCCGGCGTGGTGTCCTGATAAATTTTGCTCAGGAGATCTTGTGTCACGAATTCTTTTTTCTTCATTACTTTTCCCTGAATCAAATCAATCACTGCAGCATGTTATAAGATTATCATTTTGGGGCGATTTAATTCAGCACTGCAGAAAGGATACCGCTGCATGACAACCCGCCATTTGGTCAGCCTGGTGACTGGTGTTCTGATTTTTTCCGTGCTGATCCCCATCAGCCTGAGTGTTTGGCTCGCGCATCGCCAGGCAGAGGACAAATTTGTCCAGGATTTGGATCGCTACTCTTCGCGTGTGTTGATCCGTAGCAACAAAGTGATTGATCAAGCTAAAGCAGCGCTAACGCAAATCCAGTCTTTTAACGGTGAGCCGTGCAGCTATCAGCATTTACTGGAGATGCGCCGGATCTCTTTCTCCTTCCGCTACGTTCAGGAAGTGATGTACGTTGATAACCGCAAGCCCGTGTGTTCATCGCTCGAGCAGGTCAGCAAAGCGAAGGCGTTTCCGCTTCCTATGCGCACGACGCACGATGGCTATG
Organism: Lelliottia sp. RD5; assembly: GCF_056032945.1. Taxonomy (NCBI): domain Bacteria; kingdom Pseudomonadati; phylum Pseudomonadota; class Gammaproteobacteria; order Enterobacterales; family Enterobacteriaceae; genus Lelliottia; species Lelliottia sp. RD5. The sequence goes on along the minus strand of NZ_JBVYHQ010000004.1, from coordinate 173,268 downwards.
ATGCGTGGCTGACGCAGCAAAACGATCTCGGCATTCGGCGCTATATGACCGTGCTGGGCCTCGGAAACTATCTGGTCCTGTTAGATCCGGAATCGCTGATTGATGTCATTCCTTTTGGGGCCTGGCCGATCGAAGCCGCGCTGGTCGGCTATGACAGCAATATTGTTTTTTCCAGCAGCAGCCCTCTCCCACCGCACATCTGGCAGCAATTACAGAAACAGGATTTTGCGCCGCTGCAGTACAAGGGATCGATGTACGTCGTCAAATCCGTCCCAGATTTGCGCTTTGCGGTCGTCGCCTGGGCCTCTCTTGAGCCGCTCAAGGCGAGCTGGCATCAACAGCTGCTGTTCTGGTTCCCGTTTGGTGCTCTGGTCAGTCTTGTGGCCGCGGCCTTTGTGATGCGGCTTTTACGCCGCCTGCAATCCCCGCGTAATCGTCTGCTGGATGCGATCCACGCCCGTGAATTTGTTATCCATTATCAGCCCATCGTGGCGCTTGATAGTGGCAAGATAACCGGCGCCGAGGCACTCACCCGCTGGCCTCAGCAGGACGGCAGCCTGCTTTCGCCAAACATTTTTATTCCGCTGGCTGAGCAAACGGGGCTGACGTCTAAATTAACCAGGCTGGTGATTGAGAAGGTCTTTGAGGATATGGGCGAATGGCTACGCCATCACCCCCATCAACATATTTCCATTAACCTTTCCGCCGCCGATCTATTTTGTGATGAACTGCCGCAGGTGTTGAGTCGTCTGCTTAAACACTGGCAGATTCAGCCGCAGCAAATTGCGCTGGAATTGACCGAACGGGAGTTTGCCGATCCCGCGGTGAGTGCGCCGCTCATCGCCAGTTTGCGTCGTTCAGGCCACCCCATCTATATCGACGATTTTGGCACCGGCTACTCCAGCCTCAGCTATCTCCAGGATCTGGATGTCGATACGTTGAAAATTGATAAATCATTCGTGGATGCGCTGGAGTACAAAAATGTCACGCCGCACATTATTGAAATGGCAAAATCGCTCAACATGGCAATGGTTGCTGAAGGTATCGAAACCGAAGGGCAATTAGAGTGGCTGCGTCGCCACGGCGTGCAGTACGGGCAGGGCTGGTTATACAGTAAAGCGTTGCCAAAAGTGGAGTTCATCTTATGGGCAGAGAACAATCTCGACCCTGACGAATAAGTCGCCCGGCACGCGGTGCGTCGCCGGGCGCAAACCCTCACTCATCCAGTAACGGCATAAACCCGCCGTAGATCATTCGCTTGCCGTCGAACGGCATGGAATCTCCCCACTCTTTCATGCGCGGGTCGGACATCAGCTTTTTGTTCGCCTCATCGCGAACCTCTTTCGACGGATATTCAATCCAGCTGAAAACGACTTCTTCGCCCTCTTCCGCTTTGACCGCCATGCGAAAATCGGTCAATTTTCCATCCGGAACGTCCTCGGCCCAACACTCCACAACCCGCGTCGCGCCAAACTCTTTAAACAGTGGAGCCGCCCTGGACGCCATCTCGCGATAAGCCTCCTTATTTTCTGCAGGAACGGCAACCACAAAACCATCGACATACTTCATGAGTCAAACCTCCGAAGTGAGCGTGCGGCCACCAGCTGTGACCGCAACCGACGAGGTTAAGTTTAGTCCTGTCGCCAGCTAAACGCGTAACGTATCACGCGGTGTTGCAGGATAAATTCCGGCGACACGCTTGGGCTCCAGGAGTCATCGCCGCCGACGCCCATATGGAAGGCGTCGATATTCAGCCAGCAGCCCGGTTCAGGTTCCAGCAAATGATGATGGCTGGTTTCACGCAGCTGCTGCTGACTGTAGCGGCTCAATGAAAAGTGGAAATCACCCTGCAGCTGATGCGTGCCAAAAGTCAGTTCGCGCGTATCGCAGCGCAGGCCGTTATCCGTCGGGAAAATATACGGCGTATGCAGCGCGTCCAGCGGCAACGTCCAGCGCCCCTGACGGGCGGCCAGTTTTCTGTCCGGGTAGTTCTCGTCCGGTCCCAGGCCGAGCCAGCTTGCCGTTTGCGGCGTTTGCGCCAGCTGACAGCTCAGGCCAATGCGCGCGGGTTGCGGAATATCATTCGCCACTTGTACCTGCACGTCGCCATGCAGCACGCCAGAACGGTCAATTGTCCAGGTTTTGCGGCTCAGGAACAGCGTTTTGCCGTTTGATTCCCAGGCGTGCAGGGTGGTGATTGTCACGGCCTGCGCGCGTTGTTCTCCTTCGCAGTGCAACAGACGCGGCGTGAGGTTGTACATGCCCGCCGCTTTCCAGCGCTCAACCCACGCATTTGGATCGATACGCGTGGCTTCGCTGACGCCGATATCATTATCGAGCGGCGCACGGGTGAAATTATCACTCAGCGGGGCGAGGAGCGTCGCGGTGCCGTTATTCCACCACTGGGTCAGATTTCCGCTGGTACGATCAAAATGCCAACGCTGTGACTGATGGCTGACTTCGAGCCGATCCTGTTTTACCGTCAGGTCTGGCTTCGTCGTTCCCTCAACGGACGGCGCAATATAGAGCGGCGCGGGCAGCTGCCACTGATCCCAGGCGCAGCGATGATTCGCCGGAGACCAGGCGGTCGACGCCGTCTGAACGATATCCACATTCAGCCAGATTTCGCCTGCCGCCGCGGCAAATTCCGGTGCGTCGATTTCAATACGCTGCGTTTGCTGCGGGGCAATCGTGAGCGCCACGTCCCCACTCGCCAGCACTTCGCCGTCGCGTGCAATATTCCAGGACAACTGCTCATTATCACTCTGGCGGAACAGATAATCGCTGTGCACGTCGACCACCAGCGGTGAAGTGCTTACCAGCGTAAACGTGAAAAATTGCTGCGCGCGCTGGGCTTCAAACAACGCCGGATGCGGCGTGCGATCCGGGAACACCAGCCCATTCAGGCAGAACTGACGGTCATTCGGTGTATCACCAAAATCGCCGCCATACGCCCAAAAAGGGTTGCCGTTGTCGTCTTTTTTGGTCAGCGCCTGATCCACCCAGTCCCAGACGAATCCTCCCTGTAAGCGTGGGTGATCGCGAAATGCCTGCCAGTATTTTGCAAATCCACCAAAACTGTTACCCATGGCATGGGCGTATTCGCACAGGATCAGCGGGCGCGTCTCATCCGGCATGCCGATCCACTTTTTCAGTGACCATTTTGGTACGGCCTCAAACGGCTGATCCTGATCGACACGGGCATACATCGGGCAGACGATATCGGTCGCAGCGGTATTTGCGCCGCCGCCTTCATACTGCACCGGACGCGTGGGATCGGTGGTTTTAACCCAGCGGTAGAGCGCGTCATGGTTGGCGCCATGCCCGGATTCATTGCCCAGCGACCAGATGATAATGGACGGATGGTTACGATCGCGCATCACCATGCGCGTCACGCGTTCGCTCATCGCAGGCAGCCAGCGCGGATCGTCGGCCAGACGGCTCATCGGCACCATGCCGTGTGTTTCAATATTCGCTTCGTCCACCACGTACAAGCCATACCGGTCACACAGCGTGTACCACAGCGGATGGTTCGGGTAATGCGAGCAGCGGACGGCGTTAAAGTTGTGCTGTTTCATCAGCTCGATGTCACGGCGCATGGTGGCTTCGTCCATCACCTGCCCGTTTTCCGGATGGTGCTCATGGCGGTTGACGCCACGGATCAGTAGCGGTTTGCCGTTCACTTTTAACAAGCCGTTGCTGATTTCCACACGACGGAAGCCGACGTCGCAGGCCTCCACGTCCAGGAGTTCACCTTGCCCGCTGCGCAATGCAATCGTTAAGCGATACAGTTCCGGGGTTTCGGCGCTCCACAGCGCCGGATCATTCACCGGCAACGTGACGTTTAAACGCTCCGCCCAATTGCCACGCTCATCAATAATGGCTGACCCGGGCCTGGCGCAGACCGTCGCGACTGAAAGCCCGTCACGCCACAGGGTCACCGCCACTTCGCAATCGGCAAACTGCTCACCGGCAAGCGCCACTTCAACCTGTAATTTTGCGCGGTCGTAATCGGCGTTCAGCTCCGTCACGACATGATAATCCGCTATCTGAGTGTGCGGTTTATGCAGCAGCGACACGTCGCGGAAAATGCCGCTCATCCGCCACATGTCCTGATCTTCAAGGTAACTTCCGTCGCACCAGCGCAACACCAGCACCGCCAGGCGGTTGGTTCCCGCGCGCAAAACCGTGCTTAAATCAAACTCTGCGGGCAAGCGGCTGTCCTGCGAATAGCCAATCCATTTGCCGTTGCACCAGAGATAAAACGCTGAGTTCACGCCCTCAAAAACAATGCGCGTTTGCCCGCTTTCGAGCCACTGCTCATCCACTTCAAATGTGAGCGAGTAACAACCGGTTGGATTCTCTGCGGGCACAAACGGCGGATTCAGCGGAATCGGATAGGTCACGTTGGTATACACAGGCGTATCAAAGCCCTGCATCTGCCAGTTTGACGGAACCGGCGTTGTCACCGCGTCGGCGCAATCGTCTGTCACCCAGCTTTCCGGCACCTGCTCTGGTGCCGCGTAATAGCTAAACTGCCAGTCACCGTTCAGCGAGCGCTTACGGGAGGAATTTTCGTCGGCCCGCGCGAGTGCTTCATCGCGCCAGCTGTTGAACGGGGCATGGGCAGGCAGGCGATGCCATTGGGTCACGCCGGGGTTTTCCCAGTCGCGGCGGGCTAAGATTTTGCTAAGTGACATTGGGGATGCAGTAAACATTTTAACCTCTTTGCGAAGCGCTCACAATTTTAGTCACAATGCCCTGCAGAAATGATCCGGTAAAGGATCGAAAGGCCGCAAAGCGAAGTCGATCACAAAAGCGTTATTGTCGCGCCAGCTGCTCGGCCACGATCGCCAGTGATTTCAGCTGTTGCGCCAGCGCTTCGCGATCGGCCTGCTGTGGCGAAAATCGGGCGCTGGAGTGCCGTTCGACCAGCGTGACGGGCAGCTGCGTTTGCCAGAGTTCATCCGTTGCGGGAGAAAGCAGCCACTCGACGCTGCGCTCACCGGCGTCACGAAACGCCTGGCGAATTGTGGTTAACGGCGGTGAAAACCAGGCGCTGTCAGCGGTATCATCAAATCCCACCACCGATATTTGCCCCGGTACGGCGATCCCTTTTTCTGCGCAGGCGCGCATCACGCCCAGTGCCATCTGATCGTTGGCCACCAGAATGGCGTCGGGAAGCGCTGCGCCAGACAAAAGCTGATGTCCTTTTTCATACCCGGAGGCGGCACTCCAGTCACCGTGAGCAATAGCACACGGCGTAATATCAGACTGCCCCAGCCGCGCCTGCCAGCCGGCTAACCGCGCGCGTGACGAGACCGAGCTTTCAGGCCCTGCGAGGAGTGCAATCTGCTGATGCCCGAGTGAAAGCAGGTGTTCTGCACCCAGCGTCGCGCCCTGCTCAGCGTCAAAAGCCAGGCGATGGACGTTCGCAGAAGGAGAAACATCAAAGAACAGTACCGGAACCGGCGCGGCCAAATGGCGAATTTTTTCCGCTTCGGCATCGTCCAGCGGAACGTTCACCAGCAGGCCCTCAACGCGCTGCGCCAGCAGTTCCTGCAACGCAGCCTGACAAAACTCTGGCTGTTCCACCATCGAGATCATCACGCTCACGCCGCGCTCACCCGCACGGGATTTTACCGCAGAGGCAATCTGCGAGGGCGCATGCAACGCCAGATCGGTGGTAATCAGCCCGAGCGTGCGGGTGCGTTTGCCGGCGAGCTGCTGCGCGCCGCGATTGGGCACGTAATGCAGCTCGGTCATTGCCTGCTGCACTTTTTCACGGGTGCGAGAAGAGACGTGTTCCGCATCGTTAATCACGCGGGAAACCGTCTGATAAGAGACGCCCGCCAGGCGGGCAACGTCATAGAGTGTAATGGCTTTCATGCTGTATACATCGCAACGGAAGATGCCGATATTCTGGCACAGCGCGTCTGTTAAAGCATGTGAGCGCTTCGCAAAATTAAACAACGCTTTCCGGTTGCGGGGTCACACTCATTTTCGGTTTCTGACGAAACCACGGCAGGCAAATTTGAATCAGTGGGCCGATGGCGAGCGCATACAGCACGGTACCTACGCCGAACGTTCCACCCAGCACACAGCCGATCAGTAAAACCGAAACTTCAATCGCCGTACGCACACTGCGCACCGACCAACCCGTACGGGCGTTGATGCCGGTCATCAGCCCGTCTCGCGGGCCCGAGCCAAAACCCGCACCGATGTACATTCCGGTGGCGAGCGCATTCACCACTACCGCTGACAGCAACAGCACGCTGCGCGCCACCAGCGAACTCATTTCTGGGAGCAATGCCAGCGAGGCATCGGCCGCCAGACCAATTACAATCACATTGCTAATGGTCCCCAGCCCTGGACGCTGGCGCAGTGGGATCCAGAACAGCAACACCAGCGCGCCGGTTAAAATCATCACCGTACCGATGTCCATCGCCAGCAGTTTGGCTACGCCAAGGTGAAACACGTTCCACGGATCAGCCCCGAGATCGGCACGGACGAACATCGCGGTGGAAAGCCCGTAAAATCCCAGCCCGACGTAAAGTTGCAGTAAGCGACGCAGCATTCTTTTTCTCCTGAAGTTTATGCTTTCATCTTCGCCGGAAATGGCCCTATGATTAATGTCCAGTTTTCAAATAGTGGACTGCATATGTCATCACGTCGCTTTGGTAGCCAGTCGCTGGTGCGCCTGTTGGGCCACTGGCAGCAAGTTTCTTCGCGCACGCCGCTGTGGCGTCAGTTAGCCGATGCCCTGCGCTTGCTCATTCTGGACGGCAGACTGGCGCTGGATACACGCTTGCCCGGCGAGCGGGAGCTGGCAAGCGCGCTGAATGTCAGCCGCACTACCGTCAGCAGCGCCCTGGCGCATTTACGCGACGAAGGTTATCTGGAAAGCCGTCACGGCAGCGGGTCGCGCGTCATTCTGCCGGAAAGCCACGCCGTCCCGACTCGCGCAGCCATCACCTCGGCGCTGGATCTCTCCACTGCCGCGCTCAGCGCCGGACCGGAAATTCATCAGGCTTATACCCACGCCCTCACCGCCATGACGCAGCATCTGTCGCTAACGGGTTACGATCAGATGGGGTTGCTGGCGCTGCGCGAGGCGATTGCCGCACGGTACAGCGCGCGCGGATTGCCGACGCGCGCGGATGAAGTGATGGTAGTGAATGGCGCGGTCAGCGGGCTGGCATTGGTATTACGAATGCTTACCGGCCCAGGCGATCGGGTGGTGGTGGATCATCCGACCTATCCGCTGGCGATTGCCGCGATTCAGGGGGCATCCTGTCGTCCCGTCGGTGTCTCGCTGCCTGAATCGGGATGGGATACCGACGGTTTTGCCGCCACGGTGGCGCAAACCGCGCCGCGTCTGGCGTACGTGATGCCGGATTTCCATAATCCGACTGGACGTTGTATGGACGCCGCCACCCGCCAGACGATAACGGATATTGCCGCTCAGACCCGCACGACGCTGGTGGTCGACGAAACCATGGTTGATCTGTGGTTTGATGCCCCGCCACCGCCACCGCTGGCGGCATTTAACCCACAGGCCAGCGTGATTACACTGGGTTCAGCAGGAAAAAGCTTCTGGGGAGGATTACGCCTTGGCTGGATCCGCGCGTCTTCTCGCACCATCGCTACGCTTGCGCAGACGCGCGACACGCTCGATCTTGGATCGCCGTTGCTTGAACAGCTTGCTACGCTCTGGTTGATTGAGCATTCAGCGTCGTTTCTTCCGGCAAGACGAGAGATGCTGCTTGAACGCCGGAACCAATGTGGCGCATTGATGCGCGAGCATTTTCCTGAATGGCGCTTTTGTGAGCCAGAAGGGGGGCTTTCTTACTGGGTAGAACTTCCAGGCATGGTGGCGACTCAGCTGGCGGCCCGAGCAGAAGCGCTGGGAATCCATCTGGGTACCGGCACGCGGTTTGGTGTTTCGGGGGCGTTTGATCGCTACCTGCGGATGCCTTTTTCATTGGATCCCGCGGAGCTTGAGAAAGCGCTTTTGCAAATTAAACCGCTATGGGCAAATTTGAATAAAACAGACGTTTTTTTAAAACGCGCTGTTATATAGCGCTTCAGAAATAATAAAAACTGCTGGCTGCAATGCATGCAGTCAGCAGTTTTCACAGGTTTGTTCTCAGTGCTGAGGAGGAATAGGGAAACCCTTAAGAGAAATAACAAAACTTTCTCCTTCTTTCTTTATTTTTGCGCCGGTATCACACCAGTCAGACGCAATGCGAAAGAACTCATCACTTCCTACATTCCAGCCAAGACGTACATGCTTTACATAGCCTGAGCGAAGCAGATCGCAGGCCTCTTTGTAGTCACTGGCATTAGACAGTTGTTGTTTCATTTTCTCTTCTTCAGAATTTTTCGTAGTGCTTTGATTTCTTTAGGAGTAAATGGCGCTACACTCTCTTCTTCCGTATGTTGATTATCGATATCCTCTTCCGATACTCCCGCCTCTTCTACTGCTTCAAAGGCCAGCAGCAGCAGTTTTTCTGTGGTGACACTTAAATTCTCGTTATTCACTTCTGCGTAATGACGAAGTCTTTCTTTTAGCGCTTCATCTATTTTTACGTTAAGTACCGCAGTGACCATGTTTGTGACTTCCCTTCGGAATAAGTTATTTATTTAATACACGAAGTTATCAGCGCAATCCACATATATATTTTTTGCTTATGACAGAATAAAAACACCCAACAATAATTTGCCAGTCTATTATTACAGGTTTATGACAATAATATTTCAGATGGATGAAAGATATATTACATAACCCATTTAATCGTAAGGCTAATAACAAAAAAACAAGCTATGGGTTCTGCGGACGGTGAATGAAGATCGAAGATGTTACGCGAGAGCGTCGAGACAGGCAGAAATGGGTGGGGGCCCTGCCAGCTACATCCCGGCACACACGTCATCCGCTTTGGCTGCTTCCTTCCGGATCTGACCTGGTAAACAGAGTAGTGTTGCGGGAGAACCAACAGAGCCCCCATTGAGAGCGTTGTTCCCAACGCGCTGGCGCATTATCCCTGCACAGGATCGCAATTGCAAGTTCACCGCGACCGGATGATGGTTTATTGCGCAAAGAACATCATTTATCCGCTATTATCGTCATCCCGGCATGAAATGAACGCAAGGATGAGGCATGGCTGTGAAAATTAGACCCGCAGTTCCAGGCGATGTTCCCGGTTTATTCGACGTCCGCACGTCGGTCACGGAAAACGCCATGAACCAGGAAGAGATGCAGGCGCTGGGCATTACGCCCGCAGCGATAACATCCATGATACAGACTTCTGACTGCGCGTGGGTCGCAGTGGATAACGAGAAAACTGTCGGTTTTTCCATGATTATCCCGGAGGATAACTGCCTTTTCGCCGCGTTTGTTCTGCCACAATTTGAAGGTCTGGGGCTGGGTAAACAGCTTGTACACATTGCTGAGCAGGCCCTTTTCAAGCACAGCGCCACGATTTGGCTGGAAACCGGAAAGAACACGCGCGCAGCGGGCTTCTATCGTCATCTGGGATGGGGAAATGAACAAGACGCTGGCGACGGCGATATCCGTTTAGAGAAACGTCGACAGGACTAACGCATGGATAATAACGACACCTTCTCGCAACGGGTATGGCAAATTGTGGCTTCTATTCCGCAAGGTTTCGTCACGACCTATGGCGATGTGGCCCGACTGGCAGGTTCACCACGCGCGGCGCGTCAGGTGGGCGGCGTGCTCAAGCGCTTGCCGGAAGGCAGCACGTTGCCGTGGCATCGGGTCGTGAATCGTCATGGGGAGATTTCCCTGACTGGGCCTGATTTACAGCGTCAACGCCAGGCGTTGCTGTCAGAAGGCGTGCAGGTGTCGGGAAAAGGCCAAATCGATATGCAGAAATATCGGTGGGAGTATTAAAACCCTCTCCCCGCAAGGAGAGGGTCAGGGGATTAATACTGTGTCGGTGCAGGAACCGCAGAAGACGGGTTAACCTGCGTTGGCGAGGTTGATGGAACGGTTGTTGCCGAACCACCGCCCTGCTGCATCGGAACGGCTGTCTGCTGAACCGGAACCAGCGTCAGATCGGCTTTTGTCCCGCCCTGGTTGATCACTGGCTGTACCGTATCAGTGATAAACACCAGTTTGTCATTGACGGTCACCGCTGCGCTCAACAAGATACGCGCGTTCGGCTGAATGTCTGCCGGGTTAAAGGGCAGCACGAAGCTGAACGGGGACTGTTTACCTTCGGTTCGCACCGCTTTCTGCGAAAGCACTTTTGACGGCGCATCAGCCAGCGAAGCATCCGACAGGGTCACGGTTAATACGGCATCCGGCGGCAGAGCCACTTTCTGACGGATCCAAACCGTACCCGAAACATTCGGCTGCTGCATGGTCGGCTGCGTTGTCGCCCCTGCCGCATTTGGGTTTGGCGCTGGCGTCTGAATGTCTGCACTTTTGTCCGCACACGCAGACAGAGCAACCGCTACCGCTAAACCACTTAACATGTGCACGAGTTTCATTGAGTTCTCCTTATCTTCAATGCACAAGCGGGATCGATCCCGCCCGAAGTCGTTAACAAAAACATAACGTGACTAAGTGTGGCACATATCACTTATTTATGCCTGGTTTCGCCTCGTTATTCAGATTATTGCACCCATCGGACCACTTCCCATTCTGCGTTATAATCAGCGTATCTTTCGCGATAGCGCTTTATTGAGGACGACTATGAGTCAAGCATTGAACAATCTGCTGACATTACTGAATCTGGAAAAAATTGAGGAAGGACTCTTCCGTGGACAGAGCGAAGATCTCGGCTTACGCCAGGTCTTTGGCGGTCAGGTCGTGGGTCAGGCGCTGTACGCTGCCAAAGAGACCGTGCCCGAAGACCGTCTGGTTCACTCTTTTCACAGCTACTTTTTACGTCCGGGCGATAGCGCAAAACCCATTATTTATGACGTAGAAGTCCTGCGCGACGGCAACAGTTTTAGTGCCCGGCGTGTGGCTGCCATTCAAAATGGTAAACCGATTTTTTACATGACGGCCTCATTCCAGGCCCCGGAACCGGGTTATGAGCATCAAAAAACGATGCCGTCCGCCCCAGCGCCTGATGAGTTGAAATCAGAAACGGATATTGCGCGTGCGCTGGCGCATTTGTTGCCGCCGCAGGTTAAAGAAAAATTCCTGTGTGATAAGCCGCTTGAAATCCGCCCGGTCGAGTTCCACAACCCGATGAAAGGCCATATCGCCGAGCCAAAGCGTCAGGTATGGATGCGCGCTAACGGCGCAATGCCGGAAGATCTCCGCGTTCATCAATATTTGCTGGGCTACGCCTCTGATTTCAATTTCCTGCCGGTGGCATTGCAGCCGCACGGCGTGGGCTTCCTGGAAAAAGGGATGCAGGTGGCAACTATCGACCACTCCATGTGGTTCCACCGCCCGTTTGATATGAACGAATGGCTGCTGTACAGCGTGGAAAGTACGTCTGCATCCAGCGCGCGCGGCTTTGTGCGCGGTGAGTTTTATACTCAGGATGGTGTTCTGGTGGCTTCGACGGTACAGGAAGGGGTGATGCGAAATCGCGGTTAAGCCTTGTGCAGGCTGATGCCCTCACCCCAGCCCTCTCCCACGGGAGAGGGGGAAACATTAAAAAAGGCAACTTACGTTGCCTTTTTGCCTGGACCTTGTGCGGTCTGCTCCCCTCACCCCAGCCCTCTCCCACGGGAGAGGATGAAACATTAAAAAGGCAACGTAAGTTGCCTTTTTGCTTTTATTACGCGTTATACGCATTCTCGCCATGGCTGTTGACGTCCAGACCTTCGCGTTCCTGCTCTTCCGGTACACGCAGACCCACGGTCATATCAGCAAGTTTGTAGGCGATGAAGGCGACGACACCAGACCAGACAATCGTCACGCCGATGCTTTCCAGCTGAACCAGAACCTGATGGCCCATGGTCACACCTTCTGCATAACCCACACCGCCCAGGGACGTTGAGGCAAAGATACCGGTCATGATGCAGCCAACGATACCGCAAACACCGTGCACGCCGAAGACATCACAAGGGTCATCTACACGCAGAATACGTTTCAATGCAGTCACGCCCCACAGACCTGCCAGACCGGCAACCAGACCCACGATGAGTGCTCCGCCTACGCCCACATAACCACAGGCTGGCGTGATACCGACCAGACCGGCAATTGCACCGGAACACGCGCCCAGCAGAGACGGTTTACCACGTACTACCCACTCACCGAACACCCATGAAAGGATTGCGCCAGCGGTTGCGACAACCGTGTTCACAAAGGCCAGAGCGGCGATTTCGTTCGCGGCGCTCGCAGAGCCAGCGTTGAAGCCAAACCAGCCAAAGTACAGAATCGCGGTGCCCGTGAAGACCATCGGCAGGTTGTGCGGTTTAAACGCTTCTTTGCCAAAACCTACGCGCTTGCCAATCAGGTATGCACCCACCAGGCCGGCTACCGCGGCGTTAATGTGGACAACCGTACCGCCTGCGAAGTCCAGCGCGCCATGGGAAGCCAGCAGACCGCCGCCCCAGACCATATGCGCGATTGGCACATAAGAGAGCGTCAGCCAAACCACCACGAAAATGAGCACCGCTGAGAAGCGAATACGCTCCGCCAGCGCGCCAACAATCAGGCCAACCGTAATCGCGGCAAAAGAGCCCTGGAACGCGACGTGGATATACTGGTAGAAACTGCCCATCAAAGCGGTCAGTTCAATATTTTTCAGCATTACCCAGTTAAAGTTGCCGAAGAAGGCGTTGCCTTCGCCGAACGCGAGTGAATAGCCGTAAACCACCCACAGCACGCAGACCAGCGCGAACGTGACGGCAACCTGAGTCAGCATCGACAGAACGTTTTTACCGCGGATTAAGCCGCCGTAGAACAGCGCGATGCCAGGAATAGTCATGAACAGCACCAGCGCGGTGCAAATCATCATAAAAGCGTTATCGGCTTTATCAGCCACCGCAGGGGCCGCCATTGCCAGGCCCGGCAGCAGTGCCAGAGACCCCAGAGCCAGTTTGATTGTTGTTTTCTTCATTTTCTCGATCCCTATCACTGTGTGCCAGGAGTTACTTACAGTGCCGCTTCGTCAGCTTCGCCCGTACGGATGCGAATGACGCGCTGCAATTCGGCAACGAAAATTTTGCCGTCGCCAATTTTGCCGGTGTAGGCCGCTTTGCTGACCACATCGATCACTTCATCAAGCTGATCGTCAGCAATCGCCACATCAATCTTCACTTTAGGCAGGAAGTTGACGCTGTATTCTGCTCCACGATAGAGCTCCGCATGACCCTTCTGACGACCAAAGCCTTTCACTTCGGTGACCGTCAGTCCCTGAATACCCATTGAAGACAACGCTTCACGTACGTCTTCGAGTTTGAATGGTTTGATGACAACCGTAACCAGCTTCATAGATCCCCTCCAGTCAGAATTCAATAATGGCCGCAGCGTTTACGAAAGAGATATTGCAAGCCCTGTGCCAGAGTTGGAAAAGAGGACAAAATCAGGCTGGCGTGGCGAAGCGAGGGGGGATTTCGGGCTTAACTAAAAAAAACGCACCATGACAGTGCATGATGCGTTGTATTTTTGCACCAACAGAAAATCCCTGTTAGCAATGTGCGTAATTCTGGTGCATTACGCGCTCAGCGATTCCTCTTCGCGTGTGCTGGCGGCCAGCTCTTCACCGGCAAGCTGCAATTGATACATTTGCCAGTAGCGCCCTTTAGCCTCAAGCAGCTGGCGGTGATTCCCACGCTCAACGGCTTGTCCGCGATGCAGCACCAGAATGGTGTCCGCATCGACAATCGTCGAAAGGCGGTGTGCAATCACCACCAGCGTGGTGTGCTCTCTGACGGCAGCCAGCGCCTGCTGAATGGCCTGCTCGGTACCCGAATCTATACTGGCGGTCGCTTCATCCAGGATCAGCACCTGCGGCGTTTCAATCAGCACGCGCGCCAGCGCCAGCAGCTGTTTCTGTCCGACGGAAAGCGTATTCCCCTGCTCACCGAGCATCGTGAATATTCCGTCGTTCATACCGCGAACCAGATCGGCGAGTTGGACTTTCTCCAGCACGTCCCAGACCTGTTCTTCCGTAAACGGCCGTCCCAGCGTGACGTTGGAAAAGAAGGAGTCAGCCATCACCACCGGATCCTGCTGCACCATCGCTACCCCTTTGCGCAGCACGCCGTGACTCAGTGAAGCTAGCGGTCGGCCATCAATGCGGATTTCGCCGTGGCTCAGCGGATAGTAGCCCATCAACAGGCTGGCGAGCGTACTCTTCCCGCTCCCCGTATGCCCCACCAGCGCCACAAAGCTGCGCGACGGGATGTCAAGGTTGATATCCTGAAGCACCAGCCGATCCTCGCGATAGGCGAAAGAGACATTTTCAATCGCAATGGCGCCGCTTTGCAGCTCACGCTCATCATCGCCATAGGTCTGACGCGGGCGGTCCATCAGCTCAAATACGCGCTCCCCCGCCACCACCGCCTGTTGCAGCATGGATTGCTGCGTCGTTAGCTCAATCAGCGGCTCGTTCAGACGCCCCAGATAGCTAATAAACGCATACAGCACGCCGACTTCAATTGTGCCACCGGAGCCGAAACCAAACAGCATCAGCAGACCGCACAGCACCAGGGCCGAAAACAGGCTCAGTAGCGGGCGCAGCAGGAAACCGTCAAGACGCAGCGTTTGCATGCGGGCCATGTAGTGCGAGCGGCTTGCCTCGCCCATACGCTCACCAAAACGCCCCTGCTGGCGGAACTGCTGAATCACGCTCATGCCGTTAATAACTTCGTTGAAGCCGTCATTAATATCAGCGAGATAGGCACGCAGTCGACGCACAATAGGCGTGCTATAGCGCTGATAAATGACCATCACAATCATCACTGCCGGGAAAATGGTAATCGCCACCAGCGCCATCCGCCATTCGAGGCTGAACATCGCCACCAGCATGGCGCCAATTAACGCTGCGCTACGCAGAACCGTGGCCACGACGGTGACGTACAGATCGCGGATCACTTCGGTGTCGTTGGTGACGCGCGAAATCACCTGCCCGACGGGTTGGGTATCGAATTCACTCAGCGGCTGGCGCAGTGCGGCGTCCATCACATCCGTGCGCAACTGCTGCACGACGCCGACCGCTGCCTGATTGAACAGTAGCGATTGCGCATAATGCAGCGAGGCGGCCAGCAGTTGCAGGCCCACATAGGCCACACCCAGCCCGGCCACCAGCCCTAATGGCATGTAGCTTTTCGCGACCATATTGTCGATAAAATAGCTGATCAGCAGCGGACCACTGACCTCGGCAATCGCCGCTATCCACAGCATGACGACCGCGATAGAGAGCGGTTTACGCCATGGCGAACCGTAGGCCAGCAGCCGTTTTAGCGTAGGCCAAAGCTGGACGAATTTACGCATCGGTGGCCTCCTCATTCAGATCTGGCGCGTCGTTCAACGCCGCTTCCAGCTGTTGATAGCGATACATATCGCGATACCAACCCGCCTGATCGGCAAGCTGGTCGTGATGGCCGCGCTGGGCAATATGCCCGTGCTGCATCACCAGAATTTCGCTCGCTTCGGTCAATGCCGACAATCGGTGAGCGCTGATGATCACCGTGCGCCCCTCGCCCCACTGGCGTAAGTTGTGCAAAATCTGGTGTTCCGTCCGACCATCAACCGCTGAGAGGGCATCGTCCAGAATCAGGATTTCGGCATTCAGTAACAACGCGCGGGCAATGGAAATTCGCTGTTTCTGCCCGCCGGAGAGCATCACGCCGCGCTCGCCGACTTCAGTTTCATACCCCTGAGGCAGGCGCAGAATATCGTCGTGGACGCTGGCAAGCCGCGCCATATGCTCAACTTCTTCTTGTGTCGCATTCGGGTGCCCCAGCGCAATATTGTTTGCCACCGTATCGGAGAACAAAAACGGCGTCTGACTCACAACCGCAAGACGGCTGCGCCAGGCGTCGAGCTGCAAATGCGTCAGCGGGAGATCGTGAAAACGAATTTCACCCTGCGTGACATCAAAGTGACGCTGAATCAGAGACAGCACGGTACTTTTCCCGGCACCTGTCGGCCCGCAAATCCCCAGCATTTGTCCCGGATGCAACGTGAAATTCACGTTCTCAAGCGTCGGGTTTTCGGTTTGCGGATAGGTGAACTGACGGATGGCAACGTCCAGCACACCGCGCCCTTCCGGCACGGATTCGGTGCCGTCGTTAACAACAGGCGCTTCGGCGAGCATCGCGCGAATACGGCTGTACGCTGCACTGCCGCGTTCAACGATGTTAAACATCCACGCCAGCGCCAGCATCGGCCAAATCATCAGGCCAAGATACATGGCAAAGCTGGTCAGTTGGCCCAGCGTCATTGAACCGTTGACGACCATCCAGCTTCCGCCACCGATCGCCAGCATGTTCGCGGTACCGATGGCGATATAAATTGTGGGATCAAACCGGGCGTCAATCCGCGCCACGCGGAGGTTTTTCGCGCCGGTGTCCGCGGCATCCGCAGCAAACAGCGCCGACTGGCGATCCTCAAGACCAAAAGCTTTGATCATCCGGATGCTGGTCATGCTCTCCTGGGTTCTGTCGTTGAGCGACGAGAACGCCGCCTGCGCCAGCTTGAAACGCTCGTGCAGTTGATCGCCATAGCGCTTGATCGCCAGCGCCATAATCGGCATCGGCAACAGCGCCAGCAGCGTGAGCTGCCAGCTGATTTGCGTCGACATAACAATCAGCACCGCACAGCCCATCACCAGCGAATCCACCAGCGTTAAGACCCCTTCCCCGGCGGCAAAGACCACGCGATCCACGTCGTTGGTCGCGCGCGCAATCAGATCGCCAGTACGATGGCGGAGGTAGAACTCAGGATGCTGACGGCTTAACTGGCGATAAAAATCCTCGCGTAGCTCCACGGCCAGCTGATAAGACGCCCCGAACAGCAGCACACGCCAGACGTAGCGCAACAGGTAGACAATCACCGCAGTCAGGACCAGCGTGCCTACCCACATCATCACCCGTGCGGTGGTGTAATGTTGTTCCGTGACGCCATCCACCACATATCCCACCACTTTGGGCGGAATCAGTTGCAGAATGGCAATGATAATAAGCAGGGCTACTGCGCCGAGATAGCGTCGCCACTCCCGGCGGAAGTACCAGCTTAATTGAGCAAATAATCGCACGCGGTAAATTCCTGAAGGTGTTGTTCCGGCAAAGTCCGGATGTTATTCAATGGGTAAAGCTGTGGTGTATTTTATCTGTTCCATGGCAAAACTCGAGGTGACATCCGAGAGGCCCGGCACGCTGTTGACCAGCCGTTTGTAGAAGTCATCATAGCGTTTCATGTCCGCCACCTGAACGCGCATCAGATAGTCATACTCACCCGCCATGCGCCAGAACCCGAGCACTTCTGGCATCTCCGAGACTTCGGTGACAAATCGGCAATACCAGTCGCTGCTGTGATGCTGCGTTTTTATCAGAACAAACGCGGTCAGTCCTAGCCCCAGTTTTTCGGGATCCAACAGGGCCACGCGGCCCAATAAAACGCCTTCATCTTCGAGTCGTTTGAGCCGTTTCCAGCAGGGCGTGGTGGTCAGATTAACGGCATCAGCGAGTGCCTGCAAAGAGAGGGTGCAATCCTTTTGCAGCAAAGAGAGCAGCTTGCGGTCAATTTTATCTAACATACCCCACCTCACAGAGAATATTTTTCTCCTGTCATTCTATTTTAAAGGCCAGATAGCAACAATTTTTTCCGTGCTATTCGCTATGCTGGGCACAAAATGACAAACGGATTCCTACGATGAATAGCACTTGGGTCAAACATGCGATCAGTGAGATTAACGCCGATTATCAACGTTCGGCGGATACGCATCTGATTCGCCTCGCACTGCCGGGTTTTACAGGCATTCAGCTCTATCTAAAAGATGAAAGCACTCACCCTACCGGCAGCCTGAAGCACCGTCTGGCGCGATCGCTGTTTTTGTATGGTTTATGCAACGGCTGGATCAAAGAAGGCACAACGATTATTGAATCGTCATCGGGTTCAACTGCCGTGTCAGAAGCCTATTTCGCGCGCCTGCTTGGCCTGCCGTTTATCGCCGTGATGCCCTCCTGTACCGCGAAACGTAAAATCGAACAGATCGAATTTTACGGCGGACGCTGCCACTTTGTTGAAAGCGCCTGCGAGATTTACGCCGCCTCGGAAATGCTCGCCCGCGAGCTAAACGGCCATTATATGGACCAGTTTACGTTTGCCGAACGTGCGACCGACTGGCGCGGGAATAACAACATTGCCGACAGTATTTTCCGCCAGATGAACAATGAGCCGCATCCGCAGCCGTCCTATATCGTCATGAGCGCCGGGACGGGCGGCACCTCAGCGACGATTGGCCGCTATATTCGCTGCCAGGGATATGACACTCAACTGATGGTGGTTGATCCGCAGAACTCTGTGTTTATGGACTACTGGCAGAGCCGCGATGCCACGCTTCGAAGCCTGGTGGGCAGCAAAATCGAAGGGATTGGTCGCCCGCGCGTTGAGCCTTCTTTCATCCCTGATGTTGTCGACGAGATGTTGCGTGTGCCCGATGCGGCAAGCGTGGCGACGGCGCACTGGCTGGAAACGCAGCTTGGCCGCAAAGTGGGCGCGTCAACCGGTACCAACATGTGGGGCGTTCTGCACCTGGCTTCGCGGATGCGCGAAGAAGGCCGCACGGGTTCTATCGTGACTCTGCTATGCGACAGCGGCGAGCGCTATCTCGACACCTATTACAACGCAGAATGGGTGAAAATGAATATCGGGGATATCGCCCCGTGGAAAGCACAGATTGCGCAGATGCTGAAATAAAAAAAGCCAGACCGAGGTCTGGCTTGCTGGAAGGGTCTCACTATTCGGGGGAATACGGGAGGTTTGGTTGATCCAGCCAATGTGTCAAAAAATGGGACACCGCTTCGTTACGGCAATGCCCGATAACCGGTAGATGGGATAGCTCCGCCTTAAGCTGCGGCATCGCATTCCCCATAATCAGACCGCGACCCACGCTTCCCAGCATTTCGCGGTCGTTCATGGCGTCACCGAACGCCATACAATCCTGCAGGGTTAAGCCCAGGTGGTCGCTCAGCACCGCCAGGGCGGAGCCTTTGTTGCATCCCACGGGCAGCACTTCCAGACAATCCATCGCCGAAAACGTGAGATGCGCGCGGCTGCCTAACGCTTCGTTAAGCTGAATGCGCAGACGGCGGAGATCGTCGTGATCGCCGCAGAAACAGATTTTCGTCACCGAATGTGAGGGGATACGGCGCAAATCTGTGAGTTGATAGCGAAACCCGCTGTAGACATGGGCATGCAGCAACTCCGGAATCTCTTTGCCCGTTAACCAGCCCGTATCATTGAACACGTGAATACTCGCCTCGGTCTCCCAGGTGCTGTGCAGAACTAAATCTGCGACCTCAGGATCGAGATCCTGACGATGCAATACCTCACCTTCTACAGAGTGAATACGTGTGCCATTGCCGGTTATCAAAAACGCATCAATCGAAAGCGCCCCCAGCAGATGGCGCATCTCCAGTTCATGGCGACCCGTGGCAAACGTCAGCGTGATATCACGCTCATGCAGGCGCTTCAGCGTGCTCAGGGTTTTATCCCCTAAGCGGTGGTCCGGCATTAAAAGCGTGCCGTCCATATCAAATGCTGCAAGCCGCGCCATGATGACTCCTGAAATGTGATGGGATTAACTTGTGGATCAGTATTGCCTGAGATATACGGAAGTAATAGTGAATAGATGACAATAATTGTTCCGGGTTTAATATGCGCCAGCTAAATCGTCTCAACCAATATCAACGACTGTGGCAACCGTCTGCGGGTGCCCCCCAACACATTACGGTGACCGAACTTGCCAGCCGCTGCTTTTGCAGCGAACGGCATGTACGCACGCTGTTGCGACAGGCTCAGGATGCCGGATGGCTGAGCTGGCGGGCACAATCAGGGCGCGGCAAGCGAGGTGAATTGACCTTCCACGTTTCGCCAGACTCGCTGCGCAGTAACATGATGGAAGAGGCGCTAAAAAGCGGGCATCAGCATAATGCGCTGGAACTGGCGCAAATTGCGCCGCAGGAACTCCGCACGCTGCTGCATCCGTTTCTGGGGGGGCATTGGCAAAACGATACGCCAACGCTGCGTATTCCTTACTATCGTGCGCTTGATCCGCTGCACGCGGGTTTTTTACCGGGTCGGGCAGAGCAGCATCTTGTGGGGCAAGTCTTCTCGGGGCTTACACGGTTCAACGGTAACAGTAGCGAACCCACAGGGGATTTGGCGCATCACTGGGAGGTGTCAGCCGATGGGCTACGCTGGCATTTTTATATTCGCTCGACGCTGCACTGGCATAACGGCGACAAGGTCGAAACGGCACAGCTTCAGCGCAGCCTGATAAAATTGCTCGCTCTGCCTGCGCTACGCCGATTGTTCAACAGCGTATTGCGCATCGATGTGACGCATCCACAATGCCTGACGTTTGTTTTACATCAGCCGGATTACTGGCTCGCGCATCGCCTGGCTAGTTATTGCAGCCGCCTGGCCCATCCTGATCGCCCGTTGACGGGAAGCGGCCCCTTCCGTTTGACGGCATATGAGCCTGATCTCGTCCGCCTGGAGAGCCATGAGCAGTACCACCTCAGCCATCCTTTGTTGAAGGCCATTGAATACTGGATCACCCCGCAACTTTTTGAGCAGGATTTAGGCACCAGCTGTCGCCATCCCGTGCAAATCGCGATTGGTGAGCCGGATGAACTGGCCAATCTGAGTCTGGTCAGCAGTAGCACCAGCCTGGGATTCTGTTATCTCACGCTGAAACAAAGCCCGCGCCTTAGCCAAACACAGGCGCAGCGGCTCATCACTATCATCCATCACACCACGCTTTTACATACGCTCCCGCTGGATGAAAACCTGATCACTCCTGCGCAGGAGTTGCTGCCGGGCTGGACCATCCCAGACTGGTCAACGCAAAATGGTGTCGCGCTGCCCAAATCACTGACCCTCGTTTACCATTTGCCCGTTGAACTGCATACCATGGCAGAGCAGCTCAAACGTTATCTGGCTAAACTGGGCTGCAATCTGACGGTCGTTTTTCATGACGCCAAAACCTGGGACGGATGCAGCGGGCTTGCCGACGCCGATCTGATGATGGGCGACAGGCTCATAGGCGAAGCGCCGGGCTATACGCTGGAGCAATGGCTCCGCTGCGATACGCTGTGGCCGCATCTGTTAAGCGCGCCGCACTATGCCCATCTGCAGGCAACGCTGGACGCGGTACAGATTCAAACTGATGAGCAAGCACGCCACGCGGGGCTGAAATCAATCTTCACGCATCTGATGGAAAACGCCGTACTGACGCCACTGTTTAACTATCAATACCAAATCAGCGCCCCGCCGGGGGTTAACGGTATCCGTCTCAATACCCGTGGCTGGTTTGATTTCACGCAGGCATGGGTTCCAGCGCCAAATACGTGAAGAAGCTGGTCGGCACGATCGTCAGACGTTACCATGATGCCTTTACCGTTCCTGATGAGATTATTTATGAAACGTGCCGTCGTCGTGTTCAGCGGAGGACAAGACTCCACCACCTGCCTGATTCAGGCTTTGCATCAATATGATGAAGTGCATTGCGTCACGTTTGACTATGGACAGCGTCATCGTGCAGAAATCGACGTGGCTCAGGAACTGGCGCTAAAGCTTGGTGCACGTGCGCATAAAGTCCTGGACGTTACGCTGTTAAACGAACTGGCCGTTAGTAGCCTCACGCGCGACAGTATTCCCGTGCCCGACTATGAACCCGATGCCGACGGCATTCCGAATACTTTCGTCCCTGGCCGCAATATTCTGTTCCTCACGCTAACAGCGATTTATGCTTATCAGGTGAAAGCCGAAGCGATCATTACGGGCGTCTGCGAAACAGATTTCTCCGGCTATCCAGATTGCCGTGACGAGTTTGTTAAAGCGCTCAACCACGCCGTCGATTTGGGTATGGCAAAAGAGATTCGCTTCGAAACACCGCTCATGTGGCTCGATAAAGCGGAGACCTGGGCGCTGGCGGATTACTGGGAAAAGCTGGAACTGGTCCGTACTGAAACGCTGACCTGTTATAACGGCATTAAAGGCGACGGATGCGGACAGTGCGCCGCCTGCAACCTGCGCTCCCACGGGCTGAATCATTATCTGACCAATAAGCCCGCTGTGATGTCGGCAATGAAAGCCAAAACAGGGCTGAAATAACGGCCTTTGACTACCGTGCTGTCGAACGATTCGCCGCGCCAGCACGGTCACGAAAATCTTTCCAGTCCCTTCCCTTTTCCAGGGGCGTTATACGATCATCAACTCGAGCTTTTCTCGTAACTCGCCTTCCAGCGGCAGCGCTTTCTGCGTTTTGAGATCGATACAGACGAAAGTGATCAGCGCATCTGCCACAACCTGCCCTTCGGGATCAAGCGTCACTACCTGACTTAGCACCCCGCTTTTACCGTTTAGCTGCTGCACCTGGCTCGTCACCGTGAGCCTGTCGCCCAACACGGCTGGACGGCGATAGTTGATATTGATGTTAGCGACCACAAAAGCAATGTTATGCGCCGTGAGCCACTGGAAACTTTCGCTATTTTCCAGCCCGTCCCAGCGCGCTTCCTCCAGGAACTCAAGATAGCGTGCATTATTCACATGCTGGTAAACATCAAGATGATAACCGCGAACTTTAATTTGGGTCTGCATAGCACAATAGCCTTTACTGTTGTTATAGGATAAAAAGGTCACAACTGGTATGACCTCTTTATCCTGGCAAATTTTTGCTGCTCTGCAAGCTATTACATGATTACAACGTCAAGTGTGTGAGGTTACGCTCAACCAATGAGCTGCCAATGCCTGGTACTTGCTTAAGATCGTCGAGGGTTTTAAAGGGGCCGTACTCATCGCGATAGGCAACAATCGCCTGCGCTTTCTTCAACCCTACACCGTTCATGGCATGGGCCAAATCTTCTGCTGATGCAGAGTTGATACTCACCTGCGTGCCCTCTTCATCCGAGGCTTTGACGGTCGCTTTTGCCTTGGTTTGTTCAGATGCCGATGCCGACGTAGCCGTTGAATCTGCTGCGGATGAAGTGGCATGGGTTTTCGCCACTGGTGTCGCCGCCAAAGCGCTAAAGCTCATTCCCGCCGTAGCGATTGCAAGAGTAATAAAAAGTACTTTGATTCCACGTTTCATGCTGTTTTCTCCTTGTTTGTTGACAGCCAGGTGACGATAGCGCCCGGACGAAACAAGAACAAACGGCAGATTGCAGAAATGGAAAAGGCCGCGAAAGCGGCCTTTGTGTTTTGCATTACGTTACGAAAATTTGCGAGCAGCGACGTAATTACTGCTGCTGAGTGATGATATCGCCCAGCTTGATTTTCGCTTCTTTACGCAGGTTACTCATCAGTGCTTCGAAAGCGATCTGAGCGTTGTTCTGAGTGATACCCTGAACCATCGCCTTTTTCTGCTCATCCGGCATTGTGCCTGCTTTCACTTCATCCAGTGCCAGCACAACGATGTTGCCCTGCATGTCGGATGCGGTACCAAAACTTGGCTTATCTTTCGCTGGAAGACTCAGACCAAACGCCGCCTGGCTGATCGGATCCTGACCCGTACGGCTTAAGGTTTTCGCTTCACCAAAGCTCAGGCCCGCCGCTTTCAGCGCTGCGTCACCCTTACCTGCTTTCAGCTCAGCCAGCAGTTTTTCAGCATCGAGTTTCGCCTGCTGTTCAGCTTTAATGTGTTTCACCAGAGCTGCAATCTGATCTTTGACTTCTGCCAACGGCTTAATGGCTTCTGCTTTATGTTCGGTAACACGAAGCACGAAGGCACGATCGCCATCGACTGTGATGATGTCAGAGTTGTTGCCCGGCGCACCGTTGTCACCCAACAGACCACCGTTGAAGATGGCATCCGCTACCGGTTTAAAGTTCAGTTCTTCCGGCAGGTTATCGTGCCCAAACCAACCGGTCACAACGGCTTTAACGCCTGCGGCTTGCTCAGCACCGGCCAGCGATTCGTTGTCGTTGCTCGCAGCATCGCTCACTTTCTGCTGCAGCGCATAGTAAGCGTCCAGCGCTTTTTCCTGCTTCACTTTCGCCGCGATATCATCACGAACTTCAGCCAGTGGTTTGGTTTTTGCAGGTTGGATATCATCCAGACGCACAACCAGGAAACCAACAGAGGATTTAATGACTCCGGACAGCTGACCTTTTTCTTTCAGGCCTGCATTTTTCAGCTCTTCTGGCGTCGTCGCATCTTCCAGCCATCCCATATCACCGCCATTTTTAGCAGAGATGATATCGGTGGATTTCGCTTTCGCCACGGTCGCAAAATCTGCGCCTTTAGCGAGTTCGTCAACGACGGCCTTCGCGTCGGCTTCCGTTTTCGTCTGAATCACGCTGTAACGGTTACGCTGCGCCTGAGTGAACTGATCCTGATGCTGGTCGTAATAGGACTGAATATCGCTGTCGGAAGCGGTTTCAGGCATAGTCGCCGCGTCCAGCTTGATATAGCTCACGCGGAACTGCTCAGGTGCGGTGAAGTTGTTTTTATTCTGCTCATAATAAGCTTTAACTTCTTCGTCGCTGGCCTGCTGTTTTGCCGCCAGGGCATTCACGTCGATCGTGGCTGTACGCACTACGCGCTGCTGTGACACCAACGCCGCCAGCTCGTCAGTTTCGCCTTTGAGCATGAAATCGGTACCCACTACCGCGTTGATCAGTTGCTGAGAAGTCAGCTGATTACGCAGAGCCTGCGCGTACTGATCCGCCGTCATCCCCATCTGGTTGACGATAGCGTTATAACGGGTGTTGTCGAATTTGCCGTTTGTCTGGAAAGCCTGAGTCGAGAAAATGGCTTTTTTGACCTGGTCATCACTGATGCCCAGACCCAAATGTTTAGCGTATTGGTCCAGTAGCGCTTCGTCGATAAGACGATTCACCGTCTGCTGGCGTAAGGTTTTCATGTAGCCTTCGTTCGCTGCAAGCTCAGAAAACTGGTCGCCGAGCTGCTGCTGCATGCGATTGCGTTCTCCGGCAAAGGCATTTTCAAACTGCCCGCGGCTGATTTCCTGGCCATTCACTTCCGCGGCGTAGTTGCTGCTACCGCCAATCAGGTATCCACTCACGCCGGTCAAAATGAATGACAGGATAATGATACCGAAAATAATCTTGAGCACGAGACTGTTAGCAGCCGTGCGTAAGCTGTCCATCATGGTGTGACCACACTCCGCTGTAGGTGACTGGAGACCTGACGCTGGCGGAAATCCTGACCGCAGCGCATAAAGTCCTATTGTGACAAGAAACCGGGGCAATTGTCAGCCCACAACTCGCATAAACTCGTATAAAGTCGTACTGGACAAACAAAAAAGGCACATCAAATGATGCGCCCTTGTACTTTTCAACTTCCCTTGAACGAGAATTCGATCAGTTTACTGCGTCTTTCAGTGCTTTACCTGCACGGAAACCCGGTACTTTGGCGGCAGCGATGGTGATCTCTTTACCGGTCTGAGGGTTGCGGCCAGTACGGGCAGCACGCTCTTTAACAGCAAAAGTACCAAAACCTACCAGCGCAACGTCATCCCCAGACTGCAGAGTTTCGGTTACAGAGGCAATTAATGCATCTAACGCACGTCCAGCCGCAGCTTTAGAGATATCAGCACCCGCAGCAATTTTGTCAATCAGTTGAGATTTATTCACTGTTCTCTTCCTCTCTTTATAATTTATATCGCGCCTGAATCCTTCACGACGCGACCGCGCAGCAGTTATATCAGGCCTGCCATGACCTTACAACACCCGTTGTTGATGGCTAACCCAATCAGCAATCTAAATTAGCTATACAAAAAAAGGCTGGCAAGTGCGAATTCACTTACCAGCCCTGTTTTTATTGACGCTCTTTGCGCGAGGTCACTATTTTGCGGTCACAACCTGCATTCCTGAAGGCTCATTCTGCAATGCGAGGGTCAAAACCTCTTCAATGCGTTTCACCGGATGGATATCCAGATCGGCAATAACATTGTCAGGAATCTCTTCCAGATCACGTTTGTTCTCGTATGGAATCAATACGGTTTTGATACCACCGCGATGCGCAGCCAGCAGTTTTTCTTTTAAACCACCGATCGGCAGCACCAAACCACGCAGTGTGATTTCACCTGTCATCGCCACATCGGCGCGAACAGGGTTGCCTGTCAGGCAAGAAACCAGCGCTGTACACATGGCGATACCGGCACTTGGGCCGTCTTTTGGCGTCGCCCCTTCCGGAACGTGAACGTGGATGTCGCGCTTTTCGTAAAAATCGGGATTAATACCCAGTTTTTCCGCACGTGCACGCACCACAGTCAGCGCTGCCTGAATGGATTCCTGCATCACTTCACCGAGAGAACCGGTATAAGTCAGTTTCCCTTTGCCTGGTACACAGGCGGTTTCGATGGTCAGCAAATCGCCGCCCACTTCCGTCCATGCCAGACCAGTGACCTGACCCACGCGGTTTTCGTTATCAGCACGGCCGTAATCGAAGCGCTGTACGCCCAGATATTCGTGCAGATTGTCGCCGTTAATCTCGATGTGTTTCAGGGATTTATCCAGCAACAGCTGTTTAACCGCCTTACGACACAGTTTAGAGATTTCACGTTCCAGGCTACGCACACCGGCTTCACGCGTGTAATAACGAATGATGCTAACAATCGCGCTGTCGTCGACTGTGATTTCACTTTCTTTCAGGGCGTTACGCTCGATCTGCTTGGACAACAGATGGCGTTTGGCAATATTCAGCTTTTCGTCTTCGGTGTAACCGGAAAGACGGATCACTTCCATTCGATCCAGCAGCGGTGCTGGAATGTTCATGGAGTTGGACGTTGCAACGAACATGACATCGCTCAGATCGTAGTCAACTTCCAGATAATGGTCACTAAATGCCACGTTCTGCTCTGGATCTAACACTTCCAGCAGAGCCGACGCCGGATCGCCACGCATGTCTGAAGACATTTTGTCGATCTCATCCAACAGGAACAGCGGGTTTTTAACGCCCACTTTCGCCATTTTTTGGATCAGTTTACCCGGCATAGAACCGATGTAAGTTCGACGGTGACCGCGGATTTCAGCTTCGTCACGCACGCCACCCAGCGCCATACGGATGTATTTGCGTCCGGTCGCTTTCGCGATAGATTGCCCCAGGGAGGTTTTACCCACCCCCGGTGGCCCAACCAGGCAAAGAATCGGGCCTTTGAGCTTATTCACACGGCTTTGAACCGCGAGATACTCAAGAATACGATCTTTGACGCGTTCCAGACCGTAATGGTCGGTATCGAGGATTTCCTGTGCCTGGCGCAGGTCTTTTTTGACCTTGCTACGCGCATTCCACGGAACCTGAACCATCCATTCGATATAGCCGCGCACGACGGTCGCTTCGGCTGACATCGGAGACATCATTTTAAGCTTCTGCAATTCTGCTTCAGCTTTCTCTTTTGCCTCTTTCGGCATTTTTGCCGCGTCAATCCGGCGCTTCAGCGCTTCGTTTTCGTCAGGGGCATCATCCATTTCACCGAGTTCTTTCTGAATGGCTTTCATTTGCTCGTTCAGATAGTACTCGCGCTGGGATTTCTCCATCTGCTTTTTAACGCGGTTACGGATGCGTTTCTCGACCTGAAGCAGATCGATTTCAGATTCCATCATCGCCATCAGATATTCCAGACGTTCATTCACGTCGGACATCTCCAGCACTGACTGTTTATCTGCCAGTTTCAGCGGCATATGTGCTGCGATAGTGTCCGCCAGACGCGCAGGATCGTCGATGCTATTCAGTGACGTCAGCACTTCTGGTGGGATTTTTTTGTTTAGCTTGATATAGCCTTCGAACTGGCTAATCGCGGTGCGCACCAACACTTCCTGCTCACGCTCATCAAGCTGAGGCGACTCGAGGTACTCCGCTTTCGCGGAGAAATGTTCGCCATCGTCAGATAGCGTGGTGATACGCGCACGCTGCAGGCCTTCTACCAGCACCTTAACGGTGCCGTCAGGCAGCTTAAGCATTTGTAAAATAGAGGCCACGGTCCCGACGGTGAAAAGATCGTTAACACCCGGCTCATCCGTTGATGCTTCTTTCTGCGCAACCAGCATGATTTTTTTATCATGATCCATGGCAGCTTCAAGGCAACGGATGGATTTTTCCCGCCCTACAAATAAGGGTATGACCATGTGCGGATAAACCACCACATCGCGCAACGGCAATACGGGGATTTCAATGCGTTCAGAACGCTCAGGATTCATAGAGCTCTCTCTTAGTTTAGTGTCCGCCAGGGAAACTGGTTCTGCAACTGTGCTTTACATAACCATTAACATGTAACCAGTATATGGGGATGTTTCCCACACATTCAACGCTATGAATACGGAAAAATAAAAGGGGAGATAAAATCCCCCCTTTTTGAGTAACTGCTTGTATGATTTGGTTAATTATTCGCCAGATGCCTGCTGCGCTTCCGGTTTGCCATAAATCAGCAGTGGCTTGGTTTGCCCACTGATAACGGCCTCGTCGATAACCACTTTCTCAACATCTTCCATGGACGGTAGATCGTACATGGTGTCGAGCAGAGCCGCTTCAACAATAGAGCGCAGACCACGCGCACCGGTTTTGCGGATCATCGCTTTCTTCGCGATGGCGATTAACGCTTCGTCACGGAATTCCAGATCAACACCTTCGAGGTTAAACAGCGCCTGATACTGCTTGGTCAGGGCGTTTTTCGGCTCTTTCAGGATCTGAATCAGCGCATCTTCACTCAGTTCGTTCAGCGTTGCCACAACAGGCAGACGACCAATGAACTCAGGAATCAGACCGAATTTGATCAAATCTTCTGGCTCAACCTGAGACAGCAGCTCACCTTCGTTCGCTTTTTCGGACTTCGCTTTCACCGTCGCGCCAAAACCAATGCCGGAGCCGGTTTCTACACGATGGGAAATGACTTTATCCAAGCCTGCAAACGCACCGCCGCAAATGAAGAGGATCTTAGAGGTATCCACCTGCAAGAATTCCTGCTGCGGATGCTTACGACCACCTTGTGGCGGAACAGCGGCAACCGTGCCTTCGATTAGCTTCAGCAGGGCCTGCTGCACGCCTTCACCTGAAACATCGCGGGTGATTGACGGGTTATCGGATTTACGGGAGATCTTGTCGATCTCATCGATATACACGATACCGCGCTGGGCTTTCTGCACGTCGTAATCGCACTTCTGAAGCAGTTTCTGGATGATGTTTTCAACGTCTTCACCCACGTAACCGGCTTCGGTCAGCGTGGTAGCATCAGCCATAGTAAATGGAACGTCGAGCAGGCGTGCCAGCGTTTCGGCCAGCAGGGTTTTCCCAGAACCGGTTGGGCCGATCAGCAAAATGTTACTTTTGCCCAGTTCAACCCCATTGCTGGTATCGCCATTGCGCAGACGTTTGTAATGGTTATACACCGCAACAGCCAGCACTTTCTTAGCCGGCTCCTGACCGATGACGTAATCATCAAGATGATGACGAATCTCGTGCGGAGTCGGCAATGCGCTGCGCTCACGGTGCGGTGCTACTTCTTTAATCTCTTCGCGGATGATGTCGTTACATAAATCGACACATTCGTCGCAGATATACACGGACGGTCCGGCAATCAATTTACGCACTTCATGCTGGCTTTTGCCGCAAAAAGAGCAATACAGCAGTTTGCCCGAACCATCTTTGCGTTTATCTGTCATGAGTCCAAACCTCTTTTTAAGTTCTTTGTGCCGCACATGACGACGCAAATGCCATTCTCGGACGCAAGTTGCTATTCAGCAAAGTGCCGCCCTACCTTAGTATAGCGGCACACTCGCGCCGTGGGCATCAATTACGATGGGTCAAAATGGAGTCGACTAAGCCGTACTCAACTGCCTCTGATGCGGAGAGGAAGCGATCGCGCTCGGTATCACGCTCGATCTGCTCAAGTGATTGACCCGTATGGTGCGCCATAAGTTCATTCATACGCCCTTTTACCTTCAGGATTTCACGCGCATGAATTTCAATATCTGTTGCCTGACCCTGATATCCGCCCAGCGGTTGGTGAATCATCACGCGGGAATTAGGCAGACAGAAACGCTTGCCTTTAGCGCCTGCCGTCAGCAAGAACGCCCCCATGGATGCCGCCTGCCCCATACAAATGGTGCTGACATCAGGCTTGATAAACTGCATGGTGTCATAAATTGACATCCCAGCAGTAATGACGCCGCCTGGTGAGTTAATGTACAGGTAAATGTCTTTTTCCGGGTTTTCCGCTTCCAGGAACAGCATCTGCGCCACGATCAGGTTTGC
The DNA here is from genome assembly GCF_056032945.1 of Lelliottia sp. RD5. NCBI lineage: Bacteria > Pseudomonadati > Pseudomonadota > Gammaproteobacteria > Enterobacterales > Enterobacteriaceae > Lelliottia > Lelliottia sp. RD5. Next base: position 142,885 of record NZ_JBVYHQ010000004.1, on the reverse strand, counting down.
CATGTGGTCTTCCACCTGGCCAGTCATAAAGATGACGCGCTCCTTGAGCAGACGGGAATAGATATCAAAAGAACGTTCACCGCGAGATGTCTGTTCGATAACCATTGGCACCAAAGCCATATGGGGTGCAATGTTATCTCGTTCGCCATTGTATGACATTTCCGTCTCCTGGATAAAAATTGGAAAATACCTGCTGTACTGATTGTAACCTTATGGACGGATTATCAGCCAGTCTCATTCATCGTGATTACACACTTATGGGGACGGCAGCGCCCTATTTCAAGCATAACAATATTTTGCTGTTACGCTAACACTGAAAGGGCGTTTTAGCACTCTTCCTGGTCTATTACAGCGATAAAAAAACCCGTCACCGGAAGGCAACGGGTTTTTGTTCAAACTTTAAACCGCTTGGGCAGAATTACGCCTGCTGGTTCATCAGTTCGTTGAAAGAAGTCGCTTTTTCAGAAACTTTAGCTTTAGCCAGAACCGCTTCAACAGCTTGTTCTTCCAGCGCTACGTTGCGCATGTTGTCCATCAGTTCTTTATTGCTGCCGTAGAACTGAACAACTTCGCTTGGATCTTCGTAAGCAGAAGCCATTTCTTCGATCAGACCTTTCACGCGCTCATCGTCAGCTTTCAGCTCGTGGGTACGAATCACTTCGCCCAACAGCAGACCAACAACAACGCGGCGCTTAGCCTGCTCTTCAAACAGTTCGCGTGGAAGTTCCAGCGCTTGCTGCTGGTTGCCACCGAAACGCTGAGCAGCCTGACGACGCAGAACGTCGATTTCGCTGTCGATCAGTGCAGCAGGAACGTCGATTTCGTTCGCTTTAACCAGGCCGTCGATAGCCTGAGATTTCACGCGGTTACGCACAGCGCCGTTCAGTTCGCGTTCCATGTTTTTACGCACTTCAGCACGCAGACCGGCAACGGAACCATCTTCAACGCCGAAACGTTTGATGAACTCTTCAGTCAGTTCTGGCAGTTCGCGCTCTTCAACTTTCTTCAGGTTGATAACGAACTTCGCTGCTTTACCTTTCAGGTTTTCAGCGTGGTATTCTTCAGGGAAAGTCACGTCGATAGTGAACTCTTCGCCCGCTTTGTGGCCTTTGATACCTTCTTCGAAGCCTGGGATCATACGACCCTGACCCATCGCCAGTACGAAGTCAGACGCTTTGCCGCCTTCGAACTCTTCACCGTCTACAGAACCGGAGAAATCGATGGTGACACGGTCTTCAGCGTCAACGGCGCCGTCTTTGTCTTTCCAGTTCGCCTGCTGCTTGCGCAGGGTGTCCAGCATGCCATCAACATCAGCATCGGTCACTTCAACAACTGGTTTTTCAACTTCGATCGTTTCCAGACCTTTCAGCTCAACTTCTGGGTACACTTCGAACTCTACGGAGTAGGTGAAGTCTTCGCCCTGCTTGTATTCGCCTGGAACGTAGTTAGGTGCGCCAGCTGGATTGATTTTTTCTTTGATGATGGCATCAATGAAGTTGCGGCTCATCAGCTCGCCCAGCACGTCCTGGCGAACAGACGCGCCATAACGCTGAGCAACAACGTTCATCGGTACTTTACCTTTACGGAAGCCGTCAATACGTACCTTTTTTGCTACGTTGACCAGCTCGCTTTTCACAGCAGTTTCGATGCTGTCAGCAGCGATAGTAATCGTTACACGGCGGCCAAGGCCTTGAGTGGTTTCAACTGAAACTTGCATCTTGTTACCTCAAAAAAATCACGGTGCTCGGTCAACTCTGAATTTGTCTCGCAATCCCGGGATGCTCACTATTAGCAGATTCACATTCCCTGTCGCCAGAATCATCCCGAAGACATTCATTAAGACGCGGCATTATAGCGGCATCACATAGGTGAGTCGAGAACGGTTGGGGTATCTTCCTGCGGCTTTTTTCACAATTTAAGGCTATTTTTGGCCTAAAATCTGCCCCACACGCTCAAAACGCAGACAAAACAAAACGGCCCGCAGGCCGTCTTGATATCATTCTGCATGCAACATACTGGAAAAACTCCCGCTGTTGCAACCAGGATTTATTAAGCGATGCTTCCCGCGCCTCGACAAGGCGGAGAGGCGAAAATGGTATCCTGCAACCCTTCCCACTCCTTAATGGTGTAGGTATGCAGCGCCAGCGCGTGCACGGTAGTGGAAAGCTCTTCCGTCAATGTCCCGTAAATCATACGGTGACGATTAAGAAAACGTTCGCCAGCGAAGCGATCGCTCACAAGCACCACTTTGAAATGACTCTCAGAACCAGCCGGTACGTTATGACGGTAGCTCTCGTCGACGACTTCGAGAAACACGGGATTAAACGCTGTCCTTAGTTTTTCTTCGATCTGTTCACGTATCATCATGAAATTACTCCTCCGACAACGCTGATATGTCACCCATCCCTTTAAATGTTAGCCGCTTTTACCGCTTCCATTACATCAAGGCAACAAATATTTAGCTTTCGTCTGATTTTCTCATTCAAACGGATGATCTTAACTGTGTTGCTCATACGTTTTGTCTCGAATGACATATGTAAAGTACATAGAGTGGTCATATTTCGGACAACACGATGAATTTACATGCGTTGACCACTTCCCCTTGCCGATTGCGATGTTATGATGGCGACAATTTTCCTCTTTACTATGCTTACGATCCGTTGAGAACCTGAAATGTTAAAAAAACTCTTCTTTCCGTTGGTAGCACTCTTTATGTTGGCGGGTTGTGCAACGCCTCCTACGACCATTGATGTTTCCCCGAAAATTACCCTGCCACAGCAGGACCCTAGCCTGATGGGTATAACCGTAAGCATTAACGGTGCCGATCAGCGTCAGGATCAAGCGCTGGCAAAAGTGACTCGTGACAACCAGCAAGTGACGCTGACAGCCTCTCGCGACCTGCGCTTCCTGCTGCAGGAAGTGCTTGAGAAGCAAATGACTTCTCGCGGTTACATGGTTGGTCCAAGCGGTGCCGTTGACCTGCAAATTATCGTGAACAACCTGTACGCAGATGTCTCTCAGGGCAATGTGCGCTACAACATCGCCACGAAGGCCGATATCGCCATCATCGCCACCGCGAAGAACGGCAACAAAATGAATAAAAACTATCGTGCTAGCTACTCTGTTGAAGGGGCTTTCCAGGCCACCAATAAGAATATTGCTGACGCGGTAAACAGCGTGCTGACCGATACCATCGCCGATATGGCACAGGACACCAGCATTCACGATTTCATCAAGCAGAACGCGCGTTAATTCTGCCCACTGACCCGGCGATTCGTCGGGTCAGTTCTGTCTACTCATGCCCAATAATTACTTACGCATTTTCCAGCAACCTAAATCAGCCATTCTGCTGATCCTCGGTTTTGCCTCTGGTTTGCCACTCGCCCTCACTTCCGGCACGCTTCAGGCGTGGATGACCGTGGAGAATATCGATCTTAAAACCATCGGTTTTTTCTCTCTCGTCGGTCAGGCCTACGTCTTTAAGTTCTTGTGGTCGCCAGTGATGGACCGCTACACCCCGCCTTTTCTCGGACGCCGACGCGGCTGGTTAATCATGACGCAGGTCATGCTGCTGCTGGCCATCGCTGCGATGGGGTTCCTGGAGCCTTCCACACAGTTGCGCTGGATGGCGGCATTGGCGGTCGTGATTGCCTTCTGTTCAGCGTCGCAGGATATCGTTTTTGACGCCTGGAAAACGGACGTCTTACCGGCCGAAGAACGCGGCGCAGGTGCGGCGATCAGCGTCCTGGGCTATCGTCTGGGCATGCTGGTCTCCGGCGGATTAGCGCTATGGCTGGCGGACCGATACCTCGGCTGGCAGGGCATGTACTGGATGATGGCCGTGCTGCTAATACCCTGCATTATCGCCACCGTATTTGCGCCAGAACCCAGCGATGTCATTCCTGTTCCGCGATCGTTAGAGCAAGCCGTCGCAGAACCATTAAAAGATTTCTTTGGCCGCAACAATGCCTGGCTGATTTTACTGCTGATCGTCCTTTATAAGCTTGGTGACGCCTTTGCCATGAGCCTGACCACCACATTCCTGATTCGTGGTGTCGGATTTGATGCGGGTGAAGTGGGTGTGGTCAATAAATCATTGGGGCTGTTGGCTACAATTATCGGCGCCCTTTACGGCGGCGTGCTGATGCAGCGTCTAACGCTGTTCCGCGCGCTTCTGATCTTCGGCATTTTGCAGGGCATTTCCAACGCGGGCTATTGGCTCCTTGCCATTACTGATAAGCACATGATCAGTATGGCAAGCGCGGTGTTCTTCGAAAACTTATGCGGCGGGATGGGGACGGCAGCATTCGTGGCGCTTCTCATGACGCTGTGCAATAAGTCCTTTTCTGCCACGCAGTTTGCGCTCCTCTCTGCCCTTTCTGCCGTGGGCCGCGTTTACGTGGGGCCGATTGCGGGCTGGTTTGTTGAAACGCATGGCTGGCCAACGTTCTATCTCTTCTCCGTCTTTGCCGCTGTGCCAGGGATACTTCTTTTATTGGTGTGTCGGCAGACTCTGGAATATACCCAGAAGACAGCGCATTTTATGCCTCGTACGGAATATCACTCTGCCTATCGATTCGCTCTGCGTTTATTAATGGCGGGATGCCTGTTGCTCGCACTGTGGTTGGTGGTACTTATCATTAATGCTGCAACGATGCTTGAGCTGCCGTTTGAAGCGCTACTGCTGGACATCGGCGCGCTGCTCGCCGTGTCAGGTATCGTCACGGGCGGTGTCCTTGATTTTATGGCGCTACGTAAAACGCAGATGACCTAAAAATATCCCCGACAGTTATTTCCCGTTGTAATCACGGATCGGAATTATAACGGTGAAATAACGGCGTCTGATCAAAAAAAATATTTGTTGTTTTGTGCGGGATAGTTTCCGGAAATTACTGGAAGGCTGAACGAGTCCGCCTTTTTAATTAACCGATTCAGCATTCGAAAGATTAAATTTTCGTATTTTAATTGTCTCCCAATTGATGCTTTATTGTTAATTAATTGTATATTTACAGCAATGGTTATACCAATTGCCCCTTTTAGGGTATCCTTGAGACTCCATTCGTTATAACTCCCGTCTCATGCGGCTTTTGTCTTAAAATTAGACATAATTTGCAACACATGTGACATGTGCGGCAGAACCCGGTAACACCTTCCTGACACAGGGCTAATGATGTTTACAGTAATGTAACCTTCCCGTAAAATGCCCCCACACTTTAAACGCCACCAAGGTCCCCGTGGAATTGAGGTCGTTAAATGACACTTAGGAAATACAATAAAAGTTTGGGATGGTTGTCGTTATTTGCAGGCACTGTATTACTCAGTGGCTGTGATTCTGCGCTTCTTGACCCCAAAGGACAGATTGGACTGGAACAACGTTCACTGATTCTGACGGCTTTTGGCCTGATGATGATTGTCGTCATTCCCGCCATTTTGATGGCAGTGGGTTTTGCCTGGAAGTACCGTGCAAGCAATAAAGATGCGAAGTATAGCCCTAACTGGTCACACTCCAATAAAGTGGAAGCTGTGGTCTGGACGGTTCCTATTCTGATCATCCTGTTCCTGGCCGTACTGACCTGGAAAACCACTCACGCGCTTGAGCCGAGCAAACCTCTGGTTCACGATGAAAAACCGATTACCATTGAAGTGGTCTCCATGGACTGGAAATGGTTCTTCATCTATCCGGAACAGGGTATTGCTACCGTGAATGAAATCGCCTTCCCGGCGAACACTCCGGTTCAGTTCAAAGTGACGTCTAACTCCGTGATGAACTCCTTCTTTATTCCGCGTCTGGGCAGCCAGATTTACGCGATGGCCGGCATGCAGACTAATTTGCATCTGATCGCGAATGAAGCAGGCACCTACGATGGTATCTCCGCCAGCTATAGTGGCCCGGGCTTCTCAGGTATGAAGTTCAAAGCTATCGCTACGCCGGACCGTGCCGCTTTCGACCAGTGGGTTGAAAAAGCGAAGCAGTCTACCAACACCATGTCTGACATGGCGGCATTCGATAAAGTGGCAACACCTAGCGAATACAACAAGGTGGAGTACTTCTCTAACGTGAAACCAGATTTGTTCAAAGACGTTATTGGCAAATTTATGGACCACGGCAAGAGCATGAACGTGACCCAACCTGAAGGTGAGCACAGCTCGCACGAAGGAATGGAAGGCATGGACATGAGCCACGCGGAAACCTCTCACTAAGGGGCCGAGGAAGAAAATGTTCGGAAAATTGACACTGGATGCGGTGCCGTACCATGAGCCTATTATCGTGGTTACGATCGCTGCAATTATCATTGGCGGCGCGGCCTTACTGGGCCTGATCACTTACTTTGGTAAGTGGAGCTACCTGTGGAATGAGTGGCTGACCTCGGTTGACCACAAAAAACTCGGCATCATGTACTGCATCGTCGGTATCGTCATGTTAATTCGTGGCTTTGCCGATGCAATCATGATGCGTAGCCAGCAGGTGCTTGCCTCTGCGGGTGAAGCGGGCTTCTTGCCACCGCACCACTACGACCAGATCTTTACCGCGCATGGCGTGATTATGATCTTCTTCGTGGCGATGCCGCTGGTTATCGGTCTGATGAACGTTGTCGTTCCGCTGCAGATTGGCGCACGTGACGTTGCGTATCCGTTCCTGAACAACCTGAGCTTCTGGTTCACGGTTGTCGGCGTAATCCTGGTTAACTTGTCTCTGGGCGTCGGTGAATTCGCGCAGACGGGTTGGCTGGCCTATCCGCCGCTTTCGGGAATTGAATACAGTCCAGGCGTTGGCGTCGATTACTGGATATGGGCGATTCAGCTCTCCGGTATCGGTACGACCCTGACCGGTATTAACTTCTTTGTGACCATTATCAAGATGCGTGCCCCTGGCATGACGATGTTCAAGATGCCGGTATTTACCTGGGCATCTCTGTGCGCCAACATCCTGATTATCGCGTCATTCCCAATTCTGACTGTCACCGTCGCGTTGCTAACCCTGGATCGCTATCTGGGCACCCATTTCTTCACCAATGATATGGGCGGCAACATGATGATGTACATCAACCTGATTTGGGCATGGGGTCACCCTGAAGTGTACATCCTGGTTCTGCCGGTCTTCGGTGTGTTCTCCGAAATCGCAGCGACCTTCTCGCGTAAGCGCCTGTTTGGTTACACCTCGCTGGTGTGGGCAACCGTGTGTATTACCGTTCTGTCGTTCATTGTTTGGCTGCACCACTTCTTCACGATGGGTGCGGGCGCGAACGTTAACGCCTTCTTCGGTATCACCACGATGATTATCGCCATCCCAACAGGGGTGAAGATTTTCAACTGGCTGTTCACCATGTATCAGGGCCGTATCGTGTTCCACTCAGCAATGCTGTGGACGATTGGCTTCATCGTCACCTTCTCCGTAGGTGGGATGACCGGCGTACTGCTGGCTGTACCAGGTGCTGACTTCGTTCTGCACAACAGTCTGTTCCTGATTGCGCACTTCCATAACGTGATCATCGGCGGCGTCGTCTTCGGCTGCTTTGCAGGTGTGACGTACTGGTGGCCTAAAGCGTTTGGCTACACGCTGAACGAAACCTGGGGCAAACGCGCATTCTGGCTCTGGATTATTGGCTTCTTCGTCGCATTTATGCCGCTGTATGTGCTGGGCTTCATGGGCATGACCCGTCGCCTGAGCCAGCAGATCGATCCGCAATTCCACCCAATGCTGGTTATCGCAGCCTGTGGTGCGGTGCTGATTGCTTGCGGTATCGCGTGTCAGCTGATTCAGTTCTACGTTTCTATTCGCGACCGCGAGCAGAACCGTGACCTGACCGGTGACCCGTGGGGTGGTCGTACGCTGGAGTGGGCAACGTCTTCTCCGCCTCCGTTCTATAACTTTGCCATTGTGCCGCAGATTCATGAGCGTGACGCATTCTGGGAAATGAAAGAAAAAGGCGAAGCGTACAAGCAACCTGAGCATTACGAAGAGATCCACATGCCGAAAAACAGCGGTGCAGGCATTGTTATTGCTGCGTTCGCGACGGTATTTGGCTTCGCCATGATCTGGCACATCTGGTGGCTGGCGATCGTTGGCTTCGCTGGCGTGATCATCAGCTGGATTGTGAAGAGCTTTGACGAGGACGTGGACTACTACGTACCAGTCCGTGAAGTTGAAAAACTGGAAAACCAGCATTTCGACGAGATTTCTAAAGCGGGGCTGAAAAATGGCAACTGATACTTTGGGGCACTCAACTGCCCATGCGCATGAACACGCGCACCACGATACAGGACCGATGAAAGTCTTCGGTTTCTGGATCTACCTGATGAGCGACTGCATTCTGTTCTGCTGTCTGTTCGCGACCTATGCCGTTCTGGTGAACGGCACGGCTGGCGGCCCGACCGGTAAAGACATTTTTGAACTGCCGTTCGTTCTGGTTGAAACAGGTCTGCTGCTGTTCAGCTCCATCACCTACGGCATGGCGGCTATCGCCATGTACAAAAACAACAAGAGCCAGGTTATCTCCTGGCTGGCGTTGACCTGGCTGTTTGGTGCTGGATTTATCGGGATGGAAATCTATGAATTCCATCACCTGATTGTTGAAGGCTTTGGCCCGGATCGCAGTGGTTTCCTGTCAGCGTTCTTCGCATTGGTAGGGACTCACGGTCTGCACGTCACCTCTGGTTTGATCTGGATGGCGGTGCTGATGTTCCAGGTTTATCGTCGTGGCCTGACCAATACTAACCGCACGCGTATCATGTGCCTGAGCTTGTTCTGGCACTTCCTGGACGTTGTGTGGATCTGTGTGTTCTCGGTTGTTTATCTGATGGGGGCGATGTAATGAGTCATTCAAACGATCATGGCGCTTCCCACGGTAGCGTCAAAACCTACATGACAGGTTTTATCCTGTCGATCATCCTGACGGTCATTCCGTTCTGGATGGTGATGAACGGTTCTGCTTCTAAGCCGGTACTTCTGGGCGTAGTCCTGGTTACCGCCGTGATTCAGATTCTGGTGCATCTGGTTTGCTTCCTGCACATGAACACCAAATCCGATGAAGGCTGGAACATGACGGCCTTTGTCTTTACCGTGATTATCATCGCTATCCTGGTAGTCGGTTCCATCTGGATTATGTGGAACCTCAACTACAACATGATGGTTCACTAAGAGCGGCGAGTATGTTTAAGCAATACCTGCAAGTCACAAAACCAGGCATCATCTTTGGTAACCTCATCTCCGTGATCGGAGGGTTCCTGCTGGCCTCTAAGGGCAGCATCGATTACACCCTCTTTGCATCGACGCTGGTTGGGGTATCACTGGTGGTTGCGTCCGGTTGTGTATTTAACAACTACATCGACATGGATATCGACAGGAAGATGGAAAGGACCAAAAATCGGGTGCTCGTCAAAGGCCTGATGTCTCCTACCGTCTCGCTGGTGTACGCCACCTTGCTGGGTATTGCTGGCTTTATGCTGCTGTGGTTTGGCGCTAATCCTCTGGCCTGCTGGCTGGGGGTGATGGGTTTCGTGGTGTATGTGGGCGTCTACAGCCTGTATATGAAACGTCACTCCGTCTATGGCACGCTGATTGGTTCTCTCTCCGGCGCTGCGCCGCCGGTGATTGGCTACTGTGCTGTCACGAATGAGTTCGACAGTGGTGCGCTTATCCTGCTGGCTATCTTTAGCCTGTGGCAGATGCCGCACTCTTACGCCATAGCGATTTTCCGCTTTAAGGATTATCAGGCGGCGAACATCCCGGTACTGCCGGTCGTGAAAGGCATTTCCGTTGCCAAGAATCACATTACGCTGTACATCATCGCTTTCGCCGTGGCGACGCTGATGCTCTCTCTGGGCGGTTACGCTGGATACAAATATCTGGTCGTGGCGGCTGCGGTGAGCGTCTGGTGGCTTGGTATGGCGCTGCGCGGTTACAAAGTAGAAGATGACAAAGTTTGGGCTCGCAAACTGTTTGTGTTCTCGATTGTCGCTATCACTTCGTTATCCGTGATGATGTCCGTAGACTTTATGGTGCCGGATTCACATAGCTTGCTGACTTACGTCTGGTAAGAGATCGGTCTGGTCAACAAAAGGGTGCTTCGGCACCCTTTTTCATTCAATAAATCAATTCATCACGCATGCATTCCCTAAATAATTTGAGTTGCAGGACAAAACGCTTTTAGCGTTTTGAATAGTGCTGCACTGGCCCCGACGGGGCGAGCCATAGGCCGAGTAACGTAGTAAGAGAGTGAATTCCCTAGAGCTTACATAAGTCAGGACTGGGGAGAATGAGCGAACCCACCGCACCTGCAGCTTGAAGTATGACGGGGGTAATATTTGTTAAATAACCCTTTGTTGTCCCCGCCCCTTCCCCACACTACACTAGTGCCTGCTTTTGAACTGAGGTGGTAATGAACGATTATAAAATGACGCCAGGCGAATTGCGCGCGACCTGGGGTTTAGGGACTGTTTTCTCGCTGCGTATGCTTGGCATGTTTATGGTCCTGCCGGTTCTGACCACTTACGGAATGGCGCTTCAGGGGGCCAGCGAAGCATTGATTGGTCTGGCGATCGGCATTTACGGTCTCGCGCAGGCTATTTTCCAAATTCCTTTCGGGCTGCTTTCCGATCGCGTGGGCCGTAAGCCGCTGATCGTAGGCGGGCTGATTATCTTTGTTATCGGCAGCATCATTGCCGCGCTGTCGCACTCCATTTGGGGCATCATTCTTGGGCGAGCGCTACAAGGCTCTGGGGCCATTGCTGCCGCCGTCATGGCGCTACTTTCCGATTTAACGCGTGAGCAGAACCGCACCAAAGCGATGGCCTTTATCGGCGTCAGCTTTGGCGTGACCTTTGCCATCGCCATGGTGCTTGGCCCTGTCATTACCCATAAACTGGGGCTAAATGCGCTGTTCTGGATGATTGCCGTTTTAGCCACTCTCGGTATTGCGCTCACGATTTGGGTGGTTCCGGACAGCAAAAACCATGTGCTGAACCGCGAATCAGGCATGGTGAAAGGCTGCTTTAGTAAAGTCCTTGTTGAGCCGCGTCTGCTCAAGCTCAACTTTGGCATTATGTGTCTGCACATTCTGCTGATGTCCACGTTCGTGGCCCTTCCCGGTCAGTTGGCCGCGGCAGGATTCCCCGCCGCTGAACACTGGAAAGTGTATCTGGTGACGATGCTCATCTCCTTCGTCTCCGTTGTGCCCTTCATTATCTACGCAGAAGTGAAACGCCGCATGAAGCGCGTATTCCTGACGTGTGTTGCGCTGCTGCTGATTGCCGAAATCGTACTATGGGGCTCCGGTCCGCACTTCTGGGAACTGGTCATCGGCGTACAGCTTTTCTTCCTCGCCTTTAATCTCATGGAAGCCCTGTTACCCTCGCTTATCAGTAAAGAGTCCCCGGCGGGCTACAAAGGTACGGCGATGGGAATTTACTCCACCAGCCAGTTTCTCGGCGTGGCCATTGGCGGTTCGCTGGGCGGTTGGGTAGATGGCTTCTTTGATTCGCAGACGGTATTTCTTGCCGGTGCGCTGTTGGCGATGGTTTGGCTGCTGGTTGCCAGCACCATGAAAGAACCACGCTATGTCAGCAGCTTGCGAATCGAGATCCCGGAAGGCGTCGATATTAGCGACGCGCTGAAACAGCGGCTGGAGACAAAAGAGGGTATCAGCGAGGTACTGCTTGTCCCGGAAGAGCGCAGCGCGTATGTCAAAATCGATAGCAAAGTGACAAACCGCTTTGAAGTGGAGCAGGCGATAAAAGCCTAAAAAAATGCCCGGTTCGCCGGGCATTTTCATTTTAATCGCGGAAGTTTTTGAACTGGAACGGTTGCCCTAAATCGCCGCCACGCACCAGCGCCATCGCGCCCTGCAGGTCGTCACGGGATTTACCGGTCACACGAATCTCTTCACCCTGAATTTGCGACTGCACCTTCAGCTTACTGTCTTTGATGAGCTTAACGATTTTCTTCTGCATCGCGCTCTCAATACCCTGCTTCAGTTTCGCTTCAACGAACCAGGTTTTGCCGCTGTGCACAAACTCTTCAGGCACATCGAGAGACGCGCCCTCAATGCCGCGCTTTAGCAGTTTTGCGCGCAGAATGTCGAGTAACTGATTCACCTGGAAATCAGATTCACTCAGCACCTTAATGGTCTTATTTGCGTCGTTCAGCTCAAAAGTCGCTTCAACACCGCGAAAATCAAAACGCGTCTCAAGTTCGCGGCTTGCGTTATCCACCGCGTTACGCACTTCCTGGATATCAACTTCTGAAACAATATCGAAAGATGGCATCTTTTCTTCTCCCTTCACTTTTGTTGCGTTGCATAATACCCGCAACGAGACATTTACCCCAAATAATTCGCGTTACAGGCAGGCCGGCGGCCATGCAACGAGAAGTATGAACGGGTTGACTCAATAGAAGCTTAGCTGACAACGCTATACTTAGGCTGTAACACCTGGCGCAGTTGCAGGTGAGGAGGAACAATGAAAATTACTGTGCTCGGATGCGGTGCCCTGGGACAACTTTGGCTGACCGCGCTGTGCAAGCATGGACATGAGGTACAAGGCTGGCTACGTGTGGCACAACCGTATTGCAGTGTAAATCTGATTGGTGAAGACGGGAGCATTTTCAACGAGTCTCTCATCGCTAACGATCCCGATTTTCTGGCACAAAGCGATCTTCTGCTGGTGACGTTAAAAGCGTGGCAGGTGTCGGACGCGGTAAAAGCGCTCAGTGCAACGCTTCCTCACACCACGCCCATTTTGCTCTTGCATAACGGCATGGGCACGATTGACGAGCTTAAAAGCATTCCTCAGCCCCTGCTGATGGCCATTACCACCCACGCGGCACGGCGCGACGGCAACATCATTGTTCACGTCGCCAGCGGCGTTACGCATATGGGACCGGCTCGCGAGCAGAATGGCGATTACAGCTATCTGGCTGACGTTCTGCAGAATGTGCTTCCGGATGTGGCCTGGTACAATACCATCCGTCCGCAACTGTGGCGCAAGCTGGCGGTCAGTTGCGTGATTAATCCACTCACTGCGCTGTGGAATTGTCCAAACGGTGAGCTTAAAAATCATCCTGAGGAGGTTGCCGCTCTTTGCGCTGAGGTCGCCGCCGTGATGGAGCGCGAAGGCATCCATACTTCCGCGGAAGACGTTCGCTATTACGTCGAGCAGGTCATCGACAGTACCGCTAAGAACATCTCGTCAATGCTGCAGGACGTTCGCGCATTGCGGCACACAGAAATCGACTACATCACTGGCTATCTGCTAAAACGTGCCCGCGCACACGGCATCAGCGTGCCGGAAAATATCCGCCTGTATGACATGGTTAAACGTAAGGAGAGTGAGTATGAGCGCGTCGGCACTGATTTGCCTCGCCCATGGTAGCGAAGAAACAGAAGCAGTCACCACCATTGATTTGCTGGTTCGCGCCGGCATTGCCGTCACAACGGCAAGCGTCGCCAGCGATGGCAATCTGACCATCACCTGCTCGCGCGGCGTAAAGATTTTGGCGGATGCCCCGCTGGTCGAAGTGGCAGACGGTGACTACGACGTGATTGTGCTGCCAGGCGGAGTGAAAGGCGCGGAGTGTTTCCGTGACAGCCCGCTGCTGGTTGAAACGGTCAGACAATTTCACCTGTCGGGCCGAATTGTGGCCGCTATATGCGCCACTGCCGCAACCGTCCTAGTGCCGCATCAACTCTTTCCAGTCGGAAATATGACCGGTTTCCCGACGCTCAAAGACCAAATCCCGGAAGAACAATGGGTGGATAAACGCGTGGTATGGGATCCACGCGTTAATCTGCTGACCAGCCAGGGTCCCGGCACGTCGATAGATTTTGCGCTTAAGATTATCGATTTAGTGATGGGGCGTGAAAAAGCGCACGAGGTGGCATCATCCCTGGTGATCGCTGCGGGAATTTATAATTACTACGGCGCGTGATGAATTCTCGCCAGTCAGAAAAACAAAACGGCAACCCTGAGGTTGCCGTTTTTGATCTGCGAGGAATACAGCCGGTTACGGGCGATATACCTTCACATTGGCAAAGCCCTGCTCGCGCAGATACAGGGCCTGCAAACGACTCATCACGCCGCGCTCACACCACAGGAGATAGGTTTTGCTCTGTTCCAGATCGCCAAACTTGGTGCTCAGCTTATAGAAAGGCAGAGACATCACCTCGACGCCATCCACTTTCAGCGGGCTGGCATCCTGTTCATCAACGGAACGAATATCGAGAATCACGTCATTTTCGCTGAAACCACTGACGGTTTCGACTTCAACCACTTCCTGCGCGGTCTGGGTCGCGATTTCACGGATATCCACGTTAGTGGCTTCGGCGACAACTTTATCCAGAATCGCAAAATCAAAATTCTGCTCTTCGGCTTCGATTTTCGCCTTCACCGCTTTCACCGTTGGGCTTTTCGAGATCACGCCGCAGTATTCCGGCATGGTACGGGCAAAGTCTTCGGTACCGATTTCGCGCGCCATATCAATGATATGTTCTTTATCGTGAGAGATCAGCGGACGCAGAATCAGCGTGTCGGACACATTGTCGATCAGACGCAGGTTGGTCAGCGTCTGGCTGGAGACCTGGCCCAGCGCTTCGCCGGTGACCAGCGCCTGTACGCCGTAGCGTTCAGCCACCTGAGAGGCCGCGCGCACCATCATGCGCTTCAGCACCACGCCCATCTGGCCGTCGTCCACTTTTTCGAGGATTTCGCCGACAACCGGTTCAAAGTTAATCGCGACAAAACGCACGCGGTGGGAGCTGCCAAAGCGCTTCCAGAGGTAATGCGCAACCTGACGAACGCCGATTTCATGCGCCGCGCCGCCCAGGTTAAAGAAGCAGTAGTGCACGCGGCAGCCGCGACGCATCAGCATGTAGCTGGACACGCCGGAGTCAAAACCGCCGGAGATCAGCGACAGCACATCTTCCTGGGTACCGATAGGGTAGCCGCCGATACCTTCGTAACGGCCTTTAACCAGCAACAGGCGGTCGTTCTCGATTTCGAGATTAACGGTCACATCCGGACGCGTCAGTTTTACGCGCGCGGATTCAATATGCTGATTCAAACCGCCGCCAATATAGCGTTCGGCTTCGATAGAGGTGAATTCATGCTTGCCGCGACGCTTGACGCGCACGCAGAAGGATTTCCCTTCAACTTCGGCACGGAACTGTTCCAGCGCTTTCTCGAAGATATCGTGAAGCGAAGTGAACGGCACATCTTCGACGTCCAGAATGTGGTGAATCCCTGGAATACGCGTCAGCGCATCGCGGATATCCAGACGTTGGCTTTCGTCTTTGGCGCGAACTTCGATGTGATCCCAATGGCGCACAATGGCGAGCGTTTCTTCGTACTCTTTTAATACGTTTCGAATGTTTCCGGTCAGCATTTTAATAAAGCGCAAACGCACAGATTGGCTTTTGATGGTGATTTCCGGGAACAATTTAATGATAAACTTCATGGCGGCAATGTTTCGTTGGCAAGCCCGTAAAGGCTTGTGATGGAAAGAGACAGCAACCCACACCCGTGGTTGCATCCAGGCGCAGGAGTATACCACCATCGCAACGCTCCTGTGCACATTGCGCGTTATTTGATAATTGTCCCGAGTCCGTTACCATGGCGGGGCTTAAAATATGAGAGTCAATATTCACTATGCCGAAGAAAAATGACGCCCCCGCCAGTTTCGAAACTGCGCTGAATGAACTGGAACAGATTGTGAACCGTCTGGAAAGCGGCGATCTCCCGCTGGAAGACGCGCTCAATGAATTCGAACGCGGCGTACAGCTTGCGCGCCAGGGGCAGGTCAAGCTGCAACAGGCGGAACAACGCGTGCAGATCCTGCTTTCCGACAGCGAAGATGCCGTCCCAACGCCTTTTACACCGGACGCTGAGTAAATGGATTTTTCCACAGAGCTTCAGGCGTGTGTTAAGCGTGCCAACGATGCGCTACGCCGTTTTATCGAGCCGCAGCCTTTTCAGAACACTCCTCTGGTTGCCGCCATGCACTATGGCGCACTCTTAGGTGGAAAGCGCCTTCGCCCGTTTTTAGTGTACGCCACGGGAAATATGTTTGGCATCAGCAGCAACACGCTGGATGCGCCCGCCGCCGCCGTTGAATGTATTCACGCTTATTCGCTCATTCATGACGATTTACCGGCCATGGACGACGACGATTTGCGTCGCGGTCAGCCCACCTGCCACATTAAGTTTGGCGAGGCGAACGCGATTCTGGCAGGCGATGCATTACAAACGCTGGCGTTCTCCATCTTAAGCGATGCGCCAATGATCGAAGTGGCCGATCGCGACCGTCTGGCGATGGTGTCTGAGCTGGCGATGGCCAGCGGCGTCGCAGGGATGTGCGGCGGACAAGCACTGGATCTGGAGGCTGAGGGGCATCAGGTTAATCTGGAACAGCTTGAACGTATTCATCGTCATAAAACCGGCGCGTTGATTCGTGCAGCCGTTCGTCTGGGCGCGCTGAGCGCCGGTGAACGAGGCCGCGAAGCCTTGCCCATTCTGGATCGTTACGCTGAGAGTATCGGTCTCGCGTTCCAGGTACAGGATGACATTCTGGATGTGGTGGGCGATACTGCAACATTGGGAAAACGTCAGGGAGCGGATCAGCAACTTGGCAAAAGTACCTATCCAGCCCTACTGGGTCTTGAGCAAGCCCAACAAAAAGCCCGGGATCTGATTGATGATGCCCGCCAGTCGCTAAATGCGCTGGCCGCGCAGTCACTTGATACCTCGGCACTGGAAGCGCTAGCGGACTACATAATCCAGCGTGATAAATAAACACACTTTCTCGATGAGCCTTTGATGAGTTTTGATATTGCCAAATACCCGACACTGGCGTTGGTTGACTCCACCCAGGAGTTACGTCTGTTGCCGAAAGAGAGCCTGCCGAAGCTGAGTGACGAATTACGTCGCTATTTGCTCGACAGCGTGAGTCGTTCCAGCGGACATTTCGCCTCCGGACTTGGCACGGTGGAGCTGACCGTGGCGCTTCACTACGTCTATAACACCCCATTCGATCAGCTGATTTGGGACGTCGGGCATCAGGCTTATCCCCACAAAATTTTGACCGGGCGTCGCGATAAAATTGGCACGATTCGCCAGAAAGGCGGCCTGCATCCG
This sequence comes from Lelliottia sp. RD5, assembly GCF_056032945.1. Taxonomy (NCBI): domain Bacteria; kingdom Pseudomonadati; phylum Pseudomonadota; class Gammaproteobacteria; order Enterobacterales; family Enterobacteriaceae; genus Lelliottia; species Lelliottia sp. RD5. Next base: position 125,761 of record NZ_JBVYHQ010000004.1, on the reverse strand, counting down.
TTCCCGTGGCGCGGTGAGAGCGAATTCGACGTTTTAAGCGTGGGGCACTCTTCAACCTCCATTTCCGCCGGTATCGGCATCGCCGTTGCGGCGGAGAAAGAGAATAAACAGCGCCGCACCGTGTGCGTGATTGGCGATGGTGCGATCACCGCAGGCATGGCGTTTGAAGCGATGAACCACGCGGGCGACATCAAGCCGGATATGCTGGTGATTCTCAACGACAACGAAATGTCGATCTCCGAGAACGTCGGTGCGCTGAATAATCATCTGGCACAACTGTTATCCGGCAAGCTTTACTCCACCCTGCGCGAAGGCGGCAAAAAAGTCTTCTCCGGCGTCCCACCGATCAAAGAGTTGCTCAAACGCACCGAAGAGCACATCAAAGGCATGGTTGTGCCAGGCACGCTGTTTGAAGAGCTGGGCTTTAACTATATCGGCCCGGTTGACGGGCACGATGTGCTTGGCCTGGTCACGACGCTCAAAAACATGCGAGACCTGAAAGGGCCGCAGTTCCTGCACATCATGACGAAAAAAGGGCGTGGCTACGAGCCCGCGGAAAAAGATCCGATCACCTTCCACGCCGTGCCTAAATTTGACCCAACCAGCGGCTGTCTGCCGAAAAGCAGCGGCGGTATGCCGAGCTATTCTAAAATCTTTGGCGACTGGCTGTGTGAAACGGCGGCCAAAGACAACAAGCTGATGGCCGTAACGCCCGCCATGCGCGAAGGCTCCGGCATGGTGGAGTTTTCCAAAAAATATCCGGATCAGTATTTTGACGTCGCGATTGCTGAGCAGCACGCGGTGACATTCGCCGCAGGCCTCGCGATTGGCGGCTATAAACCGATTGTAGCGATCTACTCTACCTTCCTGCAGCGCGCGTACGATCAGGTGATCCATGATGTCGCGATCCAGAAACTGCCGGTGCTGTTTGCTATCGATCGCGCGGGTATCGTCGGTGCCGACGGCCAGACGCATCAGGGTGCGTTTGATCTCTCCTTCCTGCGCTGTGTGCCAGATATGGTAGTCATGACGCCGAGCGATGAGAACGAGTGCCGCCAGATGCTGTTCACTGGCTATCACTATCAGGATGGTCCAAGCGCAGTGCGTTATCCGCGCGGCAACGCCGTGGGTGTCGAACTTGAACCGCTGACAAAAATGCCGATTGGCAAAGGCATCATCAAACGTCACGGTGAAAAGCTGGCGATTCTGAATTTCGGGACATTAATGCCCGAAGCGGCAAAAGTCGCCGAGTTGATGAACGCGACGCTCGTGGATATGCGCTTCGTCAAACCGCTCGACGAAGCGTTAATTCTGGACATGGCGACACGTCATGAGGCGCTGATTACGCTCGAGGAAAATGCCATTATGGGCGGCGCGGGCAGCGGCGTGAACGAAGTGCTGATGGCAAATCGCAAGCCAGTTCCGGTACTCAATCTCGGTTTGCCAGACCGCTTTATTCCGCAGGGCACGCAGGATGAAGCCCGCGCGGAGATTGGTCTTGATGCCGCAGGCATCGAAGCAAAAATCCGCGCCTGGTTCGCCTAATCCCTCCCCTTTCCGCTCCTGCTATGCTTAAAGGTAATTTTTTAAGTGAACAGCAGGAGTGGAACCATGCAATACAATACATTAGGAAAAACAGACCTTAAGGTTTCCCGTCTTTGTCTGGGCTGCATGACATTTGGCGAGCCAGACCGGGGAAATCACGCCTGGACGCTGCCGGAAGAGAGCAGCCGTCTCATCATCAAACGCGCCCTCGAGGGCGGCATCAATTTTTTTGATACGGCGAACAGCTATTCCGACGGGAGCAGCGAGGAGATCGTGGGTCGTGCGCTGCGGGATTTCGCCCGCCGCGAGGATGTGGTGGTGGCCACCAAGGTTTACTATCCATCAGGTGAATTACGCGAAGGCCTTTCCCGTGCGCAGATCCTCCAGTCCATTGACGACAGCCTGAGACGCCTGAACATGGATCATGTCGATCTGCTGCAAATCCACCGCTGGGATTACAACACGCCAATTGAAGAAACCCTTGAAGCGCTGAATGACGTGGTGAAAGCCGGCAAAGCGCGTTTTATCGGTGCGTCATCCATGCATGCCTCCCAGTTTGCCGAAGCGCTCAATCTTCAGGCGCAGCACGGCTGGGCACGATTTGTCACCATGCAAGATCACTACAATCTAATCTATCGCGAAGAAGAGCGTGAAATGCTGCCGCTGTGCTATCAGGAAGGTGTGGCGGTTATCCCGTGGAGCCCGCTGGCGCGTGGACGTTTAACCCGCCCGTGGGGCGAAACGACCGCCCGTTCCGTTTCCGATGAAGTCGGTAAAAAACTCTATAACGACACTGAAACCAGCGATGCCCAGATCGCTGAGCGTCTGGCTGCCATTGCGGAAGATACGGGCGCAACGCGTGCGCAAGTGGCGCTGGCCTGGCTGCTCAGCAAACGTGGCGTCGCCGCGCCAATTATTGGCGCATCGCGAGAAGAACAGTTAGATGAGTTATTAAATGCGGTGGATTTAACGCTGACACCCGAGCAGATCGCTGAACTCGAAACACCGTATCAGCAGCATCCGGTGGTGGGATTTAAATAACCGTCGTGCATTTTGCTCCCCTCTCCCAAAGAGAGAGGGGATTGAATGGCCGCACTGCGTTACGCGAAGTGATCGTAACCTTTCCAGTCGAGCGTAACGGGCGCACCGTTGCGGGCAAATTGCAGCCCTTCACTCTCAGGGAGAATTTGCCCAATGCAGGTAAAAGGCGCGCCAAGATTATTCAGCGCGACATCCAGCGTGCCACGATTAAGTTCCGGCACGGTGAAGCACAGCTCATAATCTTCGCCACCGGAAAGCGCCCAACGCAGTGCCTGCTCAGGTTCAACGTGTCGGCAAAGCTGTTCTGAAAGTGGGAACGCATCCAGATCAACGCGCGCGCCCACACCGCTGGCTTTCAGAATATGGCCCAAATCAGAGATCAAACCATCGGAGAGATCAATGGCCGAGTTGGCACGATCGCGCAGCGCCTGGCCGTGTAAAATACGCGGCGTTGGGCGCAAATGGCGCTTCACCAGATAGGCCGCGTCAGACGCGTCGCTCACCGTTAAACGGTCCTGCAAAATCGCCAGTCCCGCCGCACTGTCGCCCGGCGTACCGGTGACATAAATCCAGTCTCCGGGCTTCGCTCCCGAGCGTTTCAGCGCGCGCCCAACGGGTACATAGCCGTGGATCGCTAACGTCATCGACAGTGGACCGGCCGTCGTATCACCGCCAATCAGCTGCATATCGTAGTAATTGAGCTGTTCAAACAGCGCGTCGCTAAACGCTTCGAGCCAGGCTTCATCCACGTTGGGTAACGTCAGAGCCAGCGTTAACCAGGCCGGATCGGCTCCCATCGCTGCCAGATCGCTCACGTTGACCGCCAGTGCTTTGTAAGCCAGATCGGCCGGATCGATATCCGCAAGAAAATGACGCCCGCACACTAAGGTGTCGGTGCTGATCGCAAGGGTCTGTTTTTCAGGAATATTAAGCAGTGCGCAGTCATCGCCGATACCGGTTTCAACATCAAGACGAGAGGTTCTAACACGGTCAAAATAACGGGCAATCAGGGAGAATTCGCCGCAAGCCATACGTTATGCCTCAGCAAAGAAAAGAAAAAACCGGAGCCTGCGCAGCCCAACGGCCACACAGAACTCCGGCTTACGGATCACTTTTTACGGGGACGGATCGCAGGTGCGGCTTTATCCAGCACGCCGTTCACAAACTTGTGGCTGTCTTCAGCGCCAAAGGTTTTCGCCAGTTCGATCGCTTCGTTGATCGCCACTTTATAGGGCACATCATCACGTTTAGCCAGTTCAAACAGCGCAATGCGCAGCACCGCTTTCTCAACCTGACCCAGCTCTTCGAGCAGACGGGACAGGTACGGCTTCATCAGTCCGTCGAGATACGCGCTATTAGTCGCCACTCCCGACAGCAGTTCACGGAAGTACAGGACATCAACGTCTTTGACGTCTTGTTCCGCCAGGAACTGGTATTCGACATCAGCGATGTCGTTCTGGGACAACTGCCAGGAGTAGAGTGCCTGGACAGCACACTCACGGGCGCGGCGACGAGCAGCAGGTTTCACGGATTTCCCCTTACAAAAATCAGGCCTTAATGGCTTTCAATACGTTGATCATCTCAAGCGCAGTCAGTGCAGCTTCTGCACCTTTGTTGCCAGCTTTAGTGCCAGCACGTTCAATGGCTTGTTCAATACTTTCAGTGGTCAGCACGCCGAAAGCGACAGGAACTTCAGTTTCCTGCGCAACGTGCGCCAGACCATTACTTGCACCACCCGCAACGTATTCGAAGTGAGCAGTGCCGCCACGAATAACCGTACCCAGTGCAATCACCGCGTCGTATTTACCGGTTTTCGCCAAAGCGCCCGCTGCCAACGGCAGTTCGTAAGCACCTGGAACCCAAACAACGGTAATGTTTTCGTCTTTCACCTGGCCAATACGTTTCAGCGCGTCAATCGCACCGTCCAGCAGGCTGTCGTTGATGAAGTTGTTGAAACGCGCAATGGTGATGGCGACGCGAGCGTCCGGGGTAGCAACAGCAGCTTCAATAATGTTCATACTCTTCCTTTACGGGTTCATTTGGCCCCGCAGGGGGGCGGATTTTATCATAATACTTCGCGTACTGCTTCCCTATTTAAGAAAGCCTCACGCAGGGATTAAATGCAGACAAACGTCCGGGCCAACCGGCCGGATGTCACTGAATTTGAGTTGCGGCGCATCAGCCAGTTTGTCGAGCCCCGGCAGCGCAAACAAGCCACGCGCCTCATGACCTAACAATTTTGGCGCAACATAGACGATCAGTTCATCCACCAGCCCGGCCTGCAATAGCGCGCCCGCAAGCGTCGGTCCCGCCTCAACCCAGATACTGTTGACCTGCTGCTTGCCGAGCAACATCATCAGGACGACTAAATCGAGATGACCTTTATGTTCCGGCACCATAATGCTGCGCACATGTTCAGGCCACTCGCGATCGTCTTCTTTTGTCCGTGCAAAAAGCGTTTCACCCGGTTGCTGCACGATACGGTGCGCGGGGGTAACGCGATTCTGGCTATCAATCACAATGCGCAGCGGCTGGCGCAAATTCTCTTGCGGATAGAGCGCCTGGGTATCCTGATTGAGTTCATCCCAGCGCACCGTCATGGCAGGATCATCGGCCAAAACCGTTTCGCTGCTGGTGAGAATAGCATGGCTTTGCGCACGCAGACGTTGCACATCGCGCCTTGATTGCGGTGACGTGATCCACTGACTTTCACCGTTTGCCATCGCCGTTCGCCCGTCAAGCGAAGCTCCGAGCTTCAACTGAATATAGGGGAAACCGGTGCGCATGCGTTTAAGGAAGCCCTTATTCAGCGCTTCGGTATCAGCCATCATTAAGCCATGGCTGACATCAATACCTTCCTGCTGCAGGCGATACAGTCCGCGTCCGGCAACCTGAGGATTGGGATCTTGCATCGCGGCAACGACGCGCGACACGCCGGCATCAATCAGCGCCTCGCAGCACGGCGGCGTTCGCCCATGATGGCTACAGGGTTCAAGCGTGACGTAGGCCGTGGCACCCCGCGCCTTCTCACCTGCCATACGCAAAGCGTGGACTTCGGCGTGAGGCTCACCGGCGCGATAGTGGAAACCTTCGCCGACAATTTCGCCGTCTTTAACGATAACGCAGCCCACGTTGGGATTGGGATGGGTAGTGAAACGTCCACGCTGCGCCAGCTTCAGCGCGCGCGCCATGTAAATCTCATCCTGCATGCGCTTAATCCTGTAGACGGGCGATCTCTTCGCCAAATTCTTTAATATCTTCGAAGCTGCGATAGACAGACGCGAAGCGGATATAGGCCACTTTATCGAGCTTTTTCAATTGCTCCATGACCAGATTGCCGATCATTTTGCTCGGCACTTCACGCTCGCCGGTGCCACGCAAATGCGATTTGATGTGATTCAACGCCATTTCAACGTCATCTGCGCTGACTGGCCGTTTTTCCAGTGCTTTCAGCATCCCTTTGCGCAGTTTTTCTTCGTTAAATGGCTCGCGCACGTCGTTACTTTTCACGACGCGCGGCATCACCAGCTCTGCCACTTCAAAAGTCGTAAAACGTTCGTTGCAGACCAGACACTGCCGACGACGGCGTACAGAGGAGCCTTCCCCTACGAGACGAGAGTCGATTACTTTGGTATCCACGGCGGAACAGAATGGGCAATGCATACGGTGTCCTGACTATCTGGTTAACTGAACTCTATTTTAACCCGAACTGGGCTGACAACAAAGGAAGAGCGCTTTTTGAGATAAAGGATCTATACCAGACGGCATCTTACTGACTACCATTACGATAATCCGTTATTTTTATGGAAATAAACGCAATGACAAGACGTTACCTAAGAATACTCGCGCTGGGAAGTCTCTTCACGTTGAGCGCCTGCGCACAGCAAAGCGAAGTTCGTCAAATGAACCAAAGCGTCAGCACGCTGAACAGCGCCATGACGAAACTGAACCAGGAAACGGTCAAGATCACCCAGCAAAATGCGCTGAATGCAAAATCCAGCAGCGGCGTGTATCTGTTACCAGGCGCTAACACCCCAGCACGACTGCAAAGCCAGGTCGGTACGCTGAAAATGTCTCTGGTTAATATTGCGCCAAATGCAGACGGCACAAGCGCTACATTGCGAATTCAGGGCGAATCTAACGACCCATTACCTGCGTTTAGCGGCACCGTGGAATGGGGGCAAATTCAGGGAACGACCGAAAGCTTCCAGGAAGTGAACGTGAAAAACCAGCTTATTAACGCCCCAGCAAGCGTGCTCGCGCCGAGCGATGTGGATATCCCGCTGCAATTAAGCGGCATTACACCCGATCAATTAGGCTTCATCCGCATCCACGATATCCAGCCTGCCGTTCAGTAGTACTTTTTAGCGGAACGCGTGACAAGCGTTCCGCTCCCACCCCCCTGACCTTCCGCAAAGATTGGCAATATTGCTGTTTGCCATTACAATCCCCGCCGTTTAAAGTACGCAAACGTGAACGCAATCGATTACGCGTATGATAGATATGTGAAACAACACATATTTTTGTGAGCGAGGATTCCTATAATAGGCTCCGCAGAAACACGAAATATTTTGAAACGCAAATCGCGCATTTTTCACTCCCGGAAGGGAATTTCAATCAGTGGCATGATTATGAAAAAAACATTATTAGCAGCCGGTGCAGCGCTGGCACTTTCCTCTTCTTTCGCTGTTAACGCAGCAGAGAACGCAAAACCTGAGTATGTTTCCGACTGGTGGCATCAGAGCGTCAACGTAGTGGGTAGCTACCACACTCGTTTTGGACCACAAATCCGTAACGATACCTATCTGGAATATGAAGCTTTCGCTAAGAAAGACTGGTTTGATTTCTATGGTTACCTGGATGCGCCCGTATTCTTCGGTGGTAACACCGATGCGAAAGGTATCTGGAACCACGGTTCTCCACTGTTTATGGAAATCGAACCGCGCTTCTCTATCGACAAGCTGACAGGCGCAGATCTGAGCTTCGGTCCATTCAAAGAGTGGTATATCGCGAACAACTATATCTACGATATGGGTCGCAACTCTTCTGGTCGCCAGAGCACCTGGTATATGGGTCTGGGTACTGACATCGACACCGGTCTGCCGATGAGCCTTTCCCTGAACGTGTATGCGAAATACCAGTGGCAGAACTACGATGCAGCAAACGAAAATGAGTGGGATGGCTACCGTTTCAAAGTGAAATACTTTGTACCGATCACCCAGCTGTGGGGCGGTAATCTGAGCTATATCGGCTTTACCAACTTCGACTGGGGTTCGGACTTGGGCGAAAAGAGCGACTATGCTGAAAACGGTATTAAGCAGCGTACCAGCGACTCTATCGCGTCCAGCCATATCCTGGCGCTGAACTACGATCACTGGCATTATTCTGTCGTTGCCCGTTACTGGCACAACGGCGGCCAGTGGAACGACGATGCCGACCTGAGTTGGATGAAAGAAAACGTCCGTTCTACCGGTTGGGGTGGTTACCTGGTAGTAGGTTACAACTTCTAACCCCATGACAAAGGCGCTTCGCTGAATCAGCCTTGCGCCTCGCAGACAAAAAGCCAGCTATGCTGGCTTTTTTATGTCTCGAATCCAGCGCCATCGTCCGGCCTGAGTGCAGGATATTGACTTACCGTCTGGATACCCTCCATAAAAAAATCCCGGCCTTGCGACCGGGATTTCAGTGTCAGAATGCTGTTGCCGTTACGGCAGAATAGACGGCTGATCCGCCCCTTCCTTTTCAACTTTCTGCTGGATCAAGTGCTCACGCTTCATACCCAGTTTCAACGCCAGCGCGGACGCGACGTAGATTGAGGACGCCGTACCGATGGAGACACCGATCAACATGGTCAGCGAGAAGCCTTCCAGAATCGGGCCACCGAAGAGGAACAGCATCAAGATAACCATCAAGGTCGTGCCGGATGTGATCAACGTACGGTGCAGCGTTTGCGTCAGTGAAACGTTAAAGATTTCATACGGCGTACCGCGACGAATCTTACGGAAGTTCTCACGAATACGGTCCGATACCACGATACTGTCGTTCAGAGAGTAACCGATAACCGACATCAGAGATGCCACGATCGTCAGGTCTACCTCAATATGGAACAGCGACAGCACGCCCATTGTAATGACCACGTCGTGCGCCAGTGAGATAACCACACCCGCAGCAAGACGCCACTCGAAGCGAAAACCGACGTACACCAGAATGGAAATCAGCGCCACCAGCAGTGCCATGGCACCGTTTTGCGCCAGATCCGCACCGACACTCGGGCCGACGAATTCGATACGCTTAACGGTCGCATCCTGGCTGGTCGCTTCGTTAATCACGTTAACGACCTTGCTTCCCAGTTCCTGGCTGCCGTTGGCATCGTGAACCGGAGGCATACGCACCATGATGTCGCGGCTGCTACCGAAGTTCTGCAGCTGCGGCTCTTCAAAGCCCGCCTTCTGCAGCGCTTCGCGCATTTGGTCCAGATCAGCGGGTTTTTCCAGCGTGATTTCAATCACCGTACCACCGGTGAAATCAAGACCCCAGTTAAAACCTCGGACACCAATGATGGCAATCGAGACAATCAGCAGAAAACCTGAAATGCCGAAAGCCCAGTAGTCCCAGCGCATAAAGTCCCAGACTTTACGGCCGTGGTTCAATTGTTCAACAGTATATTCCTGTGCCACAACGCACTCCTCAGATAGACAGCTTTTTGACGCGCTTGCCGCCATACAGCAGGTTCACGATGGCACGGGTGCCGACAATAGCGGTAAACATTGACGTTGCCACACCGATACCGGTTGTAATAGCAAAGCCTTTGATTGCGCCAGTCCCCACTGCATACAGGATAAGAACCTTAATCAGTGTTGTTACGTTTGCATCGAAGATAGAGCTGAAAGCGCCTTTATAGCCTTCGTCGATCGCTTGTTGTACCGAGCGACCGTTGCTCAACTCTTCTTTGATACGTTCGTTTATCAATACGTTAGCATCGACCGCCACCGCAAGGGTTAGAACGATACCTGCAATACCCGGCATGGTCAGCGTCGCCCCTGGCAGCAGGGACATAATGCCGATGATCAATACCAGGTTTGCGATCAGCGCGGTCGTCGCAATCAGGCCAAACTTCTTATAGAAGAACAGCATGAAGATAATAGAAACCGCCAGACCAGCCAGACACGCTTCCAGGCCCTGAGTGATGTTCTGCATCCCCAGCGTTGGACCAATGGTACGTTCTTCAACGATCTGAATAGGCGCAATCAACGCACCGGCACGCAGCAGCAGAGAGAGCTGGCGGGCTTCGTTCGGGTTGCTGATGCCGGTAATACGGAAGCTGTTACCCAGGCGAGACTGGATATTAGCGACGTTAATCACCTCTTCCTCTTTCACCAGGATTGCACGACCGTTAGCATCTTTCTTACCGCTGTCTTTGTACTCCACGAACAGGGTTGCCATCGGTTTACCGATGTTATCCTTGGTGAAGTTCGACATGATGTTACCACCCGCGCTATCAAGCGAGATGTTAACCTGCGGCTGGTTGTATTCGTCCTGGTTAGACGTGGAGTCAGTGATGTGGTCACCGGTCAGAATCACACGCTTGTACAGCACAACAGGCTGGCCTTCACGCGTTTCTTTCACTTCGGAATCACCCGGCACACGACCAGACGCCGCGGCAGATTGATCCACATTGGTGTTCACCAGACGGAATTCCAGCGTCGCTGTCGCACCCAAAATTTCTTTGGCGCGCGCAGTGTCCTGGATACCCGGCAGTTCTACCACGATACGGTCTGACCCCTGGCGCTGTACCAGCGGCTCAGCAACACCAAGCTGGTTTACACGGTTACGCAGGATATTGATGTTCTGCTGTACAGCGTATTCACGTGCTTCGCTCAGACGCGCATCGGTCATCACAGCACGCAGCTGGTTGCTACCCTGACGTGAAATCACCAGATCGCGGTGACGCGTAGAGAGATAATCCACCGCCTGATCGCGCGCGGCAGCATCACGGAACGTGATGCTCATTCCGTAGTTATCTTCCTTACGCACGGTGGTGTAAGGAATGCCTTTTTCGCGCAGATCGCTGCGCAGGCCGTCCATATTCTGTTCCTGCAGTTTGCCAAGCGCGGTATCCATATCCACTTCCATCAGGAAGTGAACGCCACCACGCAGATCAAGACCGAGTTTCATCGGCTCTGCATTGATGGAGGCTAACCAACGCGGGGTTGCAGGAGCAAGGTTCAACGCCACGACATATTTATCACCCAGCACGCTCACCAGCGCTTCACGAGCGCGGAGCTGCGTGTCGGTGGTGTCGAAGCGAGCAAGAATAGCGCCCTCTTCCAGTGCCACAGACTTAGCGGTAATTTTTTCTTGTTGTAAAGTGTTCTGGACCTGGATCAGCGTTTGCTCACTGGCGGCGACACCGCGCGCGCCAGTGATTTGAACAGCCGGATCCTCACCATACAGGTTGGGAAGCGCGTACAGCAGGCCGACGATAATCACGACGACCAGCATGATGTACTTCCACAAAGGATAACGGTTTAACACGGCAGTTCCCTTTGGGAGAAGTTAGATTACAGCGCTTTCATAGTGCCTTTAGGCAGTACGGCAGCGACAAAGTCACGTTTGATAACCACTTCAGTGGTGTCGTTCAGCGCGATAGAGATATAGCCAGTTTCAGCTACTTTCGTTACGCGACCGACCAGACCGCCGTTGGTCAGAACTTCATCACCTTTCGCGATGGAGCTCATCAGGTTTTTGTGTTCTTTGGTACGTTTCTGCTGTGGACGCAAGATCATGAAATAGAAAATCAGACCAAACACCGCCAGCATAAGAATCAGAGACATCGGGCTGCCCTGCGACGGAGCGCCTGTTGCTGCTACCGCATCAGAAATAAAAAAGCTCATTCAAATTCCCTCATTTATAAAATTAGTCAACGTTCAAAGGTGGAACATCACGTCCCTGACGTTGGTAAAAATCAGTTACGAAGCTCTCTAATTTACCCTCTTCGATAGCCTTACGTAAACCAGCCATTAAGCGCTGATAATAACGAAGATTATGAATGGTATTAAGACGCGCCCCTAAAATCTCATTGCAACGATCGAGATGATAAAGATACGCGCGAGAATAGTGACGACAGGTATAGCAATCACACTCGGCGTCAAGCGTACTGGTATCGCTTTTATGCTTCGCATTACGAATTTTCACCACGCCATCGGTTACAAAAAGATGTCCGTTACGCGCGTTACGGGTTGGCATAACGCAATCGAACATATCAATGCCGCGACGTACACCTTCAACCAGATCTTCTGGTTTGCCTACGCCCATCAGGTATCGTGGTTTGTCTTCAGGGATTTGCGGGCAAACATGCTCCAGAATACGGTGCATGTCTTCCTTCGGCTCACCTACAGCCAAACCGCCGACAGCGTAGCCATCAAAACCTATCTCTACCAGACCTTTAACCGAGATATCACGTAAATCTTCGTAAACACTGCCCTGAATAATGCCGAACAGCGCATTTTTATTTTCAAGGGAGTCAAAACGGTCACGGCTGCGCTGCGCCCAGCGCAGGGACATTTCCATCGAACGCTTCGCGTAATCCCAGTCCGCCGGGTATGGCGTACATTCGTCGAAGATCATGACGATATCGGAACCGAGATCGTACTGAATCTCCATCGATTTTTCTGGATCGAGGAAAATAGGATCGCCGTTGATCGGGTTGCGGAAATGCACACCCTTTTCAGTGATCTTGCGAATATCACCGAGGCTGAAGACCTGGAAACCACCTGAATCGGTCAGGATCGGGCCTTTCCACTGCATAAAATCATGCAAGTCGCCGTGCAGTTTCATCACTTCCTGGCCCGGGCGCAGCCACAGGTGGAAGGTGTTACCGAGGATAATCTGTGCGCCAGTGGCTTCAACTTCTTCCGGCGTCATTCCTTTTACGGTGCCGTAAGTGCCCACAGGCATAAATGCTGGCGTTTCGACCACGCCGCGATCAAACACCAGGCGACCGCGACGAGCGCGTCCGTCGGTGGTATCGAGTTCAAATTTCATTTTTTTCTCCGGCGTCAGAAAAACAGTCCAACGCAATTTCTCGTCATATGCCGAGAAGTTTATGTGCCGCGGACTTATTCCCCGACACGCTCATTCAAAGCCTGCGGATTGTACGTGATAAACATCGCGTCCCCGTAGCTAAAAAAGCGATAATTTTGTTCTACCGCAGCCTTATACGCATTCATTGTATTCTGGTAACCCGCAAACGCGGAAACCAGCATAATCAATGTCGATTCAGGCAGATGGAAATTGGTCACCAGTGCATCAATCACGGTGTATTGATAGCCCGGGAAAATAAAGATTTGCGTGTCGCCAAAGAACGGCTCGATCAGATCTTTTTTGGCCGCCTGGGCCGCACTTTCGAGCGAGCGCACCGACGTGGTTCCCACGGCGATCACGCGGTTGCCGCGCGCTTTGGCGGCCAGCACCGCATCAACCACATCCTGAGGCACTTCGGCATATTCGGAGTGCATAATATGATCTTCAATGGTGTCCACACGCACCGGCTGGAAGGTCCCCGCGCCGACATGCAGCGTCACAAACGCCATTTCGATGCCTTTCTCGCGCAGTCTTTCAAGCAGCGGCTCATCGAAATGCAGCCCCGCCGTTGGCGCGGCTACCGCGCCAGGCTTCTGGCTGTAAACGGTCTGATAAAGTTCACGGTCTGCGTCTTCATCCGGGCGATCGATGTAAGGCGGCAGCGGCATATGGCCGATAGCGTTCAGAATATCCAGCACGGGACGCTCGTCATTAAACTCCACTTCGAACAACGCATCGTGACGGGCGACCATGGTGGCATTAATGCTTTCGTCATCGCCCAGCAGCAGTTCCGCCCCCGGCTTTGGCGCTTTGGATGCGCGAATATGTGCCAGAATACGTTTGTCATCAAGCATACGCTCGACGAGCACTTCAATCTTACCGCCGCTGGCTTTGCGGCCAAACAGACGCGCCGGGATCACGCGGGTATTGTTAAAGACCAGCAAATCACCGGGGTTGAGCTTGTCGAGTAAATCGGTGAAAGTACCGTGCGTCAGCGCGCCCGTTGGCCCGTCCAGCGACAGCAAGCGGCAACCACTGCGCTCAGGCTGCGGATAGTGGGCAATCAGGGATTCGGGTAATTCAAAGGAGAAATCGGCGACGCGCATGACTTATACTCGTGACTTAAAAACAGGCGGCTTAGTCTAGTGCTCGCGCCTCTTTGCTGCAACACCTAGCCGTAATCGGATACCAAAACGCATGAATTTTCTCGCACACCTGCACCTCGCCCACCTCGCGGAGAGCTCACTTTCCGGCAATTTGCTGGCTGATTTTGTGCGCGGCAACCCTACGCAAGCGTATCCCGTTGACGTGGTGGACGGTATTTTCATGCATCGCCGCATTGATGTGCTGACCGATAATCTGCCCGAAGTGAAAGAAGCTAAAGAGTGGTTCCGCCCCGAGACGCGCCGCGTCGCGCCGATCACGCTGGACGTGATGTGGGATCATTTTCTCTCGCGTCACTGGGCGCAGCTTTCGCCTGAGATGCCGTTACCGGAATTTGTGCGTTACGCCCACGCCCAGGTCGCGATGATTTTACCGGACTCACCGCCGCGTTTCGTCAATCTGAACGAATACCTGTGGTCCGAGCGCTGGCTGGAACGCTATCGCGAGATGGAGTTTATCCAGCGCGTGTTATATGGAATGGCGAGTCGTCGCCCGCGTCTGGATGCGCTTCGTGACTCCTGGCAGGACTTAGACACCCATTACGACGCGCTGGAGACCCGCTTCTGGCAGTTCTATCCGCGCATGATGGCGCAAGCGAAAAACAAACAACTGTAATAGAGACGCGATTGATAGGTAAAAGCTCGTTGAACGATTGCTCACGCCTCTTTGTCTTAATCACAATCCCTCTCTATAATCGCCCGCGTTGCGTTCCAAAATAACCTTAGTCACTACAGGAGAATCACATGGTTCTGGTAACTCGTCCGGCTCCGGATTTTACAGCTGCAGCAGTTCTGGGCAACGGTGAAATCGTTGAAAACTTCAATTTCAAACAGCACACCAACGGTAAAGCGACCGTCCTGTTCTTCTGGCCGATGGATTTCACCTTCGTTTGCCCGTCTGAACTGATCGCATTCGACAAACGTTACGAAGAATTCCAGAAACGTGGCGTGGAAGTTGTGGGTGTTTCCTTCGACTCTGAGTTTGTACACAACGCATGGCGTAACACCCCTGTCGACAAAGGCGGCATCGGTGCAGTGAAATACGCAATGGTTGCGGACATCAAACGCGAAATCCAGCAGGCTTACGGTATCGAACATCCGGACGCTGGCGTTGCGCTGCGCGGTTCTTTCCTCATCGACGCAAACGGCATCGTTCGTCACCAGGTTGTGAACGATCTGCCACTGGGTCGTAACGTTGACGAAATGCTGCGCATGGTTGACGCGCTGCAGTTCCACGAAGAGCACGGCGAAGTGTGCCCGGCTCAGTGGGAAAAAGGCAAAGAAGGTATGAACGCGTCTCCAGACGGCGTGGCAAAATACCTGTCTGAGAACGTATCCAGCCTGTAATTGGCATGGTTTATGCAAAAAGCCCGCTGATGCGGGCTTTTTTGTGTCGGTTATGCAACGCCATAGAATCGCTAATTACCGAACCACACCGACGCAGAAATCGCAGGTAGAGAAAGCACACCCTCTTGCAGATCCGCTTTGCCCTCTTTCAGCTGCCAGCGTTCAACGTTGAGCAACGGCGAATCGTCCAGCACCACTTCACATGCCTCACCGCGGTTAATCGCCACCAGCACGCGCTGTTGATTATACACACGCGCAAACACCACCACGTTAGCGTGGGCATACACTACCTGACATCCCCCGTAACGCAGCGCCTGACT
Source organism: Lelliottia sp. RD5 (assembly GCF_056032945.1). Taxonomy (NCBI): domain Bacteria; kingdom Pseudomonadati; phylum Pseudomonadota; class Gammaproteobacteria; order Enterobacterales; family Enterobacteriaceae; genus Lelliottia; species Lelliottia sp. RD5. Next base: position 110,262 of record NZ_JBVYHQ010000004.1, on the reverse strand, counting down.
GTGCTTACGCAGTTTCGCCAGCCGTTGATAAAGCGCAAACAGGTTTTTATCCTGCTTGTCGGGATCCCACGGGAAGGTCTTGCGACAGAACGGATCGTTGTTGCCGTCCAGCCCGACTTCATCACCGTAGTAAATGCACGGCACGCCCGGCCAGGTAAACAGCCACGTCACCGCCAGCGGCAAACGCGCAACGTCTTTACCGAGTAACGATTTAAAACGCGCGGTATCGTGGCTATCCAGCTGGTTGAACATGCGTAACTGCTGCTGATGCGACAGGCTGGCGCGGTAGTTATCCATCCACTTGATACAGATTTCGGCATCAATCAGCTGCGGATCGTACGAAATATCCGTGTTGGCGAGAAATCCCCATAACGGGAACGTAAAACCGCGATAGTTCATCGCCGAATCTTCCGCATCCGCCTGCAGCCACTGACGCGCATCGCCAAAATGCTCGCCAAACACAAACGCATCTGGATTGGCGGCCTTTGCGGACTGGGTGATGCCGGTAACATGCTGAATGTTATTCCGCGCTCCGCCGTCCTCGCCCAGCATATGCACCACGTCCAGACGCCAGCCGTCCATATTCCACGGCGCTTTCAGCCAGTGGCGTACGATGCTGTCGTCCCCGCCGTAAATCTCGTCGACTAATGACGGCGACTGGAAATCCAGTTTCGGCAGGCTGGCATATCCCAGCCAGTCAAGCGCATGGCCATCATCGCTAAAGCTATACCAGTCGCGCTGCGGTGAATCCGGGTTGTGGCACGCGCCGCCCATCGTTTGATTGTGGCGGTCAAACCAGGCGTGGGAATCGCCGCTATGGTTGAACACGCCGTCCAGAATCAAACGCATTCCCTCACGTCGCGTGTTCTCCCGCAGGCGCAGCAGGGCTTCATCACCGCCAAACTGTTCATCAACGTGGCGATAATCTTCGGTGTCGTATTTGTGCACGCTGGGTGCTTTGAATACCGGATTAAGATACAGCGCGGTCACGCCCAGTTTTTTCAGATACGGCAGTTTCTCGCTGATCCCATCGAGGTCGCCGCCGTAAAACGTCGATCCGCCCGCCTGAGCGGTCAGCGGCTCATCCCACGCTTTACGAATAATGTCGTGCCCTGCGGCGTGATGGTAATAGACCTTATCCTGCTCAGACGTCCGCGCTTCGCTGCGCGCAAACCGGTCGGGAAAGATTTGGTAAAAGATCTGATCGTTAACCCACTGCGGACCCTTGTCCGGATAATCGACGGCGAACTGTTCCATTCGCGTCGGCGGGAAATGGCTAAATCCTTGCGGGGTGAACCACAGCTGGCGGTTATTCCACAGCAGCTTAAAGCTGTAACGGCGGCGCGGCTGGCCGGAGCGTAAATCGATTGTTGCCCGCCACGCCGTAACGCCAGGCTGTGGCTGACTGCGCTGTTTATGCATCGGTAGCGACGTTTCTTCGTTGTCGACTTCAGCGCGCAGCGTGACGCGCAGTGGCTGATTTTCACCCGTCAGCCACAGCGTTATCACCAGTTTATCTTTGTTTTGCTTAACAAATGGGGCAACCGGAAGGTGCCAGGCGTTCAACATCACGAATCCCCTTTAATGAAATTGAGGCCACCTTGCCACAGCGTAGTGGAGGATCACTCATCATGAAAAGGTTTATTAGGGGAGGAGGATGGGGGAGGAGAAAAAATGCCCGACGGAGGTCGGGCACGTCTCTTTATGCTTGTGCTAACTGACGCTCGCGGCGGCGTTTAAACACCCAACCGATCAGCAACAGCGCGATCCAGGCAAAGCCGACATACAGCGAAATACGCGTATCCGGATGGTAACCAATCAGGCCGATAATAAAGACCAGGAAGATCAGGCCAACCACCGTCGTCGGCACGCCGCCCGGCACTTTGAATTTCAGCGCTTTCACCTCTTCAGGCGGCAGACGGCGGCGGAACGCAATCTGCGACAGCAAAATCATGATCCACACCCACACCGTCGCAAAGGTCGCCAGTGACGCAATCACCAGGAAGACATTTTCCGGCATGATATAGTTCAGATAAACCGAGAGCAGCAGCGCAACGGTCATCACCAGCACGGTGACCCACGGCGTTCCGCGGCGCGAGGTTTTGGCGAACACTTTTGGTGCGTTCCCCTGCTCCACCATGCCGTGGAGCATACGTCCCACGCCAAATACATCGCTGTTGATGGCCGAAAATGAAGCCGTCAGCACCACAAAGTTCAAAATACTGGCCGCGAACGCAATGCCTAATTGCTGGAAGGTGAGGACAAACGGACTGCCATTGGTACCCACCTGATTCCACGGATAAATGGACATAATCACAAACAGCGTTCCCACGTAGAACACCAGAATGCGCATCGGCACGGAGTTAATCGCGCGCGGAATAGATTTCTCCGGGTCTTTCGCTTCACCGGCGGTAATCCCGATAATCTCGATACCGCCATAGGCAAACATCACCATTTGCAGCGACATCACCATCCCGAGCCAGCCGTTGCTAAAGAAGCCGCCGTTGGTCCACAGATTATGGATCCCGGTCGGCTGTCCGCCGTTACCAATACCCCAGATAATGATGCCAAAACCGGCTGCAATCATGATGATAATCGTCGCGACTTTGAAGAAGGAGAACCAAAACTCCAGCTCACCAAACACCTTCACGCTCATCAGGTTAACGCCACAGATGATCAGCACCACGCTCAGCACCCAAATCCAGTGCGGCACCAGCGGGAACCAGACGCCCATATAAATGCCAAAGGCCGTCACGTCGGCAATCGCCACAATCAGGATTTCAAAACAGTAGGTCCAGCCGGTGATATAGCCGGCCAGCGGGCCTAAGTTTTCCTGCGCGTAGCGAGAAAAAGAGCTGGCAGAGGGATTGTGGACCGACATTTCGCCCAGCGCGCGCATAATGATATACGCCGCCACGCCGCCGATAATGTACGCCAGCAGGACGCTCGGGCCGGCCATTTTGATGGCATCTGCCGAGCCATAAAAAAGACCCGTTCCGATCGCAGAACCCAGCGCCATAAAGCGAATATGGCGGGTGCTTAAGCCACGTTTTAGTTTGTTAGTGCTTTCCATTTAAATCTTGCCATTCAACACGAAAAAAACAAAAAACCACGGGGCCATAAGCCCCGTGGTTAAACAATTTGTGATTGATTAATGCGCGCTGGAAGTGACCTGCCGCCCTGCTGCTCGATCCCAGATAATCGCCAGAATCAGTGCCACAACGGAAGGCATCAACCATGCCAGCCCCTGCTCTGACAGCGGTAAACGCTGAGTCCAGGCCGGAAGTATACCGCCAATCGCCGACGCTTTAATCCCGTCAAGGATACCAAAAATAAAGCTGATAAACATGGCAGGCGCAATAATTCGGGAGGAATTGTTCCACCACGGACGGGTGAAGCTCAACACCACCAGCACGATACACGGCGGATAAATCGCGGTCAGCACCGGGATAGAGACCTGAATCAGGTGGCTCAGCCCCAGGTTAGATACCGCCATCGAGAAACCGCCGAGGATAAACACCAGCGTGCGATAGGACAGCGGAACGTACTGAGCAAAAAACTCTGCACAGGCGCAGGTGAGACCAACGGCCGTGACCAGACACGCCAGGAAAATCAGAACTGCCAGCATGAAGCTGCCCGCACCACCAAAGGTGTGCTGAACGTAAGCATGCAGAATCGCGGCACCGTTCGCGCTCTGATCGACCAGAGATGCGCTATCAGAACCCAGGCGGAACAGCGCCAGATACAGCAGTGCCAGGCCCGCACCGGCCATCAGACCAGCCCAGACGGTATACCGCGTCAACAGTCGCGCTTCGGTCACGCCGCGAGACCGTGCCGCGTTGACGATAACAATACCGAACGCCATCGCGCCCAGCGTATCCATCGTCAGATAACCGTTAACGAAACCGTTCGAGAACGCCGCATTCTTATAGGCGTCCATTGCATCGCTGATCGGGCCCGCAGGCCAAATCACAGCGGCAACCGCCAGCACAATCAGGGCGAGGATTTTCAGCGGAGCAAGGAAATTGCCGACGGTATCCAGCAATTTACCCGGATAGAGCGAAACCAGAATGACAATCGCGAAGTACACCACGCTGTAAATCAGCAGCGGCAGCGGACCGTCACCGGTCAACGGCGCGATACCGACTTCAAAAGAGACGGTCGCGGTGCGCGGTGTTGCAAACAGCGGCCCGATGGCCAGATAGCACACGACCGCCAGTAAAACACCCGCTACTTTGCCAATCGGTGCGCTGAGGCTATCAACGCCGCCGCCCACTTTCGCCAGCGCGACAACGGTAAGCACCGGCAAACCCACGGCCGTAATCAGGAAGCCAAACGCCGCCATCCAGACGTGTTCACCCGCCTGCAAGCCAACCATGGGAGGAAAAATGATATTACCTGCGCCGACGAACAGCGCGAAAGTCATAAAGCCCAGCGCGATAATGTCACGCGATTTTAAGTGATGGGTCATAGAACCTTACTGCCTGTGGATGTGGTGTTGAAAACGTTGAGATTTTCGCCATCCCTAACGGGACGATACGGCGGAAAATTAACTCAATTTCAGCGGGATATGCTCCCGTCCTGGCGCAGCGAAGAATAGTTTTTCGGTTTACCGCGCAAATACAGTCGGTCTGACAGTATATGGGGCGCAATTTAAACGCTTATAACGTTTAAAGGCAAGGAGGGATCTTAAAACCAGAACAATATGCCAGCATGAAAATACAGACCAGCACAATCCGCTAAGTATAAGAAAAACCCATGGCTAATCATGCGAACAAAAAAGCATCAGCCGTATAAAATTCATCCGCGTTTTGCTTGACTGCAAAGCAAACAGGCCAGCAAACGCTGGCCTGTGGAAAGTAAGGCTGACACACCGGCTGTCAGGCACTTTTTTTGGCAATTAATCGTTCCGGGATAACAAAACTGAATCGCGTACCTTTGCCCGGCGTACTCTGAATATCAAGACGACTATCGTGATGATTCAATGCATGCTTCACAATCGCCAGGCCCAGCCCACTGCCGCCGGTTTGTCGTGAGCGCGCTTTATCGACGCGATAGAAACGCTCGGTCAGACGCGGAATGTGCTCCGGCCCAATGCCCGGTCCGTTGTCTTCAACGCTAAACTCAGCCCCCATCGGCACAGGCTGCCAGCGCACCACAATGTGTGTGCCTTCCGGCGTATGGTTCACGGCGTTATAGACCAGATTCGATATCGCACTGCGCAATTGCTCTTCACTGCCGAGGATTTTGAGCGCGCTATCAACCTCAAACGTCAGCTGGTGTTTTTTATGGCTCAGGGTCTGCGCTTCCCGCTCCACAACACGCAGCATCATCGGAACATCAATGGTTTCATTCAGTGCCAGCGTCGGGGCGGCTTCAATTTTCGACAGCGTCAGAAGCTGCTTCACCAGCCCCTCCATGCGATGCGTTTGCTCGCGCATCGTATGTAATGCTTTCTCTCGCGGCGCGCCTTCCAGCGTTTGCTCCTGCATCATCTCCAGATACCCCTGAAGCACGGTCAACGGGGTGCGCAATTCATGGCTGACGTTGGCAAAGAAATTACGACGCGCCCCTTCAAGCTGATGCATTTGGGTAACATCACGCGCCACCATCAGCCACTGCTTATCGCTATAGGGCATAACGCGAATCTCAAGGTGACGGCCGTTATTCAGCACCAGATTGTGCGGGCGAGTAAATTCACGCTTTTTCAGATACAGCGTGAACTCGGGGTAACGCAGTAGATTCAGTATGTTCTGGCCATTATCGTCCGGCCAGCGGAGTCCAAGGAGTTGTTGTGCCAGACCATTACACCAGAAAATCGTCCCTTCTTCGGTAGTGAGGATCACGGCATCCGGCAGCGACTCTGCGCCGCTACGAAAGCGCTTTATCAGACTTCCCAGCTCGCGACGACGCTTTTTATTACGCATCTGCATCTGGTGCAGGCCGTAAAGTAACGGCTCCCAGCTTCCGCTACCGGGCGGTGGCGTCATGCTGCGATCCACCCACAGCCACCACGACAGGCGCAGTAAATTCCAAAAATGCCAGATCAACAGGCCGGTCACTGCCGCCAGTAAAAACCACGGCAGGTAACCAAAAATAGCCCCCAAAATGAAGGCCGGGAGACAGCATAAGATCAGTTCAAAAACGAGCCTTTTCCATGACAGACGTTCCAGCACGCGTCACACTCCTGTCAGTGTTCAGAAACGGGTCGAAAAACGATAACCCGTGCCGCGGACCGTTTGCACCATGCGATCGTGGCCGCTGTGTTCCAGCGCTTTACGCAAGCGGCGAATATGCACATCAACCGTTCTGTCTTCAACATAGACGTTGGTTCCCCAAACGTTATTCAGCAACTGCTCACGACTGTAAACGCGTTCCGGATGCGTCATAAAGAAGTGCAATAGCTTAAATTCGGTCGGTCCCATGTCGAGCGGGTTTTCACCCGTCATCACGCGATGCGACGTGGGATCCAGGCTCAGCCCCTGCATCTCAATCACCTCTTCCACCGCCATCGGTGAAATACGGCGCATCACCGCTTTAATACGTGCCACCAGCTCCTTCGGTGAAAACGGCTTGGTGATGTAGTCATCCGCACCCGTTTCCAGCCCGCGCACGCGATCTTCTTCTTCGCCGCGCGCAGTCAGCATCACAACCGGGATCTCGCGGGTCATCGCTTCACGTTTGATGTGTTTGATAAATTGCAGTCCAGAGCCGCCAGGCAACATCCAGTCAAGCAGAATCAAATCAGGCCAGGGTTCGTTCAGCTGATTCACCGCGCTGTCATAATCTTCAGCTTCTATCGGCTGAAAACCGTTTTGTTCGAGCACGAAGCACACCATTTCACGAATCGGAGCTTCATCTTCTACGACCAGAATACGTCTCGCCATACTTTACCCTGTCTTATTGAGGTTAAAAGTTTGTAATGCGGCGTCATTATGCGTCAGATTTATGACAGATTTATGAAAAACATTACCACTATGAATAGCAAACTATTGTTTTATTACAGCTGTAAATTCCCGTTCCCAGGACATTTATCACCGCAAAAACCGTCACGCTAGCTAACACCGTCACATTTCGGAACCCCATGCTGACGCCCGTAACACTCAGAATTGGGCCGATGCAGCCAACACAGAGGCGGCCTGAAGGATCAAGTGTATAATCCCTTTCACCTTTTTTTGCCACGGATCTGTTATGCGCATACTTCACACCTCGGACTGGCATCTGGGTCAAAATTTTTACAGTAAAAGCCGCGCGGCCGAACACGAAGCGTTCCTGAACTGGCTGCTGGAAACGGCGCTAACGCACCAGGTTGACGCAATCATTGTCGCCGGTGATATTTTTGACACCGGATCGCCGCCCAGCTATGCGCGCGAAATCTATAACCGCTTCGTGGTCAATTTACAGAAAACGGGCTGCCATCTGGTCATCGTCGCGGGCAATCACGACTCGGTGGCAACGCTGAATGAGTCGCGCGATATTCTGGCCTTTCTGAATACCACTGTAGTGGCAAACGCCGGGCACGCACCGCAAATCATCAAAAAACGCGACGGCACGCCGGGCGCCGTTATCTGCCCGATCCCCTTTTTGCGTCCGCGCGACATCGTGCAAAGCCAGGCCGGACTGACCGGCGGCGAAAAGCAACAGCACCTGCTGCAGGCCATCACCGACTACTATCAGCAGCAATATCTCGACGCCTGTGCCTTACGCGGTGAGGCGGCGCTACCCGTCATCGCCACCGGCCATTTAACCACCGTCGGTGCCAGTAAAAGCGACGCGGTACGCGAAATTTATATTGGTACGCTGGATGCGTTCCCGGCGCAGAACTTCCCGCCTGCCGATTACATCGCGCTCGGGCATATCCATCGGGCACAGAAGATTGGCGGCAGCGAACATATCCGCTATTGCGGCTCGCCCATTTCGCTCAGCTTTGACGAAACGGGCAAGCCCAAAAGCGTGCATCTGGTGAGTTTTGTCGACGGAAAACTGCACGCGGTAGAAACCCTGGAAGTGCCGGTGACGCAGCCGCTGGTGGTGCTGAAAGGCGATCTGGCGGTCATCACCGCGCAGCTTGAGCAGTGGCGCAATGTGGAGCAAATCCCGCCCGTCTGGCTGGATATCGAAATCACGACGGATGACTATCTGCACGATATGCAGCGCAAAATCCAGGCGCTCACGGAAACGCTGCCCGTTGAGGTATTACTGGTGCGTCGCAGCCGCGAACAGCGTGAGAAAATTCTGCTCAGTGCGCAGCGCGAAACGCTCAGCGAGCTGAAGGTCGAAGAGGTTTTTGAACGCCGACTGGCGCAGGAAGAAATTGACGACGCGCAGCGCGCAAGACTCAACGAGCTGTTCACCCATACGCTGCATGCGCTCAATGATGAGGAAGAAAACGCATGAAAATTCTCAGCCTGCGCCTGAAAAACATCAACTCTTTGAAGGGCGAATGGAAGATAGATTTCACCGCTGAGCCGTTCGCCAGCAACGGTTTGTTTGCGATAACCGGCGCAACCGGCGCCGGGAAAACCACCCTGCTTGACGCCATCTGCCTCGCGCTGTATCACCAGACGCCGCGTCTGAATAAAGTCACACAATCACAAAATGATCTGATGACGCGCGACACCGCTGAATGTCTGGCGGAGGTAGAATTTGAAGTTAAAGGCATCGCTTATCGCGCATTCTGGAGCCAGAGCCGTGCGCGTAATCAGCCAGACGGGAATTTACAGGCGCCGCGCGTAGAGCTGGCCCGCTGTGAAGACGGTAAAATCCTGTCTGACAAAGCCACAGACAAAATTGAGCAAACGGCCTCGCTGACCGGGCTGGATTACGATCGTTTCACACGCTCAATGCTGTTGTCGCAGGGGCAATTTGCCGCCTTCCTCAATGCCAAACCCGGTGAACGCGCCGAGTTGCTGGAGGAACTGACCGGAACCGAAATTTACGGTCAGATTTCCGCGAGAGTCTTTGAACAACACAAAGCCGCGCGCACGGAACTGGAAAAGCGTGAAGCCCAAGCGGCTGGCGTGATTTTACTGAGCGACGAGCAGCAACAGCAGTTGAAGCAAAGTTTGCAGGTGCTTACTGACGAAGAGAAAACGCTGCTGCTACAACAACAGAATCACCAGCGCGATTTTCACTGGTTGACCCGTCACGAAGAGCTTCAGCGCGAACAGCAGCGTGCTTTAACCTCGCAACAGGAGGCGCAACAGGCGCTCACCGACGCCGCACCAGACCTCGAAAAATTGCTGCACGCCCAGCCCGCTGCAATACTGCGCCCACTCTGGGAGCGTCAGCAGGAGCAGACGACGCGTCTCGCACAAACCAAACAGCAGACTCAGGAAGTGAATACTCGCTTACTGTCCAGGGCGGCGCTCCGTGCGCGCATCCGCAACGGTGCGCTGCGCGCCCGCGACCAGCTGCAAACCGAGCTGTCTGCGCTGACACAGTGGCTCGCCGGGCATGACCGCTTCCGTCTGTGGGGTCAGGAAATCGCAGGCTGGCGTGCCCATTTCGCTCAGCTTCATCGCGACAAAAGTCAGATAGCGACATTGACCGGACGTATCACCGAGCTGCGGCAAAAACTGGCGAACGTACCAGAGATCGCCCTGACGCTGACCGCCGATGATGTCGCTGCGGCGATGGACCAGCAAACGGCGACGCGTGCGTCTCGCCAGCAGCTGACCACCCTTCACGCCCGTTATCAACCGCTGCAAAAGCGCATCGCTCAAAACGCTGAAAGCGTGCAAAAGGCGCAGGCGGAGCAGCGAAAACTTAACGAGACGTTGGCCCTGCGCCGACAGCAATACAAAGAGAAAAACCAGCACTATCTGGATATTAAGGCCTTATGCGAGCGAGAGGCCGAGATTAAAGATCTTGAGAGTTATCGAGCGCGTCTGGAAGCGGGAAAACCCTGCTTGCTCTGCGGTTCAACTGAACACCCTTCGGTGAAGCAGTATCAGACGTTAGAGATATCAGAAAACCAGCGCCGCCGTGATGCGATGGAAAAAGAAGTCGCCGCGCTGAAAGAAGAAGGCCTGCTGGTATTAGGGCAAGTCAATGCCCTGGCCAGTCAGATCCAGCGCGACACCGAAGAGGCGCAGACGCTCTCCCGGGAGGCACAAACGCTCACGCACGCATGGAGCGAAGTCTGTGCAACACTGAACGTGACGTTGAACATTCAGGATGATATTGCCCCGTGGCTGAACGAACAGGAACATTACGAGCGCCAGCTGTATCAGCTCAGCCAGCGTCTGGCCTTACAAAGCCAGCTTAACGAGCAGGAACACCAGGAGCGGCAACTCCAGCAGCAGATTGCGGCAACACGCCTGACGCTGGAAAACGCGCTGAATGCGCTGTCATTGCAGATCCCCGATGAGGGCGCTGAAACGCTCTGGCTCACCGATCGCGAAAACGAATCGTCGCACTGGCAAGCGCAGCAGAAACAGCTCACCGCCCTTCAGGAACGTATCAACGCGCTAACACCGCTGTTGGATACGCTGCCCGCGACGGACACCGAAGACGCGGAATCCGTTATTCCTGATAACTGGCGCGAGATCCACAATGAATGCGTCTCGCTGCAAAGCCAACTCGCGACATTGCAGCAGCAGGAAAGCCTGGAAACCGAGCGCATGCAGCAATCGCAGGCTCAGTTTTCCGCCGCGCTGGCAAAAAGCGCGTTCGCCGACGGCGAGGCATTCCTGAGCGCGTTGCTTGATGCCGACACAATGCAGCGTCTGGAAACGTTAAAACAGACGCTGGAAAACCAGATTCAACAAGCGACGGCGCTGGTGCGTCAGGCAAATCAATTGCTCAACCAACATCTGGAACAACGCCCGGAAGGATTGCAGTTGGATGCACCGACATTGCAGCATGAACTCCAGCAACTGGCGCAACGTCTGCGTGAAAACAGCACCCGTCAGGGTGAGATCAGCCAGCAGCTCAGACAGGATGGCGAGAACCGGCAGCATCAGCAGGCGCTTATCCAGCAGATTGACGAAGCCGCTCGCCTTGCGGATGACTGGGGGTATTTGAACGCGCTGATCGGGTCCAGTACGGGCGATCGCTTCCGTAAATTCGCTCAGGGGCTGACGCTCGACAATCTGGTGTGGCTGGCGAATCAGCAGCTGAATCGCCTGCATGGCCGCTATCTTCTGCAACGCAAAGCGAGCGACGCGCTGGAGCTGGAAGTGGTGGATACGTGGCAGGCCGACGCGGTGCGTGACACACGAACCCTTTCCGGGGGAGAGAGTTTCCTGGTGAGCCTGGCGCTGGCGCTGGCGCTTTCTGACCTGGTGAGCCACAAAACGCGCATTGATTCCCTGTTCCTCGACGAGGGATTCGGCACGCTGGACAGCGAAACGCTGGATACCGCGCTCGATGCGCTCGATGCCCTGAATGCGACGGGGAAAACCATCGGCGTGATCAGTCATGTGGAGGCGATGAAAGAGCGCATTCCGGTGCAGATCAAAGTGAAGAAAATTAATGGACTGGGCTACAGCAAGCTGGATAAGGTGTTTGCGGTGGAGTGAGGGTATCTCACCTCTTGATGAGAGGTACAGCCGTTCCCCTCTCCATTGAGGAAGAGGGTCAGAATGAGGGGGAACATGTTGCTCAGGAGGTGATTCCGTTCACTTCAAGACACGCGCCTCTCTATAAAAACGGAACCAGTGAACGTGCCATGGCGGCTCAATCGCCGCCGCCCTGGCGACCCGGGCTCCCGGCAAGAAAATCGCCGCTACGCGGTGCCTTCGTCTTATTCCCTCCGGCTTCGAGTCGGGCGCGATCCTGCATCCCTGCAGGTCACGCCCTCTCCGCGCATCCCTGCGCGTCGCCCCGGCCTTTGGTCAACGACTCAGCGATTTACAGCCGGACCAGTCGTCGCTTTAAGTCTTTTATTCCTGGCTGCCATCTTGAGTGCTTCAACATCAAGAATTACTGCGGCCACAGCCACGCTGCGCCGCGTACGCCACTTGAATCGCCATGCACCGCTTTGCGGAGCGGGGTCTCACATTCGCCGCCAAAGACCCACTGCTTCATCAGGTGCGGAACCGTGGTGTAGATCCGGTCAACATTACTCATCCCGCCGCCGAGGACGATCACGTCCGGGTCGAGAATGTTCACCACATGCGCCAGCGATTTCGCCAGACGCATTTCGTAGCGATTGAGCGCCAGCTCGGCAACGGCATCGTGCTCTTCGACAAGACGCATAATCTCGTTGCCTTTTAACGCATGTCCGCTCAACCGACGATAATCGGTGGCAAATCCGGTTCCGGAAATAAAGGTCTCGATACAGCCTTGTTTACCGCAATAACACGGCACTTCGGCGCGGTATTTCAGTTCATCTTCGTCCATCCACGGCAGCGGATTGTGCCCCCATTCGCCCGCCGTCCCGTTGCCGCCAATGTGCGCGCGTCCACCAAACGCCAGGCCAGAACCGCAGCCAGTACCAATAATTACCGCAAATACCGTTTGCGCGCCCGCAGCTGCACCGTCTATCGCTTCCGAAACGGCCAGACAGTTGGCATCGTTCGCCAGACGCACTTCTCTGTTCAGGCGCACGCTCAAATCTTTATCAAAGGGCTGACCGTTAAGCCATGTGGAGTTCGCGTTTTTCACGACCCCGGTATAAGGCGAAATCGAACCCGGAATTCCCATCCCCACAGTGCCGGTCTGTCCCGTTGCCTTTTCCGCCATCTCCACCAGCGAGGCGATCGTTTCAATGGTTTGCTGATAATCATCACGCGGCGTAGGCAGGCGGTGTCGGAACAATTGTTCGCCCTGATCGCTAAGCGCAATGACTTCTGTTTTGGTGCCGCCCAAATCAATACCAATACGCACAGGACTCTCCTCATTATTTTGATTATCAACAGAGTAGAAGCAGGCCACCTGATTAGCAATGCAAGCCATGCCACAATTCGTTATCATGCCCGCTGATTTAACGACAAGACCGTGGAAATTATCATGCTGTGGTTCAAAAATTTGATGGTTTACCGTCTCAGCCGCGAGGTTTCGCTGCAGGCAGAAGAGATGGAAAAACAGTTAGCCGCGTACACGTTTACCCCTTGCGGTAGCCAGGATATGGCGAAAACCGGTTGGGTTGCACCGATGGGTTCACAAAGCGATGCACTGACCCACACGACCAATGGTCAAATCATCCTTTGCGCCCGTAAAGAAGAGAAAATCCTGCCCTCCCCGGTGGTGAAGCAGGCGCTGGAAGCCAAGATCTTCAAGCTTGAGGCTGAACAGGGCCGTAAGCTGAAAAAAACGGAAAAAGATTCACTGAAGGATGAAGTGCTGCACTCGCTGTTGCCGCGCGCCTTTAGCCGTTTCAACCAGACCATGATGTGGATCGACACCGTCAACGATTTGATCATGGTTGACTGCGCCAGCGCCAAAAAAGCGGAAGATACGCTGGCCCTGCTGCGTAAGAGCCTGGGGTCACTGCCGGTCGTTCCGCTGACGATGGAAAATCCTATCGAACTGACGCTCACCGAATGGGTGCGCAGCGGCAGTCCGGCGCAAGGGTTCCAGCTGCTTGATGAAGCCGAATTAAAAGCGATCCTTGAAGATGGCGGCGTGATCCGCGCGAAGAAACAGGATCTTGTGTGTGACGAAATTGCGGTACACATTGAAGCCGGCAAACTGGTGACCAAGCTGGCGCTCGACTGGCAGCAGCGAATTCAGTTTGTGATGTGCGATGACGGCTCGATTAAACGTCTGAAGTTCTGCGATGAATTGCGCGATCAAAACGAAGATATTGAGCGCGAAGATGTCAGCGGACGCTTTGATGCCGACTTCATCCTGATGACGGGTGAACTGGCCGCGCTGATTAAAAACCTGGTCGAAGGTTTAGGCGGAGAAGCACAGCGTTAAGGCTGTGAAACCCTCTCCCCATGGGGAGAGGGAGAATCACTATTTCAAATAGCGGCACAGATAAGACGTCGGTTCCGCAACCTGCAGATGGAACTCGCTATGGCCAGGGACGTTGAAAACTTGTCCAGCGGTATACACTTTCCACTCTGTTTCATCCGGCAACAGCACGTTTAACGCCCCGCTAACCACCGTCATCTCTTCGGGCTCTGCGGTACCAAAGGTGTATTCCCCTTCAGCCATGACGCCAACACTGGCACGGCCAGTACTGCTGCTGGTAAAACCAATGGATTTCACTTTACCGGAAAAGTATTCGTTACTCTGAAGCATGAACTGGCCCTTATGTCTTTGGAGAAAAATCCACTATAGGGGCCATCCTTCGTGCCTGTCACGCAAAATCATCAGGCCAATAATTCAGACGCCAGGCGCGTCACCAGCACGTTGGATAACAGCACAGGCACATCGAGCGCTTTTTGCAGTAAATCGCGATGATGCTGGTGGAATCCCAGACAATCGAGCATTAAAACGTCCGCCCCCTGGTCGAGCAGTTCACGCCCTGCGGCGATGAGTTTTGTTTCGCTGTCCCAGATAGGATTGGCCAGCGCAAAGAGCGGCATTTTTTGCAGGACTTTCCATTTATTCACCTGATTATCCAGCAGTTCCTGGATCGGGACGATAACGCCCACCTGATGACCATCCACAATGGAGGCCACCAGCGGTGGAATAATGCGCATGGGTTCAAGCAGAATAGAATTTCGAGCGACCAACCCGGAGATCGGCGCGGTGCTCATCAGCAGAATAACGTCATACCCTTGATTATCGAGGACTTCGATGATGCCCTGCAACGCCCGCTCAACTTTCTGGTGCGAGACATGCGCCAGCGCACCGTCGCTTAACAATGTCGGCAGCGAATCCTCCCCGGTCCCAATCGCGTAGTCTTCCATGACCTCTTCCCGACCGATCCCAGCGAGCAGGCTGAGATGCGTAATCTGTTGTTCAGAGACATGCTCCGTTAAGAGCGGTAACACTTCGCTAACAGGAACCACACCAATGGTGAGGATCGCCAATGTTGCCTTCATTTTCGTTGTCGCCTTTCATTACTGCCACTGCACTTATACAGGCACAAGCTCACTACGCTGCGCGGCTCTTGTTTCAGGTTAAACAGCTCAAAAGCGTAGCAGCAGATCTTTACACCGAAGTGTAAAGATCGTTCACCGTTTCCGAATCTAACTGTAATAACTAAATATTAACTCTCACTTAACATTCACGCTGAGCCAAAAGTGTGATGCAGGCACGTTTATCCCCGCTTTCAGATTTATGTCAGGTCTTATCGGGGTCTTCGTAGCGGCGCTTCGCATCCAGCGCTTCCTGCTCAGTTTCATGCTCACTGATGAGTGAGTTTGGCTTCGGGTGATCCGCGCGCAGTTGGTACCAGGTAACGGTTTGATCGCCGTTACCTTTTTCAATCGTTTCGATTCGTGCTTCGCGTGGATAGGGAGGTCTGGTTGGCATAGTTCATCCTTTTTTAACGTTGAACTATGAGTATAGACGCCTGCTAGCTGGCGCAAGCCAGACGCAGCGCGGTAACGATCTGGCTGACAACCTGTTCCGGCGTCTGCGACGCATCGACGACGTGATGCGCGGCTTCACGATAAAGGGCATCGCGTTCAGCAAGCACTTGGCTCACTTCGTCACCGATCGCCTTTCCGGTGAGCGTAGGACGTTGCCCCTCTTCCGGAAATGCTTCGAGCCGTTCCACCAGGGTGGCGACGGGCGCGCACAGATAAATGACGATGCCGTGCTCACGCATAAAGCCGCGATTATGTTCCGCCAGAATAATGCCCCCGCCGGTCGCAATGACGCTCGACGGTGCCGTGACGGCTTTCAGGGTTTCGGTCTCAAGCGCACGAAATGTTTCCCAGCCCTCTTTTTCCACAATCTCCGCGATAGTCCGCCCGGCTTTCGTTTGCAGCCAGTGATCGGTATCGACAAATTGGCTTTGACACGCGCGCGCCAGTGCGAGGCCGACGGTGGTTTTCCCGCAGCCGCGAGGGCCAACTAAAAAGATGGGTTGGGTCATAACCAGGTGTTCCCCTTGATACCGCGAGGTTGCGGCGTGTGAAATCAAAAAACGAGCAATAATACCATTAAACTAGTACACAAAGTAATTGTAAAAATTGGATTACAGCAAGAATATGTGTGTATGACAGAGAGCGTAAACACTGAGAATATCAATCGCACCCTGTAAAGAAATCATTGCATATGTGGGTGCGTTTACTTTACTGCAAAGCATCTGATGATGACAACCCTGCGGTTGTCATACTCTATCACATTTTAGCAATGCTTATCATTACGCGGTACGGCGTTTCACTTCCAGCAGCCATTTATCCAGCTCAGCGGCAAATTGCTGCCGATCGCGTTGGGAAAGCGTGTCAGGTCCACCCGTTTGCACGCCGCTCGCGCGCAGGGTATCCATGAAATCACGCATCGTGAGGATCTGACGAATGGTCGACGGCGAGTAACGCTCGCCGCGCGGATTCAGTGCTGCCGCCCCTTTTTCCAGAACTTCCGCGGCCAGCGGGATATCCGCAGTTATCACTAAATCTTCCGGGCTGCACAGCCGCACAATCTCGTTATCCGCCACGTCAAAGCCGGCAGGGACGCGCATCGAGCGAATAAATTTTGACGGCGGAATGCGCAAATTCTGGTTTGCCACCAGCGTTAACGGCATCTGCACGCGCTCAGCGGCGCGAAACAAAATCTCTTTGATGACATTCGGACACGCATCCGCATCCACCCAAATCGCCATAGTGTCTCCCTTGTTTAGCATGAGCGGCTATTGTCGCCTGCTTTTCGTCGACAGGCAAAGCAGCGTAAGCTTTAGCCCTGAAGAAAAATCCACGTTAAGCTATAGAGTAGAACGCAAAACGCATAATTACGGAGAGACGTGATGGATAAGAAAATCGGTTTTATTGGCTGCGGTAACATGGGAAAAGCCATTCTCGGCGGCCTGATCGCCAGCGGCCAGGTGTTGCCGGGACAAATTTGGGTGTACACCCCGTCACCGGATAAAGTGGCTGCCCTTCGCGATCAGTACGGGATTAACGCTGCCGAAAGCGCACAGGAAGTGGCCCAGATTGCCGATATCGTCTTCGGTGCCGTGAAACCTAACATCATGATTAAAGTGCTGAGCGACATTACCTCCAGCCTCAACAAAGAGACGCTGGTGGTATCAATTGCAGCGGGCGTCACGCTGGATCAGCTCGCGCGCGCGCTGGGTCACGACCGTAAAATCGTCCGCGCCATGCCAAACACGCCGTCGCTGGTGAATGCGGGCATGACCTCTGTCACACCGAATGCGCTGGTGACGTCTGAAGACGTGGCGGACGTGCTGAATATTTTCCGCTGCTTTGGCGAAGCCGAAGTGATTGCCGAGCCGATGATCCACCCGGTTGTCGGCGTCAGCGGATCTGCCCCGGCCTACGTCTTTATGTTTATTGAAGCGATGGCTGATGCTGCCGTGCTGGGCGGAATGCCGCGCGCGCAGGCGTACAAATTTGCCGCTCAGGCGGTGATGGGTTCTGCAAAAATGGTGCTGGAAACGGGGAAACATCCCGGTGAGCTGAAAGATATGGTGTGCTCGCCTGGCGGGACCACCATTGAAGCCGTGCGGGTGCTCGAGGAGCGCGGATTCCGCTCTGCGGTGATCGAAGCGATGAGCAAATGCATGGAAAAGTCAGAACAGCTGAGTAAATCCTGATAACGATTGCCGGGCGTCAGGCGGCCACTTCGGTGCGGTTGCGTCCGGCATTTTTCGCTTTATATAACGCAACGTCAGCCGCTTTCAGCCATTCACGGTAGTGTCCAAATTCCGGTGTTAACGGTGCCACGCCAACGCTGATACGCAAGCGCACCTGCGGGGCACAGGGTAAGGTGAGCGCCGCCAGCCGTTCATGCACGCGAGACATCGCCGCTATCGCACTCTCCGCAGGTGTTCCACTCATCACCACGGCAAATTCATCGCCACCAAAACGGCCGATCAGATCCCCTGCACGTAACGCCAGTTGCAGTTGACGCGTGACGGCGATAATCGCCTCATCGCCCACGTCGTGGCCCCACGTATCATTGATATTTTTAAAATGATCAATATCGATAATCAAAATGGCGGCGTCGCGATGGCTCCGTAAGCACGTGTCGTATTCATTGCGTAACAGAATTTCCCAGTGCCGACGATTGAACACGCCGGTCATTCCGTCGCGAGTACTCATCAACTCCAGACGACGCTTATGCTCCGCCAGTCGGATCGCTGTCTGATGACTCACCCAGGCAAAAATCAGCGGATAAAGCACCAGGACCGGTAGCGAAAGCCATAATTCGAGCGGGGTCAACGTCAAGGCGGGGGTGGTACCGGTGAGTTGCAGCGTGATGAGCGTGGCGACGGCAGTAATGACGGCGCCAGCGCTAAACAACTTCACGCCGCCCGCCCCCATCAGGTTCATTCCGATCATCATGACCAGCGCGACCGTGGGCAACACGTCAACGCCCATTAACCCCATCCAGACGCCTGCCACCATCGCATCGGCTTTGAGATTTAAAATTTCGCTGCTGCGGGGATCGGCGGAACGGTAAGCCAGCTGCCAGGCCAGATGTGGCCAGATGAACGACCACCCCACCAGCAATAGCCACCAGCCTCCAGGCGGAGCATGTGCCACCATTGCCCCTGCAATCGGGAAGAACATTGCGGCCAGTCCCAACATGCGCGGCAATCGAACTCGCCGGGCAAACCGAATGCCGGAACGGTGGTGGTCATCCTGAGAAAGGTCCTGTTGCCACTCTTCTCGGGTGACGCCTTTATTGTAAAAGTTTTCGTCATTCATAATTTTTGGGAACATTCTGAAACATTTCCCAAATTATAGAGAGGGGGGGAGCGGGGAAAGTATGAAATTTCGGGTGAGCCAATACCCAGGCTCACCCGTTAGGACTACACGGATTTCTTGAGGCACGCGCTCATAAACTTGCTGCGGTCTTCTCCTTTGAGCATCTGTTGCGTCGCCTGAGAATTACACTCGCGCATTTTTTGCTGCTGTGGCGTCAGGCTCTTCTCGCCGGGTTTTGTGTCTTTGTTTTTCAGGCAATCGCTCATATAGGTTTTACGGGCATCGCCTTTCAGCGTCTGGGACGTGGCCTGCTGATTACAGGTCGTCATTCGCTGCTGTTGAGGGGTAAGCGTTCTTTCCGCCGCCGTTGCCGTCGACATCAGGAACATCGCGGAAAGCAGAGTCACAGACAGGGTCAGTTTCATAGCACCATCCTTTCATGAAGGTTCACACTAAGTCTGGTTCGTGACGGGGAAAAAACCACCCGGCGGAGGGGAATTTCCGCCGGGTTTCTCTTTTATTTCAATCCAAGCGCCGCTTTCATGGTGTAGAACAGATCGGTCTGATCCGTCAGCCCTACCACGTTTGCTGCATGAGGACCATACGCCGCAATGCGTAGCTGCGAGCCAGTATGTTCCATGGAGTCTTCTTCGGAGTTGCCATAGCTCATCACCATTACCGCCCCGTCTTTGGTGTTCAGCGCCTGAGTCAGGCCCGGCGCTTTGGTGTCTGGTGCAACGATCTGGCTGGCGTGTGCGTGGTCAGCCGTAACCACCACCAGGGTGTTGCCGTCTTTCTTCGCAAACTCCAGTGCCTTTTGCACCGCTTCATCCAGATCGACCGTTTCGCCAATCTGACCACACGGATTCGCAGCGTGATCCTGTTTATCGATCGACGCGCCTTCCACCTGCAGGAAGAAACCTTTATCGCCTTTGTTCAACAGGGTGATCGCTTTATCCGTCATCTGCGCCAGCGTAGGAATGCTGTCATTGCGTTTCGGATTTGGCGCACAGGTGACCACAGGCTTGTCGAGGTTACCGTGATAAGAGGCTTTTGGCCCTTCCCAGCGCACCGGCATATTGCCGTCTGAGAACAGGCCAAGCAGCGGTTTATCCTGGTTTGCTTCAGTAATGGCCGCCAGAGAAGTCGCATCGCTCACCATCTGATAGCCGCGAGCCTGCGCCTGCTCGCGCAGCGTTTTGCCCTGCCAGTCTCCCGCGGTTGCGGTTTCGGCGAACGTCTTCGCCCCGCCGCCCAGAGTGACATCAGCGCGGGCATTCAGCAGTTGCTCGGTGATCGAGCCTTTACCGCCTTTTTCCAGCGCGTTAGAGGGGCATTTTTCGCTGGTCACGGTCGGGCCGTAGCATTTACGCGACGTCACGTGCGCCACCAGCGCGGCAGGGGTTGCATCCTGGAGCTCCGCCGTAGAGACGTTACCCGTTGAAAGCCCAGCGGCTTTTGCCATCTCCAGAATGGTCTGGTGATCTTTTTCGTGAATATCGACGCCCAGCGCGCCGTTATAGGTTTTAACCCCGGTGGTCCAGGCAGTTGCAGAAGCCGCAGAGTCGGTCACGTAATCCGGCTTGCCGGTTTTTTTGTCCAGCGCGTAATGGGTATATTGGCCGGTCAAAGGCAACGCATCGATCCCTTTAAAGAAACCGCCTGCACCCTCGGCGTAATTGCGCGCAGCGGTAATTTCAGAATCGCCCATGCCGTCGCCGATTAACAGAATAATATTTTTGGCCGGCTTATCATTAAGCGATGCACGGATAGCGGCGGTTTGATCTTCCGACAAACGGCGGGCACCGCCGGGTTGGGTGATATCCCCGTGCGCAGCACGATTGTCCAGGACGTGGGTATCGGTGGTTTCGGCGTGTGACGTTGCGGTGAATAACAACGGAATTAATGCGATGAATAGTGCGCTCTGTTTCACTTTATTTTCTCCATGTACAAATACATAAAAAATAAACAGAGCGACTATAGGCAGTCCATATGACAATGCTATGACAGCGTTTTCGATTTTGTGAAAGATTAATTACGGGGATGTCGCAACAACTTTTTTACGTATTCCTGTAGCATCTCGCTATCCTGAACCGGCACCTGAGAGCCGGGCCTGGCATCCTCCAGAGCGCCTTCGATACTTCGTATCAGCGCCTGTTGCTCGGTCTGTGCCATTTGTCGTAACAATGCAGTGACGACAATCTCTAACGCTTCAACCTGGGCAACCAGCTCTTTTGACTCTTCTTCCTTTTGGGCAAGCTTCACCAGCAACTCGGCAATGAGATTTTTCATTGGGTATTTCCTTATCAGATTTTTGCTGAACTTATCACTCCGATGGAATAATGCAAAGAGGCGAAAACTATTATCGTTATGAAAAAACACGCTATGTCGCAAATAACGATGATTTAGCGTGAGCGAAACGTTTTGCTATTATAAAAACTGATTACACCCCTTATGAAAAGTAGAAATTGACATCTTCTTTTCTATTCATAAAATTCAGCCGCTCTTAAATACATCCTATATTGTCGCTACATTATTATCGGGCACCAGCCCTATCGGCTTTTTGACGTCGGCGCTGTAAAGCAATGGCGAGTTGAATAATATTGAGCAACACCACCACCGCCGTGGCGGCAAACACCCAGCGGAATCCCGCCATCGCCGACACAGATGCGCCAATCAGTGGACCAATCACATTTCCCAGATACATAAATGACTGGTTGTACCCAAAGATCCGGCCTGTTACCTGATCGCTGGAGTACTTCACCAGCAGCGTTTGTACCGCCGGGAGCATCGCTCCGTCGGCGAACCCCAACAGAAAACGCAGAACGCCAAGCTGGAAGGGTGACGTCACAAATGACATCGCGAAAAACAGCACCACCGCAAAAATAAGCGTCGCCATTAATATGCGCGCCGTGCCGATCCGATCGCCCAGCTTGCCCAATTTTGGTGCAGACATCAGCGCAGACACGCCGGGCACGGCGGCGATCATGCCGCTCAGAAACGCAATATTGTTGCTGTCCGGGGCCATCGATTTAATAAACAGCGTCAAAATCGGCCCAATCGAGCCGTTACAAAGCTGAATCACCATCGTGGTGACAAACAGGCTAATCATCAGCCCTGGATAAGGAAGCGTGGCGAATACGGCTTTGCCGCTCAGACGCTCGGCTTTGCTGATCGTCGGCCGCACGCCCTCTTTGATCAGGAAAAACGTGACCAGAAAACTCACCATCAGCAGCAGCGCGGTGATGAAAAAGACCGCGCGCAGGCCAACATGGTCAGCCAAAAAACCGCCCATCAGCGGGCCGCCAATCACGCCGCTAATCTGCGCGGTGGAAAGCGTACTGATCGCCCACCCGCTGCGCTCGCGCGGGACTTGCGACGCCACCAGCGCCATCGCGTTAGGAATATAGCCCGACGTTAGCCCCATCAGACCGCGCAGCAAAAACAGCTGCCAGACGTTGGTCGCGTAAGCCTGAAGCAGAATTGCGATCGCCATCCCCAGCGAGGCGCGCAGCAGCATGAGTTTGCGCCCTTTACGATCCGCCAGGCTGCCCCACATGGGCGAAACAATCGCTGAAACCAGGAAAGTGATACTGAACGTCAGACCGGACCACATCGACAGCGCCTCATGCGACGAGACGCCGAGCTGTGAGACATACAGCGGCAGGAACGGTAAAATCTGGCTGATGGCAAGGCCGGTAAAAAAGCAGCCAAACCAGACGGAGATGAGGTTTACTTTCCAGGATTCCATAACAGGCGGTATCTTCATTTTTAGGCGAATTCGCCGACAGATTAGCAAGTTACGTTAATTCAGATGGCACCAGAGATGCGGTATCGACGACTTTGGTGTTTTATCTCCCCAGTCATCATATTTGTGAAACAAGTCACATTTTATCCACTTTATGCTGGTGATTTATGCTTTAACGACACAGTCCAAAACCGCGCATCCCAAGATGGAAATGGTTGGCGTGCGCGGCGTTATATTCCGGGCCTAAGCCATTGCCATAATAATCACAGCTGGCACTCAACAGCGCTTTAAGCCAGGGCTGCGTTTTGTCTTCGCGCCAGCCGCGGAGCACCGTCACCCGCTGCCCATCAGAGAGCTGAAACGCGCTGATATCCAGGGCTTCGGCGCTGGCGTGTTCACTGCGGCGCGCATCGGGGCGATGATAAATATTGCGGCAGGCAAAACTGCCCAGATGTTCGATACGCTTCAGCTCACTGCCCATTATCGTATGGGTCAGCGGACGCGCCTGCTGCTGAATAAACAGCGCGGAGCTCAGCGCCAGCGGGCAGCTGGCGATAAAACTGCTGCTCAGCGTCACCGGACCAAAATTTCGCACGCGCACCACGTCAGTCAGCGGGCACTCCCCCGCGCTATCGGCCATGGACTGGGTCTGGATCCACTGTTTTTGGTTCGCCTCTGCCAGCAGAGTCGTACAGGCCTCCGGCGTCAGGCGACGCAGTTTGAACTGGGTGATCTTGCCAGGCTTGTCGTCGAGCTTGAGTGGCGTAAAAGGATTGTAATACGACGGTAGCCAGCGATAACCCACCACGGCGGCACCCACAATAATCGCGCAGACAAACAGACTTTTCCCTCTCACATTCTCTCCTCTTTTATGCGTCAAAACATTATGGCAGAAGGCGGCGAATCCCACAGGGCATGTGGTATGTTATAGGCTTTGAGACAGACTGGAAGAGTGTGAGATGGCGAAGCAGCGGGTAGGAATTGTCTTTGGGGGAAAATCAGCAGAACACGAAGTGTCGCTGCAATCGGCTAAAAATATCGTGGATGCGATTGATAAAAGCCGCTTTGATGTGGTCCTGCTGGGCATTGATAAACAAGGCCAATGGCATGTAAACGATGCCAGTCAGTATCTGCTGAATGCAGACGATCCAGCGCATATCGCGCTCAATCCTTCAGAAATCAGCGTTGCGACCGTGCCTGGCGTCATCCACGGCCAGCTGATCAACGCGGGCAATGCTCAAACGTTGGCGCAGATTGACGTCGTTTTCCCGATTGTTCACGGCACGTTGGGCGAAGATGGCTCCCTGCAAGGGATGTTGCGCATGGCTAACCTGCCGTTTGTCGGCTCGGATGTGCTCGGTTCTGCCGCCTGCATGGATAAAGATGTCACCAAGCGTTTGCTGCGTGACGCCGGTCTGAACATTGCGCCATTTGTGACCCTGACCCGCGCCAACCGCGATAAACACAGTTTCGCCCAGATCACCGCTCAGCTTGGCCTGCCGCTGTTTGTGAAACCAGCCAACCAGGGTTCATCCGTTGGCGTCAGTAAAGTGACCAGCGAAGCGCAATTCGCAGATGCAGTGCGCCTGGCGTTTGAATTCGATCATAAAGTGGTAGTTGAACAAGGCATTACAGGTCGTGAAATCGAATGCGCCGTTTTAGGCAACGATTTCCCACAGGCCAGCACCTGCGGTGAAGTGGTTCTGAACAGTGATTTCTACTCTTACGACACCAAATATATTGATGATAAAGGCGCGCAGGTCGTGGTGCCGGCGGTATTGGATCCTGAAATTAACGACAAGATCCGCGCGATCGCCATCGACGCTTATCAGGCGCTTGGCTGCGGCGGTATGGCGCGCGTCGATGTGTTCCTGACGGCAGAAAATGAGGTCATTATTAACGAGATCAACACGCTGCCGGGCTTCACCAACATCAGCATGTATCCAAAACTCTGGCAGGCGAGCGGGCTCAGCTATCCTGCGTTAATCACCCGTCTTATCGAACTGGCGCTGGAGCGACACACCGCCGACAGCGCCCTGAAGAGCTCAGTAAACGGTTAATCCGCTTTCTCAGAACGCTCTACGTTTTCCGTCGTCGCGTCTTCAGGCCGACGGCGGATAATTAACCCTGCCAGCCAGAAACAAATCACCCACGTCACCAGCCCCAGCGCATAGGTTTGCCAGCCTTTGGCTTCAAACCCAAGCAGCCCAATCACACCGTTAAGAATAAAAATCAGCCCAATCGCAAAGGCATAGTAATGCCAGTCACGGCGTAGTTTGTCAGACAGCTTCATGGCAACTCCGGCAGGATAAAAAGACATCCTCTCACAGTTTTGTGATGCGGTCTGTGGCGGATGCGGAAATTCTTAAATACGAATCAATTTAACTTAAGTTAAAAAACTGTGATGCGATGCAGAAATCGACAATCCAGGAGGAATACCAGGCGTAAATTACCACGATTCTGATATTGACAAATGTTATGACCTGTCAAACTCACCTTGTACGACTGGCACTCGGCCAGAATCAATATCGGGAGGTTTATATGGCAGACTTTACACTGGCGAAGCCGATTTTTGGCGGCAAGCAATCCAAAACCTCCGCGCCGGGTAATATCGCCTATGCCCTGTTTGTGCTTTTTTGCTTCTGGGCGGGTTCCCAACTTCTGAACATTCTGGTGCACGCACCCGGCGTGTATGAGCATCTGATGCAAGTTCAGGACACCGGTCGGCCGCGCGTCGATATCGGTTTAGGCGTCAGCACGATTTTCGGTGTGATTCCGTTTCTGATTGGATGCGTCATTCTCGGTGTTGTCGCGTTGGTCCTGCGCTGGCGCCGTTATCACTCACGTTTAGTTAAGTGACATACAGCGAGCCCGACGGTCGTCTACCCGTTTTGCGAACCACGCCGTGGTGAGATTACGAGTAATTTTCGGGCTTTCAAGCTGAATGCCTGGCAAAATTTCGCGCGGTAACGCTTTGCCGCTTTTCTGCTCCGCAAGCTTATACACCTGCTGGTAGAGATCCGTTTTCTCGAACGCCAGACTGTCGCCTTTTTCCAGTTGGTGGCGAATGTCGCTGTTGCTCATATCCAGCTTTATCGCCAGCTTGCGCACCGCAAGTTCAGTGGTACCTGCCTCGCTGCTACCGTAAGCAATCAGATCGCCATCCAGCGCCAGTTTTGTGCCTGTTGCACGACTCACCGCATTCTGGAACGCGGCGTTGCGGCTCGCATACCATCCCGCGTTGAAATCGGCAAAACGGTACAGCGGCTCGCTGTAATTGACCGGATAATTCAGCAGATGATAGGTACCAAACCACAGCCCGCCACGCAGGGAGAACACTTCCTGACGCACCGTACCGTCGATTTTCCATGGGTAACCGCGGGTGTGTTTCTCTGCAAAATCAATGCTGACCTGCATGGGCCCGCCGGTATGGACCGGATTGAGCGATCCGAAAAGCGTCTGCCCCATCGGCACCATATTGATAAAGTCATCAAAAATGGCGCTGAGCTGCTTCTCCGTTTTCACCGTATCCAGCCGTTCGCTGTAGCTTTTACCGTTTGGCGACGTGATTTTGAGCGCCGTATGCACCAGGAACACCGGGATGTGCATTTTTTCGGCACGTCGGTCGATCTCTTTCCAGGCGATTTTGTTCAGCCCCGGAACCGCCGGATCGGACTGATACATCGACTCCTGCTGCGCCACCGCCAGCACCGAGCAGATATTCTCCTCGGTCGGCGCAATTTTTTGGCTCTCAAACGTTTTCGCCAGCACGATCGCCCAGTCGTCACGATCTTTAACGCTGGCCGGCATCTTTTGCCGTACCACGCTTGCCACATCAACCGGCTTTTCGCCCTTTTTCAGCGGTGCAGCGCTTTTTTCGGCGCATCCGGCCAGCACCAAGGCGGCGAACAGCGATAAAGGCAACGTTCGTGATACGGCAAATGGCATAGCGATTCCCTGTCTTAACCTAATGTATGAGTGACTTCCTGTAGATCCTGGCCATCCAGTTCGCGCTCAAAACTGCGTAAACGCTTATAGATAGACATCAGCTCGACAAGCGTAGTCCATGATGCGATGAGATACTGGAATGAACCACGAACCTGACTGAAAACGTTAGTTATCTGCGTCATCAGACCGAGCGTAATCGTACCTGCTACAATCGACGGAAACAGCAGGAACAAACCGAAAACGTTATCGACCTGCAGATATAAAATACGCGCGATGTTGAAGTACATGTAGTGGAAATAGAGACGGAAATAGTTGCGGCGCACCGCGCCAAACAGCTCACGCACCGTCGGCGGCGAGGCGCGATTGGCGTCGTCTTCGCCGTACACCAGCTCTTTACGATAAGCCGCTTCCACGCGCTGATTTTTAAATTCCAGCCCCGGCAGTTTGATCCCAACGACCGCCAGCAAACCGGTTCCCATCAGCGACCAGACAATTGCCGCAATCACCAGGCCATAAGGCAGATGGCCGACAATCGGCAGTTCCTGAACATGGACGGAGAGTGCCACCAGTACCGGCAGGAAGGCGATGAGCGTCATAATGGCGTTAATAAAGCTCACGCCCATATCTTCCAACGTCGAAGCAAAACGCATGGTGTCTTCCTGCACACGCTGCGCCGCACCTTCGATATGACGCAGCTGCTGCCAATGCGCCATATAGTGTTCGTTCATCGCGGTACGCCAGCGGAACACGTAGTGGCTCACAAAGAAGTTATTCATCACCCCAACGAATACCGCAATAAGCGCAATCCCCAGGAAAATACCAATTTCTTGATAGAACCGGTTAATCGTAACCTTGTGCGGTGAACTGAGCGCCGTTTGGATCAGGTCATAAAACGGAGCATACCAGGCGTTGACGGCCACGCCCACTTCCACCAAAAACCAGGTGACGAAGATGATGAGCGCGGTCCCCAGTATTGACCAGTATTGCCAGCGATGCGGGGAATACGTAAACCAGAACAGGGCGAACAGACCGACGCACAGGGCGTAATAGGCATAAAACAGCAAATAGCTCCGCGACCAAAAACGCGCGGCGCTGATAGGGACATCGCCTGTCGCCCCGACCAGGCGCTCAAGCCATGCTCCACCGCCCGCCTGCCAGAAAATGACCGCGATCAGTGCCCAAATAAATGCCGAGAGGAAAAACGGTCCCGGCTTTGGGAAAAAAGATTTAAACATAGTGTTTCCTTCTTGTTGTTATCTCATTGCTATGCACGACACATGACTCTCACGAGCCGCTCACCGGCTCGTGCAAAAAATAGACCAGGGCTTTAGGGGTTAGTTCGCTTTCCAGTGGTCCAGAATTGTTTCTGTGGATTTCACTGCAGGAGGGTTGTGCGGTGCAGTCAACGTACGCCAGACATCGTTATAGTGCTGAATCAGGATGTGTGCCTGCGCGGCCGGGCGATTAGCCGTGGTATGAGCATCCTCCGCGACGGTGATGTGATATCCCCGGCTGACGCCATTTTTAAGCGTGGTATCCACACAATAGTCGGTTGCGCACCCGCATATCACAAAATGCGTGACGTCTTGTTCGCGCAGCAGGGCCTCAAGCGTCGTGTGGTAAAACGCATCACAGGCCGTTTTAGTCACATAAAACGCGCCTGACGGCTGATAGATTTCCGGCAACAGCGCAAACCCTTCGCTCCCCTCTTCCAGCCCACCCGATTCGGTATGCTGGATAAAAATTACCGTGTCGGCGGCCTCAACAAGTTGGTTAATCCGCGATACGCATGCTTCGCGTTGAATACGGGGCGTTTCGAAAACCCCTTGCTGCATATCGACAACCATCACCACACGCTTTTCACCCATCAACCTTCTCCGCAAATTGAACTACACCTACGCTTATCATAAGCCTGATGTCACAAAATTGGAGAAAGCGTGCAACGAAAATGTTCTTATTTACTCGTGGTTACGTTTTTCCCACTATCGTTATGCTATTCGGCCCATTGCGCCGTGCCGTTTAGTAGTATAAATACGCATTACTTTGTTCATTCACTTCATGGATGCTTTCGTTGAAACGTTGTCTGTTTTCCATTGCCGCGCTGTGTGCGGTAAGCCTCTCCACAGTTCAGGCTGCTCAGCCGATCACGGCCCCCGTTTTCGCCTCCGATATTGCGGATCGTTACGCCAATCTGATTTATTACGGCAGCGGTGCCACCGGCATGGCAATGGTCGTGATTGACGGTAATCAGCGCGTTTTCCGTAGTTTTGGCGAAACGCGCCCGGGCAACAATGTTCATCCGCAGTTGGATTCCGTGATCCGCATTGCATCGTTGACGAAGCTGATGACCAGCGAAATGCTGGTGAAACTGCTCGATCAAGGCGTGGTGAAACTCAACGATCCATTAAGCAAATACGCACCGCCGGGTTACCGCGTCCCGACGTATCATGGCACCCCCATTTCACTGGTGAATCTGGCAACGCATACCAGCGCGCTGCCGCGTGAACAGCCAGGCGGTGCCGCGCATCGTCCTGTTTTCGTCTGGCCCACGCGCGAACAGCGCTGGAACTACCTGACGACAGCGACGCTGAAAACAGCGCCGGGCGCACAGGCGGCCTATTCAAACCTGGCATTTGATTTGCTCGCCGATGCGTTAGCCACGGCATCCGGCAAGCCGTATCCGCAGCTGTTTGAAGACAACATCACCCGTCCGCTGGGCATGAAAGACACCACCTTTACGCCGTCACCGGATCAGTGCAAACGCCTGATGGTGGCCGAAAAAGGGGCCAGTCCGTGTAATAACACCCTCGCGGCCGTCGGCAGCGGCGGCGTTTACTCCACGCCAGGCGATATGATGCGCTGGATGCAGCAGTTCCTGTCGTCTGATTTCCATGCACGCAGCAATCAGGCTGACCGCATGCAGACGCTCATCTACAAACGCAACCAGCTCACCCGAGTTATTGGCATGGACGTGCCGGGTAAAGCCGATGCGCTTGGTCTGGGCTGGGTGTATATGGCACCGAAAGATGGCCGCCCGGGCATTATTCAGAAAACGGGTGGCGGCGGCGGATTCATTACCTACATGGCGATGATCCCGCAGTCCAATGTTGGGGCCTTCGTGGTCGTGACCCGATCGCCGAATACCCGCTTCACCAATATGAGCGACGGGATTAATAATTTGGTCGCCGAATTGAGCGAGAATAAGGCGAAAGTGATCCCGGCCTCCTGATCGTTTAATACTCCGCGGGCAAACGGTGAATACTGACCAGTTTGCCCCGATTCATATTGATATAATTTCCCTTACGCAACGCGGCCAGCACCTCCGCAACAACCGAACGCGAAATACCTGTACTTTGCTGAATATGATGCATCACGCCTATTTTTGAGCGCAGCGTTTCATCCCACTCTGCCATCACCAGCAACACTGACCTGATCTGGCTGTAGGAGTTATTTCCCACCAGGTTCATGTCCCGCTTTTCCATCATTAGGTTAATCCATGACAGCCAGCCAAATGCATCCCGCCAAAGATGAAATTGCTGGAGACAATGATGCGTGGTGATTGCTGGCAGATAAAAGCCTGTGCAGGGCGATTGTGCAACCAACGTATATTCCTGACGGTTTTTTACCATGCCAGCCGTCAGGCCGAAAATGAAAGGCGCCTTCACGATTCCAACAAGTAAATCGTCAGTTTTTCGATGGACTGCCACGACACCCGTCTGTAAAAACCAGGTGTGATGATCGTCGTCATAAAAGCCATCACCAAGAATTTGCTGAGGAGAAACGCTGAAAGGAGTGCTTTCGGCTTTCAGACACTGTTCAAGCCGCTTAAATTCGGAAAGGGGTTTCGCGTGGGGATTCATGCAGACCTCAAGGCATCCATACTTATCGGTTCTGTTTCATTATTATCGAGTTATAAAAAAAGCGGGGATGAACCTCCCCCGCTTATTGGCATTACCAGGCGTATTTCACACCCAGATTTGCGCCCCAGTTTTGGTCAACATCGCCGCCACCCAGGTAGTTTGCACCGGTATAGGTGCTAAAGTTTTTCGTGAAGCTAAACTGTGTGCCCAGACCCACACGTACGGCGGAACCTTTCACCCCGTTGTCTATGTTGTCCCCGTTAACATCCGCATCGTTACCCGCATCGTCATAGACATATGCCAGAGTGAAGTACGGTGTTAATGCCTGCTCGCTACCGTAATTAAAGGTGTAGCCCGCATCAAGACCCGCTTCATAACGCATACTGTCGTAAGACTGGCCGTCTACTTGCATATTGTTACTTAACTGATAGTCATCGCCTGACTGGAACAGACCCGACACTGCCGCATACGGCGTAATGTAGCCTGACGCGTTGGGTTTCCAGTCGTAGCCGAGCTTCAGACCAAAGCCCCAGGCATCCGTGGTGGTGTTGCCGTCCACGTACTGGTCGTTGCTCATCGTGGCAGTAAGATCGTTGTTAAAGCGAGAGTAGCTCAGGGAGCTATCAATAAAGATATTGTTAGCAAAATGTGCAGAGGAATAGATCATCGCCGTCTGGCTATCCTGATCAACCTGACCAGACCCCTGGCTCATATCGCCTTTTGCAAAGCCTGCCGCACCCCCGACAATCCATTTAGCATTATTGCCATCAATCTGCGTATCCAGACCGACCATAATACCGCTGACGTCCTGATCGTAGCTGAGAGTGCCGTTATCACCGTTGAAACTGCCACCGAAGTAGCTCACCCACGCACCACCGTTATCCGCCAAACCGTGACGACTGTTGGTCAGACGCGAGCCCACTGTGTCCTGCTGCAGATTCCAGATATTGGTGTTTGCGGAGGGGATGCTCAACGCCATATTTGCGTAGTCGGTCAGCGCTTCCTGATGAAGAACAACGGTATCGCCCTTCTGCTGCGCCTTGTACGTATATGCGCCTAAATCGGCTGTATTTGCCGCCGTAAAGCTCGCCTGAGTATCCGTGTTGTTGTCATACACACGGATGATTTCGGCATTCTTGTAATCAGCGACAGAACCCGCACCTGTCGCATTATCGATACGCACTTTATAGTTGCCCGCGACGTCACCGTTCACCGCCAAATGACCATCAGAGTTGAGCGCCACAACACCATAGTCGTAATCCGCTTTGCTCGTATCGTTGGTAACATAACGCGCATTGTTCAGATCGGAATTCAACACCTCATCGCGACTGGCGATGTTCAACACGCCGCCGTCGGTCAACACCATGCTGTGCGTGTCAACCTGGCCCAGACCCAGTGCCAGTTCCGCACCGTTATCCACGGTGATGGTATTGGCATAGAGCTGCGCCGTTTCTTCCGTCAGCGTGGTCAGGCTATAGCTGTCCAGATAAAGGCTATCCGTGGCAACGGCTCCACTGTCACCAATATTCAGCGACGAGCCGTTGGTCATTGTGATGCTGTCCGCGAGAAGACCCGAATTTTCCACGTTGACCTGCGAGTGATTATTCACCGTCAGCTTATCAATGTTAGAGGTTTTACGCGTGTCCCACTCGGAACCGTTATCCAGCGTCACGTTGAACAAGCCGCTCTGATACACCTCTTCGCCAGAGACGTGACCGTCGCTGTTGAACGTGGAATCCGGCCAGATGCTGTTAGGTGAAAGCGTGGTCCAGTCAGCGTCGCTGTAGCCCAGGCCATACATCTGCGCGGGGCTGATAGCCTCAACGCTCGACTGCGCTGCGCCCACCCATTTGCTGCCGTTAGTCAAGGTGACATCCAGTTTATCGGTGTCGTCCCAACCGTTGGTCGTCGGGTTATAGATACCATCGTCGGTGGTGTCAGTCGCCGGATCGCCGTTCTCAAAGAAGTTGTTATCAAACGTGCTCGAGAAAAGAATATCCCCCGTCACGGTAGAGTGATCGAACGTTGCCGTCGTCTGCATCGCGTTATCTACGTCGCTCGACGCCACAATTAATGCCGCGTCATCCGCAGCCGTGGCATTGGTTTCGCCGTAATCACTTGGCTTCGCGCTTTGACCGTAAAAACCGCTCGTCCCCAAATCGCTGTAAGCACCAGAGGTTAACACTGAATCTTTGACTACCAGCGTATCGGTAAAGATGTTACTGCTATTTGCGACGCCCTCAGTGCCATCATAAGGCGTATTATCCAGCTCCTGATAACCCTGCGTTAACGTAATACCGGCAACGTGCGAGTTATTTTGAATAACAATATCGGACTCGACATCAAGAGTAATCGCATTACCGAGCACGTAAGTATCCTGATAATGCGTTTCGGTATTATCGCCATCAATAACGTCATAAGCATAATGCTCATAGGCATCATTAATCGTCGTATTATCGACAGTCAGGCTAAAACGATCATATTGCGTATGCGTTGTACCGTCTGGGTTAACGCCATTATCGCAAGAGGTGGTCATGCATTTAGAGGTAATCATTCCATTGATTGTGCTATTCGAAATGCTCAGCGCATTCGCACGGCCATTAATTCCATCGTCAAGATAGTAGCTGGAAATAACGCCATTCACCGTGGAATTATTGATAACGGGATAGATATCACTGTCATGTGTAGCATCAGAGCTATCCCAGTCAGCGTACCCATCATACCAGGGGGTAGTCACGGTATTGTCATACCCGAAAGTATCGTAAGTGCTGTTAGAGATATCTTTAGCATTAGCCTGAGAAGCGATAGCCAATGTGCAGGCTAATGCAATTTGAGATACCGCGAGTTTCTTTTTCCATGTTTGCATTGAGTCATCCCTCCTCAGGGACGTAAGCAGTTTTTCCGTCAAAACATAAATGCGACATAATATATTGCGAAGGGAATTATGCAGTCTGAATTGAAAAAGGTTCAATGAATGATTCAATTAAGTCCGTATCCAGACAATAATCATAAAAAATAAAAACAAGGGAGGAGTAAAACGAGAAAACGCTATAAACACAATAAATTACATCAGAACTATATTATTTCAGAAAATATCAGCAGACCATATATACCTAGAAAATACAACCACGGATTTTGAGAAATAATATGAATAGATGTCCGTAACCTTGGACCGATGTAAAATCACGCGCGATAATGCCTTTGCACGTTTTAACGACATTCCAGGGTACAGGGCTCCCCCCTTCTTGCCTTCATAAGAACCACTTTCGTAAAACAGCCTGCAGGGATTTCGAGTACACTATCCCGCATTGTTCTCCAGACATCAGGCATATCATGACCGATTTAATTGCACGTCCCCGTCGCCTACGCCAATCCCCTGCGTTGCGCGCTATGTTTGAAGAGACAACACTGAGCTTAAACGATCTGGTGTTGCCGATTTTCGTCGAAGAAGAGATCGATGACTACAAAGCCATCGACGCTATGCCAGGCGTAATGCGCATCCCCGAAAAGCATCTGGCGCGTGAGATCGAACGCATTGCCAACGCAGGCATCCGCTCGGTGATGACGTTTGGCATCTCTCACCACACCGACGCCACCGGCAGCGATGCGATGAAAGAAAAGGGTCTGGTCGCGCGCATGTCACGCATCTGCAAAGAGACCGTTCCGGAAATGATCGTCATGTCCGATACCTGCTTCTGCGAGTACACCTCGCACGGTCACTGCGGCGTATTGTGCGATCACGGCGTCGATAACGATGCAACGCTGCTGAACCTGGGCAAACAGGCCGTCGTGGCTGCGGCTGCCGGGGCTGATTTTATCGCACCATCCGCAGCGATGGATGGTCAGGTTCAGGCAATTCGTCAGGCGCTGGACGCTGCGGGTTTCACCGACACCGCCATCATGTCCTACTCCACCAAATTCGCCTCCTCCTTCTACGGCCCGTTCCGTGAAGCCGCGGGCACGTCGCTGAAGGGCGATCGTAAAACCTATCAGATGAACCCGCTTAACCGCCGCGAGGCAATCCGCGAATCCCTGCTCGACGAAGCGCAAGGTGCAGATTGCCTGATGGTCAAACCGGCAGGTGCGTATCTGGACATTCTGCGTGACATCCGCGAGCGCACCACTTTGCCGCTGGGCGCATACCAGGTGAGCGGTGAGTACGCGATGATCAAATTCGCCGCACTGGCAGGGGCAATTGACGAAGAGAAAGTCGTTCTGGAAAGCCTTGGCGCCATTAAACGCGCGGGCGCCGATCTGATCTTCAGCTACTTCGCACTCGATCTGGCCGAGAAAAAAATCCTGCGTTAACGCTCGCTCCCCTCTTCTGAACGGAGAGGGGAATCCCCCCTCACAAAACTTCACCCAACTGCAATACAAACGACATCTCGCGCTTCTACTGTCTCGGCAAGACGGTAGGAGAAACCATCATGTTTAGTCTCGATAGCGTTCTTGATGATCTTTGGCCTCAGGCGAGGCCCGCACCCTGGCAAAAAAGTCTGTTAAAACGGTTATTCCACGAAGAAGAGTTCCAGCAGTTCGCCGCAACACACCGCCACCTGAAAGGGCTGGATATGGTGGAACAGGTTCTTGAACACCTCGATATTATCTGCACTATTCCCGCTCACGACCTCGAACAAATCCCTGAACATGGCCCGCTGGTTATTATCGCTAACCACCCCACCGGCACGCTGGATGGCCTGGCGCTGATGTACGCCGCATCGCGCGTTCGCCGCGATGTCAAAGTCGTGACCAATCGTCTGTTATCACACCTCGAACCGCTGAGTTCGCTGTTTATCCCGGTGGATAATATGGGCGGAAAAACAGCCAAATCCTCGCTGATGCACATGGAACAGCACCTGCAAAACGCGGGGGTACTGATTTTCTTCCCGGCTGGCGAAGTCTCGCGCCCCACGCGCACAGGTATTCGCGACAAAAAATGGCACTCGGGCTTTATCAAACTGGCGAACAAACTGCGCGTGCCGCTGCTGCCCATGCACATTCAGGCGCACAACAGCCTGCTGTTTTACGCCAGCACTCTGGTCTCACCTACGCTGTCGATGCTGCTGCTTATGCAGCAAATGTTCCGCCGTCAGCACAGTCGATTGCCGATCAAAATCGGGCAGCAGATTGCCTGGAGCCACTGGTTCAGCGCCACGCTTTCACCGCGTGAAATGGCCGAGCAGTGCCGCCAGCATGTGATGCGTCTTGGCAAGGGACTGCCGGGAACCTTCAAAACGCAGTGCGCGATTGCACGACCGGAAGACCGTGCAACGCTGAAACGCGAACTGGCGCTGGCTGAATGTCTCGGCACCACCAGCGACGGCAAATCGATTTATCTGTGGCAACGCAACGGGCAGGAAGACGCCCCGATTTTGCGCGAGCTGGGACGGTTGCGCGAAATTGCCTTCCGCGCCGTGGACGAAGGCAGCGGAAAGCGTCGGGACACCGACAGCTATGACGACGATTATCTGCATCTGATTCTGTGGGACGACGACGATCTGGAAATCGTCGGTGCGTATCGTTTTATGCCCACGGCAAAACAGGTCGAAAACCAAGGGCTGGGCGGGTTATACAGTTTCAGCTTGTTCCAGTATGACGACAAAATGGAAGACATACTGGAACACGGCATCGAGCTTGGCCGCAGCTTTATCCAGCCGCGCTACTGGGGCCGCCGTGGCCTGGATTATTTGTGGTCAGGGATTGGCGCCTATCTGGCGCGCTATCCGCAGTATCGCTACCTGTTCGGCCCGGTTTCGATTTCAGGCGGACTCCCCCCCGCCGCACGCGATCTGCTGGTGGCGTTTTACCGTCTGTGGTTTCCGGCGAACCATCCGTTAGCCGTGTCGCGCCAGCCGTATCCGGCGTCCTTGCCCGACGTGCTGGCCCAGTTTGAGGGTAAAGCGTATGTCGATGATCTGACAAAGCTGAAATCCCTGCTCGGCAATCTGGGCTGCGGCATTCCACCGCTCTACAAACAGTATTCCGAGCTGTGCGAACCGGGCGGCGTGCAGTTTATCGATTTCGGCAGCGATCCGGCGTTCAACAACTGCGTGGATGGGTTGGTGCTGGTGGATTTGTGTTATCTCAAGGCGAATCGCTATCAGCGGTATATTGGGGTGCACTCTGAGGGGCATCAGGCGACGCAGTGTCAGGATTCTCTCCCTCTCCACTAGGGAGAGGCTTGGGTGAGGGGGGGCTCTGCTTTTCTCCCTCTCCATTGGGGAGAGGGCTGGGGTGAAGGGGAACAGGCGGATCTGCTTTTCTACCTTTCCATTGGGGAGAGGCTTGGGTGAGGGGGAACAGGCGGCTCTGCTTTTCTCCCTCTCCATTGGGGAGAGGCTTGGATGAAGGGTAACAGGCGGCTCTGCTTTTCTCCCTCTCCATTGGGGAGAGGGCTGGGTGAGGGGGAACAGGCGGCTCGATGGTTCGTTCCGTTCATCTTACACACTCAGTCCATCTGCATACCTGAACCAGCATTCGTCATATCTAATGTTTTGTTTATCAGCACAGAATTTGCCCATTAGAATTTCGGGACTGAAGCGCGGCCCTTGGTCCGGCTGTAAATCGCTGAGTCGTTTTCTGAAGCAGGGGTGACGCGCATGGATGCGCGGCGAGGGCGCATTTACAGGGACGTTACCTGCGCCCGTCCCCGAAAAGCCGTAAGAAAAAGACGAAGGAATCGCAAAGCGACGATTTTCTTGCCGGGAGCCCGGGTCGCCAGGGCAGTGGCGATTGAGCCGCCCTGGCACGTTCACACGTTCCGTAGCCAAAGAAAGACGGGGAACATGAAGTGAACGGAACAACCTACAGATTCGCATATCCCCTTCATCCCGCCCGATAAAACGGCTTATCACCCAAAATCGTGGCGCGCTCCATAATCCTGCGCTGCGGCAGATAATCGGCGTTGGCATAGTGCTGCGTCACGCGGTTATCCCAGATCGCCAGATCGTGTTGTTGCCAGCGCCAGCGTACCTGGAACTCTGGTTTGGTTATGTGCGCAAACAGGAACGATAAGAGCGTTTCACTCTCTTTCTCGTTCACATCCACAATGCGCGTTGTGAATCCTTCGTTCACAAACAGCGCCTGCTTACCCGTCACGGGATGCGTGCGGATCACCGGATGCAGCACCGGTGGATGTTTCGCTACCGCGTCCAGCCAGCGCTGATGCTCTTCTTCCGTTTTACGGTATTTGTATTCCTGAAACGATTTCCTGAAATCGTGCTCCGCACTCAGGCCACTCAGTAACTGCTTAAACGGTTCTGAAAGTGCCTGATATGCCGCAATTCCACTGGTCCATAAGGTATCGCCCCCGGTTTCTGGCAGCTGTTTTGCCGCCAGAATTGCCCCTGCGGGCGGCGTCTCGATAAACGTCACGTCGGTGTGCCAGTTGTCATTATCCGGTGGATTATCGTTGTGGGTATCCAGCACGATAATTTCTTCCACCCCTTCCGCATGCGGATACACCGGGTGAATGTGCAGATCGCCAAAACGTAACGCCAGCGCGCGCTGCTGCTGGGCCGTCACCGCCTGCTCACGCAGAAACACCACCTGATGGCGCAATACCGCGTGATACAGCTGCTCGAACTGGTTATCGCTCAGCGGGCGAGCCACGTCGAGACCCGAAATTTGCGCACCAATATTCGGTCCCAGCGGGGTAATGGTCAGACGTTCACTCATTGTATTTCTCCATGCCAGGGCGTCAGACGGCGCTGTAGCGCGCGCAGCCCCAGTTCTAAACCAAAGGCAATCACGGCGATCACCATGATCCCAGCCAGCACCACGTCGGTTGCCAAAAACTCGCCCGCCGACTGCACCATAAATCCAAGCCCGCGCGTCGCAGCGATAAGCTCCGCCGCTACAAGGGTCGACCAACCCACGCCCAAACCAATGCGCAAACCGGTTAATATTTCCGGCAACGCGCCGGGTAAAATCACGAACCACAGCACCTGAGCGCGACTTGCCCCCAGCGACTGCGCCGCGCGCAAACGCACCTGTTGCGCGCTTTTTACCCCCGCGACCGCCGACATCGCGACAGGGGCAAAAATCGCCAGATAGATCAGCAGGATCTTTGACGTTTCGCCGATGCCAAACCAAATCACCATCAGCGGCAAATAGGCCAGCGGCGGCACCGGACGATACAGCTCAATCAGCGGGTCGAGAATGCCGCGCACCGTTGGGCTTAACCCCATCGCGATCCCCACCGGGATCCCTAAAACCACCGCCGCCAACAGCGCCACCAGAATACGACCCAGACTCGCCGCCAGATGCTGCCAGAGCGTCGCATCCATAAAGCCCTGCGGACCGGCGATGGTGATAAGTTTCGCCAGCACCTGTCCCGGCGGTGGCAAGAATAGCGGGCTCACCCACTGCTTCGCGGCCACTGCCCACCAAATCGCTAACAGCACCAGCAATGTGACGGTGCTTAAGGTGATTTGACGGGAAAACGGCCAACGAAAGGTGAGGCGTTTTCGCGCGCGTTTTTCGCTAAACACGATGCTCATGAGAAGGCCTCCCGCTGCTCAAACACGCGGCTCAGCACATATTCGCGCTGGGCAATAAACTGGGGATCGGACTTGATGCTGCGCACCGGTTCTCCCGCGACATAGCGACGCGCGTAGTCGAGCGGCAAACGTTCCAGTACGCGCCCCGGCCCCGGCGATAACAGCACCAGCTCGGTCGCCATAAACACCGCTTCTTCAATATCATGGGTAATCAGCAACACCTGCTTGCCGGTGTCGTGCCACAGACGCAGCAGCAGGGTTTGCATCTGCTCGCGAGTGAAGGCATCCAGCGCGCCAAAAGGTTCGTCCAGCAGCAACAGCTGTGGATTGGCCGCCAGCGCCCGAGCAATCCCCACGCGCTGACGCTGACCGCCGGAAAGCTGCCAGATAAAACGTTTTTCTGCCCCTTCAAGCCCTACCTTTTTTAGCATCTGACGCGCCCGTTCCAGTCGTTGTGTCCGTTCCGTTCCCGCCAGTTGCAGACCAAACGCCACGTTCTCCTGCACGTTGCGCCAGGGCAGCAGCCCTTCGTTCTGAAAGACCACTCCACGATCCGCCCCTGGGCCTTCCACCTTTTTACCCTCAAGCTGGATCGAACCGTGCTGATAAGGTACAAACCCGGCGATCAGATTCAGCAGCGTGGTTTTGCCGCAGCCGGACGGCCCCAGCACCACCAGCAGTTCACCGCTCTCCAGCGTCAGATTGATCTCTTCCAGCGCGGGTTTCCCGCCGTAGCTGGCGGACAGGTTTGTAATATTCAGCATCTCGCCCCCTTATTTCACAAAGCGATCGGTCACGAACTGGCTGTAATCCGCCGCCACCGCAGGCACTTTGCCCTGCTCTTTCAGGAATCCGGCGGTGTCGATAATCGCTTTATTCACCGGGCCAGAAAGCTGCTGCACCTGCTGCGCTGGCGTCATATAGGTATTGCCCTTGACCAGACCCGGCACGTCAGATTCAGGTACACCGCTCAGGCGCGAGAGTTTTTCCAGATTGGCCGGTTGTTTCAGCCATTCATCAGGATTGGCAATGTAGGGCTGTTGCGCGTCGATGGCGCTTTTCGCAAAGGCTTTCACCACCTCAGGATGCTGCGCAGCAAAATCTTTACGCACCACCCAAACATCAAGCGTTGGTGCGCCCCACTCCCCCACTTTTGCGGAATCCGTCAGCACCGTGCCGTCTTTTTCCAGCGCGTTCACTGCCGGTGCCCAGACATAAGCCCCGTCAATATCACCGCGCTGCCAGGCAGCAATAATCGCGGGCGGTTGCAGGTTAAGGATCTCCACCTGACCCGGCTTGATACCCCAATGCTTGAGCGCCGCCAGCAGGCTGTAGTGGGTGGTTGAGATAAACGGCACGGCGATACGCTTGCCGATCAGATCTTCAGGTTTGGTGATCCCTTTCTTCACCACCAGCGCTTCGGAATTCCCGAGCTGCGAGGCCAGAAGAAATACTTCAATGGGCACCTGCTGGCTCGCCGCAACCGCCAGCGGGCTGGAGCCGAGATTACCGATCTGCACGTCGCCGGACGCTAAAGCCCGCACGATGGCTGCGCCGCTGTCGAACTTTCGCCAGTCCACTTTCGCGCCGCTCTCTTTCGCAAACGTACCATCCGCCTGTGCGACTTTTGCCGGTTCCGCGGAAGTTTGATACGCGACGGTCACATCGACTGCCTGCGCCTGAAATGCCCACAGCGCCAGAGCGCCGAGTAGTGTGATACGCGATGCAATTGCCATGGTGTCTGCTCCCCTCTTTTGTTATGGGTGCAGTATTTCCGGCGTGAGAATTTTGATAAAGGAATAAAAAAGCATCGTTAATGCCGAAAGGTTTTTAGAAAAAAAGCGGCAAAGGATAGTGAATTTTGTGGAATCTGGATGCGTCTTCGTTTGAGCTAACGCAGCCCGAAGCATTTAGCATCGGCACAGTCTGCTCCTTCTCCCCTGGGGGAGAAGGTTGGGATGAGGGGAAAGATAGCTCTGGCGGTCATTCCGTTCACCTTAGGTTTCTTGCTTCACTGTGACACGTTGACCTGTGAACGTGCCAGGGTGGCTCATCGCCACCACCCTGGCAACCCGGGCTACCGGCAAGAAAATCGCCGCTACGCGGTGCCCTCAGCTTATTCCTGCAGGCTATCGGGTCGGGCGTGATCCTGCATCCATGCAGGTCACACCCTCTCGGCGCTTCCATGCGCCTCGCCCCGGCCTTGCGGAAACGCTTCGGCGATTTACAGCCGGACCAAAGGTCATCGCTGAATTATCGTCAGTGTCATCAACACTTTTCCTGCGACCATAAGAATGGAATAGCAAAACCAGCACGGGACACTCTATATATTGCAATTCTGTTACATCCGTTACATAACCGTACGCACACGATTGCCAGCCCGGCGGCGGCAGGCATCATAGAGAAACTATTCAGCAAAGGTATGAATGATGATCAAAGTGGTGCTGGTGGACGACCACGTGGTGGTCCGATCTGGATTCGCTCAGCTGTTAAATCTGGAAGAGGATCTGATCGTCGAAGGCCAATACGGTAGCGCTGCCGAAGCGTGGCCTGCCTTGTCACGTAACGATATCGACGTCGCGGTGATGGATGTCGCCATGCCCGACGAAAATGGCCTCAGTCTGCTAAAACGCCTGCGACAGCAGCGCCCCGGCTTTCGCGCAATCATTCTCAGTATTTATGATACGCCTGCGTTTGTGCAGAGCGCACTCGACGCTGGCGCCAGCGGGTATCTCACCAAGCGCTGCGGGCCGGAAGAGCTGGTGCAGGCCGTACGCTCCGTCGGTATGGGCGGACATTATCTCTGCGCCGATGCGGTCAAAGCCCTGCGCGGCGGCCAGCCCGCCGCCAAAGTGCTCGATGTACTAACCCCACGCGAGCGCGAAGTATTCGACCTGCTGGTGAAAGGCGAAAGCGTCAAAGCCATCGCCTATACGCTCGAACTGAGCCACAAAACGGTGCATGTGCATCGCGCCAACGTGCTGGGAAAATTGCAGTGCAGCAGCACCATCGAACTGGTGCATTTCGCGCTCGACAATCAGCTGCTGACGGGCCACTGATGCGGCGATCCGTGCGGCACATTATCCTCTCACTGTTCATTATGCTGGCCTGGGGCACCGGCTGGCTGATGCTGTGGACGCTCAGCTTTTATCTGACGCACAACGGCCAACAGGCCGCGTTATTCCTGCCGCAGGGCGTCTATCTGGCGCTGCTGATTTTGCTGTCGCGCCGCTTCTGGCCGGCATTGATTCTCTCCACTCTCGTTGCCATCGGGTGGCTGCACAGCGAACAGCTCCTGACCCGCTACGAGATGCTCGTGGTACCGCTGATTGGGACTGTCGCCGCCTGGCTGACGCAACGCTACTGGCACCGTTTTCCGCTCTACTGGCAGCGTCTTTCCCTGCTGATTGCGGCGGTGACGTTCAACGCGCTGCTGCAAACGTTACTGCTGTCACCGTTTCTGGAAAGCCCTAACACGCTTCT
Organism: Lelliottia sp. RD5; assembly: GCF_056032945.1. Lineage (NCBI taxonomy): Bacteria > Pseudomonadati > Pseudomonadota > Gammaproteobacteria > Enterobacterales > Enterobacteriaceae > Lelliottia > Lelliottia sp. RD5. Next base: position 67,979 of record NZ_JBVYHQ010000004.1, on the reverse strand, counting down.
GCTGCTGGCCTCCTTCACCGGCGGGGTGTTGCTCACGCCGTTTGTCTATCTGGTGTTTGAGTTTTTGCGCCAGCAGCATCGCTCCCATTTACTCGGGCTGGACACCAGTAATCCGCCGCTACGCACCTCGCTTATCATCTGGTGCAGCCTGTTTTTTATCATCGGTATCGGCACGCAAATGGTGCTCTCCCCCGCCCTTGAGCGCCTGCTGCTGATCGTCGTTTTTCTGCCAAACGTCGTGATGGCGTGGAAGTTTGGCTGGCAGGGCGGCGTATTGTCTGGACTGCTGGGCAGCATGATGATCACCATTGCGCGTCAGGTTGGCGTCGGTTTTACCGATCTGATGGAGCTGGAGATTTTCCTCGCCACCCAGTCGTTGCTCGGGATTGGTCTGGGGATCGCCATCAGTCGTCAGCAGCAGTTGGCACGAAATCTCGATCACTATCGCCGCCGACTGGAGGCCGAACTTCAGGCGCGGCGGGCGCTCACCGAAAAGCTGATCCACACCGAAGAAGATACCCGCAAGCACCTGGCCCGCGAGCTGCACGATGAAATCGGCCAGAACATTACGGCCATTCAAATTCAGTCTCAGCTGGTCAAGCGCGCCGCCGATACCCCGCTGGCGGTTGAAGCCGCCGGGCAGATCAACGAACTGGCGCGGCGGATTCATCACTCGACCCGTCAGCTGCTGCGCCAGTTACGCCCGCCCGTTCTCGACGAACTGTCGCTCAAAGAGGCGCTGCATCATCTGGTCAACGAATTTGCCTTTGCCGAACGCGGGATTACCTGTCGGTTTGACTATCAACTGCCCTCGCCACCGGAAAATGAAACCCTGGTGTTCACCCTGTATCGCTTGCTACAGGAATTGCTGAATAACGTCAGTAAACACGCCGATGCCAGCGAAGTGACCATCGTCCTTCGCCAGCAGGAAAACCGGCTGCATCTGGAGGTCGCGGACAACGGCGGGGGTATCAGTCCGGAAAATGTTCCCGGCTTTGGTATTCAGGGAATGCGCGAGCGCGTCCACGCCCTCGGCGGCGAATTCACGTTGAACGCCCACGCTGGCACGCGCGTAATTGTTAACCTGCCCACAATTTTGCAACAAACACTTCACTAACCAGGAAAAAGTCTTAGTCACTCCAGACTTTCTCTCATCCCTTTTTCATCACGCTTTCATACAGTCATCTCAAACGGAGAACGCCATGCACGCACTGTCTGCTGAAGAGATCACGCAACGCTATCGGGCGATACGCCCACGATTGCTGTTGTGCATGGCCATCGGTTACGCCGCGTTTTACCTGACGCGCAAGAGCGTGAATTACGTGTTACCCGCGCTGCAAATGGATTTGGGGCTGAGTAAAAGCGATATCGGGCTGATCGGTTCGCTGTTTTATCTGAGCTACGGGCTGTCTAAATTTGCCGCCGGTCTGTGGCACGACAGCCACGGGCAGCGGGCGTTTATGGGCATCGGCCTGCTGGCAACGGGCGTGCTGAACGTGCTGTTTACGTTAAGCGATTCGTTCCCGCTGCTGCTGTTTATCTGGACGCTGAACGGCTTCTTTCAGGGATGGGGCTGGCCGCCGTGCGCCAGATTGCTCACCCACTGGTATTCGCGCAACGAGCGCGGTTTCTGGTGGGGCTGCTGGAATACCTCCATCAATATTGGTGGTGCGATTATTCCATTGATATGTGCCTTTGCCGCCCATCTTTGGGGCTGGCAGGCAGCGATGCTGACACCGGGGATCATCAGCATTGTGCTCGGCATTTGGCTGACCACACAGCTGCGGGGAACACCGCAGGAAGAGGGTCTGCCGACGGTAGGGGAGTGGCGCAACGATCCGCTGGAGTTGCGCCAGGAACAGCAAAGCCCGCCGATGGGGCTGTGGCAGATGTTACGCACGACGATGCTGCAAAATCCGATGATCTGGCTGCTCGGCGCGTCGTATGTCCTGGTGTATCTGATCCGTATTGCGCTGAACGACTGGGGCAATATCTGGCTGTCAGAAAGCCACGGCGTAAATCTGTTGAGCGCCAACGCCACGGTGATGCTGTTTGAAGTGGGCGGTTTACTGGGCGCGCTGTTCGCCGGATGGGGTTCGGACCTGCTGTTTAGCGGCCAGCGTGCGCCGATGATTTTGCTGTTCACGCTGGGGCTGATGGTTTCCGTCGCCGCGCTGTGGCTGGCACCGGTTCACCACTATGCCCTGCTGGCGATGTGCTTTTTTACCGTAGGATTTTTTGTGTTTGGCCCGCAGATGCTGATCGGCCTTGCCGCCGTTGAATGCGGGCACAAACAGGCGGCAGGCTCGATTACCGGTTTTCTCGGCGTCTTTGCCTATCTGGGGGCGGCGCTGGCGGGATGGCCGCTGTCGCTGGTTATCGAACATTACGGCTGGTCGGGGATGTTCAGTTTGCTCTCGATTGCCGCCGTACTGATGGGTTTATTGCTGATGCCGCTGCTGATGTCGGGCATCACCGCTTCTCGCAGTCACATAACGTCATAAAAAGGCTGAATAATGAAAACAACACTCCTCTCTACCCTCATTGCATCTGGGATCGCGCTGGCCACCTTAACGGGTGCCGCGCAGGCTAAAGGCCGTCTGGTGGTGTATTGCAGCGCCACCAACGAAATGTGTGAAGTCGAAACGAAAGCCTTTGGCGAAAAGTACGACGTCAAAACTTCGTTTATCCGCAACGGCTCCGGCAGCACGCTGGCGAAAGTCGATGCGGAGAAGAAAAACCCGCAGGCTGACGTCTGGTATGGCGGCACGCTAGACCCGCAATCGCAGGCCGGAGAAATGGGGCTGTTGCAGCCGTACAAATCGAAAAATCTTGAGCAGATCATGGAGAAATTCCGCGATCCGGCCAAAGTGAAAGGCAACCTCTCTTCCGCTGTCTACGTCGGCATTCTGGGCTTTGGTGTGAACACTCAGCGCCTGAAAGAGAAAAATCTGCCGGTCCCCAAATGCTGGAAAGATCTGACCAAGCCGGAATACAAAGGCGAGATCCAGATAGCCGATCCGCAAAGCTCCGGTACGGCGTATACCGCACTGGCGACTTTCGTGCAGCTGTGGGGCGAAGATCAGGCGTTCGATTACCTGAAACAGCTGAACAGCAACGTGTCGCAGTACACCAAATCCGGTATCGCCCCGGCGCGTAACGCCGCGCGCGGTGAAACCGCCATCGGGATTGGCTTCCTGCACGATTACTCGCTGGAAAAAGAACAAGGCGCACCGCTGGAGCTGATTTCGCCGTGCGAAGGCACCGGGTATGAAATCGGTGGCGTCAGCATTCTGAAAGGCGCGCGTAACGAAGAAAACGCGAAGCTGTTTGTGGATTGGGTGCTGTCGAAAGAGGCGCAGGAGCTGGCGTGGAAGAAAGGCAAATCCTACCAAATCCTGACCAACACCACGGCGGAAACCTCCCCGAACTCGCTGAAGCTCGACGACCTGAAATTGATCAGTTACGACATGGATAAATACGGCTCAACGGACGTGCGCAAGGCACTGATCAACAAATGGGTCAGCGACGTGAAGATGGGTAAATAAGCCCGCAAACCGTAGTTATACCCAAAATAATTCGCGTTGCAGGCAGGCGGCAAACAAGCAAATATCCAGGAGCTGACTCAAGTCAGTGACTGGGGTGCGTGAGAGCAGCCAACGCTTCTGCAACTCAAGTATGACGGGTATATCGCCCGGCGGATTTTCCCGTCGGGCCTCCAACACTCGGAAAACGTATGTCACACACATTAGCTCTCCATCCCGCCAAGAAACGGGATGCGGTATTCCTTTGGGTTTTGCTTGGCTGGCTGGCGTTTGCCCTGCTGCCAAGCTGGAGCCTGGATTACGGCCTGCTGGAGTCGACGCGCGACGAGATCCTCGACGCCTACAGCTGGTCACATTTCAACGTTAGCTGGCTGTGGTATTTACTGCCGAGCCTGCTGCTGGTGCGTCCGTTTAGTGAAGCGAAACGCGAGCAGATTAGCCGTCATTATATTGATGCGGGATGGGCGCTGCTGTGCATGGCGTTTATCGTCATCAGCGCCACGGTCGAAGGACGCGGGTTAGGCTACGCGTCGATCGTGCTGTTCGTCGCACTTGGGGCGATCATGACGCTGGCGCTCACGCGACTCGAGTGGCTGGGCGGCGACCGCTTTGTGATTGCCTCCCTGATAACCATCGTGGCGCTGATCGGCATCTTTATCGTCTGGCCGAGCATCGCCATTTTCATTCCGATGTTCACCACCGATACGGGCGAATTTGCGCCGCTGGCCTTTATGACGGTGCTGTCGCAGGCGCATATCGTTCAGGTCATTATCAACTCGATTGTGCTGTCGATTGCCGTCGGTATCGGCTGTACGTTCTTTGGGTTGGTGCTGGCAATCTACACCACCCGCATCGCCAGACGCAGCGCCATTATTGGGCGTATCTTCTCGATTCTGCCGATCGTCACCCCGCCGTTCGTGGTGGGGCTGGGCGTGACGCTGATGATGGGCCGCTCCGGCTACATTACCGAGCTGATGGTGGACTGGTTTGGCCTGACCAACACTAACTGGCTGTATGGGTTTACCGGTATCTGGCTGGCGCAGGTGCTGGCCTTTACGCCGATGGCGTTCATGATCCTCGACGGAGCCATCAAGACGATTCATCCGTCGCTGGAAGAGGCGTCGTATACCCTGCGCGCCAGCCGCTGGCAGACCTTTAACGGCGTGTTTGTGCCGTTGCTGAAACCCGCGCTGGCAAACGCCTTCCTGATTGTTATCGTGCAGTCGCTGGCCGACTTCAGTAACCCGCTGGTGCTGGGCGGCAACTTCGACGTACTCGCCACGCAAATCTACTTCTACATCACCGGGTCGCAGTTGGATTATCAGGCGGCCAGTACGCTCGGCGCGTTCCTGCTGGTCTTCTCGCTGCTGGTGTTCTGCATTCAGTACATGTGGATCGGCAAGCGGTCTTACGTAACCGTATCCGGCAAATCCTACCGTGGCGACGTGCAGCCGCTGCCGGTGACGCTGGTCTGGGCCGTGGTGGCGCTGTTAACCGTCTGGATCGCGTTTAACGCCCTGCTTTACGGCAGCATTTTCTACGGCAGCTTTACGGTGAACTGGGGCGTGGATTACACCCTGACGCTGGATAACTTTATCAAGCTGTTCGGCCAGGGCATGAGCGACGGCGCGTGGCCTTCACTGCTTGATACGCTGCTGTACGCCGGGATCGCCGCACCGATCACCGCGGGCTTTGGTCTGTTGATCGCCTGGGTGGTCGTGCGCCAGCAGTTCCGTGGCAAAAAGACTATCGAGTTCACCACCATGCTGTGCTTTGCCGTGCCAGGCACCGTGGCGGGCGTGTCGTACATTCTGGCCTTTAACAGCGCGCCGGTTTACCTCACGGGAACGGCTGCGATTGTGATTATCTCAATGGTGATGCGTAACGTGCCGGTGGGCATTCGCGCCGGGATCGCGGGGCTCGGGCAGATCGATAAATCGCTGGATGAAGCGTCGCTCAGCCTGCGCGCCGGGAGCTTCCGGACCATCACGCATATCCTGCTGCCGCTGCTGCGCCCGGCAATTTTGTCGGCGCTGATTTACAGCTTTGTGCGCGCCATTACCACCGTTAGCGCCATTGTGTTCCTCGTCACGCCGGATACCCGCGTGGCAACAGCCTACATTCTGAACCGCGTGGAAGACGGCGAATACGGCGTGGCGATTGCCTACGGCTCGATCCTGATTGTGGTCATGCTGGCGATCATTTTCCTCTTTGACTGGCTGATCGGTGAATCTCGTACCTCCCGTTCAAAAGCCAAAAACCAGGCGTAACACTATGACTCAAAAACATTTCGTTGAATTGCGCAATGTCACCAAGCGCTTTGGCAACAACACCGTTATCGAGAATATCAATCTTGCGATTCCGCAGGGGCAGATGGTGACGCTGCTCGGCCCGTCGGGCTGTGGCAAAACCACGGTGCTGCGTCTGGTCGCGGGGCTTGAAAAACCCACCGAGGGGCAGATTTTAATCGACGGCGAAGACGTCACGCATCGTTCCATTCAGCAGCGTGATATCTGCATGGTGTTCCAGTCTTACGCCCTGTTCCCGCACATGTCGCTGGGCGAGAACGTGGGCTACGGCCTGAAAATGCTTGGCGTATCGCGCAGTGAAATGAAAACCCGCGTCAAAGAAGCGCTGGCGATGGTGGATCTTGACGGCTTTGAAGACCGCTACGTCGACCAGATCTCTGGCGGACAGCAGCAGCGCGTGGCGCTGGCGCGTGCGCTGATCCTCAAACCGAAAGTGCTGCTGTTCGATGAGCCGCTGAGTAACCTCGACGCCAACCTGAGGCGCAGCATGCGCGACAAAATTCGCGAGCTACAAAAGCAGTTCAACATCACGTCGCTGTACGTGACCCACGATCAGAGCGAGGCGTTTGCGGTGTCCGACACCGTGCTGGTGATGAACAAAGGCAATATTATGCAGATTGGCTCGCCGCAGGATCTGTATCGCCAGCCCGCATCGCGCTTTATGGCGAGCTTTATGGGCGACGCCAACCTGTTCCCGGCACGCTTTAGCGAGGATTTTGTCGAGATCCACGGCTACCGTCTGCCGCGCCCACTGCATTTTGCCCGCGAGGGAGCGGGATCGGTCGGTGTGCGCCCGGAAGCGATCACCCTGAGCGAGCACGGCGAAGAGAGCCAGCGCTGCGTGATTCGCCATGTGGCGTATATGGGACCGCAATATGAGGTGATTGTGAACTGGCACGGCCAGGAGATTTTGTTGCAGGTGAACGCCACGCGCCTACAGCCGAACGAAGGCGATAATTATTACCTCGAAATCCACCCCTACGGAATGTTTGTGCTGGCGGATGCCGCCTAGGTAAAAACAAAACGGCAACGTCCGTTGCCGCATTTAGTGTCTACCCTCTCCCATTGGGAGAGGGTCAGGGTGAGGGCATCAGGCTCGCACTCATCCGCGCTGCGCGTTCAGCTCCGCAATATCTTTCGGCGTGGTGCGACAGCATCCGCCAATCAGCTTTGCCCCTGACGCCAGCCACTTCGGTAGATACCCCGACAGCGTTTCGCAGGCTTCGCCGTGGTGGTGCCAGGTTTTGCTCACTGCGTCATAGTGCTCGCCGGAGTTGGGATAGACCACCAGCGGCAGCGCAGTCAGGCTGTGCAGATGCGCAAGCGCTGCAGGGGTGTTTTCCAGCGCGATACAGTTGATGCCCAGCGCGACAACGTGCGGATAATCCGCCAGGGCGGCAACAACGTCACGCAGCGGCGTGCCATCGCTGAGGTGCTCGCTGTCACGCAGGGTAAACGAGAACCACGCCCGAGCACGGGGATATTCACTCAGCAACGCCGCCAGGGCTTTGATCTCGGCAAAAGACGGCAGCGTTTCGCAGGCCAGTAAGTCAGCTCCCGCATCCAGCAGCGCTTCTACGCGCGGGCGGTGAAATTCGGTAAATTCTTGTGCACTGCGCACGTAATCCCCGCGATACTCAGACCCGTCCGCCAGATACGCGCCGTAAGGCCCGACGGAACCGGCGACCAGCAGCGTGCCCGCGTGCGCGTTTTCAGCCAGATACGCTTCGCGAGCTTTACGCGCCAGTTCGACGCTTTTACCTATTAGCGCACGCGACTGCGCCTCATCCAGACCGCGTGCGGCAAAGCCCGCCGGCGTGGCCTGATAGCTGGCGGTGATTGCCACCTGTGCACCCGCGCGGAAATAGTCCAGGTGCACGTCACGGATCAGCTCCGGGTTTTCGACCAGCACTTTTGCCGACCATAAGCTATCAGCCAGGTTACACCCGCGCGCTTCAAGCTCCGTCGCCATTGCGCCGTCCAGCACGATAAACGGCTGTTTCTCAAGGAGGGCGGTAAGCGGATTATTCAGCGACATGTTCAGGCTCCTGCTTTTTAAGATTTTGGGTGAGGTAATACGCACCATAACACAGGGCGACAAACGGAATTCCGCAGTAAAGCGCAATGCGCTGGCTCGGATCAAAGGCCAGACCGACACAGGCCACCACGCACAGGACAAATCCCAATACCGGCACCAGCGGATACCACGGGGCACGATACTGTAAATCCGCCAGCGGTTTACCCGCATGGAGGTGACGGCGGCGGAACATAAAGTGCGAGGCGCAGATGCTTATCCATACCGCCACCACCGCAAATCCCGAAATCGCCGACAGCGCGACAAACACCGTATCCGGGGCGATCACGCTTGAGAACAGCGCCAATACGCCGCCCAGCATCGACACCGAGATCGCCGTCAGCGGAACGCCGTTTTTATTCACGCGGGCAAAGCAGCGCGGCAGCGTTTTCTCATTCGAGAGCGACCACAGCATGCGGCCCGACGCATACAGCCCTGAGTTCGCTGCCGACAGAATGGCCGTCAGGATCACGAAGTTAAAAATGTCGGCTGCATAGGGGATGCCGACTTTCTCGAACACCAGCACGAACGGGCTTTTCTCCACGCCGGCCTGCTGCATCGGGATCAGCGCCGCCAGTACAAAAACGGTGCCAATGAAGAACAGGATCAGGCGCGCAATCGTGGTGCGGATCGCCACCGGGATGACTTTATGCGGATTCTCCGTTTCACCCGCAGCGATACCAATCAGCTCGGTACCGGAGAACGCGAAGTTCACCGCCACCATGGTCATCAGAATCGGCAGGCCGCCGTGGGGGAACCAGCCTTCGGCGGTGATATTGGATAAGCCCGGTGCGGGTGAACCGTCCTGCATCGGGATAAAGCCGAAGATCGCTGCTCCGCCCAGGATAATAAAGGCGATGATGGTGATGACTTTCACCAGCGAGAACCAGAATTCGCCTTCGGCGAAGAAACGCGTCGAGATGACATTGAGGGCAAAAATCACCGCGCAGAACACCACGCACCACACCCAAACGGGCACCTGCGGGAACCAGTACTGCATGCAGAATCCGGCGGCGGTAAAGCTTGAGCCGAGCGCTACGGTCCAGGTGAGCCAGTAAAGCCACGCGACGGTATAGCCCGTTGCTGGCCCCAGATAGCGCGTGGCGTAAACATGAAATGCCCCGGTTTCCGGCATCGCGACGGAAAGCTCGCCCAGACACTGCATCACCAGCCAGACCACCAGCGCGCCGATCAGATACGCCAGAAGCGTGCCCGCCGCACCGGTCGTGGAAATGATGTAACCCGTATTAAAGAATAGCCCTGTGCCAATCACGCCACCCAGCGACAACATAATCAGGTGACGCGTTTTCATGGTGCGCTTTAGCTGCCCATTGTCGTGTTCTGTTTGCATATTACCTTCTAAACGTATGGACATCTAAACATCCAAAGAAGGTTTTGTTATACCGCGATTGTTAACAAAAAGCTAGCCGCGCACCAAACGTAGACGCGCACGGCGGGCGCTGAGTCGGGGTTGGTTTGTCATGATCACGTAGAGAATTGGTCGCCAGGCCATAAGCACCTCCGTAAGCCGATACTGAGAGCATGGCGCGGACGGAGGGCATTTTCGGTCAGTCAAAAGTGGGAACCCATTGCGCTGTCTCATACAGAAAGGTGTGATTGCCCCTGCGTCGTCGGGATTTACGCGTGCAAGGCGTCCGATAACAGCGTGGAGGAGGTAACTCAAACAGTGTGATCCTGACGACAAAATTGGTAAATCCGCCAAAGGGTTCTATAGTCGACGGTGATTCTACGTTACCAGGACTGGCTCATGCGCTTTAAAGGACTTACCAAAGGTTTCTTCATTCTGATTCTCGTCATCGTTTCGCTGGCTTTCTTTGACATACTGGCCCCCTACTTTTCGGCCGTTTTCTGGGCGTCGATACTGGCCGTCATCTTCCATCCGGTGAAGAACAAAGTGCGCAGTCTACTGGGGGAACGTAACGGGCTGGCATCGCTACTGACGCTGGGCATTATCTGTCTGATCGTGTTTACACCGCTGATCGTGATTCTCTCGTCGCTCGCCATCGAGCTGAACGTGGTTTACACCAAGCTCCAGCATACGGATTCCCAATTCCCGGAAGTGGTGGCAAGCCTGTTTACACACCTGCCGGACTGGGCACGGAATTTCCTTGTCGATCACAATTTGGATAATGCCACGCAAATCCAGCAAAAACTCTCTGATGCGGCCTTAAAAGGCGGACAGTATCTGGCGGGCAGCGCCTTCTTGATCGGCAAGGGCACGTTCGGCTTTGCGATTAGCTTCGGCATCATGATTTATTTGCTGTTTTTCCTGCTCAAAGACGGGCCATATCTGGTGCGTCAGATTCTTGATTCCCTGCCGCTGTCCGATTTTGTTAAGCAGCATCTGTTCGCGAAATTTGCCGCCGTCTCCCGCGCGACGGTTAAAGGCACGGTGGTTGTGGCGCTCGTGCAGGGTATTTTGGGCGGTATCGCCTTTTATATCGCCGGTATCGACGGCAGTATTTTGTGGGGCGCGCTGATGGCGTTCCTGTCGTTAATTCCGGCCGTCGGCTCGGCGATTATCTGGGTACCCGCCGCTATCTTCCTGTTTGCCACGCAACAGCTGTGGCAAGGGTTCTTCATTGTCGGCTTCTTTGTCATCATCGTGGGGCTGGTGGATAACATCCTGCGCCCGCTGCTGGTCGGCAAAGACACCAAAATGCCGGACTATCTGATCCTGATCTCGACACTGGGCGGGATGGAAATTTACGGCATTAACGGCTTTGTGATTGGCCCGCTGATCGCCGCCCTGTTTATTGCCTGCTGGAATCTGCTTTCCGGACGCGACCATGCCGGCAATTCGGACGAAATCGACGAAACCTTTATCGAAGAAGGCAAAAACCCTCCAGATTTGTGAAAGCGTGACGATATTTAACAGACCAGGCGGCCAAATGGCCGCTTTTTTTACACGCAAAATCATGCGTTTCCTATAATTTCAAAATAGCTATCCCACAAATGGCCTAGAAGGATCCTACAGGTGCGTATTGCGACCATAACGAACTGGGCCTACGGTGCCACGGTGTGTCTGACAATCGTGTCAGGCGTGGTGATGCTGATGGCGTCAAACGCGGATAATGTTGAGCGGCAGGCGGTAGAACAGCGGCAGGTTTTTGACCAGCTCACTGAAGAGGTTGACGTCGAGATCTGGTCGCTTTCGGATCTGGCGCGGCTGTACGTGATCAAACAAGACCCGGACCTGCTGGCGGAATATCAGCAAAAAGAGCAGTCATTGAAGGCCGTTGAGCATCGTCTGGCAAAACTGAAAGACAATGGCGCGACGGATGATGAACTGGCGCTTTTGCATGAAGGATTCCGGGTTGTCGATGAACTGCAGGATGAACAGCAAACCGCGTTAGCTCAGGTGGCTCGCGGTGAACAGTCGCAAGCCCTCGCGCTACTTTACGGCAAACCTTACGAACAAGAGCTGGAGCGGGCGCAAGATCAAATCGACCATTTCCGCCTGATGCTCGATCGTCGTGCGCAGGACGCCGTCCAGCAAGCGACCAACACGTCACGCCTGTTACGCTCGTTATCTGAGGTGATGGTGGGTGTGACTGCCCTGCTGTTCCTGTTTGTGCTGGGTTTCATCTTAAAACGCCGCGTGCTGCGACCGGTGGTGCGTCTGAGCGACGTGGTGAATCGCCTGGCCTCCCAGGATTATGCGGTTGAAACGCCCAACTTTAACCAGATCGACGAAATTGGTGACATGGCGCAGGCGATCCGCATTTTTCGTGAGAATGGACTGGTGCGACAGCGTCTGGAAAAAGAGCGCGACGCCGACTGGGCGATCCGCGAGCTGCTGGCGCGCATGACGCAGCGTTTGCAGGGCTGCGAAAACTTCGAGGATGTGATTAACGTCGCACAGCTTTTTGCCCCCAATATCGCGCCGGGAATAGCCGGCCGGCTCTATATTTTCGACCGCGATCCGTGGCAGATGCGCTGCGTCGCGCAATGGCTTTCGCCCGAGGGAAAACAGGACCCGTTCCACCCCGACGAATGCTGGGCTGTACGTCGCGGTCAGAGCCATCCTCCGGTTAACGGCGAGCCGGATATCGCCTGCTACCATCTGCCGGACACCTGCGCAAATCACTCGCTTTGCGTACCGTTGATCGCCCAGGGAGAAGCGATTGGTTTACTCTCTTTCCAGAACATCACGCCGGAAACGGCGCCTTCTCGCGCTTATCTGGAACTGATGGCCGAAGCGCTTGGCCTCGCGTTAGCGAACCAACGTCTGCGCGATGCCCTGCTCGAAAAAGCGCTCTATGATCCGTTAACCGGCCTGCGCAATCGTCACCATCTGGAAGACACGTTGCGTACCCAAATGAGCCAGGCGACGCGCAATGCAGAACCGGTGAGCTGCCTGATGATCGACATTGATCACTTTAAAAATATTAACGACAGGTTCGGTCACGAGGCGGGCGATCAGGTGATCAAAAACGTCGCGGCCATCGTCCAACGCGCCGTTCACGACCATGGCGTGGCGTTCCGTTACGGCGGCGAGGAGTTTCTGGTGCTGCTGACGGGCGTTGATGAAGAGGCGGCTCACGCCTGCGCAACCGAGATTTTTAATGGCGTTCACACCCTCTCGATGCGCTATGGGCTGTCTGAAATCGGTCCCGTGGACGTGTCGATTGGCATCGCCAGCTACCCGGAGCACGTCCAGAGCGACAACCTGCTGCGTGCGGCCGACGTCGCGCTGTATCGTGCGAAAGAGCTGGGCCGTTCGCGGATTGTGAGTTTCGGGATGCTGGAGCCGGGTTAATTTTAAATTTGCCATTCAGTGAAGAGCACATTAATTAACTGTTATTTTGCTCCCGCCACTGTTTGACCCTGTCATCCGTAACTTCATTTTTATAGCAGAGTGGCGCGTAGCCTCCGGCCTTGCTCCATGCGCTGCGCCTGCCACAGGCACTACCATTCCTCGCACGATTGAATGGGCAAGCACACACGCCGGGATATGAGGCGATGGATTCGGCAATAACCTTATCTTTAATCTCTGAGTCTGAAACTGAATGACTCTTGGCCATGACGCTACCCATATTAAATACCCAGCATGCAGCCAAAATCACCGGTAACAATGATTTTATTTTCATTGAATTTGCTCACTAAGGGAGGGAATACAGCTTCACAGTAGAGTGAATAAGAGCAAAAAGTCATGATGTAAGACAATAAGCGCACTGACAAATGATTACGGGATAAGCGCCTGACAAAGCCAGACCGAATGCCCGCCGCAATCGGGATCTTCAAATATCACGTCAATCACTGCAAAACCATTTTCCGCCAGCCGTTGTCGGTATTCGTCCGGCGACAGGCTGGCGTGATACAGCGGTTCGCCTTCAAATTCCCCCATCGCGATACCGTGATGTGTGCCGCTGGTGAACATCAGCACGCTGTCAGGATGGCTGTGACGCGCAAAAACGGGGAACATCTGGCGCTGATCTTCAGGAGTCAGGTGGAAAAAACTGTCCCAGGCGATCAGCCCGTCAAAGGTTTTATTCAGCGCTAGCTGACGCATATCCAGATTCAACCAACGCTGTTCTGGAAACTGCTGCTGTGCGCGAGCCAGCATCGCGGAAGCGCCGTCGATACCCGTGATTTGATAATTTTGCTGAATGAAATAGTCAGCAATGGGCCGACCATTGCCGCAGCCGATGTCCAGAATCGTCCCGCGCGTCCCAAGCAAATCGATAAATTTATCGAGCCAGGCTTTTTCCATTAAATGGCGGGAACGCAGGCGCGCAAAGGCATCAGCGTGCGTGTCGTAAAGGTTAAGAATGTGTTTAGCGGCGGATTCTGACATGTCCTGCTCTTACGGTTGGGTTGTAGGGTGTCGCGTTTGTTCATCACCCGCAGGGTGATCATTACTGAACATATCACGCCCATAAAAAAACCGGCGCATTTCGCGCCGGTCTGTTTAAAGCTCAGTCACTGCCCGTCAGGCAGTTTTCACCGGTTTCTCTTCCGTTTTTACCTGTGCGTTTTCCAGCATACGACGCACCGGAACGATCAGCACCAACAGTACTGCGGCACAAATCAACAGCGCAATGGAACAGCGCGCGAAGAGATTTGGCAGCATATCCAGCTGATCGGCTTTGACGTGCCCGCCAATCAAACCAGCCGCCAGGTTGCCCAGCGCGCTGGCGCAGAACCACAGCCCCATCATCTGGCCGCGCATTCTTTCCGGCGCCAGCAGCGTCATGGTCGCCAGACCAATCGGACTCAAACAAAGTTCGCCAAGTGTCAGCATCAGAATGCTGCCCACCAGCCACATCGGCGATACGCCTGCCCCGCCGCTGTTCAACACATTTTGTGCCGCCAGCATCATCACGCCAAAGCCCGCCGCCGCACACAAAATGCCGATCACAAACTTGGTGATGCTGCTCGGACGCACGTGGTTACGCGCCAGCATCGGCCATGCCCAGCTAAAGATCGGTGCCAGAATAATGATAAACAGCGCATTGATTGACTGGAACCACACTGCCGGGATTTCAAAATCACCGATCATGCGGTTGGTGTAGTCATTGGCAAACAGGTTGAATGATGTTGGTTTTTGCTCAAATGCAGACCAGAAGAACGCCGCGGAAACCAGCAGAATGAAACAAACCAGCAGCCTGGCGCGCTCTTTACGATTCAGGCCGGCAAAGAGGAACAACCAGATAAAATAGAGCGCGACCGAGGCAGCAATCACGTAGACAAGCACGCTGGCGACCGCGACAGGATTAATCACAATCACACCCTGCGCAATCAGCGTCACAATAATCGCCACGCCGACCGCCAGAGCCAGCAGCCAGGCGCCTACGCCATTTTTCTTCGCCACCGGATTGTTCCAGGTGGAATCCAGGCCGACTTCACTGTCGTAGCGTTTCATTGATGGCACGGCAAACAGGCGGAAAATCACCAGCGCCACCAGCATCCCGATACCACCGATGCCGAACCCCCAGTGCCAGCCGTGCGTTTTAATCAGCCAGCCGGAGATCAACGGGGCGATAAACGATCCCATGTTGATGCCCATATAAAACAGCGAGAAGCCGCCGTCGCGACGGGCATCGCCTTTTTTATACAGCGTCCCCACCATGACCGAGATACAGGTTTTGAACAAGCCGGAGCCGAGGACGATGAACATCAGGCCGATAAAGAACAGGTTGTTGCCCATAAAGGCCGACAGCGCGATCGACAAATGCCCAAGTGCAATCAGAATGGAGCCGTACCAGACCGCACGCTGCTGGCCAAGCCAGTTATCCGCCAGCCAGCCGCCAGGGAGCGCAGCGAGATACATACTGCCGGCAAAGATCCCAACGATGGCCGATGCGTTTTCACGCGCGAGCCCCATACCACCGTCATAGACGGTCGCCGCCATGAACAGGATCAGTAACGGACGAATGCCGTAAAACGAGAACCGCTCCCACATTTCGGTAAAGAAGAGCGAGCCGAGCGGATAAGGATGGCCGAAGAAAGTTCGGCTTTCGTTCTTATTAACAGAGGATTGCATAATGCTCCTGAAAAGGTGTGTCAGTGTGTTTGCTGCGCTGACATGCACGCCGACCAGTCATCTATCTGGGCGATTTTTTACATGTAGCGATATTTTAATTAACCATATGATAACCAGACGTTGGTTTTGTCTAGTACAAAAGTTAGAACTTTAAGGTGAAAACTCGATAGATGTCTAGTTTTGTAGATTTTTTGTTTGATGAAAAGAGGAACTGATTGACACCGACTGCAAAAAAAAGCGGCAGAGTATTAGGCATTTATGTCTCGCACTCGTGTGCTTATGCGAGCGAGAAGAGGATAAAAAGGTTGTCATCATGAACACGGTCTTCGCCTGAGCGAACCTTGTCGAAGACCGTAGGCACGAAGCCACCGGTTATCCAAAAGCCTTGTTCAACGCCTCGGCAAGCGCAGAAGGATTCTCCCAGGACATTGAGTGTCCAGCCTGGGGCACTATGGCTACAGGAACGTCGTTATGGCTAACATGTTGAAAATCATCGTCCGGCAAGGATTGTTCGCCAAAAATCAGCGCGCGTGAACAGGACAGGCTAAGAAAGGTCTCCATCCACGAGGGTGAAGTCCCCTCAATCAGGCTTTTGGCTCCACGCCACATTGCCCAAGGCGCAGCATTTTGGGCCGAACCTTTCCATGGGGAGGTGTGGTTCGCCAGTATCCGATCGTAATCGTGAGAGACAAACTCAGCTTCCGGTTTCTCTACGATGATTCGGCTATATTCGCCGCCGCCAGCATGAAAGTTAGGTTCCGAAACCACCAGTTTACCGACCCGCTCACGCAACCGTGCCGCGACTTCAATCGCGATGCTGCCCCCCATGCTGTGACCATAAATGTTGCATTGCGGGAGCATCAATGCGTTGATCACCTCGATAACCACGCCTGCCTGATGAGCAATGCTGTAATCAAAGTCATGAGGCTTGTCGCTGAAGCCGTATCCAGGAAGGTCAATCAGTATGGCGCGTCGCCCGCCAAATGCCGGATCTGCCACAATGCGTGGGTATTCATAAGAAGAAGCACACCCGAGCCCGTGAATAAACACAACAGGAATACCCTTCCCTGGCAAATCATGCCAACGAACGTTGGCACCGGCTGTTTCCGAAAACACACTCTGCATACTGTGTCCCTTTATAAGTTGTGATTTTGAGATCTCAAAATGAGGAGGTCATTTTCCGGCGAATGAGGTAAAGCCAAAACCGTATACGCAGCTAAAAGATATACCATCAGTGTAAATACAATCAAAGCGACCCCTAAATGTTGCGCAAACGTTGTTCGGTCACTCATGATTTGATAAAGCTCACGCGCCTAACAATATAATCGACCACCGTTAACTGAATCGTTTTGCATTCCGCCGGGAAGCTCCAGACGTTACCGCGCACGTTGTGCCAGCAGTTATCAAGTAAAATACTCTTCGCGTCTTGCCAGTGCGCCCCCAAAACATAATCAGCCGCGAATCCCGATGCGTTGGTGTTCTCCATTGAAGGCATGGGCTTCGCACTCATCGCCCTGCGCGCCTCCTGGAGCGCTGACTTACGGTCATGTTCCTTCGCTGCAATCTGATTTTTGGTAAAGCCATTCTGCTCGGCGGTCTTGTGGATGTCGCAGCCGTCAAGCTGACTCATTTCGGTACAGCCTGATTTTTCTAATTGCATGCGGTAACGGGCAGAAATTGAAGAGGCATTAAAAGCAGGAACAGCGAAGAGAACAGCAACAGCGCTTTCGCCGTCGGTGTTCCCCACTCCAGCGCCGACATTTAAGGTCTGGCTTTGCAGCACTTGGGCTGGTCGCGATTGCAGCGACGCCAGCGATACCCGCAGAGGCGCGCTTGCGGTTGTTCTCAACGTCGCTTTTGAGTTTTTGCAGAGATACTTACAGTCACTCGGAGCCTTTCCTTAGGCTACACGATACTTGAGCCGCCAGTATTTGCCGCCATTAGGTTTAATCAGGAGATACAAACCACCACCATCAGCCAGCTTGTAAGGCTTATCTTTAGGTTTGGCGGCGTCCACCTGCCGGGCGTTTAGTTTCACTTGGGTGTACCTCCTCTAGACCGAACAGCAAATACCCCCAAACGACCGTAGATTTCAGGGAACTTTAGTAGACGTAGAAATACTAAAAGGGGCTGCAAGTCGCAGAGTATGAGGGGTTTCAGTGAACTTTAGTAGACTTGGGGAGACGTTAGAATGGTGCCGATAATAGGAACAAAAAAACACTTCCAACTATCTATTTATATTAGTGTTTTTTATTATAACAGAAGAAAATGCCCCCATAAGTGCCCCCTAGTACTTTTCACATGTAAGCCCTCACTGCCACTATACTTCGAGCATACAGTGGCAGTAAGTTTTTAAGTTATTTTTTTTGGGGATCAATGATATAGTTTGCTAAATCATTAAAACCTTTATCGTCGTGAGTTATCTTAGGACGCATATGATTTTTAACCACATCTCTGATTTCATTAGATTTTTTCTTAGAAAGATATATCAGTAAATTGTTTACAGTTGCAGCTTTAGTAGCACCAATCAAACTAACTTGATCGAGCTTTGCCATCAAATCTTTAAGATCACTAAAATTTTTGAAAATTGCACCAGACCGCAGATTTAATTTTAGCTGCTGAAGTAACTCATACTTTTCTGGCTCCTGTACTCGAAGGTTTTTTAAAATAAACTCGAAGCTTTTTGGTTTTAAATTCGACGAGCTGCTACTTTTAACGGCTATAGACACATTAGATGCACCCAATTTATTCGAAAAGAATGAATCAAAGGATAGCCTTTGTACTTCTCTAAGTACATTGCTAAACTCTGAGCTAGTTAAGCTTTCCTTTATAGCCAGCATATGCAATAGCGCGATTTTTTCTTTCTTACTTATCATAATCCAATCCCATCCAGGAACTCTTCTGCAATCAAGTGGAACTCATCTTTCACATATTCTCTTGCATTTTTAGTTCTAAAAATCGGGCTACCATCTCGAGACCCCGTTGGATAAGAGTCTGAATGATAGGCTTGATTACTTAAAACTGGCCAGTTGAAATCATTAGCTAGCTTTTTAACATTTCGTATCGACTCCAGATGTTCAGCAGTAGTCCCTGTTCTTT
The DNA here is from genome assembly GCF_056032945.1 of Lelliottia sp. RD5. Classification (NCBI taxonomy): domain Bacteria; kingdom Pseudomonadati; phylum Pseudomonadota; class Gammaproteobacteria; order Enterobacterales; family Enterobacteriaceae; genus Lelliottia; species Lelliottia sp. RD5. The sequence continues at coordinate 49,442 of NZ_JBVYHQ010000004.1, read as the reverse complement.
TAGAATCATTAAAGACAATACCTGCCATATCTAAGCTTTGGTGAGCGTTTCTCTGTTTAAATTCACTCATTGACCGTGCCAACAATGGAAGACCTATTGTTGCCAGAAACTCAGGTTTTACAGGAACAAAAATATAACGGCTAGATAAATAGGCTGCTGTGGTGAGAATTGATTCAGTAGGGGCACAATCAATAAGTATTAGATCATATCTATCTGCAATTTTTGCAATGAATTGAGGAAGAAGATTGGCTTTTTCTGTAGGATTTTTCAACGTCCATGCAAGTTCTAATCGAGAGGCCACCAAATGAATACAACTTTCATCTTGCCAGTCTTTAAATTCGTGGATCATATCATCTGGATTTATTATAACAGGCGATCCAGTCAGCCTATCGGGTGCAGAATATTGTTCAAATATATCTACAACTGTTTTGTTTTGTTTATTCAAAAAATCAAGATACTTTTCCGCGCCCATCAAATACTGACTTAAATTTGCTTGAGGATCTAAGTCAATAACTAAAACTTTAAGATTACGTATCCATGCAGAATACCAAGCAAGATTAAAAGTTAGTGTGGTTTTTCCTACCCCACCCTTCATGTTAATCATAGAAACAACTGTAGCCATTTAAAAAACCTCTTAAGATTAAATTAATATATGATATTTTGGGTCTGACTTTGTTGATTTTTCAATAATAATCACTTCTCCCTTTTCTCTTGTCAATAACATTTGCACGTTTTATTGACCTCTGACCTATCTTAATAAAAGCTCTATTTCAAACACTCAATGACTTTTTTTGACTCTCCTAAGTGCTCAAAAAAATAATCTTGTTGCGGACAAAAACGGCACTACACCGCACCCGCCTGCGGTTTTCAGATCATAAAAATTTTTCAGTTTGTTTTTTTACAAATGATAGCGCCAAGCCGCACCAATTCTGGGGATGGACTGAGAGACAGCTACTGAAAACGATGAAAAGAATTTCAGTTTTTTTCATTTTTGAGGTACTCAGATTTTAGCGAAATCAACATAACCCATTGATAATAAATGGATAATAAATTTTAGGTGAGACTTTTCAGGACTAAGGGCGAGAACATAAAATTATAATGCGTTGAATTATATGTTTTTTATTCTTTAAGCGATTGAAATTTTATGAATCGAATCCGGGAACGTTAATGCCATTCCCGTCGATTCGTTTACCGGCTCTCGTTAGCCTCCAGCAAAAGTTCTAAAGCTCTTTGTCGCTCGTCAGGTGGTAAAGAATCCATCAGCTCTTTAACCCTTCCCTGGCCGTTTAAAGCGCTGGGGCTAATGGTGTGAGAAAAACAGATATTCATTACGAACGTATGCCCACACTCAACATTTGAACAGTAACAGTATACATCTGACAATTTAGGGTGTTTCCGGTTTGTCTTTCTCACCTTTGCCGCAGACATACACTCTGGGCAGTTAATTTTCAGCACTCGCATCGCTGTTCCTCTTTTGCCAGCCAGAATAAGGGATTTGAATCCCTACCTCTTGTTCTGAACGTGTAACACTGGTAACACGTGTAACATCGTTGATTTAATTGAATTTAATCTGTTACCAGTGAGCTAAATAAAGAGGTAACGAGTGGTAACACACTGATTTTTGTTACCTCTGTTACCTCTGGCTATTTCTGACTGGTAACAGTGGCAAGCCTCGTCGTTACTGCCTGTTACCTCTGTTACCAGTGTTACCTCATAAAAATAAGACTCACGCGATTACTATTCGGGATCGGCGCTACCCAGTACTTGCGTATTAAACTGGTACACACGCTTAAGCCCTATTTCTGGTAGGCGAATGCTGTTTTGCGTTCTCCCGTCCTCCCCGGCTTTCAGCCAGCCCGCCTCAACACACAATCTGGCCACCTTTCGCGAATCGAACCCTTTACAAATTTCTTTCCAGCCAGATGGCAATACGTAGAAGGTCACTGTGGAATCTGTCACGTTGTCGCCCTTGTCCACTTTCCTGAACCCCATCATCGACAGTGGGCGGTTCTTGTCGTCGTGCCAGTCAGCAAAGCGGCTGAACTGGTTACGTGTCATATAATCCCTAACCTGCTCCAGTGCGGTTTTATCCTCCTGGTTCGCGGTGTGCCCACGATCAGCCATCCATGAGGCCAGACAACACTCAGCAGCCCTGAACGCCTCACCTTCAGGCCATCCGGTTATCCCAGCTTGTGTGGCCAGTTCTCCTGCCATCGCAACCAGCGCAAAACGGGTAACGGCGCGCCCAACCTGATTTCCTGCATCCGCAGGGGTCAACCTGCGGGTGTAGTCCTTCAGCAGCGCTTTCGCCTGGCTGGTCAGTTCCGGTAGATCAGCTGTCAGACAATGCAGCCAGTCGCGGAAGGGTGAGCCATGATGATGAATAACGGCATGTTCAAGATGCTCCGCCAGCGCTTTACCGCCACTAAAGCCGTGCAGCTCTTCAAATACACCATGCTTGCCCGAGTCACTTGGGATCTGGATCATGCGTACTTCAACCCCAGCGTAGGTTCGCTCTCCTGCATTGGCGGCGTGCTCGACCAGTGACAGCTCCCCCGTGGAAAGAAACAACAGATTCCAGCGGTTTGTTTCACGTACCGAACCATCAGTTCGGGCGCGGGCTTTGCCCTGGCCGTTCGCAAGCATGTAGGCAATATTTCCCGCCTCTCTGCCGTCCACTTCGCGGATTTCATCAAGCATCAGTGTGGCATCATTGCGGCGGCTGGCCGTTCCTTCCAGCGCGTTTCCGGTAGCACGCCATGTGTGCCAGAAATCCGTACCACCGCACACCGAAGCTGCCACTTTCATGGTCGTGGTTTTACCGTCTGTAGATTCACCTTTAAGGTGATAACCGCCGCCACCTATGCCAACCAGCTTCAAAAGCGGCGCGGCGAATGCCAGGCTTACGGCAAAGGCCAGTCGGGCATTATTGACGCAATAGCGGCCTATATTTTCCCGCCATTCTTTCGTGGTGCCAGTAACACGAAAATCACGCCCCTGAACGGTGGACGTCTGGAGAATGACAGACTGTGACTCTCTGCCGATCACTTCATCCTGAAGAACATAAACGCCGCCATGCCAGCCTGTTTTATTTACACAGGTTACTTTTCTGTCGGGCTTGCACAGGGAGATGTATTCCATCAGGTGCGCTCTGGCCATCCCGTTGATATTGATATAAGAAAGCCCATTAACCAGCAGTATGCGCCGCAGCTCCTCTCCGCTGCCGCCCAGCATTTCCATCGGCATTGCCCATTTTCGGCTCATGCCGTTGGTGTCCTCCCATTCCAGCAAGCGGCCATAGTTGCTGCCGTCCGCATCGCTGGTGATGGCAGTCACACGCAGCGGACTGCAAATCTTGATATTGCGGATCTCAGTGTCACCATCGGATTTGTTCACCAGCTTGTCGTACCACAAATATTCTTTAGTGAGCCTGAATCCCTGTGGCAATCTGGTTTGCCCTTTTCCGTGCAATGTCATTTCCTCCCGGAAGGCTTCACGCGCCCTTTCCTTCCCGGTTTCCTGACGATAATCATCCCAGTCTGCTTTATGACGTACCGGAGGAAGCGTTACCCAGCCATCTACGGCTTTCGCCGCTTTTTCAGCCCATACCCGGCCAGTGTTCTCTTTCCCGTCAACAAGATCATTATCTCCAGCCAGGATAATCCGGGTGTCCGGCCATCGAATGCGGATTTGCTCCGCAACCTTTACCAAATTTGTGGCCGCAATGGCAGCAACGATCCAACCGTCAGCCAGGAGGCTGACCGTCAACGCAGTGGCATACCCTTCAGTGATAATGACCTGTTCTGGAGCATCAGACGGAACATCAGCCACAGCAATAAAAGCACCTGACAGCTGACTGCCGGGTAACAGACTTTTATCACCGTCTGAGTTAATAAGCTGACCGCCTGTAACATTCCCGACGATGTCAGTTAAAGGCAGTAGCAGCGAACCGGCAGGAAAAGACATCCCCGCCAGATTGATGGTGGCAGTAAGAAGTGGTAAAGCGTAACCCTGTAACCCCTTCGCAGTCAGATAGACTGATTCACCGTTTTGAGACAGCTTTTTAAGTTTCTGATAGCGGTCTTCCCCGGCTTCTTTTACCTCCGCCTTTTTCCTGGCTGGCATAGCGGGTTTATCCTGTACTTCAGGCAATGCCAGAACCTCAGAGACCATCCCCGCGACCTCCTTCACTGTGCGCCCAGTCACTAGGCGGACTAAATCAAGGCCATCACCATTGCCGCACTGATTGCAGAACCATGTACCGCGCCCCTCTTTGTCATCAAGACGGAAGCGATCTTTTCCGCCGCAGGCCGGACAGGCACCGTGGCGTCGAGCGGAAGGAACATTGATCCCTAACGCGGTAAGGATGTGTGGCCAGCGCCCGTTTGCCGCACCCGAAACCGCAGATATAGATTGAACTTTCATAGTAGTACCTCCCCGACTCCCGCAGTGGTAATGCTGAAACCAGGAGGTAATTCGCCATCAGGCGCACCGAAAACGATATCCCGGTACACTTCGCGCAGCTCAGAAACACCAAATGCGGAAAGGCGAATATTTTCAGCCATGTAGCCGGGTGACAGCATTCGCTCCAGAACGTCACATGCCAGGCGATGACCTTCTTCCTGGCCAAATTCGTTAATCCAGGGCGCTTCAATATGATAAAGAATATTCATAGCCACACGATTAGGAGTTAGTTCGATGCGCTCGCCATCCTCGATATACACAGCTTCCCCATTAATCCGCAGCATCAAGGAGATATAGGCATCAGCAATGCAGGAACGCAGAAATGCCGCCCGAAATTCTGGTGAGTTAACCCCGATATTAGCGTGCATCGCTTTCTCCTTTCATTGTGCTGGTTTCTCTCACCACTCCTTCAAGCTGTTCTGCAATGCAAGCAATGACAGCTGCGGCACCTTCAGCAGAAATCGTTTTCGATCCGCTCATCGCGGGCATAGAAAGAATGTCAGCAAGAAACTCGCTGGCCAAGGCAGCTCGTAAAAGACGGCTCTCGCCTGCTTCAGTCAAGGTGCAACCGAGGTTCGCGATCGGTAAGTGGCTCATGCGTTCACCTTCCCGAAATTGTTCATCGGAATACGTGCCGCGAAGCTCAGTACGAAATCAGCAACGAGTTCAAGACGTGCAGCACGCTCGCAGGTTGCAACAGTCCGCACAGCGAATGGACGCGCGGCATAATCAGCACGGCGAACAGCGAGAAATACAAAGGTAAATTGTGGGTGAGAAAAAGCAGGGATCGTAGCCATGTTGGCAGTCTCCGTTAGATAGCGGGTAACGCTACCACCGGAGTTCCTACGCTCATGGGTGGTAGCCCAAACGGGGGTAGGAATACCGGCTCTAACGGATACCGGCCAGCCCGAAAGCTGCCCCGCCTGGACTACCATAATTCTGACAATGTGGCGCAAAAAAAGACAAGTTATGATTAATCGCCACACCATTAAATAAAGGTGAGTCAAAGCTACGACACAAAAAAACACGCCTGGCGCGTGTTGTGTCGCCGTTAGATTACTCGGGTTCCTACGCCCGGTTGCCGATTTTGCGGCAACGCTGCGAATATAGCCCGAGCAATTAGCATGGTGCAAGAATTTTATAACCGAATTATGTTTGTTGAACATATAGATAAACCCTGGCATTCTTAAACCTCAGACCGAAGTTTCGGTTTTTCATAATCCTGTTGCTGTGCATAAGACCCGCTTTTAGCGGGTCTTTTTGTTTCTAAAGTCTCAGTCAGAAAAAGTCACTGCACTCTCATCAACAGCCGCATAAAGCTCCGGTTCGCCCAGCGCATACCCTTCATTACGAAGATAAGAATTCACGTATTCACATTTCTCATCATCAAACTCAGCCCGAAACGAGCGAGTACGGGACTGGGTGTAAATGTGCAAATTATCCAGCGTAGTTACCGCAAGACGTTTGCCCGGCATAAAGGGCGGAACAAAAGCAAAGCGGCCAGCTACGGAACTGATTCCCATTTGTGCAGCATCTACATCTGCCGGGCGATCTGCCGTGTTAAAAAGCTTAAGGCGCTGTTTAGCAGCTAGCTCAGCACCAACCAGAACCACCAGGCGCGGATCTTCACGATAAGGTTCGGCAATCAGCTCTGTAATGAGGTGGTTAGCAAGCAGGTCAAGATTCTTCCATTCCCCGGTATCTCCGAGGGTAATAGGGGTGCTTAAAACCTGTTGACCATCCTGATAGTCTTTTGCCAGCGCATGCCACCCGATGTTTACGTCTTCACCTTTTTTATTCATCTCTGGATCAGTCGTATCGGCAATCGACTCACCATTAAAACCAACCCGCAGCATATCCAGCGCATAAGCCTGGCTAAAAAAGGTAGAGATCGTTTTATCGAATTCGCCCTGAACACTTGTATTATAAATATGTGACATATCTAAATAGCTAATTCGTGCACAAGTGTCCGTTTCGGATAAAAAAAACTCAGTACCATTTACCGCTAACATCTTACTGAATCTGCCACCATGAACTCGGCCTGTATGCAATTCGCTGGCTCCAATATTTATGGCATTACCTGAAACAGCATTAACATCGCGCAACGTAATATTATTAATTAACCAACCAGACTCAAGAATTGAGTTTCGCAATAAATTTTCAGTCGGCTTGCTCAATGCAAAGCGTCTGCTGGAACCATCCTGATAATTTGAACCAGATACGAATTTGCTGTGATAACGGCGTGCAGCGTCCGGCCTTTCGGCTTTGAATGCGTACATAATTTTCCTTTATATTATTTAAGAAAAGATTTTTTTCTTGTAGTCGGATAACTGATTAAATTTTACAGCATGCTCGGCATACTCCTGATCGCTTACTACGGAGCGTAAAATTGCATTCTCAGCACGATAATACTCCCGGTAAGCCATAGTTCGACTAACTCCGCCCCTATCCAGTTCATAACGGTCATTTGGAAGTGTGCAGCACTTAAGAATGTGATCAACTGCTTTATCCAATGCACACAGAGCAGCCATGATAAATCTCACATCCCGAACTAAAACCGCATCGTTTAAAATATTAATAAACTCGGTTGGAGAAGTTAACTGTCTGGAAAACGAGTTCTGATATTTTTTACTGATGTTCTTACCAATATGTTCAGCCTCTCCAAGTAACATACCTCCGAATCCTCTGAAGATACTTACGCGCGATTGCTGCTCTTTCAGCCTCAAATTTGCTGAATGGTATTGTCGTTCATAAGCATCACGCACCCCTTTCACGGCATTTTTGTTTTTTATTTCAGAAACTGTTCTGGAGTTAACATTCATTCCTGCATTTTTTAATGCGTACTCGGCAGAAGTAACATCTCTTTGTCTGAAGGATAACTCTTCTTCCTCACGGTGACATAGCATCTCAAATCGGCTCATCAAGAGATTGATCTCTTCTGCAACTGCCTCTGTATCGGAGATTGTTAGCCCTGTTAAAGAACGTAATTTTTCTCCTTTATGACGCAATTTACTTAACATGAAAATCTCAATGATTCTTATGATGCACGCAGAATCACCATATTCATCTTTGAAGATACTGATCTTATAATTATCTAATATAGAAACGTTTTCGTTTTTAAGTGAAGGGTAAAATGAAGTCATACTAATCCTCGATTTAAGAAAGACATTTAGTTAGATGTGTGACTATCTCGCCAAGCATAATAATCCCCTGCACGCCAACGTGACATACGTCCTAATTTAATAGGCTTAGGGAACTTGCCGAGAGATATCAATTTATAGATCCACTTATCAGTGAATAAGCAATCAGATGTGATATATTTCATATCAATTAGTGAATCAGCATTAGGGCGAGTTTCAGTGAACGCCATGATTGTTCCTCTCAATTCATCAATCCGTATCAATGGAGAGGATTAAAGCACTTGGTTCGGATGTAAAAAAGGCGAGTAAGTAAAAAAAACTTACCCACCGAAAATGTTAAGCATTTGTGAAAACTGGCTTTTTGAAAATACCCGCAATCAGTTTACTAATTACTGCGAAAGACAAGGGGGGTTCTTTATTATCAGGCCAAAATTCTTCAGCTCGGGTAAAGATAAGCTCTGTAAGTGCTGTAGCGTTGTCTTTTTTGACATTAGAATTTTCTTTATATAGATAAATGGCCACACACAAAACTTGATTTCTTTTTGATGCATGTCGCTCTTGTTGAGCAATTGAAAGCGATTTGTATACTTCGGAAGTAGGTGAATCATTGTTAATGATGTTATAAAGTTTTCGAACATATTCGCTTTCTAAATATCCATTATGTTCTAAAAAAAAGCCATCCGAATTTTTCCAGTCCATCTGGAGGAATTTTACATAATTTGAAAACACCTGTCCCGCAGGAATTAGGAGAGAGGGGTATTCTGGAAACTGACCACTATAAAATATAAAGTCCTTCTGGACTTTTGGCGGGTAATTAAAATACCCTTTGATACGTACTATAACTAAATTCTTGTCATTTTTAACTTCATATAACTTTATGAGGCTATATTGACTAATATAACTATACCCTTCATCATCCTTATCCAATGAATCAATATGATTAATAAACTCACTTATATTTCTAACTCGATGTTTTGAGAAGTTACCCTCCCTGCCAACATACGCTGAGAATAAAAAATCATTCTCCCCAGCCAGATAAAAGATATCTTCCTCTTCACAACTCAGTATCTTAGCAACTTCTACTACTTGATAATGTGTGCGAAATAGTTTCAAAGGAGAATATTTATTTGCCATTGTGATTCATTCCCCCAATAAAATCCGCATACCACTGCATCATTTCCCTACGCCCTTCAATATATTGAGCATGGTTATAAATTCCACGAATTGAATTTTTATCCAAATGAGCAAGCTGGGTTTCAATCCAGGCGCTATTAAAACCTTTCTCGTGTAGAATCGTACTCATCGTATGCCTGAAACCATGGCCTGTTACTCGTCCTGTATACCCAATACGTTTAAACACCTGATTAATACTGGCTTCACTCATAAACTTACTAGGATCGTTGCGTCCAGGAAACATGAGCGGATAGTTGCCTGTCAACTCATGCAATCGTTGGAGGTGAGCTAATGCTTGTTTTGACAATGGTACAATATGAGTCCTACGCATTTTCATGCGCTCTTTAGGGATTTCCCACACTGCGTTATCAAAATCTACCTCACACCATTCCGCTGCTCGTAGCTCTCCAGTTCTTAGACCTGTCAGGATGAGCAAATGTGCCCCCAGTAATACAATCGGGCTTCCTGAATAAGCGTTAAGGGTAGTAAAGAACTCGGGCAGCTCGTTGGCCTTGAGGAATGGATAGTGAACTGCTTCGTGGCCTTGCATAGCGCTGGCAAGATCTGGTGCCGGATTGTAGATCGCCCGACCCGTTACGATGGCATAGCGGAATACTTCACCGCATCGTTGACGAACTTTCTTCGCCTTTTCCATGGCTCCTCTGGCTTCTATCAACCTCAGAACTTCAAGCAGCTCAAGGGGCTTGATATCGGCAATAGGACGATGGCCAATATGCGGGAAAATGTCTTTCTCGAATGCCTCGATGATATCTGAAGCGTAGCCATCGGACCATTTGGGAGACTTCATCTTGTGCCACTCTAGCGCCACATCTCTGAATGGGTTAAGTATCTCGACCACAGCGGTTAAAGCCTGCTTTTTTGCTTTCTTCGCTTCGCCAGGGTCTTCACCGGCTGCGAGTAGTTTCTTTGCGTCTTCGCGTTTTTGCCGGGCATCAGCCAGAGAAACTATTGGATAGACACCAAAAGATAAGCGCTTCTCTTTGCCAGCAAAACGGTACTTCATACGCCAGTATCGCGAGCCATTGGGTTCAACTTGAAGATACAGACCACCGCCATCAGATAGCTTGTAGCTTTTCTCTTTTCCTTTCGCGGCTTCAACCTTGCGGGCATTCAGCATCATTGGGGGCACATTTCCTAAACCGAACAGAACATGCCCCTAATTGTGCCCCCAAAGGCATGTTGATTTCAATAGATAGAGGTTGACGTCAAATGACTGAAAAGATGGAAATGGCCATGTTTTTAAAGGGTTTTATTGATGTGAATTGACTTGAGAAAACTAGGGGATGGTGCCGATAATAGGAGTCGAACCTACGACCTTCGCATTACGAATGCGCTGCTCTACCAACTGAGCTATATCGGCCCTGAAAGGCCGGCTACGAATGTAACCACGGGGCAAAAGGTTAAAACTAACGGGGCGATGCGTCAATGGCCTTATGAATCAAGTGCCTGTTTTTGCATCACCCGCGTTTTAATTACGCACGAATCGTATCATCACCGTAGCCGATCCACTTGTAGGTGGTCAGTGCTTCGAGACCCATTGGCCCGCGCGCGTGGAGTTTTTGCGTACTGACCGCCACTTCTGCGCCCAAACCAAACTGTCCGCCGTCGGTGAACCGCGTGGACGCATTCACGTAAACGGCAGAAGAATCCACTTCGTTGATAAAGCGATTGGCGTTACTGAGCGTGCGGGTAAGGATCGCATCGGAGTGTTGCGTACCGTGTTCACGAATGTGCGCAATGGCGTCATCCAGATCGGTAACCACTTTTACGTTCAGATCCAGCGATAAATACTCGTCATCATACTGCTCTGCTTTCACTGCTTCGACTTTCGCCGCGCCGCCTTGCAACAGCGTCAATGCGCTGGCATCGGCATGTAACGTGACGCCACTCTCGGCCATTTGCTGACTCAGCGCAGGCAAGAATGTGTCAGCAATGCCCTGATGAACCAACAGCGTCTCAACAGTGTTACAGGTGCTTGGTCGCTGGGTTTTGGCGTTGACGATAATCTTCAGCGCAGGCTCAATTTCGGCGCTGTCATCCACCACGATATGGCACACGCCGATACCGCCGGTGATCACCGGAATGGTCGATTGCTCGCGACACAGCTTATGCAGACCGGCACCGCCGCGTGGGATCAGCATGTCGATATATTTGTCCATGCGTAGCATTTCATTCACCAGCGCACGGTCCGGGCTTTCAATCGCCTGTACGGCCCCCGCCGGTAAACCGCACTCTTCCAGCGCTTGCTGAATCACTTTGACGGTGGCGGCGTTAGTGCGCCATGTCTCTTTGCCCCCGCGTAAAATGGCGGCGTTGCCCGTTTTAAGGCACAGAGAGGCGACATCAACGGTGACGTTTGGGCGCGCTTCATAGATCACGCCAACCACACCGAGCGGCACGCGGCGACGTTCAAGTCGCAGGCCGCTGTCGAGCACCCCACCGTCGATCACCTGCCCAACCGGATCGGCAAGATTGCAGACCTGACGCACATCATCGGCAATGCTTTTCAGGCGTGCAGGGTTCAGCGCCAGACGATCCAGCATCGCGTCGCTCAGGCCGTTCGCGCGGGCTTCCGCTAAGTCTTGTTCGTTGGCGAGCAAAATCTGTTGTGACTGCCCTTCCAGATAATCAGCGATTTTTTCCAGAACGCGATTTTTCTCGCGGCTGGAAAGGAGCGCCAGCTTATAAGAGGCGGCTTTAGCAGCTGCGCCCATTTGTTCCAGCATGTTTGGCTCCTTAGCGAATAATCATATCGTCGCGATGCACAGCGACCGGACCGTATTCGTAGCCCAGAATGGCGTCAATTTGTTGTGAGTGATGGCCGGCAATACGGCGCAGCGCGTCACTGTTATAGCGCGTAACGCCATGAGCGATGTCGCGTCCTTCGAGGTTACAGATACGAATCACTTCACCACGGGAGAAGTTACCTGTCACGCTTTTAATCCCTTTCGGAAGCAATGAGCTCCCTCTTTCCAGAATTGCGGCGGTGGCACCTTCATCAACGGTGATTTCACCGGCAGGCGGGGCACCAAAGATCCAGCGTTTACGGTTTTCTAATGGCGTGGCTTCGGCGTGGAAACGCGTGCCAACGGAAATGCCTTCCATCACGTCGCCAATCACACCAGGACGGCTGCCCGCAGCAATGATCGTGTCGATACCGGCGCGACACGCCACGTCAGCGGCCTGTAATTTCGTGCCCATACCGCCGGTGCCCAAACCCGATACGCTGTCTCCGGCGATGGCACGCAGCGCGTCATCAATACCGTGAACATCTTTTATCAGCTCGGCCTGCGGATTGTTGCGCGGATCGGCGGTGAATAAGCCCTGCTGATCCGTGAGCAGCAGCAGTTTATCGGCACCCGCAAGGATCGCTGCCAGCGCGGAGAGATTATCGTTATCGCCGACTTTGATTTCAGCCGTCGCGACGGCATCGTTCTCGTTAATCACCGGAACGATATTGTTATCGAGCAGCGCCCGCAGGGTGTCGCGCGCGTTCAGGAAACGCTCACGATCTTCCATATCTGCACGGGTTAACAGCATCTGCCCCACGTGAATGCCATAGATTGAGAACAGCTGTTCCCACAGTTGAATCAGTCGGCTTTGTCCCACGGCGGCCAGCAGCTGTTTGGAGGCGATCGTTGCGGGCAATTCGGGGTATCCCAGATGTTCACGTCCGGCAGCAATCGCCCCGGATGTGACGATCACGATACGGTGACCTGCGGCATGAAGCTGTGCGCACTGGCGGACAAGTTCAACAATATGGGCGCGATTAAGGCGGCGCGATCCGCCTGTTAAAACACTGGTACCGAGTTTTACCACCAGCGTCTGGCTGTCACTCATGATTCTCTGCCATTCAACAATAAGGGAAAATGATGTAATCAGACGTTTTAACAGGACTCAGCGCCGTTGCCAACTGCCATAGCACAAAGCACGTTAATTTGTTGTGCGGGATCAGGAAGCGTAGCGGCAGATGTTGACAGTTTTATTACCGAAAAAATAAATGTGACTTTTTTAAACATATTCTTACTTTGTCATAAAACGTTCATCCCCGGACGATAAAAACCATCCTGTTTTTCACGGGGTAATGAGCCGAATCTTATTGCTCAGCGAATATTAGCGCGTTTTAAAAATATCAGGATTGAAAATGAAAAAGAGCACTCTGGCATTAGTGGTAATGAGCGTTGTCGCATCCGCATCCGTACAGGCAGCCGAAGTTTATAATAAAAACGGAAACAAACTGGACGTGTACGGCAAAGTTAAAGCCATGCATTATATCAGTGATAATGATGCTAAAGACGGTGACCAGACCTACGTTCGTTTTGGCTTCAAAGGTGAAACGCAAATTAACGATCAGCTGACCGGTTACGGTCGCTGGGAAGCAGAATTCTCCGGTAACAAAGCCGAGAGCGATTCCACGCAGAAAACCCGTCTGGCATTTGCTGGCCTTAAATTAAAAGACTTCGGTTCCCTGGATTACGGACGTAACCTGGGCGCGCTGTATGACGTGGAAGCCTGGACCGATATGTTCCCGGAATTCGGCGGTGACTCTTCAGCTCAGACCGATAACTTTATGACCAAACGCGCGTCTGGTCTTGCGACATACCGCAATACCGATTTCTTCGGCGTGATTGATGGCCTGGATATGACTCTGCAATATCAGGGTAAAAACGAAGATCGTGACGTCAAAAAACAGAATGGCGACGGCTTTGGTACCTCTCTGACTTATGATTTCGGTGGCAGCGATTTCGCCGTCAGCGGTGCCTACACAAGCTCTGACCGTACTGACGACCAGAACCTGCAGGCGCGTGGCGAGGGCAAAAAAGCGGAAGCCTGGGCAACAGGTCTGAAATATGACGCGAACGATATTTACCTAGCCGCGATGTATTCTGAAACGCGCAATATGACGCCTATTCCAGGTGGTTTTGCAAATAAAGCGCAGAACTTCGAAGTAGTTGCGCAATATCAGTTTGACTTTGGTCTGCGCCCATCCCTGGGTTACGTCCAGTCGAAAGGCAAGGATATTGAAGGTGTTGGCGATGAAGATCTGGTCAAATACATCGACGTTGGCGCGACCTATTATTTCAACAAAAATATGTCCGCATTTGTTGATTATAAAATCAACCAGCTCGACGACGACAATAAATTGGGTGTGAACAGCGATGACATCGTCGCGCTTGGCATGACCTACCAGTTCTAATATTCAAATATGAAAAACCCGGCACGACGGTGGCCGGGTTTTTTATTGCATACTTTTAACAGAGCGTGTCATCTTCGACTTTCAAAGCTACAGGCTGACTTAAACCGTATTTTTTAGATTAGATGCAGAACCCATACGTTCATACGGTTTATCCGCTGCCCTGTTGCCAGCCTTCACTCAACGACACGTAGTGAACATGACTTTCACAGACGCTCAATATTGATAGTCATTGCCGCGTGAAGCGTTCCTGGTACGGCTTCCTGCCCCGTGAGTTTAACAATAGCAAAGTTTATCGCTTCAACGCGGATTGGCGATGCGATCATTAATTCCTTATTTATTGGAAAAATATTATGGTCTTTGTCATAAAGACCAATACCTAAGCCTTTAGCGCGAGTTTGCGAAACGTCCATGTTCGCCAGGGCTGTCCCGTCGGCATTATCTGCTGTTCCAGTCAGGCGGTAAGCGAGCCTACCGTTCGTTGCCATGGTTATGCATTCCTCGCCACCCGTAAAATAAAAATTAAGGGCTTGCCCGGTTCCGTTAAACGTTTCCGTCCCCTGGTCAATAACATCTTTCATACTTTCCGAAATCATAAACGTGTTTTGATTGATATTAATCCCACAATCTTTAGATGCGTTTGCGGTAACCGAGCCGGTAATGGCAAGTGTCGACGAGGTATCTTCCGCATGCGCAAAACCCGCCAGTAAAAAAGTGGATAATGCCAGGCTAAGAATATTTTTTCCCATTTCATTCATCCTTGTATGTTCTGTGTAAAGTAAACATTGGAGACTATGCAAAGCCTCTACAGCGTATTTAAAGACATATTATCCTCATGAATAACTTTTTTTTAAATATCACTCTCCAAATAATGAATCCAGCCATTATGCAACGGTCTTCTACATCAGGTCGGGCATATTATTACTTGCAAAATGACGAGTCTCAATGTGGCATTTAACCCCACAGTCTTAAAGTTCGCAATGACATCAAACACCTACCTTTTCGAAAGAATGAACCGGCATTTTTATGAGAATTAATAAAAACAAGCGAACAATGCTGCAAGATTTTGATTTTAATGAGATAAGACAAAGAGGCTTCTTACTATTGTTTTGGTGAAATGCCGAGTGGCTAATAACGATGAGGAAATATTTTTCATCCAGATATACATATTTATTTTCTGGACACAATAATCAGATAATGCATCTTCATTCACGCTGTACAATTATCTTTATTAACGGTCTCCACATCGTATACGGCATGAGGGAAAGCAATAATAGCGTGTGTGCAGGGGGAATTCTGCGGGCAGAATGAGAGATAAATAAAACCCGCCGCAAGGGCGGCCGGGTTTTATACGTTATTCAGGCGGAAAGTTTGATCTTCTGGTTGGTAAAATCATCTGCAGGTTCGAGCTTAAGCTCAAAGGTCTCCAGCAAAGCGCGCGCTTTTTCATGGAATCCGCGCAGGGTTTGCTCCAGACGCTCGACGACTTCCTTATCCTTGATGGTTGTCGCTTGCCAGTGGCCCGCTTTATTGAACAAACCAAAATGATAGGTGTAGGTGAAGCGTTTTTCTTCGGCTTCCATTTCCATCCACCAACCCCAGAATTCACGCTCTTCTGGCGCGGGTTGCACATTGACGCATACAGCCAGGCAGTCGAAAAAAAAGCGATTCTCTTCACACTGCTCTTCACGGATGTACGGGCCCAGAGCCATGAACTTCTTAATCAGTCTGCTTTTCGGGTGTCCACTCGGTAACGTCATTGCGATCTCCTTTTGTCAGTCCACTGTTTTACCAAACCATCAAAATTTAGCAATCTCTTAACACAATCTCTGCGTGATCCAGCGTGTAATCTCTTTCAGGCCTTTGTCAAAATTCTGATACACCGGACTGAAGGGGATCTCCAGCAGTTTGCCATCCGAAGATGACGACGTGATTAAACGCGATTCTTCTTCAGGGCTGAAGGGGTCATTTTTCCAGAAACCTGACATCATTGGCGTGGGACAACGACGCCCCAATAACCCCTGCGTTTTTAACGAGTAACGGTTCAGTTCTACGCGCAGCGCTTCATCCGATGCATCATGCATGCCAAGCCGGCTTGCCAGGACGTCCAGATACATTTCAGGCACGCTTCCCTGACGCTGCGGCTCGCTGAGCAAAGCATGGACAACAGGCCCAAGACATGCGACCGCTTTCAGACGGGACGACTCAAGATACGCCAGGCGCACCGCGACGTTTGCCCCAAACCGGAAGCCAAATGCCGCCACACGGGTGTGATCCACCCACGGAATATTCTCGAGCGCTTTAAGCGCATGCTGGTGCAGCAAACTGGAATCTTGCGTCAGTTTCCATTTCGATGAAAACCCGATCGACGGCATGTCCAACGTCAGCATCGCGATCCCTTTTGGTGCGAAGTAACGCTCAAACAGGCTGTAATAGTCAATTTGCAGGGAGTCGAGACCGCCGCACATCAGCACCGTCGGGAACGGGCCCTCGCCGGGCGGCATATGCAAGAATCCGGTTACCGATGCACCACCGGGGATGGCGAATTCGATTTCACGCATGTTGCAAGGTAGCCGCTGTGCCGCTTCTTCATAAGCGCGATTGGCCAACGCCTGCGCTTGTTCTGCCAGGTCATCGCCTTTGAGATGAGGATAGGCGGCGATGCTGTAGAGGTTGGCGGCATGCAGCCAGTGTTGTCCGCTGAGGGTTTGATCTGGCTCCTGCGTCGCCTTTTGCTGCCAGACCATCGCCTGCGTGGCCCACTCGTAGATCCAGTTTCCGCCACGATACCCCACAACGGTATCGTAAAGTTCACTGTCGGTACGGTCAGCTTCGCTCATGACGATGCGCGCCTGGACTTCGAGGATCTCACGCGCATCAATACCGCGCCAAATCCACATCAGGCGGTTGATCATGCGATACCAGTGCGGCACGGTTTTGCCATCCAGGGCGGACTGAACTGCGGGCTGGGTGCCGGGATTGAAACGACGCACCAGCGTCGACGTTTCCGGGTGCTTGAAACGGGGTTTGAACAGGGTTTCGCTGAGATTCGCCTGAGTCATTGCGCTCTGCCTCCATGATGACGTGTCATAGCGGCTATTGTAACGCGGCGCAGGCTAAATAAAACAACGCCCGGCATCACCGGGCGTTAAAAATAATATCGACGCGGTATTAACGGCCTGAAATCGGCGGTACGAAGACCACGCCCATATCCCATGGCTGTTCAATCCAGGTATCCTGCGGGATATCGATAACGTAATCGTCGACCAGCGGCTGCCCGGCTGGTTTGGCGAAAATCGTCACGAAATGCGCTTTTGGATACATGTCGCGGATCGCAACGGCAGTACCGCCGGTGTCGACCAGATCGTCAATCACGATAAAGCCTTCGCCATCGCCTTCAGCGCGTTTCAGCACGGTCAGCTCACGCTGGTTATCGTGGTCATAGCTGGAGATGCAAACGGTATCAACATGACGAATACCCAGTTCACGCGCCAGCAGTGCGCCAGGCACCAGACCGCCACGGCTAACGGCAATAATGCCTTTCCACTGTTCAGAAGGCATCAGTCGCGCGGCCAGCTTGCGGGCGTGAATCTGCAACATGTCCCAGGTGACGACGTATTTTTCGCTCATGTGAAGTGTCCCAGCCTGTGTATATACGGCTTAAAAAGTGTTCGAGGGGGAAATAGGTTGCGCGAGATTATAGAGATCTGACGCGCTAAAAACCAGTATTAAGCGGCGCTGGCCGGAGTTTTTACTTGCATTATGCTAGCAGCAGACGGAGAAAGTGGTATTCTCGACCTTATCTCGCAAGCCCGACTTGTGGTGACTATTAATCTGCTAACCCTGTGACCTGCAAGCTTGTTGCAGCGCCACGACAAGGAGACTCATCGTGTCTGAACTGTCTCAATTATCTCCACAGCCGCTGTGGGATATTTTTGCCAAAATCTGTTCCATTCCTCACCCGTCCTATCACGAAGAACAGCTTGCCGAACATATTATGGGCTGGGCGAAGGAAAAAGGCCTGCACGCGGAACGCGATCAGGTTGGCAATATTCTGATTCGTAAAGCGGCTACCGCAGGGATGGAAAACCGTAAACCGGTTGTGCTTCAGGCGCACCTAGACATGGTTCCGCAGAAGAACAACGACACCGAACACGACTTCACCAAAGATCCTATTCAGCCGTACATTGACGGCGAGTGGATCAAAGCGCGCGGGACAACGCTAGGCGCGGACAACGGTATCGGTATGGCATCTGCGCTGGCCGTGCTGGCCGACGATCGCGTTGAACACGGTCCGCTGGAAGTGCTGCTGACCATGACCGAAGAAGCGGGCATGGACGGCGCATTTGGTTTGCAGGCCAACTGGCTGCAGGCGGATATCCTGATCAATACCGACTCCGAAGAAGAAGGTGAGATCTACATGGGTTGCGCGGGCGGGATTGATTTTATCTCTACCCTGCCGCTCTCCCGTGAAGCGGTTCCGGCCGGTTTCCAGACCTTCAAGCTGACGCTGAAGGGCCTGAAAGGCGGTCACTCCGGCGGCGATATTCACCTGGGCCTGGGCAATGCTAACAAACTGCTGGCGCGCTTCCTGGCGGGTCATGCGGACGAACTGGATCTGCGTCTGGTGGATTTCAACGGCGGTACGCTGCGTAACGCGATCCCGCGTGAAGCCTTCGCGACCGTTGCCATTGCCGCGGATAAAGTCGACGCGCTGAAAAACCTGTCGACGGATTATCTGGATATCCTGAAAAACGAACTGGCCGCGAAAGAGAAAAATCTGACCGTGGTTCTGGAAGCCGTATCCAGCGATAAAGCGGCACTGACCAAACAGTCCCGCGACAGCTTTGTCCAGCTGCTGAACGCGACGCCAAACGGGGTGATTCGCAACTCCGACGTGGCGAAAGGCGTGGTGGAAACGTCCCTGAACGTGGGCGTTGTGACCATGAGCGACGACAGCGCAGAAATCATCTGCCTGATCCGTTCTCTTATCGACAGCGGTAAAGAGTACGTGGTGAGCATGCTGGAATCGTTGGGCAAACTGTCTGGCGCGAAAACGTCCGCTAAAGGCAGCTACCCAGGCTGGCAGCCTGACGCCAGCTCTCCGGTGATGGCACTGGTGCGTGAAACTTATCAGCGTTTGTTCAACAGCACGCCGAACATTCAGGTGATTCACGCGGGTCTGGAGTGCGGTCTGTTCAAAAAACCGTACCCGGATATGGATATGGTTTCCATTGGGCCGACCATTACCGGGCCACACTCCCCGGATGAGCAGGTTCATATTGAAAGCGTGGGCCATTACTGGACGCTGCTGACCGAACTGCTGAAATCGATCCCGGCTAAGTAAATCTCTACTGGGATGGGTGCAGTCTGATACCCTCACCCCAGCCCTCTCCCACAGGGAGAGGGAACCAAAACGCAGGCCCGGTAAGCGTAGCGCCACCGGGCTTTTTTATAGCCCCAGCACCAGTTGCCGCTCCAGCTGCGGATCGAGCAGCGTAACATGCAGGCCCACCAGCCTGACTCCCCTTCCTGCGCGGCGTTCTTGCCAGGCTTTTTTCGCCGTCTCAATCAGATCGTCTTTATTCAGTTTCGGCCAGACATGTTCCTGCGTGGTTTGCTGGAAATCGTTGAATTTCAGCTTAACGCCCTGGCGAGCAATCAGCAGATCTGGCTTCACTTTTGCCAGCCGTCGTTCCAGCTCGGGATAAAGCTGTTCGGTAATAATCGTTTCGCAGTCGCTCCAGTCGTGAATATCTTCTGCCAGCGTGCGCTCGACCCCCACGGATTTTCGCAGGCGTTCATTGTTGATACTGCGCTCGTCGATCCCCTGACTGCGCTCCCAGAGCACGCGCCCAAACTTACCAAATCGCTTCAGGAGCATCGCCAGGTCGCTTTTCTGCACGTCTTCACAGGTACGCAGCCCCAGGTTTTCCAGCCTGGCGGCGGAGACTTTGCCGACGCCGGGGATTTTACTCAGCGGCAAGCTTTTCAAAAAATGGGGAACGTCATCGGGCGTTATCACGTACTGGCCGTTAGGTTTGTTGAGATCCGAGGCGATTTTGGCGAGAAACTTTACCGGCGCGATACCGGCTGAGGCGGTGAGATTCAGTTCATCAGAAATGGTCTGGCGGATCGCCTGCGCCATTAGCGTGGCGGAGCCGTGGCAGTGCACGCTGTCCGTCACGTCCAGATAGGCTTCGTCCAGCGACAGCGGTTCAATAAGCGAGGTGTAACGGGAGAAGATTTCCTGAATACGAACCGAGGCTTCTTTATATGCATCGAAACGGCCGGGCAGCAAAATCAGATGAGGGCAGAGCTTGAGCGCCATCGCCGTTGGCATCGCGCTGCGCACGCCAAATTTGCGCGCCGGATAATTGGCGGTGCTGATAACGCCACGCTTGACGCGGCTACCGCCAATCGCGATGGGGACATCCCGCAACGCCGGATTGTCTCGCATCTCCACTGCGGCAAAAAAGCAGTCCATATCGACATGGATTATTTTGCGCATAGTAAGCCCTCACTCATCACTGGATAAGTATACAGTAAAAGTTTAAACTTTGAGAAGCACTCTATGACGCAGACTCTCGCCCGAATAAGGCGCGTTTTTACACTGTTCTTACAGTTATTCCGGCGTGAATGCGGTATAAAGAAAACTATTTTGTAAACTCATGGCTTCGTGCTTGCGAAAAAATTCAGCGATGCTAATGTGAGCGCTCCTAATCCAGATAATTCTGATTTCGGGTCTCTTTTGCCGTCCTGGCAAGTTGGTTTGGCTTTATCAAGGAACTTGTAGTATGCGTAAAATCGCATTGTTTATTGCGATGCTTCTGATTCCGTGTCTTTCGTTTGCTGGGCTATTAAGTAGCAACAGTTCAACAACACCAATCAGCAAAGAATATAAACAGCAGTTAATGGGATCACCGGTTTATATTCAGATCTTCAAGGAAGAACGCACACTCGATCTATTTGTCAAAATGGGCGAGACATATCAGCTGCTTGATAGCTACAAAATCTGTAGTTATTCCGGCGGGTTGGGCCCGAAACAGCGTCAGGGTGATTTCAAAAGTCCCGAAGGGTTCTACACCGTTCAACGTAATCAGCTCAAACCTGACAGCCGCTTTTATAAAGCCATTAATATCGGCTTCCCGAATGCCTATGACCGTGCACACGGTTACGACGGCAAATACCTGATGATTCACGGTGCATGTGTGTCGATTGGCTGTTACGCCATGACGGACGGCGGTATTGATGAAATTTTCCAGTTTGTGACGGGCGCATTGGTGTTTGGTCAGGCGGGTGTGCAGGTCAGCATCTATCCGTTCAGAATGACGGATGCCAACATGGAGCGTCATAAGTTCTCGACCTACTCGGAGTTCTGGAAACAGCTAAAACCGGGCTATGACTACTTCGAGCAGACGCATAAACCGCCAACCGTTTCGGTTGCAGATGGACGCTACATCGTCAGTAAACCGCTGAGCCATGAAGTCGTCCACCCACAGTTGGCGTCAAATTACGCGGTCCCCGAGACAAAATAAGACCCACTCGCCTGGCATAATCTTTTGCCAGGTTTCATTGCCCGTCAGTGGCTGAGTGGCGATAACCGTGACCACATCGTTAGGTGTGGTCTCCGTTTGAAAATCAATTTCCACATCCTGATCGAGCAGCTTCGCAACGCCAAACGGCGCGCGGCGCGTTATCCAGAACAGATTGGTCGAGCAGAACGCCATCACGTAGCGCCCATCCGACAGCAGCATATTAAATACGCCCTTCTCACGCAGCTCACAGGCCAGCGAGCCGATGTATTTGAACACGGCGGTCATGTTGGTCGGCGTACGCGGATAGCGCTCGGCCAGCTTATGCAGCAGCCAGCAGAACGCCTTTTCACTGTCGGTCTCCCCCACAGGACGGAAATTCCCCGTCACCAGCGTTTTATAGCCCGTTAGTTGGCCGTTGTGCGCGTAGGTCCAGTTGCGGCCCCACAGTTCACGGGTGAAGGGATGCGTATTTTCCAGCGCCACTTCACCGCGATTCGCCTGACGAATATGCGCGATGACCGAGCACGATTTTATCGGGTAATCCTGCACCAGTTTGGCAATCGGAGAGTTAAAGCTAGGCTGCGGATCTTTGAACGTGCGACAGCCTTTGCCTTCGTAGAAGGTAATGCCCCAGCCGTCTTTATGCGGCCCGGTTCCTCCACCGCGCTGCACCAGCCCGGTGAAACTAAAGCAGATATCGGTTGGCACATTGGCGCTCATCCCGAGCAATTCGCACATACATCACCTCCACAAAAACGCCTCAACCCAGGAAAGCGTCAATGGTGTAGCAATCTCACTACACAACGGCAAATACTAAAAACGTTTATACCCTAAATAATTCGAGTTGCAGAAAGGCGGCAAGGGAAGAAATCCCCAGAAGCATAGATAACTATGTGACTGGGGTTACTGAGTGCAGCCAACGCATCTGCAGCGTGAACGACGACGGGTATAATTACTTAACCATCTCTTTTTCGATCAACTGAATCAGGATATGAATCACTTTGATATGAATCTCCTGAACGCGGTCAGCGTAGCCGAAGTGCGGCACACGAATTTCAATATCCGCGGAACCTGCCATCTTACCGCCATCTTTACCGGTCAGAGTGATGACTTTCATCCCCTTCTCACGCGCCGCGTCGATCGCTTTGATTACGTTTGCGGAGTTACCGGAAGTGGAAATACCCAGCAGAACGTCACCTTCACGACCGACCGCCTCAACGTAACGAGAGAAGATATGGTCATAACCGAAGTCGTTACCCACGCAGGAGATGTGGCTCACGTCAGAAATCGCAATCGCCGGATAGCCCGGACGGTTTTCACGGTAGCGACCGGTCAGCTCTTCCGCAAAGTGCATCGCGTCACAGTGAGAACCGCCGTTACCGCACGAGATCACTTTGCCGCCCGCTTTGAAGCTGTCTGCCAGCAGAACTGCCGCGCGCTGAATCGCATGAATATTGGCTTCATCTTTCAGAAAGTTAGCTAACGTTTCCGCTGCTTCGTTCAGTTCGTTACGAATAAGATCCTGGTACATGAGGATAATCCTTCAGTATTGATGAAATAACTTACGGAGTGTACCGGATCACGCGAAAAGCGAGAAGCTATACCCGTCATACTTCAAGTTGCATGCGTGTTGGCGGTGCCTGCTCACCCCGGTCACTGACTAAAGTAAGCGCCTGGGGATTCTCAGGCTTGCCGCCTTCCCGCAACTCGAATTATTTAGAGTAAACAGCCATGCGAATCATCCGGCATTTTGATGATTCGTGCCTGCCACACCCTGAACATTGTGAACCAGGTTGTAATTATTTTGTGAACGTATTGCTAAAAGAAATGACATCCACTACAACCATATCATCACAAGTGGTCAGACCTCCTACAAGACAGGGAGCTTTTCTTTATGATGATTTTGAGCATTCTCGCAACTGTTGTTCTGCTCGGTGTGCTGTTCTATCACCGCGTGAGTTTACTTCTGAGCAGCCTGATTTTACTGGCCTGGACCGCTGCGCTGGGTCTTTCTGGCCTGTGGAATATCTGGTTTGTCCTGCCGCTGGCCATCATCCTGCTGCCGCTGAATTTACCCGCGATGCGTAAGTCGATGATTTCCGCGCCAGTGTTTAAAGGCTTCCGTAAAGTGATGCCGCCGATGTCGCGCACCGAAAAAGAAGCGATCGACGCGGGCACAACCTGGTGGGAAGGCGACCTGTTCCAGGGGAATCCTGACTGGAAAAAACTGCACAACTATCCGCAGCCGCGTTTAACGGCTGAAGAAGTAGCCTTTATCGACGGCCCGGTTGAAGAAGCGTGCCGTATGGCGAACGACTTCCAGATAACCCATGAAATGGCCGATCTGCCGCCGGAGCTGTGGGCGTTTCTGAAAGAACATCGCTTCTTCGCGATGATCATTAAAAAAGAGTACGGCGGTCTGGAATTCTCCGCTTACGCTCAGGCTCGCGTTCTGCAAAAACTGGCGGGTGTCTCCGGAATTCTGGCGATCACCGTCGGCGTACCGAACTCACTAGGCCCGGGCGAACTGCTGCAACACTACGGCACTGAAGAGCAAAAAGATCACTATCTGCCGCGTCTGGCACGCGGACAGGAAATTCCATGCTTCGCGCTGACCAGCCCGGAAGCCGGTTCTGATGCCGGTGCGATCCCGGATACCGGCGTGGTCTGTATGGGCGACTGGCAGGACCAGCAGGTGCTGGGCATGCGCCTGACCTGGAATAAACGCTATATCACCCTGGCGCCTATCGCGACCGTACTGGGGCTGGCCTTTAAGCTTTCCGACCCCGACAAACTGCTGGGCGATGAGGAAGATCTGGGCATTACCTGTGCGCTGATCCCAACGTCCACGCCGGGCGTTGAAATTGGTCGCCGCCACTTCCCGCTGAACGTACCGTTCCAGAACGGTCCAACCCGTGGCGAAGACATCTTTGTGCCGATTGATTACATCATCGGGGGTCCGAGCATGGCCGGTCAGGGCTGGCGGATGCTGGTGGAATGTCTGTCGGTTGGTCGCGGTATCACCTTGCCGTCAAACTCTACTGGCAGCCTGAAGTCAGTGGCGATGGGTATCGGTGCCTACGCGCACATTCGCCGCCAGTTCAAAATTTCTATCGGTAAGATGGAAGGTATCGAAGAACCGCTGGCGCGTATCGCGGGTAACGCCTACGTGATGGACGCCGCTGCATCGCTGATTACTTACGGCATCATGCTCGGTGAAAAACCGGCAGTGCTGTCGGCTATCGTGAAGTATCACTGTACCCACCGCGCACAGCAGTCAATTATTGATGCGATGGATATCGCGGGCGGCAAAGGCATTATGCTCGGTGAGAGCAACTTCCTTGCACGTGGATATCAGGGCGCACCGATTGCCATCACCGTTGAGGGGGCAAACATTCTGACCCGCAGCATGATGATCTTTGGTCAGGGCGCGATCCGCTGCCATCCGTATGTGCTGGAAGAGATGGCGGCGGCGCAGAATAATGACGTCAACGCCTTCGATAAACTGCTGTTCAAGCATATCGGCCACGTGGGCAGCAACAAAGTACGCAGCTTCTGGCTGGGCCTGACGCGCGGTTTGACCAGCGCCACGCCAACCGGCGATGCAACCAAACGTTATTACCAGCACCTGAACCGTCTGAGCGCTAACCTCGCGCTGCTGTCTGACGTGTCGATGGCGGTCCTGGGCGGTAGCCTGAAGCGTCGCGAGCGTATCTCTGCCCGTCTCGGCGATGTGTTAAGTCAGGTGTTCCTCGCGTCTGCCACGCTGAAACGCTACGACGACGAAGGCCGTCACGAAGCGGATCTGCCGCTGGTCCACTGGGGCGTTCAGGATGCGCTGTATAAAGCAGAACAGGCGATTGACGATCTGCTGGCGAACTTCCCAAATCGACTGGTTGCAGGTGCGCTGCGCGTGGTGATCTTCCCGACCGGTCGGCACTACCTTGCACCGTCCGATAAGCTCGATCATAAAGTGGCGAAGATCCTGCAGGTCCCAAGCGCGACTCGCTCCCGTATTGGTCGCGGTCAGTACCTGACGCCAAGCGAGCACAATCCGGTGGGACTGCTGGAAGCGGCGCTGCTGGACGTGATGGCTGCCGATCCGGTCCACCAGAAAATCTGCAAACAGCTGGGTAAAAACCTGCCGTTTACACGTCTGGATGTACTGGCAGAACAGGCGCTGGCGGGTGGCATTATCGATCACACCGAAGCCGCCGTGCTGATTAAAGCCGAAGAGAGCCGTCTGCGCAGTATCAACGTCGATGATTTCGAGCACGACGAGCTGGCGACCAGGCCGGTAAAGTTGCCGGAGCAGGTCCGCAAACCTGAAGCGGCATAACCCGCTGCGCTGCCACCAACCCCGCCCTGTGCGGGGTTTTTTATTGCCACATTTTCTCTTTGCCCCGTGCTACAGTGTCAAAATGCTGTCTGACGAGGAGTCTGAATTGTGCCTGGTTTGAAGATTACCCTACTGCAACAACCCCTGGTGTGGATGGATGGCCCGGCCAACCTGCGCCATTTTGATCGCCAGCTCGAAGAGATTTCCGGGCGCGATGTGATTGTTCTGCCAGAAATGTTCACGACCGGCTTCGCCATGGAAGCGGCAAAACAGTCTCTGCCACAGGACGACGTGGTCGCCTGGATGTACGCCAAGGCTCAGCAAACCAATGCCCTGGTAGCCGGAAGCGCGGCGCTGCAAACCGATCGCGGCCCCGTAAACCGTTTCCTGCTGGTCGAGCCGGACGGTACGCTGCACTTTTACGACAAACGCCATCTGTTCCGCATGGCGGATGAGCATCATCATTACGAAGCGGGCAATGAGCGGGTGATATTTGAGTGGCGCGGCTGGCGGATCCTTCCGCTGGTGTGTTACGACCTGCGCTTCCCGGTGTGGTCACGCAATCGCAACGATTACGATCTGGCGCTGTACGTGGCCAACTGGCCTGCCCCACGCTCGCTGCACTGGCAGGCGCTGCTGGTGGCGCGCGCGATCGAAAACCAGGCGTACGTGGTCGGCTGTAATCGCGTCGGCACGGACGGTAATGGACATCACTACCGCGGTGATAGCCGGGTGGTGAATCCTCAGGGAGAAGTGCTAGCGACGGCGGAGGCGCATCAAGCCACGCGTATTGACGCCGAGCTGTCGCTGACTGCACTGAAGGAGTATCGGGAGAAGTTTCCTGCGTGGCAGGATGCCGATCCATTTAATATTGGATGAGCCCCCTGTTTTGGAAGGCGATCCAGAACCGCATTTCATCCCGTGGGAGAGGGTTGGGATACGGGGAATATGTTGCTCTGTTAGTGATTCCGTTCACTTCATGATCAGCATTTTTCTATATCAACCGAACCTGTGAACGTGCCAGGGTGGCTCATTCGCCACCACCCTGGCGACCCGGGCTTCCGGCAAGAAAATCGTCGCTTCGCGATACCCTCAGCTTATCCCTTCAGGCTTTCGGGTCGGTCGCGATCCTGCATCCATGCAGGTCGCGTCCTCTCCGCGCTTCCCTGCGCGTCGCCCCGGCCTTTCGGCAACGCTTCGGCGATTTACAGCCGGACCAGTCCATCGCTGCCAGTCGCAGAGGATCATTAACAATATCGTCGCATCAGCTCACTAACGCCTGTCCGTCTTTGCGACTTTCGGTTGCTGCAACGTAATGCCCTTCCGGCATGCGGTAAATCACCTGCGCACCGCCGAAGTTGTATTCCTGCAACGGATCTTCCACCACAATCTGATGCCCGCGCTCGCGCAGCGCCGCAATCGTATTGCGATCAAACGTCGATTCGACGATCACTTCCCTGCCCTGCACCACGCGCCAGCGCGGCGCATCGATTGCCGCCTGCGGGTTTTGCCCGTGCAGCATAATGCGCAGCGCCATTTGCATATGCCCTTGCGCCTGCATCGGGCCGCCCATCACGCCAAATGACATCAGCGGCTGACCGTTTCCATCCATCGCAAAGCCCGGAATGATGGTGTGGAACGGACGCTTGCCGCCCGCCAGCGCGTTCGGGTGTTTTGGGTCGAGAACAAAACCGCAGCCACGGTTTTGCAGGCTGATGCCGGTATCCGGCACAACCACGCCAGAGCCAAAGCCCATAAAGTTCGACTGAATAAAGGAGATCATCATACCGCTCGAATCGGCCGCGGAAAGGTAAACCGTCCCGCTTTGCGTCGGCGCACCGTAGGTGAAATCTGACGCCTTATCGTGGTCAATGAGCGCCGCGCGCGAGGCCAGATACTCATCGGTCAACAACGCTTTCGCCGCGAATTCCATGTGCTCTTCGTCGGCCACGTAGCGATCCAGATCGGCAAGCGCCAGCTTCATCGCTTCGATTGACAGATGCAGCGACTGTACGGAATCCGGGTGATGGCGCTCAATTCCGCACTGTTCCAGAATCCCGAGGGCAATCAGCGTAGCGATGCCCTGGCCGTTTGGCGGTAGCTCTTGCACCGAACCGCCCGCGAAATCACGCGACAGCAGTTCAACCCAGTCAACGCGATGATTCGCCAGATCCTCAGCCGTCAAATGCGCGCCATGCTCTTTGGCAAAGGCGGCAATTTTCTGCGCCAGCTCACCACGATAGAACGCTTCACCGTTGGTTTTGGCAATCAGCTCCAGGGAATTGGCCTGCGCCGGATTACGGAAAATCTCGCCGATACGCGGGGCGCGGCCTTCTGGGGCAAAACAGGCGCTAAAGCCCGGCTGATCTTTCAGTTTGTTATAGCCGCGCTGCCACAGTTGACCAATCAACGGTGAAACCGGGAAACCGTTGCGCGCATAGTCAATGGCCGGTTGCGCCAGCGTGGTTAGCGGCAGCGTGCCGAAGCGCTCCGCCAGCGCCACCCAGCCAGACACCGCGCCGGGTACGGTAACGGCATCCCAGCCAAGCTCTGGCATGGCGGTTTTGCCCGCAAACAGATCCGCATGCCAGCTGGCTGGCGAACGGCCTGAAGCGTTCAAACCGTGCAGTTTTTTACCGTCCCAGACGATGGCAAACGCATCGCTGCCAATTCCGTTACCGGTCGGCTCAACGACGGTGAGCGCCATGGCGGTTGCAATCGCCGCGTCAACGGCATTGCCGCCGAGCTGCAGCATGCGCATCCCAGCCTGCGCCGCCAGCGGCTGAGAGGTGGCGACCGCATTATGCCCCATCATCGGAGGGCGTCGTGACGCGTAACCGGTCGTAAAATCAAGCGCTTTGGTCATCATGACTCCTTAGTCGTGGCGCGGATCGAGCGCATCGCGCAGCCCGTCGCCGAGTAAATTAAAGCCCTGCACCGCCAGGAAAATAGCGATGCCAGGAAAAATGGACATCCAGGGGGACTGTTCCAAAAACCCTTTTGCCGTGTTGAGCATTGAGCCCCACGACGGGTTTGGCGGCTGTTGACCCAAGCCGAGGAACGAGAGGCTGGCTTCGGCGATAATTGCGGAAGCAATCGCCAGCGTAGCCTGCACCAGAATCGGTGACATCACGTTTGGCAGCACGTATTTGATGATGATCCAGCGATCCGGCAGGCCAATCGCGCGTGCCCCGTCGATATACTCTTCGTTGCGAATGGCGATCACCTGACCACGCGTCAGCCGCGCAAAGATCGGCATCGCTGATAAACCAATGGCGATCATCGCGTTGGTCAGGCTTGGACCTAAAAATGCGCCCAGCGCGATCGCCATGATCAGGAACGGACAGGCCAGCAGCGCTTCGATAAACCGCGAAATGACGCCATCCCAGATCCCCTGGAAATAACCGGCCACCAGCCCCAACGGCACACCGATCACCACGGCAATCACAACCGACATACAGCCCGCCATCAGCGACGTGCGCGCCCCCCAGACAATACGCGAGAGAATATCGCGCCCCAGTTCATCGGTGCCAAACCAGAACAGTTCTGACGGCGGCTTACGCACCGCCAGGAAGTTGGCTTTGACCGGGTCGAACGGTGCGAGCCACGGTGCCAGCAGCGCAATCAGCACAAAGATGCCGACCACGACGGCGCCAATGACCGCACTTTTATTGGCGAGGAATTTCTTCAGCACCCGGTTTTGCGCGCGCGGCAGCACGGGCGCAACGGTTTGAGTGGTCATTTCCGCCATGATTAGCCTCGCATTTTCGGGTTGATGAGAACGTAAAGCACGTCAGCCAGCAGGTTCAGCAGCAGGAAACCTATTGCGACGATCAGCACCACACCCTGCACCACCGCGTAGTCACGGTTGAACACGGAATCGACAATCATTTTGCCAAATCCGGGGATCGTGAAGACCTGCTCGGTCAGCACCGCCCCGCCCAGCAATTCGCCAAACAGCAGCGTGGTGAGCGTGATAACCGGCACCAGCGCATTACGAAAGGCGTGCTTGAGGATCACCGCGTTTGGCAGCAGCCCTTTCGCGCGTGCCGTACGAATGTAATCCGCTTTCAATACCGCAATCATCGACGCACGCGTGTGACGCATCAGCGTTGCCGCAAGCCCGGTTCCGAGTACGGACGCGGGCAGTAACAGCGTACGCAGGTTTTGCAGCGGATCCTCACTGAAAGGCACATAGCCTGAGGCGGGGAGCCACTGCAAATTGACCGAGAACACCAGGATCAGCAAGATCCCCAGCCAAAAGTGCGGTATCGAGATCCCGGAGATCGCCACAAAGTTGGCCCCGTGATCGACCCAGGTATTTTTGTTGACCGCCGCGAGGATCCCCATGCCGATACCAAACACCAGCGCGATGATCATCGCCAGCAATGACAGCTCCATCGTGACCGGCAGTTTGCTGGCGATCAGCTGCGTTACGGGTTCATGGGTGCGTAAGGAGACACCAAGATCGCCCTGCAACGCACGCGTCAGCCAGTCGAAATACTGCACCGGCAGCGGCGCATCCAGGTTCAGTTCCGCGCGCAGTTGAGCGATGACCACCGGGTCACGCTCTTCTCCTGCCATGGCGATCAGCGGATCGCCGGGCAGCAATTTTTGCAGTCCGAAAACCATCATGCTGACCAGCAGTAACGTTGGGATCGCCAGCAGCAGGCGTTTACAAATCAGTTCCAGCATGGTTTCTCCTCACACCTCGTTACTTCGCAAGCGTTATGCCCGCCAGACGCACGATGCCATCCGGATACGGTTTGAAGCCCTGCACGCTTTTGTTCAGACCGAAAATACGCGGCTCAAAATAGAGATAAGCGATGGGCATATCCGTTTGCAGCTGCTTAACCACCTTGTCGTATAACGGCTGACGCGCCGCAGGGTCGGTATTCAGGCGAGCCTGGGTCAACCATTCGTCCACCTGCGCATTGCTGTAACGACCGTCGTTGAGATTGCCTTTGCTGTTAATAAAGCCGTAGATGCTGCCGTCAGGATCCGGGCGACCAGACCAGCCGGAGAAACTCAGCTGGTAATCGCCGCTTTGCTGACGATCCAGCAGCGTAGCGAATTCGGTCATTTGCAGATTCAGATTAAAGCCCGCTTCCGCCACCATCGCCTGTAAGACCTGACCCACCTGCTGTGAAGTTGGGTTATTTGGCACCAGCAGATTGACGTTCAGCGGGGCGTTAATCCCTGCCGCTTTCAGCAGTGTTTTGGATTTTTCAACGTCGCGTGCCGGGACGGGTACGTTGACGTGGTAGGGGCTGACCGGTGAGAACGCCTGGTTTGCCGGGGTATACAGCCCTTCAAACACCACCTGATTCAGCGCGTCGCGGTCAATCGCCAGCGAGAACGCTTCACGTACGCGCGCGTCTTTGAACGGATCGTTCGCCGGGACTTTACCGTTGTTGATATTGAACGTGATGCCCTGATATCCCAGCCCGGTAACTTTCGAAAGCAGAAGCTTGCTGTCCGCTTCAACCGTTTTCACATCGCTTGCCGCTACGCCTTCGGTCAGATCCAGATCCCCCGCGCGCAGGTTCGCCAGACGCACAGAGGCATCCGGGATCGGCAGATAGATGATTTTGTCGAAGTGATACGCGCCTTTATTCCAGTAATTGTCGAAACGACTCAGAACGATGCGATCCTGCGAGACGCGGCTGTCGAATTTGTAGGGCCCGGAACATACGGGATGCGCGGCAAAATCGGGCTTCGCGGCCGCTTCTGGCGCCATCATCGCCCCTGCACGGTCGGTTAACTGCATCAGCAGCGCGGCGTCAGGCGTTTTCAGGTGAATCGCAATTTGGGTTGGGCTTTTGACTTCGACGGATTCAATAGATGAAATTTCGCTTTTACGCAGCGTGCCTTTCAGCGTTAACGCGCGGTCGAGGTTATATTTCGCGGCTTCAGCATCAAACTTTTCGCCATCGTGGAAGGTCACGCCTTCCCGTAAATTCATGGTCAGCGTTTTGTTGTCATCGCTCCATGACCAGTCTTTCGCCAGGCCCGGCACCACTTTCAGATTTTCATCCACGTCCACCAGCCTGTCGCACAGGGAGGCGAACACGAAACGGCCATAGTAGGTGCGCGCCAGATGTGGATCGAGCATATCCGGATCAGCGCCGAGGCCGATTCGCAGCACGCTTTCTGCGTGTGCGGGAACGGCCGCACCAAGCAACATTACACTTCCCAGTACGGTCAAAAGAGAATTACGCATTGTCATTATCATGAGTTCCTTGCTGGAAGAGACGAGTGAGTTGCCGCATGTTCGAACAGCGCGCGGCGGCGCAAAAAGGCTGCGGATGGCGGTGCTATCTGGATAACACTGCGATCGCGATTGATCTCCTGCCAGCGATGACAGGCGACCTGACGTCCACCTTCCAGAACCTGATCGATAGGTTCTACCTGGCGGCATTCATCCGTGACGTAAGGACAGCGGGTGTGGAATCGACATCCGGTTGGCGGGTTTGCCGGGTTCGGCAAATCGCCCTGCAATAACGGCGTAGTGCGCTGCGCACCCGGCTGCATTTGCGGTGCGGAAGCAATCAGCGCCTGGGTATAAGGGTGTAGCGGTGCGTCAAAAATTTCATCGACGGTCGCCAGCTCAACGATTTGCCCGAGGTACATTACCGCCACGCGGTCGCTCATATGGCGGATCACCGCCAGACCGTGCGCCACAATAACCATCGTCAGGCCCAACTGATGCTTCAGGCTTTCCAGTAAATTCACAACCTGTGCCTGCACGGAAACATCCAGCGCTGATACGGGCTCATCGCCGAGCAATAGTTTTGGCCCTGATGCCAGCGCACGCGCAATACCGATGCGCTGGCGTTGGCCGCCGGAAAACTCATGTGGATAACGCCCGGCCCAGGCGGCGGGTAGTCCAACGGTTTTGAGCAGTTCCGCCACGCGATACTGGCGGTCGGCTTTTTTCATGTTCTGATGCAACCACAGCGGCTCACCGACGATTTGTTCCACCGTCATGCGTGGATTCAGCGAGGCAAACGGATCCTGAAAGATGATTTGCAACTCACGGCGCAGCAGGTTCAGACGCGAACCTGAAGCCTGAGTGATCTCTTCGCCCTGATAAAAAACACGCCCTTCGCTGGCCGCGAGTAAACGCAGGAGCAAGCGCCCAAGGGTGGACTTGCCAGAGCCGGACTCACCGACGATAGCCAGCGTTTCACCCGGCATTACCGAGAGCGAAACTCTGTCAACCGCCGTTACAAATTTTGCCGGGGCGAAGAGTTTTTTAGGACCGGGAAAGCGTTTGCTCAGATCGCGAGCTTCAAGAATGGGTACGGTCATGCGATTTCTCCCAGCGCGATATGTTGCTCAAGGGGGACGCGGAAACAGGCAACCTGATGCCCCGCGCCCAGGGTGTTCAGCACAGGTTTTTCTTCGTGACAACGGGTTTGCGCGAACGGGCAGCGAGTCGCAAAACGACAGCCTTTCGGCATAAATTCGGGTAAAGGTACAGCCCCCGGAATCGTTGAAAGCTGACCTTTACGCGCACCGAGCGAAGGAATCGATCCCATCAAACCAATGGTGTAAGGGTGCTGCGGATCGGCAAATATCGCCTCGACGCTGCCCTGCTCCACCACCTGTCCGGCATACATCACCGCCACCTGCTGCGCGACTTCTGCGACCACGCCCAAATCGTGAGTGATCATCAATACCGCTGTGCCCGTTTCCGCTTTCAGGGTGTTCAGCAGGCTCAAAATTTGCGCCTGAATGGTGACGTCCAGTGCGGTTGTCGGTTCGTCGGCGATGAGCAGACGCGGATGATTAATAAGCGCCATCGCAATCATCACCCGCTGGCGCATCCCGCCCGAAAGCTGATGGGGGTAGGATTTCAGACGCATTTCTGGCGCAGGGATTTGCACTTTTTCCAGAATTTGCAGCGCCACTGCCATGGCGTCCGAAGGGGACATTTTCTGATGGCGGATAACCGCTTCGCTGAGCTGATCGCCCAGGGTGAAGGCAGGATTCAGCGAGGTCATGGGTTCCTGGAAAATCATCGCCAGTTCGTTCCCACGCAAATCGGCGTATTCGCGGGGGGAGAGCTTGCGCAGATCGTGACGGCGGAACTGCATTTCTCCACTCACGATTTGCGCGCTGGCTGGCAGTAGCCCCATCAGCGCCAGAGAGGTGATGCTTTTTCCGCACCCGGATTCGCCCACCAGCGCCAGGGTTTCACCCGATTTGACGGTCAAAGAAATGCCGTCGAGCACGCTGACCGGCGAGCCGGAAAATTTCACGTTGAGATTGTGCAGGCGAAGGACGGGCGCGGACTCCTTAAAAGGGATCGTCGTCATAACAGGGAATCATCCTCAAGGTTGATGGCCTGAATCAGGGCGGTTTGCAGGCTGAGCAAGTGTTCGCGCATGGCGGCAGCGGCTTCATTGGGCTGGCGGTTGATGATCGCCGTCATGATTTTGTCGTGATGATCGTTGTAGCTGTCGACGCGTTCAGGCGTTCGGGCAAGTTCGCGTAAATGCTGCCAGCCGGGATCGCGGCGAACGGCGTCAATAGCGTCGAACAGCCCCAGCATCAGGCGATTTCCGGCGGCCTCAGCGATGGCGCGGTGAAATGCGCTGTCCCACAGTTCGTTAAGATCGCGGTCATCCGGGCTGACCTTATTGATGCGTTCCAGCATGCGCTGCATGAGCGCGAGGTTTTCCCTGGTGGCACGCAGTGCCGCAAGCCGGGCCAGGCCCGGTTCGAGCTGCAGACGGGCTTCCATGACTTCCAGCAAATTGGTTTGTTGCACTAAACCCTGAAGTGCCAGCGGTTCAACAGGTGCAGCCGGGCCAATAAAGGTCCCTTTGCCCTGCTTGCGCCAGATGCGCCCCTCTTCTTCCAGCACGTCCAGCGCACGACGAATTTCACGTCGCCCTACGCTGAGTGTTTCCGCCAATTCACGTTCAGTGGGCAGCGGAATGCCTGGTGTTGACTCGTGCTGATGGATGAGACCGCGCAGCTGCTCAAGCGCAGTGCTGGAATTTGCCAGAAACCGTGACGCTTTTTCCATAATGGTTCGCCTGCTTTCATCATTGCTTTATAGTTATGAACGATAAGTTATTGATATAGATAAATACTTATCGCCCATATGATTAAGCAATTAACGAACCAATAAATGATTGGTTCAGGAACTTTCTGGAAAACAGTGAGTAAGCTAATGATTATCTGAGGATTATTTTTTACAAAGCAGTTACAAAAAATCATGTTTGTAAATGAGTTGGCACATTAAAATGCACAAAAAAGGTGCAGAAGGCGCACTGAAATCGCACAATTGTTAATTAATTGCACCATTAATATTAACTTTCGGTTAACAAAAAAGTGAAGAGGGATAAGAGACGAACTGGGGCTGAAATGAAGAAACAACAAAAGTTGTTGTCCGTACCTCTTAAGAGGCCTCCAGAAAAGTTCATAGTGAATTGCTTCCGGGATGGCGTAACAAAAGCATCGTAAGCAATGGATTACCATGCTCGAACAAAATATATTTCCTTTATTAGAGCTTGCGCACCAAGATAAAATTGTTCCGGAAACATCGCTGATGTATTTCGCCCTTTCTGGATGACAATTCCTGAGACAGCCGGACGGGTTAAGTGACGAATCCGTACTGCAATTTCGGCGATATTTTTGTCAGCAGCCGCAAAGCCATCTTCCATGTAATACACAAAGAGGGCTACGGGTTTAGGGAATAAGTGAACACTTTCGGCAAAGCCGAGTGTCAGGACAGCGTTTTCATTTTTCACGCAGCCAGCTTCCCAGTGCGTTAAGGAGCGGTTTTGTTTTCAGCTGACGTTTCGCAAGTAGCTACTCTGTTAGCATTCTCCTTATCTCACCCTCGCAAGCGTACAACTGACCTATACACACCCAGGCCTTCTGCTGAAGCATCCGATGGCGTGCGTAAATACACGTCATTGATTTTGGGACGGACATGAAACCAGCAGGCCAGCGCGAAGTGGAATTTGGGGATAATAAATCGCTCAAGGACAAAGTAAGCGGCCAGGCAGGGCCGGAGAGTTATTCAAACTCCCCCCGAATAGTTCTTTTTTAACACGATAAAAGTGTCGTGCTTTAGTATTATAACCATATTTTATACAATGATGAAGCTCAGCGCTCTCTTGCGGATTGGTATTATGCAGAATGAGTAACACTTTACAGTTTGTCGGATAACTAAAGAATGCGCGGCTTTACCGGTCTGTCTTATCGCTTATACCGGTGGTCCTATTTCCTGGAAGGTTCAAAGGATAATGTGCATAATTTTTCCTTCAGGTGCCGTAAAAAGAGAATGCTTTGTCCTAGAGCTCAATAATATTTTCACCAACAGGCAGTCATACTTTGGTATTTTTTAAGGCAAGTCAATACAACAACAGAATGTCTTGAATAAGTACGAGCATTATTTTTATAAACACGCTCTTCAATGCTGTGTATTTCATACTGATTGCGTATATTTTGAATACGTCTCGCACTTGAATACAGGCTGTCGCGACGAATGAAATTCACATCGCGGTGACCTAATAGTTCAATTAGACAATAACAATTGCATGTGTATATTTATGATATCAAGATTATTTTATCTATTAAGATGCAAAATACATATTATTATAAGACCACTTTGCGCCATAAGCACCAAAGCTATTCTCGACTTGATAAATAATTAAAGAATACAAATTACAAATTCATATACTAAATTGAGGTTAATAATTTCATCTGTAATGATGTTGACACTTGTTATTATTTCAATTTTATTCAAACACCATTGATAAAGTAACAATGAAAACTTAAACTCATTGGCAAAGCTTAACGTTGCTACAGTTGCATCCGAGCGTGTGAAAAACATACAATTGCTCGCGGTCAAATTTTTTAGTGCGTCTTGTCTTATGGCAGGGTCTCTAAAACGCAAGTGGCGTCCTCTTTATCTTTCTCAGGCATCGTTTATGAACTCAAGTTTCACTGTCTTACCAAAAATCTGTGTTGTGATTCCTGCATATAAGGTGAAAGAGCAAATATTGTCAGTTATCAATAAGATAGAGCCTTACGTTGAACGGATATTTGTTATTGATGATTGTTGCCCGGAGCATACGGGCGACTGGGTGAAGGCACAATGTAGTGATGGCCGTGTTGAGGTGATTACCCATCAGAAGAATCAAGGCGTGGGAGGTGCACTTATAACAGGGTACATGGCCGCACTACAGCAAGATATGGATATTGCCGTAAAAGTGGATGGTGATGGGCAGATGGATCCTGAGTTGATCGCTGCATTTGTGACACCAATCCTTGCTGGCGAAGCAGATTATACTAAAGGTAATCGCTTTTTTGATCTTGATAGTTTAATAGAAATGCCTAAGATAAGACTTTTTGGCAATGCAGTATTGTCTTTTATGAATAAAATGTCTTCAGGGTATTGGGATATTTTTGATCCGACGAATGGATATACCGCAATACACACTGAACTATTAAGGCACTTACCACTTGAAAAAATCAGCCGCCGATATTTTTTTGAATCAGATATGTTATTTAGATTGAATACATTGCGTGCTGTCGTCGTCGATATACCGATGCAATCAAAATATGGAACTGAAATAAGTAATTTAAAAATCAATCATGTACTTGGTGAATTCTTATATAAAAACTCACGAAATATGTTTAAGCGTATATTTTACAATTATTATTTAAGAGGGTTATCAATTGCCTCTATTGAGTTACCTCTGGGAATGCTCATGCTTATTTTTGGTGTCGCGTTTGGGTTTGAAGAATGGGGAGAATCTGTAACCCAGAATCTTACCGCCTCAGCGGGAACTGTCATGCTCGCAGGCTTGCCTGTTATTTTGGGCGTGCAATTTATTCTGGCTTTTTTAAATTACGATATAAGTTCAGTTCCTAAAAAAGCGTTCCATCTTTCTAAGGTGAGAAACAATCAGATCCGTAAAATTATGGGAGAGAAAAATGCAAGATGAAGACAAAGCCTGGCTTGAATGGCGTAATAATTTTCACGCTTTGTATGACAATGCAAACTATTCCAGTTCGCTTCAGGCGAAAGTTATGCATGCCAGTCACCGGCTATTGGAACGCCCATTTTCGCAAGCTAACTATTTCCCTAAAGTACTTGAAATTGGTGCAGGCACTGGTGAACACACGCAATTTCTGCGACATAATTTTGATCATTATGTAATTAGCGATCAAGATGCAAAGACACTTGAAGTAGCCAAAAATAAAATTAACACTTCGCTCAAAGACAAGTTTATTTTCGAAGTCCAAACTGGCGAATCAATTAACCATCCTGACAATAGCTTTGACCGAGTGATTGCAGCACATGTATTGGAACATATATATCAACCACATCTCGCGCTCAAAGAGTGGCGGAGGGTGATAAAAGATGGCGGGGTTTTATCCATTTTATTGCCAACAGATCCCGGTGTAGCATGGCGTATTGGACGTATGCTCGGCCCACGTAAACACGCCTATGCTGCTGGGATTGCATATGATTATATTATGGCACGAGAGCATGTCAATTCGTGTATTAACCTCATTGCT
The DNA here is from genome assembly GCF_056032945.1 of Lelliottia sp. RD5. Lineage (NCBI taxonomy): Bacteria > Pseudomonadati > Pseudomonadota > Gammaproteobacteria > Enterobacterales > Enterobacteriaceae > Lelliottia > Lelliottia sp. RD5. The sequence goes on along the minus strand of NZ_JBVYHQ010000004.1, from coordinate 11,021 downwards.
ATTCTTAAGCATTATTTCCCTGAATGCAAAGAAGCATGGTGGCCAGTCCCCCTTCCTTCAGTGGATTTGAATTTGTTTTACGCATTTCATGCAACGGTAAGGAAATAACTATATGGCAAGTTATATTGTTGCATTACTATGTGTGTTCGGACTGGCTGTCGGCCAGATTCTGTTTAAATTAAGTGCAAATTTATTCACTACTTCAGGTACGCTGCTGTCTTTAAAGCCGATGAGTGCGTTATTTTCTGCCATTGTATTATATGGCGTTACGTCTCTAGCCTGGGTATGGGTTCTACAGCGTACTCAATTGGGAAAAGTCTATCCATTGATGGCGCTTGCATTTGTATTTGTGCCGTTAGCAAGCTATTTTCTCTTTGGCGAAAGATTTAATATTACTTATTGCATCGGTGTGATAATGATTCTTATAGGTGTTATTTTAACGTCATTAGCATAATTAGACGAGATTGTAGAGTGATAGATATTATGGCACTGAATAGAGATACTTTTCACAAAGTAATGCCGATAGTTTTTATTTTTGTAGTTTCTTGGTACTTTTTCGCTCCAGGATACATGTCTTCAGATTCTTTTTTACAATATGGCAGTGCGATGGCTGGAGAATATCCAGATAATCATCCAGCAATAATGTCTTATCTGTGGCATTATTTGATGTATATTATCCCAGGCCCTCAATCATTACTTTTTTTTCATCTGATGCTATTAGCGTTGGGGATTTATTTTTGGCAAGACAATATTAACAGCAAGTTTTCAAGCTATATTTTAGTGCTGCTTTTCATAATGCCATGGGTGATAAATTTCGTGGGTGTGTTATGGAAGGATATAGGTATGGCATTTTCACTTCTTCTTGGCACGTCTTTATTGCTGAATTCACGAGGAAATAGGAAGATTGCCCTACTGTCAATTCCATTTATATTATATGCCTTTGCAGTACGTTACAACGCAATTTTGGGAATTGTGCCAGTTGTCTTTATGGGAATATATTATTTATTTCCACGCACATCTTACTTACGCTGCGGAATGATAACATGCGTCATTGTTGTTATTTCTTTCTTTTGCATTAAATTTTTCACATATCATATTATCCATGCAGAAAAGAAACATTATGAAATCTTGTTAATGGGGGATGATATTGCAAGAATTTCATTGGATACTAATCAAGAAATCCTCTTGAACGTTAAAAAAGAAGATTTGCAGAAATGTTCATCGTATCCAATTCTTTATGAAAGAGCATTGTGCTTCATTGATAAAGGTTATGATAAAAATGGTATTTTAGTTGTAGGTATGCCTGTAGAAGATGTTCACAAATTATGGTTAACTACAGTTATTGAGCACCCATTAACCTATGTAAACATTAAAATTACGGCATTTCTTTATTTTTTACGCAGTCCATTTATGGAACCTGTTACAACTTGGCTGCCAGGTATTAATAAAAACATCTACCATCTCGTTGTCGAAAGACCAGAATTAGTAAATAAACTAGAGACATATGTTTTAGGATCACAAGATACTATTTTGAGTGAGTTTTTTAAACCGTATCTGTGGTTACTAATTTCTTTAACATTGATTCCTGCGTCTTTACTTGTTAATAGCCGAACAGCCAGATTGCAAATTGCCGCTCTTAACTTATCGTCTTTAGGATATTTTGCTAGTTTATTTCTCTCTGTACCTTCCGTAGATTTTCGGTATTGTTATTGGTGTATTATTGCGGCCACTGTCTCGATTGCCATTTTTACAGTGGAACTAGTTTCACAGAAAAAGAATCTGGTCAGCAGACACCACAACCAACATATTATATAATATAACAAAAAAATTAATGGCACTCATCTAAAATCAACAACACCTTTAAAGGTAATGAACTGAATACTAAATCGTAAGTTGTAATATAAATATTTTGAAAAAGTATCGAAGGGGACTAAAAGTTTCCTTCGACGCTCACCTCGTCGAGATAAACTCCCATTTATAGCAATAAACATTACCGATAATCCAACTTCACCAAGGCAATAATCACCTTTAACATCATGCATTTCATTCTAACTGAAGTAGGACTGAGTTTTGATATTTAAATAGACCTCAAGCAGTGCCTTATTCTTTTCGAATACAATATTAATGCCAAAATCCTTTTTTATCTTTACCAAGATCTCCATGGGGTTAAATTTATATCATGTCAAATATGATTAATAGATACCTGGCACTTGTTTTGTATTTGTGGCTAGGTGGTAGATATCCTGTCTGGCCCAAAATCTTTTACTATTTTACTGGCACCATCGGTAAGCCACGGCCGTTCATCATTGCGATGATGTATTGCCAAATCTAATGCTTGAATAACTCTTGCACCGGCGTGCTTCAGGCGAAGTGCTTGCTTTCTGACTTTGCCATCTTCGACTGGCAATCTTCCAGCCAACATTACTCACCCCATACCGTAAGTGACGGCAGGGTAATATCATCGCTGGAGCGATGGACTCAGCAGCCTGATTACCCGCCCCTGAACAGGTACATAAGGCTGGCACAGAGTGACCCGCGTACCATCAATTACGCATAAATATCAGATCTTATCCGGCTGATGCTTTTTAAAAAGTAAAAAGACAGAAATGGTACATATCTAAGCCGATATTTTTTAACCGATCATTCCGAAGTAATTTGCTCCATCAGCATTAACGCATTGTTGCCGAACGTGATGCCGTACTGATGAAGATTGAAGCAAATCCAGAAGCTCACCGATATCTCGACGCTGACCCACATCATAAACTGCAAAAGCGCCTTGGGCTGGACTATAAGCAGAATTTTCGCTTTAGCTGCTGGCTGATGGAGAAATCAGAAACGGCGATGAAAACTATACCCGCAATCTCGATCGTGGGATCTGCCGAGATTTAATGCAAAAGCCTGGAATGCTCAGTCTGATGGATACTGCTACTCGCGACCACTGGTTCAACCGTCTGGAAAAGGACGATATTCCTGAGGCCAGGGAAGCGAATATTCTCAGCCCCTTTGAGCAACTGCATCTGAATAACAACAAGGTGTTTTAGCGGGGGGGGGGGGGCTAATTTCCGCCTTCAAAGGTCTGAGGCACGGCAACAAAAGTAACAACCTAACAGATCTTCGTAAATGAGCTGGCAAAACACAACCAATGGGGATTTGGGCTTAACTGGGGATGCCAGAGTAAGAGTAAACGTTTTGCAGACCTGGATGGTCAGCCTATTCCTAACAATTGCACCGATATAACTCGTCTTTTAGGCGACGATATCGATGATAATAAGCACTGTAATTGTTACGAGGATGAGATGTTTGCAAGCAAATATTCTAAGAAGTGAACTGCTCATACAACACTTAAACGACTGGTACTCGTGGGTAAACTAAATAACATCATCGCCCGACATCATCACGGAAGCTGGTAGCAGGGCGAAGCCAATATCAGATGGCAATCCGTTCGATGTATCCACATGCCCGACAGTGTGAGTCGGAGGATAAGACCATACTGGATGACATATCAAAAAACATAAATAGTAAAAAGGCCATGCTGATTAACAGCATGGCCTTAAATAGTGGCGGAACGGACGGGACTCGAACCCGCGACCCCCTGCGTGACAGGCAGGTATTCTAACCGACTGAACTACCGCTCCGCATTGTTCCCTTGGGAACGAGGCGAATATTACGGTTTGCCTTCGATCCCGTCAACGCTTTTTCTCAACATTTGAATCAGTTGCTGCAAAAATCGCCCGTGCGGGGAGTTTACACGCGTTAAACCGGATTTATGTCCGCCAGAGGCAGCTTCCGCCTTTCTTCTGGACGATATCGAGACGCGACTCATGTGCTGCCAGCTCTTCTTCACTGGCTAAAATAACGCGCAGTCGGCTGTCTTGTCGTACAACGCGTTGAATTCCGCCATTGGCCTGCTGCTGAGAATCGCTTTCAGTGCTGAAAGCCATCGACGTCTGGCCGCCGGTCATGAGCAAGTAGACGTCAGCCAGAATCTGGGCATCGAGCAATGCGCCGTGCAGCGTTCGTTTGCTGTTGTCTATTTCATAACGCGAGCAGAGCGCATCAAGGCTATTACGTTTGCCCGGAAACATTTTTCTCGCCAGCGCCAGGCTGTCGGTCACCTTGCAGAAGGTGTTTGTTTTCGGAATGTTACGGTTTAGCTTGCTGAATTCATAATCCATAAAGCCGATATCGAACGAGGCGTTATGGATAACAAGTTCTGCCCCATTGATGTACTCGATAAACTCATCCGCTACGTCCGCAAACGTGGGTTTGTCTAACAAGAATTCATCGGCAATACCGTGAACGCCAAACGCTTCTGGATCTACCAGCCGATCGGGCTTGAGATAAACATGGAAATTTCTGCCAGTCAGACGACGGTTAATCACCTCAACGGCACCGATCTCAATGATCTTATGCCCTTCGTAGTGCGCGCCAATCTGATTCATACCGGTGGTTTCAGTATCGAGAACGATCTGTCGTGTAATTGCAGTGCTCATATCAGTCATTTATGTCAGACTCGTCGTTTTACTGATCGTTTCAAATACAGGAAGTCTACCAGAGATGACTAAGCAGGTAGAAATTTTCACCGATGGATCTTGCCTCGGCAATCCGGGCCCTGGCGGCTACGGTGCTATTTTGCGTTATCGCGGACACGAAAAAACCTTTAATGAAGGTTATCACCTGACCACCAATAATCGCATGGAGCTGATGGCGGCCATCGTCGCGCTGGAAGCGTTAAAAGAAGATTGCGATGTGGTCATCAGCACCGACAGCCAATACGTTCGTCAGGGAATTACGCAGTGGATTCATAACTGGAAAAAGCGCGGGTGGAAAACTGCAGATAAAAAACCGGTCAAAAATGTGGATCTCTGGAAACGTCTGGATGCGGCATTAAGCCATCACACCATTAAATGGGAATGGGTAAAAGGCCACGCGGGGCACCCCGAAAACGAACGTTGCGACGAGCTTGCGCGCGCGGCAGCGATGAATCCCATTCACGAAGACGTGGGTTATCAGTCGGGTTCCTGATTACGGTTTGCGAAACTGTCGCGTCGCGCCCACGGCCTGGCGAATCCGGGATTTCGCTTTGCTCTGTTTCATCGGATTAAGCGTAAGGGGAATGGTCCGCTTACGCGCGACAATAAGCTGCATGCAGCCCAGCGCCGGAAAGTGCGTTGTCAGCATTTTCCCTCCCTGCTGCGTCCAGGGTAACACCTGAAAACCGCTATAATGCATCACTTCAAAATTCAGTAACGAGAGCCAGTCAAGCTGTCGCGTGAACGTAAACATCCGGCTGTTGTAGGGTGCTTTTCGACGTAAGACGGGGACCAGTTTGCGTAGTCCCATCAGGCTCATCGGGTTAAAACCACTCAATATTAGCCAACCATCATCAATTAATACGCGGTCGGCCTCTCGCAAAAGACGATGCGGATCGCTACACCACGGCAGGGTATTTGCCAGCAGGCAGGCATCAACGGATTTTTCAGCAAACGGTAAATGCAGCGGATCGGCCTTTACCTGAATGGGTTGCCCGGCGAGCGACACATTCACCTGATGGGAGATAGCGCAGCTTTCGGTATTGATTTCCGCGCTGAGATTGCCAATCTTGAGAAGGTGAAAGCCGTACATTTTTGCGAGCCAGGGTTTGAGCTGACGCTCAAGCGCGTCGCGAAAATATTCACCCTTAGGCAATTCCGCCCAATGTTCTGGTGCAGAGACAATCTGAGGTATCCTTGCCGGCTTCATCAAAACACTCGCTAGGTTATGAGAGGTAATTTATGAATCTTATCAGTATTCCCGCATTTCAGGACAACTACATCTGGGTTTTAGCGGACGATAAGGATCGCTGCATCATTGTCGATCCTGGTGAAGCGGCTCCAGTCATGAAAGCGATAGAAGAAAATGGCTGGCAGCCTGAGGCCATTTTACTGACTCATCATCATAACGATCATGTTGGCGGCGTTCCTGCCCTGCGCGAAAAATTCCCTCATCTTGAGGTATACGGACCGAAGGAGACGCAAAATAAGGGAACCACACGCATAGTCGAAGAGGGGCAAAACGTCCTCATACTGGAGTGGGAATTTTCTGTATTTGCTACACCGGGTCACACTTCAGGACACATTTGTTTCTACAGTTTCCCTTATCTTTTTTGTGGAGACACGATGTTTTCTGGCGGTTGTGGACGGCTTTTCGAAGGGACGCCGGAGCAAATGTATCAGTCTTTCCAAAAGATTAACGCACTCCCTGAAGAAACCATCATTTGTTGCGCTCATGAGTATACATTAGCAAACATGAAGTTTGCGCTGAGCATCCTTCCTGAGGATCCTGCGATTCAAGATTATTACCACAAAGTGAAGGAGTTACGGGCAAAAAAACTAAATACACTCCCCGTAATTCTCAAAAATGAGCGGCAAATAAATTTATTTTTAAGAACTGATGATATTGATTTAATTAATAAAATTAACCAAGAAACAAAATTGCAACAACCTGAACAACGTTTTGCATGGTTACGGTCAAAGAAAGATAACTTCTGACAATTGCGGGTTGCCTTTTCAAAATTTCGCCGTTATTATCGCTCGTCTTTTAAGCAACTATTGACACACACATGAAGGCAAAAGCGATATTACTCGCCTCTGTCCTGCTTGCTGGGTGCCAGTCTTCTCAGAATACTGGTAACGTTCAGCAGCACGCACAGAGCCTTTCTGCAGCTGGTCAAGGGGAAGCAGGGAAGTTTACAAGTCAGGCGCGATGGATGGACGATGGGACATCATTTGCGCAGGATCAGGACTTGTGGGCCTCTATTAGCGACGAGCTGAAGATGGGAATTCCGGAAAACAACCGGATTCGCGATCAGAAACAGAAGTATTTGAGAAATAAGAGCTATCTCCACGATGTAACTTTACGGGCAGAGCCGTATATGTACTGGATAGCAGGGCAAGTTAAGAAACGTAACATGCCTATGGAACTGGTACTACTACCCATAGTGGAGAGCGCTTTTGACCCGCACGCGACGTCTGGCGCCAATGCCGCAGGCATTTGGCAGATCATTCCGAGCACTGGGCGCAATTATGGATTGAAACAGACCCGCAGCTACGATGCGCGTCGTGATGTTGTCGCTTCAACGACTGCCGCTCTCGACATGATGCAGCGTCTGAATAAGATGTTTGACGGTGACTGGTTGTTAACTGTCGCCGCGTATAACAGCGGTGAAGGGCGTGTACTGAAAGCAATGAAAGCAAACAAATCTCGGGGTAAACCCACCGATTTTTGGTCTCTCTCACTGCCTCAGGAAACCAAGCTTTACGTACCGAAAATGCTGGCATTGAGCGACATACTCAAAAACAGCAAACGTTATGGCGTACAGTTGCCAACGACAGACGAAAGTCGTGCGCTGGCTCGTGTTCGCCTCAGTAGCCCGGTTGATATGAAACAGGTTGCTGACATGACGGGAATGTCGGTAAGCAAGCTGAAGACCTTCAATGCAGGAGTTAAAGGTTCTACGCTGGGGGCAAGTGGTCCACAGTATGTGATGGTTCCGCAGAAGCATGCTGAACAGTTGCGAGAGTCTTTGGCTTCGGGTGAAATTGCAGCGGTTCAGTCTACGCTGATTGCTGACGTTTCCTCTGTGACGAGTCGTAGCTACAAGGTTCGCTCTGGCGATACGCTTTCAGGGATCGCATCACGTCTCGGCGTGAGTGCAAAAGATCTGCAGCAGTGGAATAATCTGCGCGGTTCAAATCTGAAAATCGGCCAGAATCTGACGGTTGGTGCAGGCAGCAGTGCACAACGTCTCGCCCGCAACAGCGATAGCATTACCTATCGTGTACGCAAAGGCGATTCGCTGTCCAGTATCGCGAAGACTCACGGCGTGAACATCAAAGATGTGATGCGCTGGAACGATGATACCGGCAATCTGCAACCAGGCGATCAGTTGACGCTGTTTGTTAAAAACAGCACAACGCCAGATTCCTGATAGTACAATCCTTAATGAAAAGGCACCGATTCCCCCGGTGCCTTTTTTGTTTATCCCGCTTTTTGCGCTTCGGCCAGGATCGTATCGCTGGTAAACGAGCCATCCTCCTGCACCTCAAAGTACGCTCTCACGTCCGCAGAAGCACTATCCTGATACAACCTAATCGCATGGCTTAACGCCTCAGGTGTGCGCATACGCGCAATCCAGGAGGTGAACTCAAGGGGCAAGCGGTCGGTGATGAACGATCGTGAAATTAATCCAGCATCTGTCATCATTGAAAACCATTCGCCGCTGGAATAGTTGCGTACGTGCGAGGTGTCACGCAAGGCTTCAACAGTCTGGAGCCAAACGTCACGTACCGGGTGTCCCGGGGACATAATATCCATGATGATAAAAATACCGCCAGGCTTCAGCACGCGTTTGATCTCGCGTAACGCCAGACCGACATCATGCCAGTGGTGAGCAGAATAACGGCTGATGACAATATCGAATGACTCATCGGCAAAAGGCAGCGATTCGGCATAGCCCTGCTGCGTCGTTATGTTATTCAGCTCTTTGTCTCTTGCCGCCTGGCTGACCACCTCAAGCATTTGGCTGGATAAGTCATATGCTGTCACGTTCGCAACCTGTTGCGCCGCAACAAAGCTGGCGTGCCCTGCCCCGCAACCTAAATCGAGAACATACGCCTGGGGAAATGCCGCCAGACGTTCGCCGAGGCGCAGCAGATCGTTGCCGGATGCGTGTACGGCGCTGGTCAGATAGGCATTTGCCTGCGAGCCAAACTGTTTTTCTACATTGTCATGATGGGATTGTGTTGTCATCGTACTGTCCTTTTTGATTGAAAAATAAAGGGCAGCACCTCCGTAGGCCTGCCCGACGGCAGACCTGACTCACCATTACTTATCAGGTTTGCCGGGACTGAATTCAACGAGTAGAGGATTGTGATCGGAGGCACGCGTGACCAACACGGAAGCTTCGTGCACGTTCAGGCCTCGATAGAAAACAAAATCAAGTGGACGACCAAACGCTTTACGGCGCTGATCATCGGTAAAGCGAACTTCGCGCAATGACATTTCACGCGCAAAGCGATAAAGGGCGTTCATCCGCGGTCGGCTCCAGGCATTGAAATCTCCCGCCATAATAATCGGTCCGCTGTGGTGCGCTATCTGATCGCCAATAGGAAGTAACTGTTTACTGTAAACATCCACGCCCAGACTAAAATTCACAGCATGAATATTTACGACCATCAGTAAACGGGTATCCGGCAAAGGATAGACCGTGACCAGCGCCGATTTAGCCAGACGTAAGATGGGCTCACGTTCACGCAGTGGACAACAATAGACAGGATGTGCAGCCGAGAGTGTCATGACGCCTGAGGGATGCTGAGGCAGGACAAATGCGGGAACCTGATCGGCGGCCAGATAGTTGGTTGTCGCAAACCGAACTAATTCAGGTGTAGTTTGCGCCTCTTGTAATAAGACCAGGTGCGCATCTTTCCCAAAATTCTTGAGGACTGATAACCATTCGGCACGCTGCTGCTTAAAAATGTTCCATACCAGTACACGGATTTTTTCATCGCTGCTTAATGGCGCACCAGCAGGTAACGCCTGACCAATGCTCGCAAAGGATCCCGGAGGCAAAATTCTCTCCGCAGGTTGTCCGGCGATATAGCGCATAGCATAGGTATTTTTTCGCACTTTTAGAAACGGCCTCTATTACATGAACCCGTCCGAAATACGTGCGGGTTCTACTGTTATAGGGATTTTAGCTCACACTTTCAACGCAATTACTGATAAACCTGTTTCTGATTTGTAAGCAAGCGCTTACTAGAGCTCATCTATACGGGACATTTACTGCTTAGTTTTAACAGGGATCTTCATTTGCACGTGACTCATTATCAGGGGTTGCAGTGAAGGATAAGGATCATGATGACATGGAGCGTACATGCGTGTATTACTATCAAAAATAGTCATAACGACAATGGAATTTTGCGGATGATGCAACAATGAAAGCAACGTCAGAAGAGCTGGTTATCTTTGTGGCGGTGGTAGAAAGCGGGAGTTTCAGTAGGGCTGCGGTGCAGCTGAGGCAGGCTAATTCGGCCATTAGTCGATCGGTAAAAAAACTGGAAATGAAACTTGGGGTGAGTTTATTAAATCGCACTACACGACAGCTGAGCCTAACGGAGGAAGGTGAGCGATATTTTCGTCGCGTTCAATCCATCTTGCAGGAGATGGCCGCCGCAGAAACAGAAATCATTGAAACCAGGAGCACACCTCGAGGACTACTAAGAATCGATGCCGCTACGCCTGTCGTCTTGCACTTTTTGCTGCCGCTGGTAAAACCTTTCCGTGAGCGCTACCCGGAAGTATCGCTGTCGCTAGTTTCGTCTGAGACGTTTATAAATTTGATTGAGCGTAAAGTAGATGTAGCGATTCGCGCCGGTACGCTGACTGACTCAAGCCTGCGTGCACGGCCTCTGTTTACTAGCTACCGAAAAATGATCGCCTCACCTAGCTATCTTGCCCGTTACGGGAATCCTACTAACGTGGACGACCTCAACCAGCATATATGTCTGGGCTTTACTGAGCCTGTATCGCTGAATACCTGGCCTATCGCCGGTAGCGACGGACAACTGCATGAGATTATCAGCGGTTTGTCCTCTAATAGCGGTGAGACCTTAAAACAGCTTTGCCTTAGCGGCAACGGTATTGCTTGTCTATCAGACTACATGATTAACAAAGAGTTAGAGAGGGGTGATCTTATTGAGATATTGGCAGACAAGCGCCTGCCGGTTGAGATGCCATTCAGTGCGGTATATTACAGTGACCGAGCGGTCAGTACCCGTATTCGGGCATTTATCGACTTTTTGAGTGAGCATGTAAAACAACTGCCACAGGAATGATAGGGATGTAGAGGTGGTTAATATTCCCACTCGGTACTGAACGTGCCGAGTAAACCTGGTTGCTGAGATTAACAACCGAGATTTTAATGATGAAAAACCTCAAACGACAGGCAATAAAAAAGCCCTGAGCGTTAGCTCAGGGCTTTA
>NZ_JBVYHQ010000003.1:0-649678 GCF_056032945.1 Lelliottia sp. RD5 | reverse complement strand
CTTAACACGTTCACCGCAGCGGATCGTTCATGTGGCGGAGAAATCGTAGTGAACGGAAACATTCCACTACGTCCCCAAACATCATTCAACTAACCAAATTTATGCTACGTGATTCGCTGCGATATCCAGCAAGGCCATCTCATCGCTGTTCAACAGCTTCTCGATGTTCACCAGAATTAACATACGGTCACCGAGCGCACCCAGACCAGTCAGGTATTCTGTCGACAGCGTGACGGCAAATTCAGGTGCCGGGCGAATCTGGTCTGCGGCCAGGGACAGCACATCAGAAACACCGTCAACCACAATGCCCACCACGCGCTGACCCAAGTTCAGGACGATCACCACGGTATTCTCGTTGTACTCCACGTCGCCCTGGCTGAACTTCACGCGCAGATCGACGATAGGGACAATGACGCCACGCAGGTTTGTCACACCTTTGATAAACGCAGGGGTGTTGGCAATGCGAGTCACCTGATCGTAGCCGCGAATCTCCTGCACTTTAAGAATATCGATGCCGTACTCTTCATCGCCTAAAGTGAAAACCAGAAATTCTTGCCCTGATGGCTCGCCTGCCAGTTTCGTTACATTACTCATACCGGTCATGTTTTTACCTTCTTTACTAATCAGGCGGCTGTGTACGCCACACGTTGTTCACGATTTAATCCCTGAAGCGCCGACACATCGACGATCAGTGCGACGCTGCCATCGCCAAGGATGGTGGCAGCTGAAATTCCCGGCACTTTGCGGTAGTTGCTTTCGAGGTTTTTTACCACCACCTGGTGCTGACCAATTAACTGATCGACCAGCAGCGCATAGCGACGGCCTGCACTCTGCAGAATCACCACGATGCCCTGAGTGGCTTCGGTTTTCGCACCGTCAACCTCAAACACTTTCCACAGTTCCACCAGCGGCAGATATTCGCCACGCACTTCCAGTACGCGCTCACCACCGGCCAGCGGATGCAAATCTTCATCACTCGGCTGCAAGGATTCCATGACCGCGTTCAGCGGCAGGATAAAGACTTCACCGGCCACTTTCACCGACATTCCGTCGAGGATAGCCAGCGTCAGCGGCAGCAGAATACGAATCGTCGTGCCTGAACCTTGTTTGGATTTGATTTCAACGTGACCACCCATTTCCTGGATGTTACGTTTCACCACGTCCATACCCACACCACGGCCCGATACGTCAGTGACCTGCTCGGCAGTCGAGAAGCCAGGCGCGAAGATCAGCATGCCCACTTCTTCGTCGGTCATGTTTTCGTTAACGGCCATCCCCTGCGACATGGCTTTCGCCAGGATACGTTCACGATTCAGACCCGCACCGTCATCAATCACTTCGATGCAAATGTTGCCGCCCTGATGTTCAGCAGACAGCGTCAGGTTACCGACCGGGGATTTACCCGCCGCAATACGGTTTTCCGGTGATTCGATACCGTGGTCAAGGCTGTTACGCACAAGGTGCGTTAACGGATCGATAATGCGTTCAATCAGGCTCTTATCCAGCTCAGTAGAGCTCCCGATTTGCGTCAGGTCGATTTGTTTACCCAGCTTGCTGGCCAGATCGCGAACCAGACGCGGGAAGCGGCTGAATACATATTCCATCGGCATCATACGGATGGACATCACCGATTCCTGCAAATCGCGGGCGTTACGTTGTAACTGACCCATACTGGTAATCAAATCACCATGCGTCACCGGGTCCAGTTCGTTAGAACGCTGTGCCAGCATGGATTGGGTGATCACCAGCTCACCGACCAGGTTGATCAGCTGATCGACCTTTTCTACCGCGACGCGGATGCTGGTCGATTCACTCGTGCGGGCTGCCGGTTTTTCACGCTCAGCGCGATTTGGAGCCGCAGCATCATTTGGCACCGCTTTCAGAGCCGTCGTAGGGGCAACAACCGCAGGTGCTGTGAATTCAGGTTCAGCGTCGATTTCAGCAGGCGCTTCAACGGCGGCAGATTCCATTTCGAAAGCAATTTGATCGGCTTCGATAACGAAGCAGAGAACCGCCACGATGTCATCCTGACCGATACCGCCGTCGATGGTGGCTGCCAGGCTGTCTTTGCCTTTTACCACGTTGCTCAGCGTCGCCAGATTACCCAGCTCGTCTTCGAGCAAATTGACTTCGCTTTCTTTCAGTCGAGAGAGCACGACGCGGAGTTTATCTTCCGCGACAGGGGCTGCCGCGTCGTCTGACGCCAGCGCATCCACAACGCTTAATTTTGCCGCGCTAACGGCTGGCGTTGCCGCCTGGCCTTTCGCTTCCAATGCTAACTGACGCAGCGCGTTGCAGATATATTCAAAGCTGGCAGCGTCCGGCTCTGTCGAGCTTTTATAGGCATCAAGCTGTTCCTGCATAATATCTTTGGTTTCCAAAAACAGGTTAATAATGTCGGTGTTGAGCTGCATCTCACCGCGACGAGCCTCATCCAGCAGGTTTTCCATTAAATGGGTAGTTTCCTGCAAAATGGTAAAACCAAAGGTTCCGGCGCCACCTTTAATAGAATGTGCCGCACGGAATATGGCATTCAGCTGTTCTGAATCCGGGGCCTCAGGCACCAAATTCAGGAGATGCTGCTCCATATCAGCCAACAACTCGTCGGCTTCATCAAAAAACGTCTGGTAAAAATCGCTAATATCCATGCTCACGCTATCACCTCGGATTGGCTTGTGGCGATGTTGGAACGGCAGCCGAAGGAACTGCCCCTGGCTGTTTTAAATCGTCCAGTGACTCATTCTGGCTATCGGCGTTTTCGTGCAGAATGCTCTGCTCCGCCTGCTGATTGAGTACCAAAAGACTAATACGACGGTTGACGGCATCTTCCGGCCCGCGGTCGGTCACACGCATACTGGATGACATGCCGACTACGCGCAGAACTTTGCCTTCATCAAGCCCACCTGCCACCAGCTCGCGACGCGAGGCGTTGGCACGATCGGCTGAGAGTTCCCAGTTGCTGTATCCCTTTTCACCGTTGGCATACGGAAAATCATCCGTATGGCCAGAAAGACTGATGTGATTAGGAATACCGTTCAGCACAGGCGCAATACCGCGCAAAATATCGCGCATGTAATATTCGACTTCCGCGCTACCTGTTTTGAACATTGGGCGGTTCTGGCTATCAATAATCTGGATGCGTAACCCTTCCTGCACCAGATCGATTTTCAGATGTGGACGCAGCGCGCGCAGTTTCGGGTCGGCCTCGATCAACTGGTCAAGGTCGCCACGTAATTTTTTGAGGCGCGCTTGTTCCATACGCTTTTTCAGCTCATCAATATTCGGTTCTTTTTTGACTTCACCCTTCTGTTGGGTGAAATCATCACCACCGCCAGGAATTGGGCTGTCGCTGTTAGAGACTCGCGGCCCACCCGTAATGGCTGTCGCCAGCGGGGTTCTGAAATATTCCGCAATCTGTATCAGCTCCTTGGGGCTTGAGATCGACACCAGCCACATCACAAGGAAAAACGCCATCATCGCGGTCATAAAGTCCGCATACGCGATTTTCCACGAGCCATGGGAACCGTGCCCGTGACCTTTGTGTTTGCGCTTTTTTACTATGACGATGGGATGGGACTGATTTTTCATGCGTCCTCAGTGGTCGTCTGTTGGTTTGGGTTTTTCACCGCACGTACGTGTTCTTCCAGCTCGATAAACGAAGGACGCTCGCTGGAGTAAAGGGTTTTACGCCCAAATTCCACCGCGATTGGCGGTGCGTAGCCGTTCAGGTTCGACAGCAACGTGATTTTCACGCACTGCATCATCTTCGTTGTTTCCGCGCTCTTCTGACGTAACACACTCGACAGTGGAGAGATAAAACCATACGCCAGAAGAATACCGACGAACGTACCCACCATCGCGTGGGCAATCAATGCACCCAACTCCGCCGCCGGACGGTCTGCTGACGCCAGCGCGTGAACCACACCCATGACCGCCGCAACGATACCGAATGCCGGTAAGGAGTCGCCGACCATAGCCAGCGCAGCGGCCGGCACTTCGGATTCGCTCTCGTGGGTTTCGATCTCTTCGTCCATCAGCGCTTCGATTTCGAAGGTATTCATGTTGCCGCTGATGATGAGACGTAAGTAGTCGACGATAAAATCCAGCATCATCGCATCAGCGAGAATACGTGGATAGCTGGCGAAAATTTCGCTCTCTTTCGGGTTCTCG
Organism: Lelliottia sp. RD5; assembly: GCF_056032945.1. Taxonomy (NCBI): domain Bacteria; kingdom Pseudomonadati; phylum Pseudomonadota; class Gammaproteobacteria; order Enterobacterales; family Enterobacteriaceae; genus Lelliottia; species Lelliottia sp. RD5. Next base: position 645,508 of record NZ_JBVYHQ010000003.1, on the reverse strand, counting down.
ATATCCCTTTCCAGCGAGAACATGCCCTGCTGACGCGACTTCGCCATCAGGCGATAGAGCAGCGCGAGCAGATCCATGTACATGCTTTTGGTGTATTTCGAACGACGAAAAAGTAATGGGAGCGCCTTAAGCGTGCCCTTAATGGATTTACCGTTGTTGCCAACGATGAATGCACCTATGCCTGCGCCGCCGATAATAATCAGCTCAGCGGGTTGATAGAGTGCTCCAAGGTGTCCGCCGGTCATCATGTAACCGCCGAAAACTGTACCGAGAACTACCAGGTAACCTAATACGATAAGCACGACATCATCCTTCAGCTAGTGACTATGGCAAGATGCTCAGTTCGAATGATTGACCGGAATGCGGGGTAAAAAAAAGCAGCGGTAATTTCTTACCGCTGCTGGAATCTTGCCCCTACGTTCGGGTTAAACAGCTTGTTCGATCTGTTCATCCAGCAGTTGTGGATTACTATCGGCAGATTGCGGGGAAAGTTTACGTCTTTTTACCGCACGTGATGGCGGCTGGCATAAACTGCAGGCAAAGCTACCTACAGGCTGATGAGCGTGGGTAATAAAGTTGCCGTCACAGCAGTTACAGCGCGACAATTGCAACAGGCCGCTTTCAACAAAGCGCACCAAAGTCCAGGCTCGGGTCAGCGCAAGCAACGGGCCTTCTTCAGGCTGCGGACATTGCTCAAGATAAAGTTTGTACGCTTTGATAACGGCGTCTACGCCAGTGCATAAACCCGTTTTAAGAAGATATTGCCAGGCATTGCAAAACATCGATGCATGGATGTTTTGCTCCCAGGTCATAAACCAATCGGTTGAAAATGGCAGCATGCCTTTTGGCGGCGGGCTGCCACGTAATTCTTTATACAACTTGATAAGACGACCGCGACTCAATTGAGTTTCGCTTTCCAGCATTTGCAAGCGGGCACCCAGCGTGATCAGTTCCATTGCCAACTGAATGTCGCGTGCTTCCTGAACAATGCTTTTTTCGCTCATCGTTAAGCCCTTTTCTTCCGGGCCACTTCGTCAGTCTGGCTGACTTCAGTGAGGAGACGCGTTGAAAGCAGAATACCGGTATGGATCTGTTGCAGATCGTCAACGCGAGAATCTTGAGTCAGACGCGTAATGGTCTGGTGACTGTCGAAACGGAACTGGCAAACCAGTTGATTAGTTTCCGCCAGTTTAACCATCTGCGGAAGCGTTAAACCACCCAATGTTGTCGCCATTTCTTCACTAATACCAAGGCGGAACATCGCGGAAGGTTTGTCTTGACTAATCAAACGTTGTGCAAGTAATAAGTATGACAAATTGATGTCATAGACATGTTTCAACATTTCGGATGTGTGCATTTTTCCCATCCACAATAACCAACTATAATTTTTATGCGGATAAACCGCATCCCGTGATGTCGCCGGGAAAACCCCGGTAAAAAAATAAAGAAAAGGCTAAATGCATAGTTGTATTAAGGGTCGTGCTGAGTAAAACGCTCAGTGCTGTAATTGTTACATTCTGATAACACGCTTTATCAATTCTTACAAATAACTAAGATTTTTCCTAATTGCGGCAACTCTACTCGTCAGGTTTGAGACATACAATCCAGCCCTACCAAGAATTTAAAAAAAGTGTGATATAGATCACAAAATTTAGCCAGAAAAATCTGCAAACCCATCAGTATGACTTGTTGATTGAACAAAAAGCGTTCGAATGCGACTCCTTTCTATTCTCACTGCACGAATAGTCATGCATAAGTATTAACAATATGAACACAAATTTACGATTGGGGTTTCGAGACAGCCATAAAGTGCCTCACGCTCATTTCTACCATAGAAACAATTTCATTATTTATCGTAAAAACAACGTGTTAGTTATTGATGAATGTTAAATAATCGCGAATGGTTATCATATCAAACAGGTTGATAACAGGTTACAACCATTCAATAGCGCATGATTAATTTTGTTGGATTTCCGTTAAGTTCCTCATTTATCGTAGCAACCTGCGTTATGCCACTATTCGTTTTATAAGAATAATTAATGAATAATTATGATAAGCGTCACACGAGTGTCGTATTGCCCACTTGCGAACTCAGTAGAATAGCGGTAATGGTGTTGGATATCGTGGGCTTATAGTATAAGGAGTGCGTAATGAGTTACTCCCACATTCTCGTCTCTGTTGCGGTCTCACCCGAAAGCCATCTCCTCGTCGCACGCGCCGTTTCCATAGCACGCCCCCTCGACGCTCGCGTCAGTTTTATCACCCTCGCCGCTGAGCCGGAAATGTACAATCAGCTGGCCGCACCGATGCTGGAAAACATACGTGGGCTTTTGCAGGAAGAGACGCAGCAATTTCTTCAGGAGTTGGAAGATAGAGCCCATTACCCTGTCGAGCGTACCTATATTGCGACGGGTGAGCTGAATGAACATATTCTGGATATTTGCCGCAAACAGCGCATTGATCTGGTGATATGTGGGAATCATAACCACAGTTTTTTCTCACGCGCGGCGTGCTCTGCAAAAGCGATTGTCAGTTCAAGCCAGGTGGATGTGCTGCTGGTTCCCCTCGGCAATTGATTTGCCGAGGGGTATCTATCAGGCGAGTTTAGGGAAGGTTGCAATCTTTTTTTGCAGATTGCTCTCCACGCTACGGGGAGTTGTACGCTTGAGATCGCGGATAAACGTCTCCTGCCAGTGGTTAATATCGTTTTCGCGGATGACTTTCATCATCTCCGCATGCCGGGAAATGCGTTCCGTTAACGGCATTTTGAGCGCGCGATCCAACGCATTCGCCACATCATCACTGTCGTATGGATTGACGAGCAGCGCAGAGGTGAGTTCATTGGCCGCCCCGGCAAACTGCGACAGAACCAGCACGCCTGGGTCTTTAGGATCTTGCGCAGCCACATACTCTTTTGCGACAAGATTCATCCCATCACGCAGCGGCGTCACCAGACCAACCTCAGCGTAGCGGAACACCTTCATCAGGACTTTACGCTCGAAGTGTTGATTCAGATAATAGAGAGGAGTCCAGCCCAACTGGCCATAACGTCCGTTAATACGCCCGGCTTCAGTTTCGAGTTGGTGACGAATGTCCTGATAAGCCTGGACTTCACCACGCGACGTTGGCGCAATTTGCGTATAACGAATCTTACCGTGATGCTGAGGATACTTCTCCAGCAGCCTCTCGTAAGCCTGAAAGCGCTCGGGCAACCCTTTTGAATAATCCAGTCGCTCGACAGAGAAAATGTTTTTAACATTCTTCAGCTCATTTTTCAGCTGAGCCAGTTTAGGTGGCAGCGGCCCGGAGGCATCAGCGGCAATTTCGTCTGGCTCAATCCCAATCGGATACACTTCTGTATCAAAGGTTTTCCCCCATGCCTGATGGGATTTTCCATGATGGGTGGTCTGTCGCGTTTTACCCGCGACGCTCTCGAGGAACGCCTGACGGTCATTCTCCGTCTGGAAGCCCAGCAGGTCATAGTCGCACAATCCTTCCAGCAGCTCTTCATGCGGTGGAATGGCGGTAAAAATTTCCGGCGTCGGGAACGGAATATGCAGGAAGAAACCGATGCGATTGTTCACACCCCGTTTTCTCAGCTCGCTGGCAAACGGAAGCAAGTGATAATCGTGGATCCACAAAATATCGTCTTCTTCGATCAGTGGCAGCAGTTTGTCCGCTAACAGCGCATTGACGCGCGTGTAGCCATCCCAGGAGTCTCGCTGGAACTTGACCAGATCCAGGCGATAGTGAAACGCAGGCCACAGCACCGCGTTAGAGAACTGGGAGTAATACTCCTCATGATCTTGTTCACTGAGATTAAACGAAGCCCACGTGATATTACCGCGTGTGACTTTCTGTAAAGGCTTATCTTCGTTACCGACTTCTCCACTCCAGCCAAACCAGAGTCCACCCGCTGTTTTTAAGGCACCCAAAATCCCTACCGCCAGACCCCCGGCGCTGGATTTTTTATCATCCGGTGGCGCAATACGGTTAGAGACTACGACTAAGCGACCCATAATGTTTTCTCCTGTTGTGATGCGCTATTTTTTCTTCTTGTTGCTGGTTAGCGATTTCAGCGATCCACTGCCAGACGCTGGCAACATTCGCCAGTCGCCATTTCGCACAGGTTTCACCCTGCCCGACTTTTACCGATATCCCGTTTTCCTGATTCACGACGCTAAAACCGCTTTCATCGGTCAGGTCGTCACCGACAAAGACAGGTGTTCTCCCTTTAAACGGCATCTCGGCCATGAACGCCTTCAGCGCCTCGCCTTTATTGATTCCCCTTGGCTTGATCTCAACAACGCATTTGCCTGGCTGAATCGCCAGCTGAGCGTTAGCCTCAACGACAGACGCCGCAAGCTGAGTTATCGCCTGCTCATGCTCTGGCGCACCGCGATAGTGCAGTGCAAAGGCCATGCCTTTCGCTTCCAGTTCCGTCCCCGGAAAATGGGAAAGCGCAGATGTGAGTTTCGCATGCAGTGACTTCACGAGCGGCTCGGGGAGAGAAACGATATGCGATTGATCATGGATGTCGCGGCGCTCCGCTCCGTGCACGCCGGCAAGCGGAAAACGGTAAGGCCGGGCAAGTTCATCGAGTTCGGCCATTGAGCGCCCTGATATCAATGCCAGAGCCCCCTGATTCAGTTCTGATAGCTGATTCAACATCCGGAGAATATCGGCAGGTAAAACCACCTCGTCAGGATGCGGTTTGATCTCGGCCAGCGTCCCGTCGAGGTCGAAAAAGAATGCGTACTCTCCGGTCAGCACAGGCGGTATGGTTAACGTGTCTGCCACCCTTGTCCTCCTTACAGTTAGCGAGATGTCGAAACGGTTAGCATCTCAGTAGCCATGTAAGTATAGACAGTGTGACGGGGCTCGCCATTTCGCAAACCGCCTACCAGCAAAGCTGGCAAGCGGTTGGGGGGGACGACTAGACTTAAAAGTTGGGTCGTTAGGAGGGGAAAAGTGCTTAAACGGTGCGTTTCGCTTTTTGCTTGTAACGGTCGAAAATCACCGCCGCCAGTAGGATCAGGCCGCGTACCACATACTGAGAGAACGGGGAGATGTTCAGCAGGTTCATGGCGTTCTCAACCGTGCCGAGGATCAGGATACCCGCCACCACATATGAGATTTTTCCGATGCCGCCTTTAAGCGATACGCCGCCTAAAACGCAGGCAGAGATGACAATCAGCTCATAACCAATCGACGTCATCGGCTGTCCACTGGTCATCCGCGAAGCCAAAATAATCCCCGCCGCTGCCGACACCAGTCCGGAAAGCACAAAGATAATAATCTTCGTACGCACAACCGGAACACCTGCCAGACGCGCCGCTTCTTCATTGCCACCAATCGCCAGGGTGTTGCGCCCAAAAGTGGTTCTGTTCAGCAAGAAACCGAAAATGATCAGACAGCCCACCGTCAGCCAGATTGGCGCGGGCAGACCCAGCCAGTTGGCGTAGCCCAGCGCAAAAAATCGCTCGTCTTCAATACCCACCGCTTTACCGTCAGAGATGATGTACGCCAGACCGCGCACAATCTGCATGGTCGCGAGGGTGGTAATCAGGGCGTTGATTTTTAAACGCGCGATCACGAAGCCGTTCACCAGCCCGCTGAGCATACCCAGCATCAGACCCGCAAAAACGCCAATCCACAGGCTTTCCGTCATGTTGATGACCACTGCCGTTGTCACGCCGGCACAGGCAATCACCGAGGCGACAGACAGATCGAAATCACCGGAGGCCAGACAGAAAAGCATGCCGCAGGCGACCATGCCAGACATAGAAATCGCCAGCCCGAGGCCTTTCATATTGATGAAGCTGGCGAAGTTAGGCACAAAAATCGCACAGCCGATAAACAGGACGGCAAACACCACCAGCATTCCGTATTGATCCCAGATGCGACCAAGGCTGAAAGCCGACTTCTGCGTTTGCGATGTAGTAACAGAGGACATCATTAACTCCTTACTCAGGCGACAGCCTGGCTGACTTTAGGCATGGCGAGGCTCAACGCCTGTTGTTCATTCGCCTGTTCATGGTGTAACTCGCCGGCAATATCGCCTTCACGCATCACGATGATGCGGTCTGCAACGCCAAGCACTTCGGGAAGATCGCTGGACGCAAACAGCACCGCCACGCCGCGTTTTGCCAGTTCATAGATGACGTTATAGATCTCGTGTTTGGCCCCAACGTCGATGCCGCGGGTCGGTTCATCGAGCAAAATGACCTTCATCTCTTCTGACAGCCAGCGGCCGAGAATCGCCTTCTGCTGGTTGCCGCCGGAGAGGTTCATGATCAACTGTTCAGCGCCCGGCGTTTTAATATTCAGCGAACGGATATGGTGATCCGCATTGCTGGATTCCCAGCCGTCATTAATCAGGCAGCCCGCACGAATAAACTTACGCCGCGCTGAAATATTAATGTTGTCGCGAACCGAGTGAACCGGAATGATCCCGTCGGCTTTGCGGTCTTCCGGACACAGCATCATGCCCGCGCGAATGGCGTGCGCCGGTTTTTGGATATTCACCGGCTGGCCGTCGATGTAGACCTGGCCTTCCGTGATGCGCGTCCCGCCAAACAGCCCTTTCATTAATTCACTGCGTCCAGCGCCCACCAGACCGAACAGGCCGACGATTTCGCCGCTGCGCACCGTCAGGCTGATTGGCGTGCGTACGCCAGGCGCTTTTACATTCTCAAGACGCAAACGCTCTGCGCCGTACTGCCGTGGTTGCCAGTGATAGATATCCCCCAGCTCGCGTCCGACCATCGCCTGCACCAGCTGATCATGATTAACCTGCTGCATGTCGGTGAAGGTCCGCACGTAGCGACCATCCTTGAAAACGGTAATGGCATCGCTCAGGGCAAAGATCTCTTCCATACGGTGTGAAACATATAAAATGATGCGCCCTTCTTTGCGCAGTTCACGAATAACGCGGAACAGGTTTTCGATTTCACGCGCGGAGAGTGAACTTGTCGGCTCATCGAAGGCGATAATTTTCGCGTTTCTCGCCAGCGCCTTGGCAATCTCCACCATCTGCCATTGACCGATAGACAGGTATTTCAATGGGATTTGCGGATCAATATCCAGGCCCAGATGTTTTAGCTGCAGCCCGGCTTCATAATTGAGTAAAGAGCGATTAACGAAACCGCCTTTATGCGGGAGTTGTCCCAGATAGATATTTTCCGCTACCGTCATCTCAGGAACCAAATGCAGTTCCTGATAGATAATAGCGACCCCGGCATTCAGCGCAGCGGTGGTATCCGCAAACGCCATCTCTTCACCACGAATGGCGATGGTTCCGGTCGTCGGGGAATAGTTTCCGCTGAGGATTTTTAACAGCGTGGATTTTCCCGCGCCATTCTCCCCCATCAGGGCATGAACCTGACCCGGATAGCAGTCAAAGCTGATATCGGTCAGCGCATTAACACCGGGAAACGTTTTACCGATGCCGCGGAAAGAGAGATACGGGTCAGACTGTTGCATAACGTCTCCGTGATTCCAGTAGTGTACGGCTGGCCCCTCGTAAATGAGGGGCGCAATCACAACGAATTACTTACCGCCCAGTCCTTTTTTGGCGAGTTCCTCTTTGAAGTTGTCACGGGTGATCAGCACAACGTCAGTGACCTCCGTAAACTTCGGTGGCTCAGCGTCTTTGGTCACCCAGTTGTAGAGCATTTCGCTGGATTTGTAGCCGTGGACATCCGGGCTTGGCAGCAGGGAGCCATAGAAACCGGTCGCCTGTGCTTTCGACAGCTCACTCACCGCATCAACACCGTTAATGCCCACACCAATCACATCAGGGGCTTTAAAGCCCTGCCCTTCCGTTGCACGCACGCCGCCCAACACGGTGTTGTCGTTCATGCCCAGCACCAGCCAGTGTTTCACTTCAGGATGCTGAACCAGCATGGAGTTAGCGGCATCAAATGCGCCTGGGATATCGTTCGATTTCGTCGGCACTTTATAGATTTGCGCTTCCGGGAAGCCTGCTGCTTTAAGCGCATCCATGGAGCCGGTTGTGCGGCGGCGAGCGGTGTCCAGCTCATCGGCCGTAATCGCCATTACGGCGGTTTCTTTCACGTCCCAACCGCGTTTCTGCATCTCTTTATAGAGTTCCTGGCCCTGACGCTCCCCGATTTTGGTGGCCGCCATCATCACCAGTGGAACGGTATCCATCGGTTTGCCTTTTGCGGTAACGAACTGATCGTCAACCGCAATGACTTTCATCCCGTAACCCTTCGCTTTAGCGACAATAGCCGAGCCGAGTTTCGGATCCGGCGTACAAATCACGAAACCTTTTGCGCCGCTGGCCGCGAGGCTATCAATCGCATTTAACGTTTTTTCACCATCTGGTACGGCGATTTTAATGACTTCAAAACCCAGATCTTTCCCGGCTTTATCCGCGAATTTCCACTCGGTCTGGAACCAGGGTTCTTCTGGCTGTTTAACCAAAAAACCGAGTTTTAAATTCTCTGCCATAGCGGATTGTGACATAACGGCAGCCAGACCGATGGCCGCGAGCGTTTTAGTAAATTTGTGCATGGTTATCTCCAGCTTTAGCGTTCTTTTATGTAGGGAACATTGACGTACTTTTTATTTAATCGGACTTAAAACAAGGCATTAGAGAAAACCTGTTATAAGTGATAGTGCTGGAGATAGTTTTAGCGGGAAATTAATCATCCATAAGAGAGCGCCATCACACCGCAGAATTACAGTAATTGCGTGCATAGATTCAGCGAGAAATGACATAAAAATGACGGGGTTTGTCGGACAAATCAGAAGGGGTTAAGCAAGATTATCCATAAGGTCAGCTAAGAAGTCCCTGTAAGCCGAACGCCATAGCGTCCGGCTCAGAATTTACCAGGCGTAGTAAATGTGATCGGCGTGATCGCGAACCGGCGTTTCATCACCCAATAAACGTGCCGAGAGCGTCAGGGCAAAATCAAACGCATGTCCAAGACCTTTTCCGCTCAGAAGGTTTTGATCTTCAACGACAGGGGCATCGACATATTCGCCGTCAGTCACGGATTGCCATAAATCGCCAGAGCAGACATAGCGCCGCCCCTTGAGCAGGCCATTCCCGCCTAATACTCGCGCCGCTGCAGAGCAAATAGGGCATATTAATTTGCCGGCTTCATCATGCATGGATATAAAACGGATAACGTCCCGACTGGCGGCCAGATTCACACTGCCCTGTGGCCCGCCGGGCAGTACCACGGCATCGTACAGGGTATCCATCCGCTCCCGTAGCGTGCTGTCTGCCACCATAGGAATATCGTGGTAACTCACCACCGCTCGCGACTCTGCACAGGCCAGCATTTCAACCTCAATGTGCATACGTCGCAGAATATCAATGGTGATAATGGCTTCTGCTTCTTCAAATCCTGGTGCTAACAATACTGCGACTTTCGCCATGGAGCCTCCATTTCAATATAATTTAAAACATCGTTTCATCTTCATGGAAAGCGCACAATCAAAAATGTGCCTGGATCACACTTTTTAGTATTTTATATAAAATGATCCACCTCAATATATGCCACCTCTCAAAAATAAACATGTCACGGTATTTATGATATCAAAACAAATAAACAACCTAACTTTCTGTAATAGATGGCAAATACAATAAAAATGACATTTCATCCCCTGATAAATATAAGTCGAGATAATTCATAACAGGTGAAGGAATAATAAAAAATGTCATTGTTCGTAAATCTAATCCTTTAAGCATTTTCTTAGCGCGGTGATGACGCTATGCTGATTTGAGTCAGTAAAGAAAGTGAACAGTCGATCACATTCAGGACATGCTGAACAGCTCTATTCTCGTATCAATGATCGGGTTCCAGAAATAAGGATATTATTATGACGACGCCAGGAATGATTCAGAAACTCAACGCCCAGATGAATCTTGAATTCAACACCTCCAATCTGTATCTCCATTTAAGCAACTGGTGTACCGAACACAGTCTCAACGGTACAGCCACTTTCCTGCGCGCCCAGGCGCAAAGCAATATCACGCAAATGATGCGTGTTTTCGACTTTATGAAAAGTGCCGGGGGTAATCCTGTGGTTAAAGCCATGAATATGACCGATGGCTCTTATTCTTCGCTTGAAGAGCTTTTCCAAAAAACGCTCGACGATTATGAAACACGTTTGACCACGCTGAACAAACTCGCTGACGAAGCAGAATTCCTTCAGGACAGCGCTACGCTCGATTTTTTACAGGATATGGAAAAAGACCAGCAGCACGACGGTGTATTGCTGAAAACCATTCTTGATGAAGTGCGTAGCGCGAAATGTGCAGGGCTTTGTGTTGAGCAAACCGATCAACATTTACTGAATCTGGTGAATTGCCAGCGTCATTAATCGTGCAGTCTACAGATGAAGTCTGTGGTCGTCCGGCCCGCAGACCCTTCTCTGGTTGTTAATCATTCGTTACCAACTCTTTGCTTTTATTGAAATTTAACAAATCCGATCTGGCTCCCAACCAATACCCTCACAAAATGAAATGATTTAGGCAATTTCATTATTGACGAGGGAGCTTCATGATCACCATCGAGTTTATAGTCATCATTCTTTGCCTGCTGGTTGGAACACGTTTTGGCGGGATGGGGCTTGGGCTGATAAGCGGCATCGGCCTTTTCATTTTAACCTTTATCTTTGGATTGCAACCCGGCAAGCCGCCTGTTGACGTGATGCTCACGATTCTCGCGGTGATCGGCTGCGCGGCGACGTTACAAACGGCTGGCGGGCTGAACGTGATGATGCAGTTTGCAGAACGACTACTGAGGCGACATCCGCAGCACATTACCCTCCTCGCCCCCTTCACCACCTGGACGCTCACTTTCCTGTGCGGTACGGGACACGTGGTTTACACCATGTTTCCAATTATCGCTGATATCGCGCTTAAAAAAGGGATACGTCCGGAACGTCCTATGGCGGTGGCATCTATCGCGTCACAGATGGCGATTACCGCCTCGCCGGTTTCCGTTGCCGTGGTATCGCTGGTCTCCATTATCGGCGCCCAGCATGGCGTTGGACAGGCATGGGGGATTCTCGAGATCCTGGCCATTTCCGTTCCCGCCTCACTTTTCGGGGTGCTGATCGCGGCACTCTGGAGCCTGCGTCGCGGAAAGGATCTGGCGGATGACGTGGAGTTTCAGGAAAAGATAAAAGATCCGAAACAGCGCGAGTTTATCTTCGGCAGTACTGAAACATTAATGAATCAACGATTTCCTAAAGAGTCTTACTGGTCCACGTGGATTTTCTTTGCCGGTATAGCCGTCGTTGTTCTGCTGGGTGCACTTCCAGACTTACGTCCCGCGTTTGAAATTAAAGGGAAAATGACCGCACTGTCGATGAATCTGGTGATTCAAATGATGATGCTGATTGCCGGGGCCGTCATGCTGATAGTGTGTAAGGTTAATGCCTCGGCCATATCAAACGGTGCGGTGTTTAAAGCCGGTATGGTGGCGATTTTCTCTGTATTCGGCGTTGCCTGGATGAGTGATACGTTTTTCCAGGCCCATCTCGACGAGCTGAAAATGGCGCTGGAAGGGGTGGTGAAAAGCCATCCGTGGACCTACGCCATCGTGCTGTTTTTAGTTTCTAAGCTGGTGAACAGCCAGGCTGCCGCGTTGACGGCGGTCGCACCGATGGGATTGATGTTAGGCATCGAACCCAAAATGCTGATTGCCTTCTTCCCGGCATCGTACGGCTACTTTGTTCTTCCGACTTACCCAAGCGATTTAGCCTGTATCGGCTTTGATCGCTCCGGAACCACGCGCATCGGTAAATTTATCATCAACCACAGCTTTATTTTACCGGGGCTGATTGGCGTAAGCTGCGCCTGTGCGGCGAGCTATCTGCTGGTACAAACCTTCTTTTAATCTGCCAAAAGGGCGACGTTTCTCGTCGCCCTCTGCGTTTTTTGTCAAAAACCTTTCTAATTTCAAAACATCGGTTTATTTTAGTGCGACTCACCCTGCGGTGTGAATTTGAGTTCGATTAACGCGATGGCTTTTTGGATTGCGCGAAGCGTAACCGGATCCGCTGCAGCAGGATGGCTGGTGAAATCGATGTTTTTCAGTTGGGTGGACATTTTTTCGCGCACTTCGATAGGCGCAATAATGTCTAACACATCAAGGATTTGTTTGATTACCAACTGGCACGCGACGACGTCAGATACCAGTTCCTGATCGGCGCTCAGATTTTGAGACATAGGCTGCTCCTTTAATAAAGAGCGCCATAGTAGCAAAACGCCAGCCCTTTCATCTTCCCTCTCGTCGACCGCAGACATAAAAAAACCTGCCGAAGCAGGTTTTTTCATCAGAACATTGCGCCTGGCGGAACGTCTTTAAATGTATTGCAGTAGTTGGCCCACATGCTTTTGAGGATTTTGCGCAGTTTCATGGTCATGCTCCAGTAATTTGTTATGCAGGTGTAATTCTTTATCCGCATATAATATGACCAACATCACAAAAATCAATAATTATGTGATACGCGTCACAGTCAAAAAACCAACAATGCTGCCGGATTGTTAATAAAAGCACCGACAAATCCGTGAGTTAGCGCCTGATAAGTTCCAGTAAATTTTTATAAATTTTTTTGATACGGCAGGGTAAAGATGACAGAAAATATCAACGTGAAGGAGAGCCGCGGGATATCTCCAGCGGCACTTTTAGTCGCCGGTGCGTTCTTTATGGAGTTTCTCGATGGAACCGTGATTGCGACCGCCCTTCCAGATATGGCCAGGAGTTTTGGCGTTGAGGCGGTAGAGTTAAACATCGGCATCAGCGCTTACCTCATCACGCTCGCGGTACTGATCCCCGCCAGCGGCTGGATTGCCGATCGCTTCGGTGCCCGGAAGGTGTTCGCAGTTGCACTGGCCATCTTTACGCTGGCATCGGTATTTTGCGGGTTATCCACAACAGTCGATCAGTTCGTCGCCATGCGCATATTGCAAGGAATGGGTGGTGCGCTGATGGTGCCTGTGGGTCGGCTCGCCGTCTTGCGAACAACGCCTAAACATCTGCTCATCACAGCCATCGCCACGTTAACCTGGCCCGCGTTGGTTGCGCCGATAATCGGGCCGCCGCTCGGCGGATTTATTACGAGCTACGCCGACTGGCGCTGGATCTTCTTTATTAATGTTCCGCTTGGGATCATCGCGATTATCCTGGCGCTGCGTATTATCCCGGATTTGCATGAAGATGCCCGCCGTCCGTTCGACTTGCCGGGATTCATAGCAACGACCATCGCCATGGTAAGTCTGGTGTACGCGATGGAATCAATGGGGGCTCAGCAGACCGATACCGCTGTGACATTCGCGCTTTTGGCAGTCGGATGCGTAACATTGTTCTACGCTTTGCGCCATTTTCAACGCGCCAAATGGCCGATGATCCGCCTCGACGCCATGCAGGTCCCCACCTTTCGCGTGACAATGTACGGCGGTTCCCTGTTTCGCGCCTCTATTAGCGCAGTTCCCTTCCTGCTGCCGCTCATGTTTCAGGTCGGTTTTGGCATGGATGCGTTTCACTCTGGCCTGCTGGTGCTGGCCGTTTTCGTGGGGAACCTGACCATCAAACCTGCGACAACGCCGCTCATCCGTCGTCTGGGTTTTCGGAAATTATTACTGATTAATGGCGCGTTAAATGTCCTGTCGCTGTTGGCGTGCGCGCTTATCACGCCACAAACGCCTGTCTGGCTTATTTTGTTAATCTTGTATTTAGGCGGGGTTTTCCGTTCCATTCAGTTTACCGCCGTCAGCACGCTGGCCTTTTCTGATGTGCCTTCCGCGCAGATGAGCTACGCCAACACGCTGTTTTCGACGGCCACACAGCTCGCCGTCGGGTTGGGCATTACGTTGGGTGCGATTGGGATTCGTATTGGTGAGAAAATGAGCGATGCGTTAGGTATGGCTGCGATACCCGGTCTGAGCTTCCGGCTGGCCTTTGTCGCTATCGCCTTAATCTGCCTGATCGGAATGTTTGATACGCTAAGCCTGACCAAAGATGCAGGCAGCGCGGTATCGAAAAAACGATAATAAAAAAGCCAGCGCGATGCTGGCTTTTCGTCTTAGCGACTTATAGTAAGATTAACCGACGATACCGCGAACAAAGGCTTCAATCTCTTTGTCCTGGCAGTTTTCAAAGAAACACTGCTGGAAGCGCTGGCCTGACACGGCGGTTTTCACCAGTTCCGGGTCGATTGCGCGCAGTGTATCCAGATAGTTGTCCTTCACAACGGCGGCTTTAACCTGATTCAGGATACCGGCATTACGGACCTGTGGCTCTTTACGCTCCGGTGGATAACCTTCGCCTTTACGGCCAGTGAATGCTTTTTCAAAGATAAAGCGCACGTTCAGTTCCGCGCCCCAACCAAAGCCTTTGGCAAACGGCAGCGCCAGTGCGTTACCGTTGTTGATCTGGGCAAACAGGAAGGCATCAGCCGGATCGATACAGTAGCCGCAGTTCACGCCAGGATGGATGTTCAGGGACATCAACGCGCCCTGGCCGGTGCCGCAGCCGGTCACGACGAAGTCAACAGCCTTAGAATTGATCAGGATGCTGGCCATGATGCCCAGGTGGATGTACGTCAGGTGATGATCGTTCTCATCACTCATCCCCACGTTAAACACCGGGAAGCCTTTTTCGTCGGCTACGCCTTTCAATTCATTAAGAATAATGGCGTTTTTCCCCGCCTGGCTGTTTTCCATCATCAGTGCAATTTTCATTCTTCATCTCCTGAATGCGATGCGGGTTGTCCCGCCACAGATAGCTCGTCCACTCAACTCTACTATCTGGCAAACATACTTTCAAATTAACTGAAAAAATGTTTTAAAAAATTAAGGTGACTTCACACATTTCTGTTTTGACGGTGCAAATTTATGCGTGCGCATAAAGTGACGAAATTTGTACTCGCGAATCCGTCAGTTAGCTAGACTGCATTTTAAAGACCATAAAATCCTTTGGGGAACACCTGTGAATATGCGCCGCCGGAAGCCTCGCATCGCATTGCTAATCGGGATAATTATCCTTTATGGCCTGTTCTGGGCAAGAATAACGTTTGCACAACCCTCCCCTCAATCAAACCCTGTTCCCATCTGGATTTATGATGCCGACAGTTTTGAATACTGGCGCACTCCCCAGGGCGAAATGCAGGGTTTCTATCCCGAACTTATCCGCGCGATTAACCTTAAATATGACACACATCTGGAACTCAAGCCGATAGGTGGGCCTGAAATCGGACAGCGTTTTAATGCCGACAGCTACGGCGTGTATGCAGGCGTTCTGCGAACGGAGTCGAGGGCGCGCACCAAAATCCTCTCATCACAGTTGTTTATCAATGAAGTGGTAGCTGCCAGCCCATCGATGTGGGTGAATACTGCAGAAGAGCTGGCTAACGCTCGCGTTCTGTTTCGCCAGAATGATGCGACGCTTGAGAGCGTACAAAAGCGTTATCCGGATCTGACGTTTCGCTCAATTCACCTAGTCGCCACCAGCGAAGAAGCCTTCCGCTTACTGAGCGAGCGTAAAGCAGACTTCTACATCAATGACGCCAGTGAGATGGAAAACACCCAGCGCTACTACCTGCTCTCCCATCCTTTTCCTGAACTGCGTATCCCCGTGGTGCTAGCATTCAGCCCGGAGCTGCGCGATTTACGTGAAAAGGTAAATACCTTTATTGGTGAGTGGTACCGCAGCGGGGCGTTACGCCAGGCGCTGGAGGAGAGTAAGCGACAATACCTTCTCAGTCGTATTGTTATTTCAAATGATGAAAAAGCCTGGCTTGCCAATAATCATCTGGAAATCTGGTTACCTAAAAATGAAAACTTTGCGCCGATAATCTGGAAAGACAACCGTGGTTACCAGGGAACCGCGATCAATATGATTAATGACATGCGCGAATTACTCGGCATGGAAGTGGATGTTCATTTTATTGATAATTATGCCGAAACGCTGGACAAACAGCGCTGGCCTGTTCGTCTTGTTGATGTCGCCGAAAGCAGCAATACCGAGCATGCAGCAGGTCGAATTGGGCCGGACATTGCCTGGCACAACGTCTATTACAATCGAATCAAACAGCCATTTTTGTGGGATGAGGAAAGTATTCGCAGCCAGCGTGTCGGCGTGCTGGAGGGATCGTTCTCCGCCCGCTATTTACAGGAACGATTCGGTAATGACGTCGTTATCGTGACACAACACAGCCTTAACGGCCTGATCGATGCCATCGAAAACAACAAAATTGACTATATTCTGGGCGATTTAAGTTCGCTGGAGTCGACGCTTCGCGGCAATGAGTTGTTCCGGGGCGTGCTAAAAGTGGCTGGCATCACGCGATCTGAGTTTATTGTCGGCCCCTGGGTTCAGCCCGATCACCCTCTCTTTCACCTGCTCACTCAGATTCACCGCCTCTCCAGCTTCCGTACGCAACTGGAGCGCCAGGAAGAACCTGATTTCTTTCCTGATTTAACCAAAAACACGCTGAAAATAGTCAGCGTCATTTTGCTTGTGACGGCGCTGTTTAGCCTGTTTATGCTGATAATGATGCGCCGCCATATAAAAGAGAATCGGTTAATCAATCGCAATATTGTGCAGGCGCTGGAAAAGGTCAACCGCGCGCACGATGACGAGACCGGAAGCCATATCCAGCGCGTCGCGAAATACTGCGTAATGATGGCTCGCGAGCTGAAATTGTCCCGCAAAATGATCGCAGACATTGAGCATTTCGCTTCGCTGCATGATGTCGGGAAAATCGCCGTCCCCGACCGCATTTTGCGCAAGCAGGGGCCGCTAACGCCTCAAGAATTCAGCGAAATGAAACTGCATACGACGAAAGGCTATATGATCATTCAGGGCCTGGCGCTGGGTCCGGTCGCGGAAAATATTATTCACTTCCATCACGAAAAATGGGACGGCAGCGGCTATCCCGAGGGGCTTCGCGGCGAGAATATTCCGCTAGAAGCACGCATCCTGGCGTTGGCGGATGTGTACGACGCATTACGGCAAAAACGCGTGTACAAACCCGCATTTACTCACGAACAGGCGTGCGAGGTGATCTTTGATGGCGCTGGACGCCACTTCGATCCGCAACTCATTGCGTTATTCCGCAAACACCATCTCAAGTTTCGCACGATATTTGACAGTCTGGCGGATTAAGCCCCGCCTTCGCGAAGAGAAAGAGCGGATTGGCTGGCTATTCCAGGCATTGCACGCCGGATCAGACGGTAGGATAGAGTGTTTTCAATGACTCAGAGCGAAATATGAAGAGATTATTCCTTGCAGGCGCGCTTATGTTGCTCGCGGGTTGTAATGTGACCCGCCAGGCTGAAGTGAACAGCGTGGACAGCACCAGCGGCGTTGTCAGGCTCAATATGGGTCAGGCAATACTGCAAAATAGCCATTATGATGATTACGTGACTAACGGTACGGCGACACGTGAATGCCAGGCAATGGGTTATGCGACCGCTTCAGCCTATGGCCAGCCGATAAAAACCTGCACTGTTGTCAGCGGTTCGCTGTGCCTGAATGAAAGCGTGACTATCCAGTACAAATGCCAGGGTTACGCGATTAGTCCCTCGGCAAAGCAAACCTACTATTAATACCTACTATTAATAATAGTGCTGCCAGAATAGCGCTGGCAGCATATTCAAATAAGAAACAGAACAATTCTCATTAAAATATTAACCATTGCCAATGCGTTTTATTCCCATTCGTATTTTAAATAAATAATATCTTTATTTTACCTTTTGCAAATAATTTAATAACAAATTATAGTGGCGCTCTGCCCGACTCATAAATAATTATATGGAGCTGCACTATGCTGAAAACTGAAATGATCGATAAGCTCAACGAGCAAATGAACCTTGAGCTTTTTTCATCCCTGCTTTATCAACAGATGAGTGCCTGGTGTAGCTTCCACAGTTTTGAAGGCGCAGCCGCATTTCTGCGTCGTCACGCTCAGGAAGAGATGACGCACATGCAGCGTCTGTTTGATTATCTGGCCGATACCGGCAGTCTGCCGCGCATTAATCCTGTTGCATCCCCTTTCGCGGAGTACGCCTCTCTGGATGAATTGTTCCGCGCAACGTACGAACATGAACAGCTGATCACGCAAAAAATTAATGAATTAACCCACGCTGCGATGATTGGTCAGGATTATCCAACCTTTAATTTCCTGCAGTGGTATGTGGCAGAACAACACGAAGAAGAGAAATTGTTTAAATCTGTTCTGGATAAATTGTCACTGGTGGGTAAATCTGGCGAAGGTCTGTACTTTATTGATAAAGAGCTTTCCACGCTCGACACCCAGAATTAATTTTAAAAGGGAGCCTGCTGGCTCCCTTTTTTAATGCTGACATATTTTACTTTGGTGCGTAGAAAACCCTTCCGATAAGGGAATAAATTTACCTTTATTCTTCAGGAATTCCACGAGCTGCGCGGCCGTCATATTCTCCGCAGAACACGTATGGAAACGCGCACTTTCACCGAATCGCGTATGGATAACCTGAATCAGACTGGTTTCTGAATATTGCTCATCAGATTCCAGCATCATATTGAGCACTTCATGCCCGTGAATTGACGTCATAACCCCTCCAGAAAGAAAGGCACAGACTACACGCGAAGTCGGCCTCACGCCTTGCGCTGGCACAGGTTTACATGCACCCGGCACAGCTGGTGCATCGCCAGTCATGAGGATTAATCGCCTGATAAAAGGCGCGATAGTTGACGCTTTCGAGCGGAATACCGTTGTCGAAGAACAGGTCGGTGAGCCACTCGACGTTTTCAATTATCCACTCATCCTCTTTCAAACCCTGGGCAAAAATCTCATCGTCCGGATCCATAATGTTGTAGATCGCCCACGTCCCCATATCTTTTTCACGACGCGGCTCAGGCAATTCAAGTGCCTCACCGTTGTAGTGAATAATCCAGTGTCCGTGACACAGTAAATTGCCCGAACGACTCCATACGGCCTGAAAGGGATTATCCCCTGCCATCAGCTTCTCACTTTTGTTGATTATTTATATTTACTGTTTAAGGTACGCCTGATTTTCGCGCGAAAGTATTGCCCTTATGAAGTAGGCAAAACCCTCAAAAGTATCAGCCAGTTGCCCTAAATATCGCACCAAGCCGAAATCGTAAATATTTTATTACACCACTTGTAACGGTGATTTGACGAAGTGGTGCTTTTCACTTACTCTGCGCCGCAGAATGGGTTGCGATTTGTTGTTGCGGTAGAGGAAAGCGTGAGAAACAGAACTCTGGGAAGTATTTTTATCGTCGCAGGCACGACGATTGGCGCAGGAATGCTGGCGATGCCGCTGGCCGCTGCCGGTGTCGGCTTTAGCGTCACGTTACTGCTTTTAGGCTGCCTGTGGGCGCTGATGTGCTACACGGCATTGCTGCTGCTTGAGGTCTATCAGCACGTTCCTGCTGACACAGGGCTTGGCTCGCTGGCGGCACGCTATCTGGGCCGCTACGGTCAATGGATCACCGGTTTCAGCATGATGTTCCTGATGTACGCGCTGACCGCGGCTTATATAAGCGGCGCGGGTGAGTTGATCGCCTCAAGTGTGAATGACTGGTTTGGTACGGACATTTCCCCGGCGACCGGCGTTATCTTTTTCACCGTAATCGGTGGCGGCGTGGTATGTGTCGGGACCTCTCTTGTCGATCTGTTTAACCGTTTTCTGTTTAGCGCCAAAATTATTTTCCTGGTGGTGATGCTCGTTCTGCTTGCCCCCCACGTGCACAAAGTCAATTTACTGACACTTCCGCTTCAGCAAGGCCTGGCGCTTTCCGCCATCCCGGTGATTTTCACTTCATTTGGCTTTCACGGTAGCGTGCCGAGCATTGTGAGCTACATGAACGGTGATATCCGCAAGCTGCGTCGGGTGTTTATCATCGGCAGCGCCATTCCATTAATTGCTTATATCTTCTGGCAACTGGTGACGTTGGGCAGCATCGATTCCTCGACGTTTATCGGCTTAATGGCTGACCATTCCGGTTTGAATGGATTCCTTCAGGCGCTGCGTGAAGTGGTAGCCTCGCCGCATGTTGAGCTGGCGGTTCATCTGTTTGCCGACCTTGCGCTGGCGACCTCTTTCCTCGGCGTGGCGCTGGGTCTGTTCGATTATCTGGCGGACTTGTTCCAGCGCCGTCGCTCCGTCGGTGGCCGCATCCAGACTGGCGTTGTGACCTTCTTGCCGCCACTCGCCTTCGCGCTGTTTTATCCACGCGGATTTGTGATGGCGCTGGGGTACGCGGGCGTGGCGCTCGCCGTGCTTGCGCTGCTGCTTCCTTCCCTTCTGGCATGGAAAAGCCGTCAGCAACATCCTGACTCAGGCTATCGGGTATGGGGGGGCAAACCGCTTCTGGCAATGGTATTCACCTGCGGTATTGTGGTTATCCTGGTACAGTTTTCAATCGCAGCAGGATTGTTACCGGAAATCGGTTAAGAAAAGGGGCTCATAATGAGCCCTATTTTTATCAATGCAATTAATGCAAACAGCAGCTTTTGAATTTCTTACCGCTGCCGCACGGACAAGGATCGTTACGGCCCACTTTCGTACCATTGATGATCGGTTGCTGGGCCACGGTCACCAGCGGGTTCGCCACCCAGTAGTTATATAAACGAAGCGCCGCCGGTTTGATTCGTTCAATGCTGGCGTGATATTCGTCTTCGGTCAATTCATCCAGCTGTTCGGCATTCGCTTCCGTTCCGTGCAGCGTAATGATGTCTAAATCGGCTTTCAGCGCTTCCGGCAACGATGACCAGTCGGTCAGTGCCATCCCGCGCATATAGCCGTAACACCACTCTTCCACCACGGTGTAGCTTTTCCCGTCCACGTCGTTAACCCCGAAAACCGGTTCAAACTGATCGGGATAATCACTCAGCCGCTCAGCGATATCGTTCAAATGCTTAAAGCAGAGATCGATAAATCGGTTCATTTCGCGATCGTTTTTCCAGCGCGGAACATACTTTTGACCGCCCCACACCGCCACCAGCCAGGTATCGGGTTCAACGACTACCGGACCCGATAAAACCGCGGTAAGCATGCCGTCAAGCTCGGAAACGTCAATCACGGACGCATCCTCATGACCGTAAGACATCAACGTCTCTTCCAGCCACTCCAGTTCGTTTTCAGTTAATGGGCCTTCAGTCATTGCAGACACTCCTGATAAAAAAAGAAAACGATTTTATCACAGAATGCCCAGGGACTTCTCAACGCCAGCGTCAGGCGTGCGGCGCAGCGTGTTCAAACACCGATAACAACACCATCCTCATGGGCTTTCCTGGTGCAAAATAGCTTGAATCGTGACCGTTGCACACGTGGCGGGCATTATTGTTAATGAGATGTGATCCCCGCTGTAATTTCAGTTGATGCCGCCAGAGCGCATAAAACGGCGCTCTATACTGAAATAAGTCAAAACCCCGCAACGGGTTATCCACTCTGGCAACCATTTTGCTTAATGTTCCTGCCCGTAAAGGGTGACAGGAAATCTCGTCGTATCAGCAGGATATTGTCAGGCTCGCGTTTGTTTCGTGCATTTTGTTCTCGCTTTTGTTTTTGGATTGACTGCGCCATCTGCCTTCAGGTTTTGGTCCGTGGTGCAAAAACCTCTTTGCTAAGGAACATAATAATGTCGCTGAAATTACTCAGAAGTCCCCTTTCTCTTGTAGTAGCAGGTTGTCTGGTCACGGCATTTTCCGCTCAGGCGGATATCGTCATTGGCGTCGCGGGGCCATTCACCGGGCCAAACGCGACCTATGGCGATCAGTACTGGCATGGGGCGACTCAGGCCGCCGAAGATATCAATGCCGCCGGTGGGATCAACGGAGAAAAGATTAAGCTGGTTCAGGGTGATGACGCCTGCGAGCCTAAACAGGCCGTCTCCGTCGCTAACCGTCTGGTTGATCAGGACAAAGTCAAAGCGGTTGTCGGGCATTTTTGCTCATCGTCGACGATGCCTGCCTCCGAGGTGTACAACGATGCAGGCGTCCTGGCCATCACTCCAGGCTCTACCAACCCGTTAATCACCGAACGCGGCATGAGCGATATGTTCCGCATGTGCGGACGTGACGATCAGCAAGGGAAAGTCGCCAGCGATTTTATTATTGATAAGCTGAAGGCCAAACGGGTGGTGATCATTCACGATAAAGACACCTACGGTCAGGGACTGGCGGATGCGACGAAAGCCGCGCTGGCAAAGCGTGGCGTTAATGACGTGATGTACGAAGGCTTGTCGCGCGGTGAGAAAGACTTCAACGCCCTGGTCACGAAAATTGGCGCGCAAAAACCGGATGTCGTGTTCTTCGGTGGCTGTCACCCGGAAGCCGGTCCACTGGTGCGTCAGATGCGTGAGCAAGGCGTGCAGGCCAAATTCTTCTCCGGCGACTGTATCGTCAACGAAGAGATGGTGACCGCGGCAGGTGGGCCGAAATACACCAACGGTATTTACATGACCTTTGGCAAAGATCCCCGTTTGATCCCCGACGGCAAAGCCGTCATCGAGAAATTCCGCACCAGTAAATTTGAACCCGAAGGTTACACCCTTTATTCCTACGCCTCTGTTCAAGCCATCGCCGCAGCCTTTAAAGCGACTGGCGGTACGGATTCTGCCAAAGCCAGCGCCTGGCTGAAGGCCAATCCGGTTGAAACGGTGATGGGCAAAAAATCCTGGGATGACAAGGGTGACCTGAAAGTCTCCGACTACGTCGTGTATCAGTGGGATGACAAAGGGAAATATACCGAAGTGCCGTAACGGAACGGCGTCACGCTCAACGTCGATAGCTTTTTATCGACGCGATATAACCATCAGGCTGCACGCATGTGTCGTGCAGCCCATAACACGAGCGCGCGGTGATGAGCACATTCTTTCTTCAGCAGTTGATCAACGGCTTAACGCTAGGTTCCGTTTACGGACTCATTGCCATCGGCTATACGATGGTATACGGCATTATCGGGATGATAAATTTCGCTCACGGCGAAGTGTATATGATTTCCGCCTATCTCAGCGCCATCGGCCTGGCGTTGCTCGCCTGGTTTGGCCTGGAGTCATTTCCGTTATTAATCCTCGGCACGCTGGTTTTCACCATTATCGTGACGGGCGTCTATGGCTGGACGATTGAACGCATCGCTTATAAACCGCTGCGCAACTCAACGCGTCTGGCTCCGCTGATCTCGGCCATCGGGATGTCATTAATCCTGCAAAACTATGCACAAATCAGCCAGGGGCCGCGTCAGCAAGGCGTGCCAACAATGCTGGATGGCGTGTTCCGTTTTCACCTTGGCGAGGGGTTTGTCCAGGTCACCTATACCAAAGTGTTTATTCTGATTGCCTCGTTCGCAGGCATGCTGCTGCTCACCTGGATAATCAGCAATACCCGATTAGGACGCATGTGCCGCGCCGTTCAGCAGGACCGCAAAATGGCGTCGATTTTAGGTATAAACACGGACCGGATTATTTCGCTGGTGTTCGTGATTGGTGCAGCCATGGCTGGCCTTGCGGGTGTGTTGATTACCATGAACTACGGCACCTTTGATTTTTACGTCGGGTTTGTTATCGGCATCAAAGCCTTTACGGCTGCGGTTCTCGGCGGGATTGGGTCGCTGCCGGGGGCGATGCTGGGCGGATTGATTCTCGGGATCGCCGAGGCACAATTTTCGGGGATGGTGAATTCTGATTACAAAGATGTGTTTTCGTTTGGATTACTGGTGGTGATCCTCATTTTCCGTCCTCAAGGACTGCTTGGCCGCCCGGTTGTCGCCAAAGTATGAGGGAGTCAAATATGACATCGCAAACTGATGTGCACGACGGTTTTTCGCTCAAACGCTGCGTTCTGGATGCCATCTTTGCCGGCATGATCGCATTAATCATTTTTGGCCCCATCGTCGGCGTGGTGCTGGATGGCTACAGTTTCAACTTTGAAGGGCGACGGCTGGCGTGGATCGTTGCCACCGTGGTGACGGGGCGCTTTTTACTGAGCGCGTTTTTGATGACGGCTATGGGAACACGGTTATTATCCCGTTTCGATACCGATAACTCGGGCGTTTACGTCCGGCCACCTGAGTATAAAAGCCGGATGCGCTGGATTATCCCGCTGGTGCTGACACTGGCAGTTTGTTTCCCGTTTATCGCCACAAAATATGTACTGACGGTCGCGATCCTCGGGCTGATTTATGTCCTGTTAGGGCTGGGGCTGAATATCGTTGTCGGCCTGGCGGGCTTGCTGGACCTGGGCTACGTCGCCTTTTACGCTATTGGTGCTTACGGTTTAGCGCTGGGTTATCAATACCTGGGCCTGGGATTCTGGACGATGTTGCCGCTGGCGGCACTAATGGCTGCCGCAGCCGGCGCTTTACTGGGATTTCCGGTTTTGCGCATGCACGGCGATTATCTGGCGATTGTGACGCTCGGATTCGGGGAAATTATCCGCCTTATCCTCAACAACTGGCTGACCTTCACCGGCGGACCAAACGGTGTTTCGGCCCCTCCTCCCACCTTTTTCGGCCTTGAGTTTGGACGACGAGCCAAAGAAGGCGGCGTGCCGTTCCACGAGTTTTTCCATCTGACCTACAACCCCAACCTGAAGTTTATTTTCATCTATGTCGTCCTCCTGCTGGTCGTTTTGCTGGTGCTCTACGTCAAACACCGTCTGACGCGTATGCCGATTGGACGCGCGTGGGAAGCGTTGCGTGAGGATGAAATCGCCTGTCGTTCGATGGGGCTAAATCATGTGCTGGTCAAACTCTCCGCATTTACCCTTGGCGCGTCGACGGCAGGTATTGCCGGGGTGTTCTTCGCGACCTATCAGGGATTTGTTAACCCCACGTCGTTTACGTTTTTTGAGTCCGCGCTGATCCTCGCCATCGTCGTTTTAGGCGGAATGGGATCGACTGTCGGTGTGGTGTTAGCCGCATTCGTACTCACCGTCACGCCAGAGCTGTTGCGCAGCTTTGCGGAATACCGCGTGCTGTTATTTGGCATGCTGATGGTCGTGATGATGATCTGGCGGCCGCGCGGTCTGATTCGCATTAACCGCAGCGGATTTGCAGTTCGCAAAGGAGTCGCGCCATGAACGGGACGATATTAAACGTTGAACATTTAATGATGCATTTTGGCGGGATTAAGGCGCTAAACGATGTGAATCTGGACGTCCAGCGCGGCTCAATAACCGCTTTAATCGGCCCGAATGGTGCCGGAAAAACCACGGTGTTTAACTGTCTGACAGGTTTCTACAAAGCCTCTGGCGGCACGATTCTGTTCAATACGCTCAGCAAAACCACCAACGTGATTCAGGTTCTTGGGCAAAAATTTCAGCCCGGAGACTGGATCAATCCGGCGCAGCTTGGGGGGCGTATTTTCTACAAAATGTTTGGCGGAACGCATCTGGTCAACCGCGCAGGACTGGCTCGCACATTCCAGAATATCCGCCTTTTTCGGGAAATGTCCGTGGTGGAAAACCTGCTGGTCGCGCAGCACATGCGCGTTAACCGAAACCTGATTGCCGGCGTGCTGAATACCCCCGCGTACCGCCGTGCGGAGAGCGACGCGTTGGATCGAGCATTTTACTGGCTAGAGGTAGTGGATCTGGTTGATTGCGCTAATCGCCTGGCGGGTGAGATGTCCTACGGTCAGCAGCGGCGTCTCGAAATTGCGCGCGCAATGTGTACGGGGCCAGAGATGCTGTGTCTGGATGAACCCGCCGCTGGGTTAAACCCCGTCGAAACGCGTGCGCTGAGTAAAATCATTCGTTTTTTGCGCGACCATCATAAAATCACGGTCTTGCTGATTGAACATGATATGGGAATGGTGATGGAAATTTCGGATCACATTATTGTTCTCGACCATGGCGATGTGATTGCGCAGGGTAAACCGCATGAAATCCAGCATGATGAGAAGGTTATCGCCGCGTATCTGGGCACCGATGAAAGCGAGGTCAGCGTATGAGCGAGACGATGCTGGAGTTTAAGGACGTGGATGTGTTTTATGGCGTGATTCAGGCATTAAAGCAGGTGTCTTTGCAGATGAATCAAGGCGAAACCGTGGCGCTGATTGGGGCTAACGGCGCGGGAAAATCGACGCTATTGATGTCCATTTTCGGCCAGCCACGCATTCGAAAAGGTCAGATCCTGTTTTGCGGCGAGGATATCAGCCATCAATCGACGCATTACGTGGCGTCGGGCGGTATCGCGCAGGCTCCGGAAGGTCGACGTATTTTCCCGGATATGACCGTTGAAGAAAATTTGCTGATGGGGACCATTCCTGTGGGTAACCAACATGCCGCGCACGATCTGCAAACGATGTTTGATTTGTTTCCGCGGCTGAAAGAGCGGCGTAAACAGCGCGCGATGACCATGTCCGGGGGAGAGCAGCAAATGCTAGCGATTGCGCGGGCGTTGATGAGTCGTCCAAAACTCCTGCTGCTTGATGAGCCAAGTCTTGGCCTTGCGCCAATCGTGGTAAAACAAATTTTCCAGACGCTGCGCGAGCTGGCGCGTAATGGAATGACAATTTTTTTGGTGGAGCAAAATGCGCATCACGCGCTCAAGCTTTCCGATCGCGGATATGTGATGGTCAACGGACAAATCCGACTGAGCGGTAGCGGTGAGGAACTTTTAGGTAATCAGGATGTGCGAAAAGCCTATTTGGGCGGCGTGTAATTCACTGGAATTTAGACACAAAGACCAGCCTGGGGTGGTTTCATAACACAGCTTATTGCTTCGAGAGTAGCCACCTCGTTTTTTGCCATTGAAACCTTATTTTTTAAATGAATATCAGAAGGCTATGTTCAACAGAATTCAGTATGGCGAATTTTTTGAATGGGCATTAGTACAAAACGGACGATGCCGTCAACGCGCAGGCTCACTCAATTTATGGTACACTGCCCTTCCCAGAGAAATTTGTTATGAAATCAGAAGACACCCTCGATTGGTACCCAGCCCAGCTTCCGCCAGTAAAAATCATCCT
This sequence comes from Lelliottia sp. RD5, assembly GCF_056032945.1. Classification (NCBI taxonomy): domain Bacteria; kingdom Pseudomonadati; phylum Pseudomonadota; class Gammaproteobacteria; order Enterobacterales; family Enterobacteriaceae; genus Lelliottia; species Lelliottia sp. RD5. The sequence continues at coordinate 618,536 of NZ_JBVYHQ010000003.1, read as the reverse complement.
CGGTAATGCAGTACTCGAAGTCGGTAAAACAGGCCGCCCCATCAATGCCCGCACGATTCTTGAATACTTGCAGGTTACACAGAAAAAACTTACAGGCAGGGACAACAAAATTGCAATGCAAACTGCGATTGAAGTTCTGAAAGATAACCAGAAGATTAACGGTAGACTGTAAACGACGGCGTTGTGAAATCAAGATTTGACGGTTCAAAGAGACGTGAGCACTTCGTCATCAAAATGCGGATACGAGATTCTGATTAAAAAAGATGTCTCCTTTTCGCTTAAATATATTTGAGCCACATTACAGACCAGACCTGTAGATTTCCTCGAAAAAAAACTTGTGTTCCATAATTACGGCTATTCCCCAATTTAAAGTAAAAAAACACAAGTAATTAGTATATTAAACGTGTATCGTTGTCGTCCCTTATATCAGGAGATGCCTATGTCTGGACGTAAAAATTCACAAACCCGTCGTAATTACTTAGTTAAATGCCCATGCCCAAACTGTTCTAAAGACTCAGAACATAGTTTTAGTCGCGTTCAAAAAGGTTCCCAACTGGTCTGCCCGTTTTGCAGCACCTTGTTCAAGTCATCAAAATGACTGCAAAAAATTACTGCAGATATGATGAGCGTTACAACTAACGCCCCATATTTAGCAATAGTGTAGGGAATACCAAAAATGATGCTGCTGTAGGTCGTCTAATCATTGGCGCTCGTTACTGTTTGTACCGCCAGTTAACGTCAGCGTGTAGACTGTTCATCAGGAAAGCCTGCGCTTCATCATCGTGGTCAGCACATCGGTAACGATGCTGGCCTCAGTTTAAAACTTTCGGCCTTTCAGTCACCTTACCGTTATGCCTGCTCCGGCATTCTCTACATCGCAGAGCGACACATCTTTATTTTTCACAAAGTATGACGTTAGAAGCAGCGGGACCTTTATTACTTTTGTAAATAGTGTATTCGACCTTCTGTCCTTCAAACAGGGTTTTAAAATTATCCCCCTGAAGATTCGAAACATGAACAGAGATATCTTTTCCTCCATCAAGAGGAGAGATGAAACCAAAACCTTTGTCTTCTTTATACCACTTTACCAGGCCTCTAATTCTTGAGGACATATTTACTCCTGTTACGCATGATGAGTGAGATAATAAACGTATAATAATAAACGTATGGACTCAGAAGGAGGGGTATCAGCGATAGCACCTGGTAATGAGGACTGCCCGATAAAATGTTTACGTTCGCCTGTGCATCGAACTTAGCAGACCATTAAGGCACGGACAGTGATAATAAGCAAAGTATTCTTTACCCTCCGTCACATCCGGTGAGGTTATTTGCCGGATCGAACGCTTTTCCAGAGAAGGGTATCGCGCACATAATCGACATGTTTTTTACCTCTTATGAGGTCACGATTCTAAGGCCATCACACACGATTAATACACCAGCAACACTTTCATTTTGTTCATACTTATCAGCTTTAACCTGGCCCTTGAAGCGCCATGTTAGACGCACTATTGCGGTGCAGCGATCGATGTCACAACCCATCAAATAATCATCGCCACGGCCTAAAAACTACGGCTGAACGGTACACGAATGATGCAAGGCGTATATGCTTAAAGGTATCTATTAACAACGCGGGAAAGGCGACATGTTGAGCTTCTCATCCAACGAATTTGCCACAAACGATGTAGACAGGGTCATAGGCAGTGCTGTTTTTGACATTATCCAGGCAGGTGTAGCAGACCACATAACGCCCAAAATGCTCATTCAGCACCTTACCCGCAAGTATGTCTATATTTACGAGACGAGCTCTTCAGTTGACGAAGCGTTAGCATACGAAGCGGCAATAAATTACCTCGCAAAGCGTTAATTAACATCCCTGCGTAGATAACACGATGTCCAACCTACGCCAGGCTGACTGAGGAGCGGTTAGCCTCCGGGATAAACAGCAGATATCTGGTCACAAAACAATTTCGCACACGGCTCGTTACGACAGGAAAATAAAAATTATATCGGTCACAAGCGGTCAAAAATAAGCGGTAATATTAGGAAGGAAGTGAGATAACACTATTTTTAGGCACAAAAAAACCACCCGTAGGTGGTTTAACGACACTGCTTATCATTGATTTTATTCTTGTTTTCCCATGGTACCCGGAACGAGACTTGAACTCGTACAGCCTATGGCCGAGGGATTTTAAATCCCTTGTGTCTACCGATTCCACCATCCGGGCTCGGGAAGAAATTGGAGGCGCGTTCCGGAGTCGAACCGGACTAGACGGATTTGCAATCCGCTACATAACCGCTTTGCTAACGCGCCTTAAAATCTTTTTACTCAGCACCCGCTATTGCCGATGCCTATAATTTGGAGCGGGAAACGAGACTCGAACTCGCGACCCCGACCTTGGCAAGGTCGTGCTCTACCAACTGAGCTATTCCCGCAATCATCAAGTCATTATGCTAATCACTTGATTTCACTACCGACTGGCTAAGCGTACCGCCGTTCGATGCGTTGCATTCTACTTATATGACGGTTTGAGTCAACGTTAATTTTTGCATCCCAGGATCGTTTGCTGAAATTTGCGTCGAAACGATCACTGTTCAAGCAAATCGCCGCGTGAAGCGTTCAGATATTGCAGCATAGACCATAACGTCAACACGGCAGCAACCCACAACAAGCCAATCCCAGCCCACTCTACCCACGCATTTGGACGCCACAGCATCCACACCAGCGACGCCATCTGGGCGGTCGTTTTGACTTTGCCAATCCAGGAAACCGCGACGCTGCTGCGTTTACCCAGCTCCGCCATCCACTCACGCAGTGCAGAGATAATAATTTCGCGACCAATCATGGTAGCGGCTGGGAGCGTCACCCACCATGTGTGGTAATGCTCGGCGACCAGCACCATCGCAATGGCGACCATCACTTTATCCGCAACAGGATCAAGGAACGCCCCAAAACGCGTGCTCTGATTCCAGCGACGCGCCAGATAACCATCAAACCAGTCCGTCACCGCGGCGATAAGAAAAATGAATGCACATGCGAAAGGTGCCCAGGTGAACGGCAGGTAAAATGCCAGAACAAAGAAGGGGATAAGTACGACGCGAAAAAGCGTAAGTAACGTAGGGATATTAAATCGCATAGTGACGGTAACTGTCTGTTGTCAGTAAATTTAGCTCTATGTTGCTACAGAGCCCTCAATGTTTCAACGAGTAGTAGATCTTTTCTGCCAGCCCTTGCGAAATACCCGGCACTTTTGCAATTTCCTCCACGCTCGCGTTGAGTAGTCCTTGCAATCCCCCCATGTATTTCAACAACATTTGTCGACGTTTTGGCCCAACGCCTTCGATCGTTTCAAGCGTGCTGGTATTTTTCACTTTCGCCCGTTTTTTCCGATGTCCACCAATAGCGTGATCGTGCGACTCATCGCGGATATTCTGGATCACATGCAAAGCGGGAGAATCTGGCGGCAGATTGAAGCCCTCACCTTCAGGCTCAAAGAAAAGCGTTTCCAGGCCAGCCTTACGGTCAGTTCCTTTCGCCACGCCCAGCATCAGCGGATGATGTTTATCCCACGGCACGTCCAACTCGGCAAAAACCTGTTTCGCCTGACCCAACTGCCCTTTCCCGCCATCAATAATGATGACATCAGGGATTTTGCTCTCTTCAATCGCTTTTCCGTAACGGCGACGCAGCACCTGATTCATCGCCGCATAGTCATCACCGGGCGTGATACCCGTAATATTATAGCGGCGGTACTCCGCGCGCAGCGGGCCGTTAGCGTCAAACACCACGCAAGAGGCGACCGTTTGCTCACCCATAGTATGGCTGATGTCGAAACACTCCATCCGCCTCACTTCTGGCAATTTTAACAAGGTCGCCAGGGCGAGTAGGCGCTGATGAATAGTCGATTGCTGAGAGAGTTTGGTGGTGAGTGCGGTCGCCGCATTGGTCCGAGCGAGCTTCAGATAGCGCGCACGGTCGCCGCGCGGTTTGGTCTGGACGTTGACCCGCCGTCCTGCCAGCTCAGAGAGCGAATCCGCCAACAGGGTTTTATCATTGAGAGCAAAGTCGAGCAGAATTTCTGACGGCAACGTACGCATCTGACTGCCCTGCAAATAAAACTGGCCAACAAAGGTTTCCACCACTTCGCCCAACTCTGTGCCAGCGGGCACTTTTGGGAAATAGCTGCGGCTACCAAGAACCTTGCCCTGGCGTATAAACAGAACATGGACGCAGGCCAGCCCGGCATCGAAAGAGACACCAATAACATCCAGATCGTCGCCATTATTGGAAACGAACTGTTTTTCCGTCACCCGACGCACAGCCTGAATTTGATCGCGAATGCGCGCGGCCTCTTCAAACGCCAGCGACTGGCTGGCCTTTTCCATGCGTTCAATCAGCTGCGTCAGGACCTGATCGTCCTTCCCGGCCAGGAATAAGCGCACGTATTCAACCTGCTGCGCGTATTCATCTTCGCTGACCAAACCTGCCACACACGGGCCCAGACAACGTCCAATCTGGTATTGTAGACACGGCCGGGAGCGGTTGCGATAAACGCTATTTTCGCACTGACGAACCGGGAAAATTTTTTGCAGTAACGCCAGCGTTTCACGCACCGCATAGCCGTTTGGGAAGGGACCAAAATACTCCCCTTTCGCATGCTTAGCACCACGGTGCATCGCCAGGCGCGGATGGGTGTCGCCGCTCAGGAAGATAAAAGGATATGACTTGTCGTCACGCAATAAGACGTTGTAGCGCGGCTGATACAGTTTGATGTAGTTGTGCTCAAGCAGAAGCGCTTCTGTCTCCGTATGGGTGACGGTGACATCGATCTGCTGAATTTGCGCCACCAGCGCTTCAGTCTTACGAGAGGCAAGGTTATTGCGAAAATAACTGGAAAGGCGCTTTTTGAGGTCCTTCGCCTTGCCGACGTAGATAACCGTCTCGCCAGCGTCGTACATACGGTATACGCCTGGCTGGCTGGTCACGGTTTTCAGGAAAGATTTAGAATCGAACACATCACTCACTGACTGGTTAGGGTCTCTGTATTACACAGACCATGACGAATAGCCAGGTGAGTGAGTTCGACATCGCCATGAATGTTCAGTTTACTGAACATACGATAGCGGTAGCTGTTCACCGTTTTGGGGCTGAGATTCAGTTGCTCCGAAATCTCATTCACCTTTTGGCCTTTAGTGATCATCAGCATAATCTGCAATTCGCGCTCAGACAAACTGGCAAACGGTGAACCCGTTTTTTCCGGCTCAATCTGGCTCAATGCCATCTGTTGAGCGATATCCGAGGCGATATAGCGCTGCCCGGCATACACGGAACGAATGGCATTCACCACTTCCTGTGGCGCAGCGCCTTTAGTGAGATAACCGGCAGCGCCAGCCTGCATCACTTTCGCGGGCAACGGGTTTTCAGTATGAACGGTCAGCATGATGACTTTAGTATCTACGAAGGCGCGGGCGATTTTGCGCGTGGCTTCAAGCCCACCGATGCCGGGCATATTCATGTCCATCAACACCACATCGGCAGAATGGGTACGGCACCACTTCACGGCGTCTTCACCGCAGCAGGCCTCACCGGCCACTTTAATACCCTTTATATCTTCAAGTATGCGACGTATCCCTGCGCGCACGAGTTCGTGGTCATCAACAAGAAGGACGTTGATCAAAGGAAATGTCTCCAGAAATAGGGATATCGCGACTGACTGCTAATGCGTTTATATTAACGGTTTTCATCCCAAGTTTAAAACGTTAAAAAGGTACAGTACGATTCCGTTCACTTTTTTTGGAAATTAGTCTGTACAGCAAGTGGAAAGAAAAACCCAGTCTAAGTAGCTTTCTTCGCCCTTTTTAAGCGCCTGCATTCAAAAAGTTACAAAAAACAAACACCGTAAGAGCGCAAAAAACAGAAGATATATTTTTGTAACAACAATTAACAACAGCCAAACGAAGCCTAAACAATTAAGGAATATTAAAACATAACAGCAATTATACTTAACTCGGGTTTACCCGAATAAACAAAACAATAAATGTTCAAAAAACAACCACTGCTTTTTTTCCTCTGGCTTATGGTATACTCCGCCGCCTTAACTTTCATCGTCGCGCTCCAGCGCAGTTTTGTAATGAGGAATATCCATGAGCACACCTGAATTCGCCACCGCGGAAAACAACCAAGAACTGGCGCAGGAAGTATCCTGTCTGAAAGCACTGTTAACTCTTATGCTTCAGGCAATGGGCCAGGCCGATGCGGGCCGTGTGATCATTAAGATGGAAAGACAAATCGCGCAGATGGAAGATCAAAACCAGGCTGACGTATTTGCTGGCACAGTTAAGCAAATTAAACAGGCTTACCGTCAGTAAAAAAGAGACGGCTGAACGCAAAGCATTCAGCCGTCTTCGTGTCTGGCACGCAGAACAAGGGTGTTGTCAGATGAAACCGGTCGCCGCCGCATAACACGCAATCTGCGTTTTATTCGGTGCGTTAAATTTCTTCTGCATATTCTTCTGATGGAAATTGACCGTATTTTCTGAGATCGAAAGAATAATTGCGATTTCAGCCGACGTTTTTCCCTCCGCCGTCCACTTCAGAATCTCCTTTTCACGCTTGCTGAATTTCATCTCAGGTGGCATCACCATTTCATCCTCAAATCGCAGCAATGTGGTCAGTGCCATTTGCACCAACATTTGCAGGCGCAATTCTATTTCTTCGCTGTCCATCATTTTACCAAACTGACTGGTGCGAGAAACGGAGAGAAAACCCAGCGCATGATTAGGCAACATCAAACATTGTGTAATGCCCTTACGCAGGCCATGGTCGCGCGCGCCATCCCATAACGCCTGCGCATCCGCAAATAACGCGTCAGTCCAGGGAAGATGCCCCTGCATGAAATTCTCACGCTTTAATACCGGATCAATAGCGAAATAATTTTCTGACTGATATTGCGACATCCATTCAGCCGGATAGCTTGAACGAACGGATATTTTAGGACGCGTAAAGGGAACCGGATGCCTGACACAGAGTGAGTAATAATCGAATTCAAGTGCCTGGGTTTGTTGTTGAAGCTCTTCATACACTTCATCCGCAGAGCCCATATCCTGGAATCGCAGGAAGCAATTCCGTCGCCATGTAAAAAAGTCTGTATCCCTCATACTTACCGAATAAAACCCCTGAAAAAACTAATCATTATTATGGTGAATATAACCTAACACATAAAACTTATTTATATGTATAAAAAATCGTCCCAATTGAGAATTAGTTGCATTTTAGCTGCGCTTAATACGCAAAAGCAGAATAAAAACATCTACAGCTTCGGATAATTAGGGAATATTTTGCTCCAGATTGACCTTCTGGAGCAAATTAATCAAAGAGGGCTATTTCGTCAGGAATTTCTCGAGGAATTGACGCGTACGAGGTTGTTGAGGATTGGTAAACAATTCTTTTGCTGGCCCCTGCTCCACAATGCGCCCCTGATCCATGAAGATTGCTCTGTCCGCCACATCTCTGGCAAAGCTCATCTCATGCGTGACAATCACCAGCGTCCGCTTCTCCTGCGCGAGTTGGCGAATGGTGTTAAGCACTTCGCCAACCAGCTCGGGATCGAGCGCCGAGGTTGGTTCGTCAAACAAAATAACATCGGGGCGCATCGCTAGCGCACGCGCAATCGCGACGCGCTGCTGCTGCCCGCCCGACAGACGACGCGGATAGCTGGTCTCCTTCCCGGAGAGCCCGACTTTGGCCAGCAGTTCGCGGGCGCGTTGAATAGCCTCGTCTTTGGGTTCCCCCTTAACGATGACCGGCCCTTCGATAATATTCTCGATAACCGTGCGATGAGGGAACAGGTTAAAACTCTGGAACACAAAACCGACATGCTGGCGCAGATGGCGAATCAGCGTTTTTTGCTGACCGAGCGACTTCGCGGTATCAATGGTGATATCACCCACGCGAACGGTTCCCTCCTCTGGGTGTTCCAGCAAATTAATACTGCGCAGCAGCGTGGTTTTACCGGAACCACTCGGCCCGATAATTGCCACCACTTCGCCCTCCTGTACCTCGAGATCAATACCGTGAAGAACAGTTTGCCCGTGGAATTTTTTTGTCAGGTTTTTGACGTCAATTGCACTCATTTCGGATCTCGCTCCTGACGATTAAGCTGATTTTCAAAATAGTTTTGCAGCGCGGACAGCACGGTTGCCATCACCCAGTAAATCAGTGATGCGGCCAGATACATGGTGAAAACTTCCAGCGTGCGCGACGTAATCAGCTGCGCCTGACGGAACAACTCCGGCACCTGAATCGTTGCCGCGAGCGAGGTGTCTTTAACCAGACTGATAAAACTGTTGCTCAGCGGCGGGAGCGCCACGCGCGCGGCCTGGGGCAAAATGGCGCGACGCAGCGTTTGCCACGGAGTCATACCAATACTGGCCGCCGCTTCCCACTGACCTTTATCAATGGATGAAATCGCTGCACGTAGCGTCTCAGAGGTATACGCCGCCGTGTTCAGCGACAGGCCAATCATCGCCGCCGGAATAGGATCCAGTTCAATACCAAACTGCGGCAGACCGTAATAAATCATAAACAGCTGGGCGATGAGCGGCGTACCGCGAAATACAGAGATGTAAAAGCGCGCCAGCCAACGCACCGGCAGAATCGGCGACATACGCATCAGCGCCAGAATAAAGCCCAGGACTAAACCAAAGAACATCCCACCCAGACTGAGCTGTAACGTAAACACAGCGCCCTTGAGCAGGTACGGTAGCGAATCAATAACCAGCTGAATACTTTCTTGCATTATCGTTTTTCTACCTGCAATTAGACGTGAGGATGATAGGCAAATAACGCAGGCGCTCCGCCCGTATGCACAAACAGAATTGGGCCTTCATCCTTAAAGCGCTTCTGAGTAATACCGTCAATCAGGCCGGCCATCGCCTTACCCGTGTAAACCGGATCAAGCAAGATCCCTTCCAGACGTGCCAGCAACTTTATCGCTTCCAGCCCTTCATCATTCGGCGTGCCGTAGCCTGGCGCATAATAGTCATCCCACAGCACAATCTCAGCCTGCGCCGGAACTTCCAGCTGCTGCGCGACCGCCTGCTGCAAAGCGAAAACTTTTGGCTTTTGATCCGCCACGCTGCGCGAAACGGTCACCCCAATGAGTTCGACGTCCGGCATCAGTTGCTCAAGCCCGACCGCCAGGCCTGCATGCGTTCCAGCACTGCCCGATGCCACGACCACGGAGGACAAGCTCACTGCGCCTTCACACTGCTGCGCAATTTCCAGCGCGCTTTCAACGTAACCCAGCGCACCAAGCGCATTCGAGCCACCCACCGGAATCACATAAGGCCGAAAGCCCTGCGCTTCTACGCGCGTCGCCAGCGCGTCGAGCTGTTCTACCGGATGAGTTAATGCGTCACACATTTCAATCTGCGCGTTGAACAGATCCAGCAGCAGGCGATTTCCGTTGCTGAGATAGTTTTCCGCACGCGTTCCAATCGGGTTTTCCAGGAGTGCTACGCAGTTCAGCCCAAGTTTTGCGGCCACGGCCGCCGTCTGACGAACGTGGTTAGACTGAATCGCACCCGCGGTGAGCAGGGTATCCGCCCCTTCGCGCAGCGCATCTGCCGCCAAAAACTCCAGCTTACGCAGTTTGTTTCCACCCATGGCCATAGGGGTCACGTCGTCACGTTTAATAAAGATATCGCGCCCTAAATAATCCGAAAACCGCGGTAAATATTCTAGCGGCGTCGGTGCGCCAATGAACTCCAGGCGCGGAAAGCGCGTTAAATTTTGCAGTGACATGGAACCTCCGGTAACTCTGTTTTTGTTTATTATTTTTTATTATGCACGCTAGAACGCCAGAAATAAAAAAGGCGCTTTTAAAAGCGCCTTTTTTTGTCATTTAAGACTTATTTAGTGACGTCAGCACCGAACCATTTCTCAGACAGCGCTTTTAACGTCCCGTCTTTTTGCATATCGGCAATAGCACCGTCGATCGCTTTGACCAGATCGTCGTTGTCTTTACGGACTGCAACGCCAGACTCCTGACGAGAGAACGGCTCACCGGCGACGGCCAGCGTATCTTTGGTTTTCTTCACCAGATCCAGCGCAGCCAGGCGGTCGACCAGGATCGCATCGATACGGCCCACGCGCAGGTCCTGATATTTAGTCGGGTCGTCATCATAGGTGCGGATATCAACACCCTGAACATTCTGACGCAGCCACTCTTCGTAGTTGGTCCCAAGACCGACACCCACTTTTTTACCTTTGAGGTCTGCAGCGGTTTTGATCGTGCCTTCGTTACCTTTCTTCACCAGCGCCTGAATACCTGACACGGTATACGGCGTTGAGAAATCATATTTCTTTTTACGTTCATCGGAAATGGTGACCTGGTTAATCACCACATCAATACGTTTGGAATCCAGTGAAGCCAACATGCCGTCCCATTTGGTCGGTTTCAGCGACGCTTTCACCCCCAGATGTTTCGCCAGCTCTTCGGCAAACTCAACTTCAAAACCGGTCAGCTTGCCATCGTCACCCTGGAAACTGAACGGTGGATACGTTCCTTCCAGCCCAACCAGCAGCGTGCCGCGCTCTTTGACTTTATTCAGTAATCCTTCAGCCGCGAACGTTTTCACGCTCATTCCCGCGACCAGCGCCACAGCCATTACGCCCATCAGCGCCTGACGACCCAGAAGTGCTAATTTCATAATTACCCCGATAGAGTGGTTTTTTGAGTAGTGTAAGGCTTTCGCCTTTGGCGTCAAAGGCGAGTCCGCTACATCTTATTCAATTTTAATATATATCAGAAGTCGCTTCGGCGTAGACTTTCTGCGTAACCGCACCCGGCACATGCGCTTTATATTGCGCGTATTTACGCAGCGCGATGCGATAGTTATTGGTGCTGGTTGCAGGCAACCACGGTTCAAGATTTTCATCCATATAACCGGTTTTCAGTAAGTCGCGGGAGATATTTTGTACCGTCAGATGTTGCCCCAGACGACGCAGACGCACGACGTATTCACGCACGGTCCCGTGGCTCATCTCGGTTTGTTCAAAGAGGAATTGTTTAAAGCCGATAATATCGAAAAAGTCGCTCTGCTCTTTGCAATGCAGATCGCCACAAAAACGACACAAAGCGACCCACTCCTGCTGCTCTTCACGCCACGCGGCTTCATCCATCAGGGTGTCGAGACGGGAGATCGCAATTTTATTCACGATTTCGCCACGACGAACCAGCGTAATACGGTCAAGCAGCTTATTGCAGTGAGCACAATGAGTCTGGCTGTGTTTAAAGTCTTTTAGGTAGCGGCTTAAAGGCCGTCTTTTAGATTGCTGCACCGTCATGATAACTCCTGGTTGTCAATACGTTGTGCGGCATTTTTCGGGCGAATTGACTCGCCTATAACTTACCCAGCTTGGTACGTAAGCGTTTAATGGCCTGGCTGTGCAACTGGCTCACCCTGGACTCCCCCACTTCCAGAACCGCGCCGATCTCCTTAAGATTCAGCTCTTCCTGGTAATAGAGGGTTAACACCAATTGCTCACGCTCAGGCAATGCTTCAATAGCATCCATTACGCGTTGGCGTAAATTACCTTCCAATAATTGGTGTAACGGGTTTTCGTGCTGATTCTCATCAGTCACCAGTTCAACACTATCGCCATGCTCTTCACGCCACTCATCATAGGAAAAGAGTTGGCTGTTATTCGTATCAAGCAACATCTGACGATAATCCTGAACCGCGATACCAAGACGCTCCGCCACTTCAGTTTCTGTCGCGTTTCGTCCCAGCTCTTGTTCCAGTTGCCCTATAGCATGTGCCACTTCGCGTGCATTGCGGCGAACACTTCGCGGTACCCAGTCACGGCTACGCAGTTCGTCCAGCATCGCACCACGAATACGCTGTACTGCGTAAGTCGTAAATGCCGTTCCTTGCAGAGCGTCATATCGATCCACTGCATTCAGTAGACCAATACCGCCCGCCTGTAGCAGGTCGTCCAATTCAACACTCGCTGGCAATCGCACCTGGAGGCGCAATGCTTCGTGACGCACCAGCGGGACATAACGCTGCCACAGCGAGTGTTTATCCATTACACCATCAGCGGTATAGAGTGTATTCACGATAAACAGCCCTGCGTTAATTGAGTTATCGGCATGATTATCCGATTCTGGAGGGGTTTTAATCGGGTGAATAGTGGGTGAAATGAGGGGTTATTTGAAGGGTAATGATGCATGCCGTAAAGCATGCATCATTAAAAACTGATGCTAATTGTTAAAATCAGCCTTTTTTGCACAACAGAAATATGCTTGAACATAAGTCCGGATAATGATGGCCTAGCTGGTAACAACCCTCGAGATATTGTTTTGAAACAATATCTGTTTGTAAAAGTTTGTCCCATTGGAAATTGGCCATCGCCTTGAAAAATATCCCTGTACGATATACTACATCAAGACCAGCAAGCCGGGCATCACGTTCAAGAGTATCAAGGGAATAAGTGCAGCGATGCCCATGTAGGAACTCTGAATGCGTTACAGCATCATTATGGCTAATCAAACCCATTTTAACGGCAATCTGACGTGAAGCCGCATGCGCATTCGGGCAAACAAGGAAGAAATGTCCGCCTTCAGCGAGCCACTCATCATTCACACGTTTCAATAAACTTACCGGATCATCAATGTGTTCAAGCACATGTGTCAGCACAATATTATCGTAACGGCGCGGGAGTACGACATCCTCGAAGCGAGAATGTACATAAGTGATCTCTTCTCCGAGACGCTCCCTCGAAGTGTCAAGAGCCTCTTGTGATGCCTCCACACAGGTAATATCAGAGAAGTTAGCCATCAGTCGTGCAGTAAAGTCGCCTTTAAAACTCCCTAACTCCAGCAAACTGCCTTTGTTGAAAAATGGACTAAACGAACGAATCATAAACGGATGCATAACGTCGAAATCAAAATTGTAAGCATACTGATGATCCGCAGTGTCTTTAATTTCCTGGTTATAGTCTCGGGTTTTCATTTTTTTATCTCGCTTTGGAGCATCATGGTCACTATCGAACGCTGAGTAGCAACCGCGCTAAATCCATATTTATAATAAAGCCGTTGTGCAGTAAAATTATTTTCGTCTACTTCAAGGCGGATACGGAAAGCACCAGCCTCCTGCAGTTTATTGATGCACCACGTCAATAATTGGCCACCTAAACCACACTGCTGAAATTCCGGTATAACCGAAACGTTAGTAATAAATCCTATCCCCGTTTTGCTGTCGAAATATGCAGCAACGAGACCGATAAGTGTCATTCCGTGCCACGCCTCAAAACATTGAGCATGAAGCACAATTTTTGATGCATAAGATGCAATGTCGATTTTAGCCGTCAGATTCTGCAAGAAAAAATCATCACATCGATTAAGATGCGCAATCACGTTCTCACTCACAACACTATTTTGCTCAAATCGAATTTCGGTCATAACATCATTTCCGCCAGGCCAAATCCTTCTTTACCAAAGGCATTCCCGTTGTACAACAAATACACTTTTCCCTCACAACGAAAGAGATGCGGGTAGCATTGCATTTCGCTGTCCCATTCACCCTCTGATGATAATTGTGCAACCTGACTGTCATCTCGATTCCAGTTGAGTAAATCGACTGACGATGCATATCCCAGTCTATAGCCCCTTCCATGCTGCGACCGGAAATCGAAACATTCGCGATAACAGAAGATCATATGATAGCGCCCACCCGCTTCAATAACGGTGGGGAGTGCCTGACATTCATCATCACCCAGAACAGAATCAATGATTGTTTTGCTATCACGTTCCCAGTCGATACCGTCATCCGACTTTGCATGAGCAATTTTGTAAATACGATCTGGCTCAGCTTCTGATGACTTTTTTTTCCACCCAGTGCCAAAGATATACCACATGTGAAAACATCCATCAGCGTGAATGACAAAAGCGTCACCAACAAGGTGTGGTTCATTAAGAGACGCCGCCATGACTGGTCCATTAGCGAAGCGCTTGAAGCTTTCGCCTTGATCCTCGCTGATCGCAAGACCAATAGCAGTATCGACAGAGACCGAGACTCGACGATTCCATCCAGTCGTCCATGCCAGAATTTTGCCTTCATGTCGCAAAACGTTGAAAGGGAAAATACCATGTTCGTCGAAAGTACCCAGTTCTCCTGGACCGATAACCGGTCCAGGGCTCATACGGATCACTTTTTGCAGCGATTTATCCATATCGGCATAACAAACGCGACTGATGAATTTCCCTGTAGTGATATCCTGTTCGCGGGTAGAAAAATAGATGCGAACATAGTCGTCGAAGACCAATGCTTGTGGCGACTGAGCAAATCCTACCCCGTTCGGCAGAGGCGGATTGTGCGTCGGAGAATAAATCAGGCCATACTTTTCCCAACTGATCATCAGCATAGCTCCCCTTCCAGTTTTGCCAGCCCAAAGCCATAACGTCCGACCTGATCACCGAGGTAAGCCATATACACTTCACCATCCAACTCAAAAACGTGGGGATAGCTGATCATTTCGGCATCCCATCCGAATGCTGAAACATCAATGCCTGCTTTGCTGTCATCACGATGCCACTCGGTAAGATCTGTGCTCCACGCATAACCAATACGATAGCCATTTTGTTTACCGCGATAATTCGCGCTATAACGGTAGCTAAAGAACATATGGTATTTACCTTTGGCAAAGAAAACGTCAGGGCTAGCCTGGGCCTCATCATCCTCTATACGGCTGGGGATCAGATCTTTGTTGAGCTTTTTCCAGTTAACTCCGTCGGATGAGGTGGCCATACGGATTTTGTATACGGGTTCAGCGCGCCCATCGACTTTCTTCCATTTACGTCCGGCAATGTAAAACAATTGCCACTGCCCGTTGAAGCGTCTGATTTTTGGGCCACTCATAACAAAAGGCTCATCAGGTGAATAACTTATTGCGGGTCCTGGGCCTGTTTTTTTAAAGGTTTCACCATCGTCGTAACTTTCAGCCATGCCAATCGCCACGTTAAAAGGAACCGATTCGCAACGCGTCCAACCCGCATACCATGCCTTCACCACGCCTTCATCACGCACAACGGAGACCGGATAAGTTCCAAACTCATCAAATTCACCATGCCCACCAAGTGAGAGGATCGGTTTCTTAGCAAAGCGGAGCACCTTAAACAAATCGTGACGTGCAAGGTCTACCCATGCGGAATAACTCACATACATTCCCTTTTCGTCCGCAGGTGGACGGCAGGAAAAATAAACGCGGACAAAATCATCAAAAACCAACGTGGCAGGCGCCTGAGCAAACTCTTTCAGCCACGGAAGATGCGTTATTTCCTGAGGGGTAAAAACTTTGCCCAATTTTTTCCATGTGAACATATCAATTCAACTCATAGCCAATTTTCAGACGCTGTACGACTTCGTCACGCGAGTTAAACATCATGACGTCAATTATCGAGAGCCAAGGAATAAATCCTGCCTCAGAATGTGAATATTGCCATGGCTTTGGTTGAATAAATTTCAACACAACACCATTGTTTGCAAAATCCTGAGGGGAATAAAGAGAAACACCGCCGGGTGGATTTATGTAACATTTTGCGTTAAGCACCCGACATATCTCAAGAACGCGATCCTGAGATTTTAAATTGTGATCGGCTGGGATAGTCGAAGAAACCAGCAATTCACTGCGTAAACCTAAAAAATCACGCAATGCTAAAAGGGATTGATATAAATAATCAAATAAATTATTGCTGTCATTCATGATTATTTTCTCGAGTACTGGCATTACTTCTCGAAAATAAGGTGCTCGCTGATACGCACCAGCGATCTGATTACATAATTTCGTGCGCTCAAATGAAAGAGAAAGCTCGCGCGCACCTATATCAAGATAATCTGAATCATTTTTCAACGAAAGCGAGATGAGACTCTCGACACCACGATTTTGTATACGATTACGATTTATCCAGCCCTTTTTAGTGTACTTAATATTGTCGTACACCACAAAAGTATCAACCGAAGCCATTAGCTGGAAGTAACCTATGTAAGGAAAAAAATAAGGTTGCATAATCGCCAGATTCATAATCGCGATTCCTATCCATTGACCACAAGAGCGGGTGCATCGAATGATGATGCAGCATCGAAAAGCTCTTTGATAACAGAAATAATACGAGTCTGATCGGATTCACTCAGCCCTGGAAAAATCGGCAGACATAACACAGCATAAGATATTTCACTCGCGACGGGTAAATGCTGCGCATTCGCCGTTGGGAAATGGCGATACATAGGAAATGCACTGATCAGCGGATAAAAATAACGACGTGCATAAATATCATGCTGACGCAGCGCAGCATAAATCTCGTCGCGACTAACTGCCGATTTTTCCCTAATCAGTACAGGGAAGTAAGAGTAGTTCCAATTGATGTTCTCAGCGGGAGTAATAAATTCAATTTGGGGCAAGACATCACGTAGAAGACCAACGTAGCGTTGATATATTATTGCTCGTTCATTCAGTGCACTATCAATATATTTCAGTTGCAACAAACCCATCGCAGCCTGAACTTCATTCATCTTTGCGTTGATCCCCGGTGCCATTACAACTGTTTCATCGGCAAAACCAAAATTTTTGAGATAATCAATTCGTTGTTTGGTTTTTGCATCATGACATATTATTGCGCCGCCTTCGAATGTATTAAATACTTTCGTCGCATGGAAGCTTAACACCGATAAATCGCCATAATTCAGGATACTGATATCATCCTGTTTTACGCCAAAGCAGTGGGCAGCATCATAGATGACCTTCAGACCGTAAGTATCTGCGATCCGCTGGATACGTTCCATATCGCAAGGAATTCCATAACAATGCACAGGCATAATAGCGGTGGTTTTAGGAGTAATTAACTCCTCAATGCGGTCCGGGTCAATATTGAAGGTCACTGGATCTATGTCAGCAAAAACTGGCGTGAGATCGTTCCACAGAAGGCTGTGGGAAGTTGCGACAAAAGAATAAGGTGTGGTAATCACTTCCCCAGAGATACGTAAAGTTTGCAGTGCCGTTAACAATGCAAGCGTGCCGTTAGAAAACAGGCAGACGTATTTTACTCCGAGATAATCCGCAAGCGCTTGCTCTAACTGTTGATGAAACTGACCACCGTTAGTGAGAATTTTACTTTCCCAAAGTTTTTCAAGGTAAGGAATAAACTCCTCCAACGGTGGGAGCAGCGGGCTCGTAATATAAACATTGTTATTCATTTGCGCACCTTCAAAATAAA
Organism: Lelliottia sp. RD5; assembly: GCF_056032945.1. Taxonomy (NCBI): domain Bacteria; kingdom Pseudomonadati; phylum Pseudomonadota; class Gammaproteobacteria; order Enterobacterales; family Enterobacteriaceae; genus Lelliottia; species Lelliottia sp. RD5. Next base: position 601,263 of record NZ_JBVYHQ010000003.1, on the reverse strand, counting down.
ACGGTATTTACCTTCGCTGGTGGGATTTCTCCGCCACGAATCACCTTACTCTTCTACGGTAAAACTTTGCGCAGGTTGCCCCGCACAGTGAATTTGCCATGCTTTACGCAGCGCTTTATCCAACAGATCTGCTACACCAGAACTGTCCTGCATTAGTGGCATATTTTTTCGCATTCTCTGTCGCCAGCTATTCAGTTCTTCGAGGTTGCTCTGCCACGCGATGGCTTTCTCGATGTAATCTTCCTGACTCGTCGCGATAAAGGTTTGCAGACCATAAATGTGCATGATTTCCACGCCCTGTCGGGAGGACGTTGTTGCGCCCGCAATGCTCAGCGTCGGGACCCCCATCCAGACGGCATGACTGGTCGTGGTACCGCCGGTGTAAGGGAAGGAGTCGAGCAAAATATCCACTTCATGATGCATTTTCAGATAGTTTTCAAGACCCGTGGTTTTACGGAAAATCAGCTGGGATTCCAGCACCCCGAGCGCACAGAGTTTTTTGCGATACCGAGCAATCATTTCGTCGTCGTCCATAAAGCCAATCAGCAATTTGGCCGTCGGATTACGCGCCATGATCTGGGCCCAAAGAGCAAAAACATGATGATTGAGTTTTTTAGGGCGATTGAAGCTGCCATAGGTGAAATAGCCATTGCTCAGTGCAGGCAGCGGATTAACTTCTGGGCTACGCTCGCTTGGCGCAAAGAAGCTTCGCAGAGGCATATAGAGCAATTTTTCAGTATATTGGTCGTCCATCTCCCCCGGTTTTCCAAGTCCTGGGGTGACAATTCGATAATCCATTTGCTCCAGCCCGGAGGACCCAGGGTAGCCTAACCAGGTGATCTGTACTGGCGCAGGTTTAAAGCCAAACACCGGCAACCGGCTTCCCGTTGTATGGCCTGATAAGTCGATCAGAATATCAATCTGATCTTCGGCGATTTGTTTCGCCAGTTCCGCGTCACTGTATTCTGTTGCCATGCGCCACAATGTCGCGGTTTGCTCATAATGATCTCGAACATGGTCAGGACGGTCGATGGTACTGTAGGCAATTAAATCAAAATGTTCTCGATCCAGATTGTTCCAGAACGGCAGGAAGAAATTGCTAACTGGATGGATGCGAAGATCGCCGGAAACAAATCCGACGCGCAGTTTGCGGTGCGGATCTTTATTCCCGCTGTGAGTTATGGTCACCTGCTGTGAGGCACACCATTCGTTCACCTGATGACCATATTTTTGATGAGCCGCAAAAAGCTCCTCAGGCGATACGCTGGCATCATGACTCATGACAAACAGCAGGCTGGTATAGACGTCAAAATCAGGGCTTCTCAGCGACAACGCCTTTTCGAGAAAATACCGTGCATCAGTTATTTTTTGGTTATCACTGAGGATAATGCCCAAAATACTAAGGAAATACGGTACATCGGCATGAATGCGAATCGAGTGACGAGCACACTTCTCAGCGATGGCAATCTCACGGCGCTCGTGATAGATACATGCAAGCAAATTCCAGCAGTTAGCATTTTGATCGTTAATACGCAGCAAAGCGCGCAATAGCTTGCGTGCTTCAAGAAGTTCGTTGGTCTTAAACAGCGCGGTCGCCAGATCGAAATAGCTATCCCAATGCATGGAATATTGCCCGAGCAAACGGCTGGTGAGCAGAAGTGATGGATGCCAGGCGCCCATCAGCAGGTTCGATCGTGCCTGACAGCGCAGCAGATGAACATTTTCCGGATCGTCTTTAAGTAAGTTAGCGACACGGTCTCGTCCTTCTTTATGACGCCCCTGTTTAATTAGCGCGTTAACCTCATCGTACAAACTGTCATACTGCTTATCATCACCGTTAACGGTGAGTTGGAGATTAACCTTAGCTAAGAAACCACCATACTTTTGTTCACAGCTAAACATCAGCAAGGCGATATAAACTTGCTTGATAACAGCCACATCATTGGATTTCATAAAGCTTTGCAGCGCAATTCGCCAGGCATCAATCGAGCCGACCAGCAAACCTTTTTCACGCAGCGTGCTAAACAACGCCCAGCTGGATGCATCGCTGAACGTCACGCCACGCGTGGCAAATCCCCACTCTTTACGGCTAAGCGTGACGCTTTGTCCCCAGTAATTACTGAGGGTGATGCTCTCTTGCTGTGCAAAGGCGTCCTCTGTCAGAGACACAATCAGGCGTAATGCATCGTCTGTCGCCACGTTATAAGCAGAAGGCACAGCGCTAACAATCAATCCATTTATTGAATTCGCCAGCAGATCCTGCAGCGACGCAACCAGCTCGGCGCGATTATTACTGTTGGTATTTTCCGGGAATCGGCAGTGGAAAAGCAGTTGATCGAACGTCAAGCTCAATGGCCAAACTTCGGTCAAGACATCAAGCACTTGCAGAGTCGTGGTATTTTCCGTTTTCAGCGGTGTGCCATCCAGTCCGAGATGACCATTAGCGATCACACCATAGCTATTGATCTGGCGCTTGAAACAGCCTGCCCAATGTAAATGCTCAACTGATTTCAGGTCTGGCGTAGCCGCAGCGTCGTGCGCTCCAGCATGCGAGAGGAGGCTAAAACGTTCGCGGCGGTTGACGGCAAGATCAAGATACTGCTGGCTTTTCTCACGCGAGCTGCCGCCGCTAATCAGGGCATGCATCTGTCCGGTCTGGATGCCGAACGTGTTCGCCACTTCAGACTGGGGAACGGCATCGCCAACATAGCTAAAGCCCGCATCGGTAATTTGCTGATGGAAATCCGCGAAATAATCGGCCTGATTGATATTGCCAAGATAGCGGAACGCGAGCGTCAGATCGCTGCTCTGCTCTGCGTCAGTGACCTGATTTTTCAGGGTCCCTTCGGGCAGCGTCATCGCCAAATAGCTGAGCATCCCGCGCGCGGAATCCAGCTGAGCGTCGAGCCCCTCTGCGCTACCAGCGTGAAAGCTGAGTGAGTCCTGTAACGTTTTCGCATCGTGCGCACCCGGCAGTACCTGCCAGTGAATCGCCATCATGCCCTGTGCGGAAAGGTGCTTCTGGCACCAGGCCAGCAGCGCTGTGCGCTCGTCGCCTCCCATCAGAGAGAACAGGCCGCGCAGGATGATGTAATCAAATTCACCCAAATCGGAGGCCAGCAGATCGGCAAGCCCGGCATGATGCAGCTCAATGTTCGCCAGTGCAAACTGCGCTATCTGCTGTTGACCGCGAGCGATGTCGTCTTCATGAATATCGACGCCAATCGCCACGCTTGCTGGCCAGGCCAGCGCGTTGGCAATCAACGATTCACCCTGCCCGCATCCCAGCTCCAGAATACGCGCCTCAACGGGAATAACCGCATCAGCGAGATAAAGCGAGGCCGCCGCATGGAGTGCAGCCGGCGTAGAGCGAGAGGCAGAGTAAACGCGTGTCACGATAACGTATCCAAAATAAAGAATTAAACTGTCTTTGCCGGGACTCAGGCCACTGGCAGATATTTGCTATTCAGCTGGCGTTTGTAATCCTGGTATGGACCCGCGACGTTTTTCTTCGTGGTCACCACCCAGCTAAACGCCGTGTCGGAATGCCTGATATCAATAAGTTCTTCCGTCGGTTCGCGACCAATGGCCATCTGCTCAACCGGGGATAAGATATCAACCGCAAAAGAGAGCGCGATTTGATCGAGGAACCATTCGGCTTTGTCACACGCCAGGTTAACGTCGATGAAATGCCCCACCGCCGCAAAATATTTTTGTGAGATTTCACCGCCGCGGGTATAGACGAACCCGGCTGGGATCTGTTCCCAGAGCGGTAGCCCCTGATGATGCGAGAAGATCAGTTCGTTATCCTGGTAGCGCGTTTTGACTTCAGCCCACGATTTTCTTACCAGGCAATCGGCGTCCAGCACCATAACCGGCCCGGCGATTTTCTCAATCGCATGGCTCAGGAAGACAAAACGGCGACAGGCGTAATGCACGTTGACCGCTTTTACCGCCGCAAAATACTCGCTACTCAATGAAATCGACAGACCTGGCAGTTTTTCACCAAGCGACTTCAAATGCGAAATCATTTCTGCGTCGCAGTTATAAATGTGGACATGGACATTCAGCGCCGTGCCGTTGGTTTCATAGAGGGAGAGCAGCAGCGCAATAGCGTGTTCGTAGTAATAGCCTTTATCGCACGCCACCAGCACGGTCGTTTTGCCGTTATCTTCCGGCGCGATCAGCCATTCGTACCGAGATGCATCCAGTTTTGGCGGGGGTTCAGCCAGTGGTCGGAAATCAATAAACGAATCGGGATAACCACCCAGCTTATAGATGCAGCACACCACCATCACCAGCGTCATGCGATCTTCGCCAATCAGATCGGCATTGGACGTTAACTGCTGAATCACCACATGCGCCTGGTTGTAATCCTCTTCCATCAGGCAGATGAGCAGCAGGATTTTAAGCACGCTCGGCGTTTCGCTGAGCGTTGAAAGATTGTTAGAGATCAGGAACAGCACCGAGTCGATTTCATTGACGCGAAACAGCAGTTGAATAGAAGCCACCAGATAATTCACATTGTCCGAGAGTTCCATGGCTTCTACGACTTTACGGGTGATCAGCGCGACCTTTTCAGGTGCCAGCGGTCCGTCAGAACCGCCATCGAATGCACCGTTGGCGAGTGCAATAGCACTCATCATCAGCTTGAGCGCCCGATCGTTTTCCGTGTCTAAATCGGTTTCCGCATCCCAGAGTTTCGCTTCAAGCGACTCGAAATCGGCATTCGCGTAGTTCAGTATTTCGACCACGAGATGCGCAGGCAGAACATCGGCTTCGGGCAAAGAGATCGTACGGGTAAAAATATCCCGATAAAATTGATGCAGGGCTCGAGTACGAGCGTAATTATTCATATTTTACGTGACCTGTGGTGACACAATTTTTAGCCAATGCTGCAGATGCTGAAAGGTTATCACCGTGGCGGCAACCATAATGGCGGGAACAAAACCTAAATGAAGGGCTTATTTTCGATATTAGAAAGTGAGTGGAGTGACGTAATTAAGGAAGAGAGACAAAAAAAAGGCTGCTGTTTCCAGCAACCTTTTCTGTATTTTCTGCGAAATTAACGCAGCAGGGACAGCATCGCCTGAGGAACCTGGTTTGCCTGAGACAGTACAGAAGTACCAGCCTGCTGCAGGATCTGCGCGCGAGACATGTTAGAAACTTCGGTAGCGTAGTCAGCATCCTGAATACGGGACTGTGCAGCAGACAGGTTGCTGATAGAGTTGTTCAGGTTGTTGATGGTAGATTCGAAACGGTTCTGAATCGCACCCATGTTTGAACGAGCACCATCGATTTTAGCGATAGCGGCGTCAGCTGCAGAGATTACGGTCTGTGCAGTTGAGTTGTTAGAAATGGTGGTGCTCAGAGTGGAGCTCAGAGTACCAGAAGTTGCGTTGATCAGCGCGGTGCTGTCAATTTTGATGGTGTCGTTAGCAGAAGTACCCGCACCAACCTGAATGCTCAGGGAGGTAGATACTGCACCGTTCAGCAGGCTCTTACCGTTGAAGTTAGCACCACCCGCGATACGGTCGATTTCAGACAGACGCTGAGTGATTTCAGTGTTAACTGAAGTCAGGTCGGTAGAACCGTTGGTGTCGTTTGCTGCCTGAACTGCCAGCTCACGGATACGCTGTAAGTTGGAGTTGATTTCGTTCAGGTTACCTTCAGCGGTCTGCACCAGAGAGATACCGTCGTTGGCGTTACGTGCTGCCTGAGTCATCCCTTTAATCTGGGAGGTCATACGGTTAGCAATCGCCTGGCCAGCAGCATCATCTTTAGAGCTGTTGATACGCAGACCAGAAGACAGACGCTCGATAGCGGTACCCAGGGAAGACTGAGATTTGTTCAGGTTGTTCTGAGTAGTCAGGGACAACAGGTTAGTATTGATAACTGCCATGATTAAATTCCTTCAAATTGATTTTTAGGGTCGGTGTCTAACACTCACGGCGTCTCTCACCGTCAACAAGGTTATCGACGGGTCTGAAAAAGACTTTAGAAAATATCGAAGGTATTTTTTAATTAACTGTTTTTAAAAGAATTTTTTTTCATCCACGCTTTAAGCATTCCTTTTTCGCGTTCAAAATCTCGCCTCCCGTGCATACGCATTGCGCGCTTTATTAAGGGTCGAGCCTGGATTTGAACTGTCGAGGCGAGCGTTATGCTTCTATAAGCCTCCGTTTGAGGGGGTAATTCCACGATTTATTTTTTTGAGCTTACCGTAAACTTTTCCGGTGTATGGCCGATATAAGTCTGAAACTACCATTGACAAGGAACAATGTATGGCGACTATCAGTAACCTCGGCGTCGGTTTGCCTGGGCTGTCAGACCTGTACGATAAGTTACAGGCTGCTGAAGAGACAAAATTAACGGCCATTGCTACGCAGAAAACCAAATACGATGCGCAGATTACGGGTTACGGTAAATTGCAAAGCGCCCTGACCAATCTGCAAACCGCTGCGGCTAAGCTGGCTAACACTGATACCTGGAACTCAACGACGGTTACCAGCACCAATACCGCGTTCGCTGCCACTACCTCAACAAATGCTAACGTTGGCGAGTTTACGGTTAACGTCAGCAAGATTGCGAAAGGCCAGGTTCTGACGACAGCGCCAGGCACCATTGATAGCAATACGAAACAGCTGGGCGGCACTACAGCGGATAACACCCGTACAATTACCATCACCCAGGCTGGCGCTGACAGCAAACCGATGACGGTGAAACTGGCAGACGGTGATACATCGCTGAATGGCATTGCGAAAGCGATTAACGCAGCCAACGGCGGCGTGACCGCAAGCGTAATCAAATCCGATACCGGTGATTATCGCTTGATGCTGTCCTCAAAAACCACCGGTACTGATTCAGATATGACCGTATCAGTGACGGGCGATGACGCGCTGAACGACGTGATTGGCAGTGCAGCCCTGAACGAGCAGGTCAAATCGCAAAATGCCGTTGTGAACGTTAACGGTATCGACATCATCCGTCAGAGCAACGTGATCAACGACGCGATGCCAGGGGTGACCCTAACCCTGAAAGCACAGAGCACTGCAGATGAAACGCTGTCAGTAACGCGTTCCACCACGGATAATAAAAAAGCCATTACTGACTGGGTTACAGCCTATAACTCATTACAGTCAACCATTGCTTCTCTGACCAAATACGAACCGCCTGCGACGGGTGCTACCGCCCAGTCTTCCAGCAACGGCGTATTGATGGGTGACAGCACTATCAGGGGAGTACAGTCCGATCTGCGCTCTTTATTGACCAATGTCCAGAGTGGATCGTATGCCATTATGGCGCAGTTGGGCATCACCCAGGATCCTATCAAAGGCGCTGACGGCGCAGTTGGGAATCTGAAAATTGATGACAAGAAGCTGACCCAGGTGTTAGCAGATAACCCAGCTGGCGTGCAGGCTTACTTTGTTGGTGACGGCAAAACGACCGGTTTCGCGACCCAAATGAATAACAAACTGACCGATATGCTCAGCACCTCCGTCGGCAAAGAAGGGGTTATTCAAAATGCGAAAGATGGTATCAACGCGACACTGAAATCCATCGGCAAGCGTTATGAAGCGATGGAACTCACCATCGATGCCACGATGGCGCGTTACAAAAAACAATTTAGTGATTTAGATGCCCTGGTCACCAAATTTAACGGTACCGCCAGCTATCTAACTCAACAGTTCAGCAATAAGTAGTAGAAGAGAAAGGAACCACTATGTATAGCAAATCTGGTGTACAGGCCTATCAGAAGGTAGGTGTTGAATCTGCCGTCTTAAGTGCCAGCCCGCACCAGTTGGTTGTCATGCTATTCGACGGTGTCCATAGCGCGCTTGTTCGAGCGCGCCTGTTCCTTGAGCAGGGTGATATCCCTGCTAAAGGCGAAGCGCTCTCGAAAGCCATCAATATTATCGACAATGGACTTAAAGCTGGGCTGAACATGGATGTTGGGGGCACGCTTCCCCATAATCTATCAGCACTTTACGACTATATGGTACGCCGTTTGTTGCACGCTAACCTGCGTAACGACGTTGAGGCTATCGTTGAAGTTGAAGCACTGCTGCTTAATATTTCCGACGCCTGGAAGCAAATCAATCCAGGTTTTCCTCCCACGCAGGATCAATTTTGATGAAAGACTCCAGCTTATCCCTAAAAAAGTGGCATGCACTTTCTGCACTGAGTAATACCATGCTGAGCCTTGCTCAATCCGGGAAATGGGATGAGCTTATTGAACAGGAGGTCGCCTACGTTTCGCTGGTAGAAAAGATCAGCGTTACCCCTTTCCCGCCTGACAGTAAGCATATACAGGAACAGGCGATGGTGATGCTGAACAATGTGCTGCAGAATGAAATGACGCTAAAAATTCTGCTGCAGGAGCGGATGGATGAACTGCACGGTCTGATGGCTCAGACCGGCAAGCAGAAAAATGTGAATATTACCTACGGAAGGCTTTCCGGTAACGTTTTGTTTCCCGGAGAGATCAATCAGTAATCCACATTAGCGGTTTATCATCCATACTCCAGAGATTCGCCGATAACGGCCTCTGGAGCACGGAAGATGAAAAATCCCACGCTATTACAATGTTTTCACTGGTACTACCCCACCGGCGGTGAATTGTGGCCGGAAGTGACGGCCCTGGCTCCCAATCTTAACGAAATCGGCATCAACATGATTTGGCTGCCCCCCGCCTATAAAGGTGCATCGGGTGGTTATTCTGTTGGCTACGACTCGTACGATTTATTCGATCTCGGTGAATTTGATCAAAAAGGCTCTATTGCCACTAAATATGGTGATAAGGCCCAATTGCTTGAAGCCATCGCGGCGTTAAAAAGTAATGACATTGCGGTGCTGCTGGACGTGGTGGTGAACCACAAAATGGGTGCGGATGAAAAAGAGCCCATCCGTGTGCAGCGCGTCAATGAGCAGGACCGAACCCAGATCGATGAAGAAGTCATCGAATGCGAAGCCTGGACCCGCTACACCTTCCCTGTCCGCGGTGGACAATATTCTCAGTTTGTCTGGGATTTCAAATGCTTTAGCGGCATTGATCATATCGAAAACCCGAACGAGGACAGCATCTTCAAGATCGTCAATGATTACACCGGCGAAGGCTGGAACGATCAGGTCGATAACGAGATGGGGAATTTCGACTATTTGATGGGCGAAAATATCGATTTTCGCAATCATGCCGTGACGGAAGAGATCAAATACTGGGCACGTTGGGTCATGGAACAGACCCAGTGCGACGGTTTTCGACTCGATGCAGTCAAACATATCCCCGCCTGGTTCTACAAAGAGTGGATCGAACACGTCCAGGAAGTGGCGCCAAACCCGCTGTTTATCGTGGCCGAATACTGGTCCCATGAAGTCGACAAATTGCAGCAGTACATTGAGCAGGTTGAAGGTAAAACCATGCTGTTCGACGCCCCGCTGCAAATGAAATTTCATGAAGCGTCTCGTCAGGGGCGTGACTATGACATGAGCCAGATTTTCACCGGTACGCTGGTGGAAGCCGATCCGTTCCACGCGGTGACGCTGGTGGCGAACCATGACACCCAACCCCTTCAGGCGTTAGAGGCCCCGGTAGAATCCTGGTTTAAACCCCTCGCCTACGCGTTAATCCTGCTGCGCGAAAACGGTGTGCCCAGCGTGTTTTATCCCGATCTCTTTGGCGCAAACTATGAAGACACCGGCGGTGACGGCGAAACGTACCCTATTGAGATGCCGATTATCGAACAGCTGCACGAGCTGATCCTCGCCCGTCAACGTTTTGCCCATGGGGTGCAGACGCTCTATTTTGATCATCCAAACTGTATTGCGTTCAGCCGCAGCGGTACGGACGAAGAACCGGGCTGTGTGGTGGTGCTGTCGAACGGTGACGAGGGCGAAAAAGCGATCTGTCTGGGCGAGAATTACGGCAACAAGAGCTGGCGTGATTTTCTCGGCAATCGTGAGGAGACGGTCACTACTGCCGCAGATGGCGAAGGCACGTTTACCTGTAACGGCGGAAGCGTGAGTATTTGGGTCATGGAGGATGTGCTGTAACGGAGGAAAGTGTGTTTGCCGGGTAAGGCAGTGTTGCCACCCGGCACACAATTTATGGCAAGGTGCTTTCGAGAGGATTTTTAGTCAGGTATTGCGTGCATTCCACCGTTGGGCGGTCGACGCGTTGTAATTCCATACCATCATATTCCAGGGTATTGCCTTCGCGTTCCAGCTGATAGACATCCAGTTTGCGCGTGACGTTATAGAAATCATCTGAGCGCAGCATGATTTTACCTGGCACAGCGACAACCCGCTGCCACTGACGGCAATCCAGCGTGTCGCCCTCTTTTGTCACCACAAGCGTTGCGATCGCCTGCGGACTCACCATTTTGCTTTGCGGCCCTTTCGACTGCCAATAGCCCGCCAGATCTGCAGGGACCGGATGTTTAACCACATCCTGATAATTATCGACCTGCACACACCCGGTCAACGCCATCAGCGCGCCAACCATCACTATTTTTTTCATCATCTTTCCTGCCTGCGAAGAAAAAAATATTGTGGCATTAAAGCTTTAAAGCCGCCAGCGCAAGATGCTGAATGAATGGCAAGGACTACACCTGCATCGACATCATATGACCGTGTATTTTTCATAATCGACTAAACCCGCCCAAGAGCGCACTACAAAACAGGCTGTTAACGTCGACCAAAACATCAGTCGTCTAAATTCGAGTTAGAACGAGTGATGCTTTATGCCCCATATATGCCCCATCACATCACCGGGCAGTCATCGAACTCACCAGAACGAGCATCGTTGATGATGTACGTGATCACCACTTTAGATCAACCGGTGACGTAAGCCGTTGCCAGGTGATAACATTCATTACGATGATTTATTATTGAAATGGTCAAGATAATGAAAGCAAAATTTGTAGCCTTGATTGCCGTTGCCACTTTCGCAGCATCCTATGGCTATTCAATGCTCACCCAGCCAAAAATTGTCGCATGGGGCGATTCTCTTACCTTTGGCGTTGGAGGCTGGAAATCCCGCGGCTACCCAGAACACTTAAAAAATGATGGATACGATGTAGTTAATAAAGGATTTCCAGGGCAGTCTTCAAGTGATATCGCCTTGAGACAAGGTGGCTTATCTCCAGTTATCTATACGAAAGAAACATCTCCAGGCGTTTACCATGTAACTAAAATGTTACCATCAGGTGATTTCAAAAAGTATGTTGAGAGCAACTTCAAAGGCTCTCTTGGTGGGGTTGAAGTAAATCTAACCAGGCTCAAAGATAATAGTTGGATAATTAAATCACCTAGCGAAATTAAATGTTCTAATGGTTGTAAGTTCTCATCGCTCGAAGGGCATTCAGACAAAGATGCCTTGAATATATTTTGGGTTGGAAGAAATAATAACTTCTCATATCCAAAGTTTATTATAAGAGATATTGGATTAATGGTTTCATCACTACCTGATGGTGGTAAGTATCTTGTTATTGGAATTACTCCAGCTTTAGATGACTCCAATGAAACCCTGCGATCCATAAAGTCAATAAATGAATCCCTTGCTAAAACTTATGGTGATAGATTTATTGATATGTGGGGCATTTTGCACGATAGAGGCATTGATATGGTAAATAGGCTCCCAGCGCTTTCAGATGCAAAGTCTATGAGTGATGGAACAATAGGTGCGACTCTTTATTTTGATAATGTGAATTTCAATGATGCTACATATGATGCGATTTCAAGAATTATAAGCAGGAAATTATAGCTTAATTATCAACTGGATAACGAGGATTTTCATGAAGATAGGGAAAGTAACAAAAATTATACTGGCTTGCATAGTTGCGCTGGCGGCAATCTTCTTTTGCAGAAGAGAGATATTGAATTACCAAAAACACAGCAGAATAGAAAACTTTCAGTCAGTGATGATGGACTTTAAAAAAATGAACATAAACCAGGCTGACGGTGATTACATAATGTTTGGTGATTCATTAGTGCAAGGGATGAGCCCTTATGCTCTAGGCGCTAAATTCGTCAATATGGGTGTTGGTGGATATACCGTTGATCAAATAAGAAGTTTGTTTATCGATACTGATACTAGCAAGTATAAAAAGATTATACTTGAAGGCGGCGTAAATGATGCTTTAAGCCAATCAACTGGCGATGAAATAGGGAAGTCAATAATAAATTCTCTTGACTCTCTAAAGGATAAAGATGTTGTTCTCCTTGAGGCTCTCCCAGTTAATGAATCAGCAAGGAAAGACTTTAAAGATGTTAACAAGAAGATTTCCGTGATTAACAATATTACCTCAAAATATTGTGATTCATCACCTAAGTGTGAGGTTGTCCACGTTCCTGATGGATTTTTCAATCCTGGTCCTGATGTTTATATGGATGACGGGGTTCACTTGAAAAGGACTGGATATAGTTTGTGGGCTACAGAAATTAAAAAGCATCTTTAGAAATTAAAGGGGGCATAAAGCCCCCATTACTGTTTATATGACGCTTGTGACCTCTCCATTAATCATAGCCCTGACTGCTTGACCTCCTGCTGGCTCACCCTTAAATACAATTCCGACGCGACCAGTATTAGATCCAAAGAATATATCAGTACCATTTACAGCGTCGTAAAAGGAGTAATTGTTTGCAATTCTTGTTATTGAGTCGGAAACGGTGGTCCCCACAATTGATGACTGACCAGCTCTCTGTAGATAACCAGATAAGCCCGACTGCCTTCTTAGTGTGCAGTCTAGCTTTAGGCTGTGCCCATCATATCCTGTTGTAGTTGTTATCTGGGAGAATCTTAATATTTCATTGTTCGTTCCTGGCTGAGCAATTGCACTAAATCCACTAAACTTAAATCTGCTCATAGATCTATCATTTATATTTGAATCGTAAAACCTATCAACCTCAAGAGACTTAAATGCATATAACCCATTAACCAAAATGCAGTTCTGCGCTCTTGTATTTTGTTTTATTTCTAGCTCTGGGAAGTTATACAAGTCTAAAATTCCGTTTACTGACCCAGATCTATCAGCGATATTCAAGGTAATTGGAAATGAAACTTGGTTGCATACAATTCTAATTGTTGATAATTTATTTACCGTGCTATCAATGGTAATTGAAGGGGTTGACTCACCAATGGTATTCCCATGTATTTCAAGTGCATCGGCATATCCAAAAATGTAGATTTTGCTTTCTTCTGCATAAGTACCTCTTATTTCAGTTCCAGCACAGTTTCCTATCTGTATTTGACCTACTTCATTTGTCCCAGTAAACGATGTTCCATATACTGGAACCCTTACGGTGCCCCCGCTTGTATGCGGTGATGATAGGGAGCTATCTAGCGTTACAGTGGTTCCCGTAATTCCTGTAACGTACTTAGCTTCAAGGGTTCCTCCTCCTATCTCAAGAACATCTCCAATGTATATCCCTGATATAGATGACAGATTTACTGATGCAGTCCCTGCTGCAGCGTCTGATGATAATATTGTCGATGGGCCATGAATAAGCACGCTGACAGCAGTCTGACTGGCCCCGCCAACATAACCATCAACCTTAACTGAATTATATCTAACTCGCAGGCTGTTAATTGTGGACGTTGCCCCATTGGTTCTTCCACCTGTCAAACCCTTCCAGTGAATAACAAGACCACATATATCTATATTGGAAAGAATGTGTCCAACAGACTTAAAAGCAAGTTCGGAATAATGAGCTGAGCATAAAGTTCTTGATGCCGCATTAGCCCCTCTATTATCTATGTTTCCATCAATGGTAAAGCCATTGACTTTCTGATAGAAATGATTCCTGTCTTTTGACCTATCCCTAGGATCAATAACAACATGCTGCATTGATATGCCAGTTGTAGTTGAAAGCAGGTAGGTCATATCCCATCCGGCACCAGAAAACTCAAACCCCCGCTTATCAACATCTAAGGTGAAAGCCGCAATGCTATAAATCCCATATGGGAAAGATAGTTTTTTCATTACTGCTTGGGCTCTGGCTACACGGTTACCCTCGTCTACAGCAGCAACGTTTTGCACATCAGTCCCGCCAAACTCGAATGACGCATAATTCATATCCGGGAAGCAGACGAGATTAGCGAATTTACCACCGGGCAGTGTCAGACTGAAGGTAGTTGAATCCTGAGTTGATGAAATAACCCATTCAGATACGTTTTTAACTCCCCTTCCGTTTACGTATGTGCGTACATGCATTCCATCCTGGACCCCGCTGAAGTCCTTAGCCAGAAGCTGTGTAACAGTTTCAACGGTATAAATCCTTCGAGATAACGCGTTAGCCACGGTGGTATCTAGCGGATCGCCAACCAGAGTTGCACCGGTTGCCGCAATCAATGTGGCTTTAGGTTGCTTCTGGTCAAGGGCTCCCTGGACTGTAGTGGCATTACCCAAATGGTCTGATGCACCTACCTCTGTGGCACCTGACTGTAATCCAAGCTGTGCGAGTACATCGTCATTCAATTGGACCCAATTGGATAATGTACTCGCTGGCTCAGCTGATAATACAAGCGAATATCCAAGATCAGTTCGCTTAGCGATATCACCTTCCTGAGCGGCAAGGGCGAGCATTGCCGATTGACTACTGACAACAAAAACCTCAGAGAGAGCAATAGCCGGAATCATAGATACCGGCACTTTTCCCTCGCTATCCAGAATTGCCACATCATCCTGGGAAAGAACTGAGGCCTCACCAGTCGAGCCAAATACCAGAAATGTGTTTTGTCTGGATGCTGATGCAGGCAATGGGTCGATTAACTCACCTGAAGGTACTCGTACGCATTGTCCTACAGCTGCTTCCGCTGCACCGCCCGCTTCTGCGGCCGACGCTGCGGCACTGGTTGCAGATTCACTGGCAGATATTGCCAAATCATTAACAACCGACTCAGCAGAAACCGCCACCTGAGCGGACAAAGCAGCGGCAGCCGCAGAAGCTGCAGCCTGAGCTGCATACTCAGGAGCATTATTTAGTTTATCTGCGCTTAACTTTGCTTGGGCAGCAGCAATCTCTGCAATGGAAGCGAACTTCCTCGCATTATTGGTATCAGAAATAGACATGTAGAGGCCTTCTATATGGAATAGAATATAATTTATTTATTAGGTTTTATTGGTTACCCCTAAAAACCCATTGCAATAACTGTTATTGATGATGCGTCAGTTGAGTTATATCTTCTCCATGCCAATACTGTCGGTGAAGATATATTGAATGTCATCACTCCTGGGTTTAGGCTAAATCCAACGGTTGAGGCACCAGAAGCTACTGCGCCAGCGCACCTACTTGGGAATGGCAATGGGAAGTTAACATTTCCTTGAACTACTCCTGCCGGAAGCTCAAGGGAGAACATTTGTGTTATCCAGCCATTGGGCTGTTGGAAATAATTACCTGAGAATGGGAATAAACTCATATCTGGAACTTGACCACTACCATTCCCAATATCTCTTTGCGCGGCTTCACCAAGATCTTTATATATATTTACGCCATCGCCATAAATTTTGGCTGAATATCCGGGCCTGACGATAACCCCGCTTCCTGATGCTGTTTTGCAAATAACAGAAAAGTTACCTGTGCAATTGTTAACAATTGACCATGAATAAACCCACGCAGGTAAAATCACATTGATGTTCGATGTGAGAGTTCCGGATAGCACAATTCTTTCTTTCGCTGCCTGCAAGCTTGTTAAAATTACACTGGAGGATGTCAATCCAGAGATAACCGTAGTCCCGTAAGTCGTTCCTGGGACCCATCCTGTATTTGCACCAGTTGGAGATTCAGGATTTGCAGTGTTGGAATCGATGGTATTTAGCCACGTCCCACTATAGTTGGAAGAATCAAGAAGCGAGCCTTTTGGATACCCTGAGATTGCCGTAGAGAAATCAACATTGTAAGGATATCCCATTCCGGCGTCAGACCATTGCTGCTTCAGAGAAACTGCATACAGGACGCCATTTACGTCCTGCCCTGCTGGAGGTATGCCGCCCGCGCTCAACGGCTGCATCGTTACTGGCGGGAATCCCTTATCAAATGTTGCAATGCCGTTGTTATCTGTTGCAGGGGACGAGTCTACAGGGATGCTATTTTTCAGGCCGTTCACGCCAAAAGCTTTTGGTGTTCTTGATGGGGAATCAGAGGAGTTCATGTCATACCTGCTGGACGATGTTTACTGTTACCCCAATCGGGGCCGGGAGAGCGCCAGAACTTTGAACAATGGCAAGCTCAGCGGTTGATAACTGAAATTCAAAAACGTAACTCATGACCATTTCGCCATCGTTTCTGACGTAGCACTTCCCGCTGCTGCCAAACATAAACATCAGCAACTTATTCAATTGAGGGATTGTGCAGTCTGAAATATTCGCAGCTGCTTTCATCATGATCAGCTTGCGATAGACGTCGTTGGTAAGCGTTACAGTGGATGT
Organism: Lelliottia sp. RD5; assembly: GCF_056032945.1. Taxonomy (NCBI): domain Bacteria; kingdom Pseudomonadati; phylum Pseudomonadota; class Gammaproteobacteria; order Enterobacterales; family Enterobacteriaceae; genus Lelliottia; species Lelliottia sp. RD5. The sequence goes on along the minus strand of NZ_JBVYHQ010000003.1, from coordinate 584,839 downwards.
CAGGAGTTCGCCAGAATAGAACGGTGCCTGATTGAATGGTTGAGGGTCATCGACAACCGGAGGTGTTGATAGCGCCTCACTGAAGCCTAAATAAATCTTGTTCTCTGTCACCGTCAACTGTCTGCTGACAACCACGATTTTTCCCCACACGTCGAGCCCGTAGGTATCTGCCGTCTCGATATTCCAGATCACGTCATAGAAGTCATCAAGAAAGCCTTCAATACCTACGGCATCATTGAACGAGTAAATCAGGGATTTAAGCTTCGGGCTGTCGGCATATTGCGTCAGGATGGTATCCGCGACGTTTATCATGCCAGTGTCACCGTGATGTTGGTTGCATCCAGCGTAGGGACTTCATCAATGCCAAAGGATGCAGATGTTTGATATGTGGTGCCGTCACGGCTGATTGTGATGCTGAAGATATCTACGTTGTCACTATCAATCGCCTGAACACCTGCGTAGTAACGCCCGGCATAAATTGTTGAGCCAATACGGGCTCTCGTTCCGCCGTCCTCGCCATTAAATGCACTGAGAACGGCGGTACGGACTCTGTTTGCGATGTCACCAGGCAGCGCATTGTTGTTCTTTAGTTCAACTTTGAAATAAACACTGACTGCGGATGGCGTCTGCCATTTAATTTCATATTCTGGATAGGGCTGAACATAGTTTGTGTTATCGACGACGGTATAGCTCGTGTTTCCAACCATTGACGGCCCCGGGGGGAGCTTCTGCCAGATCGCCTTTGCAATGTCTGCCGATGCCCCGCCGTACACGCTCACGTAGAGTGAATGAGGCTCAAGCTCAAAATCTGTGAAGCCCTTCTCCACTGTCAGGCCGGTGTTGTTCTGCGTTACATATGCGTCAGTTACCCCTGGCACAGCCAGGACGTTTGCATACACTGCGCCGAGTTGATTGTTGGAGTTACCGGCCACTGATTGCTTACGTCGGTATTCAAAGTTGGCCCGGCTTTCCACCTCGTTACCGAGCACACCGGCGGTTGCATTGGTGATGCCAGACCATCCAGAGATTGCGCGATAGATGGTGTTCAGTGCGTCAATGGGACATGCAATCGGACCTGATGCCTGATTCTGGAAAACGATATCAACCGCACCAGAGGCCGGTATAACCGCATCAGCTAGTGAGTAATAGAGATAGCCGCTGGCGTCCTGAGCGATGCTGTTAGCCGGGATTACCGTACCCACCAGGCCGGTAGCCGTGGCCGTTACCGTTGTCCCGATCGCCGCAATCCGGTCAATGAAGTAAATCTGCCCGATCGCATCCTGCATGCGTCCTTCAGCGAAGTCAGGGTTAATCTGATTAACCAGCCATGCCAGGTTGTCGTTCTTGTCGCCTATGATAGCCGTGTCGCTCATTGCGATCTGGCCCTGAGGCGTGGTAAGGCTCTTACTCATCCCGCCGCCCATGGCGGTGTCAAGGTCAGTTAAACGCCCGTTGAGAATGTCTATCTCATCAGGAACGGCAATGCCGGTATCGGAAAACGTGACAGAGGGGACGGCTGTGCTAACTGTGACTTCAGCCATTTGTTACCTCAGAATTGGATTGTGGTCTGGATGTTGTTCGTGTCGGTTATGGTCATGACGCCAGATGCTAGGCGGTCAACTTTCCCTACGGTGGTTGTGCAGAACGCCGACTGGACGTATGGGAGCTTTTTGGCTTCCGTAGCCATCTTGGTGTTGATTAGCTGAGTGCCTGGCCAGTGGCCGAGAATGCGCTCGTAATACGGGATTCCCAGAGTGGTGTCGTACCATGCCTCGCCAAGGAAGGTCGAGCACGCGCAGGCTACGTCCTGAGCCACTGCGTAGGGATTTGAGGTGATAGCGATGCTGCCGGTGTCGTCCAGTGAGATGTCCCACTTTTCAGTCACCAGCTTGAATGATTTAGTGAGCATGTAAACTCCGGGCAATAAAAAACCCACCGGAGCGGGTTATGGGACTGGGGTGCCTGATGTTCCTCCGCCGGTCTGGACACCAGAGGTTCTGTGCCCAACAAGCGATATGTCACCGGCCTGGAAATCTACATCTGACGTAACCTTATTCTTGAAGTGCGCGGTACCGGCATAACTTCCCTCACCCTGCCCAACCTGCCCGTTGAGCAATATCTGCGGCGCATTTATCTCGGCTCGGCTTTCTGCGTTGATTGACACCACATTGCCGTTGACGTTGACCAGGAGCGGCGAGACGATATCGATGCCGTCGTTAGCGAACTTCACATACTGGCTTGGCTCAGCATTCAACACGCCGCCGAGATAAATACCGTCTGACTTACTATGCACTCGCTTAGATGCTGGAAGTGATTCCTTCTTTTCATCGCGAACTTTTGTGATATCCCTGTCGCAGCAGAGCATCAAACCAATATCACCCTCTATCGGGTCCATGATTACGGCGCTGGCCCCTCTCTGGAGACGCCATACCGGGACGTTGAAAACTGTCGAGTTATCAACTCGCGACCCATCAGCAGAAAATCCGCTGACTAATGGCATGACATCGAGTAGCGGACCGGCTTTCACCTTCTTGACAATGACCAGTTGGACAAACGAATGGCGAGACATAAGAGTGTTGAAAATGAATTCATTTATGTTTGCCTCGCAGTTAACATCCTGCGGTTTGAATGAAAATTCACCTTTCTGGGTCATTTATTGCTCCGATTCTTGGTTTGCCACAATAAATGAAAACCACGGCCCACCCTCCACCCATGATGAAATGATGTTCCTTACGGTGTTTATTGTGTACATCCCAGATGCGCCTGGAAGGTCTGTTTCAAGCTTCATCTTCCGGGGGGCGATGAGGTTTGATGAGAACATTGTCGTGAGGTAAAGGCCGTCTCTGGTCCATGTCGGATAGCCAATTAGACCATGCTCTTTAGAGACAAAAGGAACGATGTCATCCCATGAACCTTTGATCGACCAGATGCGAATTACTCCCGTGCTGCAGTCAATATTCAGGTTTGCAGCCTTCGCTAACTGGATGATCTGACTAACAGGGTCGCCAACCACATGAGGATTGCTGATGGGGAATTTAATATCCTCAAGCACGGAAACCATAATCCCAAGAGGATCGGCAATTGACCTTATCGCATCAATGACATCGACACTCCCCTCAACCGAGAATGGTTGTGAAGGAAGAGACCTTTCCGCACCTAGCGCATGAGCCTCGATTACCAGAGGGGCGTCTGGCGCTTCATTAAAGTCAGTTGTGGCAAATGTTATCGTCCCGGCAAATATGAGCTCATCCTGGGCCCATACCTTCATGTAATTATTCTTCGTTGGCCCCCTAAGGTTCCCTGCATAACTCAGCTTTGCCATGTTGCTTAGGTTCAGTCCGTACACCCTGCATGACAGCGTGGTTAGCGCAGAACCTCCATATCCGTTGTACTCAACGACAGCCTTGGCATTTTCAATGGTGAGAACGTTGTCCTGAGAAGGCCCCTGAGAGCCGTCAAACACTTGGTCTGTCAGAGTGAACTGGATTTTAATATTTCGCTTTTTATAGGACATTGCTCATCTCTTCTTCTGTAGCGTAGAAAAGCTTGAACCGTGAGCCTAACTCGTCATAAACAGGGTCAAGATCGCCTTTTGTATCAGCAAAAAACAACTCTCCCTTAAACTTGAGGTACGGATATCTGACAATTTTGTTGCAGTTAAGGCACAAGACTCCCTGAGCTATCCATATGCCGCTTAAAGCAACATCGATAAACATCCCTGTAGTTCTCTGGTTAATCCTGAGCGTCACGCGTTGTCCACCCAGAGAAATCTGTAAAGTCTGCCCCTTAACTGGTTGAAGCGATATTGTCTGCATCAGGACAACCCCTTAACCAGTTCATCGACTGTCATTGATAGATTCTCTATTGCTGAGCTGGCTGCTCCATTGACCGCGCTTGTCAATCCTGACGTCGCGTCTCCAACTGATTTGGTAACAGATGTAGCCACCTTAACTGCTGCGCTACTAAGGGATGTTTTCAGCCCGGTAAGAGCGCCCGTCACATCATCAAGGGTGCTATCAGTTGCATTGGCGTTAATCTGCTTGGCATCGACCGCTCCGCCTTTGGATTTGTCGTTCTGTGATGGCTGATTGTTGGCCGTAGTGTTAGATAACCCAACCTCGGCCTCCTGCATGATGTCCTGAAATATTGCCTCTACCGTTAATAGCGTTACCTCCTGCGATGAAGTGCGGTAGTTGTAACGTACGAGATCGTAATCTTCATAGGTGGTGTCTGGCGTTTCAATGTCATACAGCACTGTATCGTCAACCATCGCATCCAGCGCCGCCAGCATGTCTGAGCGGCTGGTTAGCGTGAAATTAGTCAGGTTTGGGATGCTTCCGCTAAATCCAGTCCATCCTTCAAGAGTGAATATCACCCTGATAATGGGAGGTCTCTTCACCTTGTTGAATGAGGTGTACGACCCTCTCTCTATTGGAGCAGACACCACCGTTGCATCTGCCCCATACTCCACCCCAAGGAAGGATGATGGAGACAGCGCCCTTAGGCCTGTTTTGAGGTAAACCCCATAACCAGGCGAAAGAGTACTGTTGATTATCGAGAAGATGTTGCCGCTATTTATCGCACTGAGAAGTGTTGTTTCATTGAGATTAAACATCAGCTGTTTTGCCCTGTGAGGAATGATTGCGTCAGGCTGCTTTGGGCCATACCTTTGGATGCCGCATCTTTCGCAAGGCTCTCAAGGCTTCTCGCATCGGTCTTGATGGTGGTGTTCTGGAATGTGATGCTAGTACCACCCTGTCCGCCGCCAGAAGATGACCCGCTGTATCTCTGTGACGCCTGCATTCTTGAGATTATTTGAGGCGCGTAATTCCTTGCCTCTTCCGGGGCATTTCCCATCCCTTTTTTCTCAAGATTACCCATCCCCCAGTTGTATGCAGTGAGCGCTTTCTGCAGGTCACCGCCGTACCTCTGAAGAAGGGAACCCATATACTTAGCGCCAGCCTCAAGCGATTTCATTGGATCAAATTCATCACCATGAATGCCGAAGTCTTTAGCCGTTCCAGGCATAAACTGCATGAGCCCTTTCGCGCCAGCACCAGAAACCGCGTTAGGGTTCCATCCAGACTCCTGAGTAACCTGAGCATCCAGCAGACCCTCTGGTAAGCCATACTGTTTTTCGAGTCTCGATGTTTCACCAGAGAAAAGATTTTTCAGGCCTTCAGCCTTTTCCCCAAGCCATTTCCCAACGCTCCTTGTATCGAAACCGGTCTTGTCTTTAATCCAGTCAGCAGTTGCGTTTGCGCTGTAGCTCACACCGGGCAGTGCATCATCCTTTCCGCCGCCCATTTTAAATAGAGACTGAACCTTTTCACCAAAGGTTGAGAAATCCAGATTAAAGAGGCTTTTGAACGCATCAATGATGAGTTGGACAGTTTGTCGACCTTCATCTAGATTCTCGTTCAGGTTTTTGATGTCTGCGGAGAGCGACCAGTTCTTTGTATCGATGCTCAGCAAATCACCGATAGCTTTTGAGACATCAGTAACATCCTTCCAGAGGATGGAGAATGCTTTCCCAAGCTCATCGAACGAGGCATTTATTTCCGGCCCATGTCGATCTACCCACTCACTTAAATCGTTCAGAGCGTCTAGAATCTTCCATACGGCTGGGAGTAGTTTTTCATACAGGGTGAGAGATGTGGATTCCCACGACTGCCGCAGCCTTACGAACTGCTCAAGCAGCCTCCTACCCTTCTCAGTCAGGTTATCCGTTTGCCTTGAAGTCCCTTCGAAAGACTTCTGAAGGTCTAGCATCCGTCCGTTTGACAGCCCCTGAACCGTTGCATTATCGAAACCAAGTTTCTGCCCGTACATGCGCTGCTGGTTCGTATTGAGCTTATTCCAGTTCTCCGCCAGATACTGCATGATCTGACTGGCGTTCTGATTGGTGTCGAATTTTGTTCCGGTTTGAGCACTAAACGCGAACAGGGTATTGAGCGTGTCATCAGCACCGAATCCTGAGTTAAATTGAGACATCGAACTCTGGAATTTCTGCAAATTCGAGCTCATTGATGCCGCAGAGGATCCAACCGCGTCGGCCGACTTAACCCAACCATCAAGAGCCTTTGCCGACGTGTCTATTGCTGACGCCTGCACACCCAAATCGACAAGTGATTTTGTGGTGTCATTAATGAAATTCTTAACACCATTTGCACTCAACGCGATACCGGCCAATGCCAGCATGCTTTTGCCTATACTGGTAAAGAACGAGGAGGCTTTTTTGCCGTAAACCTCCATGTCCTTGGCGGTTGATTCTGCCTTCTCTCTCGTCTGGTCTAAACCTTCTGAGACCTCGTTCTTTCCTTTCTTGAATCCAGAAGCATCAAGGCCCAGCGTGACAACCAGGGCGTCTATTACTGTTGCCATCACCAGCCCTCGCTCGCCCTTTCGACGACCATTTGGTTGTAATTGTCGATGGTAATTATCTCAAGCCACCACCATAAATCCTGAACGCCAAGCGTAGTGCTGAGCTCTGTCAGCGAGCACTTGCCCGATGACAGAACCATAGCAATTGTCTTAGGGACATTGACGTAATCAGCGAGACCGTGGATCTGCTGACCCATTACAGGAGGGATGTCTAACTGGCGGTGGCGGTCAAAAAATCAACGTGCAACTTGAAGACTTCGCTGCGCAATTTCAATCGCGTAACGACCTCCTCAGTATCATCATCAATAAGCTTGCGCTTTACACTTTGATTCGATGGATCCGGAACTGCCTGAATACACGCCATCAACTCGTCCAGTAAAGGCCGTGCATCTTCTGGCGGGATTTGAGCCACCATAGCGAGGCCGACTTTCGCCATGCCTGCCATGCCCATATCTGAAAAGTTATCCGGAAGATTAACGCCGTTCTTAGCCATCGCCAGTCCTGCGCGGATAGCCCACCATTCAGCTTGTGAAGCAGCCATTTCGCGAATGAAGAACACCTTGCCCTGGTCACGGCCTTTATCCTCGACGGTGTAGTAAATTTCTTTACGTGCCATGTGATCCCTTATGCGTTGTACGCTTCGCCTACTACTGTTTCCCAGTTGATCTGGAAGGTCATCGCCTGAAGTACGCGCTGCGCGTCAGGAATAGCTTTAACGCGCTGCAGGATGCCGTTGGTGAGCGTGAATTTACGGCTTATTGCCGGGAGGATGATTGTCGCGTTGCAGCGGAAGATCGCTTTCGACGTCAACGAGGTTAGTTGCCACGTCTCGAACATATCCCGAGATGGGCTGTCTGGCATGATGGTGATCGTCTGAAGATACTCACCAAACACGAACCCGCCGGAAAGCTTACCGTCGGCACCACGAACCCCTACGGCCATCTCTGTATCGCCCAGCGCAAACATCGCATCAGTAGCGTAGCCCTCAAGAGTCTGCGCGCTGGGAAACAGGTTGGTAACGGTGAGGGCAAAGATTGCATCAGCGCTTGTAATAGTGTTCGACATTTATTGCACCTCAATGCTGGCGAGAGTGATTTTCTGCACGCAACCGCCGTCGCAGTACCAGAGGGTCATACTTGGGCTTGTGCGCTCCTGGCGCTGAGTAGGCGTCGCGTCTGCGATATACAGGTAGTAGCCTTTCGCAATCAGCGATGGGGAGATATCCGCGCCGACTGCATTCTGAATCTCGGAAATCTGAGAGCTTGAAAGGTTAACGCCTGTACGGATGCCGCCAAACGTGATGCCCTGATTCAGGGTGTCAGCGAATGAAGCCTCGATAATTGCCTTGCCACGCGCGTTGTAAGGAATGCTGCGGTTGGACTGGAACAGCTCGATTGCATCCTGCATCAGGTTGGCGTTCAACCAAATCTGGAAGCAGAAGGAGTCGAACCATTTGAAGTCGCCGGTTACGGTGCCATCGGCCCAGTAGCGCGTGTCATAGTTGTTAGCCGTGTACGCGCCGTAGAAGTTGTACCCGTTGGCGATCAGTGCATCGTAGTTCGCTGACGTGGTAACTTCAGGCAGCAGTCCGCCAAGAGAGCGGAATTTAAACGGCACACGCCCTTCCTGACGGTCAAAGTCGAGAGAGGCTGCATAACCGAGAACGCTAGCCGCATGACTCTGGTCACCGTATACCGGAATTACGTTCGAGTAGTCGTACGTGGAGATGATTTTGTATGACAGGGTATCCGTTGAACCAGATACCAGCGCCGACTCTTCCAGGGTGAATGGAACGTAGCCAAAGCGATAGTTCTGCCCGTTAACCCATGCAGAGAACTCCAGAGCCTGTTCTTCATCCGGTGTGAAAGAGGTAGTGAAGATGGCCCAGTTCTGAGAGGCATCTAGCACGGCCTGCATTGCTTCGGTCACTACCGCAGCATCAGCACCTTGTGACAGTGACGCACCGGTCGCAGCAGTCAGCTTAAGCCCTGCTGACAATGTGCCGGTGGCGTAAGTAATGGTACTGGCATCGCCTGCTGTTGCAGAAGTGATGATGAAACGCTTCTGTGTGGTGTCGAACTCAACGGTAACGCTGGAGCCGATACCCGTTTCAATCAGGTCTGCGGCCTGCGCAAAGCTCGTTGCGGTGCTCAGGTCAATGCTTGCGGAAGTATGCGATGTACCGTCAACTGACAGGGTAAGAACGCCACTCAGTAGCTTGAGCTGGTCTAGCGTAACAGCCGCCATTGAACCAGAGCGAAGCCATGCCGCCGCCGGGGCAGGGTTGAACCGGGCAAGCAACAGAGCGCCGGGGGTTTTGGTCGAATTGTCATAGCCCTGGAAATAAATCTCGGACATGCTGAACTCAGGAGACGCACTGCCGAAGTAGGCCGCTACATCTTCCTTGGTGGTAAACGAAATTACTGTACCTACCGGAGCATAACCGCTGTCGGTAAGGATAAGGCCATTCAGATCAAGCGCTGAACCGCCCGCAGGCAAAACGCCAGGGTTAATCTGGATATCTTTGCGTAATGGGATTGCCATTTATGCACTCTCCGGTGGGTATTTTAAATCTGCGGCAATTACGCCGACGGTGATGCTGTCCATAAAGTCCTGTCGCGTGGATACCGTCGGGTTGTATTGCCCGATGAAGTCCAGCGTCCAGCGGCTTTCGTATTGTTGCTCGCCGTTAATCATCGTGGTTTGATGAGGGTCTGAGCAGTAAAGAGGGGTTATGACATTGCCGTTTTGCCTGAACCATTCACAGGCAAAGTCTGAGCGGATTAGTGTGGCGATGACAGCAGCATTATCAGCCGCGCTCTCGCCGTAGCAATCAATCTGACAGGGCCATTGCGTACTGCGTTGGTTAAGCTGCTTACCTCCGCCATACACGCCGTTGTCGTCGTATTTGATGCGGTTGGTTGAAAGCCCTATCTGCTTAAGTGGCGTCATGATGATGAAGTCATTAAGCGGCATTGGCGTAAGGTTCTGCTGCCCGTCCAGCACGTCGTCAATAGTCAGCCCGGTTATTTCCATCAGGAACGCCTGCAGCGGCACAAGCAGGTCAATCTCTTTGATATCGAGAGTTGCCATTATTATGACCTCTGAAGGTTGATGATGACCCGGCACCAGTCCGTCCATAGCTCTGGCACCTTAACGACCAGCCACTTCTCAGCGCCAATCATCAGAATGTCCCCACCTTTTTGTTCAGGCCGGTTCACACCATTGAAGTTGCCATTAAGGTAAGCGCTGCGCAGAATCCCCTGAATATTTATCGAATCAATCTGTTTCAGGTCAGTTGAAGAAAGCTCCTGCAACTGCACAGTCACGTCAATGCTGTTATAGGCTGGCGCTCGCTTCCCTCCCGGCAGTGTCGTGAATCCCGTATTTACCTGAAAAACTCCGGCAACATTGGGGTTTATAGTGCTGGTCAGGTTGTTAGCAATTCCCCTGAGATTCATATTTTCACCTGAAGAAATTAACTATTTTCTGCCAGAATGATTGAGAACCAATTTCAAATTCATCAACCTGATAATCAATGGCATTAATCATCACCGCAGTATCAATTAACGGCTTGTCGAATCCCTTTTTCTCAATTGTGCTGGCTGCCAGTGGCGGTGAATAGAATTCACGGATAGACTCCTGCATCTGGTCCTTTATGCGCTCTCCCATCATGGAAAATGCAACCTTTCCATCGTATCCGGTCGCTACCATGATTTTGCTAATATCATCTGGCCATGATGGAGATTTCTCTGCGATCATGTTCCTGATGAACGGCCTGGGAGGACGATTCATGCCTGGGTCGCCAAACTCGTTAGCGGCAGCCACCATTGCAACTGATGTTCCGTCCGGATAAGTAGCGCCGCCCAAGAAGCCAACTTTTAGCGTTGTCCCATTTCCAACCTTTTTTGCAATTTCTGAGAGTTTTTTCTCAAGAGCATCGCCGCCGGTGAATGTTGTCATGGTTATCTCCGCCAGGCTCCACGCCGATAGTAATGCCCCGGATAGTTTGAGGGAGAAGTGCCGGGCACGTAGCGAACCGTTCGATATGCTGCGGTAGCCTGCCAGTAAGCCGCCCCGTAAGGAGTTTGCAGATACCACCATGACGAACTACTTGATGGGACCTCACCCAGCGCTACTGAGACTGACCCTTCCGATGCGCTCGCTACGCGCCCAACCAACCCAGATGGTGCTTGCCCGTTAACGCCTGAATTCAGCGCGGCAAGGTGAGCAACCAGCATGCTCAAATAGACGGCCCTGATAACAGAGTCCGCCACCACGCTACAGTCGGTGTTATCAAGGTAAACCGTTGCCTCTACGAAATAAGCATTCAGCAACGAGTCACTTACGGTGTCGAACTCCGGGTAACGTTCGCGGAATGCGGCAATATCAAAGACAACGATCGCCATGATTACTTCCCGTCAGATTTTTGGATGCCCGGCATCGGGTTATCTTGCGGCAGACCCTCAAGCCCAGACTTGCGTCCTGCGTTTTCGTTGGCCTTAGCTTCAGCGCTGTTCGCTTTTGCCTGCGCAAAGACGAGTTCGTTCTTAACATAGGCCTGATCAGCATGAATCTTCAGCCACTTGTCGAAGGCGTCTTTATCGACGCTCTCGGTGAGACCGTAACCGCCGATCACGTTAGAGGAGTTAGCGCCATTCAGGACGACGCTATAACCTTCCACTTCTAGCACAAGCCCGTTCGGCAACTTGCATCCAACCACAACAACTTCAGCCATAATTTACACCCCTACCATTGTTGCGATTGCCAGAGGCTGGCGGATGATCGCGCCCCATGTGCCGCCGGATTTTTTCTGCTTCCAGGATGACTCTTCTGTCACCACGGCATGCGCACGCATCTTCTCGGTGAACGCAGCGTATGCTGTGTCCTGCTCGCCAAGGCGATCTGCGATCAGCTGAACCATCTCACCCGCAGTGGTCGAGTACTCGATCGCGGTTTCGATTTTCAGGTTCGGGAAGTTTTTCTTCAGCTGGTCTGAAACGTTCACGTTATACATGTTCGTTTTAGCCAGATTTACCGACATCGCTGGCGACATCGCCAGTGTCATGCCGTCTGTCATTTCCAGCAGGCCCTTGGTCTGAGAAACCAGTTGACCGAACAGTTTGAGAATATCGTCGTAAACCGCCTGGCCGTCTTTAGTAGCCCAGGTCAGGCCGCCGCTTGTACCCGTTGCGTTTGGCGCAATGGATGCCGGCAGACTTGGATCATTCAGCAGTCCATAGTTTTGCAGGCCAGCAATACCGTAGAAGTAGCTCTTGTTCTGGAACTTGTTCAGCACCAGAGCGGAGGCCACGTTCAGTTCTGCCGCATAACCGATACGCGCCGCGCCGTACATATCCAGCTCACGCTCACCCCAGCGGGTATGAGTCTGATAGTGGTAGGACTGGCGTGGAACCCAGTTAACGTTCGCAGCGGTCATGCCGTTGTTGTTGTAGTCGCCGTAGGAACTAACTTCACCTGCGGATTCAACAACCGGGAATTGCGCGGTCAGCGTGGTCCAGTCACCTTTTTTAACTTCACCGATAATTTCGGCTGCCTTCATAGGCGTAACCAGAATTCGGATCAGCTCAGGGTCAACAAAGTTGGTGAAGAAAGCTGGCACACCTGAGCTGCCAGTGGTAACCATGGTTGGCTGAGCATCCATCGCCAGCGCGAAGTTATCCGCAAATTCTGGCTTCAGGTATTCTTTAGCGCCCGGCAGCACAATGCCGTATTTGCCGCTCGCTGCGGCGTAGTGTTTCTGAAATTCTTTCATTACTTGCTCCAGGTGCTGATTTTAACGAGCTCGTTAGCGTCGCAAGCGCTACCAGCATAGAAAGGCGTCTCAACAGCGCCGGAAATGGTTGCTCCTGCCGCACCGGTCTTCACGGTGCCGTCTGCCAGCACGGCGAAGATTTTCTGCCCACGAGTTGCTGCTGTTGCAGTACGCGCCCAGAAGTCACCCGCAACCATCAGTGTGGTTTCACGGCCTTTCTGAATTACGTTAGAAGCAGCGCCGAGCCAGTCTGTGATGACCGCCTGACCATCGCGATGGACGAAGCCAGAAGGTGCGCCGGTGCCGGTATTGGTTGCCACCCCATCGACTGCCCATGCAAAGCGACCGATGGTCACACCGCCAGTGCCAGCAACGAGAGCAGCCTCGCCAGCCAGAAATGTTGCGTGCGGGTTGGTGCTGGCAAAGCCACCTTCGACACCGGGGGCCGGATATTGGTTAATTACACTCTGAAAAACTGCCATGTTAGAAACCTCGTTTCAGTTTGCCAGCGGTAGGGTATGCTTTCTCAAATTCGCTGATTGATGCGGAATCCTGAGCCAAAGCGGCAGGACGTGGGCTTTCTTTCTGGCTGATCGCCATCTTCACCATTGACGGGAACGCGGACGGGTGGACGCCATTGATGTCGACGCCAGACTGCTCAAGAGCGGTACGGTAAACATCTGCAGCAGAGTCCATCGCCACCACATCGCCAATCAGAGGCCGAACAGCCAGTTCAGCTTCGCGGATTTCGCGGAAGTTCTGAGCGGCCTTTTTGGTTGCGCTATCAGCTGCTAAGCGGATCGCAGAATCCATTGCTGTTTTGGAGACTTTGTCTTTATCTTTCTCCTCCTCATCTTTGGCGGCCTTTTCTTTGGCCTCGCGTTCCTTTTTCTCTTCTTCTGTTTCTTCGTCCCGCGCCGCTTTCTCTTTGGCTTCGCGATCTTTCTTTTCTTCTTCGGTTTCTTCGTCTTCGGCCGGCTTGTCTTTCTTGTCTTCTTTGTCGGCTTCATCGAGAGCCAGAAGTGCTTTGCGAACTTCTGCTTCCAGATCCGCGTCTGCTGCCAGTAATGGCTTCAGCGTGGCGCGAATAGCCGCAGCTTTGCGTTTGCTCATGTGCTTTAACTCCGGTGGTAAAGAATCTGCGACCAATACGTCGCTTCCTGCGCGGCCTGTTTCGACCAGCGCTACGTGGTTCCCGATAATTTCCCGCATGATGCCGTCATAGACTTCACCATTTGGTGTCGTGCCGGGGGTCATGTCAGCGACGTATTGGTACGACGAAGACAATTCTTCCTGTTCTTCCGTCTCGATACCGGCGATGGCTGAGTTGTCCCATACGGATAGCCCGTTAGTGAGATACGTTCCATCGAATGCGGCGTTCGAGTGCGTGACACCTACACGGCTTTCGTGTGGTGGGTCGCCGGGGAAGTCAGGGGTATGGATGGAAAGGAGTGGAATGTTGTTGAATGTTGCTACGGCTTTCTTCAGTTCGTCAGGATGTCGCCAGAGTCGGTAAATCTTCTCGGGGTCCAGTCCTAACTTATCAGCGCCTGGAATCTCTCGCCCGAAGTAGGGGCAGACATTCGCCTTGCTGATGTTGCTGACCTTTACCTGAAGCCTGCCGTTGCCATCAAACGTGCGCACGGATGCGCGGTCAAATGCCAACCGTTCAGTTTGGTTCATGTTTTTCTCGGATTTCCGGCAATAAAAAAGGCCGCCGAGGCGACCTATTGGGAGATTATTTTCTTTAGTAATGAGTTGATGTTTTGCTGATATAGCCTAACCATTTCTATCCCATGGTCATCATCACCCAACCCTTCCTCTTTCAGATAATCACTAAAGTGAGCGAGAGCAACTCTCAGAGTTGCAACCTCATGACTTTCAATTTCTAAAATCATTATCCCTCCAGCCCTGGTATTACTGGCGACCAAGTACAGCGGCAGTTTATCTCTTCACCCGGCATTGTCCACTTGCCATCCAGATACATCCCTTTGTTGAGGTCGAACTTCTTGCCATCTGCCTTAACGTGAGATGGACGAGGTTCTTTGCCAGCGTGGGAGTGCCGCCAGATGCCTTGCGTGATGCCAAGCGACTGCTGCCTTGCCGCCTGCATGACGGCGGTCGCCTTGTTGCTCTGATCGCGTGCTATGAGTACTGCCCGGCGTCGGGTAATGCCATATCTCTTCTGCAACTCATCGGTGAGATATGACAGGTCACGACCTCGTGCAACCGAGCGCATCACCAGACCTTCAACTTCAGTGAAATACTTCTCTGGAATGGAGCGTATCAGCCCGACGTTTTCGGCAATGGTTGCCTGCAGGGCGTTATTCATCGGCGCGGTCATTTTGAACTCAACCGTGAATCCAGCAGTTTCAAGCGCGTTATGGAGAGATACATCGGTATTCTTCATCGCATCACCGGCAAACCTTTCAGCTAGCCTGTGAGATACGTTGTCGAATGCTTTCGCCCATCGCTTAGCAAGCTTCCTCATGGCATCACGCATAAACACAGCAGGAGATGCGTCCATTGCCACCGCTGCACCGCTCGCTTTGTAGTTAGCGGTCAGCCAGTACACAACGGACTTCTGCATCTCTCTGACCTGATTATCAAGCTGTCGCCGATACCATGCCTCAACACCTGCATTAGGCCTGACTGGCCGGATAGTTTTTACCTTCTCCTTTCCGGCCATTTGTCATTCCTTAATGGGCTTGAACCTTTCTCCCTCAAGGTAAATTACTTTGAGAGGTATTGGGTTATCTTTCAGCTTCTGCAGGTCACCGTCTTCTGGATCGTACTTCAAAGACAGGTGGGCGCGATAATCAGGATAAGAGTGCTCTGCTCCAGATGCTTTCAACTCAGAGAATCGTTTTTGCAGGTCTGGGCTTTCAAGGTGCAACACTAGGGCTCGCCATGGCGCTTTACCCATTATCTCAATATCACCATTGATGTCTGCCTCGTATACCCTTCCCGGCTCAGGATTAACCAAGATGGGCTTATTGCGCGAGTACATAAGCGTCACATGCATATCATCAGGATTAATTGCATCCTTTATGCCCAATGATTCAAGGTGTGAGTAGATGGCAGATGCCATTTCGGCGCTAGGCTTCACGCTGGCATATCCATTACCTTTCATCTCATCATTTGCTGTCACAGTTGAATCATCTTCTTCGTCTTCTTCGAGGTCGATGTCATCGCTTAAGTCCAGTGAGTGATAGGGTGATTCAGGGTCTTCTGCGATCTTCTCGCGAACTTCGTTGTTTGACAGCGCACCAGTCGCGACATACACCGAGTCAGTGTCGGCATCGATTTTCCGAATCTCCGCTTTCTCCTTCGCGCTCATCTCGTAGAGAGGTTCGAACTCGAAGTAGATTTCAGGGTCGATGTCGCCAAACTCGGATAGCTGAATGATGTCCAGAACGCGCTTCAGAGCAGTTGAGAAGATGGACTGCTGCAACGAGTGGATGTAGTCGTAGAAAACGCGTATCTCGCCATCTGATGAAGCATTCAGGCCGGTAGGAGCAATGCCCAGCAGCTTAACCAGCGGGATACTTGATACGGCTGCCATTTGCTCCTGAGCCTGAGCCTGAAGCACGTCGAGAGTACCCAGTGGCGCGTTAACAAACTCAACCGTTTCCGGCTGCGTTGCGTCGTTGTCTTTAGCGAATGCGCCGCGGTTATCACGGCACTGGTTGAACAACTGCAAGCGAGTGATTAGCGACTCGGCGCCACCGCCTTGTAGGATGGTGCTCATGTTGGTACCGATGACCGGTACGCTAAAAGAGTGAATCATGTCGCTTACACTGTCGCGCGTGCGCAGCCAGTTATTCACATATGGCTCGGCAATCTGAACCAGAGAAAGCCCACGGAAGTTATACGAGGCCTTCAGCAGGTCAGGAACCTGCCGCGATACGAAATCAATCATGCGGCTGGCGTGAACCGTCTTACCCATCACAAACCACTGTTTCGGCTTGTAGAAGTCAGGGCTTAGAGGATTCTGTGCGTTGTAGATGCCAGGATAGGTCCATACCGGCTCGATAACCTGAAAGCCTTTTAGGCTGCCTTTGGAAATCTTCTTGTCGCTCAGGAATAACTTCGATTGCAGTTCGGTGTCATCAGTCCAGGCGGATACGTTTTTGGGAGACGTGACATCGATATAAATCTGCCCGCCACCGAAATAGCCGTCATGCTCTGCTGCTTCACGGAACTTGTCACGAACGTGGAACCTGTCGAGTGCGGCATAGAGCTGCTTAACGCGATCTGACTTATCTTCGTCGCCTACAGTCTTCAGCTTGATCCACTTGCGCGTCATCTCCTCGGCGATAGTGCCTACCATCTTCCGGTATTCAGGCTTTTGGGCCATCATCGCCAGATAGGGATATCCGGGGAAGCTGTCGAGGTTGCCGTAAGCATATCCTGCGCTGTATGCGTCGTTCAGCGAGCCGTAATCACAGGAGTCCATAGCGAGGTAGGCGCTATGGAGATTTTCAGGGATAACCCCTTTTGGCGGCTCGTATCGCTTAAACTCTCTCGGCGGCTTAGCCTGAATCTCAGCGACAGCCATCGGGTTAATTTTCATCTGAACCTTTTCAGGTTCTTTCACCGGCTCAGGCGCGGCGATTTCTTTCTTCCACCATTTCCACCGCACTTAAATTCTCCTGAGTTGACTTGGGTCGATCACCATTGGCTGGCGACCGGAAATAAGGTTGTCATCGATGGCGTCCATCCATGTATCGAGGATGTCGTCATTGTCGTGGCTGTCGTCGGCAGAGAACGCTGCGCACTCGGTCATTGCTGTCAGCACCCATGACGTAGATCCTGCCACCGTTCCATCCTCGTAATAGGTGTGCATAATCGCCGCACCATCACTGTTATGCGTTTCAGGCACGTAGACTTTGCCGGTCTTTATCTGAGGAATGACGTTGAGGCATCGGACCAGTTTGTTCTGGCCTGCGCCGCGAGGGATTTCTTTTACCGGAATACTGAGCTGACCAGGGGTGGCGCTGCGCTTCTTCAGCGTGGTAATGAGGCCCTGACCAGCCTGCTTCTCTTCGATAGCCATATGCCGCATTGGCATGACTCGCATTGAACCCTGCACGCGCCATTTCTCCCAGACCTCTTCCGCTTTCTTCAGAAGGTCTTCCGGGTCCCAGCGCCCACGCACCACATCGATGATATAGAGATTGCCATCAACACCCATTCCAACGAGGGTGAACACGGTGTAGTCCAGCCAGTCCTCAACCTTGCCGCTGTTGGTATCAACGTAAACGGCGCGGTGAGTCAGTTTAGGAAGCGTGGTGTAGGTCTGGAACCATCCGGTATCGATAATGCCACCGGTGAGGGCCATCGGGTTTTGCTGGTACTGAGAGAGGAATGTGTAACGGTCTTTCTCCCAAAGCTGCAGGAGGTCATTCACATCTTCCATCTGAGGCCAGTATGACCAGTAGCGTGTGCCGGACACTTCGACATAATCTGTGTCTTTAACCGTCTCCCAGCACAGCGAGCGCCACGGCTCAGCGAGAGACTGAATGTATTTCTCATCAATCATCGCCGGGATGGCTACGTGGTGGAACTTAACGCCCATCCCGCCAGATAACATGAAACCTGTTGCATCGTCCGTGTGAAGGCGCTGCTGAATGCTCACAAACGGCGTTGGGTGCTCTTTCGACTTATCTCCACGACGGGAGCGGATTGTATTCACCAGGAGCGTGTTAGCGCTGTTCCTGCGTGACTCGCTCAGCATATCAACGGGCTTGTTGTAGTCATCCAGCATAACCATGCCGGAGAACTCGGGTCCGAAGTAACCACCACGGCCGCCGGTTATCTGTCCGTTGCTGGAGCGGGATACCGTCTGCCCGATTGAGCGACCGCGATCGTCTTTTATCTCCCACTCTTCAGCCTGGTTAACGCCGAATGAGCAAGGCCAGAACTCCTGATACTCACGGCTGGCGATGATGTCGCGTGTGCGGCGTGAGTTACGCTTAACCAGAGTGTCAGCAAACGAGATATTCAGGTTTCGGAAACGCTTTAATCTCCCTTCCTGCACCAGTGCATTGACGTATGCGGGGAAGTGGATGGAGAAGAACTCCGTCTTTGTGCCGCCAGGCGGGATGTTGATAATCAGGTTGCCAGGCTCTAACCTCCCGGCGATCAGGTCATCAATCTTCGATGCCATCAACCGGTGGTGCCAGTTAACCAGCAGACGATCACCCTGAATCAGCTCGAACCAAACACGGGTAAAGTTGAGAAACGACTTCGTTGACTTTGATTTGAGCACAACGCGATCCGGGAAAGTTAAATCTTCCCATTCGATGATTTCGCTCATATCAGTCCAGCCCGGTTAGTTTGTCCTCTATTGCTTTCTTCGCAGCAGCGTAATGCTCTGGGGTGTAATTCATCACCTCCATAGCGCCGCCGTTGGGCCCAGAGTGCTCAAATTTGTGCTTATTGGAATAGGCGTCTCCGCACTCTTTCGCTGCTTGCTCGATAATTTCCGCCGCAAGCGCGATGTTCCTCATTTTTTCTGCATTACCCATCATCCGGTCAAGTACACGGAGCCTGTATGCCTTGTTAGCAATTGGGATGTCTGATATGTCACTCTGGAATCGGGCACGCGTTGAGTGGAATAAATCCACCCACTTCTTAGCCAAACTCACACCAGCAGCTTTTGTTGGATCGTGTGACGCCACATGCTGGCGGGTTATTTGAATAGAAAATTCATTTTGTACGGCCTCGACTATTTGAGATGGGGTATCGAAGCACGCAAGCTGCTGGACGATGAAGGCTTTCACTTCTGGCTTTAATGCAGCCATGCTTCACCACCCGTATAAACAAGTATAAAAGTTAAGCCAATTTCATGAGGCAAGTTCCACATGCTCTGGCTATGTTGATTTTTGCAACTTCGGCAGGTTTGTTTGCAGCATCGACTAACTCCTGCACGTCGACACTTGCACCATATCTACGCACAACGCCAACAAACTCTTCGACGTCATGCCCTCGCATACAGAGCTTTGGCAGCCCGGATTCTTTGTAGAACTTAGGAGCGCCGAACTCATCTGCCTCTTGCGCTATGTGATAAAGCTCGTGCTCAATTAGGGCGCAGAATTCCAGGTCCGAGCATTGAGAACAGAAGTCAGCGGCTAATGTGATGATGTAGTCCGGTTGGTGACCGAACCAGTCATTCATCTGCTGCTCCATTCTTGCCTTCTGCCACCCACCGGCACGAAACATAACTTCTTCAGCCTGACCTAGGACTGTACGGCCTTTTTTGGTGAATCCGTACTGAGCCCAAAGGAAAGCGATATCTGCTCCTTCGAGGTGAGCGTGATCGGGGTTATGTATAGCGCCAGTGCTGGAGATGATGTTCTGATGCACCCATTCGTAAATGCCATCAGCGGGAATCAGTCTGTTGTACGGATAGAACTCAGCAATGAAAACCTCACCCGGAAGCGGCCTCGACTCACGGGCAAACAGCTCTTGCTTGTCAGTGAGCTTTGCCATGTTATTTCTCTGTCTTGAATTTGAAGCCGAATCGGGCAATGAATCCTGCCAGCGGCTGGAGGTGTTTCTCTTTCAGGAGTCGTGCATAGACAGATGCCTTCAGCACACTGAGTAGCGGGTTAACCCACCACCGCTTTTGAGCTACCACCTTCACGGTGATCATCAGATCAGCCCAGCGGCACGAGCCTTGGCCAGTAGCGCGTTGAAGTCGGTAACCAGGCCAGCAACATCAGTAGCGGTAGAATCTGCTTGTGCCGCCATCTTCTTCACTCCACCGATGGCTGCCGTAGTGGCCGCTGGGAGCGTATACGCTTCACCATCGACATCGTCCATATTGGCGACAGTCGTAGGAACGCCGCCAGCTGAAATTACGCGAGTTGGCATGTTTGCCTCCGGTTTGATTTTTTATCCCCTGGAAGGGATATTTTTGTTTCATCCCCGCAAAGGGATAATTGTTATTTAAGGCACTGCGTCCTTACGTATTCCTGCAATCCGGTTAATTGCTTGGTGACTGTTTCGATTCGCTGTCTGAGGGTGAAATAATCCCGTTCAGCGGAGTCAGTTCACTGGTAGCAGCGATCCGGTGCGGATGGGTGAAGTTTTCTTTTTGCAGACTTGTACGCTTCAGTCGCCTCACTATGGCTCTTAAATGACCCAAGCTCGATTCTCTTTCCAGAAACAGTGATTCTTGCGCTATACATATCACGGCTTGCGTCATGCTTAACGCCGATGCAGATTCGATTATGTTGGTTTTCTGAAAGAGTCACAGACCTCAGGTTTTCAGGAGAGTTGTTCCCCTGATTTCCATCTATATGATCAATGCAGCACGGCCAGTCCCCGTTCAGCAGAAACCAAATTACCCGATGTGTAGAGAGCTTCTGTCTTTTCACACCTACTCGGTAGTAGCCGTCAGCGGTTTTAACTCCCGCTTCTTTCCCTAGCACATGACCGTTAAACCTTGGAGCCTTCTTCCATTTCAGGCCTGATGAAACACAGACATCTACTTCCAAATGCTCCCTGATATACGCTTCACTTTCTTTTGTTACTTTGGCTCTTTTCATCAAAGACTACCGTGCGAATATATGCCTGAAGGCCAAGAATTTGCTTCTCAGCCGTGACTAATTGCTCTCGGAGATGGAAATAATTTTGTCGAGCGTCTGGAGTGAGTTCGGCGGCGGAAGCATCATCCATGCCGGTGGTTCCGGTGGCATTGTTCTTGCAGGTTGCGTTGAGCCGCAGCCGCTTACGCCCATTAGTAACATCGAGCTCAAGCTGATTGATATTCTCTTGAGCATCTGCGAGTTCCTGTGTGTATTTGCCGTCTAGTGCGGCAACGTCGCGCTGCCGGGTTGTCATGTCAGCGATGGCGGAAGTAGCCAGCGCGAGATCGTCAGAAGCTTTCTTGTATTTATCGTGGTAGTGATCAGCAATCTTACCGGCTGCGGCCACCCAGATTATAAGCAGAAAGATGAGTATGGCTTTCCAGTGAGTGACTACGGTTTTCCATAGCATAACTGACGCTCCACTTCTCGACGGGTGATCAGGCCTTTCCACTGCTTACCACCGGCGTATGTCCACCGGCGCAATTCATCGCATGCGCCAGGGATATCGTTGCGGTTCAGTTTCTTCAGCAAAGTGGATGACTTGAAAGCACCGGCACCAACGTTATACGTAAACGAGTACAGGGACGCTTTCTGGTAGTCGTTCAGCCTTACCTTCACCGAATCATCGACCGCTTTTATTGCTGGCTGCATGTGCTTATACAGAAGGGAATCACATTCCTGCTTCGTGTATGTCTTACCCATCACAACATCAGGGCCAGTAACTCCGGCACAAACCGTTGGGATGCCAATCGGATCAAGGTAGGGTTTGTACTTAACGCCTTCCTGGTCGGTAATCAGAACGCCAGCTATGGAGACGGCACCGGCAACCGATGCAGCGACAATGCTGTTACGTAGTTTTTGAGGTAGCGCCATTGATGGAATCCTGAGGCTGCAGCTCGGTCTCGATATCCCGAACTATCTTTGCGCCTTCGGTAATATTGGAAACGTCTCCCCGGGCATAGGCAGCCTTGAGGATGTCGGTTCGCTTGCGATCTTCTTCTATCGCAGCTTTGTTCTTTCGGTCGTTAGACCGGTACGTAAGCCAGGCGAACAACGCAGAGACCACCGCACCAAATGCAAAAAGCACATCCTGCAAAGTTAGCATGGTCATAAAACCCGTTATTGAAGACCAGAAGTACGACCAGAAGCCGTTTTGTGTATTCATGCGGAACATGCTCTGCCCCCAAAAGGAAGGGGATCTGTTCAAATTAGGAATAGGGATGATGGTGCGTTGAACAAATCCAGGATACTTTGATCGGTAACGTGGTTTGTTCGTGACTAAAGGCATGAGCAAATCAGGCAGGAGGCTGTTGACGCAGTCTCTTGCCACCCATCTTCACGAAGCCCAGCCATAGTGCTGGGTTTTTCTTTTTTGGAGCGCACTAATCCGTTGCCACAGCGAGTAAGGGAGTAGTCATGTCTGTCTGGTATTTGGAGAAATGCGCTTTAAAAAAGCCCATGGTACGTGGGCAATATGAGGGTAAAACAATGTCAGCTATTGGCTGAAGATACCCTGGCTTGGGTTTGGTGTGTGGTGGTATGGGTGCTCATCACCCTCCCCATATCTCATGCGACTGGACGATACCTAATCGATGGGGTTCCACATGGTTGGCTTGTCATTTAAGCTTTTCACCACAACGGAAAGCAGCCCGTTTCACAACACGAGATGGCTTCATTTCAGCTATCTTCGTCAGGCTGCTTACCTGTTGTGCACTCCGTTTCGTGGAGTAGACGGCTGGCGATCAACCCAGCACCTGATGCAGGATAACGCCGCCGTTATGACGACGTGTTTTGCTTAACCTTCGCCCCATCCGATTTCCATGAGAACCTCTCGCTTATGCGCAGAAACGACAAAGCCCCGCACTAGGCGAGGCTCTTAATTCTGTGATACCGCCAGTGCATACAACATTGGCACAATATCAGATTTACACGAAATATAGCGCTTTCAGTTCGGTTTTGCAAGACTTACATCTAAACTTGCCGCCTTTTGTTGTGAACGTGATCGCGTTACTGAAATGAGAGCACGACTGTCGAGCCTTGCAAACTCTCCGCGCATTACCAGCCAGTGTGGAAGGTATGTCTCCGTCCAGGTCGATTTAGCTACGCCAGCCAATTCCGCCAGCTTCTGGTATTCGTAAGTTTCCTTCCCTGCCAGCTCTGCTTTGACATCCTGCGCCGCCAGCCAGATAAGCGCCTTTAGCCGGTCCATTGTCTTGCCCGCTACCTTCTTCGTGCCCAACTGCGCTTTGAATTCAGCCCACGCCCATTGAGTAATCGCAACCTGATACTCGAATCGGGTGTTCTCACTGTAGTTCCAGAGTAGCCAGGCTTTCTGATGCTCATCGAGTGACAGCACAGCACGACGCCATGACGAGGTGCAGTATTCGACGTGATTAACCAGCGGGATATGTGAGCCTTTGGCGCGCGACTGGCTGCCGTTCATTGCCGGTCCATCAGGATTAACCATGCGCCCTGTTACCGGATCGGCTACTTTCTTACGCCCACGACTGCGAGAGGTGGCTTCAAACATCGCATTCTCAGCAAAGGCTACCAGTTGGCCTTTCGTGGCTCCGCTCAGGTCTGCGGTGGCCGTAATCAGCTGTTGGCGGACGAACTCGAGATGTTGATTGTTCATGCTGCGGCTCCTAATGGCTGATTAGTTTTCTGGCTGTGCTTTGCGATAGGCGGTAGCTCAGCTCGCTTGATGCTTTCATACTGGTAGCGGAGGAAGTCAGAGAAGGTCATGCAGCCTCCCTTGTCTTGATGAGCTGACGCCTCAGGGCGCTGTAATGCTTCCTGATGGCTTCCAGTTCTTCGATGGTGTAACGATGAGGGACGTTGTTGTTTTCCAGCGCCTCGACCCGCTCAGTGCCAATTTTCGCTATCAGGTGAATGCGGTACTGCTGCTGATTGCCAGACAATTGCACGTTGCAGTGGTGGCACTGTTTATTTATGTTGTCTTCCACGTAGCGGAGGTGTGATGCCTTCCCTCGCGATCGGTAGTGCCCGGCCTCCCACTGAACGGTTGTAAATGTTCCGCAACTGATGCAGGGAAGCTCATGGTCACGTTCACGGATATAATCATTGACGACTCGCTGAGTCATATCCTCCCAGTGCTTAAGAGGCTTTACTGCGGCCTTACGCTTACGCCACTCACCGCGCTCGGCTTTTTCTTTTTCGACCCGTTGCTTTACCAGCTTTTTCTCTAATTGCTGCAATCCAAACTGTGCGCCATGCTCAGGACAGCACCACCATACGTTATCGAAGGTGGCGGTGAATTTGGTCTTGCAGATTTTGCAGGTGCGGCGCACTGGTTTACGCATGATCACCACCCTGAATCTGTACCAGCGTGAGGTTTCCGCAGAACACGGCACCGGTGTCGATATACATCTGGTTGGCATATTTGAGCGGCTGGCGTGCCGGTGTGTGACCAAATATAAACAGGTCGGCACCAGTGATTTCTGAGGTCTTTCCGTCCCACGCATCACCAATGCGATCCCGGTTCCAGATGACCATTTCTTCTGGCACTGGCTTATCGAACGCATATTCGTTGTGCGGGTAGTCTGCATGGCAGATGACCACCTTCTTATCACCGGTCACCAGTTCGATGATCAGCGGCAACTCGGCAGCTTTATGGACCAGCGCCTTTGCCAGAATCTCTTTGTCATAATCAAGATTGAAGAACCAGCCACCACCGTTAACCAGCCAGTGACTGACATTGCCATGAGGCGATAATCCATCAATCATCATCTGCTCATGGTTGCCGCGCACAGCTCGGAACCAGGGCATCGTGATTAACTCAAGGCACTCAACGTTTTCAGAGCCGCGATCAACCAGGTCACCTACTGAAATGAGCAAGTCCTGTGCCGGGTCGAATTTAAGCTCATCGAGGCGGCCCATCAGATTGGTGTAGCAACCATGCAGATCGCCAACTACCCATACATTGCGCCAGTCAGCGCCGTTAATGCGTTGATAGATATTCATGCAGATTTCCTTCTGGCGCGCAGGCGTAACCAGCGCACGTCATAGAGATGGGCGGAGTAATTGAAAGTTGGGATGTCGGATGGATTAACGACCGGCTTGCGCTTACGGCGAACAGGGACCTTGAAGATGCCGCGCTCCATGACTTTAGCGATAGGTGTCATTACGCCTCCTGCTTATTGCGAAGCTGCTCGAATTCACAGCCAGATGGAATAGTCAGCGCCAGACCGAACTGGGCGCACCAGGCTTCGACCTTGCACAGGAAGATATGCATTTCACCGGTATCAAGTTGCGACGTGTGTCGAGGCTCCCAGGTGGATTCCTTTTGGCCGGTGATGAAGTCGGTATAGGTGACTTCTTCGCATCCGAGGTAAGTCTTTTTGAGGTTGCGCTTAACCCACTCAGAGGTGGCGTCGGTGCGTCCGGACTTAATCAGGTATTCGCTGATTTCGGCGTACCACATATGGCTAAGGCTATTTTGCGAGATGCTGCGTTTCTCGCGCCATTCCTTCACCTGGAGGCGAAGTGGCTGACCGGTAGCGAGCTGCTCACGAAGTATCTTTCCGATGTCGTCAAAGTTGCCAGCATGCAGCTTTATGCCGCACTGAGGGATATTCATAAGACCTCCAGAACGGAGTACGCAGAATGCAGGAAGTCGCAGGTGCATTTCTGCATCTGTGACGGGTGATTTGATGTGTTCTTTGTGTGTAGCATGCGATTTCCCAATCACATGCAGAGGTCTTACCGCCGGGCGTTCAACTCCGACGGCAAGACTAGTTTGCCAGGATATATAAATTAATCAATCGTTGCTTGACGTTGAATTTGTGGCGTCGAATGGGTTAGGCATCAGTCACCACCATCAGCGAGTTTCTGCATTGCACCAGAGTAGCGAGCCATCCCATGTTCCAGCGCTGACGACACAGACTCCTGCTGCGGTGCTGCTGGCAGTGGCATCCAGTGGGTAACGGTTATTGGGTGCCACTCGATGCCGTAGTTTTGCTCATATACCTGAGCGTACCAGCCATCGCCTTTGGGATGACATTCGCAGTACTGACCGACATGCAATTCAACGCCAAAGTCTGGGCGTGGCCAGATATGGACAAAGTCATCATCCTCCGGCATCCGCTCACAGCAAGCCACCCAACCATCCTGAATCACCGGAGAGTTGACCATGTCGAGCACTTGCTCGGATTGGTTGGTCATTGTGGCCAACTCATCACGATTACTTACAGGTTCGGCTTTACCCTGAAGCATGGCGGCGCGGCAGGCGTTCCATCCGCTAACGAATGCATTCTCTTGGGTGCCAAGGAATGGCATTTCGCCAACTGCGGCCATGTTCGGCACCACTGGCTGCGGTAACTGTGGTGCTGCGTAGAGTGGTGTCACCTCACGTAATGGGTCAGCATAAGCATTGCTACTATCGAATCGAACGTCATTTTTTGCTCCGCCGCCTGACAGTAGCCACGCCACAGCCTCCGCTTCGAGCGATGCCAGCGCGATTTCAGATATAGACAGCTCAACCTCCCACTTTCGCTTTGCGAGAGGCAATGGGTTTTCACGCAACATTTGCTTGGCAAAATCAATTCTTGAGCATGCTGCTGCAATCAACTGCTCTTTGGTGAACTCTCTGGTAATTGTCATGGGTTAGTCCTCACACTGCTAATTGCAGTTGCATGTCGAACCGGTCACGCGTCTCGCAGTACGCAAGAGAGCCGGGGCTGTTGTGCGATTCAATGCGCTCTACCATCAAAGCGGCGCGGGTTTTTTTCGATGCAGGAGCGTATGCACCAGACCAGGCTTTATCGATGCCGATGTTCCTTGCAACGTTTGTGCTGTCTGCGCTGGCAAGCGGTAATTTTGTGAATATCAGCGGGTTTAGCATTCGTAAACCGTGAAGCTTTGATACTGGCTGCCCATGCAAATCAACAACATGGCGAATCAAGTCCTTCATTCTCGCAACCGCCAGATTCGGGCGCTTAACGTCATAGTCACCGCACGAACCGATTGCGACGCGTGGGTACTCATTGCAGAGCCTGATAAACCGGTCGTCACTCTCATTCATGTGCCAGACCGGAACACCGAAGAATTTGCCATGCGGCCACTCATTTAACAGCGCGTCGTTTTCTTCTTCGCCGCCGTCGATAACGTCAGGGATGATGGCGAAGTCAAAGCCGGGATGGTTCTTCCAGCGCGCCACAAATTCGTAGTAGTCGCTCCAGTCAATTTTGTTTTTTCCGGCTGCTTTCCATGCAGTGAATGCGCCATTGTCCAGGGCGAACGACTGACAGTACTCAGATGCGAGATTGATCTGCCCGGAGTGTGCGAACGAGATGAAGGCATGCCGTCCTTTCCACGCCTTCAGTGCGCACGTATCCGGCGTAATTGGACCGCCGTGATAGTGGATCATCTCACTCCCCCTTATCTGTGGCAGCGGCTCGGAAGCTGCTCAACGAGTCAGCTCCTTCTCGGGCAACAATTAATTCGGCCAGGGTTATGGGTTTTTCTCCCCAGCCGAGTTCAATGGTGTGCCAGTCAAGGATGTCAATTAGCTTGGCGAGCTTCTCCATCAACTCAGCATTCCGCCGTTCTGCGGCTTCCAGTTCGTCCAGCAGCGCCAGCACGGCGGCAGGGTTGGCTGCTGCTATGAACTTTGCTGTTTTCTTGTCAACAACCTGATCCGCAACAGGCCTGTGAGTGCTCCACCCTGAGCGCTTAACAAGACTGCCTTTCACGATGACTGTATGCTCACCGCCAATTCCCGGCTCTTTACGCGCCTGCCATTCTTCTCGACCTACCCCTTCAGCCAATTGACGCAGCGCCTGCTTGTTTGTGCTCATTTGGCGGCTCCTTTGCGAATCTGGGCGGCGAACAAACGCACACCGGAAGCTTCACTGCGTAGAAACTTAACAGCATCATCAAACCCATCTCGCTTTGCATCGTCTGCGCTGCTGTCGAGGTTTTCTGCGTACATCTCCACACCGCTGGCCCGCACTTCGGCAAGAAATGCGTCTGTGGCTAGGGTTTCGTCCTGACCGTGCATAGCCCATTCGGCAAGATGCTCGAAGCAGCGAATAAGCTCTTGCCAGTCGCTACACATGCTGAGGTTTCCGCCCTGACATTCGAATGAATACGCCTCCAACCGATCTGCGAAAGCTCGCCCATTCTCAATAGCGCCGAGTGGCACTTCGGATTTACGTGCCGCATTCTCAGCAACAACGCTCTCTAACTGACTTGTGAGGGTTGTGAGCTGTGACTGGATTTTGTTGTAGTCTGAGTTGCGAACCCAGAGAGGCTGCCCATGCTCGTAGGTTTCATCTTCCGGGGTCATTCCGTAACTGCCATTTACGATATATCGTTTAATGCTCATGCTTATCTCCCGCCCCTGACTTGAGCCAGGCGCTGATTGAATAGGTTAGATAGGGGGTTTACGCGGTCTTCTACAGGCGTGATTTTCTTTGGCCTGCAGGTTGTTTTTGCTTCAGGGTTTTCCACGTAATACCGGTATCGTTTTTGATACCCCTCGCGACGCAATGCCTTAGCGCCTGTCAGTTTTGACAGGGCCGATGTGACTGAGCATTTTGGGATTTTGGTGTCGCGGAGGATGTCTGTCATATAACTGCCGGGGTGTTCTGTGATGTACTGGATTATCGCGGGTATCTGTCCGTTGCTTTTCATGGGGATGGTCTCCCGTAAAATGACAGAACCCTCTTCATCGTCGCGCTGTTGCGGCATTCCTGGCAGATTCCGTTCGCCTCGGTGCGCACTACCAGGTATGTGTTAAGCGTCACGGAATCAGGCAGTGAAGTTGGTGCAAGCCGCATCCCGTAATCCGTCAGCCTGTAAGTGCGCTTGCCGTAAATTCCCGCTCGCGAGATAAGCCCATCAGCCAGCAGTGTCGTGATGGTGCTGGAGAGTCGCTTAGTTGTCATGTTCAGGATGGCTGCTATCTTGTCCGAACGGCTGTCAGGGTAGAGT
This sequence comes from Lelliottia sp. RD5, assembly GCF_056032945.1. Taxonomy (NCBI): domain Bacteria; kingdom Pseudomonadati; phylum Pseudomonadota; class Gammaproteobacteria; order Enterobacterales; family Enterobacteriaceae; genus Lelliottia; species Lelliottia sp. RD5. Next base: position 556,123 of record NZ_JBVYHQ010000003.1, on the reverse strand, counting down.
CGGAGTGCTGCGAGCGCCCTTTCGCGAGTTGTCATAGCCATATCACACCATCCCGTTTGATTTGTTCCGGTTGTACTTGGCAAGCAAAAGCTCCGCTGGGGTTGGACCGCGATCAGCCTTTGGTGCGGATATTGCCCGACGAACCGGCGGCACTGGCTTTCCTTCCGTGACGCGCTTATCCCACATATCCAGCAATACGCCAGCCTCACGAGTAAGCTCACTGTGTGTTAACTGTCGCTCATTGCTTCGATAGCGAAGCTCTGTGCAGATGTGGTACATGACCGGCTGAGACCATGGGAATTGCTCACTTGAAGAAAACTCAAACGACCGGTTACGCCAATCCCAGTATTCAGCGATCACCTGATCAACCGTGATACCAAGCGCCCCGCCGCTCTGCTTGCACCATGCGACGAACTGTCCAGGTGATGGCAGGAACGGTCGCACCTGCTTGCGAGCCACCCTCATACCAGCATCAACCTGCGCCATGCTGGTTATTCCGTTTTCCATGAAAGCCAGCACCCACTGTCGGCGGATTTCATCCATCTCGGACTGCTCACGATTTGCCGTGGCCGCAGGGAACGCAGCAAGTAGCTGCCCGAAAACGTCGTTAATTACCAGCGCCACTTGTTCAAGTTGGGGCTTCTCTTCGTAGAAGTCAGGGAGGTTATTGGCTACGCGCCGAAACTGCTCTCGGTCGTGATTCATCAGCTGCTCGGAAAGGCTTTTCATAGTTTCACCCCACGTATCCAGTCAGTGTTATTTATGTCGATTTTTGGCTTGCCAGAACTGGCGGCCGCTGGTTGCTTGTTGCGCTTAATTTCAAGCTGGGTCCACTTTTCACGAAGCTTTGCAGGGCAGAGAACATTCCCCTGCCAGAAGCTGTCATTGCATGCCCACTTAAACAGCGCCGCGATCTCCTTGTGGCTGCGACTGTCCTTCTCCCGCATCAGGCGAATGTCATTGGCCCATGTAGCCCATGTCGGTTGCTTTGCAGATGGGGCGATGCGCTGGACTTCACTGAAAAGCCATTCTGCACAGCGGAGGTCTTCTGAGGTTCCCCACTTGCCGCCGCTTTGAATCGCTGCATCAGGTTTAACCAGAGGAGATTTTTTAACGGGCTTGTCAGAGGATTCGTCAGAATTCTCGGACGTAAAGGTTTTATTGTTTTTAGTATTGTTAGTTAATGTCTTGTTCTGTTCATCGGGTGGTCTATCGGATGGTTCATCGGCTACCAGCCTCAACCCCGCGCCATTACTGACTCGCGCTTTGTCGGATGGTTCATCGGATGGTTCATCGGGTAAAATCACCTGATATGAGGCGTAATTTGTGATGGTTATCACAGTTCCAAACCGGTTCCCTTCGGTGCTGATCATCCCCTCTTTGACGAAGAAATTGAGCATTCTTGTCACGGCCTGAGGACTCTTTTCCTTGCCATCCTGATCGCGTAGTTTTCTTGCCAGAATCGCCGCCGTCGTAACGAGCTGCCCAGTTGATAGCTCCCACTGCCTTGCAGCAAATTCAACGGTTCTGACGCGGTATGACGCCTCTCCGAGCAATCGAACCCAGAGAGCCATCTTCGCGGTATCTTTAGCCCAATCGGTTTGGAGGAGGCTTCTGAACAGAGAGAAATGACCGAACTTTTTATTCTCCATTCTGTTGCTCCAAGATTCTCCCGACTTAGGAGCCGGGAAGTTGAATACTCTGGCGACATTTGCCATAATTACCTCGTTACTTGGCGTAACACAGTGTTCGAAGGGCCTTTGAAGTTACCGCTTCAAGGGCTTTTTCTTTTTTAACTTCCATTTCTTACCTAATACGATTTTGCTAATCGTCGTCTGACAAACACCGTATTTTTTCCCGAGCGCTGTACCGCCAAATTTCTTATCTCTAGGAATGTATGAAGCTAAGATTTCATCGACCTGCTCTACCGTTAATTTCGCATGCCCGTTGCATTCTCCGCTTGCTGATCTACCACGCGCGACACGATCCATGACGTTATCCATGGGTGTACCCGTTTCGAGATGAGTAGGATTAATACAGCCAGGGTTGTCGCATTTATGCCGAATAACTAACCCTTCAATTTCTTTGAGTGTTAAGCCATTGGCCACGCAATACGCAAACCGATGGGCGCTAACCACTTCGCCTTTAACTTTTATCTTCCCGTAGCCTTTATTGTTAACTATGCCTGTCCATACCAAACAATCGCTCCGATCAGCCTGTGTAATTATTTCCAGCATCACGCCTCCATACAACGTTCGTCTTTTGTCTTTTCATTTGTGAGGATTTCAGCAACCTGCTTAGCAAGTCTCGCCATGTCGTCATCAACGACTCCCCATTCCAGTACCGCTAAGAGCATCGCCAGCTTAGGCAGCATGCTTTCCTTCCAGCGGGTAATTCCTGACTTGTCCATGCCAAGCGCTTTAGCGACGTTGGTCGAACCGCGCAATGCAATCTGATTCAGGATCCAGGACTCAATTTTTCGAGCCTGGTCTTTGTTTCGTGAGGTTGTGCGTTCCATTTGTGATAATTCCTTTGTTGAAATAGTTAAAAGGCCATGCGCATACACGCAGAGCCATAAAGACTTGTTGTTTTGAATCGCCCTTTTTCAGGGCTGAGATGTGATAAGAGCAGGTGTTACTTAAGCGGCGTGGTGTTCTGGTGGGAACACGTCATCTAACTGGACGTTAGCGCCGAAGGCATTTAGTGCCTCTACCAGCTTGCGGCAGGTTTTCAAATCAGGCTGTCTGCGTCCTGATTCGTAATGACCAATCGCACCCTGAGTGCAGCCGACCTTCTCTGCTAAAGCTGTTTGGGACACCTTCGCGGCTTCCCTATTCATCCGAAGATTGCTCATCGGTTATCTCCTGGGTGAGTACGTAAATCAATAATACAAACCGTACTGAATAAATGCAAGAGGATTAATACATTTTGTGTGTTGTCACTGTTAATACAACTCGTAATAATCGGGGGATGAAGACACCGTGGAATGAACTGGCGAAAGCCAGGATGAAACAATTAGGCATCACCCAGGACAAGCTGGCGGAATCCCTTGGCAAAACTCAGGGGGCGATAGGCCATTGGCTTAACGGTCGCCGAGAGCCAAGCATTGACGATATCGCAGCAGTAATGAAGCAACTGGGCCTCAAAGAATTAGTCCTAACGTCTGACGGCATGGTTGACTACCCTGGCGGTGAGATGGGAAACGTATCTAACCCGCGATCCAATGCCGAGGCTAAAAGCTTCCCTCTTATTAGCTGGGTAAGCGCCGGTAACTGGTGCGAAGCAATAGAGCCATATCGCCTTGAGGAAATCGAGGTATGGCCTGAGACGACCGCTAACGCCAGCGATCGCTCGTTCTGGCTAACGGTGCGCGGGGATTCAATGACCTCGCCTACAGGCCTGAGTATTCCAGAGGGAATGCAGATTCTTGTCGACCCGGATGTAGAAGCGACCAATGGGCGACTGGTGATCGCAAAGCTCGACACCGAGAATGAGGCAACATTTAAAAAGTACGTCGTTGACGCCGGTCAGCGCTACCTGAAGCCCCTGAACCCCAGCTACCACATGATTCCCGTCAATGGTAACTGCCGCATAATCGGCGTAGTCATAGAAGCTAAATGGCAAGGCCTGTAAAAACCACCCCGCCCCACTAACCCGCTCCGGCGGGTTTTTTATTACCCAATCAAAATACTTTTCATTAAAAATCATACCCTTCGTATTTTTACGATAATTTTAAGTACATTTTGTATTGACGTTATTTAGTACATTTTGTATTGTTAACCCATCAGCAGGACGCACTACTCACCAGGACGGTGAAGCTCTTAAAAATCTGGCCCTGAAGAAGGGCAGCATTCAAAGCAGAAAGCTTTGGGGTGTGGTGAAGCTTAACGGCGAGCTAGGGAATAGCTTTGTGGCGAAAGTTCGCGAGAAGTAACCACAAGGCGCGCGTAACCCAATCGGCAGCGCACCGATGGAAGCTGGTTCGACTCCAGCCACCACACCACCAAAGCTAACTGACAGGAGATCCACAATGGATGCACAAGCACGCCGCCGCGAACGCCGCGCAGAGAAACAGGCTGAATGGAAAAATGCTAATCCCCTGTTAGTTGGGGTAAGCGCTAAGCCAGACACCCGCAAGATTCTCTCGCTTACTCGCAAGCCGAAATCACGCGTAGAAAGCGCTGTGAACCCGATTGATTTATCAGGGCTGGCTGAGTATCGGCAGGATATGGAAAGACGCGCAGAAGTTGTTGAGCGCAAGAATCACCGCACCTGGTACAAAGACAGCAACCCATTCGGCAACAAGATTCACGCGGTACAGAAATCACGCGGTAAATCGACACCGCTGATTTGAGTTTGCAACAGCAAAGATTCGGTTACGGCACGTTAATTAACTTATGAGGTGAGGCAATGGGATTTAAGTACGAAGTTGAGTTACAGCCAAGTGAAGAGCAAATTTCCGCAGGCGTTAAGCAGTTGCTAGAGGAATTCCCCGATATAGCCCATCAGGTCGATGATAACTCTGAGATTGAAGATGCGGTGGTTTTCATCTGGCAAGCAATGCTGGCTGCCAAATAGGCGGCCTTTTTATTAGCTCACGAGACAAGAGGGTAAGGCGATGGAAGTACAAATAAAGGATTTGCATGTTGGGCAGGTGTTTTATGCCGTTACGGTGAATTGCGAATACCCTACTATCAGCAAGCTGACCGCTGACAAAGTTACCGCCAAGCAGGTAATTGGGAAATCAGTTATTCGCCACTGGTCAGGAAAGCAAACACTCCGCTCTACCTCACGATTCTTTACAGATTTTCAAAGCGCTCAAGAAGTTTGGGTCACATCGAAACTTGATGTTGATGTGCGCAATGCAGAAGAGAGGCTAAAGCGATGCCGAGAGCATAGAGATGCTTATCTGCAAAAGACTGATGTGTAACCCGCTCCGGCGGGTTTTTTATTGCTGATACCAAAGCATCTTCACGAGGGTGCTCCGTTATCAGGGCGGCTATCCACCGCTTAAATGTCTGCATATGCAGAGGTATTTCAAGTTCAGCGGCGCGGCTTAAGCGCATCACAAGGAAATCACATGACTCAGAAAACTATCGTTGCCTATAAAGGTTTTAACGCGGATATGACCTGTCGCGGATTCCAGTTTGAGATTGGCAAGACCTTCGAGCACGAAGGCAAAGTTAAAGCCTGTTCTTCTGGTTTCCACAGCTGCGAAAACCCGATCGACGTCTTTGGTTATTATGCTCCAGGGGTAAGCCGCTACTGCGAAGTTGAATTAGGCGGTGATGTTTCACGTCATTCAGATGACAGTAAAATTGCGAGCGCAACAATCACCATCAAGGCAGAAATTTCCATGCCGGAATTTGTGCAGCGTTGTATCGATTGGGTTTGGAGCAAAGTTGATAAATCACTTGAGCAGCAGATCATGCCCGGCGACCGCTCAGCGGCCAGCAACACCGGCTACCAATCAGCGGCCAGCAACACCGGCGACTACTCAGCGGCCAGCAACACCGGCGACCGCTCAGCGGCCAGCAACACCGGCTACCAATCAGCGGCCAGCAACACCGGCGACCGCTCAGCGGCCAGCAACACCGGCAACCGCTCAGCGGCCAGCAACACCGGCTACCAATCAGCGGCCAGCAACACCGGCGACTACTCAGCGGCCAGCAACACCGGCGACCGCTCAGCGGCCAGCAACACCGGCGACCGCTCAGCGGCCAGCAACACCGGCTACCAATCAGCGGCCAGCAACACCGGCTACCAATCAGCGGCCAGCAACACCGGCAACCGCTCAGCGGCCAGCAACACCGGCTACCAATCAGCGGCCAGCAACACCGGCGACTACTCAGCGGCCAGCAACACCGGCTACCAATCAGCGGCCAGCAACACCGGCGACCGCTCAGCGGCCAGCAACACCGGCAACCGCTCAGCGGCCAGCAACACCGGCGACCGCTCAGCGGCCAGCAACACCGGCGACCGCTCAGCGGCAGAAGTATCTGGATCGCATTCGGTAGCTGCTGCATTTGGCATCGAGAGTAAAGCTCGTGCTGGGGAAAGTGGCGCGATAGTCCTGTGCTTCCGCAACGATGAAGGTGAGTTGATCCACATCCGCGCCAGCAAGGTCGGAGACAACAGCATTAAGGCGGGAATTTGGTATCAACTGGATGAAAACGGCGAATTCGTGGAGGCATCATGACAGTCACCCACAACAACAAGCAGTACACAGTGACAAAGCTTGCAAACGGTCATACATGGCAACTGGTAGAGGTCGGTAACGTTCGCCACAAGCTGGTAATGAACCGTGACCAGATGATTAAGAATGGCTTCGGTCACATCGTTAATCAGGTCATCGTCGATTCGCACAAGCTCCGCGCATCACTGAGCAAGAAAGCCATTGCTCGCTATCTGGAAGACTCGGTGATGCTGCAACAGGCAATTGAGGATCAGCGTAAAGCGCTTGGAGTCAGGGTAAATCGTAACTCGTTTGAAGTGAGGGTGTGATGGAAGTTAAAACCCCAGCAAACCCAAGCAGGAAAGCAACAGCCAGAGTTAAGAATCCATTGCCAGTCCCTTGCTCATGCAGATTTTGCAGTGGGCACGTGCGAGTCGGGACACATGAAGAAGTTTACGGGCGGGATTATGGCGATTGGCCTTACGTCTACCTCTGCGAATCTTGCCGTGCTTACGTTGGCATGCATCCATTCACATCAATTCCGCTCGGGACATTGGCAGACCAGAGAACGCGTGACGCAAGGAAGAAATGCAAGCCAACTTTTGAGCGCCTGTGGAAATCAGGGCGGATGACACGCAGTGAGGCATATGAATGGCTGGCTGGGAAACTCGGAATTCCAGTTGGTCAATGTCACTTCGGGTGGTTCACTCCAGAGCAATGCGAAGAAGCAGAACGTATCTGCAATCAGTAACCCCCTCCCCCACTTTCATCACTCCCTGTCCGGCTATCGCAGACGGGAAGCGCACAACCAAATTTCAGGAGAACCCATGAGCGAAGCAACGGATTTAGTCGTCATTGAGAAGTCGAACGCAATGGCAGTGTTCACAACCAAGGAGCAACTTGACCCGATTATTGAGGCGATCGAGAAGGAAGCTCGCAGCCTGGTACCGGATGTATCAACCAAAAAAGGACGCGACGCCATCGCTTCAATGGCGCACAAGGTGGCCCGTTCGAAAACGTATATCGACAATGCCGGTAAAGGCCTTGTCGCGGAGCTTAAAGCCCTGCCAAAACAGATTGACGAGAGCCGCCGACTGGTTCGTGAGCGCCTCGACCTGCTGAAAGATGAAGTGCGCCGGCCGTTGACTGAATGGGAAACGGAGCAGGAACGCATCGCGGCAGAGAAAGCGGCTGAAGAAGAGCGTCTGCGCATTGAAGCTGAAGAAAAGGCATCGCTTGAAGCGCTAAAGAAGCAGTTTGAAGCCGATCACGAAATGGCGCTACTGATGAATGACGCTTTCGATCGTGAACTGGCAGAGAAGAAAGCCGAAGCGGAGCGCCAGCGCATTGCTCACGAGGCTGAATTAAAACGGCAGGCAGCAGAACAGGCTAAGCGTGAAGCGGAAGAGAAAGCAGCAGCAGAACTAGCGGCAGCACAAAAGCGTGAAGCCGATGCTATCGCCGCTAAAGCACAGGCTGAATTGTTGGCTAAGCAAGCACAGGAGCGTGCTGAGCGTGAAGCTAAAGAAGCACAGGAACGCACAGCAAAACTGGCTCAGGAAGCGCGTGAACAGGCTGAGCGCGAGAAGCAGGAAGCCATCGCAGCTGAGCAACGCAAGGCGCAGGAAGCCGCCGACAAAGTGCGTCGTGAAGCAGAGGCAAAGGAAGCAGCCAGGCTGGCAGAAGAGAAGCGTGTCGCTGATGAAGCTGCTAAACGAGCCGCCAACGTCGCTCACCAGAAGCGCATCAATAACGAAGCAAAGGATGATTTTGTTAAAGGCGGAATTCCTGAAGAGTTTGCTCGCAAGGCTGTAGAACTCTTGGCTAAGCGTCAGGTTCGTAACGGCTCAATCAACTACTGAGGTTGCCCATGAACATCACATGCGAGTGCGTGGATATGCGCACATCTGTAAGCCCTCACAACAACATCAGAATTGAACTGGAGGGCGTCTTGCTGACAGGCGAGATTGATACCAAAGAGGTCCTCAAGCAACTGGATTGGGGCGTGGTATTTGAGTGCCTGGCTGAGCATGGTTACACGGTTACAAAGCAGGAGTACGTAGCATGAGCGCCGCTGAAAGATGGGATGAAGATGCATTCGTGCGGCTGATGAGTGACGTGATCGCCGCAGAAGCAGGTGACGACGAACCGGTTAACCTGGCTGCTGAGAGGCAGAATCCAGTGATTAGCTGGTCTGAATTTGCAGGAGATTTCACATGAATCTGGACCTGTTAGACGAGCCATTCGCCACCGACGATATCGAGTGGCGCATACAGCAAGCAGGGAAAGCGAGCAAAGGCATTTGGGCCAAGGTGCTGGCATATGTCACCAACCGGGCAATTATGAAGCGACTTGACGAAGTATGCGGTAAGTCTGGATGGCGCAACGAATATCGCGACATCCCGAATAACGGCGGTGTTGAGTGCGGCATATCTATCAAAGTTGGTGATGAGTGGATCACTAAGTGGGATGCCGCTGAAAACACTCAGGTGGAGGCTGTTAAGGGTGGTAGATCCGGCGCGATGAAGCGAGCCGCTGTCCAGTGGGGTATCGGTCGGTACCTCTACAATCTGGAAGAGGGTTTCGCCGTAATCTCTACTGAACGCGCTGATGGATTCCATTACGCTAAGTCGAAAGATGCTGGCGTATTTTACTGGAAGCCGCCTTCCCTCCCAGCCTGGGCATTGCCCGACGGAACAGTGATAAAAGCAGAAGAACAAACACCAAAAGCAACACCACCTGAAGGCGTAGATGCAGACAAGATTCTCTCCGACTTCTCTCAGTACGCAAGCACCGAAAATAACAGTAAGAAGCTTCAGGAGCGATACGCCGCGACGTGGTCAAGCCTGAATGGCTTTGCCGATCACCAGGCGAAATGCAAAGACGTTACTGGCATCCGAATTAGAGAACTTAAACAGGCGGCATAAATGGCAATTAACACGATCACAGTTTCGGGGAATGTTGGTAAAGACGCGGTTCTCCGCGTCACGCCTAACGGCAAGCACATCGCATCATTTTCTCTGCCAGCGAAGTCAGGGTTTGGTGATAACGAAAAAACATCCTGGCTGAACTGCAAGATGTTTGGCGCGATGGCAGAAAAGCTTTCTGTAGCGGTTGTTAAGGGCGCAAAGGTTACGGTATCCGGTGAGTTCGTTTTAGAGGAATGGACAAAACAGGACGGCTCGACGGTGCAGACACCAACCGTTTTGGTGCGGGATATCGACCTTCCTCCACGCGGGACTCCCGGCAATGACAAGCCGCGTCAGCAGCAGTCATCTGAGCAACCACGGCAACAGCAGCGACCAGCACCGCAACCACAAAACGAGCCGCCAATGGATTTCGACGACGATATACCCTTTTGATCCCCAGCCGGATAAGGATGTAGTCATGTGCAAATTCACTCCCGCATACCGTGCAAAACTTCTTAGACCAGTAGCCAACTGGCGGCTATCACCTCAAGAGCGGGCTGACAGAATTGAGCTTTCTCAAATAATCAGAGCTGAGCGACAAAGCCATATCGATGCTCAGCCTAAGACAGAGTACACAGCCGCTGACCCATACCTGAATGATAACCGGAAGAGATACGGCTCCGGGAGAAACGACTGATGGGTAGAGGATTCGTGTCAATAAGGTCACGCGTTGCGAGATTGCGCAAGCTCGAATTGAATATGAGGAAGGCAGCATGACCGATTATACCGGAAGTAACACGCCAGCAGATCAGCGTGATTTGTGGCGCACACCACCTGCCCTGTTCGCTGCTCTGGATGCGGAGTTCTGCTTTCAACTGGATGCGGCCGCCGCGCCTCATAACGCACTGTGTAGGAAGTTCATCACGGAAGAACAGAACACACTGCAAACACCTTGGGCTGATCACCTGACTATGCCTGGTTATTGCTGGCTTAATCCTCCCTATTCCGACATCACGCCATTCGTTAAGAAAGCGGCAGCGGAGAGCCTGAATCAGATCGGCACTGTGATGCTGGTTCCTGCTGACACCTCAGTTGGTTGGTTCAAAGAGGCAATGGCGACCGCCAGCGAGGTTCGCTTCATCACTGCTGGTCGACTGGCATTCATCAACCCGGTCACCGGCAAGCCAGTCTCAGGGAACAACAAAGGGTCGATGTTAATCATCTGGCGTCCCTATCCCCGCACTCACTGTGAATTCACGACGATCGACCGTGACGAGTTGATGTCATTCGGCAATAAACGACTTGCACGACGGGAGGCTGCATGACTCCAGAGCAGGAAAACGCATTACGAGCCACTGCCCGGCGCTGTAACGATGAGCTAAAGGCGGCAATGGCTCAGAAGCCTAAGCCAAAGTTTGACGCTGTCAGCAGGCCGCTTCTGGCTAAACACTTCGAGAAGATTAAGGGACTTGGTGTCCCTTTTCTTTTGTTCGTCTACACGATTGGCCGGATTAACGGGCAGTTTCGGGAGCATTGAAAATGTGTGACATCATCGATAACGCATCGGCACTTGAAGACTTGCAGAGAGAAGCAGCACTGAGCATGCACAGAATCAACCGCAACGCAGTATCGGCAACGCACTGTGTCGATTGCGATGACGCGATACCTGACTTACGGCGCGTGAATGTTCCGGGATGTAAGCGATGCGCGTCGTGCCAGGCTGACGAAGAATTGCGCATAAAGAGTGGGAGGTGACAGATGGTAATCTGGTCGCTTTTTGACGGCTCAGGAATTATGGGTCTCCCATGGGCAGAAGCGGGGCACGACGTTTACTGCTTCAATGCTGACGAGGGAAACCACGGGGAATATTACATCAAGATGCAGCACAACAACCTGCATTATGTGAATTGCTGGATAAGTGATAATTTTCCATACAAACCAGAGCTTACCGGAATACCAAAACCGCAGATGATTTTCGCCTTCCCTGATTGCACAGATTTAGCTGTGTCAGGAGCAAAGCATGATGGGCATACATCACTGGATTCAGTGCGGCACGCGCAGATGGTTAAGGAAATGGCCGAGGAGTTCGGCGCGGCGTGGATGGTAGAGAACCCGGTTGGTAAAATGTCGACCCACTGGCGCAAGCCTGATTATTACTTTAACCCACACGAATACGGGGCATATCTGCATATAGGCGAGGGGTCCTATCACCCAAAAATGCCTGCGTGTGATGGCTACACAAAGAAAACGTGCATTTGGGCTGGAGGTGGGTTCGTCATGCCAAAGAAACGCCCAGGTCCGATAAACATCGGTTGTTTTTGGGGCTGGAAATCATTAGGCGGCAACTCTACTAAAACCAAGCAACTCCGATCTCTCACCCCTCGCGGATTTGCTAGGGCAGTTTTTGACGCTAATCATCACCATCTGGAGTCAGCCAATGTTCCAGTTAATCCGCCGAGGACAGATTTACTCTGATTCCTCAGGGTGGCCGATAATTATTCATTCCACCACATCACAAATAGTCCGCTACTGGCGACAGGGACGGATTAACACCGCTTCAATCGACCGATTCAATCAAGATTTTCAATATCTCGACTTTCACGAGTCGAGGCGTATACGCGCCGAACTTGAAGATAGCGAGAACATTAAACACCTCCGCGCTATGCGGGCATGAGGAGAGATTATGGATAAGGTTACTTTCGTATTTGAATATGAAGACGGCAAGGGGCCGGCAGTAAATGCTGGTATGGAATATATGGGAGGCAAGGTTGTAGCCGTAGCTTTCAGAGATGCTCTCGAAGAGCCTGAGGTATGTGATGAGAGTGTGCCTGACCTTGGTTATCTGGAGAAAATCCGGAACCAACTATGACGCAATTGATAGCCGGTTCTGACGAGCTGGCTATTGGGTGCGAAAGCCAGTTATCCCTTGATGTTATTGCTCACTCCGGTGGGCGTTTTTTTGGGAGTAAATCATGCAAATGAATCCAATCATCATGTTCATCGCGTTCTTTACCGCGATGGGTGGTCTCATATCGCTTTTACACGAACCGGAGGGATTGAGATGGCTGCTTTTAATGTGGGCGCAATAGTGAAGCACAAGAGCGGCGACATAAAAGGTGTTGTCGATAGCGTGACCGAGCAGGACAGTCGGCCTACCTGGTATCGCGTCCAGTGGGATTCGGGTGACTTCTCATCGCACGCTGAACACGAACTACGGGCTGCCACTGTGGACGGTCCGCAACTGTATAAGAAACTGGCGTAAGGAGAAGGCTATGAGCGAAATGACCTTAATTGTGCCCAACGAATGGGTGACCCAAGAGAAGCTTGTCGAGATCACCGGCTTACGGCCGGGCACTATCGAGGCGGCGCGCAAGAAATCATGGATGGTTGGCCGCGAATATCTTCATGTCGCACCTGACGGAAACCCCAAAGAAAACAGCGAGTGCATGTACAACAGAAAAGCTGTCGATCAGTGGGTTGAGAGCATGTCAAAGAAACAGCCGGGTGCGCGCCAATGAAGAACCGTTTATGCTTATCCGGCTCTTGGGCGTCAGGAGGGAGTAATGGCTAAGTCAGCATACCCAACAGGCGTAGAGAATCATGGCGGAAATCTTCGCATATGGTTCATTTATAAAGGGGCCAGGGTTAGGGAAAACCTTGGCGTGCCGGACACACCAAAAAACAGGAAAATGGCTGGAGAGCTTCGCGCCGCAGTTTGTTTTGCGATTAAGACAGGCAGTTTCAACTACCCTGCTCAGTTCCCCGACTCCACCAACCTGAAGAAATTCGGCGTAGAGAGTAAGGAAATAACAGTCATTGAGCTTGGCAGGAAATGGCTTGAGTTAAAACGAATGGAGATCAGCACTAATGCAATGGGTCGCTATACATCCATTGTCAGAAACATGGTGCCGAGAATTGGCGGGGACAGGTTTGCTTCATCTGTAACTAATGAAGACCTGCTTTTCATCAGGAAGGATTTACTGACTGGGTATCAGATTTTGAAGGTTGGGCACCGGACGCCGGTGAAAGGCAGATCCGTTCCCACCGTGAACAATTACATGAACATCATGGCAGGCATGTTCCAGTTCGCGGCAGACAGTGGGTATATAAAGTCCAATCCGTTCTCTGGCATTTCAGCGCTGAAGAAGTCAAAGGTTGACCCTGACCCATTAACCCGTGACGAGTTCATGAGGCTGATAGATGGTTGCCACCATCAGCAGCAGAAAAACATGTGGTCTCTGGCCGTGTATACGGGAGTCCGGCATGGCGAGCTTGTTTCGCTAGCGTGGGAAGATATAGACCTGAAGGCCGGAACGATGATGATCCGCCGCAACCACACTTTAACGAAGGAGTTCACCCTTCCAAAAACTGAGGCCGGCACTAACAGGATTATCAATCTTATCCAGCCAGCGATTGACGTATTGCGAAACCAGGCGGAAATGACAAGGCTCGGTAAGCAATATGAGGTTGAGGTAAAGCTCAGGGAGTTTGGCAGAACTGAAATGCATCCATGCACTTTCGTGTTCAACCCACAAATAGCGACACGTAATAGCCTGGCAGGGCATCATTACGCAGTGGGGTCGATAAACCAAAGTTGGGAAACGGCAATGCGGCGCGCCGGGATTCGTTACCGCAAAGCATATCAGTCCAGGCATACTTACGCATGCTGGTCATTAACAGCTGGTGCAAACCCTAACTTCATCGCGAAGCAGATGGGTCACTCAGATGCTCAGATGGTTTACCGCGTTTACGGATCATGGATGGCCGAAAACAATCAGGACCAGGTGATCATACTGAACCAGAAATTATCAGAGTTTGCCCCACCCATGCCCCACGCAGTAGGATCGTCTTACGGGAAGTGATGTTTATCAGTAGGTTATCTCACCTACACCTGCATCGACATCATTTCTTGATACGCCGTGACCAGCTTATTGCGTACCTGAATGCCCATCTGTAAAGAGACAGACGATTTCTGCAAATCGGTCATAACATCGTTCAACGCCACGCCAGGTTCGCCGAGAGTGAACTTCTCCGCCTGCGTACGCGCAGCGTTTTGCGTATCGCTGATACGATCGAGAGCAGCGTGCAGTTGTCCTGCAAAGCTGATTTCCGGCTGTGTGTCCGCCACGCTCGTATTACGGGCCGTCATCGCCGTTGCCTGCAACTGACTGATCACCCCTTCAATGCCCTGTATTGCCATGACTCTCCCCTGGATGGTTTTTTATCAGCGGCAAGACTAGCACCTTGTCAATGAGATAATGCCGCTAAATAGCGTTAAAAAAACGGGTTATTTGACGCATAGAAAATCTCAATTCATCAAATAATGGCGGGGCCATAAATATGGGCCTTTTGTCGTGTTTGCCGACCCGGGAGTCATTTTGTTTCTTTACACAAATAACGTAATCCACATTGAGCCGCGAGGTGCGCTATGACTGCAACAGCAGCAACGGCATCGCAAAATAAATCGCTCGAGTGGATGAACCGCCTGCGTGCGAACCCTAAAATCCCATTGATCGTGGCTGGCGCCGCGGCTATTGCGATTCTCGTTGCGATGGTCTTGTGGGCGAAAAGCCCCGACTACCGCACCTTGTATAGCAACGTGTCCGATCAGGATGGCGGGGCTATCGTCACGCAGCTAACCCAATTGAATATTCCTTATCGTTTCGCTGATAACGGCGGCGCGATTGAAGTCCCAGCGGACAAAGTTCACGAACTGCGTTTACGTCTTGCCCAGCAAGGCCTGCCGAAAGGCGGTGCGGTCGGGTTTGAACTGCTGGATCAGGAAAAGTTCGGTATCAGCCAGTTTAGCGAGCAGATCAACTACCAGCGTGCGCTGGAAGGTGAACTGGCGCGCACCATTGAAACGTTGGGTCCGGTTAAAACCGCTCGCGTCCATTTGGCGATGCCAAAACCGTCTCTCTTCGTGCGCGAGCAGAAGAATCCATCCGCATCGGTGACCGTTACTCTCGAACCGGGCCGCGCGTTGGATGAAGGGCAAATCAGCGCGGTGACCCACCTGGTCTCCAGCGCCGTTGCCGGTTTACCGACAGGCAACGTGACCGTCGTCGACCAGAGCGGTCATCTGCTGACGCAATCCAACACCAGCAGTCGCGACCTCAACGACGCGCAGCTCAAATATGCCAACGATGTCGAAGGCCGCATTCAGCGCCGCATCGAAGCGATCCTTGGCCCTATCGTGGGCAGCGGCAACATTCATGCGCAGGTTACCGCGCAAATCAACTTTGACAATAAAGAGCAGACGGAAGAGCAGTACAGCCCGAACGGCGATGCCGCTCAGGCCGTGATGCGTTCACGTCAGTTGAACACCACCGAACAGATTGGCGGCCAGAATCCTGGCGGCGTGCCGGGCGCACTCTCTAATCAGCCTGCGCCGGCCAACAACGCACCGATCTCGACACCGCCTGCTAACCCGCAGAACGGACAACAAAACGGTCAGCAGAATAATCAGCAACAGCAGACTACGTCGACGGCAGCCAACGCGGGCCCACGCAATAGCAGCCGTAACGAAACGACTAACTACGAAGTTGACCGTACGATTCGCCACACCAAGATGAACGTTGGCGATGTCCAGCGCCTGTCGGTAGCGGTCGTCGTGAACTATAAAACGCTGCCGGACGGTAAGCCTCTGCCGCTGACCACCGATCAGATGAAACAAATTGAAGACCTGACCCGCGAAGCGATGGGCTTTACCGAAAAACGCGGTGACTCACTTAACGTCGTGAACTCGCCGTTCACTGCGACCGACGAGACCGGTGGTGAACTGCCGTTCTGGCAACAGCAGTCGTTTATCGAACAGATGATGTCCGCTGGCCGCTGGCTGCTGGTTCTGATTGTGGCATGGCTGCTGTGGCGTAAAGCGATTCGTCCGCAGCTCACCCGTCGCGCTGAGGAAGCCAAAGCCGCGCAAGAAAGAATGAATGCGCGTCAGGATATAGAAGAAGCCGTGGAAGTTCGCCTGAGTAAAGACGAACAGACGCAGCAACGCCGTGTGAATCAGCGCCTGGGCGCTGAGGTGATGAGCCAGCGCATTCGCGAAATGTCAGACAACGATCCGCGCGTCGTCGCGCTGGTCATCCGCCAGTGGATGAGTAACGACCATGAGTAATACTACGCTTTCAGGAACAGATAAAAGCGTCATCCTGCTGATGACCATCGGTGAAGATCGTGCGGCAGAGGTGTTTAAACACCTCTCCGACCGCGAAGTCCAGACGCTGAGCCAGGCCATGGCGAACGTGCGTCAGATTTCGAATTCACAGTTGACCGACGTACTGGCCGAGTTTGAGCGTGAAGCTGAGCAGTTTGCGGCGCTTAACGTCAATGCCAACGAATACCTGCGTACGGTTCTGGTGAAAGCCCTAGGCGAAGAGCGTGCTTCCAGCCTGCTGGAGGATATTCTCGAAACGCGCGATACCGCCAGCGGTATCGAAACGCTTAACTTTATGGAACCGCAGAGTGCCGCCGACCTTATTCGCGACGAGCACCCGCAGATCATCGCCACCATCCTTGTGCACCTCAAACGTGCGCAGGCGGCCGATATTCTGGCGCTGTTCGACGAACGTCTGCGTCACGATGTGATGCTGCGTATCGCCACCTTCGGTGGTGTCCAGCCAGCGGCGCTGGCGGAGCTGACCGAAGTGCTCAACAGCCTGCTCGATGGTCAAAACCTCAAGCGCAGCAAAATGGGCGGCGTGAGAACGGCGGCAGAAATTATCAACCTGATGAAAACGCAGCAGGAAGAGGCGGTTATGTCCGCTGTTCGCGAATTCGACGGCGAGCTGGCACAGAAAATTATCGACGAGATGTTCCTGTTCGAAAACCTGGTCGAAGTCGACGATCGCAGCGTCCAGCGCCTGCTTCAGGAAGTGGACTCCGAATCCCTGCTTATCGCGCTCAAAGGTGCCGAGCAGCCGTTGCGCGAGAAATTCCTGCGCAACATGTCTCAGCGTGCGGCGGATATCCTGCGCGACGACCTTGCCAACCGTGGCCCGGTTCGTCTGTCTCAGGTGGAAAACGAACAGAAAGCGATTCTGCTTATTGTTCGTCGTCTGGCAGAGACCGGCGAGATGGTGATTGGCGGCGGAGACGACGCATATGTCTAATGAGCTGCCGTGGAAGCGCTGGACGCCAGACGACCTTACGCCTCCTGTCACAGAATTTATGCCTGCGATGGTCGCTCTGAGCGACGAAGACAGTGACGCTGAAGAACAACCGGAGCTGACGGAAGAAGAGCAACGCGTTCAGATGCTGGCACAACTGCAAATGCAAGCGCATGAGCAGGGTTACACCTCAGGTATGAATGAAGGCCGCCAGAAAGGACACGAGCAAGGTTATCAGGAAGGCCTGGCAAAAGGCCTTGAACAAGGTCTGGAGCAGTCGCGTCAGCAGCAAGCGCCGATCAACGCCCGCATGCAGCAATTAGTCAGTGAATTTCAAAATACCCTGGACGCGCTGGATAGCGTCATTGCCTCGCGTCTGATGCAAATGGCGCTGGAAGCTGCGCGTCAGGTGATTGGTCATACGCCTCCGGTAGACAATTCGTCGCTGATCAAACAGATTCAGGGATTACTCCAGCAGGAACCGTTATTCAGCGGTAAACCTCAGCTGCGCGTTCATCCCGACGATTTACAGCGCGTCGAAGAGATGCTTGGCGCCACGCTTAGCCTGCACGGCTGGCGTCTGCGTGGCGATCCGGCGTTACATCATGGCGGTTGTAAAGTCTCTGCCGATGAAGGCGATCTGGATGCGAGCGTGGCGACGCGCTGGCAGGAACTGTGCCGTCTGGCTGCACCGGGAGTGATCTGATGACAGCCCGACTCACGCGTTGGTTGAACACGCTCGATAACTTCGAAACGAAAATGGCGCAGCTGCCTTCCGTGCGTCGTTATGGTCGTCTGACCCGCGCAACCGGCCTGGTGCTGGAAGCCACAGGCTTGCAGCTCCCCCTCGGTGCAACCTGCGTGATTGAGCGTCAGGATGGTAACGACACGCAAGAAGTCGAAAGTGAAGTCGTGGGCTTTAACGGCCAACGCCTGTTTTTAATGCCGCTGGAAGAAGTCGAAGGCATTTTGCCCGGCGCGCGCGTTTACGCCAAAAATAATTCCGGTGACGGGCTGCACAGCGGCAAGCAATTGCCACTCGGTCCGGCGCTGTTAGGCCGTGTACTGGATGGCGCAGGCAAACCGCTTGATGGCCTGCCCTCCCCTGATACCACCGAAACCGGCGCGCTGATCACCCAGCCCGTTAACCCGCTGCAACGTACGGCAATCGAACATGTGCTTGATACGGGCGTTCGTCCGATCAACGCCCTGCTGACCGTGGGTCGTGGGCAGCGTATGGGTCTGTTTGCCGGGTCGGGTGTCGGTAAATCCGTCCTCCTCGGCATGATGGCGCGTTACACCCAGGCGGACGTGATCGTCGTGGGCCTGATTGGCGAACGTGGTCGCGAAGTTAAAGACTTTATCGAGAACATTCTCGGTGCGGAAGGCCGCGCGCGTTCCGTGGTGATCGCCGCGCCAGCGGACGTTTCTCCGCTGCTGCGTATGCAGGGCGCGGCGTACGCCACACGCATTGCAGAAGATTTCCGCGATCGCGGTCAACACGTGCTGCTGATTATGGATTCCCTGACGCGTTATGCGATGGCTCAGCGTGAAATTGCGCTCGCCATCGGTGAACCACCGGCGACCAAAGGCTATCCGCCGTCAGTCTTTGCCAAACTTCCGGCGCTGGTTGAGCGTGCGGGTAACGGGATTACCGGTGGCGGTTCCGTGACCGCGTTTTATACGGTACTGACCGAAGGCGATGACCAGCAGGACCCGATTGCTGACTCCGCGCGCGCCATTCTTGACGGCCACATTGTGCTGTCGCGTCGACTCGCGGAAGCCGGTCACTATCCGGCGATTGATATTGAAGCCTCAATCAGCCGTGCCATGACCTCGCTTATTTCTGAAAAGCATTACGCCCGCGTGCGTAACTTTAAACAACTCCTTTCAAGCTTCCAGCGTAACCGAGACCTGGTGAGCGTGGGCGCGTATGCCAAAGGCAGCGATCCGATGCTCGACAAGGCCATTGCCGTTTGGCCGCAGCTGGAAGCTTTCTTGCAACAAGGTATTTTTGAACGTGCCGACTGGGAAGACTCAACGCAAGCGTTAGAGCTTATTTTCCCGCAGGTGTAATAAAGGTGGAGGGCGGAGATTATGGCGCAACATGGCGCATTAGCTACGCTGAAAGATCTGGCTGAAAAAGAAGTGGACGATGCCGCATTACAACTTGGTGCGATGCGGCGGGGCTGTCAGCAGGCCGAAGAACAGTTATCGATGCTGATCGATTATCAGCACGAATACCGTACCAACCTGAATACCGATATGACACAGGGCATTGGCAGTCAGCGCTGGATTAACTATCAACAGTTTATTCTGACGCTGGAAAAAGCGATTGAACAGCATCGCCAACAGCTTACCCAGTGGAACCAAAAAGTGGAAAAGGCGCTAGATTTCTGGCGCGAGAAGAAGCAGCGGCTTCAGGCCTGGACAACGTTACAGGACCGACAGAGCGCCGCGACACTGCTTGCCGAGAACCGGCTCGATCAGAAAAAAATGGATGAGTTTGCCCAGCGCGCATCAATGAGGAAATCTGAATGATCACACTGCAACAACTGCTGATGACCGACAGCGACCTGCCTGGCGGTACGCAGACGGGTAAAGGCGCGGATGGCGCGCAAGATTTTCTCTCTCTGCTGGCAGGTGCATTAACCGACGCCGCAGGTCAGGGAAAAGACGCGCCGCTGACGTTGGCCGATCTTAAAGCGGCTGGCGGCAAACTGTCGAAAGCGGCCTTATTACAGGACGGCGATAGCGCCATCCCGAGCAAACTCGCCTCTCTGCTGGCGCGTCAGGATCTGTTCAAAACCGACGAAGCGGCGCAAGCAGCCACGGCAGAAACGACTCTCCAGAGTCTGGTTTCCGGCCTGTTGCCTGCGACGCACAGCGATGCGTTGAAAACGCTTGTGGCTGACGCACAAAAAGAAGACAGCAAAAGCGATCTGAGCGAAGAAGATTTGGCCGGGTTAAGCGCGTTAATGGCGATGCTTCCGCATCAGCAAACCGCGACTGCGCGGGCTACGCCAGCTAACGACGTGAACGCGGTTACCACGCAGGCAGCACTCTCACAGCCAGGCGTTGGCCGTCAGGCTGCACTGAATGATGACGGGTCTACCCTCGGCAAAACCAAAGCGCAGTCCACTGATGTGGATAGCAAACTGCCCGCCAGCGCGCAGTTGACGCCGGTTGCCGCCGCCGCGGCTGAAAAGCATGAAGCCGCGAGTGCGTTCTCGTCCGCGTCACCTTCTGCATCTCTCGCACCGATCATGGCAAACGTCACAGCGCCCCCGGCCGCCACGAATGTCGCATCCGCGCCATTACTGAGCCAGCCGCTGGGCACGCACGAGTGGCAACAGGCGATCAGCCAACACGTGACGCTGTTCACTAAGCAGGGACAGCAGAGCGCAGAGCTGCGTTTACATCCTGAAGATTTGGGTCAAGTTCAAATCTCTATTAAAATGGATGATAACCAGGCTCAATTGCAGATGATTTCTGCCAACGGTCACGTGCGCTCTGCACTGGAAGCGGCACTCCCAATGCTGCGCACGCAGCTTGCAGAAAACGGTATTCAGTTATCGCAAAGCACCATCAGCAGTGACAGCTCTGCGAACCAGCAGCAGTCGTCTTTCCAGCAGCAACAGCATGCTTCTCGTTCCGGCCAACAGGGCGAAATGGGCGATGAAAATGATGAATTGCTGATCACGCCTGCGGCATTACAGTCTGCAGCTCGCGGAAATGGCGCGGTAGACATCTTTGCCTAAACGCCAGAGGTAACGTGATTATCTTCGTTTGTTCCACGCTTTGACCAAAGCAGAACACGGGATAATCACTCTATTAGCTGTACCGAAACAGGAAGCACGTAACCGATGACTGACTCCGCAATCACCAAAAAAGGCAAGCGTTCCATTTGGATCCCGCTGCTGGTGTTGATTACGCTCGCCGCATGCGCCACTGCTGGCTATAGTTACTGGCGGTCGCAGCAAGCGCCGTCAGCCACTGCTAAAGCAGAACCCCCACCGCCTCCGGCCCCGGTCTTTTTCCCAATGGATACGTTTACCGTTAACCTCGGTGACGCGGATCGCGTGCTTTATATCGGCATTACATTGCGTTTGAAAGACGAAGCAACGCGCACTCGTCTGAGTGACTATTTACCCGAAGTCCGTAGCCGCCTGCTGCTGCTGTTCTCTCGTCAGGACGCCACTGGGCTGTCAACTGATGACGGTAAGCAGAAGCTGGTCGAGGCCATCAAGCAAACGCTGGCACCGCCACTGGTAACCGGTCAACCTAAGCAGGAAGTCACTGACGTTCTGTACACAGCTTTCATCCTGCGGTAGAGACATGGGCGATAGTATTCTTTCTCAAGCGGAAATCGATGCGCTGCTTAACGGCGACAGCGAGAAGAGCGATGATCCAAAACCGGGTCTGGGCGGCGAGCCTGAAATTCGTCCCTACGATCCCAATACCCAGCGTCGCGTGGTGCGCGAGCGCCTTCAGGCGCTGGAGATCATCAACGAACGTTTTGCACGACAGTTCCGTATGGGCCTGTTCAACCTGCTGCGTCGTAGTCCGGACATTACAGTCGGTGCGATCCGCATTCAGCCGTATCATGAGTTTGCCCGCAACCTGCCGGTGCCAACTAACCTTAACCTGATCCATCTGAAACCGCTGCGTGGCACTGGCCTGTTCGTGTTTTCTCCGAGCCTGGTGTTTATCGCGGTCGATAACTTGTTTGGTGGCGACGGTCGCTTCCCGACGAAGGTGGAAGGACGCGAATTTACGCATACTGAACAGCGCGTGATCAACCGCATGCTGAAGCTGGCGCTTGAGTCGTACAGCGACGCATGGAAAGCGATCAACCCGCTGGAAGTGGAGTATGTGCGTTCCGAGATGCAGGTAAAATTCACCAACATCACGACGTCACCGAATGACATCGTGGTGAACACACCTTTCCACGTTGAGATTGGTAACCTGACCGGCGAATTTAATATTTGTCTGCCGTTCAGCATGATCGAACCTCTGCGTGAAGTGCTGGTTAACCCGCCGCTGGAAAACTCCCGCAACGAAGATCAGAACTGGCGTGAGAATCTGGTCCGTCAGGTTCAGCACTCGCAGCTGGAACTGGTGGCAAGCTTTGCGGATATTCCGCTACGGTTATCTCAGATACTGAAATTACAACCGGGCGATGTTCTGCCGATAGAAAAACCTGACCGTATTATTGCCCATGTGGATGACGTACCTGTATTGACCAGCCAGTACGGCACCGTAAACGGTCAATACGCGCTACGTGTTGAGCACTTGATCAATCCGATATTGAATTCGCTGAATGAGGAACAGCCCAAATGAGTGATATGAACAATCCGTCCGATGCAAACAGCGGAGCGCTGGACGATCTGTGGGCTGATGCATTGAACGAGCAACAGGCACCCGCGAGCAAAAGCGCTGCGGATGCGGTGTTCCAGCAGTTAGGCGGCGGTGACGTGAGCGGTACCCTGCAGGATATCGATTTGATTATGGATATCCCGGTCAAGCTGACTGTTGAGCTGGGTCGGACGCGTATGACCATCAAAGAGTTGCTGCGCCTGACGCAGGGCTCCGTTGTCGCACTTGATGGCCTGGCGGGTGAACCGCTGGACATCCTGATCAACGGCTATTTGATTGCTCAGGGCGAAGTTGTGGTTGTGGCTGATAAATACGGTGTTCGTATCACTGACATCATCACCCCTTCCGAACGTATGCGTCGTCTGAGCCGTTAAGTATGAAAACCCAGGCAATTGTCTCACAGCCCTCTGCGGTTCCAGGCTCACCGCTGCTTCAGGTAAGCGGTGCGCTGTTGGGTATTATTGCCTTTATTTTGATTATGGCGTGGCTCGCGAAACGCTTTGGTCTGGCGGGTAAAACCGCCAACACGCGCGGCTTGAAAGTGAGTGCCAGCACCTCGCTCGGCCCACGCGAGCGCGTGATTATTGTCGACGTTGAAGATGCGCGCCTGGTGCTTGGCGTCACCGCATCACACATCAATGTGCTTCATAAACTGCCTCCTGCGCCCGTTGCGGGCGAGGATACCGCAGAGAATCCAGCGGATTTTCAGTCCGTGTTAAAGAGTTTGCTTAAGCGTTCCGGGAGATCGTGATGCGCCGTTTGTTGTCCCTTACGCTTGTAGGCCTCGCCCTGTTTGCTCCCGCCGTCTATGCGCAATTGCCAGGCCTGATTTCCACTCCGATGGCTGGAGGAGGACAAAGCTGGTCTTTGCCGGTGCAGACGCTGGTCTTTATCACCTCTCTGACGTTTATCCCGGCTGTTTTGCTGATGATGACCAGCTTTACGCGCATCATTATCGTCTTTGGTTTACTGCGAAACGCGCTGGGTACACCGTCCGCACCG
Source organism: Lelliottia sp. RD5 (assembly GCF_056032945.1). Taxonomy (NCBI): domain Bacteria; kingdom Pseudomonadati; phylum Pseudomonadota; class Gammaproteobacteria; order Enterobacterales; family Enterobacteriaceae; genus Lelliottia; species Lelliottia sp. RD5. The sequence continues at coordinate 532,541 of NZ_JBVYHQ010000003.1, read as the reverse complement.
CCTAACCAGGTGTTGCTCGGTTTAGCGCTGTTCCTGACTTTCTTTATTATGTCGCCGGTCATCGATAAAATTTATGCCGACGCCTATCAGCCGTTCAGTGAAGATAAAATTTCCATGCAGGTGGCGCTGGAAAAGGGCGCGCAACCGCTGCGTGAATTTATGCTGCGTCAGACGCGTGAAGCGGATCTCGCCCTGTTTGCTCGTCTGGCTAACGAGGGACCGATTCAGGGGCCTGAAGCTGTGCCAATGCGCATTTTGCTGCCGGCCTACGTCACCAGTGAGCTGAAAACGGCCTTCCAGATTGGTTTTACGATCTTTATCCCGTTCCTGATTATCGACCTGGTGATCGCCAGCGTGCTGATGGCGTTAGGTATGATGATGGTGCCCCCTGCCACCATTGCCCTGCCCTTTAAGATTATGCTTTTCGTACTGGTAGACGGCTGGCAATTGCTTGTCGGGTCGCTGGCGCAAAGTTTCTACAGTTGAGGAGCGCGCAATGACACCCGAATCGGTCATGATGATGGGCACGGAAGCGATGAAAGTCGCCATTTCCGTTGCCGCTCCCTTACTGTTAGTGGCCCTGGTTACCGGTCTTGTGATCAGTATTTTGCAAGCCGCTACTCAGATTAACGAAATGACGCTGTCGTTCATTCCTAAAATCATCGCTGTGTTCGTGACCATAATTGTTGCCGGACCGTGGATGCTCAATCTGTTGCTCGATTACATGCGCAACCTGTTTACCAATCTGCCGTACATCATCGGCTGATTATCTGAATGCTACATTTCACCAGCGATCAATTCATGGAGTGGCTTGGCCTCTATTTTTGGCCACTACTGCGTGTAATGGCGTTGATCATGACGGCGCCCATACTGAGCGAAAAATCGATTCCTAAACGGGTCAAAATTGGCCTGGGGATGTTGATTACGTTCGTGATAGCGCCGACGTTGCCACCGGTGAATATCCCTATTTTCTCCCCGCAAGCAGTCTGGCTTGCGCTTCAGCAGGTGCTGATCGGCGTGGCGATTGGTTTCACCATGCAGCTCGCCTTTGCGGCGATTCGTACCGCGGGTGAACTTATCGGCCTGCAGATGGGGTTGTCATTCGCCACCTTCTTTGACCCTGGCAGCCACCTCAATATGCCCGTGCTGGCTCGCGTGATTGATATGCTGGCTATGCTGCTGTTTCTGACATTCAATGGTCACCTGTGGCTGATTTCGATGCTGGTGGACACATTCCATACCTTGCCCATCGGCGGCAATCCGGTGAACAGTAACGCGTTTCTGGCACTGACCCGTGCCGCAGGGCTGATTTTCATTAATGGACTGATGCTGGCGTTGCCGGTCATCACCCTCCTGCTGACCGTGAACCTGTCTCTGGGCTTGCTGAACCGAATGGCACCGCAGCTCTCCGTATTTGTCATCGGCTTCCCCATCACCCTGACGGTCGGTTTGATCTTGATGGGGCTATTAATGCCGCTGATTGCACCTTTCTGCGAGCATTTATTTAGCGAAATATTCAATCTCTTATCCGATATTGTTCGTGAGCTACCCCGAAATATTAACCCCTGATGTTTATATTGTCTCTCTGAGGATATTCCTAAAATAAAAGCTGAAAAACATCTACCAGGATATATCTGGTGCGGTTTATTTGTTTTTATGCCCTTCACAATACTTAATATTTACTTTACTTTAAGATGATTCCTGGCAAATTATACGTAACTTTACGGGATAGTGAGTTCGCCTGAAAGTCTTTGTATTGCTCACAGGTTTAATACCTTTTTTATCCATCCCGTATGGCTGTTTTGAGCTCTCAGGCAGATGGTGAATTATCGTTACGCATTGAGTGAGGGTATGCCATGTCAACGATCATTATGGATTTATGCAGTTACACCCGGCTAGGGCTAACCGGGTATCTTGCAAGTAGAGGGGTCAAAAAACGAGACGTCAATGATGTACATGATGTTGACGAACTTGCAGCCGCTTGTGAAGCTTACAAGCCAGGCGTGGTGTTTATTAATGAGGACTGTTTCATTCACGATCCAGCCAACAGTCAGCACATTAAGCAAATCATTAATCAGCATCCTAAAACCCTGTTTATTGTTTTTATGGCAATTGCGAATATCCATTTCGATGAATATTTGTTAGTGCGTAAAAACTTATTGATCAGTTCGAAGTCGATTAAACCCGAGTCACTGGATGACATTTTGGGTGATTATTTAAATAAAGAAGCGAAGAGTGTAGGAGAATTTAACTTACCCACGTTATCATTAAGCCGTACTGAATCGAGTATGTTGCGAATGTGGATGGCAGGGCAAGGGACAATTCAGATTTCCGACCAGATGAATATCAAAGCAAAAACCGTTTCCTCACATAAGGGAAATATTAAAAGGAAAATTAAAACGCATAATAAACAAGTTATCTATCATGTTGTTCGTCTGACGGATAATGTGACAAATGGCATTTTCGTGAACATGCGTTAATCTTTTTATTCTCCTCTGCACCCCATCAATCTCTGGCCTCGCCAGAGATTTTTCGTTCGATGAAGTGAGTCGGGTAAGCAGCATCTCACCCGACACGCCGCTACTCAGCGAGTTCGACAAAGATCCCGTCGGAATGCCCCATCTCGTTAAAGAACCAGATCCCCAGCGGATAATCTTCCAGTGACACCAGGTACATCACGCCTTCACTAAATTGTTCCACTGCCAGCACTACGCCCGGACGGCGCGGTCCACCGTCTGTCTTTACGGTTACCCGATCGTTGACCTTCATAAAATCCTCCTGTGGTTTTGAGCCAGTGTAGAACAATTCGCAACAACTGGCAGCGCCTGCCTGAATGATTGCCGCTTTTGTGGGCAGTCTATACTTAACGCTGAATCCGGTGAAATGAGGTATGCGTGATGAAAACCGCAAAAGAGTACAGCGAGACCGCCAAGCGAGAAGTGAACGTGGATGTCGATGCCCTGCTGGCCGCCATCAATGAGATCAGTGAAAGCGAAGTGCGGCGCACGGAAGATGACCCCACCCGCGTGGTCGTCAATGGGCATGACTACCACACCTACCGCGAACTGGCTGAGGCGTTTGAGTTAGATATCCATGATTTTAGCGTGACGGAAGTGAATCGCTGAGGCGAAAAAAATCCCGGTCATGGGGATGACCGGGATGAACTTGCTTATGCAAGAAGCACTTGTAAATTCGTTACACCAGGAAATCTGATGTGGGATTTACCTTATCCCCAATTATTTTGCATGACAAGGATATATTCCTATCATAAATACATTCATCTATAACCCTCAGTTTTGGTTATAAATCCCCAACGCCTGCCACCACAAGGATTGTTGGGATCGTTTCCATTATCGGGAACGAAAACGCACGATTAGCTTTAGGATTTATCTTAGGTCCGTTCTGAAACAACGGTTAATCAGGAGATGCCATGTCTTTACTCAAGGAGACGCTTTTAGTCTTTACCGATCTGGATGGAACCCTGCTGGATATCCATACCTACGACTGGCGTCCCGCCTCTCCGTGGCTGGATAAGCTGCAAGACCATCAGATTCCGGTCATTTTGTGCAGCAGCAAAACGGCCGCTGAAACGCTTGAGATCCAGCAGGATTTGGGGCTGGAGGGCTTGCCGTTTATTGCCGAGAACGGCGCGGTGATTCAGTTGGATGTGCGTTGGGATGACCATCCCGATGCGCCACGGCTGATCAATGGCACGCCGCACAGCGACATTTGCGCTGTGATTAATCCGCTGCGCGAGCGCGACGGCTATAAATTCACGACGTTTGATGATGTTGATGAACGGGTTATCGGCGAGTGGACCGGGCTTAATCGTGAAAGGTCATCCCTGGCGCGACTGCATGAGGCGTCGGTGACCCTAATCTGGCGCGACAGCGACGAACAGATGACGAAGTTTGAGGCAGAGCTGGCTCAGATGGGATTTAAATTCATCCAGGGCGCACGGTTCTGGCACATTCTCGACGCGCGCGGCGGGAAAGATCAGGCGGTGAACTGGTTAATTGATGAATACCGCAAGCGCGAAGGTTTTGTGCCGACCACCATTGGCCTTGGCGACGGTCCAAACGACGCCCCGCTGCTTGATAACGTCGATTACGCCGTGGTTGTGAAAAGCATCAATCGACTCGGCATCCGGCTCCAGGAGGATATCCCGGAGCGGGTATATCACACTCAACAGGCAGGGCCTGAGGGCTGGCGAGAAGGGCTGGATCATTTTTTATCCGGACCGCGACACACCACCTGATTTCTCCCCTGCTGTTTCGCCAGATAGAGACGCGCATCGGCAATGGACTGCAATTGCTCAAAATCAAAACTGGCGTTCTCTTCCGTGCTGCTGACGCCAAGCGAAGCGCTAACCCGCGCCGTGGTGCTCTTCTTCACCAGGATCTCTTTTCGATGAATGGAGACCCGAATACGTTCCGCCACGCCAGCCGCCTGCTCCGCTGTCGCACCCGGCAGCACAACGCAGAACTCCTCACCGCCCACGCGCCCTGCCACATCGCTATTTCGCAACGCGTGCTTAATCAGCCGGGCCGTGTGGGCCAGCACTTTGTCCCCCGCCTGATGACCAAATCGATCGTTAATGCTTTTGAAATGGTCGAGATCGAGCTGAATGACCGAGAACGGCAGCTGCTGCTGACGGCACTCCTCGGCCAGAGCCTTTGCTCGATCAAAGAGCGCACGGCGGTTGTTGAGCCGGGTGAGCGGATCGTGCCAGGCCTGCCACTGCAATGAATTTTGCAGCGTGTACATGTTGCTTACCATCCGACGGATCACCAACCACGAAATCAACAGCGTCGCGGTAAAGAGCGCCCACAGCGATGCCAGGGCAATACTGATACTGCCAAAATCGCCCCGAACGCCCTCTTTGAGAGAGTGGACACGCAGCACCAGCCCATCAAAGTGTTCCAGCCGCTCCCAACTGATGAACTGCGTGCTCAACCGCAGACCTCCCTGAGTATCGCTCTCCACCGCATGCGCGATTTGAGCGAGTTCTTGCGCATCAAGCTGAGTGACGCGTTCGGTGTTTTCTTCAGAGGTCGCAATCAGATTGAGGCGGTTGTCATACAGCTGGTATTCACCATCTTTGTGCTGATCAACGGCGTCCATCAGCAGCTGGGTCATGGTTGGCAGCGTGAAATCCATCGCCAGTACACCATACCAGTAGTTGTCCTGATACACCGGCACGCTGGCGGTGATCAGACGTTCATTTTTTCCAGCGGTAAAGGGAGCCATAAACCAGCGCACCGCACGTGCTCGATTGCCGCGGTCAGTCTGTTGGGTGAACCAGGGGCGCGTTACCAGATCGTAGTAGCGGGATATGATGGACGTGTTAAGCGCGGCGGGCAGCGTCGAAACAAAAAATCCCGCACGCGAGACGTATGTGACGCCCTTTTCTTTATTGTTGGCGTGCGAGACGGCGAGGCGCAGTAAATAGCCCACCTCCAGTGCAGCGGAGAGTTCTCTGCCGATCCGCTTATCATCGCGCACCAGAAGTGTTGTTTGCGTCACCATGCCATCAGACACGCCGTTTATCGGCAGCGCACGCCGCTGCTCAACTTCCAGCTGCCAGAAGGGTTTTGCACGCAGAGTGTTAAAATTCTGGACCGCATCTTGTAATACGCGAAAACCAAGCGGCGTTTGCAGCGCATCACCCATGCTCTGACGGAAAAAGAGCAGTTTATTGACACTGTACTGGAGCTGCCGGTCCAGCGTGTTGGCTACATTTTGCAGATGATTTTGCTGGCTTGAAATATAAGCCTCTTCCAGCACAACGACTTCTCGCCATGTCAGAATGGTGGAAAAAATGAGGACGACCAGAAAACACGCGTTAACAATTTGACCGGGGTGGTGACGTAACCGTTCCAGCAGATTTTTCTTGATGACAAAGGTATCGCGCTGCACACAAACTCCCTGATCACATCTTTACGCTACGCATCATACCTAAGCCCGACGGTCCGATACATTAAGACAAGTGTCGCCTGAAGCGATAGCCAACAAAAAGCCCGGACATGCCGGGCTTTACGTGATTAAGCCGTCTCGCGTCGCTGCGGTTTGTCACCCGGCAGTAGCTCCTCTTCACGAAAAGCTTCTCGCTTGATGCCAAAACCGTCGTGCCACCGGCATTCCACCATGCCACTGGAATATCCCGTGACAATCATACGTGGGCCACCGTTTTTAGGCTTAACTTCATCACTGACCACAAAGACCATAACCGCCTCCAGTATCAGGGTGAAACTGTTTCAATCTAGACGAGGAATGGCCCTTTTTCCATAGCGCGCAAAGAACAATTAGTGCGAAACACCGCGCAGTTTTGCGATACCTTTCACGCCCGCGATGACGATGACACCAATAATAAAGCCAATCACCAGGTTCACGATCGTCGGTAAAATGGCAGACATCACACTCCCCTGTCCTTGCGCAAAATGTTCAATGGCGTGGTGCAGCGGTGCAATACCATGCACCACAATCCCACCGCCCACCAGGAACATCGCCAGCGTGCCGATCACCGACAAGCTTTTCATTAGCCATGGCGCCAAAACCAGCAATCCTTTACCGATGATTCTTGCCAGACTATTGGATTTATCCACCAGCCAGTAGCCCATGTCATCGAGCTTAACGATCACCCCGACAAGGCCATAAACGCCAATTGTCACGGCAATCGCGATACCGGAGAGCACCAGCACCTGATTCAGCAGCGGGGCTTCTGAAACAATCCCCAGCGTGATGGCGACGATTTCTGCCGACAGAATAAAATCGGTACGAATTGCGCCTTTGACCTTATCGCGTTCAAAGGCGAGCGGGTCCTTCGCGGCGAGCGCCTCCAGGCGCTGCTGGCGAGCCTGCGGTGTCTCCTCATCCTTACGTGAGGCAAAAGAGTGCAGCACCTTCTCAACGCCCTCATAACAGAGGAACGCACCGCCTATCATTAACAGCGGCGTGATGGCCCACGGAATAAACGCGCTGATCAGCAGCGCCAGCGGCACCAGAATCACCTTATTGAGAAGTGACCCTTTTGCCACGCTCCACACCACGGGCAGCTCACGGTTGGCGCGAACGCCAGACACTTGCTGTGCGTTAAGCGATAGGTCGTCACCCAATACACCGGCCGTCTTTTTCGCGGCCAGTTTCCCCATCAGCGATATGTCGTCCAGCAACGTGGCAATATCATCCAATAATGTTAATAAGCTACTTCCTGCCAAAATCTGATCCTTCTTATTTTGATAATTAAGTGAATAGTATGGAGTAAAAATCAGAACCTCGAAACCCATGCCTTAAGTCAACAAATAATTCACATCATTGATACAACTAAAGCACTCGCCAGCACGATAGTTTTGACGTTTACTATGAGCGACCTTTTTAATTCGCCGTGAGGGACTATGCGTTTCAGGCAACTATTACCGCTTATTGGAGCACTTTTTTCGCTCTATATCATTTGGGGTTCCACCTATTTTGTCATTCGCGTCGGTGTGGAAAGCTGGCCCCCGCTGATGATGGCGGGCATCCGCTTTTTATCGGCTGGCGTATTGCTGCTGGCCTTCTTACTGCTCCGTGGTCATCGATTACCCCCGCTGCGTCCGATGATAAACGCGGCGCTGATCGGCCTGCTCCTGCTCGCTGTCGGCAATGGTTTTGTTACGGTGGCAGAGCATCAGAACGTGCCGTCAGGCATTGCGGCGGTGGTGGTCGCGACGGTTCCCCTGTTTACGCTGTGCTTTAGCCGTCTGTTCGGCATTCGCACCCGCAAACTGGAATGGATGGGCATTGGTATTGGCCTGGCGGGAATTATTTTGCTTAACAGCGGCGGCAACCTGAGCGGCAATCCGTGGGGAGCGCTGTTGATCCTGATGGGTTCCCTGAGCTGGGCGTTTGGTTCCGTCCTGGGGTCGCGCATCGAATTACCGTCCGGGATGATGGCGGGCGCTATTGAGATGCTGGCAGCGGGAATCGTGCTGTTAGTTGCATCAACGATCACAGGTGAAAAACTCACGGCCATGCCGGGTCTTTCTGGTTTCCTGGCGGTGGGTTATCTGGCCATTTTCGGCTCGATTATCGCCATTAACTCTTATATGTTCCTGATCCGTAACGTCAGTCCTGCCGTCGCCACCAGCTACGCATACGTAAACCCGGTGGTGGCCGTGCTGTTAGGGACAACGTTTGCAGGCGAGACGCTGTCATCGGTCGAGTGGTTAGCGCTGGGTGTTATTATTATGGCGGTGGTGCTGGTCACGCTCGGGAAATACCTTATCCCGGCTAAACCCATTATTACACCCTGTGAGGTGGAAAAACCGTAAGCAGATGAATTCCTGACGTATCGATCTGCGCGGCCTGACCGCCGCCGCAGATCCACTCTTCCAGACGCTCCGTCAGCGCAGCATCATCAAGCTTTAACCTGCCGCGCAGCGCGCACTCCCAGACAATCAGCACTCGCCATCCGCTCACCGTCAACGTGGCGACATCGCGCCTGTCACGCTCGACGTTTTTACCGATTTTTGCCAGCCAGAATTCGGTGCGCGTGGCAGGCACTTTGAACAGATAACAGTCGTGATGATGCCAGAAACAGCCGTGGGTGAAGATGATGCACTGATAGCGATCCAGCACAAAATCAGGCCGCCCCGCCAGCGCAGCATCCTGAACGCGAAACTCAAAACCCGCTTGCGTTAACAAGCCTGAAAGCCGTTTTTCAATCGCCGTATCACGCGTGCCGATAGCACGCATGTTTTTGCTGCGCGTCGCCTTACTGTGCACATCCGTCATTGACGGCCTCACCCTGGCGCAATTTGACAGCCTGTTTAATGCGTGATTCCAGCAGTTTTGCCACCGCTGCAAACGCCGGGACGACCACGGAATTACCAAACTGCCGATAGGCCTGGGTATCAGAAACCGGAATACGGAAGCTGTACCCCTGGGGCGATTCAAATCCCATCAGGCGCGCGCACTCACGCGGCGTCAGCCGACGCGGGCGATGGCGTTGGTTCTGCGGATCGTCAAAATTGATCTCGCCAAGGGCTTTATCCCAGCCCCGGTCAATGAGGATCTCAGCGCCGTCTTTGTAATAGCGCGCCGACAACGTGCGGGTGACGCTGTTTGGATTGAGCGGGTCAACCATCCCAAAACCAAAGCCGTTGCCCTTCGCCTGATGCTTTTTGGCATAGCGATAGAGATATTTCCACAGCACCGGGGTCAGGATGAATTTGGCATCAAATGCCGGTTCCAGGAGCTCCGCCACGGACGGTCGATGTGCCGGATAAAGCGAGGGAATATCCCGCAGGGTAAAATCACCTTTCAGGTTTAAATCACGGCGAAACCCGACCAACACAATCCGCTCGCGATGCTGAGGCAAGAAATGTTTGCCATCGATAATTTTGGGATCGTTCGCACCCATATTCTCGGCATCGGCCACGTCGTAACCCAGTTCATCAAGCGTTTGCATGATAATGCGGAAGGTTTTCCCGCCGTCGTGACTCTTGAGGTTTTTGACGTTTTCGAGCACAAAAACAGGCGGGCGGCGTGCGTCAATAATGCGCACCACGTCAAAAAACAGCGTGCCTTGCGTATCGCAGGCAAAACCATGGGCACGTCCGAGGGCGTTCTTTTTGGACACACCCGCCAGCGAAAACGGCTGACACGGAAAGCCCGCCAGCAGGACATCATGCGCTGGGATGGTGCGTCGGATATGGTCAGCCGCTTCAGCATCCGTGACGCCGCTTTTATGGCTTAACGTGACATCGCGGATATCTTCATTGAACTGATGGGTGTTGGGATCGCAGTACCAGTTTGCTTTATAGGTGCGCACCGCGTGTTTGTTCCATTCGCTGGTGAAGACGCACTGCCCGCCAATCGCCTCAAAACCATGACGTATGCCACCGATGCCCGCAAACAGATCGACAAAGCGGAACGCATAATTAGGATGAATAGCCGGTGGGCGTGGAAGCAGATTTTGCAGGAGAGCAAATTCCCCCTCGCTCAGTCGATGGCCTGCCCGCTCGCTCGAAACCAGCCGCTTGAGGATCGCCGGGCTCCAGTGGCTCTCGCCTTGTGCATTCAGTTGGTTGACCAGCGTTTTGGCATCATAGATGGTCAGCAGCTTGCACAGTAAATCCTGCACCGTTGCCGTTGATTTCTCTGCCAGCAATAGTGCGGGCTCAGTCACTGATAGTTTTTCCTGCATACCTTCAACCGGACGAAAAAGACTGGGAACAGATTACCATAGTTCAGCGTGACAGACTGCGCTGGAATCGGCTCACTACCTGTGAATCGATGCCAAGACAATCGCCCTGCAATTCAGCGCTCAGTTTCGCCATAAAATGCACCAGGAAATCGGCGTTATGACGCGCAAGCTCTCGGCCCATTTCGGTTTGCATGGTATCCGGCAGACGCAGGAGCTTGGTCTGGAAATGGTCGAGCGCAAAGGTTTTATCATTCAGTTCACGCGATTCAGCAAAGGGATCATCGGCATTAAACAGGGCAACGCCCAGCGCCCCTGAAACCGCAAAGACGCGAGCCAACCCGATCGCGCCGAGGGCCTCTAACCTGTCGGCATCCTGGACAATTTTCGCCTCTAGGGTTTGCGGCGCAACGCCCGCGCTAAAGCTGTGCGCTTCGATCGCGTGCTGGACGGCAGGGATACTCTCCTCGGGAAAATCGGGGAAAGCGTCGTGCAGAATTTGGCTGGTTTTGCGCGCCGCAAGCCGCGAGGATTGCCCGCGCTCGGGGTGATTTTTTGGCAGGCTGACAATATCGTGGAAATAACATGCCGTAAGAATCACCAGCGGGTCGATGAGTTGCCCTGTCATCATCCGCTGCGCCGCCATCCACACGCGGCGAAAATGCGAAATGTCATGCGCGGTATCATCCGTGTCATGATTTTCTGAAAGCCAGTTTTCGAAGCGGTGCTGCCAGTGGGTAAGCGCCATGATCCCTCCTTCATTAAAGCGTCCACCATAGCAACTTTCTGCCGCCCTAACACGCGTGGTTTACCCAGCGATTTACGACAAATCAATTTCATTTGACTCATCTCTAGCCTTGCATTTCAGAATTTATGTATGGAAATTCATTGATCATTTAAAAGCACCAATAATAAACACATCAAAATTTAATATATTAGCCTCTGTAAAATTCACCCAAGAAATAACCCAGCCCTCAGCAACATTTAGAATTAAATAACATCATTTAATTACATATATTATTGAAACTTAATTCCATGATTCGAATAGTATCGCCGATGTAATTGCGGAGGGTGATTACGTTTATTCACATGAGTGATATTAAAAAGGAATATATAATGAAAAGAAAAGTATTGGCTATTATGGTGCCTGTTTTACTGGCCGCAGGTGCCGCGAACGCAGCAGAAATTTATAACAAAAATGGCAATAAATTAGATCTTTACGGCAAAGTGGATGGTCTTCATTACTTCTCTGATGATATTGGCGCGGATGGCGATCAGTCTTATGCACGTCTGGGCTTCAAAGGCGAAACGCAAATCAATGAACTGCTGACGGGTTACGGCCAGTGGGAGTACAACCTCCAGGCCAATAATACCGAGAGCGCAACTAATCAGTCGTGGACGCGTCTCGCGTTTGCGGGCCTGAAGTTTGGTGAATATGGTTCATTCGATTACGGCCGTAACTACGGCGTTCTGTACGATGTTGAGGGCTGGACAGATATGCTGCCAGAATTCGGCGGCGACACCTACAGTAAAGCGGATAACTTTATGACCAACCGCGCCAACGGCGTGGCGACATACCGCAGCACGGACCTGTACGGTCTGGTGGAAGGTCTGAACTTCGCATTGCAGTATCAGGGTAATAACGAAAGCGCGGGCAATGGTAACGAAGGCACCAATAACGACAACGGTCGCGATATTCGTCATGAAAATGGTGACGGTTTCGGTATTTCTTCAACCTACGATATTGGCATGGGCTTTAGCGCCGGTGCAGCGTTCGCCTCGTCTGACCGTACCACCGATCAGGTAAATTCCACCACGGCGGCGGGCGGTGAACAAGCAGAAGCCTGGACGGCGGGTATTAAATATGACGCCAACAATATTTATCTGGCGGCGATGTATTCTCAGACCCGTAATATGACGCCGTATGGCAATAAAAACTCCGCCGTCGCGAACAAAACCAAAAACTTTGAAGGCACCGCACAGTACCAGTTTGATTCTGGTCTGCGCCCGGCAGTGTCTATCCTGATTTCTAAAGGACAGGATCTGAATACCGCTTTTGGCAGTGAAAAAGATCTCGTTAAATATGCGGATGTGGGCGCAAGCTATTATTTCAATAAAAATATGTCTATTTATGCAGATTATAAAATTAACCTGCTGGATGAAGACGACATGTTCTATCAGGCGAATGGCATCAGTACCGATGACATCACCGCGGTAGGCATGGTATATCAGTTCTAATCTCCATAAATATCAAAGGCCGCAGCTGCGGCCTTTTTTATTAGCCGTACCTTTCAATTACGGCGCTTCCTGTAATGCAACGCGGATAAAACCGTTATTCTGCTCCAGCAAATCGCGTGCTTGCCAGGCATCCAAACCGGTCATGACCATCAATACGGCTGTTTTGCAATGCTGATTACAACTTTCCAGCGCCGCTTTCGCCACGGTACGCGTACATCCGCCCGCCTCCATCACAATCGCGATTTGTCTCTCGGCCCAGCGGGTACTTTTGGCCTCGAGATCCACACGCATATTGCTGTAAACGCGCCCTGAACGGACCGCTAATCCGGTCGAAATCATATTCAGGATCAGTTTTTGCGCCATCGCGGCTTTGACGGTATGAAAACCGGCTACCACATCTGCGCCCGTTTGCGGAGCAATCACCCAGCTCGCCAGCTGCGCCGCTTCACTCTGCTCGTCGCGGGTAATAATGGCAACAGGCGATCTCAGCGACCAGGCATGTCGCATTGCCCCCCAGACCCACGGCGTTTTACCGCTGACCGTCAGCGCCAGCATCATATCGTGCTCACCAAAGTTAATAGCCTGTAAGTCGGCTACACCACGGTCATAATTTGCCGCGCCGTCTGCGGCCTCAAGCGCTATGACAGGATGTTTGCCTGGGGCAAATTCTAAGGCAGCCTGGAGCGCCGCGCGGCCAGACGCTCCTGCACCAACCATCACCAGCCGGCCACCGTGACTCAGGGTTGCGGCCGCGTTGTCGACCACGTGGGCAATGACGGATAAAAAGGGTGTGATGGATTCGGTTATTTTTTTATCATCCTGATGAATCACATTCAGCATGTCCAGGGTCGACAACCTGTCGATATCCGCCGTATCCGCGTGACGTCTTTCCTTGACTAAACCGTTCAGCTTAACGCTCATAAACTGCCTCCTTGTATGAATTCCCTTACACTATAAAGTGTTTTATATAGGTCACCTGCGAGGGGGGTCACGAAAAGGTATGTATTCGTAAGCTTTTACATGACTTTAAGAAAGCGCCGTCATCAGCGATAATTACCCCTTAATAATTAGCCATGGAGTGCGGATGAGCGATGTGCAGCCTTTAGTCATGACGCGCAAGCGCCCAATGAAACTCAACACGCTGGTCACACTGATGGTCAGCAGTGTGATTGGATCGGTGTTGCTGGTCATCTTTGCCCTCTACTTTATGCAGATCACCAAGGCGACGCGAGACGGCGTGAAAGACACCGCGCTTGCCATCGCCAGAACGCTGGCCGACAGTCCTGACGTAAAGCGTGGCCTACTGTTATCCGCACAGAAAAGTCAGATTCAGCCTGTCGCAGAAGCTATCACCCGACGCAACGATCTGCTTTTCGCCGTGGTCACCAACATGCAGGGTGTACGGTATTCTCATCCAGATAAGAGCCTGATCGGCAAGAAGTTTATCGGTGAGGATCTTAAACCTGCGCTCGCCGGAAATGAAAATGTGTCGGTAAACCACGGTGTGCTGGCAGAAGCCCTGCGCGTTTTCACGCCGGTTTATGACGACCAGCACCGGCAAATCGGGGTGGTGGCGATTGGCATATCGCTCAATAAGGTGGATCAAGAGATCAGCCGCAGCCGTTGGGGTGTTATCTGGACGGTATTATTCAGTGCGTTGATGGGTACTCTGGGAACCTGGGGCCTGGTACATTTACTGAAACGCATTCTGTTTGGCCTTGAACCTTACGAAATTTCCGCTCTGTTTGAACAACGCCAGGCGATGCTGCAATCCCTGAAGGAAGGCGTGATTGCTATTGATAGTCAGGGTCGCGTGACAATGATTAACCACACCGCCCGCCAGATTCTGCTTCTGCCAACCCACAGCGCGGAAATGCCCCATCACGTTCCGATGCTCGCCTCGCTGCGCAGGGTATCGCAGACGGGTAAGGCATTGCAGGATCAGGAGATTGACTGTAACGGCCGGCTGCTGCTCTGCAACACCTTTCCTGTCAAAAGCCAGAACGCAGTGATTGGCGCAATCAGTACGTTTCGTGACAAAACCGAGATCCGGGAATTGATGCAGCGAATGGATGGGATGGTGAGTTACGTGGATGCGCTGCGGACCCACTCCCATGAGTTTATGAATAAGCTGCATGTGATCCTGGGGCTCCTGCACATGAAGCGCTACGACAAGCTCGAAGAGTACATTATCCAGACGGCGCAAAATTATCAGACGGATATTGGCGCCATTCAGAACAAAATCAAATCTCCAGTGATTGCCGGTTTTCTGCTGGGGAAAATAAATCGCGCCAAGGAAGCGGGTATTAGCCTGACGCTGGCGGAAGAGTGTCAGGTGCCGGATACCCCAAATACTGAACACGTGACGGTGCTGATCACGGTGCTCGGTAACCTTATCGAAAACGCACTCGACGCGATGACAGACCAGCCCGAAGGCGAAATCAGCCTGCTGATGCATTATCAAAACGGCTGGCTAAGCTGTGAGATTAGCGATGATGGTCCCGGTATTGACCCGTCGCGTCTGGCACACATTTTTACTAAAGGTTTTTCGACGAAAGGCGAAAACCGAGGTGTGGGATTATTTCTTGCCCGCCAGCAGCTCGAAAAACTCGGCGGTGAAATCGTCGTGGAATCAGAGCCTGGCGTGTTTACTCAATTTTTTGTTCAGATCCCCTGGGATAGCGAGAGGAAAATCGCGTGATAAATGTCTTAATTGTCGATGATGATGCCATGGTGGCTGACCTTAACCGACTGTATGTGAATCGTGTTGAGGGTTTTAGCTGCTGCGGCGTCGCCTCCACGCTCAGTCAGGCCCAGGCCATCATTAGCAACCCCGCTCAGGCTGTCGATCTGGTGCTGCTGGATGTCTATATGCAGCAGGATAATGGTCTGGATTTGCTGCCGATTATCCGTGCTTCAGGCCGCGCCATCGATGTGATCATGATTTCGTCGGCCTCCGATGCCACCACCATTCAGACCTCTATGCACTATGGCGTGGTGGATTATTTGATTAAGCCGTTCCAGTTTCCGCGTTTTGAAGAGGCGCTTAACGGCTGGAAGGAAAAGAAACATCTGATGGGGTCACATCAATATTATGAACAGGCAGACGTTGATCGTCTGCTGCACGGCGGCGCGCCGGAGCTGGCAGACAGCAAGCGCCTGCCGAAGGGCTTAACCCCGCAGACGCTGCGCACGATTTGTCAGTGGATTGACGGGCATCCCGACACGGAGTTTTCCACCGATGATCTGGCGAACGCGGTCAGTATTTCACGCGTATCCTGTCGTAAGTACCTGATTTGGCTGGCACAGATTACAATTCTATTTACCAGCATTCATTACGGGGCTACCGGTCGTCCGGTGTATCGATACCGGCTCCAGCCGGAACAAATCGGGCTACTCAGACAATATTGCCAGTAAGGCGATAGCGGTTGTCGAGCAGCGTGAAACGAAAGTGACGCATGGACGAGAATACAATTTCACGTGCTTTGGTCACGAAAATCGCTTCAATGTCTGGCCGCGCACGCAGCGCGGCACAGCCTTTCTCAACGCCCAATCCGTAAACGAGCGTGGTCCAGAGATCGCCGTCGATGGAGTCCGTCGAGATGACGGTCACGCTGTCGAGTTCATTGTCCAGCGGATAACCGGTGCGCGGGTTTAAAATGTGGTGATAACGCGTGCCGTCGCGTTCGAAATAGCGCTCATAGGTTCCCGATGTCACCACCGATTTGTTTTCAATTTGCAGCGAACCGATTAGCGCATCCGCAGCGTCGAACGGTTTTTTAACCCCGACCGTCCAGCCCCCTTCAGGCGAGCCAAGCGTCTGGATGTTCCCACCCAGATTGATTAACCCCAGCGTTTCGCCCTGTTTGCGCAGGAAATCCCTTACCCGGTCAGCGATATAGCCTTTAGCGATCGCGCCCAGGTCGATCTCCATTCCCGATCGAGTAAGAAACACGCTGCATGACGCCTCATCCAGCACGACTTCCATCGGATCGGTTAACGCCAGCAGCGTATTGATTTCATCGGCAGGCGGGACGCTGTCGCCCTGAAAACCAATTTTCCAGCATTTAACCAGCGGACCAATGGCCAGATTAAATGCGCTGTTTTCCAGCAAACTGGCCGCTTTTGCACAGCGAATCAATTCAAATACCGGACGGCTAACGGCGACGGGGTGCTTCCCAGCGGCGAGATTTATATCCATCACCTGGGAGCGCGCGCGGTTCACGGTCAGTAAATCTTCGTACTGTTTGATTAAGCGAAAAACCTGCGCGGCAAGCGCTTCGTTGTGCGAGAAGAGTTTGAGGAGAATGGGAGAGCCCATCAGCACGGCGGAATAACTGTAGACGCGGTCGTCATCTGGCATGGGAGTGGCTCCTGACGGTAGCTCTGACAGGCAAACGCTGTCGGGGAAATGACCGGAACACCGCGTTCCGGTCAACCATAACGGCTCAGCCAGGCTTTTTCGAACGCATTGCCGCCTGATGTCCGGCAAGCGTACCAAAAATAATGATATCTGCCACCGCGTTACCGCCAATTCGATTCCCGCCGTGAATACCACCGACCACTTCACCCGCTGCATATGCACCAGGAATGACGTTATCGGCGCTATCCAGAACACAGGTTTCCGGATTGACAGTCACGCCGCCCATGGTGTGATGCACACCGGGGGCGATGCGGATCGCGTGGAATGGCCCTTCGTTGATCGGCGCACGCAGCGCAGTGGTGCGACCGAAATCATCATCGTGCTGCTTTTCAACAAACACGTTATAGCGTTCAAGCGTCGCCAGGAACGCGTGGTGATCCATACCCAACGCCTCCGCCAGCGCTTTCGGCGAGCTGGCGCTGGTCACCAGGCCTTTGGCGATGTATTCATCGGCGGCTTTGTTTTTTGCCCGAACGTGCTCATCAAAAACGATGTACGCGTATTTCTCAGGCAGCGCGATAATGTGAGCCGACACTTTGTCGCGGGTCTCCATCTCGTTGAAGAAACGGTTCCCCTGCTGACTCACGAGAATCGCGCCACCGCCGCGAATGGATTCAGAAATCAAATATGAGGTGTTCTGCTCAACGGTTGGGTGAATTTGAATTTCGCCCATATCCACGGTCCCGGCGCCAATACGTTCCAGCAATGCAATCCCGCCGCCCGTCGCGCCTTTGTGGTTCGTGGTCACAAAACCGTCCAGATCCGGGCGATATTTCACCACCATCTGGCTGTTGGCGCTAAACCCGCCGGTCGCTACGATCACGCTTTTGGTAGTGACGGTGACGGTTTCATTCTCTTCCGTGGTCAGGCGCACGCCCGTCACTTCCCCGTTTTCGACAATAATATCGCTCACAGAAGTGTCCAGCATCACGTCGATATGCCGTTTATTGACGTTGCGCACCAGACCGCTTACCAGATAACCGCCCACTGCAGAACCATCTTTTGGACGGTGCGTACGATCGATGCTCATCCCGCCGGTCGTGGTGATGTCATTAAGCATAATGCCGCGCGTTGCCAGCCATTCGATTGCCTCTGGCGCGTTTTCCACAAAGCGGCGCAGCAGTTCCGGGTTGTTCCTGTTCTGCCCACCTTTTAGGGATTCCTGATAAAACAGTTCTTTGCTGTCCTGAATCCCTTTGACCTGCTGGAAGCGGGTTTCCGCGGCATTCATCCCCGCAGACGCTTTAATGGTGTTCCCGCCAATGGTCGGCATTTTCTCGACAATCAGCACGCTCGCCCCGTCGTCATAAGCCTGAATCGCCGCCGCCAGCCCTGCACCACCGCTGCCCACCACCACAACATCAACACATTTCGCCGCGTTAGGGTCGACGCCCTCTTCTGCCGCCAGGGCTTTGGAGGATTTCACCATCGCTTTCGAGACGGCTTTTTTCACTGCTTCGCTCTGGCTGGTCGCGCCTGTAATGGCGTCAACATGAGGGGTATTTGCGTCGAGAATACGGCTGCGGATCTCCTCAAAACTGGTCACGAACTCCACGTCGTGGTCGGGACCGGATGCCAGCGCAATGTCACTGATACGATCGGTTTCGAGGCTGACACTGACCACCAGCTCGCTGGCGTCATCCTGGACCGTTTCGATAAACGTGCCGGGCTTGAATTTTGATTCGCCCATGCTCATGTCGCGGATCATCGCTTCCACCAGCGAGAAACGCCACAGCGGCTCCGGAATGTGCAGCGCTTCTCGCCTGGTGCTGTCCATAAACAGTTCCAGCGTTTCACCCTGACCAATGCGATCGGTCCAGTCCGGATAGGCGATCGTCGCGCGTCCCACCGCGATCAGGTCGTAGCCGTGATCAATTGCCTCGTTCACATCAGCGGCATTGACCACGCCGCCTACGCCCATGACAGGGATTTGCGCGAGCGTGTCTGAACGCATGGCGCAATATTTTTCGATAAGTGGCGTCGGATCCTGGGTATCGACAATCGACGGGCGCAGCGTCGCGCCGACTGAAAAGTGCAGATAATCCACCCCACGCGCCGCCAGTTTTTCCAGCAGGTACATCGTGTCGTCGAAGCGGATGCCTGGCACTTCCATCTCTTCCGGGGAGAAGCGGTAGCCAATGATGAAGGCGTCATCCGCGTACTGACGCACCATTTTGTGGGTGATGTCCAGCACCGCCAGCGGGAATTTGGCGCGGTTGTCGCGACTGCCGCCCCACTCATCATCGCGCTGGTTGGAGTTCGGGGAGTAGAACTGCTGGATTAAATACGTGTTTGCACCATGAATTTCAACGCCATCAAAGCCCGCCTGAATAGCGCGACGAACGGCGTCACCAAACTTGCCGACCATCGCACAGACGTCTTCACCGCTCAATGCGACTGGCGTGGCGGCCCCCTCACGCGGCGCGGCAACGGCACTTGGCCCCACTGGCGTGCGCCCGCCAATCAGCTTCGGGTCAACCATACGGCCGCCATGATAGATCTGCAGCAACGCTCTGGAACCTTTCGACTTAATCGCATCGGCAATTTTTGCCAGACCGGCGATTTTCTCGTCATTATCAATGCCGATTGCGCCGGGGAAAGCCAGTCCTAAATCATCCACAAAGCAGCATTCAACGATGATGGTCCCGATGCTACCTGAACGCGCGCGATAGTATTCAACCAGCTCGCTGGTGACCGTCCCGTCGTAATACCCCGTGCAGGTGGTCATTGGGGCCATTAACAAACGGTTTTTTAACTCGGTGCCATTCGGTAATGTGAACGGGCTTAGAATGCGTTCGTTAGTGCTCATAATAGAAACTCCAAACTTTAAAAATGAAATTCAAGAATTCTTTATCGGTCCGGTTTATGGTTAATTTTTTTTGCCGATGTCATGATATTAATATAACGCTATTTTTAGTTACTAAAGTTATTACGTTAGTTAATAAACTATTTAATCCCTTCGATAACATAAATAATACATTGGTGTTAGTGAGTTTAATGTTGATTGTTTACATTCAAATTAAAGAAGTTAACTTTTCCGTTACTTAACGCGAAAGTCATATATAAATAAAAACCCATAATATTCAATAGTATAGTAAAATTAATCGTTTATTAAATACATATATCAAGAAAAACAACCTTAATTTGAACGCTATATCCACATAACTCAATGGGGTTATTAATTAATGCCTAAAAATACAACCGCAACTCCCGTTTCATGATCCCGATCAATAGAATCCACCTTTAAAAGCGCAATATATAAATATCACTATTTTTTAATTCACCGCATTCCATTTTGCGTTGGATTGTTATTTTAGAAATAAGAAACCCGGGCCTTAAATAACTAAAGAAAGCAAAAAAACTTAAAAAAGACCTCGCACTTATTTCTGACAAACCGTATTCCTGACAACTTAAGACGCAAACTATGAATGATAAAACTGCTGTAACGCCCCTGGCGGCGAGCAAACCAAAGGATGGTCAAGCACGCCGTCTTTTCATGATGGCGCTGCCCATTATTGTGGCCATTCTGCTGTTATTTGTACCGGTGCCCGATGGGCTTCCGCCTTATGCCTGGCACTACTTCGCCATTTTTGTAGGGGTGATCGTCGGTTTGATTTTTGAACCGCTGCCGGGCGCAGTGATTGGCCTGACCGGCGTCATCGCCATCGGTCTGTGCAGTCAGTGGGTGCTGTTCAGCCCGGAACAGCTGGCCGATCCGTCGTTTAAGCTGGCAGGAGCCTCGTTTAAATGGGCGGTCAGCGGCTTTGGTAACTCCACCGTCTGGCTGATTTTCGGTGCCTTTATGTTCGCGGCAGGGTATGACAAAACGCGCTTTGGCCGCCGTCTGGCGCTGATCCTGGTGAAATATCTGGGTCGCCGCAGCCTGACGCTTGGGTACGCCATAACCTTCGCGGACCTGCTTCTGGCACCCTTTACGCCGTCCAACACCGCACGAAGCGGTGGCACGATCTACCCGATTATCGCCAACCTGCCGCCGCTGTACGGCTCAAAGCCTAACGATCCCAGCGCACGTAAAATCGGTTCATATCTGATGTGGGTCGCGATTACGGCGGCGTGTATTACCAGCTCAATGTTCCTGTCTGCGCTCGCACCCAACCTGCTGGCACTGGCGCTGGTAAAAAGCATCGTGGGTATTGATATCTCCTGGGGCACCTGGTTTATCGCCTTCCTGCCGGTGGGCGTGCTGCTGATTTTGGTGATGCCGCTGCTGGCGTACTGGTTCTATCCGCCGGAAGTGAAAGTGAACGACGAAGTACCGCTTTGGGCAAGCCGTGAACTGGAGAAACTGGGCAAACTGTCGCGCAATGAAATCCTGCTGCTGGTCTTTGTGTGCTGCGCATTGATGATGTGGATTTTCGCGGCCGCGTGGATCGAACCCGCCATGGCAGCGCTGTTAATCGTAGGCCTGATGTTGTGGACGGGCGTGCTGGAGTGGAACGATATCACTGGCAACAAAGCCGCGTGGAACACTTTCGTGTGGTTTGCCACCCTGGTTGCTCTGGCCGACGGTTTGTCCTCCACCGGGTTTATTAGCTGGCTGGGTAAAGAGGGCGGCATGCTGATGAGCGGCATCTCTCCAGGCACCGCCACCATCGTGCTGCTGCTGGCGTTCTATCTGCTGCACTACCTGTTTGCGAGCACCACCGCGCATACCACTGCGCTGTTACCTGCCATGCTCACTATCGCCGCCACAATTCCGGGCATCAATATGGAGGTGTTCGTCCTGCTGATGGTCACATCGCTTGGCATTATGGGGATTATTACCCCCTACGGCACCGGCCCAAGCCCGATTTATTACGGTAGCGGCTACCTGCCAACCAAAGATTACTGGCGTCTCGGCACCCTCTTCGGCGCGATTTTCCTGGCCGCACTGCTGCTGATTGGGTATCCGTGGATGTCCATGATGTTCTGATTCCTGACCGCCGGGCTCAACCTCCGGCGGTTTAATTTTTGTGGAGCAACACGTTATGTCGAACAAACCCTTTTATTATCAGAATCCCTTTCCGCTCGATCACGACGACACTGAATATTATCTGCTGACCAAAGATCATGTCTCCGTGGCAGAGTTTGCGGGCCAGGAAATTCTAAAAGTCGCCCCAGAAGCCCTGACGCTGCTCGCGCAGCAGGCTTTCCACGACGCGGCCTTTATGCTGCGACCCTCGCACCAGAAACAGGTGGCGGCCATTCTTCACGATCCCGACGCCAGCGAGAACGATAAATACGTCGCGCTTCAGTTCCTGCGTAATTCGGAAATCGCAGCCAAAGGCGTGTTACCGACCTGCCAGGACACGGGTACGGCCATCATCATGGGAAAAAAAGGCCAACGCGTGTGGACCGGCGGCGGTGACGACGCCGCGTTAAGTCAGGGCGTGTACAACACCTATACCGAGAACAATCTGCGATACTCGCAAAATGCTGCGCTAGATATGTACAAAGAGGTGAATACGGGGACCAACTTACCGGCGCAAATCGACCTGTATAGCGTCGATGGTGATGAGTATAAGTTCCTGTGTATGGCAAAAGGCGGCGGCTCCGCCAACAAAACCTATCTGTACCAGGAAACCAAAGCGCTCATTACCCCTGCGAAATTGAAAAATTATCTCGTGGAAAAAATGCGCTCACTGGGGACCGCCGCCTGTCCGCCGTATCACATCGCGTTTGTCATTGGCGGTACGTCAGCAGAAAGTACGCTGAAAACCGTCAAACTGGCGTCAACCCGTTACTACGATGGGTTGCCAACGGAGGGGAATGAGCACGGTCAGGCGTTCCGTGACGTTCAGCTCGAACAGGCACTGTTACAAGAAGCGCAGAATCTCGGCTTAGGTGCGCAGTTCGGCGGTAAATACTTTGCCCATGATATTCGCGTGATTCGACTTCCGCGCCACGGGGCCTCCTGCCCTGTCGGCATGGGCGTCTCCAGCTCGGCTGACCGCAACATCAAAGCCAAAATCAACCGTGACGGGATCTGGATAGAAAAACTGGAGCACAATCCGGCGCAATACATTCCTGAATCGCTGCGTGAGCAAGGTGAAGGCGACGTTGTCAGCATCAATCTGAACAGTTCGATGGAGGAGATTCTGGCGCAGCTTTCTGCACATCCGGTTTCCACCCGACTGTCGCTGAACGGCACCATCATCGTGGCGCGCGACATGGCCCATGCGAAGCTCAAAGAGCTTCTCGATAACGGCGAAGAACTGCCGCAGTACGTAAAAGATCATCCGATTTATTACGCGGGCCCGGCGAAAACGCCTGAAGGTTATGCATCCGGTTCATTAGGCCCCACCACGGCAGGTCGTATGGACTCGTATGTGGATTTACTGCAATCGCACGGTGCCAGTATGGTGATGCTCGCGAAAGGCAACCGCAGTCAGAAGGTAACCGATGCTTGTAACACCCACGGCGGGTTCTATCTCGGCAGTATCGGCGGCCCGGCAGCGGTGCTGGCGCAAAACAGCATAAAAAATCTGGAATGTGTGGCGTACCCGGAACTGGGAATGGAAGCGATCTGGAAAATCGAAGTCGAGAACTTCCCGGCCTTTATTCTTGTCGATGATAAAGGCAACGACTTCTTCCAGCAGATTCAGAACAAGCAGTGTGCGGGATGCTCTCAGCGTTAATCCGCTAGTTCACCTGATAAGCCAGGCGTGATGCCTGGCTTTTTTTAATCAAAAAGACGCTCACGTAAGGCATGGGCGGCCCCGGAAGATGCTGATTGAGTTCACATATATTGTGACGAAGCCGTAAAGAGCTATTCGTTCGCGTAAGCAGAGTGATATGGTGCTCGTCGCACAGCATGTATTCAGAAAATAACCAGAAAGAATGCTCGGTTACGATAACGTGGCGGAGAGAGGGGATTTGAAACTCTGGTAACGTTGCCCCTACTCTCGTTTTCGAGACAAGTCTGTTCAGCCATTCCGGCATCTCTCCGCTATAGTGGTTGCCATGATGCCAGGTAATTTGGCATGTTAAGGGATCCTAACCCTGCAATTTTATTCATGTGACGAGTTTGCGAGCGAAGCGATGATTAAGTGGCCCTGGAAATCGAACGAAACCGCACCTGGCGCGCCATTACCGTGGGATGAAGCGTTGGCAATTCCTGTCCTTGCCAGCCTTTCAGCGGATGAGCAGAGCAGATTGGTTCAATTAGCCGATCGCTTTTTGCAGCAAAAACGTCTCGTCCCTCTTCAGGGATTCGAGCCGGACGAACTAAAAAGCGCGCGTATCGCCCTGTTGTTCTGTTTACCCGTACTGGAGT
The DNA here is from genome assembly GCF_056032945.1 of Lelliottia sp. RD5. Taxonomy (NCBI): domain Bacteria; kingdom Pseudomonadati; phylum Pseudomonadota; class Gammaproteobacteria; order Enterobacterales; family Enterobacteriaceae; genus Lelliottia; species Lelliottia sp. RD5. The sequence continues at coordinate 508,421 of NZ_JBVYHQ010000003.1, read as the reverse complement.
TGGGCATTGAATGGCTGGACGGCTTCCACGAAGTATTAATTTACCCGGCACCGTTCGTGGTCGATGATGAGTGGGAAGACGATATTGGGCTGGTTCACAATCAGCGCGTGGTTCAGTCCGGACAGAGCTGGCAGCAAGGCCCGATTATCCTCAACTGGCTTGATATTCAGGATTCGTTTGACGCCTCCGGTTTCAATCTTATCGTTCATGAAGTGGCTCATAAACTGGATACCCGCAACGGCGATCGCGCCAGCGGCGTGCCGTTTATCCCGTTGCGTGAAGTCGCAGGCTGGGAACACGACCTGCACGCGGCGATGAATAATGTTCAGGATGAAATCGATCTGGTCGGCGAAAGCGCGGCCAGCATTGATGCCTACGCCGCGACCGATCCCGCGGAATGCTTCGCCGTGTTGTCAGAATATTTCTTCAGCGCACCCGAGCTTTTTGCCCCGCGTTTTCCGGCGTTATGGCAGCGTTTTTGCCATTTCTACCAGCAAGATCCGATGCAGCGTTTGCGTGAGAATGCAGGCTATGACGGTAACGCATCTCCACAAGTTCACTAAAAGCACAGGTTGAGTCTTAATTAATCAGTTGAATCAGCATGTTGAATTTAGTGTTGACACAAAATAGCGAGGCCATTAACATGCGCCTCGTTCACACGATTCCTCTGTAGTTCAGTCGGTAGAACGGCGGACTGTTAATCCGTATGTCACTGGTTCGAGTCCAGTCAGAGGAGCCAAATTAGAAAAGCCTGCTTAAGGAAACTTAAGCAGGCTTTTTGCTTTTAGAGCTTTCATGACGCCAATACGCGAAAAGGACACGTTACAGTACGTGCCCTTTTCACCGGCTCCTAACACAAGCTACTCATTGCCCCACTGGTTCAGGAACGTCGCTATCTCATCGATACGTTCATCTTTGATGCCCGCTTCACTGGCCATCTCCTGCTGGGCAGTTTCACTGATCTCTTCGTTATTCATCAAACGGGTGATCAGCAGTTGGAAATAGTGCGCCAGCGGTTCGCGCTCTGATTCGCTCACCGGCGCAGCGGTTTCCTTGGAATACTCATCCGCGATGTCAAAATATTTAAGTGGAATTTCATTGGTCATAAGTGGCCCCAGGGGTTAACGCCTAATTAAGAGCTTGCGAGCGGATACACCGGCCCCAGCCTCACGAAGAGAGCCATGATAACGCGTCATCATGGAGGTGTCTCAGATGGATGCTGAAACATGACTCATTTTGCGGCGTATTCATCGTCGAGGCCGATTAAATTGCGACTTACCTTGGTTTACCCCATGACCGACGATTAAATCTGATAATCAATCGCCACGTCTTCCGATTCCATCACCTGCCGTTTAATTTCATCAACCGACAGCCCCGCATTACATAACTCGATGAAGCGCCAGACGTAGTTGCGTTGCAGCTGCCCACGCTTCAGTCCCAGCCAGACGGTATTGGCGTCAAATAAATGCCGGGTATCGAGCCGCACCAGATCGCTAGACTCATGCTCCCCACCCGATTGTTCCGCGACAATACCAATCCCCAGCCCCAGTTCAACATAGGTTTTGATGACGTCCGAATCCTGCGCACTCAGCACCACATCCGGGGTTATCCCCTTCCGGTTGAATGCCTCGTCGATACGCGAGCGCCCGGTAATCCCCTGTCGATAGGTGATGAGCGGCCATTTGCCGATCGCGTCAAGCGTCAAAGGGGAGACCTGATTTAAGGGGTGGTCTGAGGGCAAAAGCAGGCTGTGATGCCAACGGAACCACGGGAAGGCCACCAGCAGCGGGTCGTTACTCAGGCGTTCGCTGGCGATACCGATATCCGCCCCGCCATTTTGCAGCAGCACTTCAATCTCCTGCGGCGTGCCCTGAATCAGCTCAAGACGCACTTCCGGGAAGAGTTCGCGGAAAACCTTGATCACCGGCGGCAGACTGTAGCGCGCCTGGGTATGCGTTGTTGCGATGGTCAGCACGCCTGACGCATCGTTGGTAAAGAGGTCCGCCAGCCGTCGTACGTTGCTGGCTTCGTTAAGAATGCGCTCTGCGATAGTCAGGAGCGCCTTACCTGGCTCAGTCATGCCCAACAGACGTTTACCGCGACGGATAAAAATCTCAATGCCCAGCTCTTCTTCCAGCTCGCGAATATGGCGGCTGACGCCCGACTGAGAGGTATAAAGCATGTTGGCGACTTCGGTCAGGTTGAAATCCCGCCTGGCCGCCTCACGGATAATTTTAAGTTGCTGGAAATTCACGATTCACCCCGGCGCATCTGATATCGCTCTATTGTTAGAGTCATCAGACCTGCAGAACAAATAATAAAAACCAGCATCTTATTCCATTATGGAATATCAGCTCACGAGTTGCAGTTCACGATTCTCCAGCGACGGACGGCTTACCAGCGACATCAGAATTTCTTTCACGGCTTGTGCCTGAGGCGACAACGAACCGCGCGCAGACATATTCAAGGACAACGGCAGACTCATTGATGGCGTGGTGATCCGCGCCATCCAGCCATTCGCCGCGCTGCACAGAGAGCGTGCCGCAGATTCAGGCAGGACCGTTACACCCATTCCGCTGGCAATCGCGGCGGTCAGGGTAGAGATAGAGTCGATCTCACCGATGATTTTTGCCGTCAGGCGACGCAGAGAAAACGCTTCATCCACGCGCACGCGAACGGCACTGTAATCTCGCGGTAAGAACAGATTCATCTCCGCCACGGCCGTCAGGTCGATGCTTTGACCCGGGCAGTCGCGCGTGCCGACCAGATAAAGGTCTTCTTTCAGCAGCGGCTGACTGGTGATCCCCGCAATCGGTGAACGGTCATAAAGCACTGCCATATCCAGCTGGCCGTTGAGTAATTTATCATTCAGTACCGAACCGCTGTTTTCATGCAGATAAACCAGCACGTCTGGCAGCTCGGCGCGCACAGCCTGAAGCAGCGGCATGGTAATAGAGGAGGCAGCGGTGCCCGGTGCCAGACCGATAGAAACCTGGCCGCTCAGCGTGTGTCCAACGTTGCACACCGCCAGCTGGGCTTGCTCACACTGGCGCAAAATCGTACGCGCATGGGTATAGAGAATTTTGCCCGCTTCGGTTGGCGTGACGCCACGCTTGGTGCGGATTAAAAGCTGCTGGTCCAGTTCACCTTCCAGAGTGGCCACCTGCTGGCTCAGCGCAGGCTGTGCGATATGCAACACTTCCGCGGCCTGGGTCAGGCTACCGATATCGACGATTTTTACGAAGTATTTCAGTCGTCTAAAGTTCATTTTGCCCCCTGTTAAAATGCAGTGCCGGTACTGGCGCTTGTTGTTGATTGGGTTTTGCAATATGGATGCCAGTTTTTAAGAGAGGTCTGATTAGTTCGCTAAGCGGCTGAAAATAAGGAAATCTAATCACGGCAGCGGGTTTTATTACTGAAACAGCGGTTTATGATCTGCCCCATAAGGGGTACATCTGCACCAGAATTGTGCAATCCGTGATAAAAAGCGGCACTTTGCTGATTTTGTCAGCAAACGATGATCAGAAGGCGATCCAGCCTTTGACAAGCGTCTGCGAGGTCGATAATATGCGCCCCGTTCACACGATTCCTCTGTAGTTCAGTCGGTAGAACGGCGGACTGTTAATCCGTATGTCACTGGTTCGAGTCCAGTCAGAGGAGCCAAATTAGAAAAGCCCGCTTAAGGAAACTTAAGCGGGCTTTTTGCTTTTCCGGAACTGGATTAGCGCGGTGCTTCCGTGCGCCACCTGCGGGTTAACGGTTTCTCAACTTCCACAATCAGGAACATCACAAAGCCGATGATGAAGGTGATGACCCAATAGCGGAACGGTAGGGACTCGGTACCGAACAGCATCTGCATAAACGGCGCGTAGATAATCAGCAGTTGCAGCACCAGCAATACCGCCGTCACGATCCAAATCCCCCGGTTCGCCAGCAGCCCTTTGCTCAGAGAGAATCCATCGGACACGCGGCAGTTAAGCATGTAGAACCATTGCGCGGTCACCAGGGTTTGCAGCAGCACGGTTCGGATAAACTCCGGCGAATATCCGCGCGGCTGTAGCCAGGCTTCAAGCACGAAAGCGCTCACCGCGATCATGGAACCGACAAACACCACGCGCCAGATGGCAAACCCATCCATCACGTGCAGTTTGGGGTCGCGCGGCGGCCGATTCATGATGTTTTTCTCCCCCGCTTCAAATGCCAGCCCAAAGGAAAGCGTGGCGGAAGTCGCCATGTTCATCCACAGGATCAGCACTGGCGTCAGCGGAATCAGGTTGCCTGCCAGCAGGGCAATAATAATTAACAGTCCCTGCGCCAGGTTGGTGGGCATGATAAAGAGAATGGTTTTTTTCAGGTTATCGTAAACCCGCCGCCCTTCCCTTACCGCACTGGCGATGGTGGCAAAGTTATCATCGGTCAGAACCATGTCCGCCGCTTCTTTGGTCACCTCCGTCCCTTTGATGCCCATGGCAATCCCGACGTCAGCCTGTTTCAGGGCGGGCGCATCATTCACGCCATCGCCGGTCATCCCGACCACCTCTTTCTTGCTTTGCAGCGCCTGCACCAGGCGGAATTTATCCTCCGGGCTGGTACGCGCAAAAATATCAAATTTCTGCGCGGCGTCGCTCAACTGGCGATCGTCCATCACTTCAAGCTCGCGCCCGGTAATGGCATTGTCGGTATTGCCGATACCCAGCATTTTGCCAATGCTCATCGCCGTTTGCGGGTGATCGCCAGTAATCATTTTGACGCGAATGCCCGCCTGCAGACAGTCGCCGATCGCAGTAATGGCCTCAGGACGCGGTGGGTCCATCATTCCGGCAACCCCAAGCAAAATCACACCATGCTGCAAATCATCATGCGTCAGCTCCGTTTGCTCCAGACTCGCGGGCTTCCAGGCTGCCGCGACCATGCGCAGCCCTTCGCGCGCATACTCCTCGATTTTCGCTTCCCAGTAAGGTTGGTCGAGCGGCTCAAGGCCCGCTTCAGTCTGCTGGTGCTGACACAGCCTGAACAGCACATCCGGGGCACCGGTAATCAGAATCAACTCTTCATCCCCAATGCGATGAAGGGTCGACATATATTTGTACTGTGAATCAAACGGGATCTTGCTGCGCAGCTGCGTCTCAACCGAAGGCAACGGGATTTTCGCCGCAAGGACTTTTAATGCCCCCTCCGTTGGCCCGCCAGTAATCTTCCAGAAGCCCTGATCGTCTTTCATCAGCTGACTGTCGTTACACAGGTCAATCGTGCGCAGGTAGCGCTCCAGCAGCGAGCCGGGGGCGACGGTAACGGGCGTGGGATCATTGATGGGATGGACGTTCCCTACCGGTTCGTAGCTATCACCCTCAACACGATAAATCGTGTCGGCGGTGATCACCGCTTTGACCGTCATCTCGTTCATCGTCAGCGTGCCGGTTTTATCCGAGCAGATCACGGTCATCGCGCCCAGCGTTTCGACGGTTGGCAATTTGCGAATAATGGCCTTCTGCCGGGCCATCGTTTGCACGCCAAGCGACAGAATAATCGAAATGATTGCCGGCAACCCTTCCGGAACCGAGGCCACCGCAAGGCTAATGAGCGAAAGCATGAGCTCGGAAACGGGCATATCCCTGAACAGGACGCTAAAGACAAACAGCGCCGCCATCATGACCAGAATGATAATGAAAATGGCTTTCCCGAGCTTATCCATCTGTATCAGCAGCGGCGTTCGCTGTTGCTCAATATCCGACATCATCTGGTTGATATGGCCTAATTCAGTATCAGCCCCCGTGGCAATTACAACGCCCTGCCCGCCGCCGGAACTGACCGTGGTCCCCGAAAACAACAGGTTAGTACGATCACCCAGCGGGAGTTCACCTTCAAGCCGGTCCGTTATTTTTTCAACGACCGTTGACTCGCCGGTGAGAATCGCCTCTTCCACCCGGAGATTGTGTGCTTCAATAATTCTGAGGTCGGCCGGTATGCGATCGCCTGCGCGGATCACAACGATGTCGCCAGGCACCAGCGCCGTTGTCGGGATGGTTTCATGATTGCCCTGACGCACCACCACGGCCTCGCTGGAGAGCATATTGCGGATACTTTGCAGCGATTTTTCAGCGTTACTTTCCTGAATATAGCCAATCAGCGAGTTGATCACTGCCACGCCCAGGATGACCAGCGTATCCACCCAGTGTCCCATCACCGCCGTCAATACCGCCGCCGCAAGTAATACGTAGATCAGCACATCGTTGAAATGGGCTAAAAATCGCAACCATGCAGGTTTGCCCGGCTTTTGCGGCAGCGCGTTTTCGCCATACTGCTGAAGCCTTGCCGTGGACTCTGCACGGCTGATCCCCTCCGCGGTACTGGCTGTCGTTGCCAGCGTCTCTTCCACGGAAAGTCGGTAAAAGGGTTGTTCCGGTTTTTCTGTCTTCATCGATCCGTCCTCACGTCCTGAACTCAAAAGCACGCTTTTCCATTGACGCCGTTACCGCACGACAAAAACCGGAACGTGCGCGTAACGAACAATGTTCGCCGCGTCTGACCCCAATAAATGCGTCTGAATATTGGGATTGCGTGAACCGATAATGATCACGTCCGCCGCGAGATCGTCGGCTAACTGGGTGACTTCGTCGCGGACATTCCCGCCGCGGACATGAAGATGAATGCGATCCTCAGGAAAATTGATTTTTTTGGCGAACGCCGCCAGCTTTTCTTTTGAATTATTAATCATATAGTCATCCATTTTTCGCGCATCCGAAATAAACCCGCGCGTCAATTCTGGCGAGAACTTTGGAATAACGTGAAGAAGATGGATATCAGCTGAAGCACTTTGCGCGAGGAATTGAGCGTGAGCCACGGCTTTATCCGCCAGCCCGATTTCGTAGACATCGACAGGAACCAGAATATTTCTGTACATAGCGAGCATCCTTTTATAACCCATACGAGTAGTCATAAATGACATTACACATAATGAAACGCAGGAAATTAGCTCTACAACCAAACACTAAACGCTGAAGGGGATGGTATTAACCGTAGCACAGCAGATTGAATATGATAAAGTTACTCATAACTATCTGAAAAATATCAGCTTAATAATACACACCTTGATTCATCCCTCTCGCTGCGCATATCCGCGTTACTCCCAACATTAAGATATGTTTAACCTTTTATTATTTCTGCGACTATTATCATTAGCAGGCATTACGGCTAACTCAGCCCTCCACGCAGACTTCAAATTGTCATCATTAACTCGCTTACGTTTAAAGATAAGGGAGAAGAAATGTTTGGATATAGTTTGATTCGCCTGATTTTCTTTATTGTCCTTGCCATCGTCACCAGTTCCGCCGTGGGTCTATTGACTTATCTGGTGGTGTCCGCGCTCGCAGAATAGAAACGTCATTGCTAAATGTACGGAATAAAGAAATTTTATATTTATTAGGGGAATATCGTGAATCGTTACATTTCTCTTCTACCCGTCCTTATATTACTGACAACGGCCTGCGACCCCAAAACCCAGGAAACGGCGCCCCAGCCACGCATGGTGAAAGTCGCCGTGGTAACGGCAGCAGGTCAGGCGCAGCAGCGCGTCTTCCCGGCGCGAATTGAGTCTGGCGACGCTACCGACCTCTCATTCAAGCGCGGCGGTCAGATTGAAACGCTCGATATCCGTCAGGGAACCAGCGTCAAACAGGGTCAGCCGTTGGCCCAACTCAATACGCGAGAAGTCCTGCAGCGCGTCAAAGATCGCCAGACTTCTGCCACGCTTGCGCAGCGGCAATTCGATCGCTTCCAGACGCTGGCTGGCCGTCAGGCCATTTCGAAAGCGGAAATGGACGTTCAGCGGGCCACCCGCGACTCCGCCAATGCGGCGCTGAAAATCGCGCAAGAAGAGTTGAATCAGATGACGCTGGTAGCCCCGTTTGGTGGCGTTGCGGCCAGCGTTCACGTCCGTAATCATCAGGTTGTCAGCGCCGGTCAGCCCATTCTGACGCTGACGCGCACCGATTTGCTGGATGTGGTGTTTAGCATTCCAGAAAACCTGTTCAAAACCCTGGATATTCGTAATGCCAACTACCGCCCCGTGGTGAAGATTAACTCGATGCCGGATCGCGAATTCAGCGCAGTCTACAAAGAACACACCGGCAGTAGCGACAGCAATACGCTGACCTGGCAGGTTATTTTAACCCTGCCGCGCCCGGATGATTTCCCGGTCGTGGGCGGCGTCAGCGGAACAGTCACCATCAATCTGGCCAATCTCCCGGCAGGCGCGGGGCAAAATGCCCTGGTCGTCCCAGTCGAAGCGGTGTTTAACCCGGATAACAGCCCACGCAATGAGCCACATGTCTGGGTTGTGCAAGGCGACGGCGACAAACTCCAGCTGGAGGATCGCAAAGTGAGCGTTGGGCAAGTCACCGCCCAGGGCGTCATTGTTACCGAAGGCCTCAAAGCGGGAGAGCGCGTGGTGGCTGCGGGTGTGGGGGAATTGCACGCTAAACAGCCCGTTCGCATCTGGACGCGTGAGCGAGGTCTGTAATGGATATCTCCCGCCAGTTTATCGACAATCCCATTCGCGTCTGGCTGACTATTCTGCTGCTGGGCGTCGGCGGTATTTTTGCGCTGCTGAACATTGGTCGTCTTGAAGACCCTGCTTTCACCATTAAAACGGCGGTGGTCATTACTCACTATCCCGGTGCCTCCGCGCAGCAGGTCGAAGAAGAGGTCACCCTGCCCCTGGAAAACGCGTTACAGCAGCTTCCCTCGCTCGATAACGTGAGTTCGATTTCATCAAATGGCTTATCGCAAATAACCGTCAATATCGCGTCGCGCTATCACTCCAGCGAACTGCCGCAAATCTGGGATGAGCTGCGCCGTCGCGTCGGTGACGCTTCGCGCCAGTTTCCGCCAGGCGTCGTGACGCCGTTTGTGAATGATGATTTTGGCGATGTGTTTGGTTTCTTCTTTGCCCTTTCCGGCGATGAATTTACTAACGCTGAGCTGGCCCGCTATGCCGAGCAGCTGCGGCGCGAGCTGGTATTGATCCCCGGCGTTGGCAAAGTCGCCATAGGGGGCGCGATACCGCAGCAGATCAATGTCGATATCTCGCTACCCAAAATGGCCGCGCGCGGCATTACGCTCACGCAGCTTTCCGCGCTCCTAAGCCGGGTGAACGTGGTGTCTAACGCCGGTGAGATCGCCTCCGGCACCGAGTCAATTCGCCTGCATCCGACCGGCGAATTTGAAAACATCGATGAGCTGGGCGATTTGATTATCACCCCATACGGTACGGGAGCCGCGACGCGTCTGCGTGATATTGCGACGCTGTCACGCGGGCTGACGGAGTCGCCTTCCAGTATCTATCACGCCAATGGCCAGCAGGCCGTGACCATGGGTGTGTCATTTATTCCCGGCGTCAATGTGATTGATGTGGGGCGTGCGTTAGAGGCCAAGCTCAAGCAAATGTCGGCAGAAAAACCGGCGGGCATCAATATCGATCTGTTTTACGATCAGGCTGCGGAAGTGGGGCATTCGGTTAACGGATTTATCATCAACTTCCTGATGGCGCTGGCGATTGTTATCGGCGTTCTGCTGATTTTTATGGGCGTCCGCAGTGGGATTATTATCGCGCTTTCCCTCGCGCTTAACGTGTTAGGCACGCTGCTCATTATGTATCTCTGGGGGATCGAGCTGCAGCGCATTTCTCTGGGGGCGCTGATTATCGCCCTGAGCATGCTGGTCGATAATGCGATTGTGATTGTCGAAGGGGTGCTGATCGCCCGACAGCAGGGCTCAACCCTGATGACCGCCGTCAATTACGTGATTCGCCGCTCGGCGCTACCGCTCTTAGGCGCAACGGTGATCGCTATTCTGGCGTTTGCGCCCATCGGGCTTTCTCAGGATTCGACCGGGGAATACTGCAAATCGCTGTTCCAGGTTTTACTGATTTCGCTGATGCTGAGCTGGTTCTCGGCGCTGACGATTACGCCGGTGATGATCAAATGGTGGCTGTTCAAAGGGCAAAAAACAGCGGAAACGCCAGCGCAAGCCGATCCTTATAACGCGCGGTTTTACCAAATTTATCAGCAGATGCTGAACGCCCTGCTGGAGCGCAAAGCGGTGACGCTGACGTTGATGGCTGCACTGCTGGTCGCGGCGGTCTGGGGTTTTGGCTCGGTGCGGCAAAACTTCTTCCCCTCATCGAACACGCCTATTTTCTTCGTCGACCTGTGGTTACCTTACGGAACGGATATCAGCCAGACTGAGAAAATAACCAGCGACATCGAAAAAGCGATTAACGGCCAGGATGGCGTGGTGGTGACGGTGTCGACTATCGGCCAGGGAAGCATGCGCTTTATTTTGACCTACAGCGGCCAGCGCCAGTACAGCAATTACGCGCAAATTATGGTGCGCATGGACGACCAGCGCAATATTCCGGCACTTACCCGCCACGTCGATGACTACATTGCCCGCCACTATCCCCAGGTTAACGCCAGCACCAAACGCGTGATGTTCGGCCCGTCCGGTGACAGCGCCATTGAGGTGCGAATCAAGGGACCCGAGCCGGACAGGCTGCGTCAGATCGCCAGTCAGGTTGACGATATTCTCAGTCGCGATCCGGCCACCGACAGCGTGCGAAACGACTGGCAGAACCGCAGCAAAGTGATTCGTCCGCAGTATTCGCCAGCATTGGGGCGGGAACTGGGCGTCGATAAGCAAGATATTGATAACGCACTGGAGATGAATTTCTCCGGGAGTCGGGTGGGGTTATACCGCGAAGGCTCGGATCTGCTGCCCGTCGTCGTCCGTCCGCCAGAAAACGAACGCCAGGATGCAAATCATCTCAATAACGTGCTGGTGTGGAGTCAAAACCGTCAGCAGTACATTCCGATAAGTAACGTGGTGAGCGACTTTACGCTGGAGTGGGAAGATCCATTGATCCTGCGCCGCGACCGCAGCCGCGTGCTGACGGTTCAGACCGACCCGTCGCCGCTTAGCCAGCAAACCTCGGGCGATATTTTGGCGCGGGTTAAACCGCAGATTGATGCCCTGGCGCTGCCGCACGGCTACAGCATCGAATGGGGTGGTGACGCAGAAAGTTCCAGCGAGGCGCAGCAAGGGGTCTTCTCAACGCTGCCGATTGGGTATCTGGTGATGTTTATCATCACCATCCTGATGTTTAGCTCGGTGAAAAACGCCGTTGCCATCTGGCTGACGGTGCCGCTGGCGCTCATCGGCGTGACGCCCGGTTTTTTGCTGACCGGCATTCCGTTCGGTTTTATGGCGCTGATCGGGTTATTGAGCCTCAGCGGCATGCTTATCCGTAACGGCATTGTGTTGGTCGAAGAAATTGAACAACAGAAGCAGCAAAAACCGCAGCACGAGGCGATTGTCTATGCCGCTACGTCGCGTTTGCGCCCTATTCTGCTGACCGCATTTACCACCGTGTTAGGACTGGCTCCGCTCCTGCGTGATGTGTTCTTCCAGAGCATGGCGGTAGTGATTATGTTTGGCCTGGGATTCGCAACCATCTTGACGCTTCTGGTGCTTCCGGTTATTTATGCCTGTTTCCATCGACCGCCAGGGACAGAAGCACCATGAATTCAACCGGACTGAATATTCTTAAAACGCTGGGATGCATGACGGCGGTGACGTTTTTTACCCTCTATAACACCTGGGACCGTTACGACTACGATTACCACTGGATCCTGGGGTTTCTGACGTTTATCTCGACCATCGCCACACCGCTGTTTTTTGTAATAGCGGGCTATCTCGACGCACAATCGCGGCACGGTGCCCGCTGGCAAGTCGGTAAAATCCAAAGCATCGTGATCGTCTTTCTGTTCTGGATGACGGTTTATTACCTGTGGGAGCCTTATCAGCGCGGCTATTTAATCCAGCCGTGGTTTGTCTTTACCTTTATTGTGATTTACACCTTCCATCCGGTTATCGAATGGTTGAGCCAGCGCCGCAGACTGTTTTGCTGGGGAATATTTTCGCTGCTGCTTTTTGCCTACGGCTACGATTTGCTGGCGGCGTTATATCCCGAAAAACACCTGCTTTCGCTCGCGCCGCAATATCGTTTGTGGACCTGGCTGCTGTTTTACCTGACCGGTCAGCTGTTTTTTGACCCGCTGATTGCCGCCTGGATCAGCAAAGACAGGGTGGTCAAAATAGCGCTCGGGGCAATCCCGTTAATTTATCTGTTCACCTGGTTTTACGAGCAGCATTTCTTTTTTGCCCTGTTCAAGGCCGACCGCAACGCGTTTATTCTGACGGGCTCGCAAATCTATTTTCTGATTGTAGCGCTGGTTATCGCCGCCAACGGCGTGCGCTTTCGCCGCAACGTTGAGTTTAAAGAGGCTATTTTAGCCACCATCAGCAAGACAATGACCGGGGTGTATATTCTTCACTATTCGGTTTTTCACCTTCTCACCGCGCTTATTCCCGTGACGTCACTGTCGACGAAATTCATCCTGATGGCGCTGACGTTCATCGCCTCGGTGCTGATCTCAATGCTGGCGCTATCGCACTCATTGATCAAAAAAGTGATTACGATTTAGATACCCGGGGTTAAAAGCCGTAGCGCAGCCAGGCAAATAATACGTTGCCGTTATTGTAGGTGCCCGGAATGTAAGTGAACTGGACGTTCAGGTTCTTATAGCCGGCAGAAAATAGCGGTAAAACGATGGGTAACGGCACATAGTTAGCAAAATCTTTGCGTGCCGTGATCCCTGCGGTCACGCCCAACCCCAGCCGGAAATCCCGCGCATTATCCAGATACCAGCCATTTTCCCAGCCATAGCCGATGATGGGCTGCCATTCGTTATGCGAGTCCTTAAACATCATGGCGTAAAGCGAACTCCAGTCGCCCTCTTCATCGTAGCGAGAAATACCAAAACCCCCGCCCGACGGCATTTCGTTGTAATTGTCGGTTTTTTCTTTGTCATACATAAAACGCGCATGCCAGCTCAAAAAGGGGACATACAAATCGTAGTGCTGCGGTTCGTTCCACGTCTGCGAAACATCGGTGGTCCATTCGTTCCACCAGCGGCTGATACGCTGTTCGCCGTACACCCCAGGCTCAGCGCGCAGTGAAAACGTCATAAACACAGCCATGAATACAAAAGCAATTCGAAGTTGTCGCATCGTTAATCCCTCAGCAATATCGCACGACGATATTCAATACTGTAAACCATCCTTTGCCTGCCAACCGGAAACCGACGCGAATTCATTACGATTTCGTCTCATTTTTTCGGCAATGAGACGATAAAATCATTTTCTCCCGGCCCCTGTCGGGGTAGTCTCATAAGCGTTGCCTATGATTGGTGACGCGAATGTGAGTAATCTTTTCCCATACTAATAATAAAAAATCGGTACAGACAGGACTTAACATGGATTCCACCCTCATCTCCGATCGCCCAGGCGAGGAGACACCATCGCTCACCCGCGCCCGTCGCGCAGCTTTTGGTAGCTTCGCCGGAGCCGTCGTCGACTGGTATGATTTTTTGCTCTACGGCATCACCGCCGCACTGGTCTTTAATCGCGAGTTTTTCCCGCAGATTAGCCCCGCCATGGGGACGCTCGCCGCGTTCGCGACCTTTGGCGTGGGATTCCTGTTCCGGCCGCTGGGCGGCATTATCTTCGGGCATTTTGGCGACAAACTGGGCCGTAAAAGAATGCTGATGCTCACCGTCTGGATGATGGGCATCGCCACCGCGTTAATTGGTATTTTGCCCTCTTTCGCCACGATAGGCTGGTGGGCACCCGTCCTGCTGGTGACGCTGCGTGCAATCCAGGGCTTTGCCGTTGGCGGAGAATGGGGCGGCGCAGCGCTGCTGTCCGTTGAAAGCGCGCCAAAACACAAAAAAGCGTTCTACAGCAGCGGCGTGCAGGTCGGTTACGGCGTGGGCTTGCTGCTCTCAACCGGGCTGGTGTCATTAATCAGCCAGCTCACCACCGATGAGCAGTTCCTGAGCTGGGGCTGGCGCATACCGTTCCTGTTTAGCATCGTACTGGTGCTGGGCGCGCTGTGGGTGCGTAACGGCATGGAAGAGTCGGCGGAATTCGAAAAACAGCAGCGCGAAAAACCGGTCGTCAAAAAACGTCTGCCGGTGATGGAAGCGCTGTTTCAGCATCCCGGCGCATTCCTGAAGATCATCGGCTTGCGTCTGTGCGAGCTGTTAACGATGTATATTGTCACCGCGTTCGCGCTGAATTATTCGACGCAAAACCTCGGTTTGCCGCGTGAGCTTTTTCTGAATATTGGCCTGCTGGTCGGGGGCATTAGCTGTCTGACCATTCCGTGCTTTGCGTGGCTTGCCGATCGCTTTGGTCGTCGGCGCGTCTACATTACCGGTGCGCTGATCGGAACGCTCAGCGCCTGGCCGTTCTTTATGGCGCTGGAAGCGCAGTCGCTGTTCTGGATTGTGTTTTTCGCCATCATGCTGGCGAATATCGCCCATGACATGGTGGTGTGCGTCCAGCAGCCCATGTTCACCGAGATGTTTGGTGCCCGCTATCGCTACAGTGGTGCGGGCGTCGGCTATCAGGTGGCCAGCGTCGTCGGTGGCGGATTTACACCGTTTATCGCCGCCGCGTTAGTGACCTTCTCGGGCGGCAACTGGCATAGCGTGGCGATTTATCTGTTGGCGGGCTGCCTGATTTCCGCCGCGACGGCGCTGTTCATGAAAGACGCACGCGCCTGATGTCCTGACTTTTTTTTCACATACGTGTGACATACTATCGAGTGACGTCGCACTTATGTGGAACAAGGAGACAGACATGAATAATAAGGGCTCCAGCCTGACACCGGCTCAGGCACTGGAAAAACTGGACGCGCTGTATGAGCAATCTGTCAGCGCCCTGCGCAGCGCCATTAGCGAGTATCTTGAAAACGGAAAACTGCCTGATGAAAAGGCCCGATTAGATGGCCTTTTTGTTTATCCCTCTCTTTCTGTGACCTGGGACGGGGGCACCACCACAACGCCTAAAACCCGTGCCTACGCCCGTTTTACCCACTCAGGCTGTTACTCCACCACCATCACCCGCCCCGCGCTGTTTCGCCCTTACCTTGAAGAACAGCTGACGCTGCTGTATCAGGATTATGGCGCGCACATCGCCGTTGAACCGTCATTGCACGAAATTCCCTATCCCTACGTGATTGATGGCTCCGCACTGACGCTGGATCGCTCCATGAGCGCGGGCTTAACCCGCCATTTCCCCACCACCGAGCTGTCGCAGATTGGCGATGAAACCGCCGATGGGATTTATCATCCTGCTGAATTTTCGCCGCTGTCGCATTTCGATGCCCGCCGCGTCGACTTCTCGCTGGCGCGTCTGCGTCACTACACCGGGACGCCAGCCGAACATTTCCAGCCGTTCGTGCTGTTCACCAACTACACCCGCTACGTGGATGAGTTCGTGCGCTGGGGTTGCAGCCAGATCCTCGATCCCGATAGCCCTTACGTGGCACTCTCGTGCGCGGGGGGGATCTGGATCACCGCCGAAACTGAAACGCCGGAAATGGCCGTCTCCGACCTGGCCTGGAAAAAACACCAGATGCCCGCCTGGCATTTGATTACCGCCGATGGCCAGGGCATTACGCTCATCAACATTGGCGTCGGCCCGTCGAATGCTAAAACCATCTGTGACCACCTCGCTGTTCTGCGCCCGGACGTGTGGCTGATGATTGGCCACTGCGGCGGTCTGCGCGAAAGCCAGCTGATTGGCGATTACGTTCTGGCTCACGCTTACCTGCGTGACGATCACGTTCTTGATGCGGTTCTGCCGCCCGATATTCCGATCCCAAGCATCGCAGAAGTGCAGCGCGCGTTGTACGACGCAACCAAAGAAGTCAGCGGTATGCCAGGTGAAGAGGTTAAACAGCGTCTACGCACCGGCACCGTCGTCACCACCGACGACCGCAACTGGGAGTTACGTTATTCGGCATCGGCGCTGCGCTTTAACCTGAGCCGCGCGGTGGCAATCGATATGGAAAGCGCCACCATCGCCGCCCAGGGCTATCGCTTCCGTGTGCCTTACGGCACGCTGCTGTGCGTTTCCGATAAACCGCTGCACGGCGAGATCAAGCTACCAGGACAGGCCAACCGCTTCTACGAAGGGGCGATTTCCGAGCATTTGCAAATTGGTATTCGCGCTATTGATTTACTGCGTGCGGAGGGTGACAAGCTGCATTCCCGTAAGTTGCGAACCTTCAACGAGCCGCCGTTCCGCTAATAATAAGGAAAACGATGAACACTACATCACCGCTGTCGGCGCTTCGCCACTGGCTTCATGACAATCAATTCGCGGGCATGATTGTGCCTCGCGCCGATGCGTGGCAAAGCGAATACTGCGCATCATCCGATGAAAAACTGGCCTGGCTTACCGGGTTTGATGGCTCCGCCGGGCAGGCGTTGGTGCTACACGATCGCGCGCTGCTATTTGTGGACGGTCGCTATCAGGTCCAGGCTCGCGTTCAGGTCAATCTGGATGATATTGAAATTCACCATCTGCATAACGAACCGCTGGCCGAGTGGCTGGCGGAAAACCTTGACGCCGGCACCCGCATCGCGTTTGACCCAATGCTCATGACCCAAACGGAATATCAGCAACTTTGCGCTACGCAGTGCGAATTCGTTCCGCTAACGGAGTCACCTTTCGACACGATCTGGACTGACCGCCCTGCTGCGCCCGCGGGTATGATTCGCGAGATGCCGGAAGACATTAGCGGTGAAAGCAGCGTGGCGAAACGCCAGCGCATTGCTCAACTGCTGGCGGCAAAAGAGGCCGATTACGTGGCGATCACCCTGCCGGACAATATTGCCTGGCTGCTGAACGTGCGCGGTTCTGATATTCCGACCAGCCCGGTGCCGCTCTCGTTCGTCCTGCTGAGCCGCGAAGGAAACGTCGAATGGTTTGTTGATGGCGAAAAGATTCGCGATCTCCCCGCATCTGCACTGGAATCGGTCGTGGTTTCAGCCCAGGACGATTTTGTCCGTCGCTGCCAGCAGATTTCCGAAGGCAAACGCGTCTGGGTGGATGCTGATTCAGCACCTGTCGCATTGCGTTTTGCCATTGAGCCGCAGGGTGAAATTCTCTGGCAAGCTGATCCAATCACCATGATGAAGGCGCAAAAAAACGCGGTTGAACTGTCAGGCTATCGCGAATGTCATCAGTTCGATGGCGCAGCCTGGGTTAATTTCCTCGCCTGGCTGTCACGCGAGGTCCCGCAGCGCGAAGCCGCGGGTCATCCGCTGACAGAGCTGGAAGCGCAGGCACAACAGCTGGCCTTCCGTCAGCAGCAGCCCCATTTTATCGAGCAGAGTTTTGCCACAATTTCGGCGTCTGCCAGCAACGCGGCAATGTGCCATTACCACTCAAGCGAAGCGACCAACAAACCGATCGTCAGCACGCATTTTTATCTGAATGATTCAGGCGGGCAATATCACAACGGCACCACCGATGCGACGCGCACGCTGGCCTACAGCAAGCTCGATGCACAGCAGCGTCTGCATTACACCGCCGTGCTTAAAGGCTTTTTGTCGCTCATTACGCTGCAGTTCCCGTCGGGGACGCAGGGGCATCAGCTGGACGCTTTTGCGCGTCGTCCGCTGTGGGAGTTGGGGCTTGATTACGATCACGGTACCGGGCATGGCGTGGGACATCAGTTATTGATCCACGAAAACCCGCAGCGTATTGCGAAAAAAGTGAATCCGTGGCCGCTGCTGGCTGGCAGCATCATCACCATTGAGCCGGGCTATTATCAGGCGGACAGCCATGGTATTCGCATTGAAAACCAGGTTGAAATTGTGGAAAGCATGCCCGGTTTCTGCAAATTTGCTTCGCTCACGCTGATCCCCATAGATTTGAGTCAGGTTGAGCTGAACTTGCTGAGCGAGCAGGAGAAACAGTGGCTGGACAGTTATCACCAGCAGGTGAGAGACATTCTGTCGCCTCTGGTTGAGAGCGACGCGCGGCCGTGGCTGTTTGAAGCGACGGCACCGATTCGCGTGAGCCGATAGGCATGATGGGGGCGTCGCCCCCTCTTTCCGGGCAAGACGTTTCACATTTGCCTTGCGCAGAAAAGCAAAAAGCCTGCTTTAAAAGCAGGCTTTTCTAATTTGGCTCCTCTGACTGGACTCGAACCAGTGACATACGGATTAACAGTCCGCCGTTCTACCGACTGAACTACAGAGGAATCGTGTGAACGGGGCGCATATTATCGACGTGCCCCTTCATTGTCAAAGACTGAATGCGCAAAAAAGCTCGTTTGCCGATTTATTCTCCACTTTGCGCATTTGAAAGACTTTCTGGCAGTTTTTTATGCTCAGGTTCCGCCTTTTTTCGCGGGTATTTCCATAGCCATCGCCCGCTCACCATCCGCCAGTAGAACAGAACCCCACGAACCGCCCAATCAAGGAACATCCCCAGCCAGACGCCGACAACGCCCATGCCGAGCATAATCCCCAGCGTATAGCCCGCCACTACGCGGCATCCCCACATTCCCAGCATCGAGACCCACATCGCGAAGCGTGCATCGCGTGCGCCTTTTAACCCGGCAGGTAGCACCCAGGAGGCGGCCCAGATCGGCATAAACGCCGCGTTCAGCCAAATGAGAATTTTCACCACCTCTTTGACGTCGTCTTCCCGGGTATAGAACGAGGCCAAAAGCCCGGCAAACGGCGCCGTCCCCCACGCGATGAGCGACAGGCCAATCGTTGAGAGCCAGAACACATGGCGCAACTGGCGCTCCGCCTGCGCAATTTGTCCCTTGCCCAGTCGTTTACCCGTAATAATCGTGGAAGCGGACCCCAACGCATTGCCCGGCAAGTTAATCAGCGAGGCAATTGAGAAAGCAATAAAGTTACCGGCGATGACGTCAGTCCCCATCCCGGCAACAAACATTTGGGTAAGCAGTTTCCCGCCGTTAAACAGCACCGATTCGATACTCGCCGGAACACCAATCCCCATGACTTCCCAGATAATGGCGAAATTGAACGGGCGGAAATAACTTTTCAGCGAAATGCGCAGCGCGGGATTAAAGCCCACCATCAGCACCACGATAATCGCGATGGCACCGATGTAACGGGAGATCGTCAACCCTAAACCGGCGCCAACAAACCCCAACCCTTCCCACGAGAAAGCCCCGTAGATAAGAATGCTGCTGATGATAATGTTCAGGATATTCATCCCGCCGTTAATGAGCAGCGGGATCTTGGTATTACCCGCACCGCGCAGCGCACCGCTGCCGATAAGCGCGATGGCTGCTGCCGGATAACTCAGCACCGTCATTTCGAGATAAGTGAGCGCCAGAGCTTTAACGTCGCTTGTCGCCTCCCCGGCGACGATGTCGATAATCTCTTTGCCAAAATAGTGGATCACTGCCGCGAGAATGATAGAAAAAATCGTCATGATCATCAGCGACTGCCGCGCCGCTTCGCGCGCGCGTTTGGGATCAAGCTTGCCCAGGCTAAACGCGACCACGACGGTTGTCCCCAGATCAATCGCCGCGAAGAACGAGATGACGACCATATTGAAGCTGTCGGCCAGACCCACGCCGGCCATCGCCTCTTTACCCAGCCAGCTCACCAGGAATGTGCTCAACACGCCCATCAATAGAACGCAGGTATTTTCCAGGAAGATAGGCACAGCAAGAGGGGTGATTTCACGCCAGAACAGAACACGGTAACTTTTGCGTTTGGCATACCAGGGCGTGCGCATGACGGCCTGACGTAGAGCGGCAGTGACGTTCAAAATGGACCTTAAAGAGAGAAAGTTGAAACTACATTTCAAATGATGATTGAGAAATGCTAATCCTGCAAAGTATTTTCAACAAAAAACTGTGGGCAAAAGTGACAAACTGTCGACAGATTCACCAGTTAAGCAAAACAACGTAAGATCAGGTTTGACAAAACTTTTTTCGCCGCTAAGATAAGCCTCCTAACCGATTCCTCTGTAGTTCAGTCGGTAGAACGGCGGACTGTTAATCCGTATGTCACTGGTTCGAGTCCAGTCAGAGGAGCCAAATTTAAAAAAGCCTGCTTTCGAGCGGGCTTTTTGCTTTTTAGCGTCAGGCAATCACTCAAAAAAAAAAAAGCCTCCCTGCTTTCGCAGAGAGGCGTAGTCTTTCCTCGCAGCAATTACTCGTTTTTCGCTTCGCTGCTTTTGATTTCGCCGATGACTTTCAGCTTTTTAGAGATGTCGCGGCGCTCTTTGGACAGCTCAGCATTTTTGATGATGTAGTCGTCAACGCGATCTTCATAATCGGTCTTCATGCTGGCGATGATGCCCTGAATGGCTTCTACGCTCATACCCGGCTTGATGTAGTCGCTCAGGTTATCAAGTAGCAGAACACGTTTCTGGTTGTCACGGATCTTCTTCTCAACGTCCTGAATTTCACGCTGCAGTTTGTTTTTGCGACGGAACAGGCGGACGAATTCCAGAACATCCTGGAACGAAGGCTTGGTAGTTTCCATTTTGATACCCCTGATAATGTGAGATTCGGATTCGTTTAAGCAACCACTGTACCGTTAACCTTACTGACAGCCGTTGCGAATGACAATGAGTATATCGTTTGCCCTATCATAACCTCAAATGCTGCTGAATCGTAGCAGCAGGCGTCACATCCGCAGACGCCTGCTTTTTATTTGCGCAGCGCCCGGCAGATGAGATGCGACAGCAACTCTAATTGTCTCGCCATCTCCATGCTCAACCACACATAGCCGTGGATGGGCGTTTCTGACACATTGTCACCCTGATGCTCACCGATCAACTGCTTAAGCTCAGCAACGATTTCGTTCAACCGCTCGCTGTTGGCAAGAATAGGCTGCGGATTCCCCTCGTAAAGTGCGTGAGCGATGGTGAGCAGCGTTTGCTGGGTCATCTGCTGAGTCTCTTTCAGCGTGTTCGCATTCAGAAGGACAAAGTGACTGGCACGAGACGCCCAGTGCGCGTTTATTTGCAGTTCCAGCATGCATACCAGATTGCGGCTGACGGTTTGAATCGCTTCGAAAATGGCTTTCTGGATGTGCGTCTCTTTGCTGGCAGGAACAATGAGCCCACGCATTTTGACGACATCATTGAGGATTTTTTGCAGATGCTTTTCGAGCCGTGGGCGTTCCACAAGGTTAGGTGAAAAACCCGCCTGATAGACACGATTGAACGCGGTCACATAGTTGGCCATCTGGATGCGCCAGTGCAGAAATGCGCGTTGAGGCCAAATCCCGGTAAAGAGCATCGCTAACAGCGAGCCGAGAATAACATCCCCTCCTCGCCACAGGGCCGTTGCCATGTCTCCAGCCGGTGCACCGACAACGACAGCGAGCGTAATTCCAATCAGCAGAGCCTGATACGGTTTTTTGCCCAGCGCCAGCCAACCGCATAGGAACATCGCCCCCGCACACCAGAGCAACATCACGGGCAACGAAATCAGCTCAAGCTTTAATGCAATCAACCCTAATGCGGAGCCAAAAATCGTGCCGCCGATTCGCTCAAAGGCGCGTGGGACCACATTTCCCCAAAAAGATATCGGCCCCATGATGACCACCAGCGTGATCAAAGGCCAGGTTCCTTCAGGGATATCCAGCAAACGCACCAGTAAAAAGGTGAGGATGAAAGCCAGCGCGATGCGGCAACCATGCACGGCGCGGTAATTCCGATACAGTCGGATTTCAAAAGGCGTTAATGATTTGTCGGGGCGCACACCCGCTCTCCAGATACACGGCAAATCACAATTGTACTGTGTTTTCTGCCAGACGTATCACGCCCGGCAGAAAAACCCTACAAAACCCAGGAATTAGCATTGTTACCCGGCTTTGTTTTGCACGGGCACATACATCTCGATATCCCAGTAACCATCGGCATTGCCATCATTGAGATAGCGTTCAAAGCAGGGTTTAGGGGCGATTTGATAATGATTGTCTTCGAGCAGGCTATTAAAGAAGCTATGCCATGGGGTGGCGAAATCATGGTTTTCAACGCGTGCTATGGCAATCGCATAGTCACCGGCAGCTACTTCGGTAAGGATTACGCCTTCGCTGTTTGCCGGGATGGCAAAATCATCAGGAACGGTGACAGCCGTATCGCAGCGCAGCTTCTCCGCCGGGACTTCGTCTGGATTATCATAATAGACAGCGACCCATTCAAGCGGCTGAATATGATGTCCATCCACCCACATCATGAGTTGCTCAAAACCTTGCTTAACGGTTTGCTCCCACGGCCCTACCATATGAAAACCGGCAATCTTACGCTTCTGTTGCTGCTTGATGCTGTAGTCCATACTGCCTCCGTTTATTACTGTGTATTTATACACTATAAAGCAGATTCTTTATGTCCAGCAAATATGACGTGTTGATTATGCGAGCAGACTCGCAGGAGTGCCAGTCTGCTCGTTACCGTGTAAATTATCCGTCAGGCTTTATGGTGCAGATAATCACTCAGACGTGAAAACACCCCCCCCTTACCGACGCTTTCCAGCGTGACTAATGGCCAGTGCGCCACAATTTTATCGCGATCGTAAAGCTCAATTTCCCCTACGCGCTGATGCGCAGCAATGGGGGCTTCAAGCTCTTTTTTATCGAGTACGTATTTGGCTTTAATGTTGGCGACTTCCGCTTTTGGTAGAGCCAGCCAGAAATCCTGGTTCGTACCAAGGGAGATGTGTTCTTTATCGCCGTACCAGATGCGCTCAGTGCCCACTTTTTTGCCATTGTGCAAGATTTGCACGGTATCGAAGTTTTGCTGGCCCCAATGCAGCAGTTTGCGCGCCTGATCCTCGCGCCCTTTCGGACTCTCCCCGCCCATGATCACCGCAATCAACCGGCGCTGACCATCGACAGCCGAGGCAATCAGGTTAAATCCGGCACCAGACGTGTGCCCGGTTTTGAGTCCGTCGACCTTGAGGGTCTTATCCCATAGCAACCCATTACGGTTTTGCTGCGTGACGCCATTCCAGGTCAGACTCTTTTCACTGTACATATGATAAAAATCCGGCTCGCCGTGGATAATCGCCCGCGAAAGCACCGCCAGATCATAGGCGGAGCTGTGTTGCCCGGGTGCATCCAGCCCGTGAACCGTTTCAAAATGGGTGTCACGCAAACCCAGTTTTTGAACATACTCGTTCATCATATTGACGAATTGCGGCTGTCCACCCGCCACATAGTCCGCCAACGCCACGCAGGCATCATTACCCGAATCAACAATTAACCCCCGGCTCAGGTCGCGAACCGAAACGCGCTCACCTGCTTTCAGGAACATCAGTGATGAGCCGTCAAATACCGGATTGCCCTTCGCCCACGCATCGCGGCCGACGGTAACCATATCGTCAGGCGTAATGCGATGGCTGTCGATAGCACGATCGACAACATAGCCGGTCATTAACTTGGTGAGGCTGGCCGGATTACGCTGTTGATGTTCGTTGCCCGCCGTTAAAATTTGACCCGTGGTATAGTCCATCAGCACCCATGAGCCAGCCTGTATAGCAGGCGGCTGCGGTGAAAAATCCAACGGATCGGCCGCCAGGGCAGAGGTAACACTCGAAGCGAGTAAAGAAAGAGCAATAAACAGACGGCGTTTCAACGATATATCCTCAGTCATTAAAAATCGTTGCCCTTTTTACGGAAAATCTCATGCCGTTACCTGATTAAATTGCAAAAAAATGTGACGGACAGCAATGTTTGGAATGGAAGCATGCTCGCAAATCTTCGAGATAAACGTGCTTTTTGTTCTGTCTGATGACCCTGATGGTTTACCATAGCGAAGCAACTTTTTAACAGGATGGTATTACTGGTGTCAGATTCCGCCGCGCTTCCCACTTTTCTCTTCCACGATTACGAAACCTTTGGTACCAGCCCATCGCTGGACCGACCTTCGCAGTTCGCGGCGATCCGCACTGACGCTGATTTCACAATCATTGGTGAGCCGGAGGTTTTTTACTGCAAACCTGCCGATGATTACCTGCCGCAGCCTGGTGCCGTGATGGTCACAGGAATTACCCCACAGGAAGCTCGTGAGAAAGGCGTAAATGAAGCGGAATTTGCCCGCCGCATTCACGCACTTTTTACCGTGCCGAATACCTGTGTGGTGGGCTATAACAATATTCGCTTCGATGATGAAGTCACGCGCAACGTCCTGTATCGCAATTTCTACGATCCCTATGCCTGGAGCTGGCAAAACCGTAATTCACGTTGGGATTTACTGGACGTGATGCGCGCGTGTTATGCGCTGCGCCCGGAAGGAATCAACTGGCCTGAAAATGAAGACGGGCTACC
Organism: Lelliottia sp. RD5; assembly: GCF_056032945.1. Taxonomy (NCBI): domain Bacteria; kingdom Pseudomonadati; phylum Pseudomonadota; class Gammaproteobacteria; order Enterobacterales; family Enterobacteriaceae; genus Lelliottia; species Lelliottia sp. RD5. The sequence goes on along the minus strand of NZ_JBVYHQ010000003.1, from coordinate 484,170 downwards.
AAGCTTCCGTTTAGAACATTTGACCCGCGCCAACGGGATTGAACACAGCAATGCGCATGACGCCATGGCGGACGTTTACGCCACCATCGAGATGGCTAAGCGCGTCAAAAGTGCGCAACCCAAACTGTTTGAGTATCTGCTGAGTCACCGTAATAAACAGAAACTGATGACGCTCATTGACGTCCCGCAGATGAAGCCGCTGGTGCATATTTCCGGTATGTTCGGTGCCTGGCGCGGGAATACCAGCTGGGTCGCTCCGCTGGCGTGGCATCCTGATAACCGTAACGCGGTGATTATGGTCGATCTGGCCGGAGACATCACGCCGCTGCTTGAGCTGGACAGCGATGCCCTTCGCGAGCGTTTATACACCCCTAAAAGTGAGCTGGGCGATGATGCGGCGGTTCCGGTTAAGCTGGTGCATATCAATAAATGTCCCGTGCTGGCACAGGCGAATACGTTGCGCCCGGAAGATGCAGAGCGGCTGGGGATTAACCGCCAGCAGTGTCTGGATAATCTCAAAGTCCTGCGCGATAACCCACAGGTTCGCGATAAAGTGGTGGCGATTTTTGCCGAAGCTGAACCGTTTGTTCCGTCTGATAATGTTGATGCGCAGCTCTACAACGGCTTTTTCAGCGATGCTGACAGAGCCGCGATGAATATCGTTCTGCAAACCGATCCGCGCAATTTACCTGCCCTGGACATCACGTTCGCGGATAAGCGTATTGAGAAGCTGATGTTTAACTACCGGGCGCGCAACTTTCCCGGCACGCTGGACGAGAGTGAGCAAGAGCGCTGGTTACAGCATCGTCGCAACGTCTTTACGCCGGAATATTTACAACGTTATGCGCAAGAACTGGAAATGCTGTTTACGCAGTATGAAGGCGATGCGGAGAAACAGAATCTGTTGAAAGCTTTGTATCAGTACGCGCAAGAAATCGTTTAAGGGTGCCCATCTGCTTGAGGGATATTGGCAAACTGAACGGCTTTCAGGCATAAAAAAACCGGAGACATTATCTCCGGTTTTTTTTCAGAAAATGCTAATTACTGCGCGATATCTTCGTACTGTGGCACAGGGTTGCGGAAGCTTTTCGTCACGCACGCCAGGTAAACCAGACCGATACCACCCCAGATGAGACCCAGAATCATTGAGCTTTCTTCGAGGTTAATCCACAGCGCGCCAACGGTCATTGCGCCACACAGCGGCAGGACCAGGTAGTTAAAGTGGTCTTTCAGCGTTTTGTTGCGCTTCTCACGGATCCAGAACTGCGAGATCACGGAGAGGTTAACAAAAGTGAACGCCACCAGCGCACCGAAGTTAATCAGCGCCGTTGCTGTTACCAGGTCGAATTTAATCGCCAACAACGCGATCGCGCCGACCAGCAGCACGTTCCATGCTGGGGTACGCCATTTCGGATGAATATAACCGAAGAAGCGCGTCGGGAACACACCGTCACGACCCATCACGTACATCAGACGCGAAACGCCTGCGTGGGCAGCCATACCGGATGCCAGCACGGTGACGCTTGAGAAGATCAGCACGCCCCACTGGAAGGTTTTACCGGCAACGTAGAGCATAATTTCTGGCTGTGATGCATCCGGATCTTTAAAGCGAGAAATATCCGGGAAGTACAGCTGCAGGAAGTAAGACGCGCCGATAAAGACCATGCCACCCAAAAGCGCAGTCAGAAGGATTGCACGAGGAATCACGCGCTCAGCGTCTTTGGTCTCTTCAGACAGAGAAGAGATCCCGTCAAAGCCCAGGAACGAGAAGCACAGGATGGTTGCACCGGTAATCATCGGCACAACGTGCGCACCTTCAGACCAGAACGGACGGGTGCTGGTTAGCGTACCGGCACCTTCACCGTGCGCGACACCGTAGACAATCAGACCGACGATAACCGCCACGATACCCATCTGCAGGATAACGATCAGCGTATTGAAGTTGGCGACGGTCTTAATGCTGCGCAGGTTTGAGATGGTCATAAAGGCCACCAGCGCGACAACAAAGAGCCACGATGGCACAGAAGGCACCAGCGCTTCGAAGTAAATTTTTGCCAGCAGAATGTTGATCATCGGCATGAACAGATAGTCCAGCAGAGATGACCAGCCCACCATAAAGCCAACAGCCGGGCTAATGGATTTCTGAGCATAGGTGTACGCAGAGCCAGCGGACGGGAAACGGCGAACCAGTTTACCGTAGCTCAACGCCGTAAAGAGAATAGCGACCAGCGCAAAGGCATATGCTGTTGCAACGTGACCGTCTGTGAGGCCTGAGACGATACCAAACGTATCGAACAGCGTCATCGGCTGCATATAGGCAAGGCCCATCATGACAACCGGAATCAACGTAAGTGTCTTACGTAATTCCACGCGAGAGGTTTGTGGAGTAGCGTTAAGCGACATGGTTATTCCCCATTACGGTGAGAGCCAGCGCGTAAGCAAATGATTGCCCCATTTTCTGAATTCCTCAGCGACAACAACTGTCGGTTTTTGTAAGTATCTATCCGGTACGAAGCCCGGCCTCTTGGTTTTAAATGACGTTTTGATACATGCAAAAAAAAATAACCGACGCCTTTTATATCGTCGATTATTCCAATTTTTTGCAGCGGCGCATTTTGCCCCATCTTTGGGATAAAAGGCAATAGATTCATATGCCGATTGGACTTTTCTTTTCACTAAGCACTTGATATCCCGCCCTCGGGCGAAGTGTAAACGGCAGCGATAGCACTATTTGCTAAAATCTCATCCCGCCACCACGCGCTGGCGAGGCCTGCGGTTTGCTCATTCCAGCCTACCCAGACCGATTCGCTGTGATTTTGCGCCATGACTTGTTTCTCCACCAGCGCGCCGGTTTCAATAAACCGCTGCGCCAGATAACGCGGCAAATATCCGCAACCCAGCCCGCTGATTTGCAGTTCCAGCTTGGTTTTAAAATCAAATACGGTTATCGCCTCTTGATCGTCGAGCAGTTGCGAAGAAACAGCGCATTCGGGTAACGAACTATCCCCGACAACAATCGCCCTGCAGCCTTTGATCACCCGACGCGAGATGGGCTCAAACTCCTCGGCTAACGGATGATGCGTTGCCACGACGAAAACTTGCTCAAGGACGCCCAGACGCGCAAAACCAAATTCGCTCGACTGCGGCGGCTCATGCAGCGCGCCGACGATAATATCCGCCCGCCCCTGGGTTAACGCTTCCCAGGAACCGCCCAGCACGCCGTTGATAAATTTAAGTCGGGTAACGCTATGACGCTGATAAAAAGCCTCAATTAACGGAGTGAGTAACGAGAAGGGAAAGGTGTCATCAACCCCAATCACCAGCTCATTTTCCCAGCCCTGGTGCAGCTTCACGGCCTGCTTTTCGAGCTCGCGTACGGTGTGAAGGACTTCGCGCCCTTTCTCAAGCAACATTTGTCCGGTTCGCGTGAAGCGGGCGCGGTGACCCGTGCGATCGAGCAGTTGAATATTGAGATCGCTTTCGAGTTTATGGACGGTATAACTGAGGGCCGAGGGCGTTTTGAAGAGCTTTGCCGACGCGGCGGCAAAGCTTCCCTCTTTTTCAAGCGCATCGAGGATAATCAGAACATCCAGCAGCGGTTTCATGTTCGCCCCCTTGCGGTGTGCGAGCGAATCCGCTGGCGGCGTTATTCCATTGGCATCACCAGCGGATCGGGATATTGATATTCAAATCCCAGTTCACGACAAATACGATTGCCATCAATCAATTTGCCTTGCCCTTCCCCAGATGCGTCGCGAAATTGCGGCGGCTCAAGCCCAAGCTGACGGGCCATCACGGGATAAAACGTACTTCGCGCCGGATGAGATGGCGCACATATATTATAGATGTGTCCGCCTTTCGGAGCCTGTAAAAGCAAGGTAATTGCGCCGATAACGTCTTCAAGATGGACAAGATTGACGCCATGCTGGCCGTTTGGAGCCGTTTTACCGGCAAAAAAACGTCCCGGATGACGTTCCGGACCAACCAGGCCCGCGAGACGTAAAATATCCACCTGCGTACCCGGTAAATTATGCAACCAGTCTTCCAGCTCTTTCAGCACGCGACCGCTGGCCGTGACCGGTTGACGTTCGGTGTTTTCCTTGACGGTACCTTCGACATCGCCATAGACCGACGTCGAGCTGGTGAAAATAATGCGCGGGATATGATGCGCCAGCGCGCTGTCGACAATTTCCTGCATCGCCTGGAGGTAGAACCCTTCCCCATCACCGCTGCGACGAGCCGGAAGCGTGATTACCAGAGCATCGACATTCATCAGCGTATCCAGATCGTCGGCGTCACAAACCAGTTCCGGCTCAAGGCGAAGCTCGACGCTGTCGATTCCCGACATCCGGGCCGCTTCGACGCCATCCAGCGTCGTTTTACTGCCGGTCACTTGCCAGCCTCTTGCCGTTAACGACATCGCTAACGGCATGCCCAGCCATCCTAAACCGACAATGGCGATCTTTTTCATACGTTTTCTCCTCGCATTCACGCGTCTGACTTAAGGCTACGCCAGCGCTGCGGAACTGACAATTCATAGCATCAATATGAAATGAATTAATGATTAAAAAAAGCCCTTGCGTTGAACAGTGAATGTGGTTTACGTTAAATGACATCAGATGCATAAGCATTCAAAGAGAATTTATATGACACGCGTTCCATTTAAAAACCACCATCATCACCATCATCCTGACTAGTCTTTCAGGCGATGTGTGCTGGAAGACGTTCAGATCTTCCAGTGGTGCGAGAACGCAAGAGAGAGCCCCCGGAAGATCATCTTCCGGGGGCTTTTTTTTGGATCGTATTCAGACAGATTAAAACAAGATAACGAGGACAACAGAATGTTAGACAACACACGTTTACGCATAGCTATTCAAAAATCAGGCCGCCTGAGCGACGATTCACGCGAATTACTGGCGCGTTGCGGGATTAAAATCAACCTGCACACTCAGCGTCTCATCGCTCTGGCTGAAAATATGCCGATTGATATCCTGCGCGTACGTGATGACGACATCCCGGGCCTGGTGATGGACGGCGTCGTTGACCTCGGTATTATCGGTGAAAACGTGCTGGAAGAAGAGTTGCTAACCCGTCGCGCGCAGGGCGAAGACCCGCGTTATTTCACTCTGCGTCGTCTGGATTTCGGCGGTTGCCGCCTGTCGCTGGCGACGCCTGCCGATGAAGCCTGGGACGGCCCTGCTGGACTGAACGGTAAACGTATTGCGACCTCGTATCCTCACCTGCTGAAACGCTATCTCGATCAGAAAGGCGTGCAGTTTAAATCCTGTCTGTTGAACGGTTCTGTTGAAGTCGCCCCGCGTGCGGGACTGGCCGACGCCATTTGCGATTTAGTGTCTACCGGCGCGACGCTCGAAGCTAACGGTCTGCGTGAAGTCGAAGTGATGTTCCGCTCAAAAGCCTGTCTTATTCAGCGCGATGGCGAGATGCCGGAAGCCAAGCAACAGCTGATTGACCGCCTGCTGACCCGTATTCAGGGCGTGATTCAGGCACGCGAATCCAAATACATCATGATGCATGCACCGACCGAGCGCCTGGACGAAGTGATTGCCCTGCTGCCAGGTGCGGAACGCCCAACCATTCTGCCGCTGGCGGGCGATCAGCAGCGCGTAGCAATGCATATGGTGAGCAGCGAAACGCTGTTCTGGGAAACCATGGAAAAGCTGAAAGCACTGGGTGCAAGCTCCATTCTGGTGCTGCCAATTGAGAAGATGATGGAGTGACCGCCATGAGCTTTAACACAATCATCGACTGGAACAGCTGTAATGACGAGCAGCAGCGCGATCTGCTGATGCGCCCGGCCATTTCTGCCTCAGAAAGTATTACTCGCACCGTCGCAGAGATTATGGATAACGTTAAAGCCCGCGGCGACGACGCGCTGCGCGAATACAGCGCAAAATTTGATAAAACCGAGGTCGGTGCGCTTAAGGTCACCGACCAGGAAATCGACGCGGCCTGTGAACGCCTTGGCGATGAAATCAAGCAGGCCATGGCGGTGGCGGTGAAAAATATTGACACCTTCCACACTGCGCAAAAACTGCAGACCGTCGATATCGAAACGCTGCCCGGCGTGCGTTGCCAGCAGGTCACGCGCCCGATTGCCTCGGTCGGGCTGTATATTCCGGGCGGCTCAGCGCCGCTGTTTTCCACCGTGCTGATGCTGGCTACGCCTGCGCGGATTGCGGGTTGTCAAAAAGTGGTGCTCTGCTCGCCGCCGCCAATTGCTGATGAGATTCTTTATGCGGCCAAACTGTGCGGCGTGAAAGACGTGTTTAAAGTCGGTGGTGCACAGGCTATCTCCGCCCTGGCGTTTGGCACCGAGTCAGTGCCGAAGGTTGACAAGATTTTTGGACCGGGTAACGCGTTCGTCACTGAAGCGAAACGCCAGGTCAGCCAGCGTTTAGACGGCGCAGCCATCGATATGCCAGCGGGTCCGTCGGAAGTGTTAGTGATTGCCGACAGTGGCGCAACGCCTGATTTCGTCGCCTCCGACTTGCTGTCACAGGCGGAACACGGCCCCGATTCTCAGGTGATTTTGCTGACGCCGGATGCCTCTATGGCCACGCGCGTCGGCGAGGCCGTTGAACGCCAGCTTGCTGACCTGCCCCGTGCCGAAACGGCGCGCCAGGCATTGTCGGCCAGCCGCCTGATCGTAGCGAAAGATCTGGAGCAATGTATTGCTATTTCGAACCAGTACGGACCGGAACACCTCATTATTCAGACCCGCAACGCTCGCGACCTGGTAGACGGCATCACCAGCGCCGGTTCTGTGTTTCTCGGCGACTGGTCGCCCGAGTCCGCAGGGGATTACGCCTCGGGCACTAACCATGTGCTGCCGACTTACGGCTACACATCTACCTGTTCAAGCCTTGGGCTGGCTGATTTCCAGAAGCGTATGACCGTGCAAGAGCTGTCCCGAGAAGGGTTTGCGGCGCTTGCCTCTACCATTGAAACTCTGGCGGCAGCCGAACGTCTCACCGCCCACAAAAACGCCGTGACGCTGCGTGTTGCAGCCCTGAAGGAGCAAGCATGAGCATTGAAGAATTAGCCCGTGACAACGTTCGCAGACTTACGCCTTATCAATCTGCTCGCCGCCTGGGCGGTAACGGCGATGTGTGGCTCAACGCCAATGAATTTCCAACGGCGGTAACGTTCGACCTTTCACAGCAGACGCTGAACCGCTACCCAGAGTGCCAGCCAAAAGCGGTTATCGAAAATTATGCCCAGTACGCTGGCGTCAAACCTGAGCAGGTGTTGGTGAGTCGTGGTGCTGACGAAGGGATTGAACTGCTCATCCGCGCGTTCTGCGAGCCGGGCAAAGACGCTGTGCTGTATTGCCAACCGACTTACGGCATGTACAGCGTCAGTGCGGAAACCTTTGGCGTAGCGTGCCGCAACGTTCTGTCACTCGACGACTGGCAGCTTGATTTGCCTGCGATTGCCGACAATCTCGACGGCGTGAAAGTCGTTTTTGTTTGCAGCCCCAATAACCCGACCGGGCAGATCATCAACCCTCAGGATGTCCGTACCCTGCTGGAAATGACCCGCGGCAAAGCGTTGGTTGTCGCCGATGAAGCCTATATCGAATTTTGCCCACAGGCCACGCTGAGCGGCTGGCTGGAAGAGTATCCGCATCTGGTCGTGCTACGCACCCTGTCAAAAGCCTTCGCACTGGCGGGTTTACGCTGCGGCTTTACGCTTGCTAATAAAGAGGTAATCGATCTGCTGATGAAGGTTATTGCGCCGTATCCTCTTTCCACGCCGGTGGCGGATATTGCCGCGCAGGCACTGACGCCCCAAGGCATCAATGCCATGCGCGAACGCGTGGCGCAAATCCTCGTGGAGCGTCAATATCTGGTGAACGCCCTGAAAGATATCCCCTGCGTTGAGCAGGTGTTCGATTCTGAAACCAATTACATCCTGGCGCGCTTTACCGCGTCCAGCGCTGTATTTAAATCTTTGTGGGATCAGGGCATTATCTTACGAGACCAAAACAAACAACCTTCCCTGAGCGGCTGTTTACGCATCACCGTGGGCACGCGGGAAGAGAGCCAGCGCGTCATTGACGCCCTTAAAGCGGAGCAAGAATGAGCCAGAAGACCCTCTTTATCGATCGTGACGGCACGATCATTTCCGAGCCGCCAAGTGATTATCAGGTCGACCGTTTCGACAAACTGGCTTTAGAGGCGGATGTCATTCCGGTTCTGCTTAATTTGCAGAAAGCCGGATTCAAGCTGGTGATGATCACTAATCAGGACGGACTGGGCACTGACAGTTTCCCGCAGGCAGATTTCGACGGGCCACATAACCTGATGATGCAGATCCTCTCCTCTCAGGGTGTGACGTTTGATGAGGTGCTGATTTGCCCGCACCTGCCGGCGGAGAATTGCGATTGCCGTAAACCTAAAGTGAAGTTGGTTGAACGCTATCTGGCTGAAGATGCTCTGGACCGTGCGAACAGTTACGTGATTGGCGACCGCGCGACGGATATTGAGCTGGCCGATAATATGGGCATTCAAGGTCTGCGCTTTAACCGCTCCGAACTGAACTGGGCGATGATTGGCGAAAAGCTAACGAAACGCGACCGCTACTCACACGTCGAGCGCAACACCAAAGAGACGCAAATCGACGTTAAGGTCTGGCTGGATCGCGAAGGCGGCAGCAAGATTCACACGGGTGTGGGTTTCTTCGACCACATGCTGGATCAAATTTGCACTCACGGTGGTTTCCGTATGGAGATCAATGTGAAAGGCGATCTGTATATCGACGATCACCACACCGTTGAAGATACCGGCCTGGCTCTGGGTGAAGCATTGAAACTGGCGCTGGGTGATAAGCGCGGCATCAACCGTTTCGGTTTTGTCCTGCCGATGGATGAGTGTCTGGCACGCTGCGCGCTGGACATTTCCGGTCGGCCGCACCTGGAGTATAAAGCTGATTTTACCTATCAGCGCGTGGGCGATTTGAGCACCGAAATGGTTGAACACTTCTTCCGCTCCCTTTCCTACACCATGGGCGTGACGCTGCACCTGAAAACAAAAGGCAAGAACGATCACCACCGTGTGGAAAGCTTGTTCAAAGTCTTCGGTCGTACGCTGCGTCAGGCCATTCGTGTGGACGGTGATACGCTGCCTTCTTCTAAAGGAGTGCTGTGATGAACGTGGTGATTCTGGACACGGGCTGCGCCAATCTGAATTCCGTCACATCGGCTATTGCGCGTCACGGCTACGAGCCGGTGGTCAGCCGCGATCCTGACCTGGTGTTACGGGCGGACAAACTTTTCCTGCCGGGCGTGGGCACCGCTCAGGCGGCAATGGATCAGATCCACGAACGCGAATTAGTGGACCTGATCAAAGCCTGCACCCAGCCCGTGCTGGGGATTTGCCTGGGCATGCAGCTTCTTGGCCGTCGCAGTGAAGAGAGTCACGGCGTGGATATGCTGGGTATCATCGAAGAAGACGTACCAAAGATGACCGACTTTGGTCTGCCGCTCCCGCATATGGGCTGGAACCGGGTTTACCCGAAAGCGGGTGACCGTTTGTTCCGGGGTATCGAAGATGGCGCGTATTTCTATTTCGTCCATAGCTACGCGATGCCGGTGAACACCTGGACCATTGCGCAATGCCATTATGGCGAGCCTTTTACCGCCGCCGTAAACAAAGATAATTTCTTTGGCGTGCAGTTTCACCCGGAGCGCTCCGGCGCCGCAGGGGCGCAGTTGCTCAAAAACTTCCTGGAGATGTGATGATTATTCCCGCACTGGATTTAATTGACGGCACGGTGGTTCGCCTGCATCAGGGGGATTACGGCCAGCAGCGCGATTACGGAAACGACCCGCTCCCACGCTTGCAGGATTATGCGGCGCAGGGCGCAGAAGTCTTACATCTGGTGGATCTGACCGGCGCGAAAGACCCGGCCAAACGCCAGATTACGTTATTGAAGTCGCTCGTTTCAGGTGTTGACGTTCCCGTGCAGGTTGGCGGCGGCGTGCGCACTGAAGAGGATGTTGCTGCACTGCTTGAGGCCGGCGTCGCACGCGTGGTGGTGGGATCTACGGCGGTCAACGATCCTGAAATGGTCAAAGGCTGGTTCCGTCGTTTTGGCGCGGATGCGCTGGTACTTGCGCTCGACGTGCGTATCGACGACCAGGGGAACAAGCAGGTCGCGGTCAGCGGCTGGCAGGAAAACTCCGGCGTGACGTTGGAAGAACTGGTTGAAATTTATCTGCCCGTTGGGCTGAAGCATGTGCTGTGCACGGATATTTCCCGCGACGGCACGCTGGCGGGATCGAATGTTTCATTGTACGAAGAGGTCTGCGCGCGTTACCCGCAGGTGGCTTTCCAGTCATCGGGTGGAATTGGTGATTTAGCCGATATCGCTGCATTGCGTGGAACAGGCGTACGTGGGGTAATCGTTGGGCGTGCCTTACTGGAAGAAAAGTTTACTGTGACGGAGGCAATTCAATGCTGGCAAAACGGATAATCCCCTGTCTTGACGTGCGCGACGGTCAGGTAGTGAAAGGCGTACAGTTTCGCAATCACGAAATCATTGGCGATATCGTGCCGCTGGCAAGACGTTATGCAGAAGAAGGCGCAGATGAGCTGGTGTTTTACGATATCACCGCATCAAGCGATGGCCGTGTGGTTGATAAAAGCTGGGTTGCACGCGTTGCCGAAGTGATTGATATTCCCTTCTGCGTCGCTGGCGGAATCAAGTCTGCGGACGACGCGGCAAAAATCCTCTCGTTTGGGGCAGATAAGATTTCCATCAACTCCCCTGCCCTGGCAGACCCGGAACTGATCACGCGTCTTGCAGAGCGCTTCGGCGTGCAGTGTATCGTCGTGGGGATTGATACCTGGTATGACGACGTAACCGGTAAGTACCACGTTAACCAATACACGGGCGATGAAAGCCGTACTCGCGTGACGCAGTGGGAAACCCTGGATTGGGTGCAGGAAGTGCAAAAACGCGGCGCAGGCGAAATCGTGCTGAATATGATGAACCAGGATGGCGTGCGTAACGGCTACGATCTGGAGCAGCTCAAGAAAGTGCGGGCCGTGTGCCATGTGCCAATGATCGCCTCCGGCGGCGCGGGAACCATGGAGCATTTTCTCGAAGCCTTCCGCGATGCGGATGTTGACGGCGCGTTAGCCGCATCGGTATTCCACAAACAGATTATCAATATTGGTGAGTTAAAAACGTACCTGGCCGGCCAGGGCGTGGAGATTAGGTTATGTTAACTGAACAACAACGGGCGCAACTGGACTGGGAAAAAACTGACGGATTATTGCCGGTGGTTGTGCAACACGCGGTGTCTGGCGAAGTGCTGATGCTGGGTTACATGAACCAGGAGGCATTAGCGCAAACACTCGACAGCAAGAAAGTGACCTTTTTCTCGCGCACTAAACAGCGTCTATGGACCAAGGGTGAAAGCTCCGGTAATTTTCTGAACGTGGTCAGTGTGACTCCCGATTGCGATAACGATACGTTGCTGGTGTTGGCTAACCCTGTTGGCCCAACCTGTCATCTGGGGACCAGCAGCTGCTTTGGCGATGCCAGCCACCAGTGGCTGTTCCTCTATCAGCTTGAGCAACTGCTGGCTGAGCGCAAAACGGCCGATCCGGACAGCTCATATACCGCGAAACTGTATGCCAGCGGCACCAAACGTATTGCGCAGAAAGTGGGCGAAGAAGGGGTTGAAACCGCACTGGCGGCAACGGTCAACGACCGCGAAGAGTTAAAAAACGAAGCATCTGATTTGATGTATCACCTGCTCGTCCTGTTGCAGGATCAGGAGCTGGATTTAACGGCTGTCATTGAGAATTTACGCCAGCGACACAAATAAAAAAAGACCGGGGAAACCCGGTCTTCTCTTTTATGCCTTTCTCTTTTTATCGAGAGAAACTGACTTAATGCTTTGGTGTGTAGTTGCGTAACGCATTACGACCCAGCACCACACCAGCACCGATAATGCCGCCCAACAGTATGGCCAGAATTAATGTAATACCTTTTTTCGGACTGTCGCGGCGAATAGGTAGATCCGGTTTCATTACATAGCGATAGGCATGGATAGTTGCCGGGTCAACGTTCAGATTTTGGATATCCAGCAAGTTTTGTTTTGTCTGATAATAAGCGGGGGAGAAAACCAGTGGACGGGTTGACTCATTCTGAATCATGGAATTCAGCGCTTCGCTACCCAGCAGGAACATGGTGTCCTGCGTGACGTCCTGCGTTTGTTGGATTTGCGGTGCAGTGATTTTCGCCGCCTGAGCGAACTTCACCGCCTCGGCGATTTGTTTGATTCGCAGTTCTTTTTGTTCCTGAGCCACTTTTTCCTGGTTTTCCAGAGAATCATTCAGGGTTTTGATTTGCTGCTTAATATTGTCTTTAAGGTCAACATCAAGCTCTTTAGCCGTCTGCTCGTCAACCTGTTGAATATACTGTGCCAATTGTTTCTGCGCAGCTTCAGCAGACTCGCCAACGTAGGAGACGCTCAGAGGCAATGGCTGGCCTTTAACAGCCGCATCAATGGTTAATTTTTCAGGAGCTTCCTGATTATCTAGCGACTGCGCTAACGCAGAGAAAGCAGAATTAAAACGTCCAACAACACGGAGTTGAGTATCCAACATGGTTGGAGCAGAGGAGCCATAAAGAATGTTAAGGGCGTTGGTATAGGTAACAATCTGTGCAGCATCTGGCTGAGTGATAATCGCACTAGAAGTCCATTTCTCTTTGGCAGTGCTGATGTATACACCGGCAAACACTATCGCGACTACCACAAATGCAGCAATTGTCCACTTCCCACGCCATAGTTGCATCACCAAATCAATCAAATCTATCTGTTCTGGGTCATTTTGACTTCTGACCTCATTATTGCTGTTCTGGGACATATAATCCTTAACGAAATATCTACGCAAAAATAATATTTAGCTAGTGTATCGCTTGTTGGCAAATTTTCTATAAGAATCCTGTGAGTTATCTGCTGACTGGCGAAGTTTTGCTTACTTCCGGCTTAGGAGTATGATGACGCTTAACGGTTTATGCTATACGAATAGCGTTATATGTTAATACAGAGGATGAATATGAAATTTCTGGTCACCGGTGCAGCAGGCTTTATCGGCTTCCATGTTAGCGGACGCCTTCTGGACGCAGGTCATCAGGTTGTCGGGATTGATAATCTTAATGATTACTACGATGTCAGTCTGAAAGAAGCCCGATTGAATCTGCTGACATCTGAGAACTTCACTTTCCATAAGCTTGATCTGGCCGATCGTGAAGGAATGGCAGCACTGTTTGCCAACGAGAAATTTGACCGCGTCATCCATCTGGCGGCTCAAGCTGGCGTACGTTATTCACTGGAGAATCCGCACGCTTATGCGGATGCTAACCTCATTGGTCATCTGAACGTGCTTGAAGGGTGTCGACATAATCAGGTTCAACACCTGCTTTATGCCTCCTCCAGCTCGGTTTATGGCCTTAATCGCAAGATGCCCTTCTCTACCGATGACTCAGTGGATCACCCAGTGTCACTGTATGCAGCGACCAAAAAAGCCAACGAGTTGATGTCGCATACTTATTCCCATCTTTATAACTTGCCAACGACTGGGCTGCGCTTCTTTACGGTATATGGCCCATGGGGTCGCCCGGATATGGCCCTGTTCAAGTTCACAAAGGCGATGATCGAAGGTAATAGTATCGATGTCTATAACTACGGCAAGATGAAGCGCGACTTCACCTATATTGATGATATTGCCGAAGCCATCATTCGTTTGCAGGATGTTATTCCGCAGGCCGATACGGAATGGACTGTCGAAACCGGATCGCCTGCCACAAGTTCAGCTCCGTATCGCGTCTATAATATCGGCAACAGTTCCCCTGTCGAACTGATGGATTACATCACCGCACTAGAAGAAGCGCTGGGCAAAGAAGCGCAGAAAAATATGATGCCTATCCAGCCAGGTGATGTTCTGGAAACCAGCGCAGACACCAAAGCACTGTTTGAAGTGATCGGCTTCAAGCCGCAAACGACCGTCAAAGACGGTGTGAAGAATTTCGTGGACTGGTACCGTAATTTTTACAAGGTGTAATAAAACAAAAAGCCCGGCAATGCCGGGCTTTTTTACACGCTAAATAAGTGACTTAATCGCTTCCGAAAAGATCGCGTGTATACACTTTATCCGCGACGTCTGCTAACTCCTCCGCCATACGGTTAGAGATAATGACATCGGCTTCTTTTTTGAAGGCATCCAGATCACGGATGACGCGCGAGTGGAAGAATTCATCTTCTTTCATCGCCGGTTCATAAATAATGACCTGAACGCCTTTTGCCTTAATACGCTTCATAATCCCTTGAATTGAAGAGGCGCGGAAGTTATCCGAACCACTCTTCATAATCAGGCGATAAACCCCAACGACTTTAGGCTGTCGCGCCAGAATAGAGTCAGAGATAAAATCTTTACGCGTACGGTTAGCATCAACAATCGCTGAAATCAGATTGTTTGGCACCGCCTGATAGTTCGCCAGCAACTGTTTGGTATCTTTTGGCAGGCAGTAACCACCATAGCCGAAGGAAGGATTGTTATAGTGATTGCCGATGCGAGGATCCAGGCAGACCCCTTCGATGATCTGACGGGTGTTTAGTCCCAGGCTTTCCGCATAGCTATCCAGCTCGTTGAAGTACGCCACGCGCATCGCCAGATAGGTATTAGCGAACAGTTTTATCGCCTCGGCTTCTGTCGCATCGGTGAAGAGCACATCAATGTTTTTCTTAATAGCCCCTTCCTGCAATAGCGCTGCAAAACGCTCGGCACGTTCAGAACGTTCACCAATGACAATGCGCGATGGATGCAGATTGTCGTACAACGCTTTGCCTTCACGCAAAAACTCGGGTGAGAAGATGACGTTATCAATGCCTAATTTTTCCTTGATGGACTGGGTAAAGCCCACTGGAATGGTCGATTTGATAATCATCACGGCATTAGGGTTAATCGCAGTCACATCGTTGATGACGGCTTCTACGCTGGACGTGTTGAAGTAGTTTGTCTTTGCATCGTAATCAGTTGGCGTAGCGATAATCACATAATCTGCGCCGCGGTATGC
This sequence comes from Lelliottia sp. RD5, assembly GCF_056032945.1. Classification (NCBI taxonomy): domain Bacteria; kingdom Pseudomonadati; phylum Pseudomonadota; class Gammaproteobacteria; order Enterobacterales; family Enterobacteriaceae; genus Lelliottia; species Lelliottia sp. RD5. The sequence goes on along the minus strand of NZ_JBVYHQ010000003.1, from coordinate 469,053 downwards.
GTCTTCTTTATCGGTCGTAGCGCGGAAATTAAGCGGTTTATTCGCCAGATAATCCTCGATCTCTTTGTCAACAATAGGAGAGATCTTCTGGTTAAGCATATCCACTTTAGCCTGCACGATATCCAATGCGACCACTTCATGGTTCTGCGCGATCAAAATACCGTTAGAAAGACCAACATAGCCTGTACCGGAGATTGTAATTTTCATTCTTTCAACTTCTTCAAGTATGAGTTTCAGGAGGCATTAACAGCACCGCCACAATAAACAACTGTTGAGGTTTTTACCTCTTATGTTTATCTGCTGTCAAGGCAAAGCCCTTTGAATTAATGTGTGAAAAAACAGCATTCTGTTTTGAGAAAATGCAGTGAAAGGGGATAACGCAGCGAAATAAGGGCATTAACGCCATAAAAAAGCCCGGAAATTATCACCGGGCTATGCTTTGGGACTCAATTAAATCAGATTAATCCAGCCATTCGGTGTGGAACACACCTTCTTTGTCAGTGCGTTTGTATGTGTGCGCACCGAAGTAGTCACGCTGCGCCTGAATCAAGTTGGCTGGCAGCACGGCTGAACGATAGCTATCGTAATAGGCAACAGCTGCAGAGAAGGTCGGAACAGGAATGCCGTTCTGAATCGCATAGGCAACAACATCACGCAGCGCTTGCTGATAGTCATCAGCGATCTTTTTGAAGTACGGAGCCAGCAACAAGTTGGCGATATTCGCATTTTCCGCATAAGCATCGGTGATTTTCTGCAGGAACTGGGCACGAATGATGCAGCCCGCACGGAAGATCTTCGCGATCTCACCGTAATTCAGATCCCAGTTGTTCTCATCGGAAGCGGCACGCAATTGTGAGAAGCCCTGAGCATAAGAAACCAATTTGCCCAGATACAGTGCGCGACGGACTTTCTCGATGAATTCAGCTTTATCACCAGCAGGCTTCGCCTGCGGGCCAGACAGCACTTTAGATGCTGCAACACGCTGCTCTTTCAAGGAAGAGATATAGCGTGCGAACACGGATTCAGTAATCAGAGACAGTGGCTCACCGAGATCCAGAGAGCTCTGGCTGGTCCATTTACCGGTACCTTTGTTAGCAGCTTCATCCAGGATAACGTCAACCAGGTAGATTCCGTCTTCGTCCTTCTTAGTGAAGATGTCTTTGGTGATATCGATCAGGTAGCTGCTTAGCTCGCCATTGTTCCACTCAGTGAACGTCTGCGCTAGCTCTTCGTTAGAAAGATTCAGGCCGCCTTTCAACAGAGCATAGGCTTCTGCAATCAGCTGCATGTCGCCGTATTCAATGCCGTTATGGACCATTTTAACGTAATGACCCGCACCGTCTGGACCAATGTAGGTTACGCACGGTTCGCCATCTTCCGCGACAGCAGCGATTTTCGTCAGGATTGGCGCAACTAATTCATACGCTTCTTTCTGACCGCCAGGCATGATGGATGGGCCCTTCAGAGCGCCCTCTTCGCCACCGGACACACCCGTACCGATGAAGTTGAAGCCTTCAGCAGACAGTTCGCGATTACGACGGATAGTGTCGTGGAAGAAGGTATTACCGCCATCAATAATGATGTCGCCTTTATCCAGGTACGGCTTCAGGGAATCGATAGCAGCATCAGTGCCAGCGCCTGCTTTCACCATTAACAGGATACGACGTGGTGTTTCCAGGGATTCAACAAATTCCTGGACCGTGTAAAAAGGAACAAGCTTCTTGCCCGGATTTTCAGCGATGACTTCTTCGGTTTTATCGCGGGAGCGGTTGAAAACGGAGACGGTATAACCGCGGCTTTCGATGTTGAGCGCCAGGTTGCGCCCCATCACTGCCATACCGACAACGCCGATCTGTTGCTTGGACATTACATACTCCTGTCAGGTGTGGTCACCGCGACTTATGCGCGGCTTGAATGTATCTTTGATGTTAACTCAGGTAATGTAAGACTTGATAGTGCAAGATGAACTAAAAGACAAGAATTGGATAAATAACAAACATATTATTAAGAACAACTAAAAATTATGATTCTATATCTTTATTGTAATGTTCTAAAAAATCGATAATTTTCTTTAGGTTAAATTCAGCATTATCAACAGTTGCTGATTCCGTGTAACACCTAAACTCAGGAGCATTTCCGGATGGTCGCAAATGTACAAAGTCACCAGAACTCAAAGCCATTTTGATGCCATCAGTCTGATCAATACCCTCAACCTCGACAGTTACACCTAAAACCTTAGAAATAAAATCAGAAGGATTATTTAGAACGGAGTGAAGAACTGAATTACATTTCTCTTTACTAAAATCAGTAACACGGTTTGATGCAGAATATCGCTGGGGAAGTTGCAGTACATGTGTAGAAATCGGGGTTGTTTGTGCAAGATACATCAGCATTAAAAATGGTAATACAGCATCTCTGGTCGGTAATGCCTGAAGAAATTCGTTATTAAAATGAATACCGCTACCAAGCAAAAAACCGCCATTCGCTTCAAAGCCTGCTACGGTACGATGATTTTGTAATAATAAAGAAAAAGCATCAATTACATAAGGTGAACCAATTTTAGTACGAATGACCTTGGAGATATACTGAGATTTTTCAATAGCTGAATTACAACTTATTGGGATAGCAATAGCCTCAACGTTAAGTGCATGAGCACAAAGCAATCCAAGGATATCACCACGAAGCCATTCACCACTTTCATCCGCGACCAGTGGACGATCACCATCACCATCAGTAGAAAAAATAGCATCAAAACCATAACGTTTTGACCATCCCCGCGCTTTATCTCGATCAACAATACTCACAGCTTCAGTATCGATTGGCACAAAAATATCGCTGCGTTCCAAAGATGTTACTTCAGCACCCAATCTTGTAAACAGTTTGGAATAGACATCTCTTCCTGAGCTCGAATGCTCATAAATACCAATTTTCTTCCCTAAAAGGAAGTTTTCAGGAAAAAGTTTAGTATATCTTTCAATGTAAAAATCTTTTGCTTTTGATGACTCTGATAATTTAGGAAAATCAATAGGTTTAAATTCAAACTCAAAAGAATTATTGCAAATAGCCAGTTCGTCTTGTTTATTAATCTCACCCTCTGGAGTGTAAAATTTTAGGCCATTTCGGTCAAATGGTATATGGCTGCCGGTCACCATAACAGAAGGTATTTTGTGAGCGATGCCTTGTAGCGCCAGTGCAGGCGTCGGGAGCACCCCATAATATTCAACATTATAACCAGCTTCTTGTATCGCAGAAGCACAAGCCTGTGCTATTGAATAACTACTAGGTCTATTGTCAATACCGATTGCGACAGATGAAAATGAATAGCTCTGTTCCATGTGCTTAATAAAATTAAGGACAAAAGAAAAAACCACTTCTGTTGAAAAATCTACTACTAAGCCACGAGCACCACTAGTTCCAAATTCAATTTTTGAATTTGAAATCGTTATTTTAGTATCCATTATTAATTCCGTTTAAAAGAAGGATGATTATCATCTTCAGTAAGGGAGAGCCCAGTCTGGATTTCGACAATTTCAAGGAGATATTCTCCCGAATTTCTGACTATATGCGTAGTACCGGAAGATATATAAGTTGATTGATTCTCTTTTAAAACAATCAACTCATCATTTTTTGTCACCTCGGCTATACCTTGTACAACAATCCAGTGCTCTGCACGGTGATAATGAACTTGTTCATCAATACTACAACCAGGTTTAATATTAAGACGACGTATTTGGAATCCATTTCCTGTGCCAATAATGGTATAAAACCCCCATGGTCTATAAATGGTTTTATGATTAATACATTCCACTCTCCCTTGAGCGAAAAGTTTCTCATAAATAACCTTTACATCTTGGACATGGTTTTTACTAGAAACCAGAACTGCGTCTGCAGTGTTAACTACGATAAGATCTTCTATGCCAATTGTCGCTACCAATCCTTGTTCTGATTGCACGAAACAGTTAGTTGTATTCCGTGTAATCACGTCCCCCTTGATAAAATTCCCATTCTGATCTTTATCAAGTGTCTCCCATAGTGAAGTCCATGAGCCTACATCACTCCATTTCATACTGGTAGTCATCATCACTGAAGCAGTCGTATGTTCCATCACGGCATAATCTATAGATTTTGAAGGACACCGTGAAAATATTTCTTTCTGAGGCCTGATAAAATCCAAGTCATGAGAAACATCTTGCATAGATTTTCTACATATCTCAAATATTTCCGGCTCGAACTTCTCAAGTTCCGATAAATAAACGGAAGCTTTAAATAGAAATATCCCACTATTCCAGAAATAATCACCTGACTGAATATAAGCTTGTGCATTCGCTTGGTCAGGCTTTTCAACAAAATTATCTACGTTATAGACATCATTACTCAGCTGAGCGCCTCTTTTAATATAACCATAACCTGTTTCAGGCTTATGTGGTGCTATGCCAAATGTTATTAGCTTATCATTAATTGCATATGGAATAGATTGATTAATTGAAGTGAGAAATCGCTCAGGGTCTGTTATAACATGGTCAGCGGCAAGAACGAGCAATAAATTCTCACCATCTTCGGAATGATTATTGTTCAGAGCAGAAAAACACGCAAGAGCAATCGCTGGAGCAGTATTTTTTCCAAGCGGTTCGAGAATAATGGTACTATTCTCAAGTTGATCAATTTCTCTTAATTGCTCAGCAATAACAAAACGGTGATCTTCGTTACAAATAACTATATTTTTATTAATATTAAGATCATTTATTCTAAGTAATGTATCCTGAAGTAATGTATTAGAACTACATAAATTTAGAAATTGTTTAGGGTACGCCATTCTTGATAGTGGCCATAAGCGTGAACCCGTCCCCCCAGACAATACGACTGGTATAATATTTATTTTAGACATAATAGACCTAAGTATCTAAAGTAACGATTCATACAATGCGCGTGTACGTGAGGCCATTACATTTGCATTAAAATTATCTTCGAAATAATCTTTCAAACCTGTAAAGGAATCTGCGTTTTCCACAGCTTTGTGTAATGCCGCTGCGAGAGCGTCAGCATTCTTTGGAGCAACAACAAAACCAGAAACGTTATTTTTATTGACCCAACTAACTCCGGAGTCTGGTATAGAACACGATACCACAGGCTTGTTAAATAGAAATGCTTCTAATTGCACAACCCCAAATGCTTCAGATTTCTCAATAGATGGTAAGCAAAAAACATCACAGGCCGTATAATAAGAGGGCAAATCTTCGTCTTTTACAAAACCCAGCATAATGACTTTATCCTGAAGTTTTTTCGTCTCAATCAGTTTAATGAGATTTCGCTTCTCCTCACCATTACCCCCTAAAAGGACGATATAATCGTCAGGTAATTTTTCGGCAGCATCAATTAAAAAATCAAATCCTTTATAATATACAAGTCGCCCCAATGAAAATATAATTTTTTTATTTTGATATTTTTCTTTAATTTCTTGAACTTTTTGTATATCTATATGATAGTTGTTTGGATTAATCCCAATTGGTATAACGACAATTTTTTCCTTGTATCTAGCTAGGTCCTTGGAGTTTTCGCCATAAACCGGAGTCGTAGTAATAATTGCATCAGCACGATTCAATAACCATGTTTGGAGTGGTTTGTAGAGAACTTTTAACTTTTTCTGCTTTACAATATCGCTATGCCAGTGAAGAATTATTTTTTTATTTTTTTCATTAGCAACAAAAGCAGCTAGATTCGCCAACGGATTAGGAAGGTGTATATGGAGAATATCAAAATCATCAATTATTTTTCTTAACCCATTAACATATCCAATAGAAATGTCGGCTGATGCAAAATGAAGATTAGATTTGTATGAATAAACCTTCACGCCATTGACAAAATAAATCTCATCATTATTTTCATGATTTACACATAAAACAGCAGATTCGATGCCATCTGAATTACAACCATCACAAATATCAGCAACAACTTGCTCAATACCACCGGAGTAAGGTTTATAAAACTTACTTAAATGTAAAATTTTCACTGCAAATTACCTTTTTATAGAAATCCATTCGCCGAGTCTTTAATACTGAATTTTTATATTGCAACGAACTATCTAAATTTTCCCTGCTTAAATTAGCCAGTTCATCGGGTGTTTGTCGCATTATTATTTCTCGTGCAGTGTCAACATCCTCAACTGGGAAAATGCATGTTTGTCTTACTAACTCAGACACTCCCGATACATTTGAGCAAAAACAAGGAAGACCCCATGCCATAGCCTCGATCACAACTCGTGGTAAGCCTTCTCTACGCGAGGTTAAAACAAAAATATCAGCCGAAGTCATAATATGTTGTTTGATTTTTTTATCGGCGATGTAACCTTTAAAGTTTATTCGATGTGAAATTTTTAAAGTCGCAGCCATTTGTTTATAGCTTTCAAGTAGAATACCATCACCAATAACCGTCGCATGATATTCTTCAGGCAAATCAGCTATAATTCTAATAAAAATGTCTAACCCTTTAAATGGCCTGTCGAGTACACCGATAAAAATAAGATGCCTTTCTTTATTAGCATTAAATCGCGATAAACGTGCTTCAAAAGCCTCGCTATTGATAATATCACTATCATCCAAAATTATGCTGCTATAATAGTTATTAAATTTATTACTTGTACATTCTTTCGACGTCAAAAAATTATTTTGAATTTCATTTTTAGTGACAAATGAAGCATAACTACAATATCTTAATTGCAGTTTAAAAATTGAGGTGAACGTTTTCACAAAAACAAACTTGAGAAGTTCATTTTTTGTAAGGTTACTCGCTTCCTGTAAAGGATTAGTAACGACTTCAAGACTAAATTTTAATTTTAATAAGATAGAATACAGAGAAAGTAAATAAGATAAAATTCCAGGCGTTCTTAAAATCAATACATTTTTATTTTTTTTAATTTTTATGATCAACTGAATAATTTTGAAAACATTTAAAATACCTGTGCCTGCTGTTATAATTGGAACTATCTGAATACTACCATGTGTGAAAACTTTAAAACCGATTGGTTTTTCATTTACAACTTCAACTCGCGCAATTACATTAACTTTGCTAAAACAATCTAAATAGCGTTCGAAAAAACGTGAATCTTCAATACCCTGAACATAGTAAACCCCAGCGAATAACTTATATCTTCTTTCCACGGATACATATAAATCATTCATGTCAGAAACTCCCTTTCTTAACAATCTTAATATATTCACCATCTTTAAAGATCATGTTTGAGGGAATATTTTCGCGTACCACGCTCCCAGCACTTACTACGGAATTATCCCCTATAGTCACACCGCTTAAAACTACTACATTTGACCCTAACCAAACATTATTACCAATATGAATATCTTTTATCTTAAAATCAAGGTCCTTAGTAAGAGAATCTAATGCAAATCGATGATTATGATCATACATTTTAACGTCCTCTCCAAGAATAGTATAATCGCCAATACTTATCCTTCCTTGACAATTTATACTTACACCTTGATTGAAAAACACATCTTTCCCTATTATTAAGGTACCATTATTAACATTGATAGACAAATTTCGACGACTAACAAACTTCCCTTTAAAAATCAACTTCCCATTGATATTTTTTATTATCGCACCGGAGTCAATGCATGAAATATAATACAATGGAAAAAAGATCCCTTTTCTATATAAAATCTTCCAGTAAAGAAATTTCATTATAAATATTAGCCTTGAAATTCCTCTTTGAATTTTATAAACGAGCATTTTTTATTTTATTCCTGAAATTATAAAGAAATTTTACAGCCCATGCAGTTTTACTCAGAAGAGTAAACGCAATAAAGTATTTTTTATCTACGCTTTCAATGTATGAGGTTATTTTTTCAATGTCTTTTTTTCTGTCATTGCGTAGATAAAAGATGAAAAGTTTGATTAATAGATTTTTTTTTGCTTGCTCAATATTCAAAAATGGAAACTGTTGCTGGCTTTTTATCCAAAAGGGGGTATGTTTACCTAATTCAGTGTAAACATCTCCAACAGAACTCAAACTACCAGCTCTCTCTCTCCTAACTGTTAGACATTTTTCATCGCACACAATTTTGGAAGATTTAGCTATCATCATAAGGAAATAGTGGTCTTCTCGATATTGAAGATCCTCAGGAAAACCACCATTCTCTTCGAAAATTTCTCTTCGCAAAAGAATTGTAGGGGTATTCATTACTATACGCCCTTGAAAGAAATCTCTAATGGCACTTTGTCCATCGTCAGGTATATATTTATATGCTTTATACTTGACCTTTAGCTTATCATCTGCAACAACAATATTTCCAACGACAAGACCGACGTCATTATCATTTTTAAGAATTTGTAATTGCGAATTGATTTTATTCTCCAACCAAATATCATCTGAATCAAGAAAAGCAAGATACTTTCCAGTTGCATTTTTTGCCCCAAAGTTTCTTGCTGATGCAGCTCCACCGTTTTTTTTGGTTGCTAGTTTAGCATGGTCATAATTAGCTAATATTTCTTTTAAACGTTTATTTTCTGACTCAGTTGAGCCATCATCTACAACAATTATTTCGTAGTCAGGCAACCTCTGATTGACAACAGATTCTAATGCATCATTTAAATATTGCGATGAATTATAAGCTGGAATTATAATGGTTATTTTTTCCAAAATCATACCTTTTGTTTAATGAGCCACTGTAGATAGATAAAATACAAAGTTAACGGAATTAGTATTGTATTTAAATATCGATACACTGAGTGGGTACATAAAACTCCAAAAACAATAATAAATGTAAATGTATAAAGCTTATCCTTCAACAAATAACCTCGTAAACACATTACGAAAACAATGAAGGCCATTAAATTATAGATTCTTTGTATAAACACCAGAGGATTCAGTTCGAGAAAAGGGTTAAAACTACTATTTATATTCGTCAAAAATGCCTGCTGATAAGGCTCTGATAATAAGAATGGTAGTAATTTTAAATGACTGACACTAATCGCTACATCGTCAAATTTAAAATCTTCCTCACCAAAACGTCTTGATAATGTAAACAATTTAAGTGAATAAGATGCTTCAGAGCTCATAAACAATACAAAAAATAAAATAGCAAACAATATAGACAAATAATACATTGGTTTGATTTTTGATTTCAATATAAATAAAATACTTACACCAATGTATAGAGCCAATAACTCTACCCTTGCAAATGCAAGTAATAATACCGAGATGATAAAATAAGTACGATTCTGGCGGATTTGGGAAATTATCAACATTGATAATGCAGCAACACTGAATGCCTCTTTCAAAATAAAGAAAGCCCAATAGCCACCAACAATACTTCCTAATATCGAAAAAATCAAAACAAGCTGCTTTTGTTTCCCCGTTACTCTAACAATTATTTCTGAGGATAACATTGATAATGAAATGCTAAAGACTACAACATTAATTGCACGAACAACATCTAGTCCAAAATAGCTTTCCACAAATTGAACATAATACGAGAATAATAATGTTGAAGTATGATCGTTAACATATAAATTTTCATCTGGGAAAATTAATTGATTATTATCTGTGAATTTTAAAAGATAAAAATTGATGCACATTACACTTAAAATAAACAAATATGTGATAAAGAAAACTGTTAAATACGTTCTGGCATCTTTTTGACGAAACCCAACTACATAGACAACAATAAAACTTATTGCCAGCATAGCAAAAAACAACATAATTACCTCAATCACAACTTCAGAAAATTTTTATCGCAGCGAATTTAGCACATAAATTATTGTTTTTTTGTTTCGCATACCGGTTGCTAACATCGAAGCAATGCACATTGCTAACCATGCAAAAAACGCATGGTACGTAGATTTAAGTATACTATTCGAATCAAGCCAATCCATTACTGAAAACATATATATTATTAACCCGCAAACGCTTAAAACTATGATATTTAGTTTAAACCATAAAGTGAATGTCGCGTTTAATAATCTTTGGTGTAATAAGTACATGTAAGGAACAAATACTGTTACTATAGTAATAAATACAGATATACTGACTCCTGTTATACCGTACCCAGTCAGAAATAAATAGTATATGATGGGACTCACAATGATCATTAAAAATGAGAATATTAAATTTATTCTTATATATGCAAAACTCAATGATAAATGAAATGGTAAAACTGTTAATGATTGAAGCATTTGCCCCAATACTAAAAACACGATTACATATTGAATACTGTTAGCAACTACATCAGAACCTGTCCATACTTTAACTAGGGTGAATCCAAAAAAGGCAAATATAAATGAAAGGGGCACAAGGATAACCACTGCTAATTTCGTTAAAAGGAGATAAAAATCCTTTAATTCATCATAACATTTTTGTTCATGCAATCGAGTGAATTTTGGAAAAACTGCTTTAGCCAATGTTGTGATTAAAATCAGTGGGACAAGCGACAAAGTGCTTGCAAGGCTATAGTGACCAACTGACTCTATCGAGTAACCTTTACTTACTATGATTTTATCTATTTGTGTAGCAAAAGAAGCAAGTAGACTCATACCAGCCATACCAAATGCATAGTGATATGTTTTCTTAATAATTGCTAAATCAAAACGCCTCGAGCTTACTGGCAGATATTTCCAAACAAAATAGTATAACGCCAATAAATAAACAACATTACAAAGCAATTGCCATATAAAGAATGTATTTACATCGTTTGATACAAATATCAAAACAGGTATTACACCTGCACTACGAATAATGCCCCATAGAATTTGCAATCCATTTGCGAGAACCTGTTTTTCAGCTCCCATAAGAGCACCAACGTAAAGATTAGTTGGCAACTGAATAGCTATACATGTCCCCATGAAAATTACAAGCGTCTTAACTTCAAATGCACTGTTGGGTAAGAGCCATTGATGTGCTATCCATGGCGAAGCGTAAATGATACAAAATGCAACGCTTATAGAAATCACCAGATAAATTATTTGATAAGAATGCAGAAGATTTGCTTTTTTTGCTTCAGATTCCGGATCACCGCTGGAAAGACGCGCAAACTCACGCGTAATCGCAGCCGAAAATCCTAAATCAGCAAATGCGAAAAGAGCCAAGAGTGTATTATAAAATGCTATATAACCAAATCCAGTGCTTCCCAGATATTTTATATAAAATGGAACAAATAAAAATAGTGAGAGGATTCCCCAGAGTCTTGATGCGAGGTTAGATAGTGCATTTTGCTTTATCATTTCTGATGATAACTCTTGAATTTTTGGATACATTCAAAGCTTTGTGCATTACTCTTAAGTTCTTCTATATCTATGTCCCACCATTTCGTTTTTAGCAGATATTCTATGGTATCGGGATCAAATCGCATTTTTAATACTTTTGCAGGTACTCCACCAACTATAGAAAAAGGCGGCACATCCTTTGTTACCACAGACCCAGTAGCCACAATGGCTCCATCACCAATAGTAACACCATTAATAATAGAAACATTCTGGCCAATCCACACATCATTCCCAATAACTACATAATGGCAACTATCATCTGCATAAGCAAACTCTGGATATGTCGATTCTTCAAGAACATCAAGTCCCATATTTTTTATCGTACTATTACCAGAGAGATAAAACATAGGATGAGTTGAAATAAATGTGTTAGTGGGATGATTCCCTGAAATTATATTCAAATTCTTTGCAATAGAACAAAATCGTCCAACCCTCGTCATGTGTATTTTACTACTACTACCTATGTAAGTACCGCGTCCCACACTGCTCGCAATAATTTCTGCATCGCCCAGCACAGCTATATTGCTTTCAAGAAAGCTTCTTCTGATATTAGCATTGAGAGAAATTTTGACAAAATCAGTCTTGCGTTTTCTGTTAAAATTCAAATTCCAAAGCTTTCTTTTAATTGATGATAATCCAAGTAAAGCGAAGATTGTCTGTGCAATTTTTTTAATCATTACAGATCAACTCTTTCTTAATTATATCTAGATATTTCTGGCCATTTATGTTATCAGGCTCAATAAAATTCCCTTCTGCCCATTCATTCCAGGATTTTATAATCACAATTCTGTCATCAAACTTTCGTTTTTCAAGAATATGTTTGACATCTTTAACATGTTTCTCAAAACTTATAGGCGTGGAACCTTGTAATAACCATCCGTTTTTTCCATGACGGATAGTTGAATCCCAACGAGGGATAATGACAGGCAGAACTTTATTTGATGTTACACCTTCATTAAAACCTTTAGATAGTTTTGAGTAAGAGTATTTTCTAGGACTAAACCATTTTTCTGAAATGATCTTTTTATGAATTAATTTGTCACGTACCTTCTCTATAAAAGATCGACTTTTAAACATTCCTCTGGAGTTTACTACAGCATCTAGACCGAACTCCTCGATATCACTCTCTTTCGAAAACTCACCAATTATGTATAAATCTTTAATACCAAAAGATTTAGCAATTTCTCTAAAGTTATTTAACCAATTTTTTGCATCTGGAATCTCATAGACTTTAAAAATTAGAAATAAAGGTTTTCCATTTATTTTAATATATCTTTCGTCTTTAAAAAATGGCAAAAGATATTCAATATGCTTAATTTGGTCTTCTTTCCCTGGATAAGTTTGCTCCTTAAGCAACTTATTGATTTTTTTATTCCACCATGAGTGGTTTGCCCAACCAAAACAATACCTAACTTCAATATTACTATTGAGAATCAATTCAGCTGGTTTTTCAAGTAACTTATCACCATTACCAAACCAGTAATGCCACATACAAAACCCAGTAATACTATGCTCACGTGCTAATTTATATTGTTTTTCTATAACTGATACATCGGAAAGATCATAATAATTCCCATCTTCAGGTTGAAGTATTTCATGACCTTTGAAATATTTTCTTGCCGCTTTAACCTGTACCCACTCGGTAAAATCTTTCCCCCACCACAGATCATTTTCTGGTATACAATGGAATTGAGGTAAATAATACGCAATATTTTCTTTAATTTTAGTTTGTTGACTCATCTTTAATATTTATTCCACTGAAGAAAATGGTAATGCCTGACTATCTTTAACCGATAATAGAGGAATACTATCTATTGGCCATAGGATATTAATAATTCTATCATCCCATATAATGCTTCTTTCGGATTTAGGGTGATAATATTCGGTTGTTTTGTATACAAACTCAGCCGTTTCACTCAACACAACAAAACCGTGGGCAAACCCCTCTGGAATCCACAGCTGTCGCTTATTTTCAGCAGAAAGATTCACTCCAACCCACTGCCCAAAAGTCGGTGATTTTTTTCGAATATCAACTGCTACATCAAAGACTTCCCCAGCGATGCAACGCACAAGCTTACCCTGCGCATGTGGTTCCATTTGGTAATGCAGTCCACGTAGTACACCCTTGCATGATTTAGAGTGATTATCCTGCACAAACTCGATCTTGCGCCCAACCACTTCCTCAAAGACGTTCTGATTAAAACTCTCAAAGAAAAAACCACGATCATCACCAAAAACTTTTGGTTCAAAAATCAGTACATCTGGAATGTCAGTCTTAATAACGTTCATAGCTCAATAACCTTTAATCATTTTCAGCAGATACTGGCCATAAGCATTTTTCTTCAGTGGTTCTGCCAGTTTTTTTACCTGCTCCGCATCGATAAAACCTTTGCGATACGCAATCTCTTCCGGGCAAGAGACTTTAAGCCCTTGACGCTCTTCAATAGTCGCGATGAAGTTACTGGCTTCAATCAAGCTCTGATGTGTACCGGTATCCAGCCATGCATACCCGCGCCCCATCATGGCAACCGACAAACGCCCTTGCTCCAGATAGAGACGGTTAATATCAGTAATCTCCAGCTCACCACGCTCAGAAGGCTTCAGATTTTTAGCCATCTCAACCACATCGTTATCGTAGAAATAGAGCCCGGTAACTGCATAATTGCTCTTAGGTTCAAGCGGTTTTTCTTCAAGACTGATAGCCGTCCCGCTTTTATCAAACTCAACCACACCGTAACGCTCAGGATCGTTGACATGATAGGCGAACACAGTTGCACCGTTGTCTTTGTTCAGGGCCACTTGTAACTGTTTTGGCAGATCGTGGCCATAGAAAATGTTATCGCCTAAGACTAGCGCGCAGCTATCTTCTCCAATAAATTCCTCACCAATAATGAAGGCTTGTGCCAATCCATCAGGGCTTGGCTGAACTTTATATTGCAGATTCAGGCCCCACTGGCTACCGTCACCGAGCAACTGCTCGAAACGTGGCGTATCCTGGGGAGTACTGATGATAAGGATATCTTTAATACCCGCCAGCATAAGTGTGGAAAGCGGGTAATAAATCATTGGCTTATCATAGATAGGCAGCAATTGTTTGCTCACTGCCATCGTGACAGGATAAAGACGAGTACCGGAACCACCGGCTAAAATAATACCTTTACGCGTAGTCATCATTTTTCTCTATAAACGCAAAATGCCCTCTTCAGGACATTTTAAAATGTTAAACCATTTCAGCGGTAAATAGCTCAGTGAGCATCCGTTTCACGCCAACTTCCCATGACGGCAGTACGAGGTCAAACCTGCGCTGGAATTTATCGGTATTGAGCCGTGAGTTATGTGGGCGCTTTGCCGGCGTCGGATAAGCAGAGGTAGTAACGGCATTCAGCCTTTCAATCGCCAATTCGATTCCTGCTTCCCGGGCCTGTTGAAACACCAGAGCGGCATAGTCAAACCATGTCGTAGTACCCGATGCTACCAGATGATAGAGACCTGCTACTTCCGGTTTGACCAGCGCGGTACGAATGGCGTGAGCCGTACAATCGGCTAGCAGTTCAGCTCCTGTCGGTGCACCGACCTGATCGTTAATCACTGACAATTCAGTTCGCTCTTTTGCCAGGCGCAGCATTGTTTTCGCAAAGTTATTGCCTTTGCCTGCATAGACCCAACTGGTACGGAAAATAAGATGCTTCGCGCAATGCGCCTGCAACGCCTTTTCACCGTCTAGTTTCGTTTGCCCGTAGACGTTTAATGGTGCGGTTGCATCGGTTTCTTGCCACGGCGTTTCACCGTCACCCGGGAAGACGTAATCCGTTGAGTAATGGACCACCCAGGCTCCAATCTGCGCCGCTTCTTTCGCAATCGCTTCAACGCTGGTTGCATTCAGTAGTTGGGCAAATTCTTGTTCTGATTCAGCTTTATCTACCGCTGTATGGGCGGCAGCATTGACAATGACATCAGGATTAATCAAACGAACCGTTTGGGCGATACCCTCTGGGTTGCTGAAATCACCGCAGAAATCTTTGGAATGAACATCCAGGGCAATGAGATTGCCTAGCGGGGCCAGAGCACGTTGCAGTTCCCAACCCACCTGCCCTGTTTTGCCGAAAAGGAGAATATTCATTACTGACGTTCCCCGTAATTCTGCTCAATCCATGTTTTATAGGCGCCACTTTTAACGTTGTTCACCCAATCCTGATTACTGAGATACCACTCAACAGTTTTCCGAATGCCGCTCTCAAAGGTCTCTTGCGGTTCCCAACCCAGCTCTTCGCAAATTTTGTGAGCGTCAATCGCATAGCGGCGGTCATGACCTGGGCGGTCCGCAACGTAAGTAATCTGGTCATGGTAAGATCCGTCTTTTGGCACAATCTCGTCCAGCAGATCGCAAATGGTATGCACCACGTCAAGGTTCTGCTTCTCATTATGCCCACCGATATTGTAGGTCTCACCCGGCTTACCCTGAGTGACGACAGTGTAAAGCGCGCGGGCATGGTCTTCGACATACAGCCAGTCGCGGATCTGATCGCCTTTGCCATAAATAGGCAACGCTTTACCGTCCAGGGCATTCAAAATTACCAGCGGGATCAGCTTCTCAGGGAAGTGATACGGGCCATAGTTGTTCGAACAGTTAGTCACAATGGTCGGGAAACCATAGGTGCGCAGCCATGCGCGAACCAGGTGATCGCTTGATGCTTTAGACGCGGAATACGGGCTGCTCGGCGCATAAGCCGTTGTTTCAGTGAACAGCGGTAGCTCGGTTGATGTCGGATGCTCATCCGGATGTGGGAGATCGCCATAGACTTCATCTGTAGAGATATGGTGAAAACGGAATAGAATTTTCGATTCACTATCGAGAGCTGACCAGTAGGCGCGAGCGGCTTCCAGCAAAACGTACGTCCCGACAATATTGGTTTCAATGAAAGCTGCAGGCCCAGTAATGGAACGATCCACGTGGCTTTCTGCGGCAAGATGCATCACAGCATCAGGTTTATGGATGGCAAAAACACGCTCCATAGCGGTCTTATCACAAATATCGGCTTGCTCAAATGCATAGCGTTCGCTATCGCTGATCTCGGCAAGCGACTCCAGGTTACCGGCATACGTCAATTTGTCCACATTGACCACTTCGTCATGGGTATTTTTAATTATATGTCGTATAACCGCAGAACCGATAAAGCCGGCACCGCCAGTAACAAGAATTTTCACGTTATCTAATCCGCTGTTGAAAAATATCGAAATGAAGTATGGATGTTCTGATATGCAACCGTCAGTAGGCTGTATGCAGAAAATGACACGCTACCGCCCGTGGCTTAACAGCTACCAATGTACTGAGTATAATCTTAATGTTGGGAGTTCAGCGCTTACCGTCAGCAATAACTATTATGGAACGAACTTAAATATGGGCTTAATTGTCGTTCTTCTCAGAGACAGAAACAAGCAAAAATCTTATCTGATACGTCCAAAAAAAATACAGAGAACTCGCTGTTATTATTGATTTTTTTTAATAAAAAAACGGCAGTAATCATAATGAGAGTTCATGCCTGCTCAAAATGCTCACTGCCGTTATGAGTGGAAGCCGGTAAAAGTTACTCTGCTAGCAGCGTCTCAATGCTTTTACGGAACTTCTGCCCTTCTTTCAGGTTACGCAGACCGTAGTTCACAAATGCCTGCATGTAGCCCATTTTCTTACCGCAATCGTAGCTGTCGCCCGTCATCAGCATCGCGTCAACTGACTGTTTTTTCGATAGTTGAGCGATAGCATCGGTTAATTGTACGCGTCCCCAGGCACCAGGTTCAGTATTTTCAAGCTCTGCCCATATATCAGCGTTGAGAACATAACGGCCAACGGCCATCAGGTCGGAATCCAGCGTCTGCGGCTGATCGGGTTTTTCGATAAACTCAACGATACGGCTGACCTGCCCTTCCGAATCCAGCGGTTCTTTAGTCTGGATGACAGAGTACTCAGAAAGGTCACCTTTCATGCGTTTTGCCAGCACCTGGCTACGGCCCGTCTCGTTAAAACGTGCCACCATCGCGGCAAGGTTGTAACGCAGTGGATCGGCAGAAGCATTATCCAGAATGATATCTGGCAGTACAACGATAAACGGATTATCACCCACCACAGGACGAGCACAAAGAATAGAGTGCCCCAGACCCAACGGCTGCGCCTGGCGAACGTTCATGATGGTCACGCCTGGCGGACAGATAGACTGCACTTCGGCCAGAAGCTGACGCTTAACGCGCAGCTCAAGCAGCGCTTCAAGTTCGTAAGACGTGTCAAAGTGGTTTTCGACCGCATTCTTAGAGGAATGGGTTACCAGAACGATTTCTTTGATCCCTGCAGCAACAATCTCGTCAACGATGTACTGAATCATCGGCTTGTCGACGATCGGTAGCATCTCTTTTGGAATCGCTTTTGTGGCTGGCAGCATATGCATGCCTAAGCCCGCTACCGGAATGACTGCTTTCAAATTAATCATTATTTCTTCCACCTTAAAATGGTTGCAGAATTATAGCTATTAAACCTGTTTTCGCCAGCAAGATTTGGTTCATATCTGGATGAATGTTACGCCTTCTAACCACAACTTACAGTAGCGGTTGTCCGAATAGCTCACATTTTTGCTACGGATTAATCGCAAAATTGCAAAAACGGTGATTATCTGCTCGGAAGCTTAAAATTCAGGCGCTCAACGTTCACCACCTGTTGATCAACCCTATCAATATCCACTGAACTCTGCCCCTTTTCATTCACAGCTTTGATGTTTGCCAGCGACAGCAGGGTTTCGTCCTTAGCCATAAATTTGCCACGAACATCTTTACGCAGGTCAAAGTTCATCTTCAGTGCAGGGCCGATAGCCGCCTCCTGCATGACATTGATATTTCGCAAAAAGAGATGCTGGGGCTTGTTATGCAGTTCAAGCGTTGCGCGTTTCATTTCAAGGTTGGTGATGGCGACAAACGACGTCGCATTGCCGGATGAGATCTGAATGCCGCGCAGTTTATAATCAAGCTGGCTGTTATCGAGTCGAATGTCATTGAGCTTAAAGTTTTGAGGTATCGACAAATAGTCGCCTTTAATCACCCCGTAACCAATTAACATTCCTGCACTATTAACCATATCGACATTATCAATAACGAAATTATCACATCCGTAAATAGCCACCGTAGCGTTATCGATTCCCGCCTTTTTACTGAAGTCAGGGGTGATATTTTTCGCTTTTACATTGCGGATAATAAAATGTTTACCGTTTTCGACATGTACGAGTTGTCGACAGTTGCTTCCCGTAATGTTCGCGACGACAAAGTTTTTGACGGTTTGCTTCTCAGGGTAATCATTGTCATAGGTGCTTCCCGCCAGGCCGATTCCAATACCCCAGTTAATCTTGCCATTCGTACAGTTAATGTTGTCGATAACATGGTCAGAAATCAGAATATTGCGGTCGTTGATGGCCACGTTCCACTCAATGGCATCGCCCTGTAGATGGCTAAAGCGGCTGTTCGTTATGCGCGCGCCGTCCACCTGATTGTGGAAGCCTTGTCGCAAAATCGCGTAGTTCGCCTGCGTAACGGTAATATTGTCGATCAGCAGATTACGCATCACTCTGGGCTTTTTACCGCCAATATAGATTTGCGTCACCGGCCCAAAGCCGCTCATCGCCAGCCCCTGGATAACGCAATCAGAGCCGCGCACGTCCAGGGTGATATTTTCGGTGCGCCCTTTCCCTTTGCCGATCACTTTGCTGCCTTCCTGAAGGACGAAACGCCCGCGTCCGTTGCCGGTCAGCGCACCGCGGATCAGCAGCGTTTTGCCATCGGGAATAAAAATACCGGTGTTAATATTTTCGCAGGTTAATCCGGCAGGAACGATAACCGTATCGCTCTCAGAGAAAGCCTGCTTAAAAGAGGCAATCCAGTCTTTAGGATTGTACTGGCTGATATTAACCGCCCCGCTGCCAGCAGCACGCGCCACGCGAGAATGGAGTAACGGCGCGGCGGCCAGCAGCGTACAGGACGTAACAAACGTGCGTCGGGTGAGTTTTTTCAGCATATTTCCTCGGCGTTAAAGCGTGTGTAACAGGCTCGCTAACTGACGATTAATTACCTGCTGATTGAATTCGGCTTCGACTTTTTGTCGTGCATTACGTAGCACAGGAACCAGCTCCTGCTGCTCGATGTGGCTAAAAGCGGCCAGCCTGTCGGCGAGCGCGAGCGCGTTATTTTCGGGTACCAGCCAGCCGGAATGGCCCGGCTCGATAAGTTCCGGGATCCCGCTGTGTACGGTCGATACCACCGGGATTCCTACCGCCATCGCCTCCATCAGCGCGACGGGAATACCTTCCATATCGCCATCCGCACCGGTCACCGACGGAAGTAAAAATACGTCGGCGTCATCAAGCATGGCTTTCACTTCGTGGCTGGGCTTAAAACCCGGCATCTCGACGTAACCTTCAAGCTGATATTGCTCGATAAGCGTGCGCAACCGACGCTCCCACGGGCCAATCCCGAGAATGCGATAGTGGAAATCCACGCCACGGGCTTTGAGCTGACGACAGGCTTCAATGGCAACATGCAGCCCTTTTTTCTCGGTCAGACGCGCAACGGAGATAATTTGCAGTGGCTTGCCGGGCACTTTTACCGCGCGCTGCGTAAAGCGTTCCATGTCTACGCCCATCCGCGATACGGTAATTTTCTCACCGGGACAGCCCATGTTTTTCAGCCGACCCGCCCACAGGTCGCTGATCGGCAGCATCATATCGCCACGACGGAACAGCTGCTGATATTCAGGCGTGTAATGGTTAAGCACTTCCCGGCTGGAGATATCAATCCCGTGGAAAATAGTAGCAATTTTACCGTCAATCACCCCAAGTTCGCGGAGTTTCGCGGCGGTAACGCCCGCCGGACCGAAATGGGCGATAAAGACGTCTGCGTGATACGGCTTAGTTGTCTGTCCGCAAATCGACGACAGAATCAAATTGCGCGATTCAGAACCGTAACGGGAGATATTCAGCGCTTTCCAGGTGGACGCGCGAAAGGCTCCGCGCAGCGTCTGGCTCGCACGGTAGCGCAGTTTCGCCAGTCGCCCCTGGGGTTCATGCTGCAACCAGCGCGTTTTTGCTTCCAGACCATATTCCGTCCAGGCTGCGTGCGTGTTTTGCGTATCGCCCTTTTGCAGGGCGATAATTTCCACGTCATATCCCATATCGATAAACGCGGTGATTTGGTTCAACACAAACGTCTCTGACGACAGCGGGAATTTCAGTAAAAAGAAACCAACCTTCATTTCCCCTCCCCGATGCGGTCGAGCACGGATTTCACCATCCCGATTCCGTTTTCACGTTCGGCCTTAACGGCCACCGCCAGACGTTCGTTGATGGCAGGGAGTTGCCCCAGCGTATCGCCCACCATCGCCCCAAGCGAGCCGTCGAGCAGATGGCGAATATCCACCGCCATCTCCGGCATCCCCAGCTGCTGCATGATGCCCGCTGATTTGTGTTCGTAATTGATCGCAATGGCTGGCGTGCCAAAATTCATCGAAATAATCGCGGAGTGCAAACGCGTACCCACAGTCAGGTCGCAGGCAGAAAGGAGTTTACCCATTTCCAGATCGTTCAGTTCATCCATCACCACGTGATAGCGCGACGGATCGTTAACGAGATGACGCAGATTCAACGCCACCATGCGGTCATCTTTGTTGTAACTGTCGATACCCGTACACGTCGACAGCGCCAGCACCTGATAGCCGCTATCGAGCACGCGATTCACCACCTCTGCAAAGGCTTTCTCATATGCGGCCTGAGTGGTCCCCAGACGTTTATCAAACGGTGCCAGTTCGCGCAGCGTAATGGCGACAGTTTTCTGCTGTCCGACCACGTTCAGCCAGTGCTGAACCGCATAGCTCGGCTCAAAATTCTGAACCTGATGATCCACCAGCCAGGCGGTATCCACGCCGTGCTCCACCTTTGAGGTGTCGATATCGCTGCGTTTCATCAAGTCGAGGCTGACAGACTCACGCAGAATCAGCGCATCGCAATGGCCAAAGACATAATTTGCCAGCTGGTTGAACTGCGGATTCTGGAATGGCCCCACGCTGTGACCAATCATATACAGCGGTTTTTTCGCCATAAAAGTACACAGCGCGTGCTCAAACTGCGGCACACCGTACAGATCAACAAAGAACGACCCGCCGACCTGAATAATCGCGTCATAGCCCGACAGCAGACGGACAAAATCAGTAAAGCCCTGGGCGATAGCGATATTGCGCAGCTTGCCGGTATCGGTCACACGCGAGAGCAACACCTGGTGCTGATAGCGACGACGCAGCACTTTCTTCACACGGCCCATCACACCTGCCGCGCTGTTATGCTCTTTCATCTGGCTGTAGAGCGGATCGCCCATCACCGGGCGGTTAAGCAACCACGATGAGCTCACCGGATAGCGGCTCATCACATCAACGTCGGTTTCTGGCGCAAGTGTGTTAATGGCATCCAGCAACCCGCGTAAAATGGCGCTATCGCCACGGTTGCCACAAGTATGATTGCCAAGAATCAGTAATTTCATAATGACCTCTTAAAGGGGTTCTGGATCCATGGGGTGCGGCGCAGTGGCCTCACCCCGGCCCTCTCCGACTCGAGAGGGAGAAATAATTAGCCTGCACGAAGCAGCGTTTTCATCTTCTCGCTACGGCAAAACTGGCGTTTCATTTCGACCACCAGCGCGTTTCGGGACAGCACAATCATCCCCACAAAGGCCAGCGCACCGGCAGCAATTTGCGTCGCCAGCAGCGTTCCCAGCGGCAGATGGCCATTGAGTACAACGCCCAGGCCATAGCTCACCGCCAGCGTCGGCAGCGACAGGTAAAACGGCAACCATAAACTCAGAATGTACTGACGATAGCTGGAGCCCAGCACGGGTTTGATCATCACGAAATAGCTCAGAACGGTATTGATGATTTGCACCAGCAGGAAGCCAAGCGTCACGCCAATCGCGCCTGCCATATGACCACCGACGACAATCGCCGGGATAAACAGGAACGTTTTGAACACATTGAATTTGAAGCTGATATCAACGCGCGCTTTTGCCATCAGCAGCGAGCCAATCGGATTACCGACGGAACGCAGCAAACCGACAACGCAGAGCAATTGCAGAATCGGGACAATGCCGCTCCACTTCTCGCCAAACACCAGCGGAACAAAATTATTGGCGACCACCATCAGCCCAAGCAGCGCCGGGAAGTTAATAATCCCCACCACCGACAGCAGCTTGTAGAAATTGACGCGCAACTTCTCGGTATCGTCCTGAATTTTGGCAAACGCCGGGAACAAAACACGGGTGATAATGGGGTTCAGCTTCATCGGCGGGACGACCGCCACGTTGTAAGCGAGGTTATACCCCCCCGCCACGCTGGCACCGAGAATGCGCGCCAGAAACAGCGTAGAGAGGTTGGTGTTTACGTAATTGATAATGCTGTCAGCGGTCAGCCACGCACCAAAACGCAGGTTAGAAGAGACTGACGCCAGCGAGAAATGCAATCCTGGACGATAGATCTTCCGGCCAAAATAGCCGAACAGCAGGGTTCGCACGGCGGTATTGACCAGATAACCCAGAATCGCCGTCATCGCCAGCGGCCAGTAATGCGCACTCACGACGGTGAAAGTGAACCCCGCGAGCACCGAGGTCGTTTCGATCGTGCCGATTTTGCTGAACTCCAGCTCTTTTTGCATTAATGCGCGGAACTGCTGTCCATGCGGGATCACCACAAAGGCAAGCGAAAGCGTGCGGATCAGCGGCGCCAGGTCGGGGTTATTCAGCACGTCGCCAATCAACCCGCTCAGCAAAAACACCGTAACGCAGACCACAATCCCCAGCCCAACGTTCAGCCAGTAAAGCGTGGTCAGTTCAAGGTGGCTGATCTCTTTGCGCTGGATAATCGAATTGGCGATACCAAAATCCGACAGCGTATCGGCCAGGGCGATAATCACCAGCGAGATGGTCAACAGACCAAACTGATGATTATCAATAATGCGTGCCAGTACGGTCATCTGCACCAGCCCGAGGCCGATGATAATCACCGTGGCGATAGCCGACCACTTGGCGCCGCTGATGGTTTTTTCACGTAAGCTCATGACTGTTCCTTCATACCTTCTCAGAGGCGATACTGGCGCAGCCAGTTTGAACACCGTCAGTACACAACATCCGGCGCGTACGTGGGAATGTTGAGCGCTGCACGGGTGCAAAATGGCAAACAATGTAGCCTGGTGAGGAAGGCATTTAATAAGCCGCTTTATTCACAAAGCCCTTAAAGATCGTCAGGAATACGATTTTGATATCGAACCAGACGCTCCACTCGCGGATGTACTCCAGATCGAACTCAATACGTTTTTCCATTTTTTCCAGCGTGTCCGTTTCACCGCGCCAGCCGTTAATCTGCGCCCAGCCGGTAATGCCTGGCTTCACTTTATGGCGCAGCATGTAGCCCTCAATGAGCGCGCGATACTCTTCGTTGTGCGCAACCGCATGCGGACGTGGCCCCACAATCGACATTCCACCGGTCAGCACGTTGATGAACTGCGGCAACTCATCCAGCGAGCTTCGGCGCAGGAAGTTACCCACGCGGGTGACACGCGGATCGTTTTGCGTCGCCTGAGTCACCACACTGTCATTTTCCATCACCTTCATGGAACGGAACTTCCACACTTTGATCGGCTTCCCGTCCATGCCGTAGCGCGTCTGGCGGAAGATAATCGGGCCGGGCGAGCTGACTTTGACCGCCAGCGCTATCCCGCACAGTACCGGCGAAATAAGCAGTAAAATCAGCGTAGCGAGTACGATATCTTCCAGACGTTTCAGGACACGGTTAATGCCGGAAAGCGGCGTGTCGTACAGCGGTACCACCGGCACGCCGTTAACTTCTTCAACACGGGAATGCAAAATGTTAAAGGTAAACACGTCAGGAATAAGACTCACCGAGCAGGTGGTGTCAGCCAGTTCGCGCATCAGATTACGAATACTGCGTTCCTCGCTCATCGGCATCGCGATATAGACGTTATGGATTTTCCCGGCCCGCGCATCTTCAACGAGCTGTTCGATATTGCCCGCCCATTCAGACGGCACACCGCCCGGTTTTGCATCGTGATAAACACCCACCACGTCCAGCCCCAGCCAGGGCTCTTTGCGGAAGCTGTCCAGCAGCGCCAGTCCCACCGGCAAATCGCCCGCGACGGCGACAAAGCGCTTGTTATAACCGCGATTACGCAGCCAGCCCGCGCCAAAGCGGATCAGCGATCGGCAGACCACTAACCCAACGCTGGTGAGCAGATACCAGCAGAGATACGTCATAAGGCTGTTATCGAAATCGCTGCTAAAGGCCACCAGACCGGCGCTGAAAATCAGGCTCAGCGTCCAGTTTTGCAGCAATAACATCAGTTCTGTCGTGATTTTGACGCCGCGCCACGAACGGTAGAAATCCGTCATGCCGCCGATCATCTGGAATACCACCAGCGCAATCAGCGCCATCAACAGGTGCATGTATAAAAACGGCAGCCCGCTGACCTTACATACCACCCACAGCCCACCGAACATGATGGTGATGTCAGAAAAACGCTGCACCATAGAAATTAACGATGCATTCGTTTTGGCTCGCTCGCGCTTTTTTAGATTTGTCATCGTTGGTCCTGTTTTCGGGTTCCCCCTTCCAGCGGAAGGGGGCAAGGATTACTGTTTCAACAGCGCCAGAATGTCCTGTGTTCGCGCCTCCATCAGCGCCGTGTCTGCCCGCGACTCCACGTTCAGACGCACAACGGGCTCCGTATTGGACGAGCGCAGATTGAAACGCCACTCCGGGAACGCCATGCTGATCCCGTCGGTGCGGTCAATCTCCAGCGCCTGCGGTGCAAAATGTTGCTCCACGCGGGCGATCGCTTCTGCAGGCTTCTCAAGCTTGCTGTTGATCTCGCCGCTCGCCGGGAAGGCCGCCATACGGTCACGCACCAGCTCACCCAGCGTCTGGCCTTTCAGGCACAGCAGCTCCGTCACCAGCAGCCACGGGATCATCCCGCTGTCGCAGTAGGCAAAATCGCGGAAGTAGTGGTGAGCGCTCATCTCACCGCCATAGATGGCATCTTCCTGGCGCATACGCTCTTTGATAAACGCGTGACCGGTTTTCGACATCACCGGCTTACCGCCTGCGGCACTCACCACGTCAACGGTGTTCCAGGACAGACGCGGATCGTGAATGATTTTGGCCCCCGGATTTTTCTCGAGGAACGCCTCGGCCAGCAGGCCGACGATGTAATAGCCTTCAATAAACTGGCCTTTCTCGTCGAACAGGAAGCAGCGGTCGAAATCGCCGTCAAAGGCGATGCCCAGATCGGCTCCATGCTCAATCACCGCGTTACGGGTATCGGCGCGGCATTCCGGCAGCAGTGGATTCGGGATCCCGTTCGGGAAATTGCCGTCCGGCGTGTTATGGACTTTGATAAAGGTGACGGGAACGTTCAGTGCTTTAAAACGGGCTTCCAGCGCATCAACCACCGGACCCGCCGCGCCGTTGCCGGAGTTAATCACCAGCTTCAGCGGTTTAAGATTATCCACGTTGATGTAGCCGAGCAGATGGTCGATGTACGCTTTGCGCGTATCGATTTGTGTGTAGCTGCCGCGTTTCGCTTCGTTGACCGGCGGGAAGTCATTCGCCTCCGCCAGTCGCTGCACGTCACGCAGACCGGTATCGCCGCTGACCGGGCGAGCCCCCTCACGCACCAGCTTCATCCCGTTATAGTCCATCGGGTTATGGCTGGCGGTCACTTCAATCCCGCCATCAACGCCCAGATGGAAGGTGGCGAAATAAATCTCTTCGGTTCCGGACAGGCCGATATCCAGCACATCCACGCCTGCGTCCTGCAACCCTTTTGCCAGCGCCAGCTTAAGCGCCTCGCTGGTCAGACGCACATCGCCGCCCAACACGATTGTTTTTGGTTTTACATATTCGCCATACGCACGGCCAATGCGCCACGCGATGTCTTCATTCAGCTCTTCGCCCAGCTTGCCGCGAATATCGTAGGCTTTAAAACAGGTTAACTTTTCCATGATGACCCCTTTTTAAGGCAACAGTCGGCCCTCTCCTGTTCAGGAGATTTTATTTTTAAAATGAATAACCCTTTGATTTCGCGTTGCAGAGCATCAGCGCACCCGCCACGCGAAAAAGGCTAATTAGCGCTAAACCCGGCCGTAGCGATCTTCGAAGCGCACGATGTCGTCATCTTCGAGATAGGAGCCGGAACGCACTTCAATCAGATCGAGAGGAATTTTCCCTGGGTTTTCCAGGCAGTGCTTCGCACCCAACGGGATATAAATAGACTCGTTCTCACCCAGCAGCTTGATCTCGCCGTTAATTGTCACCTTGGCGGTGCCCGCCACGACAACCCAATGCTCAGCTCGGTGATGATGCATTTGTACCGATAACCCTTCGCCCGGTTTCACGGTAATGCGTTTGACCTGATAGCGATCGCCTGCATCGATGGAGTCATATTTGCCCCACGGACGATAGACTTCGCGATGAATATGGTGCTCGTGACGACCGTCGGCTTTGATCTGTTCGACCACTTTTTTGACGTCCTGCACGGAGTTGCGATCGGCAATCAGCACCGCATCTTTGGTCTGGACGACGACCAGATCTTTCACGCCCACCGTGGTCACAAGACCGGATTCAGCGTAAACATAGCTATTTTCTGTTTTGTGGCTGATCACATCGCCGTGATGCACGTTGCCTTCCGGCGTGTGTGCGCTGATTTCCCACAGTGAAGACCAGGAACCCACGTCGCTCCAGCCTGCGTCCATCGGTACCACCACGGCATCCGCGGTACGCTCCATCACCGCGTAATCCACCGACTCTTCCGGACAGGCCAGGAATGCGGCTTCATCCACGCGGATAAAGTCCAGATCCGGGTCAACAACAGCCATGGCTTTTTCGCAGGCGCTCAGAATATCCGGGCGATATTTTTGCAGCTCTTCCAGATAACGTCCCGCGCGGAACAGGAACATACCGCTGTTCCAGTAATATTCACCGCTTGCGACATACGCCTGGGCGGTATCGAGATTCGGTTTTTCGACAAACTGCGCCACGTTAAACGCCACGCTATCGCCTTTGCCCGGCGTCACATCACCACGACGAATGTAGCCGTAGCCGGTTTCCGGCAGATCCGGCACGATACCGAAAGTGACCAGTTTGCCGCTTTCGGCGTAAGGGATCGCGGCACGAACCGCCTCGCGGAAGGCATCTTCCTGCTGGATCACATGGTCCGCCGCCAGTACCAGCATCAGGGGATCGCAATCCGGGCTGCTGCGTTTTGCCGCAAGCGCCGCCAGCGCGATGGCCGGTGCAGTATTACGCCCTGCCGGTTCAAGAATGATGTTTTCAGTCAGCTTATTCAGCTGACGCAGCTGTTCCGCTACGATAAAACGGTGCTGCTCGTTGCAAATCACCACCGGGCTTTCGCACTCCACGCCGTTCAGGCGCGACACCGTGGTTTGCAACATGGTGAGTTCCCCTTTCAGGCAAAGGAACTGTTTTGGATAAAGCACGCGGGACAGCGGCCACAACCGACTACCAGAGCCACCCGCCATCACAACCGGGTAAAGTTTATTTTGACTCATGTTTATCCCCGTATATCTGCAATAAATTGGCTAAGCACGTTCTCTTTTTCGAGCGTGCGTTCGGCATATTGACGTGCCACCGTGTTCTCTTTTGGCATAGCGAGTGCCCTTTCAATGCCCACGACCAGCGCAGGAACTGATTCCGGTTCAACGCAAACAGCAATCTCCGGGTAGGTATCGCACAGCTGGCCGAGTTCGGTTTCCGGTTCCGCAGTGATCACCGCGTTGCCGCCGACGGCCAAAATGTTGGTTAATTTTGACGGCAGTACCGCATCCGCCGCGCCGCGCTTTTGCACGACCAAATGGCAATCGCCCAT
The DNA here is from genome assembly GCF_056032945.1 of Lelliottia sp. RD5. Taxonomy (NCBI): domain Bacteria; kingdom Pseudomonadati; phylum Pseudomonadota; class Gammaproteobacteria; order Enterobacterales; family Enterobacteriaceae; genus Lelliottia; species Lelliottia sp. RD5. The sequence goes on along the minus strand of NZ_JBVYHQ010000003.1, from coordinate 440,818 downwards.
CTTCAGTAACGCAGGCAGTGCCTCGTAGGACTGAAGCGGGAAAAATTTCACGTTGTTCAGGCCGCGTTCGCTGGCCATTTTCTCCAGGCGCGCTTTACCGCCACCCTGCCCGACAATCACGAATGTCCAGGGCTGATTGCTCAACTGAGCGGCAGCGTCGATGACGCTTTCCAGCCCCTGTTTTTCACCGATGTTGCCTGAGTAAAGAATGATTTTTTGATCGGCATGTAAACCGAGCTGGGCGCGCAATGCCAGCGCATCGCTCTCACTTACATCGCGAAAACGGGCCACTTCTGACCAGTTAGGGAAGAAAATCATTTTTTCAGCCGGGACGCCTTTCTCCAGCGCTTTGTTCATCATTGAGCGCGAGATCGTGGAGACGTAATCGACGTTATGCAGATTGCTGCGCTCAAAGGCGCTGGCGAGTTTGGCCACGTTGCCGCTCTTGCCTTTACCCGCCATGCCCAGGCCGAGCATCGCGTCAACTTCGTAATCCTGGATATGCAAGATGGTCCGTGCGCCCGAGAGTTTGCCCAGCAGGCGCATGCCTGGCGTGCAAAAAAGCGTGGGCACCACGCCGATAATACGGTCTGGCTTCCAGCGACGCTGCGCCATCAGCGGGAAAAAGCTGCTGAGCGCAAAGCTGCCCAGATGAATCAGACGCTTCAACGTCGAAGGCTGTTTAGGCACGTACAGCGGACAGCGCCAGACGGTGGCATTGCCCACTTCACGGCGATAGCGCCAGCTGGAGTAACGTTCGCCGACTTTCCACTCCGGATAGTACGGCGGGGCCGTAATGACCCGCACCTCGTGACCCTGGCTCGCCATCCACTCGACCATTTCACCGGTGTATTTACCGATACCGGTCAGTTCAGGTGAGTAGTTGATGCCATACACCAAAATCTTCATACACTTCATCCTTCAACCTGACTCTGCGTTGGCCGCGTCTGCTCACCCCAGTCACTTGCTTCAGCAAGCGCCTGAGAATTCCCAGACTTGCCGCCTTGATTCAGGCTGAAAGATTTCGTGTTACAACCCGGTGCCTCAGCCTGACGCTCTGCAAGGAAGTACGCGCGGCTGTTGTCATGCACGTTATCGCTTGCCAGCAGAGCATCGGGCGTCAGCCAGCGGTAATCATCATGTTGTGAATCAGGCAGATTAAGATCGGCCTGATTCACTTTCAGGCAAAAACCGAGCACCACGTAATGGGTGCTGAAATCCGTGCCGGAAAAGTTATCGTCATAGAAGTGCTGCCAGATCCCGTAAAACTGGCCTGCCGTCATCGGCAGGCCCAGCCCCAGTTCCGCCAGCGTAAGGCGCTCGAAAGCGCGCTCAAGCCGTTCATCCTTCTGTACGCGTCCACCTGGGACGAACCAGTACCCTTGCGCAGGGCGATTGGTTCGTTGACCCAACAGGAACTCCCCTCGCTCGTTTTCCACAATCAAATCGATGGATATCAGCGGGGTAGAACGCACTACCGTGGCAAAATCTTCCTGACTTAAAAACATGTTTACCCCCGGAAGCGGTGCTGGTTTTCCAGGAACCACTGGTAGGTGCTTGCCAGCCCCTGCTCAAGTGACACCTCGTGGTACCAGCCGAGCTGATGCAGACGCGTTACGTCCAGCAGTTTGCGCGGTGTGCCGTCCGGCTTGGTGGTATCAAACACCACGCGGCCTTTGTAGCCCACCACGTGCGCGATGGTCTGCGCCAGCTCGCGAATAGTGCAATCCACACCGGTGCCGACGTTGATGTGCGAAAGCATCGGCTGGGTGTTTTCAGCCCACACCTCGCGATCCAGCTCCATCACGTGAATGCTGGCAGCGGCCATGTCATCAACGTGCAAGAACTCGCGCATCGGCGTGCCGCTCCCCCACACCACCACGTCAGGCGCGCTTTCCGCGGTCGCTTCGTGAAAACGACGCAGCAGCGCCGGGATCACGTGCGAATTGCTCGGGTGGAAGTTATCGTGCGGACCGTACAGGTTGGTCGGCATCACCGAACGGTAGTCGCGGCCATACTGGCGGTTGTAGGATTCGCACAGTTTGATACCGGCAATCTTGGCAATCGCGTAGGGCTCGTTGGTCTCTTCAAGCGTGCCCTGCAGCAGTTCGCTCTCAGCGATCGGCTGCTTCGCCAGCTTCGGATAAATGCATGAAGAGCCCAGGAACAGCAGCTTATTCACGTTATGCATATGCGCGGCGTGAATAATGTTGCTCTCAATCATCATGTTTTCGTAGATGAAATCCGCCGGGTAGGTGTTGTTGGCGACAATGCCGCCAACCTTTGCCGCCGCCAGATACACCTGATCGATACGTTCGTTCGCAAAGAATGCCTGCACGGCTTGACCGTCAAGCAGGTTCAGCTCGTCGCGGGTACGCACCACGACGTCTACATCACCGCGCTGTTCAAGCTGACGGACGATGGCAGATCCCACCATCCCACGATGACCGGCGACAAAAATACGTTGTTTGGTCATTCTCAGGACTCCAGCGCGATGGCAACCTCGTAGCCATGGGACTTAAGCAGAGAGTGTTTTTTCGCCGCTTCGAGATCCTTGGCCACCATTTCAGACACCATTTCCTGCAGCGTAATTTCCGGTTTCCAGCCCAGTTTTTCATGCGCTTTAGTTGGATCGCCGAGCAGCGTTTCAACTTCAGCAGGACGGAAGTAACGCGGGTCAACTTCAACGATCACATCGCCCGGTTTCACGCCCGGTGCATCATGGCCAGTCACAGAAACCACAACGCCCTTCTCTTCAACGCCGGTGCCTTCGAAACGCAATTTGATACCCAGCTGCGCTGCGGCCATCTCTACGAACTGACGCACGGAATACTGCACGCCGGTCGCGATCACGAAATCTTCCGGGTTGTCCTGCTGCAACATCATCCACTGCATTTTCACGTAGTCTTTCGCATGGCCCCAGTCACGCAGGGAATCCATGTTGCCGAGGTGCAGTTTTTTCTCGAGGCCCTGGGCGATGTTAGCGATCGCACGGGTGATTTTGCGGGTCACGAAGGTTTCGCCACGACGTGGGGATTCGTGGTTGAACAGAATACCGTTACAGGCGTACATGCCATAGGATTCGCGGTAGTTCACAGTGATCCAGTAAGCGTACAGTTTTGCGACAGCATACGGCGAGCGCGGGTAGAACGGCGTGGTCTCTTTCTGCGGGATTTCCTGCACCAGACCGTACAGCTCAGAGGTGGATGCCTGGTAGAAACGGGTTTTCTTCTCAAGACCCAGGAAGCGAATGGCTTCCAGCAGACGCAGCGTGCCCATGGCATCAACATCCGCGGTGTATTCCGGGGATTCAAACGAGACCGCTACGTGGCTCATCGCACCCAGGTTGTACACTTCATCGGGCTGCACTTCCTGCAGAATACGGGTCAGGTTGGAGGAGTCGGTCAGGTCGCCGTAATGCAGATGGAATTTAGGGTTAGCGGAATGCGGATCCTGGTAGATATGATCCACACGTTCGGTATTGAACGACGAAGCACGACGTTTGATACCGTGAACTTCATACCCTTTTTCCAGCAAAAGCTCCGCCAGATAAGAACCATCCTGTCCGGTAACGCCGGTGATGAGAGCGACTTTAGACATGTTTATTTTCCTCTACTTATGAATTCATTCAGTTTCAACGCGTTCGCGTATCACCACTGCGGGGTTGCCACGGCAAATCTTATTTGCCGGTAGCGATTTAAAAACGCTGCTGCGTGCACCAATAACCGTGCCATCGCCAACAGTAATACCAGGTGCAACAAAGACATCCGTCGCCAGCCAGCATTTTTCGCCAATCACAATCGGCGTGGCATTAATATCAAAATGCGGACTCATAAAATCATGACTGCCGGTACACAAATAACACTTCTGAGACACCACGGAATGCGCGCCGATGGTAATTTCACCCAGGGTGTATAACACCGCGTCATCCCCTACCCAGGCATAATCACCGAGCGTTAATTTCCACGGATACGTAATTTTGACTGACGGACGAATAACCACATTTTTGCCGATTTTTGCGCCAAACATTCGCAGCAAAAAAGCGCGCCAGCGATACAAAACCTGCGGCGACCAGGCAAATAATGTTGCCTGCACAGCCCACCACAATTGCACCTTAATTCCATTGCCGCCCCGAAATCCTTTGGGAACGGAAAAACCACTGAGATCCTGCATAACCTTCCCTTATATTCAGACTTTGTTATATAAGGCTTTCGTTTTGCCCGTCGTTTTCAGACGGAATAAATAGGATAATTCCGCCCAGAAGCCCGGCACGCGTAATATATTGCGCTGCACTTTTTTGGCATCCTGGCATAATTCCAGATTATTTGAGGTTGACACGCCGCCCATGGAGAATTCAGACACCAGGCCTTTAATTCGACGGAACGGATAACCTGATTTATACAGGCTGGCAGCCAGCGCATAATCAGATGACACCTTATATTGCAAATCATAGGGCTGTTTTTTCAGCCCGGCTGTCGGGAAGAAAATTGCCTGATGGCTTGCCGGTAAACTGTGATAGATATACCAGCCGGGTTTCGCGCTACGGCACACTTTATTGCCGTCACCAAAATCCAGTAGCGCATCACCGATAACCATGGCGTCGTCTTTCTGGCGTGCAAGTTGACGCGCAAACAGCGCCACGTCTTCGTGGAAGATATCGCCTGAATTCAGGAAAATGGCATAGCGCCCTTGCGCCATCTCGATGCCTTTATTCATCGCATCGTAGATGCCTTTATCTTTCTCACTGATGTAGCGTAAGTTGAACTCCCCGTTAAGTTTTTCGAGAAATTCAGCCGTGCCATCGTTTGAACCGCCGTCAACCACAATCCATTCAAACGTGAGGCTGGGATCGCGTGCCAGGTTGCGCAGCGAGCGCCAGGTTTTTACTACCCCTTCGTGATTGCGAAAGGCGACAGTAATGACGCTAAGAAACATAAACCACCCCACTTTGTCATGACTGCGTAATATTGAGCGCTTTACGCAAAATAAACGGACACACAATTAAGAACGCATATTCCGGGCTAAATATTGACCCGGTAAAAAACAGCGACACCGGCGTAAAAAGATAAAGCTGCACACGAAAGTTTTGATTATCGCCAAAGGCATTGATCATCATTTTGAAAACTTTAAACATGTACCACAGCGTTAACAGCACTGCGAACCATGAGAAATAAATAATCAGCAGATACAGACCATTGTCTATGGTTTTACCGACGTCCGCACCGTTAAAGATTCCGAATGATGCAACATATTCATAAAGTGAGCCAAATCTGACTACGCCATCGATATGGGTTAAAGAATACCCAACCATCACCAGCGGCCCAATAATTCGATAATAAGATGACGAGCCTTCCGTGCCTAAATCACCCAGACGCGTGGCGATGTAGGGAAATGCAAAAACAATACCCACTAAAAATACGGTTAACGAAATTATTGCTAACGGTAGTTTTTTCTTGATCGCGTCTTTGTTCAGATACTGAAATGCCCATTCAAGCAGGTAAAACAGGATAAACGTCATTACCCCAGAGAATGAGCCTGACAGAACAATCCCTGCAAGAATCATAGCATCGGTCTTGGGGGTTTTGATACCAAACTGTTTGATGCTCAGCCAAATTGAGATTAATGCCAGAGCAAAAAATGCCGGTTCAAAATAAAGCGCCGTGGTTCGCTTGCCACCAAATTTAATGAAATTCAGAACATAGCTATTACTGTAAATCAGATATTTCGAAATTATTTCCATCAGGCTACTGCCGCCGGTCAAAATAATTTGCGCCATTTCTAATGCAGCAAGCACAACAATGAACGTCACGGCAATATAAAAGAACCTAAGGATTTTCCTATAATTGTGCGGAGAAATTGTTTTAAAGCGAATACTCCACACCATGCCGATAATAATCACGATATAGACAAACAGCATGGTAGAGGTAACGTATTTGCTCGCGTCCAGCGACTGACCAAAAAGATAGTTGAAGGCCGTTAAGCCAAAACCTAATCCCAGTGCAATCATCAGCTTCTTAAGGCTGATTTTCTCAACGTACAGCAACAGCAAAACGGGCAAGAAGGTGACGATGGTTATCGGGAAGCTTTCGCCGAGCTGGGCAATTTTGACGTTGACCAGCAGGTAGATAAGCGGAAGCAGCAGATAACTACAGATTCTGATAGAACGAGACATACTCCTCCAGCATCTGTTGGCCGCTGTACGCTTTACGGCTGCGGTTGCGGAACGATTCCAGGTCAGTGCCAAAAACCGCCTCCGCGATGTCTGCCTTGGATTGTTGCACCAGCGGTAAAACCGCCTCTTCGCTGAAGGTTTTTCCGCCCGATTTTTCCAGTACTTCGCGTGCCGCATCGCTGTGAGTCGCAATGACCGGCACGCCAATGGACAACGCTTCGCACAAAATCAGCGGATAGTTATCCACGCGCGAACTGAATACCAGAGCATCCATTCCGTTCAGGGCGCTCATCAGCTTGCGCTTGTCCGTTTCGAATCCGTGGTTTGTGACGTTAGCGCCTTCAAACGGTGAGAATTTACCGAAGGTATGCAGCTCAATTTTGTCACCGAGCGCCATCATGTCGCGCACCAGCTGCTGATTGGTTTTCCCGTCGTAGCGCAGATCGTGGGCCACCACGGCGATTTTCGGTTTACCGGGCGTCACCGCCACCGGCGTGAGCTCTGCCAGAATTTCTTCTGTCGCCACATCAATACCGTTGTTAATGATCTGGCAACGGCCCGGGCCGTACAGACTATTAAACGCATCGGCGACGTGTTGGCTTGGCGAGATAAACGTACACCCCAGCGCCAGCATGTCGCGGAACAGCTGGCGTTTGCCGGCCACCAGCTTGTGCGCGCGATCCACTTTCACCGGGGGATAGTTAGAAAGTGTCGGACATTTCTGGCAGTGTGTTTTCCAGCCTTCACAGCCGTCGGTAAATGCGCAGCGCCCGGTGACGCTCCAGTGATCGTGTAAGGTCCACACGAATGTAGTGTCCGGTTTGTGCGCCTGCACGTTCTCGCAAAATGCCACCACCTCTTCCAGATTGAGCCAGTAGCTGTGCAATACGTGGAAATGCAGTACCACCGGCCCGCTGGTGCGGGTCACGGTACGATAAAGACTGTTGAGATTGCCAAACAGATCGCGGTTAAACAGACGGAACAGCGCGATGTTCGCAATGGACGTCAGGCGCGGCGTCTGCTTTAAGACCTGCGGATAATCATCATGACTGACGCTTTTTTTACCACCTTTGCCATAGCCGTAGACAAAACGTGACTGCAGACCTTTCTGCAGCGCGCGTTGATGCAGATCCAGCGCGACGCCAGCCGCCCCGCCTTCTGCCAGGCGAACGTTAAATTGCAGAATATTCATTTGATGACCTTCACACGGGCTTTTTCACCGGTGACAAGCGCGTTATCAGGAATGCTGTCCAGCACCACGCTGCCCGCGCCGATAGTGACGTTATTCCCCACGGTAATTTCACCGATCATGACGACGTTTGCGCCCAGTTCGACATTGTTGCCAATCACCGGGCACGCCAGACTCGCCGGACCACGGTTGCCGATGGTCACGCCGTGACGAATCGTGAAATCATCACCCGCGACGACAAATTTATTGATCACCACGGCATAACCATGATGAATGGTAAAGCGTCGCCCGATAGTGGCTGCGGCCTGAATTTCGTAACCAAACAGGCACTCGGTGATAATGCGATACAGCACCAGAATCGGTGCCGCCCACAGATTATTGAGGACATTTTTTTTGCGCCAGACGGAGCAAAAATGCGCAATGCGGTACGCCAGAACCATGCAGCACGGGCGCAGGCTCCAGCTGTTGGCGCGGAAATCTTCCAGAATCATTATTTCCCCCGCAGCCCATCAGCCAGACGCTTGGTGTTGCGCACGGAAAAGAGCGTCAGCAGCGTGCGCCAGTTCATGCGCTTGTTGCGGATCTGATACAGCGTAAAAAGCTGATATTTCCGGCTGGCACGGTCAAACTTGTCTTTGTGCTTGCGGTAAAAATGGAAGTAGCCAGAGAATTTCTTTGGCGACGAGGTGATTTGCATCTCGCCGTGATTGATATGCAGAATTTGCGTGGCGTCGTCCACTTTCCACGGTTCGCCATATTCCACCACCATGCGCAGGAAAATGTCGTAATCCTGCGCGGCTTTCAGTTCGGTATCAAACAGACACTCTTTAAAACGCCACGCCCAGGTAAAGACCTGGTTGCCAATAATGTTGCGCTTGTAGAACAGGCGGCGAGAGTACGGTGATTTTGGGTACAACGGCAGGCTCGCCGGTTGGGAGTAGACTTCACCCTCGCAGATATAGTCATTGGCGTACAAAAAGGCATGCGTCACCAGCTGATGCTTATGCGCCAGGAAAATGGACAAGCGGTTTGGCGTCCATTCATCATCATCATCAATACCCGTGATGAACTCGCCAGTAGATTGCAGAATCGCCTGGTTTCGCACCGCGCACGCACCGGAATTCACGTTATTGTGAACATATTTGACCCGCGTATCGCCCAGCTCTTCAACGAACTTCTGCAGCTGCTCATAAGACGAAGAGCAGTCATCGACGATGATCATTTCCCAGTTGTCGTAGTCCTGACGTAATACCGATTTAATCGCGCGGATCGCCAACTGCTGACGATTCCAGGTCGGCATATAAATGGAGATCAAAGGGCGTTGTGTTGTCATTTTCTTCCCCGAATGGCTGTTTTTATTACTTGCCCTGCATCCCTACCCTCTCCACAAGGGGCGAGGGCGGAAAAGACGTATCGCGCTGTCACCCTCTTCTTATGAGCAGAGGGTAACGGTGAGAGGCAGGCGGTTATTTACTGTCGGACTTGTACTCGTACTCGTAATACCCGTAATCCTGGTATCCCGTCGCACGGCGGAAGATGGAGTTCAGAATCACCCCTTTCACCTCGATGCCGTTCTGCTCGAAGCGATTCAGGCTGGTTTCCACTTCCTTCAGCGTGTTGACCGCATAACGGGCCACCATCAGCGTGGTGCCAGCATGGCGACCCACCACGGCGGCATCGGTCACGGCCAGAATCGGCGGGGTATCAATCAGGACGAGATCGTAATGTTTGCTCGCCCACGCAATCAGTTGAGTGAAACGCTCGCTCATCAGCAGTTCGGAAGGATTGGGTGGCACCTGACCGCGCGGCACAAGGTCAAAGTTAGTAATCGACGTCGGCTTGGCGCACTGCTCAATCTCGCCTTTGCCGAGCAGAATCTCAGACAGGCCGTTGACGTTGTTGGTCCCCAACAGTTCGTGGGTATAGCCCTTACGCATATCGCAGTCGATCAGCAGCACGCGTTTATTGGTTTGACTCACCACCGCCGCCAGGTTGGCGCAGACGAAGGTTTTACCAATCGATGGACTGACACCCGTCATCATCAGGACGTTATTTTTGGCCTGCATCATGGCGAAGTGCAGGCTGGTTCGCAGGCTACGCACCGCTTCAATCGCCAGGTCCGTTGGATTCCCCACGGCCAGGAGTTGACTCTGTTTGTAGCGTTTAACCCCTTTAACGGTTTTGACGCTATCACGCGATTTCTGCCATTCCGACAGCGGGATGCTGGCGTAAACGCTGATCCCATTCTCTTCGAGCACCTGTGGGCTTTCGATTCCGCGATTGAACAGGGAACGCAGCAGCACGCCCATAATCGACAGCATCAGGCCGAGAATAATGCTGCCCAGAACGATCAGTGCTTTTTTCGGTTTGAGCACGCCCGGTTGGGTGATCGCCGGGTCAACGATACGGACATCGCCAACGGTACTGGCTTCGGTGATCTTCAGCTCCTGCTGTTTGTTCAACAGCTGCATGTACACCTGCTGGCCGGATTCCACATCGCGGGTCAGACGCACAATTTCCTGCTGGGTTTTTGGCATTGCCGTTACGCGGTTATTGAGTTTTGATTTCTCATCTTCCAGCGCCTGACGTTTTTCCAGCAGCGTGCGATACGCCGGGTGACGTTTGGTGTAGAGCTTCGAAATTTCCGCTTCTTTGAACGTCAGCTCATTCAGCTGCGCGTCGATGTTGACCATCGAGTCGAGGACGGATTTCGCCTCCAGCGGCAGATCGACCGAATCTTTATCCTGACGATAGGCGTTCAGCTTGTTTTCAGCTTCATCAAGATGCGCGCGCACTTCCGGGAGCTGTTTTGCCAGGAAGGCAAGGCTTTTTGCCGCCTCTGCTGACTTACGCTCGACGTTTTGCTCAAGATAATTACGGGTAATGCTGTTCAGAATGTCGCGGATCTTATCTTTATCTTCACCGGTAAAGGTCATGCTCAGGACACCCGTGTCCTTACCATTTTCCGTGACGGTGAGATTGCCCTGCAGATTGTTGATCATCCCCAGCATCGAGAATTTGGAGACGGTGAATTTGCCGCCCTCAGCCGCCTTGATGTCGCTCACCATCATGGTCACGCCGTTTTTGGTCAGCATCTGTCCCACTTCGCCACGCGCGCTGAACCCGGCGTCGCTGGTGAGCTGGTACTGTTTTGGCCCAAGAACTTCAAGCGTGAAGACCTGATCGCCCGCCCCTTTTGGCAGTTCAAAGGTGGTCACTTTGACCATTTCATTTTGACGGCCCATCAGCCTGTCCCAGCCGGCACCAAATATCGGGAAAGTATCTTTGGTGACACCGATGTCGAGATCGAGATCGTCAACGGTTTTGCCGAGCACCAGACGCGACTGAATAAGCTGAATTTCAGCGTCCGACGCCGGTGGTTTATTCGCCAGCGCCGAGCCGATATCCTGAACCAGTGAGTTGCCCGAGTTCTGCTCAATTTGTACCAGCGCATCGGCGCTATAGATTGGCGTCGCAAACAGGGTGTAAATCACGGCGGCTAACGCAAATACTGCGGTAATGCCCAGCACCCACCATTTCGCCTCAACGACCGTCCCAACCAGACGACCAATATCTATTTCATCACTGCCCGAAATCGGGGCGGCAGAAGGTTTTGTTTTTTCTGTCATTGTTATCCCTGCTGAGCTTTCAGTGCCTGCGCCCACTGTTGGGCAGACTGGTCAAGTAAGGTATAAACCGCCTCAAAGGCCTCACGGCTTTTACGATACGGATCGGGAATTTCGCGTTCACCGTCCCAGTGACCAAACAGCATCACTTTGCCGCGCATCTCCGGAGCGAGTTCACACAGCGCATGGATATGGCGTTTTTCCATCGCCAGGATCAGGTCGTAATCCCGACACATCCGGCCCGAAACCTGACGGGCAACGTGCCCGTCGAGGGAGAGGTCATGTTCCTGCGCCACGTTCGTTGCGCGCTCATCAGCCCCTTTACCGACGAGCGCCCCCAGCCCTGCTGATTCCACGATCAGATTGGGCTGGTAATTTTTCAGCAGCCGTTCAGCCGTGGGGGAACGGCAAATGTTCCCCACGCACACCACCAGAATTTTGTTAAACATCGCGATTACCAGGTATGAATGTTGCGCGCCGTATCCGTCATGTAGCGGACGCCACTGATGGTTGGCAGCAACTGGTTGATCAGACGGTTCCAGCGGGCAACCGGTGCCGTGGTGACGTACACCACATCGTATGGCTGGAGGCGGAACTCGGTTGCCATAACCAGAGACGTCGCATCGGACATATCGAGCTGGTAGATGTTGGCAATTTTGCCTTTGGCACTGCCCTCGCCTTTCAGCGGACGGATAACGAAGATGCCGCTGGCGTTAGACGCCGTCATGTCGAGGCCTTCCGCATTGCCCAGCGCTTCGGTCAGGGTCATGCCGCTGAAGTCCATTTTGAGCGTGGTTTGTTTCTTCACTTCGCCCATCACGAACACTTTCAGATCGTCATTGCGCGGAACAAACAGGATGTCGCCCGGATAGAGCAAACGGTTTTGGCTCAGATCGCCGTTCTGCATGAGCGCCTGGAGCGAAATGCGCTCTTCTTTACCGTCGTGCGTCAGCACCACGTTGCGCCAGTCAGCGGCATCGGTCAGACCGCCCGCCGTGTTAATCGCATCCAGAATCGTCAGCGGTACGTTAGTGATCGCCTGCTGGCCCGATTTATTGACTTCTCCGGACACATAGGCTTTTTGCGAACGGAACGCGGCGATATTAACGTCTACCTGCGGATCGGCGATGTACGTCGCTAAGCGGCCGGTAATATCACTACGAATTTCTGCGAGCGTTTTCCCAACGACGTGAACTTTGCCGATATAGGGATAGAACATCGTGCCATCTGGCTGGACCCAGTTACCGGTGTCGCTTGAACTACGATATTGTCCGGCAGGGGTAGTCAGTTCAGGGTGATCCCAGACGGTCACGCTGACGACATCGCCCGGACCTACGCGGTATTGGTAGCTCGCAATTTCCTGGTCCAGAGACATATTTGGTTGCGCCACGTTGGGACGCGGGCGTAATTGTTCGACAAGACGCGGCGTTAATGGATAAACATTCACCATTTTGTCGAGATCAAAATCAGCATCCTGTTGCTTGATCACATCCTTGCCCACTGTTGACATATTGCTGCCGGGAAAGACCGTACAACCACTCATCAAGGTCACAGACACCAATAATGGCATCAATTTCATTTTGGATTTCATCATTGATTATTTATCACTTTGGCAGAGTAATTATCCTGTGCAATTTAAATAAGCGCGGATCGTTTTGGCATTCAGAATGCAGTTAATCAAAAAGAAATATAACTGGCATCATTCCTAAAAAAAACTTATTCACCCACTGGCTATTGACAGAATAATCGAGGCTGATTCACACGCTTTCAGGCACGCTACCGCCCTTGGCTTTCAGTTACCAATCCACTGACGAAACAATGTGTTATGGATAGACACCCTCTTAAAACTGGTTTCCGCGGATATATATACCCGGCACATTTAGCAGCCAGACCGAATTGAAATTCAGCCCCGAAGACCAGTACAAAAATAGCAACAAGAAGATTTAGCATTTGATGCTGCGGGAATTGTTGCAGCTAACCTAATATCAGGCAAGGAGACATCCGCCCTAATATTCGTTTTTAAGAATAATATTAAGCGCAAACTTTCGTGGTTTTAGGAATTTCTTCATATTGACTTATAGCAATCTTAAATTAGCTGGTGCGATATTTCCTAATTATTACCACAAATAGAAATTTAAACTTCCCAACAGAAATAATACGGTTATTACCATGAGGTATTTCCCCGCATCGATTAAGAGAAATCTCAACCCGGCATTGCAATTTCCGCCCACATTATCCATGATCGAAGTGTGACAACTGTCATATAACTAAAGGTACTGCAATTACTATGGAATGGATTGCCGATCCGTCAATCTGGGCCGGGCTGGTGACGCTTGTTGTCATCGAATTAGTCCTGGGCATCGATAATCTGGTGTTTATCGCCATACTGGCCGATAAATTGCCTCCGGCGCAGCGCGACCGCGCACGCGTAACCGGTTTGCTGTTGGCGATGGTGATGCGCCTGCTGCTGCTGGCCTCTATCTCCTGGATGGTCACGCTGACCAAACCCCTTTTTACCTTCCACGACTTAAGCTTCAGCGCGCGCGATCTGATCATGCTGTTCGGTGGGCTGTTCCTGCTGTTTAAAGCCACGGTCGAACTGAATGAACGACTGGAAGGGAAAGACAGTGATAATCCCACCCAACGGCGCGGCGCAAAGTTCTGGCCGGTCGTGGCGCAAATCGTGGTCCTCGACGCGGTCTTCTCCCTGGATTCCGTGATTACCGCCGTGGGCATGGTCGATCACTTGGCGGTGATGATGGCCGCCGTGATTATCGCCATCACCCTGATGGTCATGGCGAGCAAAGCGCTGACCCGTTTTGTGAACAGCCATCCAACCATTGTCATTCTGTGTCTGAGTTTTCTGCTGATGATTGGTTTTAGCCTGGTGGCAGATGGTTTCGGTTTCTCCATTCCTAAAGGTTATCTGTACGCGGCGATTGGGTTCTCGGTCATTATTGAGACGCTGAATCAGTTGGCGATTTTCAATCGACGCCGATTCCTGTCCGCAAATCAGACATTGCGTCAGCGCACTGCCGAGACGGTTTTGCGCCTGTTGAGCGGTAAAAAAGAAGATGCCGAACTCGACGCCGAATCCGCTTCGCTGCTTGCCGATCACGACGACAGCCAGATTTTTAACCCGCAAGAACGACGGATGATTGAGCGGGTATTGAATCTGAATCAGCGCTCCGTCAGCAGCATCATGACGTCGCGCCACGACATCGAGCATATCGACCTTAACTCACCAGAGGCGCAGATACGGGCGCTGCTGGATAAGAATCAGCATACCCGTGTAGTCGTCACAGGCGGCGATGAAGAAGACGATTTGCTCGGCGTGGTGCACATCATTGACCTGCTGCAACAATCTTTGCGCGGCGATCCGCTGGATTTACGCGTGCTTGTCCGTCAACCGCTGGTTTTCCCGGAAACCTTGCCACTGCTGTCAGCGCTTGAGCAGTTCCGTAATGCCCGAACCCACTTTGCCTTTGTGGTGGATGAATTTGGTTCTGTCGAAGGTCTGGTCACCCTCAGTGACGTGATGGAAACCATCGCGGGGAATTTACCGAACGAAATCGATGAGATAGATGCGCGGCACGACATTCAGAAAAACGCTGACGGATCCTGGACGGCTAACGGCCATATGCCGCTGGAAGATCTGGTGCAGTATGTTCCCCTGCCGCTGGATGAGAAACGTGAATATCACACCATTGCCGGATTGTTGATGGAATACCTACAGCGTATTCCGAAGCCGGGCGAAGAGGTCCAGGTGGGCGATTACGTGTTGAAGACGCTACAGGTCGAAAGCCATCGCGTACTAAAAGTGCAGTTGATACCCCTGCGCGGGGAAGATGATTTAGATTACGAAGTGTAAAACAGAGCCGGGCAAGCGTTTATCGCGCTTGCCAGGCTAGAGATCAAAGCTTATCGATCAGCTTCTTCACGTCCTTGCCGTTTTGCGAATCCTTGTTTTTGTCCGCCCAGTCATTCAGACGACGCTTCGCTTCATCTTGCAGATGTTTACGCAGAATCTGGTCAACCTGGAGGCTGTAGTTTAGCTCCTGCCATTTTCCGTAAACGTTGAGTGGAATAGGCGTTTCTTTCAGGAAGTCGATCAGCTTGCCCTCCCCTTCCCAACCGGACAACACGCGGACGTTGAAACGCGTGTCCGTCGTCTCTTGCACCAGATCCATGGTGCCTGCACCCGTCAGGTCCAGAAGTGAAGATTGCCCCTTCATCTCGTCAAGCTTCAACTGGCCGTCATTCAGCGTCAGATCGGCCGTGAAGCTATCAAGCCGCGTCGCGCTGTCATAATTTTCAGTGGCTTTGACGCTACTGCTGCGTTCGACAGCCTGCTGCACCAGCTGCTGGAAATTCAGGCCTTCCATGCGAGTATTGGTCAGGTCAATGTGTGCCGTTCCCTGCCAGCTGCGCCGGAATGCTTCAGCATCAATTTTATCGCCGGAAAAATCACCCGCCATCGTCAGATTGCCGGTTAACGCGATAGGATAATTGAAGGCATTGAGGATTGAACCGATCTCAATGTTGTCCAGACGTGGCTGGAACTCGGCTTTCGCCATGCCCTTACGCACATCCAGAATACCCGGCAGCGAAATATGCCCCGCGCCCATTTGACCACTCAGTGCGGAGATAACCAGCAGGCCATTATGGTTAAGCATCTGGCTACTGACATTGGTGAAATCCATACCACGCCAGCGCACAGCGTTGGCTTTAAGCTGGATATCCGCGGTGAAGCTGCGCAGCCCGTTATAGTCCGGTTGATCGACATTCGAGGCAATAACAGGACGCGTTTGTGTAGACTGATTTTGCCCCTGCTGCACCGCTTTATCGTCGGTAGCGACAGGTTGAGGCGCCAATAGATTCTCCAGATTCAGCTTGTCAAACTGGAGATCAAAGACCCATTTCGGCTGTTCACTCAGCACGACGCTAGCGCGCCCTTTCAGGGCACTGTCGTTGGCTTGCAGGTTAAGATTATTCAGTTCAAGCTGCTTGCGATCTTCGCGCCAAATCCCCTGCAAACTGCCCTGCCCGGTAATCCCCTGGGTAGGCAAATCAACACCGGACAGCTGCCAGTTGAGCTGGGTGATATCCGCTGTAAGCTGATGCGGATAGTCGGACGCATTGACGTTTGCATTCATCGACAACGTCAAGTCGCGCTGATTTCGGTTTATGCGCCCTGAAAAATCAACTGTCGCCACATGGTGTTGATCCTGTTCCATTTTGAGGTTGATATTACGCAGTGTGACCTGCTCTTCACTCTCATGCTGGAACACCAGAATGCTGTCCACCACCTTCAGATTAGCGATATCAAACGACCAACCGGCATCTTCAGCGACGTCAGGTAACGAATTTTCATGCGGCGCGACCGGCGCATTCTCTTTTCGAACCGCTTCGGTTTGCGGCGTAAGTTGAATGACCGCGCCTTTCAGCATCACCTGCTCCACCTGCAGCTGATGCGACAGCAGCGGCATTAAGGCCACATCGAGGCGCATATTGTCTGCAGTGACCAGAGGAACGGAGGCACCAGGCGCTGTCAACGACATCCGCCCGGACAGAATGCTGAGCTGCGGCCAAACGTGCCAGCGAAGTGACCCATCCAGCTTCAGTTCATACCCGCTTCGTGCTTCGACCTGCCGCACCATATAGCTGCGGAAATCATTGGGGTTAACCAGCAGAACTAACGCCGACAGGCCAGCGACGACCACCACCAGCAAAATCATCAGCGTCGTAAGAACTCTTCTCATGGCATCCTCGGTGAACGGCCTAATTTCAGTCTTTATCGATACGACTGGCAACCGCACCCTGCTGATCGCGATACTTTGCATCCTGCCGGCGGTTATAAGGACGATCGGCCGGGCCGGTTAACGGCTCGAAGCTCAGCGCACCGATCATCATTCCGGGACGTAATGCCAGAGGCAGTTTCCCGGCGTTGAAAAACTCCAATACAATATGACCTGACCAACCTGGATCGATACGGTGTGCGGTGACGTGAACCATCAATCCCAGCCGCGCCAGTGAAGAACGCCCATCGAGCCAGCCAACCAAATCAGCAGGCAATGTGACGGATTCAAACGTGACCGCCAGCGCCAGTTCGCCGGGATGCAGATAAAAGGCTTCACCTTCTTCCAGCACGATTTCGTCACTCATCACACGATCAAGCGCGGCGCTGACTTCGTCTTTCGGCCCGCTCAAATCGATATAGGCAGCGGTATGACCACTAAACGTGCGGAATTTATTGCCCAGACGCACATCAACGGTCACGCCGTTAATTCGCTCCACGGGTGGACGCGGGGTGATAGACAGACGGCCTTCGTCCAGCCAGGCTTCTATATCACGGTCACAAAGACGCATGCCACTTTCTCCTTTCGTGCATCAAAACCTGAAGCCATACTGGCTTCAGGGCGTATCAGGTTAGTTCCGAACGGTACACAATTTGCGCGAATTATTCAAAAAACTGACTGATTTTCGCTTTCAGAATATCGATGGCAATGCGGTTTTTACCCCCACGCGGCACGATGATATCGGCGTATTGTTTAGACGGTTCGATAAATTGCAGGAACATCGGCCGTACCGTTTTTTGATATTGCGCCATGACGGAATCCATCGAACGGCCACGCTCGTTGACATCACGTTTGATACGGCGCATCAGACAAATATCCAGCGGTGTATCGACAAAAATGGAGAAGTTCATCGCTTCGCGCAGGCGCGCGTCGGTCAGCAACAAGATCCCTTCCAGAATGATGACCTTTTTCGGTTCGATGTGAATCGTGTCTTGCGTACGCGTGTGATCAACGTAGCTGTAGACCGGGAGATCAATAGGCGTGCCGTTTTTGATCATTTGTAAATGCTGGAACAACAGACTGTGATCCATGGCATTGGGATGGTCGTAGTTGGTTTTTACACGCTCTTCCATCGACAGATGCGATTGATCTTTGTAATAGCTGTCTTCGGGAATGACGCCGATGTGTTCATCACCAACCTGATCGCGCAGTTCACGATAAAGCGTACTGGCAATAAGACTTTTACCTGAAGCCGATGCGCCGGCGATGCCGATAATGACGCACTGATGGGACTTATCAGTCATAAATTTAGCGACCTGATTAACCTGGATGTAAAGGAAGGACGACGCCGGAGCGTCAAACGCCGCAATTATAGGGATTTCGCTTGCGTGATACTAGTCGTAAGCGCAGCTAATGCGTGAGTCATTCCAAAGTCGCTCATTTCTCCCTGACGCAAATTTTGATGGTCAATTTTAACGCATTCATGAAGAAATTTCTGCTGACTAAGTATTTAATAACTCTATGATGACAAATTATGAGCAGTCGGCATATGAATTGTAAATTGTTTGTACTAGCATAATCCAAATTCAAATTTCAACTCGTCCGGACCTGGTTCCTGGCGGCATGGCGTCCCTGGATAAAGCGGTAATGAATAAACAATACCAGCGCGTTTTGGTTACTACCCCACATCCAGCCCTACGGCTTGTCAGTCTCGGTCTGGTAACGTTCATCTTTACCCTTTTCTCGCTCGAACTGACTCGATTCGGAACGTTGCTGGCACCGCTGTGGTTCCCGACCTCTATCATGATGGTTGCGTTTTATCGCCATGCAGGGAAAATGTGGCCGGGTATTGCCCTGGCCTGTTCACTGGGGAATATTGTCGCTTCAGGCTTATTGTTCTCCTGGGAAGCGATTAACTTCTGGTATCCCACGATAAATGCTATCGAAGCATGTGTGGGCGCGCTTCTGCTGCGTAAAATGTTGCCCTGGTACAATCCTTTAAAAAATCTTGGCGACTGGATACGTCTGGCGATCGGCGGCGCCGCGATCCCGCCGTTGCTGGGTGGCGTTCTGGCCTGGCTTCTGGTTCCCAGCGAGGAGCCACTGCGTAACTTTTTGGTGTGGGTATTATCGGAATCTATCGGTGCGCTGGCGCTTGTCCCGCTAGGACTGCTGTTTAAACCGCACTATTTACTGCGCCATCGCAACCCAAAACTGCTGCTTGAAACGCTCGTCACCCTGGCGGTCACGCTGGTGCTGTGTTGGATTGCGATTACGTTCCTTCCCTGGCCGTTTACCTGCGTCATCGTATTGCTGATGTGGAGTGCTGTGCGCCTCCCGCGGCTTGAAGCCTTCCTCGTTTTTTTGATCACGGTGATGATGGTGTCGCTGATGATGGCGACCAATCCGACCCCCATGACCACCCAAAATACCGGTGTCATGCTGAATGCGCCCTGGCTACCGTTCCTGATGATGCTGCTTCCCGCGAACGTCATGACCATGGTGATGTACGCCTTTCGGGCCGAACGTAAGCACATTACCGAAAGCGAAGAACGTTTTCGCAACGCCATGGAATATTCGGCGATTGGCATGGCGCTGGTCGGGATCGATGGCCAATGGCTACAGACCAACAAAGCCCTTTGTGAATTTCTTGGCTATTCCCAGACCGAGCTGCAATCCCTCACGTTTCAACAATTGACCTGGCCTGAAGATTTACATATCGATCTTGAGAGTCTGGAGCAACTGGCGCGCGGTGACATCAACAGCTACTCACTGGAGAAACGCTATTACACCCGTAACGGCGAAGTCGTGTGGGCGCTGCTGACCGTATCGGTTGTGCGTCATACGGACGGATCGCCGCTCTATTTTATTGCGCAAATTGAAGACATTAATGACCTTAAACACACCGAATGGGTGAATAAGCGCCTGATGGAGCGTATTACGCTGGCGAACGAAGCCGGTGGCATTGGCATCTGGGAATGGGACCTGCAGCCTGACGTGATCAGTTGGGACAAACGCATGTTCGAGATGTATGAAATTCCGGCGCACATTAAGCCGACCTGGCAACTCTGGAACGACAGCATTATTCCCGAAGATCGCGCTTACGCCGAGCAGGTTATTCGCGATTCTCTGATGGCCAGAGTGCCCTTTAAGCTTGAGTTCCGCATCCGCGTGAAAGAAGGCGTTCGTCATATCCGTGCTTTGGCTAATCGGGTTCTCAATAAACAAGGTGAAGTCGAACGACTGCTCGGCATTAATATGGACATGACTGAAGTTAAGGAACTTAACGAAGCGTTGTTCCAGGAAAAAGAGCGTCTGCACATCACGCTCGACTCCATCGGTGAAGCCGTGCTCTGTACCGATGTCGATATGCACGTCACCTTTATGAACCCCGTCGCAGAGAAAATGAGCGGCTGGACGCAACAGGAAGCGATGGGTCAGCCGATTTTGAGCGTGTTACACATCACGTTCAGCGAAAACGGTCCGCCGATGGAAAATATTCACAGCGGCGATATGTCACGTTCCGACATTAATCAGGATGTGGTGCTGCACAGCCGCACCGGAGGAACGTTCGATATTCATTACAGTATCACGCCATTAAGCACGCTGGACGGGCAAAACATCGGTTCCGTGCTGGTCATTCAGGATGTCACCGAATCGCGTAAAATGCTGCGCCAGCTCAGCTACAGCGCCTCGCATGATGGTCTCACTCACCTCGCAAACCGCGTCAGTTTTGAAAGCCATTTAAAGCGCCTGCTGCAAACCGTTCATGACACGCATCAACGCCACGCTCTGGTGTTTATCGATCTCGATCGCTTCAAAGCGGTGAACGATACCGCAGGGCACGCCGCGGGCGATGCGCTGCTGCGCGAGCTCTCCTCGCTGATGCTCAGCATGCTGCGCTCCAGCGACGTATTAGCACGTCTGGGTGGCGATGAATTTGGTTTGCTGCTTCCGGACTGCAACGTTGAAAGTTCGCGCTACATTGCCGGGCGCATCATTCACGCCATCAATGATTACCAGTTTATGTGGGAAGGTCGTCTGCATCGTATCGGTGCCAGCGCCGGGATTACGCTGCTTGATGACACCAACTATCAGGCTGCGGACGTGATGTCTCAGGCCGATATCGCCTGCTATGCGTCGAAGAATAACGGCCGTGGCGTGGTAACGGTGTATGAGCCGCAGCAGGAACGTATTCATAGCGCGCGGGGCATGATGTCGCTGGATGAGCAGTGGCATATGATCAAAGACAACCAGCTGCTGATGACGGGCCGTAGCGTGGCCTCCCCACGCATCCCGGAAAGCAGCAACTTCTGGCTCATCTCCCTGCGACTGTGGACCAGCCAGGGCGACGTCGTGGAAGAACAGGCGTTCCGCTCTGGTTTGATGGAGCCGGATCTGTTACATGCGTTGGATCGCCGGATCTTCCAGACCTTTTTCCGTACCTACGCAAGCCAGGTCGCCACCAAAGGAATGGGCGTGGCGCTGCCGCTCTCTGCTGAAGGGCTATCCAGCACGACGCTTGTAAGCGAACTGCTCGATTTACTGGAGAAAAGTCCTTTGCAGGGGCGCTTGCTGCACTTGGTTATCCCGGTAGAAACCCTGCAGAACCAGGACATAAACATTCAGAATGGATTACAAAAACTCCGTCTGGCGGGATGCCGAATTGTGCTGTGTCACGTCGGGCGCAACATGGATGTATTCAACCATCTCATCCCGCACATGGCGGATTATCTGTTGTTGGATCCTGAACTCGTCACCAACGTTCACGGTAATCTGATGGACGAAATGATGGTGTCTATCATTCAGGGCCACGCCCAACGACTCGGCATGAAAACCATCGCCGGGCCGAGTAACCAGCCCTTGATGATGGATACGCTTTCCGGGATTGGTATCGATTATATCTACGGCGACTGTATTGCCGAGCCGCGCCCGTTAGAGCTGCTGCTCAATACCAGCTATTTCGCGATCAACTAGACCCCAGCCCTTACGCATCGGGCATTTGCACGTCTGGCATCCAGCCGTCGGTGTACCAGATATGCAGCAATGCATAGGAACGCCAGGGCTGCCAGCGCTGGGCGTAGCGGCGAATCTGCGCCGGGGTCATACCGGCAAAACGCTGTTTAATCAGATAATCATCCGGTAAAAATACGTCTTTCGCCTGCCAGCCGCGTAGCGCCAGATAGTTCGCCGTCCAGCGCCCTATCCCCGGACGGGTTTGCAGCGCCTTTACTCCCGCGTCAATATCCTCCGGCGGTCGCAGCGGAAATGTCCCCTCGACCACCGATTGTGCCAGATGAATCAGCGATTCTGCGCGCTTAACGGGCATCCCTAATGCCTTTAGCGCCAGCGGATCGGCACCAGCAAGAGCCGCGGCCGTCGGGAAACAACGGTATTGAGGGAAATCGTTTAGCGGTTCACCACACAACGCTACAACTCGCGACGCCAGCTTTGCCGCCATCGATACGCTCACCAGCTGGCCAAGAATCGCCCGCACGCCCTGTTCAAAGGCATCCATTGAGCCGGGTAGACGTAATCCGGGCCGCGCCGCGCCCAGGTCGCCTAACGTCGCGGCGATTTCCTGCGGATGGCAGCCGAGGTCGAACAGGCGATCGATGCGCTCAAGACACTCGTCTGCGACGGGAATTAGCCCTTCGCTGAGCGTAACGCGCAACGTACATCTGTTAATATCAGGGACGACGCGAAACACCCCCTGATGCCCGTCACAGGCGAAACTGCGTTCGTAATACTCCTCAGTGACGGTTTCGATGCCCGCCACCGCACGCGCACTCAGAAATCCAAACATCCATTGCCAGTCATAAGGTGGTTTCCAGTTCAGGGTATACATCGCTGCTCCTTTTCATCTGCTCCTCAGCATAAACCGTCTTTCTGTGCGCTGCCTTGCTTTCATATTCCAGTTGTCGCGAGCGTAACATTTCGCTAAAGTCTCGCCCCTTCTCAACGGCATGGGGATTTCGTCAGTGTTTATTGGATTTGACTACGGTACGGCAAACTGCTCAGTGGCAGTGATGGACAACGATCGGCCACGTCTGCTGAAAATGGAAAAAGAGAGTACCCTGCTGCCGTCGATGCTGTGCGCACCGACGCGTGAGGCGGTGAGCGAATGGCTGTATCGTCATCATCAGGTGCCTGCCACCGCTACGGAAACCCAGGCGCTGCTGCGTCGTGCCGTGAATTTCAACCGCGAAGAAGATATTGATGTAACGCCGTCGAGCGTCCAGTTCGGATTAGCCTCGTTGGGCCAGTACATCGACGATCCGGAAGAAGTTTACTTCGTGAAATCGCCAAAATCCTTTCTCGGTGCCAGTGGACTCAAGCCCCAGCAGGTCGCGTTGTTTGAAGATCTGGTCTGCGCCATGATGCTGCACATCCGTCAACAGGCGCAAACGCAGGTGACGGATGCAATTACGCAGGCGGTGATCGGACGCCCCATCAACTTCCAGGGCCTGGGCGGCGATGACGCTAACCATCAGGCGCAGGGTATTCTTGAGCGTGCTGCGCATCGCGCCGGTTTCCGTGACGTGGTGTTCCAGTATGAGCCGGTTGCTGCCGGTCTGGATTTTGAAGCCACGCTGCGTGAAGAAAAACGCGTGCTGGTCGTCGATATCGGTGGCGGGACCACCGACTGTTCGCTGCTGCTGATGGGCCCTGAATGGCACACGCGCCGCGATCGTGAAAACAGTCTGTTAGGCCACAGCGGTTGCCGCGTGGGTGGTAACGACCTGGATATCGCGCTGGCGTTTAAGAGCCTGATGCCGCTGCTCGGCATGGGCGGACAGACCGAAAAAGGCACCGCACTGCCTATTCTGCCGTGGTGGAATGCCGTCGCCATTAACGACGTCCCGGCGCAGAGTGACTTCTACAGCACCGCCAACGGCCGTTTCCTGAACGATCTGATGCGTGACGCGCAGGACGGTGACAAAGTGGCGCTGCTGCACAAAGTCTGGCGTCAGCGTCTGAGCTATCGCGTAGTACGTAGCGCCGAAGAGAGCAAAATTGCGCTCTCTGAAGCACCAGAACACGCCGTCACGCTGCCGTTTATCGGTGATGAACTGGCCACTGCGATTTCGCAGCACGGGCTCGAAACCGCGCTGTCTCAGCCGCTACAACGCATTCTGGAACAGGTGCAGCTGGCGCTGGAAAACGGCAACGAGAAGCCTGACGTTATCTATTTGACCGGCGGTAGCGCCCGTTCACCGTTGATCAAAAAAGCGCTGGCGGAACAGCTGCCTGGCATTCCGATTGCGGGGGGTGATGATTTTGGCTCGGTGACCGCCGGACTGGCGCGCTGGGCGAAGGTGATGTTTAGTTAAGCGTAGCGGATTGCTCTCTCCCCTCCTACAGGGAGAGAGAACCCCTATAGCTATAGCCATCGAATCGTCACAGAATTCGAGAGTTTCGAAGCGAGGCCCTAGTCCGGCTGAAAATCGCCGAGATGTTTCCCGGCGGCCGGGGAGAGGCGCATGGATGCGCCGAGAGGGCGCGACTTGCAGGGACGCTGCATCGCGCCCGACCCGAAGCCAAAGGGAATAAATCGAGGGCACCGCCTTGCGGCGATTTTCTTGCCGGGAGCCGGGGTCGCCAGGGTGGTGGCGATTGAGCCACCCTGGCACGTTCACAAGTGCAACTGTTCAGATAAGCAGAAATCATGAAGTGAACGGAACACACAACAGACTCGCATATCCCCTTCTCCCCAGCCCTTTCCCTCAAGGGAGAGGAAGCCCGTCGCGCAGATTTTCAATCTTAAGGTTCCATCAGATCTGATTGAAAGAGGCGTAATATAGGCATCGGACCGTCCAGGTGTGCCTGCCACCATTCAGACAATTCCAGACAGTCCTTCATATTTCCTCCATTTTTTCGCGGCGTTGCGTGACTAAACTAGTATCATTCCCCGAAGTATTCAGGATGAGAACGTATAACGATGAAAGGCAGTAACACATCACGCTGGGCAATCGCCGCAGGTATCATTGTGGTGGCGCTTGCCGCCGCCTGGTACTGGCACAGTCACTCCTCTGCGAATGAAGCTACAACGCAGCAACAGCGTCCCGCTGGCGGTGGGCGTCACGGCATGCGCGGTGGCGCACTGGCCCCTGTGCAAGCGGCCACGGCCGTCAGCAAGTCGGTTCCTCGTTATCTTACCGGCCTCGGTACGATCGTTGCCGCCAACACGGTCACCGTGCGTAGCCGCGTTGACGGTCAACTGATGGCGATTCACTTCCAGGAAGGCCAACAGGTGAAAGCGGGCGATCTGCTGGCAGAGATCGATCCAAGCCAGTTCAAGGTGGCGCTGGCTCAGGCGCAGGGACAGCTCGCAAAAGACAAAGCCACGCTGGCTAACGCTCGCCGCGATCTCGCGCGTTATCAACAGCTGGTGAAAACCAATCTGGTTTCTCGTCAGGAGCTGGATACCCAACAGTCGCTGGTCAGCGAAGCGCAGGGCACGATTAAAACGGACGAGGCCGCTGTCGCCAGCGCGCAGCTGCAGCTCGACTGGAGCCGAATCACCGCCCCGATTGACGGACGCGTCGGCCTCAAACAGGTGGATATTGGCAATCAGATTTCAAGCGGCGATACCACAGGTATCGTGGTGATCACCCAAACTCATCCTGTCGATTTGGTCTTTACGCTGCCCGAAAGCGAAATCGCTACCGTCGTACAGGCTCAGAAAACAGGCCAGACGCTGGCAGTCGAAGCATGGGATCGCACCAACAAAGCAAAATTGAGTGATGGCACGCTGCTGAGCCTGGATAACCAGATCGACGCGACAACGGGCACAATCAAGGTGAAAGCGCGCTTTAACAATCAGGATGACGCCCTGTTCCCGAATCAGTTCGTCAACGCGCGCATGCTGGTCGCAACGAAAGAAAACGCGGTGGTGATCCCAACGGCGGCGTTGCAGATGGGTAACGAAGGCAATTTTGTCTGGGTGCTGAACAGCGACAATAAAGTCAGCAAACATCTCGTGAAACCGGGCATTCAGGACAGCCAGACGGTGGTGATCGACGCCGGACTCTCCGCGGGCGACCGCGTGGTGACTGACGGAATCGATCGCCTGACGGAAGGCGCGAAAGTGGAAGTGGTGGACGCACACAGCACCAGCACGGCAAGCGAAAAACCTGCGCGTCGTGAACACGCCAAACAGGGAGCGAACTCCTGATGCAGGTGTTACCACCAAGTTCGACAGGTGGGCCATCGCGCCTGTTTATTATGCGCCCCGTCGCCACCACGCTGTTGATGGTGGCGATCCTGATCGCGGGGATTATCGGCTACCGTTTCCTGCCGGTCTCTGCCCTGCCCGAAGTGGATTACCCGACCATTCAGGTGATCACCCTCTATCCTGGCGCCAGCCCGGACGTGGTGACCTCCGCCATTACCGCGCCCCTTGAGCGCCAGTTCGGTCAGATGTCCGGCTTAAAACAGATGTCGTCGCAAAGCTCCGGCGGCGCGTCTGTGGTGACGCTGCAGTTCCAGCTGACGCTGCCGCTCGACGTCGCTGAGCAAGAGGTCCAGGCCGCGATTAACGCCGCCACCAATCTGCTGCCGTCAGACCTGCCCAATCCGCCGGTCTACAGCAAAGTAAATCCCGCCGATCCGCCGATCATGACGCTCGCCGTCACCTCTTCCGCCATGCCAATGACGCAGGTGGAAGATATGGTCGAAACGCGCGTGGCGCAGAAAATTTCTCAGGTGTCCGGCGTCGGGCTGGTGACGCTCTCCGGCGGGCAGCGCCCGGCCGTACGCGTCAAACTCAACGCACAGGCGATTGCTGCGCTAGGGCTGACCAGCGAAACCATCCGCACGGCGATCACCAGCGCCAACGTCAACTCGGCGAAAGGCTCGCTGGATGGCCCAACCCGTGCGGTCACGCTCTCTGCGAACGATCAGATGCAGTCCGCCGATGAATATCGCCAGCTGATTGTGGCTTACCAGAACGGTGCGCCGATTCGCCTGGGCGATGTCGCCACCGTTGAGCAAGGGGCTGAAAACCGCTGGCTCGGCGCGTGGGCCAACAAAGAGCAAGCGATCGTGATGAACGTTCAGCGCCAGCCTGGCGCGAATATCATCGACACCGCCGACAGCATCCGTGCAATGCTGCCGCAGCTGATTGAAAGCCTGCCAAAATCGGTAAACGTAAACGTGCTTTCCGATCGCACCACCAATATTCGCGCATCCGTCAGCGACACGCAGTTTGAGCTGATGCTGGCGATAGCGCTGGTGGTCATGATTATCTATGTGTTCCTGCGCAACGTCCCGGCGACGATTATTCCCGCCGTCGCCGTGCCGCTGTCGCTGGTCGGCACCTTCGCGGTAATGGTGTTCCTTGATTTCTCGATCAATAACCTGACGCTGATGGCGCTGACCATCGCCACCGGATTTGTGGTCGATGACGCCATCGTGGTCATCGAGAACATCTCGCGCTATATCGAAAAAGGCGAAAAGCCGCTGGCGGCAGCGCTCAAGGGCGCGGGCGAAATTGGCTTTACCATTATCTCCCTGACCTTCTCGCTGATTGCGGTGCTGATCCCGCTGCTGTTTATGGGCGATATTGTCGGTCGCCTGTTCCGTGAATTTGCGGTAACCCTGGCGGTGGCGATTTTGATTTCCGCCGTGGTGTCGCTGACGCTGACGCCAATGATGTGCGCCCGCATGCTGAGCGCCGAATCGCTGCGCAAACAAAACCGCTTTTCCCGCGCGTCTGAACGCATGTTTGAACGCATTATTGCCGCCTACGGGCGCATGCTGGAAAAAGTGCTTAATCATCCGTGGGCGACGCTAAGCGTGGCGCTCGGGACGCTGGCGCTGAGCGTGATGCTGTGGATTATTATCCCGAAAGGTTTCTTCCCGATTCAGGATAACGGAATTATTCAGGGCACATTGCAGGCACCGCAATCGGTCTCGTTTGCCAGCATGGCGCAGCGTCAGCAGGCGGTGTCGGATGTGATCATGAAAGATCCGGCGGTCGAAAGTCTGACCTCGTTTGTTGGCGTCGACGGCACTAACCCGTCGCTGAACAGCGCACGCCTGCAGATCAATCTTAAACCGTTGGATGACCGTGACGATCGCGTCAATACCGTGATTGAGCGCCTGCAAAACGCCGTTGCCAGGGTGCCGGGCGTTGAGCTGTACCTGCAACCGACGCAGGATCTCACCATCGATACCACGGTGAGCCGCACCCAATATCAATTTACGCTTCAGGCAACCAGCCTGGAGGCCCTCAGCACCTGGGTGCCACAACTTGTCACTAAACTCCAGGAACTGCCGCAACTTTCAGACGTGAGCAGCGACTGGCAGGATAAAGGGCTGGCGGCATACGTGAACGTCAACCGCGACACGGCCAGCCGTCTGGGTATCAGCATGGCGGATGTCGATAACGCGCTGTATAACGCCTTTGGTCAGCGGTTGATCTCGACAATTTACACCCAGGCCAACCAGTATCGCGTGGTGCTGGAGCACAACACCGAGCAAACGCCGGGGCTTACGGCGCTGGATACGGTGCGCCTCACCAGCAAAGACGGCGGCATTGTGCCGTTGAGTGCGATTGCAACGGTTGAACAGCGGTTTGCGCCGCTGTCGATTAACCATCTTGATCAGTTCCCGTCGACCACCATTTCGTTCAACGTCCCGAATAACTATTCGCTCGGTGAAGCGGTTGAGTCGATTCTGAACGCAGAAAAAACGCTGAACTTCCCGGCTGATATTCAGACTCAGTTCCAGGGCAGCACGCTGGCGTTCCAGGCCGCACTCGGCAATACCATCTGGCTGATTGTCGCCGCCGTGGTCGCGATGTATATCGTGCTCGGCGTGCTGTATGAAAGCTTTATCCATCCGGTGACGATCCTGTCGACCCTGCCGACCGCAGGCGTTGGCGCGCTGCTGGCGCTGATGATTTCCGGCAGCGAGCTGGACGTGATTGCCATTATCGGCATCATTTTGCTGATCGGTATCGTCAAGAAAAACGCCATCATGATGATCGACTTTGCCCTCGCCGCCGAACGCGAACAGGGTATGGCACCGCGCGACGCGATTTTCCAGGCCTGTTTGCTGCGTTTCCGTCCGATCCTGATGACCACGATGGCGGCGCTGCTGGGCGCGCTGCCGCTGATGCTCAGCACCGGCGTCGGTGCCGAACTGCGCCGCCCCTTAGGGATTGGCATGGTCGGTGGCCTGCTGGTGAGCCAGGTATTGACGCTGTTCACAACACCGGTGATTTATCTGCTGTTTGACAGCCTGGCGCTGAAGATGAAAGCGCGTTTCCCAGAACGTGAAGAGGAGGCGTAAGTGAAGTTTTTCGCTCTCTTCATTTATCGCCCGGTCGCAACGATTTTGATTGCGCTCGCCATCACGCTGTGCGGCGTGCTCGGTTTCCGGCTGCTGCCGGTGGCGCCGCTGCCGCAGGTGGATTTCCCGGTAATCATGATCAGCGCCTCGCTGCCGGGCGCTTCACCGGAGACCATGGCCTCGTCAGTGGCCACCCCGCTGGAGCGCTCGCTTGGGCGCATTGCGGGGGTCAACGAAATGACCTCCAGCAGTTCGCTGGGCAGTACGCGCATTATTCTGGAATTCAATTTTAATCGCGATATCAATGGTGCGGCACGTGACGTGCAGGCAGCGATCAACGCCGCGCAAAGTCTGTTGCCGAGCGGGATGCCGAGTCGTCCAACCTATCGCAAAGCTAACCCGTCCGATGCGCCGATCATGATTTTGACGCTCACGTCGGACACCTATTCTCAGGGGGAGCTGTACGATTTCGCCTCCACCCAGCTGGCACAAACGATCGCCCAGATTGACGGTGTGGGCGACGTGGACGTCGGCGGCAGTTCCCTGCCCGCCGTGCGCGTAGGATTAAACCCGGAAGCGCTGTTTAATCAAGGCGTGTCGCTGGACGACGTGCGAAGCGCCATCAGCAATGCCAACGTGCGTAAACCGCAGGGGGCGATTGAGGACAGCAGCCACCGCTGGCAAATCCAGACCAACGACGAACTCAAAACCGCCGCCGAATATCAGCCGCTAATTATTCACTACAACAATGGTGCAGCGGTGCGTTTGAGCGACGTGGCGAGCGTCACCGATTCCGTCCAGGACGTGCGTAACGCCGGGATGACCAACGCCAAACCGGCCATTTTGCTGATGATCCGTAAGCTGCCGGAAGCCAATATTATCCAGACGGTGAATAGCATTCGTGCCCGTCTGCCGGAACTGCAGGAGACGATTCCGGCGGCCATTGATCTGCAAATCGCCCAGGACCGCTCGCCGACGATTCGCGCCTCGCTGGAAGAAGTCGAACAGACGCTGGTGATTTCCATTGCGCTGGTGATCCTGGTGGTGTTCCTGTTCCTGCGCTCCGGACGTGCCACGCTGATCCCTGCCGTGGCGGTTCCCGTCTCGCTGATCGGCACGTTCGCCGCCATGTATCTGTGCGATTTCAGCCTCAATAATCTGTCGCTGATGGCGCTGACCATCGCCACCGGATTTGTCGTTGATGACGCCATCGTGGTACTGGAAAACATTTCGCGCCATTTGGAAGCCGGCATGAAGCCGCTGCAAGCCTCTTTGCAGGGCACGCGTGAAGTGGGCTTTACGGTGCTCTCCATGAGCGTGTCGCTGGTGGCGGTTTTCCTGCCGCTGCTGTTGATGGGCGGGCTACCGGGACGCTTATTACGGGAGTTTGCCGTGACGCTCTCGGTGGCGATTGGCATTTCGCTGGTGATTTCGCTGACCCTCACGCCGATGATGTGCGGCTGGATGCTCAAACGCAGTAAGCCCCATTCACAGCCGCGCAAAAAAGGCTTTGGCCGCGTGCTGGTGGCGATGCAGGAAGGCTACGGCACATCACTGAAATGGGTGCTGAACCATACGCGGATTGTGGGGCTGGTGCTGGTAGGGACTATTGCGCTGAACGTCTGGATGTACATCACCATTCCCAAAACGTTCTTCCCGGAACAGGACACCGGCGTGCTGATGGGGGGGATTCAGGCGGATCAGAGCATTTCGTTCCAGGCGATGCGCGTGAAGCTCCAGGATTTTATGAAGATTATTCGCGAAGACCCGGCGGTAGATAACGTCACCGGTTTTACCGGCGGGTCGCGGGTGAATAGCGGGATGATGTTTATTACCCTGAAGGCGCGCGGGGAGCGTAACGAAACGGCCCAGCAGGTGATTGACCGCCTGCGTGGCAAGCTGGCTAAAGAGCCGGGTGCGAACCTGTTTTTGATGGCCGTTCAGGATATCCGCGTGGGCGGACGTCAGTCGAACGCCAGCTATCAGTACACGCTGCTGTCCGACGACCTGGCGGCGCTGCGCGAATGGGAGCCCAAAATCCGCAAAGCGCTGGCGGCATTGCCTGAGCTGGCAGACGTAAACTCCGACCAACAGGACAACGGCGCGGAGATGAACCTGACCTACGATCGCGAAACCATGTCGCGGCTGGGGATTGACGTTGCAGCTGCCAATAGTCTGCTGAATAACGCGTTTGGTCAGCGGCAGATCTCCACGATTTACCAGCCGATGAATCAGTACAAAGTGGTGATGGAAGTCGATCCGCGCTACACCCAGGATATCAGCGCGCTGGATAAAATGTACGTCATTAACAACGACGGTAAATCGATCCCACTGTCCTATTTTGCCCGCTGGCAACCGGCCAATGCGCCGCTGTCGGTAAACCATCAGGGGCTGTCTGCCGCCTCGACAATTTCGTTTAACCTGCCGACCGGCTCGTCATTATCCGCAGCCAGCGACGCGATTAATCGCACCATGACTCAGCTTGGCGTGCCGTCCACCGTGCGCGGCAGTTTTGCAGGCACTGCACAGGTGTTCCAGGACACCATGAATTCGCAGGTGATTTTAATTCTGGCGGCCATTGCGACGGTCTATATCGTGCTGGGCATTCTGTATGAAAGCTACGTGCATCCGCTGACGATCCTCTCCACCCTGCCGTCAGCGGGCGTGGGAGCGCTACTGGCGCTGGAGTTGTTCGATGCGCCCTTTAGCCTCATCGCGCTTATCGGGATCATGCTATTAATAGGTATCGTGAAGAAAAACGCGATCATGATGGTGGATTTCGCCCTCGACGCGCAGCGCAACGGCAATATGTCGCCTCAGGACGCCATCTTCCAGGCCTGCATTCTGCGTTTTCGCCCGATCATGATGACCACGCTGGCCGCCCTGTTTGGCGCGCTGCCGTTGGTGATTTCCAGCGGTGACGGCTCTGAGCTGCGCCAGCCGCTGGGGATCACTATCGTGGGCGGGCTGGTGATGAGTCAGCTGTTAACCCTCTATACAACGCCGGTGGTGTATCTGTTCTTCGACCGCTTGCGAGTACGTTTTTCGCGTAAAAACAGAACGACGGTAACCGAGTAAATGACCGATCTTCCCAACAACGTGCGCTGGCAATTGTGGATTGTCGCCTTCGGCTTTTTTATGCAGTCGCTGGATACGACTATCGTCAATACCGCCCTCCCCTCGATGGCGAAAAGCCTCGGGGAAAGTCCGCTGCATATGCACATGGTGATTGTCTCCTACGTGCTGACGGTGGCCGTGATGCTGCCTGCGAGCGGCTGGATGGCGGACAAAATCGGCGTACGAAATATCTTTTTCGCCGCCATCGTCCTGTTTACCCTCGGCTCGTTGTTTTGCGCCCAGGCCGATACGCTGAATGAGCTGGTGATGTCGCGCGTGTTACAGGGCGTCGGCGGTGCGATGATGGTGCCCGTAGGGCGACTGACGGTGATGAAAATCGTCCCGCGCGCGCAGTACATGGCGGCAATGACGTTCGTCACCTTGCCTGGACAGGTCGGTCCGTTGCTCGGCCCGGCGCTGGGCGGGATTCTGGTCGAATATGCGTCCTGGCACTGGATATTCCTGATAAACCTGCCGGTCGGTATTGTCGGCGCGATTGCCACGTTATGGTTGATGCCAAACTATACAATGCAGACGCGGCGCTTTGATATTTTCGGCTTCGTGCTGCTGGCTGCGGGGATGGCGACGCTCACACTGGCGCTCGACGGGCAAAAAGGGTTAGGCATCTCCACGCTCACGCTGGGCCTGCTGATCGTTATCGGAATTACCGCCATCCTCTGGTATCTGTGGCATGCGCGTGACAATGACCGTGCGCTGTTCAGCCTGGCACTTTTCCGTAACACCACCTATCGGATCGGGTTGCTTGGGAGCTTCGTCGGACGCCTCGGCAGCGGAATGCTGCCGTTTATGACGCCCGTATTCCTGCAAATTGGGCTGGGTTTTTCACCGTTCCACGCCGGTTTGATGATGATCCCGATGGTGCTCGGCAGTATGGGGATGAAGCGCATCGTGGTGCAGGTAGTGAATTACTTTGGCTATCGCCGGGTTCTGGTCGCCTCCACGCTTGGGCTGGCGCTGATAAGCCTGGTGTTTATGGCCGTGGCGCTCATGGGCTGGTACTACGTTTTGCCGCTGGTGCTGTTCTTCCAGGGGATGATCAACTCGACGCGCTTCTCGTCAATGAACACGCTGACGCTGAAAGATTTGCCCGATGAACTGGCGAGCAGCGGCAACAGCCTGCTGTCGATGATCATGCAGCTTTCGATGAGCGTGGGCGTCACCGTCGCGGGTTTGTTGCTGGGAATGTATGGTCAGCAACATCTGAGCGCCGACACGGCCGGCGCCCATCACGTCTTCCTGTACACCTATCTGAGCATGGCGGTGATTATCGCCCTGCCCGCGTTGATTTTCGCCCGGGTGCCGAATGATACCAGCAAGAACGTCGTCATTGGCCGACGCAAAAGGAGTGAACGATGAAATTCTGGCGTCCCGGTATTACTGGCAAACTGTTTCTGGCGATTTTCGCCACCTGCATCGTCCTGCTGATCACCATGCACTGGGCGGTACGCATCAGCTTTGAGCGCGGCTTTATTGACTACATTAAACGCGGTAACGAGCAGCGATTGCAGGGGTTGAGCGATGCCCTGGCCGATCAGTATGCCCTGCACGGTAACTGGCGCTTTTTACGCAATAACGACCGTTTTGTTTTCCAGATTTTGCGCTCGCTTGAGCATGATAACGACGACGATCGTCCCGGCCCGGGCATGCCGCCGCACGGTTGGCGCACGCAGTTTTGGGTTATCGATCAGGATAAACACGTGCTGGTTGGCCCACGCGCCCCGGTTCCGCCTGACGGCACAAAGCGCTCGATTACCTTTAACGGCGCGCCCGTTGGCTGGGTGATTGCGTCGCCCGTCGAACGGTTAACGCGCAATACCGATATCAATTTTGACCGCCAGCAGCGCCAGACCAGCTGGCTGATTGTCGCCCTTTCCACGCTGCTCGCCGCGCTGGCGACGTTCCCGCTGGCGCGCGGCCTTCTGGCTCCGGTGAAACGACTGGTGGAAGGCACCCACAAGCTGGCTGCGGGCGATTTCTCAACGCGCGTGGATACGCGAAGCCAGGACGAGATCGGCAAACTGGCCCAGGATTTTAACCAGCTCGCCAGCACCCTGGAGAAAAACCAGCAGATGCGCCGCGACTTTATGGCCGATATTTCTCACGAACTGCGTACCCCGCTGGCCGTATTGCGCGGCGAACTGGAAGCGATTCAGGACGGCGTGCGTCAGTTTACGCCGGAATCGGTGACGTCGTTGCAGGCGGAAGTGGGCACGCTCACCAAACTGGTGAACGATTTGCACCAGCTGTCGATGTCCGATGAAGGCGCGCTGGCCTATCAAAAATCACCGGTGGACGTGATCAATATTCTGGAAGTCACCACCGGTGCGTTCCGCGAACGCTTCGCCAGCCGCAACCTGAACATCGACCTGTCGCTGCCGGATAGCGCTGTCGTATTTGGTGACCCTGACAGGCTGATGCAGCTGTTCAATAATCTGCTCGAAAACAGCCTGCGCTATACCGACAGCGGCGGCGCGCTGCATATTTCCGGCGCGCTGAATGACAGGTCTTTCGCGCTGACCTTCGCGGACACCGCGCCCGGTGTGCAAGACGCGCAGCTGGAAAAACTGTTCGAGCGTTTTTATCGCACAGAAGGTTCCCGCAATCGCGCCAGCGGCGGGTCCGGTTTAGGGCTGGCGATTTGCGTTAACATCGTTGAAGCTCACGGCGGCTCGATTCGCGCGGCCCATTCGCCTTTTGGCGGGGTTAGCATTACAGTAGAGTTACCGCTGGAACGGGATTTATCGAGAGAAGTATGACTGAGTTACCCATTGACGAAAACACGCCACGCATTTTGATCGTGGAGGACGAGCCTAAGCTTGGGCAACTGTTAATCGACTATTTGCGTGCGGCAGGCTATGCCCCGTCGCTTATCAGCCATGGCGATCAGGTTTTGCCGTATGTCCGCCAGACGCCGCCCCATCTTATCCTGCTGGATTTGATGCTGCCCGGCACCGATGGCCTGACGCTATGCCGTGAGATCCGCCGTTTTTCCGAAGTGCCTATTGTGATGGTGACCGCCAAAATCGAAGAGATCGATCGCCTGCTGGGGCTGGAAATTGGTGCGGATGATTACATCTGTAAGCCCTACAGCCCGCGTGAAGTGGTGGCTCGCGTCAAAACAATTTTGCGCCGCTGCAAGCCGCAGCGTGAACTGCAGGTGCTGGATGCCGAAAGCCCGCTGATTGTCGATGAAAGTCGCTTCCAGGCCAGCTGGCGCAGCAAATTGTTGGATCTGACGCCTGCTGAGTTTAGGCTGTTAAAAACGCTATCGCACGAACCGGGAAAAGTGTTCTCCCGCGAACAGCTGTTGAACCAGCTGTATGACGATTACCGCGTGGTCACCGACCGTACCATCGACAGCCATATCAAAAACCTGCGTCGTAAACTCGAAGCACTCGACGCTGACCAGTCGTTTATTCGTGCCGTGTATGGCGTGGGGTATCGATGGGAAGCGGATGCATGCAGGATCGCCTGACTGATGATTCCTCAAACCCGCCGTCTGGCGGGTTTTGTGTATCTGGATCTGGATAACGAGGTTTTATCCAAAATATTCATAAACGCGGCATCGCCACACAGAGCGCGCCGTGAGTCGTTAGGGTGTCTCGTGGTAAACCGCTTCAATGTTGTAGCCATCTGGATCAAGAACAAAGGCGGCGTAATACCCAGGATGATACTGCGGCCTGTATCCCGGCGCGCCGTTATCTTTCCCCCCCGCGTCGAGGCCAGCACGGTGAAAGGCATCAACCTGTTCTTTGCTTTTTGCGCTAAAAGCAAGATGCATCCGGGGGGTCGAAGGTGTGCCTTGCGTTATCCAGAAACCGCCTCCCGGATCGGCCCCTTCGTCCGATTGGGCGGGACCAAAACCTACCGCGGCTTCCGGGATTTCATGCCGGATAACATGGCCCAGGCTCGCCAGAATGCGCGTGTAAAACCGTTTACTGTCTTCAAGATGAGTGACGCTGAAACCGGTGTGATCAATCATTCCAATACTCCTGTCAGCAAAGAAGAGTATGCAGTAAAGCATTCATTCACTGGATGAAGTTTGATTTGGCATAACAACAGATGATTATAAATTAGCCGATCGTTTTTAGGCACAATCAGGCAGTTTAAACGTCGTCATAGCGCACTTAAATGACGCGAACATCCTCAAATGTTGATCACGCTTTACCCTGATTTCTGATTGCCTCTCATCATTTATGCCCTTGTTGAGAAAATGCCCTGAGCCATCAAACTCAATCCTCAGGGGCATCATGACTGAGTAGACGTGCACGGCACACATCCAGAATTTCATCCGCCAGCGCGGAATTATCCGGGCAAGCACGAGACAGCACCAGGGCCCCGACAAGATGCGCGAGGGTATCGATCAGGTCAGCGCGCGTGCCATTTTCAGTGCCTAAAATCGCCAGTTGGCGTTCAAGTCCGGCCGCAAACGTCTCTTTGATTGACTCAGATTGACGGGCTGCATCAGTCCCCAGAGCCGACATCACACAGCCCTTTCCCATGTCATCACGATGTTCTCGGGAGAGATAATATTCAACAAATTTATCCCGGTTTACGCCCTGCGTTTTTTCTGCGGATCGCGTAAAACCGCAATGCATCGCTTCAGACAACAAATCAGCCTTGGAGGCAAAGTTCTTGTAGAAGCCGCCATGCGTTAACCCTGCCTCCGACATCAGTTCCGAGATCCCGATGCCATCGTAACCGCGCTCACGAAAAAGTTCTGAGGCCGTTTCAACAACGCGCATCCTGTTCTCGCGCATCTGCTCTTTTGACACTTTCATGCTTTTTACCCTCTCAAAACAGAGCCTGATTATACATTGATGATGATCATAATCAAACCAGTTGACTTTATAGATTATGACCATCATCATTAATTCAACGCATCGACCAACCCTTAGCAGGCAAATAAACATGACAAACCAGGCATTATTTCAATCGTATGATCTTGGCCCCATAACACTTGCGAACCACATCGTGATGGCTCCCCTGACGCGCAACCGGGCCGGAGCAGGACTGGTACCGAGCGAACTGGCAGCAACGTATTACGCCCAGCGCGCTAGCGCTGGATTATTGATTACCGAAGCCACGCAGATTTCCGCACAGGCGCAGGGTTATCAGGATACCCCGGGGATCTATACGCCAGCTCAAATCACGGGTTGGCGCAAAGTGACTGACGCGGTGCATGCCAAAGGTGGGCGCATATTTGTGCAGCTGTGGCACGTAGGACGCATTTCGCATGTCGATCTACAGCCTGGTGGCGCTGCACCCGTCGCACCGTCCGCTATTCGCGCCGAGACGAAGACCTTTGTGAACAACGGCTTTGCTGATGTCTCTGAACCACGTGCGCTTGAGTTGCAGGAAATACCGGGAATTATTGACGATTTCAGAAATGCCTCAGCCAATGCCATTGCCGCTGGGTTTGACGGCGTAGAGATCCACGGTGCGAATGGTTATCTGCTGGAACAGTTCCTGAAAGATGGCGCAAACCAGCGTACTGATGAGTACGGCGGTTCTGTCGAGAATCATGCCCGCCTGCTGTTAGAAGTCACCGCTGCCGTAGTAGATGAGATCGGCGCAGATCGCACTGGCGTGCGTATTTCACCGGTTTCACCGGCTAATGCGATTTCATCCAGTGACCCGCAGCCTCAATATGACTACCTCGCCGAGCAACTCGATGCATTAGGCATCGTATATCTCCATGTGGTTGAAGGCGCTACGGGCGGCCCACGCGATATCGCACCGTTCGATTACGACTCATTGCGTCGACGCTTTAAGAACACCTACATCGCCAACAATGGCTATGACCTGCCGTTGGCGTCCACACACCTTGCGCAGGGTAAAGCCGATCTGTTCGCGTTCGGTCGTCCGTTCATCTCCAACCCGGATCTGGTCGAAAGGCTGAAGACGGGCGCGCCTCTGGCACCACTGAATCCTGAAACCCTTTATGGCGGTGGCGCAGCGGGATACACCGATTACCCGTCGCTAACTGACACCAGCAAGTAGATCTGTGAATGCCTCGGCTCTACCGGCAGCGCACATTTCGGATTCTGTTTACATATCAATAAAGAAGATCAACTTATGACTAAACCTTCAGTTCTCATTACAGGCGCATCAACAGGTATTGGTGCTGTTTACGCAGAACGGTTCGCCCGCCGGGGACACGATCTTGTTCTGGTCGCCCGCGACAAAGCAAAGTTAGACCTACTGGCTGAACATCTGCGACAGGAAAGGGGTATCGCTGTTGATGTTCTGCCTGCTGATCTCACGCAAGCGGCGGACTTAGCGACTGTCGAAGCGCGTCTGCGCGACGATTCGCGGATTGGTATTCTTATCAATAACGCGGGTGTCGCGCAGTCCGGCGGTTTTGTAGCGCAGACGCCTGATTCGATAGAACGCTTAATCGCACTTAACGTCACCGCCCTCACAAGGCTTGCCAGTGCCGTAACGCCGCGATGGGTAAAAGCCGGTGAAGGTTCGATCGTCAACATCAGTTCCATCGTCGGGCTCGCCCCGGAATTTGCCATGACGGTTTACGGCGCAACGAAAGCCTTTGTGCTTTTCCTGTCTCAGGGAATGGATGTAGAGCTGTCATCTAAAGGCATTTATATCCAGGCGGTGCTCCCTGCCGGTACTTACACAGAAATTTGGGACCGCGCGGGTATCGACATCAGTAACTCACCAAAATTCATGGAAGTGGGTGAGTTAGTGGATGCCGCACTGATTGGCTTTGATCGCCGTGAACGGGTCACCATCCCGCCTTTACACAATGCGGCACGCTGGGACACGCTCGATGCTTCGCGTCAGGCTCTGCTTTCAGACGTCAAACAAGATGAAGCCGCAGAGCGATATAAAGCCCTGTAGCTAAAGAGATGCCTTCTGCAGAACGATCTTTGGTTGTTCTGCAGAACATCAATCCCTTACAGCGCGTCATCTCATCTCCAATGAGAAACCCCAAACAATTTATGTAGGTTTTAGCATGACAAAAAAACGTGTAGCGCTGGTTACGGGCGCGTCCTCCGGTATTGGCAGAGCGTCTGCCATTCAACTTTTAGCCGCGGGTTATACGGTATACGGCACAAGTCGGCGTAGTGCGCTGGCGGGAACGCATCCGTTTCCGTTATTGACGCTCGATGTGACGGACGACGATTCTGTCCAGGCGGCCATTGATGAGCTGCTGCGCCTGGAGGGACGGATCGATATTCTGGTGAATAATGCGGGTTTCGGCGTCGCTCCGGCGGCGGCTGAAGAAAGTTCTGTCGAGCAGGCCAGAGACATTTTTGACACCAATTTTCTGGGCATCGTCAGGTTAACGCGAGCAGTTATCCCTCAGATGCGCCGTCAGGGCAGCGGGCGCATCATTAACATCGGTTCGATACTCGGGATTGTGCCGATGCCGTATGTGGCACTTTATACTGCCAGTAAGCATGCGGTCGAAGGATACACAGGCGCTCTGGACCATGAACTGCGCACGCAAGGCATTAGGGTATCTGTTATCGAACCTGCCTTTATAAAAACGCAGTTTGAAGCTCATAATATAGAAGCGGATGCAAAGCTGGAAGAATATGACCTTCTCCGGACTAAGCTCACGAAAGTGCTCAGTAAGGCGATGGCCGAAGCGGAAAGTCCGGAAGTGGTGGCAGAAGTCGTGGTTAAAGCTGCCGAGGCTTTACGACCAAAAGTACGTTACACGGCGGGAACGCTGGCCGGTAAATTGAATTTTCTTCTCAGATTCGCGCCAGCAAAAATCCTGGATAACGTCGTGCGAAATAGCCTTCAGCTTGATGCGAAAGAATAAAAATGAAATTTTCGCGACTGGCCATTCTGGCATCTGTGCTGTTTTTCATTCTGGCTACGGTATGGATGTTTTTCCCGGCACAGTTCCTCACGCTGTGGGGAATTGAAACCACATCCGGTACTGATGTACTTAGCCGACGTTCTGCCGCTTTCTTCGCAGGAACAGGGGTAATGTGTTTTTTAGCGAGGAATGCTGAGCCTTCTCCTGCCCGATATGCGCTGGCCGCCGGTATTAGCACGATATCTTTCGTGTTAGCCCTGTCGGGATTCGTCGAATGGCGCGAAGGACATGTTAACGGACAAATTCTTTTTGCCGTGTTTATCGAGCTGTTACTGGGAGCCGCTTTTTTATTCAGCAATATGGGCATCCGCAAAACCGACAGGATCAACAACAGATGAGAACCAGAACGATGAAAGCCTTTACGTTTAAACGCTATGGCAAAACCCCTGAGCTGGGATTTGATGACAGAGATTATCCTTCGGTTGGTG
This sequence comes from Lelliottia sp. RD5, assembly GCF_056032945.1. Classification (NCBI taxonomy): domain Bacteria; kingdom Pseudomonadati; phylum Pseudomonadota; class Gammaproteobacteria; order Enterobacterales; family Enterobacteriaceae; genus Lelliottia; species Lelliottia sp. RD5. Next base: position 400,312 of record NZ_JBVYHQ010000003.1, on the reverse strand, counting down.
CTGACGAAATTCTGGTTAAGGTTCACGCTGTTGGTTTGAATCCCATTGACAACATGATCCCCACTGGCATGTTCAAACCGGTTTTGCATTTTACGCTCCCCGCTACAATGGGCAGCGACCTGGCCGGGGTGGTCATTGAAACAGGAAGCCGGGTCACGCGGTTCAAGCCAGGCGACGAAGTCTTCGCCAGTATTTTCGACACGGGAAGAGGATCGCTGGCCGAATTTGCCGTTGTGCCTGAAAGTCTCGCGGCCATTAAACCTGCCAATCTGGATTTTGTGCAGGCAGCGTCATTGCCCATGGTGAGCCTCACCTCCTGGCAGGCGTTCACAGAGCGCGCGCGTCTGCAGCCCGGTCAGAAGGTTTTCATCCCGGCAGGTTCCGGCGGCATTGGCAGCTTTGCCATCCAGCTGGCGAAGCACCTTGGCGCCAAAGTGGGAACGACAACCAGTTCAGCTAATATCGATTGGGTGAGTCGTCTCGGCGCAGATGAAGTGGTTGATTATAAAAAACAGGAATTTGAAAACGTGCTGAGTGGCTACGATTGTGTTCTGGGCACGGTCAGAGGAGATACGATTGAAAAGTCGACTCACATTCTTAATCCTGGCGGAAAGATCATTTCTCTCATTGGGCCGTTAGATGCGGCTTTTGCACGGGATCGACATTTAAATATCATCCTGCGTTTTGTATTTAGCCTGATGAGCCGCAAAATCATGCGTCTTTCAAAGAAGAGAAACCTAAGCTATTCATTTCTCTTCGTTCGGCCCGATGGCGCGCAACTCACTCAAATCAGTAAGCTCATCGAAGCGGAACAGATCGTCCCGGTGATCGACAAGGTTTTCCCGTTTACAGCAACAAAGGCTGCGCTTGACTATCTTGCTGGAGGTCATGCGAAGGGCAAAGTTGTCGTTAAGATACACGAGTGACGACAGCGGCGGCTGTGACAGGTTCAATCGCCAACGTCATTTGCCCCGGGGAAGCGGTGCGCCATTCCCGCTTCCTACGCACAGCAGTCCCCCCTGACTCGCCTGGCTCTCTACGCGCTGTGCCAGAAACAGCCGTACCCGTTTGAAGATGGATTATTTATCCCATGCGGCACGCAAGCGAAAGCACAGCGCGTGCTGTGCTTAGGGGAGAATGCTTGCCTGAATGATTAGCGAAGCTGGGCGACTAAGGCTTTGGCCGCGTCTTCAGAGCTGGCGGGATTCTGTCCGGTGACAAGCTTACCGTCTTCAACAACAAACGGTGCCCAGTTCGGGCCTTTCTGGTAGTGCGCACCCATCGCGATAAACTCGTCTTCAATCAGAAAAGGCACAACATCTGTCAGTTCAACATCGGCCTCTTCACCGTTGGTAAAACCGGTCACCTGACGACCTTTAACCAGCGGCTCGCCAGAGGCGGCTTTCACGTGGCGCAACACGCCCGGGGCGTGGCAGACGAAACCCGTCGGTTTGCCGGCACGGATAAAGGCTTCAATCAGGGCGATAGAGGTCTTCGACTCCGCCAAATCCCACAGCGGGCCGTGGCCGCCAGGATAGAAGACGGTATCAAAATCTTCCTCGCGCACGCTGTCGAGCTTCAGGGTGTTAGCGAGTTCGCGCTGCGCATCCGGGTCGGCTTTGAAGCGATCCGTCATCTCGGTCTGAAAATCGGCTAAATCGCTTTTCGGATCCAGCGGCGGCTGGCCGCCCGCCGGAGACGCCAGCACCACTTCGGCACCCGCGTCTTTAAAGACGTAGTACGGGGCAGCAAACTCCTCCAGCCAGAAACCGGTTTTCTTACCGGTACTACCCAGTTCACTGTGCGAGGTCAGAACCATTAATACTTTCATTGCTCTCTCCTGATGATTTTGTTGGACAAGTGTGTCGGGTTAAGCGTTGTAAAAATGCGATAATGTCGGCGATTTTTTCCTGATAGCGTGCGCAAGCGCAGGTTAGACGCGCCGTCTTCGTTTTGCACCACCACCGGTTTCCGATGTCGGAAAACAGGGATCCCGTGGTATGCCCCCATACCGGATGCGCCGACGCCACCAAATGGCAGGCTGTCGATGGCCGCGTGAGTCATCACACCGTTAATCATCGCTGCACCCGATGTGATGTTTGCTATAAAGGTAGCCTGGCTAACCTTATCGTTCCCGAAATAGTCTTCCGCCAGGGATTTAAATGCATAAAACCATGGAGAACTGAGTTATGGATATTACTGTCAGCCCTGCACAACCTTCACATTTTCCTGCACTGCGCGCTATTGAGTTAGCGGCTTATGAAACGCTGCGTGACGCAGGCGCGGTGACGGGTCAGCCTTTCGCAAACAGCCTCCAGGAATTGAGTGATTTCAGCCGCGACGGTCTGCTGTTTGCGGCCTTTACACCTGATTTGACCCCCGTTGGATTTGCCGCAGGAAAATTTGTGAATTTATGGCTGCACATTGCTGAAATTGATGTGCATCCCCACTGGCAGCGCCGCGGAATCGGGAGATTGTTGATGCAGACAGTGCTCTCCAGCGGGCAACAACGCGGTTTGGCTGGCGCGACACTGACAACGGATAATATGGCCGCCTTCAATGCCAAATTTTACGCCACGCTGGGTTTTGAGCCTGTGGAGGACCACGCGTGTCCGCCGCATCTGAGAATCGAGAAAGCTGAGGACGTAAAACATGAGCTTAATCCAGCGCGACGCGTAGCAATGCGTTTGAATTTTTAACGACCCAGGTTTCTCTTTACTACGGATAGAGACGACACGGACGCGGTGGCCGTCAGGAACACGTGCGATAAACGCTTTGTCAAAGAACGTCTCTTTGGGTCACAGCACTTCAACCACCTCAAACTCTTCGGCAATCAGCTCCATATCCTCAGAAAAATAGCCTTCCCGAGTAAAAAATCGCTGATGTTCTTTCCGCCAGTACGCCAGGCTTAAATCGCCCTCACCTTCCTTTCGGGCATACTCAGCAGTCACATCGCAAAAACGCACCAGTTGCATCGAAACCAGTCTGATAACGCATACCGGTTCATCCTCACCGTTAAGGATGATGTTGTAACTCCCCATCCTGGGTGCGAATTCTTCTCGCTGGTAAGAGGCCAAAGAGCCGCATGAGGCTGTTTTTAGGCCTCTTATAATAAGATCGGCAAGCGCGTTAGCCAGCTCTGGACTATCACCCATTTGCCAGGCATTGGCGCCTGGATACTTCATTTTTACGTCGTCGACGGTACGCATCACATTCCTTTATTCGTCAGGTGCTAAAAAGAAATCTTATAGATATTGGGCTAGTTTTTACAGTTTCTCACGCGTGAGAGGGGGTATATTTCCCGTTTATCGCATGCCAGAGGAGTCCGTTGCAATTCTCATTAAAGTACTATCAAATGATAAGTTCATGAGAACGAGATAATTGAGGGAGAAATAATGGAAAATCGCAACGCATTATACTCATCCGTTATCAAAAGTTCTTATGGCCTGTCGATGGGAGCAATGTGGCAACACGTTCGCATCGATTGCACCGCCTATTCCGACGAACGCTTATTCAGAAAAAAGATCTTCTTTGATATTTTGACCCAATTATTAAAAAAGAAAGTCATTAAGCTTGCAAAGAACGGTATATTTTTGACAGGTACGCTCTCAGAGCAGCTTGCGCTATTACACCATTCCTGGCCATCTTATTCATCGGAAGACGAGGATGATGACCTTGATGAGTTTGGGCTGTGGTTTTTAGTAAAAGCACCGGCCGGGATTGTTTGGTTGACGTCTGATGGGCAAGAAATATGGACGTAACGAAATGCCTTAAGTCAGAATTTTTCTCGACGTTCAAATACAGTATTCCATTTTAAATGCTTCATTATAAATATGTCGTCGCAGATATAATATTATCAATTGAATAAATTATAGATATTACATCCGGAAGAAAATCCCAGAGTGTTAATACCGTTTCTCTGGGATACATTCCGCGACAGCCTTACATTTTTGGACAGCCCGTGACGTGCGGATAATTACGGCACACTAAATTGAGCTTATTTTTCGGTTCGAAACCTTTATCCAACATACATTGCTGAACATACGCGGCTTTACGTAGCGTCGGTACGTAAGACACCGAGCCGAGAGGTTGCGGATAACCGCATTGATACATCACCGCCAGTGCTTGTTTGTCGTTTTCAATTTCATGAGAATAATGCAGCGAAGCCCCTGCTTTGCGCCAGGAAACCAGGGAAGACTGACTTACGCCAAATTCGGGCTTGATGGGATGGAAACCACGGTCTGCGACAAAAGGCAGTGCGTCTAGCTGCCTCTGGCTCAAGGGATATCCTTGATCTCGGCTGATACAGGCTGGCGTATCACGATAAACACGAATGCTGCAAATTTTGAATCCGTCTTTACGGGTAAAGCCCTGATTCTCCATACACTGGTAATACAGGACAGATTCATTATCCGTTTTGGGAATGTCCGGGCCAGGAATTTGCTCGCCGCATTGACGCATCGCGTCGCGCACGCCATCAATATCCGTATCCGGGCGCTGCCACTGTGTGAGATCCGGTGGCGGTGGACACCCTGTCAGCAGGAATACCGACGTCATCAGCAGAGGTAAAGTCATCGCAGTCGATTTTCGGAACATTAAAATCCCTTATTTATTATTGACGCAGGCAGTACGCATAGTGCCCGTCTTACGCCTGTGCGACAACCTCATTCACGCGGTGATCCAGATTGAGAAACTGAACGTTTTACTTCCGTCAATGATCGAGCGCGCAGCGCTGCCGGCGTTTTCCCCCGGCGCTGCGCATTCGTTGAGATCACGCGTTGCGAATGGCTTCCAGTCCGACACGTTGCCCAAAAGAGAGCTCCAGCGTATTGCCGTCCGGATCGGCAAAGAAGACAAAGTAGCCAACCGGCTCGCCATAGTCCTGAGGCGCTTTTCGTAAGCACCCTTCTTCACGCGCCATCACTGTTTTACGATCAATTTCTTCGCGGGTCGCGCAGGCTACGCCAAGGTGACCAAACTGACCCAAAGGGGTATCGGTGACGTTGTCCGCCTGGACAAGGACCAGCGCAAACGGGCGCGAATGATCGCTTAACCACGCCACTTTACGCGCATCCGGAACGCCGGGCTCACGCGAATGGACAACGTCCATACCGGCATAGCGCTGATAGAAAGCAACGCTCTTATCTAAATCTCTGACGACAAACGCAACGTGCGTGAAACCAACATCAATATCTTTCATATGCAGAATATGTCCCAGGTTGAGTTCAGAACGTGCATCTTAAAAGCTCAAGTTAACTTTAGGTCAAGGCCGTATCGTAATTTGCCCAACCGTGTAACCTGTCTCCCTGAGATCCCGTAGACAGCTGCTGTCGTCTGAATTAATTGTGGCGATGGCGTTACCTGCCCCATAAATTCTGAGCGGTGAAAGCAGCCATATTATCCTTTATTCTGATGGCCCTCGGGATGGTGAAGGAAATACCGTGAGCAAAAGCAGCAGTCGATATTTACAAAAACAAAAAGCGCAGAAGAAAAATCGCTGGAGGCAAAACCCGTTAATCCTGTTTATCCGGAGCCTGGATTTTTTGGGCAAGCTGGCATTGGGTGCTCTGCTTCTTGGCATCGCGATCTTCAATATTTATCACTACGCCGGTTTCACGCCGTTGCTTTTCATCGCCGCCCTCTCAATTGTTTTCTTTCCGTTTGCAAAAAGAGGAACCGACGACGTTATCCGGCCTCGCGTTTCCGAAAGAGTATTTGAAATGATTGACGACAGAGGGTTTAGGGGGCTGGGCCCCCTCTATCTGTTCACGGTGCTTGCGCTCTCCATTCCCCTGGGATTGATCTATATGGCTTATCACTACTGGCAGTACCGCAAAGCCGGACGAGAATAAACGCGGCGGAGCAAAGGGTTTACCTCCCTCCCCCGCAGCGCTACAATGCCCGCCCTTAAAGTACGGGATCTCCCCACCGCTGCACCTGGTGCAGGCGGATCTGACCTGTCATCAGAACGAGAACAAACATGTTTAAACCAGAACTCCTTTCCCCGGCGGGAACGCTGCAGAATATGCGTTACGCTTTCGCCTATGGCGCGGATGCCGTGTATGCGGGTCAGCCGCGCTACTCGCTGCGCGTGCGTAATAACGAATTCAACCACGAAAATTTACAGCTCGGCATCAATGAAGCGCATGCCCTGGGCAAAAAATTCTACGTTGTGGTGAACATTGCGCCGCATAACGCCAAGCTGAAAACGTTTATTCGCGATCTCAAGCCAGTTATGGAAATGGGTCCTGACGCGCTGATTATGTCGGATCCGGGTTTAATCATGCTGGTGCGCGAGAACTTCCCGGAAATGGATATTCACTTATCCGTGCAGGCGAACGCCGTGAACTGGGCGACGGTGAAATTCTGGAAACAAATGGGCCTGACCCGCGTGATCCTGTCGCGTGAGTTGTCGCTGGAAGAGATCGAAGAAATCCGCACTCAAGTGCCAGAAATGGAGCTCGAAATCTTCGTTCACGGCGCGCTGTGCATGGCCTATTCTGGCCGTTGCCTGCTGTCGGGCTACATCAACAAACGTGACCCGAATCAGGGCACCTGCACCAACGCCTGCCGCTGGGAATACAATGTCCAGGAAGGGAAAGAAGACGACATCGGCAACATCGTGCATCAGCACGAACCAATCCCGGTGAAAAACGTTGAGCCGACTCTGGGCGTGGGCGCACCGACCGACAGCGTGTTTATGATTGAAGAGGCCAAACGTCCGGGCGAGTACATGACGGCGTTCGAAGACGAGCACGGCACTTACATCATGAACTCCAAAGATCTGCGTGCGATTGCGCACGTTGAGCGTTTGACCCAGATGGGCGTGCATTCGTTAAAAATCGAAGGCCGTACCAAATCCTATTACTACTGCGCACGTACCGCCCAAGTGTATCGCAAAGCCATTGACGACGCCGCAGCGGGCAAACCGTTTGACACCAGCCTGCTGGAGACGCTGGAAGGCCTGGCCCATCGCGGCTATACCGAAGGTTTCCTGCGTCGCCATACACATGACGATTACCAAAACTACGAGCACGGCTATTCCGTGTCCGAGCGTCAGCAGTTTGTCGGTGATTTCACCGGCGCACGTAAAGGCCATTTAGCAGCCGTCGCGGTGAAAAACAAATTCACCCTGGGCGATAGTCTTGAGCTGATGACCCCGCAGGGCAATCTCAACTTTACGCTGGAACACCTGGAAAACGGCAAAGGCGAAACCATCACCGTGGCACCTGGTGACGGACACACCGTGTGGTTACCCGTACCGGAAGAAGTGGAGCTGGAATATGCACTGCTGATGCGTAATTTCGCCGGTGAAAGCACCCGTAATCCGCACAATAAATAGTTTATTAGGGTTATTTTTCACATCAGGAAGATTCTTAGAATCGGATCACATACCGCTTCGTTTGTTACGGGTATTATCCCTTCCGCTGAAAAACATAACCCATAAATGCTAGCTGTACCAGGAACCACCTCCTTAGCCTGCGTAATCTCCCTTACGCAGGCTTATTTTTTTGTTTTAACCAAATGACATACACGGTCTTTTCCATCAATTTATGCGCATTGACCACATCAACACAAAAAAGCCTCGCTTATGCGGGGCTTTTGTTTTAACTGACGCTGGTAGGTAAACCCCATTTAGTCCACAGGGCATGCTTCGACCCGTTGAACTCACACCACGAAGCGGACGAACTGGGGCTAAGCTAAAGGCCTGCTAAGCGCTGTGAGTTCAACGTCATCGGATTCAGCTCCTGGCACTCAGGTCTTCGCGAGTTGGACCTTGAAAGTAGATGCTACTTATATGGCAACTGCGCGGTTGAGTTAGTACAAAACGAATCGTTTCCCAGATCGATCGCCCGTTCATCAGACGTTCCCCCATTCTGGATTGACTATCAACAAACGTCTCCAACCCTGTAAGCTCAAAATCCGGTGGATACAGGCCGGTCACACGGATGTTTTCTTCAGACAGTTGCTGTGACAGTTTAGAAGTAAACCCGCTCAGCCCGTGTTTGCTCGCGAAAAAGGCGGGATGCGCAATTGAATCCGTAAAATTCGGGATCCCGCATGAAGATATAATTGAGATGATATCAGCACTGTCTGAACGTCTTAATCCAGGCAGCAACGCCTGAGTCAGTAGAATCGAACCTGTGAGCCCCGAACTGACGGTATTGATAATTTCTGTGTCAGGCTGATCGTCTAATCTCCCTGACAACCACTGAGCAGCATTGAGGATTAAAATGTCTATGGGCTTGTCTGCAGTTAACAGCTGTGAAGAAAGCTGAGCAACCGATTCATGCCGGGTTAAATCACAGATATACCCTTTTGCAATGCCGCTCTCAGCGGCAATGATGCTGCAGGTTTTTTGAATATCATCATCCCGCCGCGCGCAAAAATCCACCTCGACACCCTCTCGTGCCAACCACACGCACAGCGCCTGACCAAATCCCCCGCCTCCACCAGTAATAACCGCTCTTTTACCTCTCAGCATCTTCATGCATCCTTTTCTTATTCACTTTGTGTGGATGTAGATATACATGAGGAGGTGAAGTGACATCTTTCAGTTAGTGCCCTTTTTACATGCGGAATATGAATAAGCGGCACTGCAAACTGTTTAATAGCGTACCGGGGGAGCAGTCACTTCTGCTCCAGGCACGAAGCAGACGATCTGCTGGAGCCGAAGGTCTGCAATGAGCGGACAGCGGACAGCGGACAGCGGACACAGGATGAAAATAACCGCATAGTGGCTATTGCTGGTCATTTAAGCGCGTTAAGGTTGCCATTAATGGTAACCCTAATATTGCATGGTGCTGTATTCGTAAGGTGCGCATCATGCGCTACTGGATAAATACGCACTTTTTTGCTTAAACAACCTGAATTAGACTATAAGACTGGTTTTAGTAGGCTTTAGTTTAATAAGCAAAAAATGGAATTCCTATGCTAAGAAAAATTGATAAAAATACAGGCTTCAATGCATCAGAGGGAAAATTGATAAATTTGGCAGATAACGCATTCCTTGGTTTATGGTCATACGCAAATATACACAGTGATGAAGGTTACTCTAAAAATAAAACAGGCAAAGAAGTATGTGATTTGCTGGTAGTGTTTGGTGATAATGTAATAATCTTCTCCGATAAAAGCATTAAATTTAATGAAGATAAAGATATTAGCATTGCCTGGAAAAGATGGTTTAGAGGTTCGGTGATAGATTCTTCTCGTCAATTGTATGGAGCGGAGAAGTTCATAAAAGAAAACCCGCACAGGATCTATATCGATAAAGATTGCAAAGTGAAATTCCCTGTGAAAATAAATAAAACATCACGATTCCACCTTGTTGCGGTTACGGACAATATCTCCGCGCCAGCAAAAAAATACTTTGACTCATTATCGAAAGGTAGTTCAGCCACTTTGGTTAACGCTTTTATATATGATGCGAAAGAATGCCTGAATAATATTTTTTGCGTAGGTGATCTGTATCCGAACAAGACGTTTATTCATGTACTTGATGAACTTTCACTAACGCTACTGTTAACCGAGTTAAATACTGCAACCGATTTCATAGGATACTTGATTGCTAAAGAGAAGGCAGTCAGAGAACAACGTCTTGTGATTAGCCTTGGTGAGGAAGAAATATTAGCTAGCTATTTGCTAGGGGATAAAAAAATCATATCTGATGACATTTTAAGGGAGCAAGGATTAGTTTCCATTCCAGAAGGTGAATGGGTTCACTACACTAAATCATTTCAGTATCAACATGCCATTGCCATCAAAAAAGGAAGCATTTTTTGGGATGACCTTATTGAAAATTGCTCTAAAAGTATATTGGCAGCTAATGTAGGCTTCTTCGGGGATCAGCCATTCTCAATGCATGAGGCAGCTATAAGAGAGGTAGCTAAAGAAAGTAGATCATCACGTTATTATTTATCTAAACTCTTCAAGGAAAAAATGGATTCAGTGCCTTCGCACATAATGTCCTCCATGCTGGTTGAATCGCCTGACGAATCGGGAAAGTTCTATCTATTGCTCTTAGTTCCTCAAAAAGATGAAATTGATTACCTGACATATAGAGAGCACCGAGTAGCGCTTATAAACATGTATTTCCCAATTGCCTTTGCAAGACACAAAAAAATAAAAAAAATAATAGCAATTGCGACTGAACCTAAAAATAATAGTGGCAGGTCAGAAGACATTATTTATATCCACTTTCCTAAACCCATGCCGAGAGACGAAAGAGCTGAAATACTTAAAGCGGCTAGGGACATTAACGTCATGTCAGATTTTGTGCCTTGGAAGCAGTCAGCCACTATCAAACATTACACTCCGCCTAATTCCAATATGCAAAAGTTAGGTAGGAATGAACCATGCTATTGTGGCTCAGGGAAAAAATACAAAAAGTGCCACGGTTAATCTGCTACCATCAATCCGGTATTACCATCCAATAGCGCATGATGCGTACCTTACGAATACAGCACCGTGCAATATTAGGGTTACCAGTTAACAATGCCCGCTCTTGGCACTTTGCCGACTGTCATGTCATTACCACCACAAATCTAGCGGATACAAAAAGGCCCGTGAATACGGGGCTTTTTTTGGTTACATCCAATGGGTTCGCTGCTGGCCAAGCTTTGTCGGGTGCGGCGGTATCGGCACAACTTCACCGGTGAAACGATAGAAAACGATTGGGTTTCGACCGTGAAAAGGTGCAGCTGCAGTTGATGTGTGTGCACTGATGAGAACTGCAGTTGATGTTGGTGCACTGACGATAACGCTCGTTTGTCATGTCTGAAAATAGCGACTCGTGCGAGCATGAGTCGCGTTACGGCATTTTGGTCAGTGAAACATAATGATCACCCTCCAACGTTGCCGATATATGCACGTTACTCACTAGCCTTTGCGGGATAGTTTTACCGAACACCTAAATCCCAAGTGCAGCAAGGATGGCGGTTTCCATTTTCTCCGGTGTGGTGATCGGTGCAAAACGTTTGAGCGGTTTACCGTCGCGTCCAATCAGGAATTTCGTGAAGTTCCACTTGATCCGCCCACCCAGCACGCCGGGCAATTCGCTTTTTAGATAACGAAAAACCGGGTGCGCTGCAGTTCCGTTGACCTCGACTTTCTCGAAGATCGGGAAGCTCACCCCGTAGTTAATGTGGCAGGTCCGCGCAATGTCGTCGGCATCGCCGGGTTCTTGTTTACCGAATTGATTGCAAGGGAAACCAAGCACCACCAAACCCTGTGCGGCATATTTCTTATGAAGCGCCTCAAGGCCGCCATACTGTGGCGTGAAACCGCACTGGCTGGCGGTATTGACGACCAGAACCACCTTACCCGCATAGTCGTTCATAGAGATAATCTGGCCGCCAAGGCTGGTGGCCGTAAGTTGATAAAAGGCGGTCATAGGGGAATCCTCAAAGTTGAACCGGTTCGACGTCGACATTAACCTAACGTGCTGTCTCGGGATCACAGGGTATGTGTCGTGAAGAGAATACCCCGTCCAGAGTGCGTGGCAGGTCGGGAATCGTATGCGATTCATCTTTGCAAAGTCGAACGGTAAGAGCAACCAACAGGCACTCTGCGCCAGATTTTACTCAGTATTATCTCGATTCAGGCCAGCGGCCACTGCCAAAAGCAAGGCTGCTGTCGCTAACCCGCAGGCCAACCAGAGTGTGTCTGTCAGGGCCAACATATCGACGATCTGCCCCCCGCTCCACGATCCCAACGCAATCCCAGTGTTGAATACCCCGACATAAAGCGCAGCGGCAATTTCCACGGCACGCGGCGCGGCTTTCATCATCCAGGTCATCAGTCCGACGGAAAGTCCACCGTATGCCAGCCCCCAAAAGATGAGAACACCGCCACCTCCTGTAACCGATTGCCCGGTGGTAATAAACAGCAACGGCGTTAACACCAGACCTGCCGCAATCATAATAAGAGTGAATGTCGTGTAGCGCGCTCCGGTGATGCCCGCCAGAAAGTTACCGGCGATACCTGCGACACCGTAGGCGAACAAAATGGCGATTAACAAAAGCCATTACCGCGCTGAACCTGCTTCTTCGTGGATTGCGACGAGTAGGATGATATTTATGTCAACGCTCACTGTCAGGTGAAGTCCACTCCTGGCACGGAGGCGACAGTCACATAATCAACATCACAAATCGATGAGGGACATATTTTGTCCCTTTCATCCTGTTCTTACGCGCTTTTCCCTTCCCTGAGATACACTCTTGGTAGAGCTAAATAGGGAGCATCGTGGATGGCGACATATCCGGAAAGTTTACTGATCCTCAACGGCAAAAGTGCCGGAAACGAACTGCTGCGCGAGGTCATCGCTGAACTGCGTGATAACGGAGTGATTATTCACGTTCGCGTCACCTGGGAAAAAGGCGACGCTGCGCGTTATATCGAAGAGGCCTGCCAGTTGGGCGTTGAGACCGTTATCGCAGGCGGTGGCGACGGGACAATCAATGAAATTGCGACCGCGCTTATCGAGCGCGATGCGGCGGACCGTCCGGCGATGGGGATTTTACCGCTCGGTACCGCGAATGATTTCGCCACCAGCGCGGGGATTCCGGAGAGCCTGGATAAAGCGCTCCAGCTGGCGATTGCGGGGAAAGCCGCGGCGGTGGATATCGCTCAGGTTAATGATAAAACCTGCTTTATTAACATGGCGACAGGCGGTTTTGGCACGCGGATCACCAGCGAAACGCCGGAAAAACTCAAAGCAGCGCTCGGCGGCGTGTCGTATTTGATTCATGGTCTGATGCGGATGGATATGCTGAAGCCCGACCGCTGTGAAATCAACGGTGAGAATTTTCACTGGCAGGGCGATGCGCTGGTGATTGGCATCGGTAACGGGCGTCAAGCCGGTGGCGGGCAGCAGCTTTGCCCCGATGCATTGATTAATGACGGTTTGCTACAACTGCGTATTTTTACCAGTGATGGATTGCTGCCGGCGCTGTTCACCACGCTGACCAATCCAGAAGAAAGCCCCAATATTCTCGACGGTCAGTCCGCGTGGTTTGAAATTATCGCCCCACACGGTATGACGTTTAATCTGGACGGCGAGCCGCTAAGCGGAGAACATTTCCGTATTTCGCTGTTGCCCCGCGCGCTGAACTGTCGACTGCCGCCCGATTGCCCGCTTTTACGCTAATGTTTTAGCTCTGCACGAAAAGTCCCCTCTCCCGCGCGGAGGAGAGGGAATCACCGTTTTAATACACCGCCACTTCGCGCGCCATTTCACGACTGTACTGCTGGCTGGCATTCACCAGCATGCGGGTATAGTCGGTTTTGGCATTGCCAGCCACCAGCTCATCAACGGTCAAGGTTTCCAGAATTTTGCCGTACTGCATCACGGCCACTTTCTGGCACAGATGCGCAATCACCCCCAAATCGTGCGTCACCATCAGATAAGTGAGATTGGATTCGCGCTGCAAATCCGCCAATAAATTCAGGATCTCGGCCTGCACGGAGACATCCAGCGCTGACGTCGGCTCATCCAGCAGCAGCACCTGCGGTTCCAGAATCAGCGCCCGGGCAATCGCCACGCGCTGTCGTTGGCCGCCCGAAAGCTGGTGCGGATAACGATCGCGAAATGCCCGGTTGAGTCCCACTTTGTCCAGCAAACCGTGGATGCGGCGATCCCGGTCATTCATGCCCTGAATTTGTAGCGGTTCCTCCAGAATGTCACCGATGGTATGGCGCGGATGCAACGAGCCGTACGGGTCCTGAAACACCATCTGCACGCGACGGCAGCGTTCCTGGCTGATGCGCTTCTCCAGCGGTTTGCCGTTGATTGCCAGCTCGCCGTCCCAGTGGGTAAACAGACCCGCGAGGCATTTCAGCACCGTGGTTTTACCGGAACCCGATTCGCCCACCAGGCCGTAAATCTCGCCTTCCTTGACGTGAATGTTCACGTCGTCCAGCACCTGATTACGCTTCTCACCTTCGCCAAACGCGAGGTTGAGGTGTTTAATCTCGATCATCTCTGCTCCTTACTCGGTGAGCCAGCTGGCCTGACGCTGCATGACGGGTAACGTCGGACGGCGATGGTTAAGTTCCGGCAGCGCGTTGATCAGGCCCTGCGTGTACGGATGTTTGGCGTTATGCAGATCGCAGGCAGCGATGGATTCCACCACCCGCCCGGCGTACATCACCAGCACACGGTCGCAGAAACTGCGTACCAGGTTGATGTCATGGCTGATAAAAATCAGCCCCAGACCACGCGATTTCACCAGATCGTCCAGCAACCCCAGCACCTGCAAACGCACGGACACATCCAGCGCGGATGTTGGTTCGTCGGCGATCACCAGATCCGGGTCGGTGATGAGCATCATCGCAATCATGATGCGCTGCCCCTGACCGCCGGAAATTTCATGCGGATAAAGGTTATACACCCGCTCCGGCTGACGGATGCGCACCACATCGAGCATCTCCAGCACTTTGGCCTTGGCCTCGGCTTTGCGACCAGGATGGTGCGTCAGCCAGGCTTCAGCAATCTGGTTGCCGACGCAAACCACCGGATTGAGCGAGTATTTCGGGTCCTGCATGATCATCGAGATGCGCTTGCCGCGAATGCCGCGCATTTGCGCCTCGCTGACGCGCTGAAGATCCACATCGCCAAACTGCATGCGCGTGGCGCTGATACGGGCTTTCGCCGGGTGCAGGCGTAATAGTGCGCGCCCGACCGTGGATTTACCGGAACCTGATTCGCCGACAATTGCCAGCTTTTCGCGTCCGAGCTGGAAGGAGACGCCGCGCACCGCGTGGGTGACCGCGCCGCCGTTGATAAAATCGACGTGGAGATCGCGCACGTCGAGCAGAGGTGCGTTATTCGCTGCGAGGATCGAGGATGTCACGTAGGCCATCTCCTAAGAAGTTAAACGCCAGGCTGTTGATCAAAATCGCCAGCCCCGGAATAGTCACTACCCACCAGCACTCCATCATGTAAGTGCGCCCGCTGGAAATCATTGCGCCCCACTCCGGCTCCGGCGGCTGTGCGCCAAGCCCAAGGAAGCCCAGCCCGGCAGCGGTCAGGATGATCCCGGCCATATTCATGGTGATGCGGATAATGACCGACGGCAGACACAGCGGCACGATATGTCGCCACAGCACGCGTGGCGCGGACGCCCCCTGCAAACGCACGGCGGAGATAAAATCAGCCTGACGCAGTGAGAGCGTTTCGGCACGTGCCAGACGGGCAATCGGCGGCCATGCAGTGATCGTAATCGCGATGACCACGTGCTCAAGCCCTGGACCCAGCGCGGCGACAAACGCCAGCGCCAGCACGAGGCTTGGAAACGAGATGAAAATGTCGGTCACGCGCATCAGCACCGCATCGACTTTGCCACCGAAATACCCGGCGGTGACGCCCAGCAACAGGCCCAGCGGACCCACGGTGACCGACACCAGCAGCACGATGTAAAGCGTGATTCGCGAGCCATAGACCAACCGGCTAAAGATATCGCGACCGAATTCGTCAGTGCCAAACCAGTGCTGCGCGTTCGGCGCGACCAGCGCATTGTTGAGATCCTGAACCAGCGGATTGTACGGCGCGATCCACGGGGCAAACGCCGCGACAATCAGCAGGAGCAGAACAATTCCGCCGCCAATCGCGGTCAGCGGATTGCGCGCCATTTTGCCTACAAATCCTGCGGCGCGCAGAGCCGTACGTTTGATACGCTGACGGCTTTCGCTGTTGCGCGCCCCCAGCGGCGTATCCAGAGAAACGGTCATGATTTCGTCCTCGGGTCGAAGAATTGATACAACATGTCGGAGAGCAGGTTGAGCATCACGAAGATCAGCCCCACCAGCAGCACACAACCCATCACCGCGTTCATGTCGCCGAGCAGTAAACTGCCGGTGAGATACGAGCCAAAGCCCGGCCAGGAGAAGACGGTTTCAATCAGGACCGCACCTTCCAGTAATGAGCCATAGGCCAGCGCCACGACGGTCAGGAGCTGTACCAGAATATTGCGGAACGCGTGATTCCAGATAACCTGACGCTCGGTTAAGCCTTTCACGCGCGCCGTGATGATGAACTCCTGCGACAGCTGCGCCAGCATAAAGCTGCGGGTCATACGGCTGATGTAGGCCAGCGAGTGAAACCCGAGCAAGGACGCAGGCAGTACCAGATGGTTAATCGCGTTCCAGAACACCGCGCTGTTGCCCGCCAGCAGGGCATCGACGGTCATTAATCCGGTACGACGCGGCACGATACCGTCCAGCCCCAAATCAAGCCGTCCGGCCCCGCCCACCCAACCGAGCCAGGCGTAGAACAGCAGCAGCCCCATCATCCCGACCCAGAAGATCGGTGTGGAATACCCCGCCAGGCTAATGATACGGACCACGTAATCGGAAAGGCTGTTGCGACGGGCTGCCGCCAGCACGCCCAGCGGAATGCCAAGCCCTGCGCCGACGATAATCGCCATGGTGGCCAGCTCCAGCGTGGCCGGGAAGACGCGCATAATATCGTCAGTCACCGGTTTACCGGTCAGCAGCGCATTGCCCAGATCACCATGCAGGAGATTGTTCAGATAAATGCCGAACTGCGTCAGCAGCGACTTATCAAAGCCTAACTGCTGATACACCTGCTGATAGGTGCTGTGGTCGGCATCCGGGCCGACAATCGCCAGCACTGGATCGACCGGCATTACGCGGCCGATAAAAAACGTCAGCACCAGCAGGCCAAACAGCGTGATCAGCACCTGCGTCAGTCGCTTCGAAAAACGACGGGTACGCGAGCCGGGAGAGAGGATCGCAACGCTCATTTGTCACCTCCGGTTTTATACACTTCGCGCAGGAACGTAGTGGCTGACGGGTGCGACTGGAAGTTTTTGACTTCATTACGCACCACTACGGAATCGACCATTTGCGAGAGCGGAATCATCGCCGGGATCAGCTCGTCGTAGCGCACCTGGATTTGCTGGTAATCGGCAATTTGCTGTTTCGGATCGCGCTCAAGCAGCGCTTTGTCGATCATCTCATTCAGCGGTTTATCGTAGAAACTGGTGCGCCAGCCCTGGAAGTTGGTCAGCCGCGCTTCGTCGCTGTTGTCCGGGTTGTAAACCAGCGCACGCAGGCTGGAATGCGGATGTGGCTCCACGCCACTGCCGCCGCGCCCGACCAGCAGATCGAATTTACGCTCGCGCATGGCGCCGTAAATCTGGTTCCCGGTGCCGGTGATGATTTTGGCGTTGATCCCCGCCTGCATCAGCGTCGACTGCACCGCGATGGCGATATTCAAAAATGGCTGATCGGCCAGCACGCGCAGCGTGGTGTCGAATCCTTCCGGATAACCTGCTTCCGCCAGCAGTTTTTTGGCGCGCGGGATATCCAGCTTGTAGCCCGGATCCGGCAGCGTCGACGGCATTCCGGCTTTAATCGGCCGCTGATGCAGTACGCCATACCCCGGCATCAGCGCCTTATTGATGCCCTGATAATCGATCAGATAACGCACCGCTTCACGCACTTTAGGGTTTGCGAAATGCGCCTCTTTCATGCTCATCGCCACGTAATACACCGTCCCTTTTTGCACGGCTTCAACCGTGAGGTTTGGGTCTTTACGCAGGGCGTTGATGTCGGAGACGGCCATATTATTGGCAATATCCAAATCGCCTTTTTCAATCATCAGGCGCAGGGTTTGTGATTCCTGGAAATGGCGCAGCACAACGCGGTTCATCTTCGGCTGTTCGCGCCAGTAGTGCGGATTACGCTGCATCCGCAGCACGTCCTTCGCCTGCCAGGTGTCGAGCATAAACGGCCCTGACCCGGCTTCGTTCGTCGTCAGCCAGCGGTTGCCCCAGTCGTTATTGACCTCATGGGTTTGCACCGTTTTGCTGTCGAGCACGCCCAGGTTGCCCAGCGCGCCGAGAGAGTAAATCACCAGTTGGGGATCGTTGGCTTTCGGCAACACGATCTGGACCGTGTAGTCGTCCGGCGCGCTGATCTGCTGGTCGATATTTTTTTTACTGAAGCCATAGGATTTCCATACCGAGGCCTGCGCCAGATTAAGGTGCAGCAGACGGCGCATCGACCACACCACGTCCTGTGCGGTGAGCGGGTTGCCGGAATGGAATTTGACGTCATCACGCAGATGGAAGGTCAGGGTTTTGCGGTCAGGGGCGATATCCCAGCGTTTCGCCAGCGCGGGCCTGACGTTGGTGAGCTGGTTTGGATCGAGTTCCACCAGCGAATCGTAGAGATTCACCACGATGCCGACCACTTCGTTCCCGGTCATGGCGGCCGGGTCGAGCGTCAGCAGGTTGTTCATATTCATACCGATGATGAGCTGGTCGGGCGGCGTTTTTGCGTACGCCGCACCGCTCCCCATCATCAGCGAGAGCGCGAGTAAACACGCCCCCGTGAGGGAGTTTTTGTTCATCTGTGTATACCGTTTGTAGGGTGAGATATCGTTATGTGTCAGTCGTGGCTGACGGTATTGTTTTCGATATACGCAAAATTAATGTCTTCGCCCAGTCCTGGGCCAGTCGGCAGGCTGACAATGCCGTTTTCATCCATCGGATCGACGATACTGTTGAGGTAGGCGGCGGGTTCATCGTAATCCAGGAACGGATGCAACAGACCGCGTTCGTACCAGCGGCAGTTCTTGATGGCACCGATAACTGCCAGGCTTGCAGCGCCGTTGCCGTGGACTTCGCAATCCATGCCAAACGACTCAGCAAGGTTCGCCACTTTGAGCGTCGGGGAAATGCCGCCCACACCGTTTGCGCCTGCGCGTAAGATGTCGCACGCACCCGCCTTAACCCAGTCGGCGCGGCTGTGGTGTTTTCCGCCGAGGCTTTCCGGGCCAATGATTGGGATGGACAGGTTTTCAGCAAGCCAGGCGTAAGAGGACATGCTCTCTTCTTCCATCGGTTCTTCGAACCAGGCAAAGTCGAGTTTCTCCAGCTCTTTGCCGATGTACAGCGCTTCGGTACGGCTGTACCAGTGATAGCCGTCGATCATCAGGTCGATATCCGGACCGACCGCTTCACGCACGGCAGCGCACGCTTTGACGTCCATTTTGGGGTTTGGCGCGAAGGAAACCGGCGGCATCCAGGTGTGCAGCTTGATGGCTTTATAACCGCGCGCCACCAGTTTTTCAGCAAAGCTTGCGTATTCGTCCGGCGTCGAGAGGCCACCCGGCAGATCGTCACCGCACATGGTGCTGCCGTACGCAGGCACTTTATCGCGGAACCCGCCCAATAGTTTCCACACGGGCATATTCAGTTTGCGACCGATCAGATCCCACAGCGCTTGCTCCACAAACGACAGGGCGCGTTCGGTAAGCTGATGCGCGCTGCCGCGCTGCCAGTGCGCCAGATCCTGCCAGATGCGTTCGCGGTTGAACGCATCCTGGCCGACCAGCACTTTACGAAAGAAGGTATTCACAACAAAAGGGCGCACCACTTCCGGCGGCGCAAATGAATACCCTTTGGTGCCATCGTCTGCGGTAATCGTCAGCATCGCCATTTTGGCCATGCTTTCAGGTCCAGGATGCGAGTGCCCGGCGGTGTCGGACACCCGACGCGTGGGATACTGGAAGACGGTGACGTTTACAGATTCAATTTTCATTATCAGTCCTTAACACAACAGAGGTCAGAGCGACGTCGTAATTTGAAAAGCTGTTTCGAAACTAACTTTAAGCGCAAAATTCATCCACGGCCTTAGACAAATTCCGCTAAGCATCGGCCATTTATTGTGCATATGCACGGGAGGGAGTGATACTTTTCACAAAAGGACAGAGAACTGTGAAGTGGATCGGGCGGCGAGTTTGACTGAAATGAAATTAGGTTTCGGATTTTAACCGTGCGGTCTGGTGCCCTCACCCCAGCCCTCTCCCACGGGAGAGGGAGAAAGCACTGAGCACTTCGTCTCTCCGTTGCAGAGGAATAGTGTGAGGGGAAAATTGAGGGAGAAAAGCACTGGGCATTTCGTCTCTCCGTTGCAGAGGAATAGTGTGAAGGAAAATTGAGGGAGAAAAGCACTGAGCATTTCGTCTCTCCGTTGCAGAGGAATAGTGTGAGAGGAAAATTGAAGGAGAAATGCACTGAGCATTTCGTCTCTCCGTTGCAGAGGATAGTGTGAAGGAAAATTGAGAGAGAAAAGAGTGCACCGGGCGATTCCCTCTCCCACCGGGAGAGGGTTAGGGTGAGGGGAAATTTACGCAATCGTCACTTTGCTATCCAGATAGACATCCTGCACCGCATTTATCAGCTTAACGCCATCGGCCATCGTCTTTTTAAACGCTTTTCGACCGAGGATCAGCCCCATCCCACCAGCGCGTTTGTTGATAACCGCTGTCCGTACCGCATCAGTTAAATCGGTTTCACCGCCTGCCGCACCGCCGGAGTTAATCAACCCGGCACGCCCCATATAGCAGTTCGCAAGCTGGTAGCGCACCAGATCGATGGGGTTATCGCTGGTCAATTTGCTGTAGACGCGGTCGTCCGTATAGCCAAAATTCACCGCTTTGTAGCCGCCGTTATTTTCAGCCATTTTTTGCTTCACGATATCTGCGCCGATGGTGGCCGCAAGATGGTTGGCCTGACCGGTAAGGTCTGCAGAGACGTGATAATCCACGCCGTCTTTCTTGAACGCATTATTACGCAGATACGCCCACAGCACGGTCACCAACCCCAGCTCGTGCGCGCGCTCAAAGGCTGCGGAGATCTCTTCAATCTGCCGACGCGACTGCTCAGAACCAAAGTAAATGGTCGCCCCGACCGCCACCGCACCCATGTTAAAAGCCTGCTCCACGCTGGCGTACAGCGTTTGGTCATATTCAGTGGGATAACTCAGCGTCTCGTTATGGTTGAGCTTAACGAGGAATGGAATGCGGTGTGCATAGCGACGTGACACCGAAGCCAGCACGCCGTAGGTCGACGCGACACAGTTACAGCCGGCTTCTATCGCCAGCTCAACAATGTTCTTCGGATCAAAATAGAGCGGATTCGCGGCAAATGATGCGCCAGCAGAGTGCTCCACGCCCTGGTCAACGGGCAAAATGGACAGGTAGCCGGTTCCGCTCAGCCGTCCGGTGTTGTAAAGCGTCTGCATGTTCCGCAGCACTGCCGGCGGCCGGTTGTTATCAATCATGACGCGGTCAACATAATCATGGCCCGGCAGATAGAGCTGCTCGGCTGGAATAGTCATACAACGATGCTGTAAAAGGCTGTCGGCGTCTTTGCCAAGCAACTGCGCAATATCAGTCATAGTGATGCTCCCGTAAGTTCCGACGTCATGTCGGAGCGAGTGAACCAAACCCAAATTTCATGGGCAGACTAAGCCTGGTACCGACACAGCAGAATTTCCACCGCCTGCGCTTTTTTTCAGCACACTGTGCTGGCGCGTTTCGTGTACAACAAAACCGTTACATTGATCAAAGATTCATCACAAAGGTATTTAAAAGGTATTATTGAATGGTATGTTAAAGGCGTACCCTCTCTGACATGCAGGATTAAATAATGAAAACGAAAGTCCAACTGTCATTCATGATGTTTGTTGAATGGTTTATCTGGGGCGCCTGGTTTGTGCCGCTGTGGCTGTGGCTGAGCAAAAGCGGCTTTACCGCTGGCGAAATTGGCTGGTCTTACGCCTGTACCGCCATCGCTGCCATCCTCTCGCCGATTCTTGTTGGCTCCCTGACCGACCGTTTCTTTGCCGCGCAAAAAGTATTGTCGCTGCTGATGTTTGTTGGTGCTGCCTTGATTTATTTCGCCGCACAGCAAACCGAATTCAGCAGCTTCTTCCCGCTTCTGCTGGCCTATTCACTGACCTACATGCCAACCATCGCGCTGACCAACAGCATCGCCTTCTCCAACGTGGACGATGTGGAAGCCGACTTCCCGCGCATCCGCGTGATGGGCACAATTGGCTGGATTGCGTCGGGTCTGGCCTGCGGGTTCTTACCGCAAATGATGGGTTATAACGATATTTCTGATACCAATATTCCACTGCTTATGACGGCAGCGAGCTCTGTCGTACTGGGTGTCTTCGCGCTGTTCCTGCCCAACACGCCGCCGAAGAGCACGGGGAAAATGGACATTAAAGTCATGCTGGGGCTGGACGCGTTGATCCTGCTGCGCGACAAAAATTTCCTGGTGTTCTTCTTCTGTTCATTCCTGTTCGCAATGCCGCTGGCGTTTTATTACATCTTCGCTAACGGGTATCTCACTGAAGTCGGCATGAAAAATGCCACCGGCTGGATGACGCTCGGCCAGTTCTCCGAGATCTTCTTTATGCTGGCGCTGCCGTTTTTTACCAAGCGCTTTGGTATCAAAAAGGTTCTGTTATTAGGTCTTATCACCGCCGCCATCCGTTACGCCTTTTTCGTCTTTGGCGGTGCGGACGAGTACTTCACCTACGGCCTGCTGTTCCTCGGTATTTTGCTGCACGGTGTGAGCTACGACTTCTATTACGTCACCGCCTATATCTACGTGGATAAGAAAGCGCCAGTGCATATGCGCACCGCCGCGCAAGGATTGATCACGCTGTGCTGTCAGGGTTTTGGCAGTCTTTTAGGCTACCGCCTGGGCGGCGTGATGATGGAAAAAATGTTTGCTTATAAAGAGCCGGTGAATGGGTTGACCTTCAACTGGGCCGGAATGTGGGCGTTCGGCGGCATCATGATCGCCGTTATCGCCGTGCTGTTTATGCTGTTTTTCCGCGAATCGGATAAAGAGATCACCGCAATTGAGGTGGTTGATGGCGATACCGCGCTGACACGAGGGGAAGTTAAATGAAAGTAGAACGTATTCTCGGTGCCCTTTATGGGCAGACGCTGGGAGACGCAATGGGCATGCCGTCGGAGCTGTGGCCGCGCAGCCGTGTCAAAGCGCACTTCGGCTGGATAGACCGCTTTTTGCCGGGGCCTGCAGAGAACAACGCCGCCTGCTATTTTGGTCGCGCGGAGTTTACCGATGATACTTCCATGGCACTGGCGCTGGCCGATGCCATCATCGAGTGCGACGGACAGATTCATGCTGACACCATTGGGAAGCACATCCTGCTGTGGGCAAACCGGTTCGATGCCTTCAACAAAAATGTGCTCGGCCCGACGTCTAAAATTGCGTTGAACGCCATTCGCGACGGGAAGCCCGTCAGTGAACTGGAAAATAACGGCGTGACGAACGGTGCGGCAATGCGCGCCTCACCGCTGGGCTGCCTGCTCCCGGTCACCCGTCTTGAACATTTTGTGGGTCAGGTTGCGCTCGCATCCAGCCCGACGCACAAATCGGATCTGGCGATTGCCGGTGCGGTAGTGATTTCGTGGGCGATTTCCCGCGCGATAGACGGCGAGTGCTGGCAGAACATTGTCGACGCCCTACCCGGCATTGCGCGCTACGCGCAAGAATCCAACGTTACGACCTTTAGCGCGTCGCTGGCAGCACGTCTCGAACTGGCGTTGAAAACCGTACGTGAAGCCAACGGCATCGAATCCGCCAGCGAGCGGATTTATCAGCTGATCGGCGCAGGAACGAGCACGATCGAATCCGTTCCGGCCGCAATTGCGATGGTAGAACTTGCCGGCACCGACCCCAATCGCTGCGCCATATTGTGCGCCAATCTCGGCGGCGATACGGACACTATCGGGGCAATGGCAACGGCCATTTGTGGCGCATTACACGGTGTTCAGGCCATTAACCCGGAATTTAAAGCTGAACTGGATGCGGTCAATCAGCTCAATTTTGAGTATTACAGCGAAAAACTGCTGCACTATCGGGAACAAAGAGAGGGCACATGAACACAGGATTTTCCCGCCGTCTTGAGTCGCTAACAGCACAGCGTCCGGTGACGATACTGGGCGCAGCGGTCATCGACGTGATCGCCGACGCTTACGCCCTGCCCTGGCGCGGCTGCGATATTGAGCTTAAGCAACAGGGCGTTAATATTGGCGGATGCGCGCTGAATATTGCCATCGCGCTGAAACGTCTGGGTATTGACGCGCAAAACGCGCTGCCGGTGGGGCATGGTGTTTGGGCGGATATCATTCGCAACGCGATGGCAGCGCAGGATCTGCATAGCGCGGTGGAAGCCGAAACGGGCGATAACGGCTGGTGCCTGGCGCTGGTTGAGCCAGACGGCGAGCGCACGTTTATGTCGTTCAGCGGTGTGGAAAATCAGTGGCAGCAGCGCTGGCTGGACACACTCGTTGTGCCCGCAAATAGCCTGGTCTATTTATCCGGCTATCAGTTGGCCGCACCCTGTGGTGAGTTGCTCACCTGCTGGCTGGAGCAACTGCGCGACGTCACCCCGTTTATCGATTTCGGCCCGCGCTTCGAAGATATTCCGGATGCATTAATGGCGCGGATTATGGCCTGCAAACCGATTGTTTCGCTTAACCGTCAGGAGGCGCATATCGCCGCCGCGTGTATTGGCGCTGATGACGCGTCACTGGGCAAAGCCTGGCAGAAGCGCTATGGCTGCCCGCTGATCGTGCGTTATGACAAAGACGGCGCGTGGTATTACGACGGCGAAAACACCGGCCATGTGGCGGCGTTTCCCGCAACCGTGGTGGACACGATCGGGGCAGGCGACAGCCACGCGGGCGGAACGCTTGCCGGGCTAGCGGCGGGCTGGGGCTTTGCTGATGCTGTCGCGCTGGGAAATGCAGTGGCGGCGTGGGTCGTCAGTCACCGCGGCGGCGACTGTGCGCCGACGCGCGAGGCATTACTCCTCGCACACAAAGACATATAAATCGCTTCGGCAGTAGCTGATGCTGTACTCAATGGGCCGGTGTTGCTGGTCAAGCGCAACCTGCTTGATCACCAGCACCGGAATTTTTTCGTCCATGTTGATATGCTTCTGGAACTCACTGTCCGGCATCCGGGCGCTCACACGAGAACGCGTGCGCTGCGGGAAAACGTTTTGGCTACGGAAATAGTCATACAGTGAAATACCAATTGCATCCGGGTCGTGAATGAGTCCAACCGGAACCCAGGACTCTTCAATGGAGACCGCATCTTCGTCCACGTAGCGAATGCGTTTAAGCATAAAAACGTCACTTTGCGGAGCGATGGACAATTCCCCCGCCACGTCATCCGGGCATTTCACGATCCGCTTGTTGACCCACAGCGTGTCAGGTTTTTTGCCACGCAACACAACCTGCTGAGAAAATCCGCGCGCCTCTTTCAGCGAGTATTCAAAGATATTGTTGATTTGCGTCCCGTAACCGCGGGCGCGCGTCACCACGCCCTCTTCTTCCAGCGCCTGCATCGCTTTACGCACGGTGATGCGTGACACACCGGTCAGTTGGCTCAAATCGCGTTCACCCGGCAAAATATTGCCATGCTCCAGCGCGCCGCTACGGACGGCGTTTTTTACCGTCTCGGCGAACTTGAGGTATAACGGAGTATTATCCGCTGCCGCAATACGTTCATTTAGCTGAGCAATTAACCGGGTATGCGCTTGTTCCATCTCTCTTTTCCAGGCCGAAAATCCTTATCCAGTATACTCGTTCGGGGCATTACCACCATGCATGAAAATGGTGTACCGGGCCAATACCGTGACCGACTTCGAGACTGTCAGCTTTTTCCAGCGCGCGCGATAGCCAAATTTTGGCCTCCATCACCGTATCCTCCCAACTATCATGACGTGGGCGGAGTGCAGCCAGCGCTGCCGATAGCGTGCAGCCGGTACCATGGGTGTTTTTGGTCATGACGCGTGGCGCGGTGAATCGCTGGATACGCTCACGCGTGAAGAGCCAGTCCGGGCTTTCAGGATCGTCAAGATGGCCGCCTTTCATCAGCACTGCCTCGCAGCCAAGCGCCAGAAGTGCGCGCCCCTGCTCTTTCATCTCGTGCTCGGTACGGGCATGAGGCGCATCCAGCAGCGCCGCCGCCTCCGGCAAATTTGGCGTGATCAGCGCGACGTGCGGCAGAAGATGTTTTCGCAGAGTTTCGACTGCAGCAGGAGATAGCAGCGGATCGCCACTTTTCGCCAGCATCACCGTATCAAGTACCACGTTTTTAACGCGATAATGTTTGAGGCGCTCCGCGACCGCTTCCACGATATCCGCCTCTGCCAGCATGCCGATTTTGGTGGAATCAATGCGAACATCGCTGAACACAGAGTCCAGCTGGGCACCGACAAAATCCGGTTCGATACGATACACCGACTGCACGCCGCGCGTATTTTGCGCCACCAGTGCGGTAATGACCGAGCAGCCATACGCCCCAAGGGCGGAGAAGGTTTTCAGATCCGCCTGAATCCCGGCGCCACCACTCGGATCAGTGCCAGCAATGGTTAATGCGTTGATACGTTTCATGCCTGCACCTCCAAGTTCCAGAGTGCGTCAATAAATGTGCAGGCAAAGCTTCCCGGTCCACGGCTTTGTTTGATAGCCACGCTTCCGGCGTGTTTCATAAACCCGCATGCCGCGGCAACATTGTCCAGCCGGTCGCCAGGCAATGAACAGCTTGCCGCGACAACGGCCGATAGCGCACAGCCGGTCCCCACGACGCGCGTCATCATCACATCGCCCCCGGTGATGCTCTGCGTGCGTTGCCCATCGGTGATGTAATCCACTTCGCCCGTCACCGCGACAATGGCATTGGTCTGTCGGGCAAGGGCTATCGCGGCAGGCAACGCACTGGAAGCGGTATCGGTGGTGTCAACGCCTCGCCCACCGGCGCTCATACCGGCAAGCGCGAGAATTTCCGAGGCATTACCGCGGATCGCCGCAGGTTTGAGTGAGAGGATTTGCTGGCAAAAACGGGTGCGGTACGCAAGCGCACCCACGGCGACGGGATCCAACGTCCACGGTTTTCCAGCGGCCACTGCACTTTCAATTGCCCGACGCATCGCTTGCGCGCGCGGCGCGGTCAGCGTTCCGACGTTGATCAGTAAGGCATCAGCCATCGCGGCAAATTGCTCTGCCTCTTCGGCTTCAATCACCATTGCGGGAGACGCGTCAAGTGCCAGCAATACGTTGGCCGTAAAGGTTTGCACCACATCGTTGGTCATGCAGTGTGTGAGCGGGGAACGCGTACGGAAGTGATGTAAGGCGTGTAAATCGAGTCGGTCAGGCTGCATATTTCGCTCCTGCCTTGCGCGAAGAAGCGATAACCCTAAAAGTCACCTGACTTCCCTACGCTGGCATTATCCAGATCAGGTGGTACGGGTATTTCTCAGCCTTCACAAGGAAGGGCACCCCGAGTCAAATTACCTAAAACATCAGTAATCGGGACAGCGTAGAGGAAGTGATTATCTTAAGCAAGCGTCTTAGCCCCCTCTTTCCCGATCATAAAATGCTGTAAACATTTATTATTTCAGGCGTACTTAGGTTGAGTCACTACCTATATATGTAAACATTAAATATCCTTGATTTTTTAGGATTAATAATCTTTCCCCCATGAATAAAACCCTATTCACGCCCAACTCTTCAGACTATTACAAACAAAATAAAATCAATTAAAACAACGCTATATATAATAATCAGTCAACCCATAATTACTTATTCATTCGTATATTACGTGATCTAAATCAAATGCAAATGAAGCGAATTACGGGATAGTTGCCCAAGGTAACCAATTCGTTTCTGTGTAAGAGTCGCTATAAACTTAATGATTTATAATAATATGGTAGAAAATGTTAAAACTTATTATTGTCTCGGCAATCGTATCGATTTCCCTGGTCGGCACAGGGATTTTTATCGGCGTGATATATAAAAATACGGTTAGCAATATGGCAGAAAATTGCATCAGCCAATGACTGGGATTTCATTGTCTCGTCATTATGGAAACAACCACTTTAAATGCCTAACCACTACAAATAACCTGGAAACAACCAGTTTATTTCACAGTGTCGTTTAATAAAAACATATTAGGATCAATGAATGATGAAGATGATATTAGCGGTTTTGGTTTGCGCGGCGACGCTTTCGGGTTGTACGACAGAATCACAGCGCATTGCCAATTGCACAAGTACGGGTGTAAGCCTGGATACGTGTTATAAAGTTGAGCATGATAATCAAAATGTTATCCGCGCCGCAGCACTTCAGAATGCGTACAACCGTTCAGCTGTATACGCGCAGCAATATGATAATAAGCATCATCATCATGGTGTAGATCAACATGCGCAGGCCGCACACGTTGCCGATCCATTACGTGAAGCGTCATTCTCGGCAAATGGAATTCATGCAACGGTCAGTAATGGTTTCTTTACTGCCACTATTAACGGCAAAAAAGCCACAGTAAAACGTTTCAATGCCAATGCTTACGAAATTAAAGGCGCGGGATATGTTCTTTCTATTACCCTGGACGACAACGGAATTACCGATGCGTCATGGAATAAGACGCAGGGCAGAGACAATGGATTACTTCAGGTCATTCAGAAGTAACGTACGGGCGGCCGAAAAAGCCGCCTTTATCGCTTTCATCAGCGCGGCTTTTGAGTGCGCGGATCTGTGAGATTTTTTTCTGTGTTTTGATACGATAAAACTACAGCAAAAACATCGATTTACCTCCCCTTCGCCAACACCTTTACATTGTAACAAAACAGTAAACAAATTAACCATTGAGCCACGCGCCAAAAGGCTCTATATTGGCCGCGTTTTTTACCTGACCCATCCTTAACTAACTATTAATTCAATCGAGGCGTATAAGCCAGCCCCGGTTGTAGGAGTGATATGATGACGGATAAAGTCCGTATTGACACCGTAGATGCCCACAAAAGCAACGAAACCTATCTGGCCCGTCAGGCCGAGTTTGAATCGAACGTCAGGAGTTATCCTCGCAAGCTGCCTTTAGCGATTACTAAAGCAGACGGCGTATGGATTACCGATGCAGATAATAAAGAATACCTTGACTGTCTTGCAGGCGCTGGCACCCTCGCGCTTGGCCATAACCATCCTGATGTGCTGAAAAGCATCCAAAATGTCATTACCAGCGGCTTGCCGTTACATACACTGGATCTGACAACTCCGTTGAAAGACGAGTTTTCTGAATATCTGCTCTCTCTGCTCCCTGGCCAGGGTAAAGAATATTGCCTGCAGTTCACCGGCCCATCCGGCGCTGACGCCGTTGAAGCTGCGCTGAAGCTGGCGAAAAAAGTGACCGGCCGTAGCAGCATTATTAGCTTCTCCGGCGGCTATCACGGCATGACCCACGGCGCGCTGTCCGTGACAGGTAACCTGTCACCGAAAGAAGCGGTCGATAACATGATGCCAGAAGTGCAGTTCATGCCTTATCCGCACCAGTACCGCTGCCCGCTGGGCATTGGTGGTGACGCGGGCGTGAAAGCGCTGACTTACTATTTCGACAACCTGATCAACGACGTTGAAAGCGGCGTGCGTAAACCTGCGGCCGTGATTCTGGAAGCCGTTCAGGGTGAAGGCGGCGTGAACCCGGCTCCGGCTGAGTGGCTGCAACGCATTCGTAAAGTGACTCAGGAACACGGCATTCTGCTGATCCTTGATGAAGTTCAGGCGGGCTTTGCACGTACTGGTAAGTTCTTCGCCTTTGAACACGCCGGTATCGAGCCAGATATCATCGTTATGTCTAAAGCCGTCGGTGGCGGTCTGCCGCTGGCCGTTCTCGGTATCAAAAAGCAGTTTGATGCCTGGGCGCCAGGTCATCACACTGGTACTTTCCGTGGTAATCAGTTGGCGATGGCGACCGGCCTGACGACGCTGAAAATTCTGAAAGACCAGGACATTGCCGACAAGGTGGCTGCACAGGGCGAGTGGCTGAAAGGCCAACTGGCCGAATTGCAGAAACGCTATCCGGTGATTGGCCACGTACGCGGTCTGGGTTTGATGATCGGTATTGAGATCGTGAAACCAAACGAAGCGCCCGATCATATGGGTAGCTTCCCGGGCGATGGCGAGTTGTCCGCGCTGATTCAGAAAAAATGCTTCGAAGCCGGTTTGATTCTGGAACGTGGTGGCCGTGATGGCGTCGTGCTGCGTCTGTTGCCGTCCCTGCTGATCAGCGAGCAAGAGCTGAACGTCTTCCTGGATAAATTTGAGCAGGCCCTGCTTGCTGCGGGCGTTCGCCCCGCGTAAACGGAGTTATTGAACACGATGTCTGATTCAAACCCAATTCTGTCGTCATCGGCGCAGAGCATCGAGGCCTATCAGCAGGCTATCGAGCAAAGCTCTCAGGCGGTTATGCAGTGGCTACAACAGTCTGAAATGTATCAGGGGAAAAACGTTGCCGAACTGCGCGACAACATTTCTCTGAATTTCGGGCAGAAAGGCCTCGGCAACGAAGCGGCTATTGCGCGTGCCGTTGAGTATTTCCTGAAAGACAGTCTGTCTGTGCACCATCCACAGTGCGTAGCGCATCTGCATTGCCCAAGCCTGGTGGTCAGCCAGGCGGCGGAAGTGCTGATCAACGCCACTAACCAGAGCATGGATTCCTGGGATCAGAGTCCTTCAGCCACCATTATTGAAATGAAGCTGATCGACTGGCTGCGCACCCGTGTTGGCTATCAATCCGGTGATGCAGGCGTGTTTACCAGTGGCGGGACCCAGAGCAATCTGATGGGGCTGATGCTGGCGCGCGATGCTTTCTTCGCGGCTAAAGGTCATTCGATCCAGCAGGACGGTTTGGTTGGCGATCTGCGCAAAATCCGCGTGTTATGTTCTGAAAACGCACACTTCTCGGTGCAGAAGAATATGGCACTGCTGGGTCTTGGCTATCAGTCTGTTATCCAGGTGAAAACAGACGATTGTTCACGTATGGACCTGAACGATCTGGCTGCTAAAATTGCGCACTGCAATGCTAACGGCGAGCAAATTCTGGCAATCGTGGCAACTGCGGGCACTACCGATGCGGGTGCAATTGATCCGCTGCGCGCGATTGCTGAGATGGCTGCAGAACAGCAGATTTGGGTGCATGTCGATGCGGCATGGGGCGGCGCGCTGCTGATGTCAGAGAAATATC
The DNA here is from genome assembly GCF_056032945.1 of Lelliottia sp. RD5. Classification (NCBI taxonomy): domain Bacteria; kingdom Pseudomonadati; phylum Pseudomonadota; class Gammaproteobacteria; order Enterobacterales; family Enterobacteriaceae; genus Lelliottia; species Lelliottia sp. RD5. Next base: position 369,428 of record NZ_JBVYHQ010000003.1, on the reverse strand, counting down.
GTGACTATCTGGACGGCATTGAACTGGTGGACTCGATCACTCTGGACTTCCACAAGCAGTTCTTCCAGACCATCAGCTGCGGCGCGTTTCTGCTGAAAGAAGCCCGTCATTATGAGCTGATGCGTTACCAGGCGGCATACCTGAACTCTGAGTTCGACGAAGAGCAAGGCGTTCCGAACCTGGTGTCCAAATCATTACAGACCACGCGTCGCTTTGATGCGCTGAAGCTGTGGATGAGCCTGGAAGCGTTAGGTCAGGAGCAGTATGCCGCGATTATCGATCATGGCGTCACGCTGGCGCAGGAAGTGGCTGTGTATGTGCAGAACCATAATGCACTGGAACTGGTCATGCAGCCGCAGCTGGCAAGCGTGCTGTTCCGCTTCCGTCCTGAGCATGATCTGAATGATGCAGCTATTGCATTGTTGAATCAGAAAATTGGTGACGCGCTACTCGATTCTGGTCGTGCGAACGTCGGTGTGACCGAGCACAACGGTGTGACCTGCCTGAAGCTGACGCTGCTGAATCCAACGGTAACGATGGATGATGTTATCGTGCTGCTTTCACTGGTAGAACGCACCGCGCAAGAAATTCTGGCAAAATAATCTTGCTTGTTCCCCTCTTCTCATGGAGAGGGGAACAATTTTAGTCAATCGAAAGCGCCCTCTACACGCATGCCGACACGGAGAATTACCGTTCGCTGCGCTGAGTGCACATCATCGTTTTACTTTTCGGCCGCCTGACGGTACTCATACGAGCTATAACCCGCGGTGTAATAGATGGCAGCGGATTTAACAACATCATTCAGAATGGCACCATCTATAGAAACGCCAGCCAGATGAAGGCGTTTAACGCATGCCTGCATCTCTTTGACGCTAGTCATACCAAATCTCGCCACCAGCAATGTTGTACCCGACCTTCTTCCCACTAATGACGCATCCGTGACAGCAAGTATTGGGGGGGTATCAACGATAACCATCTCATAATGCTCGTTGGCCCATTTTAGTAGCTGCTGGAAATCATCCCCGATGAGCAACTCCGAAGGGTTAGTCGGCGCCTGGCCGCAGGTCAGCACATCAACGCCACCGGGCGCATAGTGCTGTATAGCTTCCTGATATCCCCCTTTTCCCATTAACACATCAGCCAGACCGCAACGGTTGGTGAGCGAAAATATCTGATGGACATAACCTTTGCGCATATCTGCATCGATAAACAGCACTTTCTGCCCAGCTTGCGCAACGATGGCAGCAAGTGACGTAGCCACCAGCGTCTTACCGCAGTCCTGCGTAGGGCCCGTCAGCATGATGACGCGATTATGGGTCCCCATCATGGTAAAATGCAGGCTGGTACGCAGGCCACGAATAGCCTCAACAAAGACATCGACCGGCCTGTCCACGGGCAGGAAAGGAACATTTCGTGTTCTGTGATTCCAGCGTTCGCTGATAAATCGCTTACTCCGCAAACGCGTCTTTTTCCACAGCCATTCAGAACGCGGCAACGTTGCAAGAACAGTTATTCCCTGCATTTCGAGTTGCTCAGGCGTTTCGATACCCCGTTTCATTGCCATACGCAGCAGGACGATGCCCAAAGAAAGGACTAAGCCCAACAGGCCTCCTATTACCACGATTAATGGTTTCTGAGGTTTAATCGGTTCAGGCTGTGTGACCGCAGAGTCAATAATCCGGACGTTACCAATTGCGCTTGAGCGAGAAATACTGAGCTCCTGCTGGCGCGTCAGGAGCTGTTGGTAAACCGCACGGCCGGAATCAACGTCCCTGCTCAAGCGCAGTATTTCCTGTTGCGTTGAAGGCATCGCGGTCACGCGTTTATTCAGGCGCGCTTTTTCGTTTTCAAGTGTTTGCCGCTTTTCATTCAACGCCCGATAAGTCGGGTGATCCTTTTTAAAAAGTTGAGAAATCTCCGCTTCACGAAACGTGAGTTCATTCAACTGGTTATCCGCGTTAACAATCTGTTCCAGTACGGACTTTGCTTGCAGCGTTAAGTCAACAGAATCGCGTTGTTTACGATAGCTATTGAGCCGCTCCTCGGCCAAATCCAGATCTGCCCGGATTTGCGGCAATTCTCGCTGTAAAAATGCCAGACTTTTCGCATCCTGAGCGGCCTGACGATCTATGTTTTGGCGTAAATAGTTTTCTGTGATGCTATCCAACGAACGGGCAATCAAGTCGGGATCCGGACCCGTTAGCGACAGGTTAAGCACACCACTTTGCTTGGCCGTTTCGACGACAGCAAACCGGTTGTTAAGTGCATTAATGGATTCCAGCTTCGATTGTTCATTCAGAATAAACCGCGTTCCAGATGGCCCAACCATCGAGTTTACCCAGAGAGACACTCCATTCTTTTCGAAAAATTCACCTACAACGCCTTCCCCCTGAAAATCATCACCTTCAATACGATAATTCTTTGAATCCTGTATCGTCAGCGTCAGCGACTGAGCCTTACCCTTCACAGCGGGTATATGTAAATTGATGAGACTCAACGTGGCGGGTTTGCGTCCCGTCATCCGCCCCCAGATACGCCCAAACACGGGGAAATAATAATTTTTTACGTCATAGTTCAGATGAAGATCGTCCACCGTTTTACCGAGGATCATGCGTGATTTGAGTAACTGAATTTCAGGTAACGCATCGGGAGAAAGTTCTGGGTTCAATTCGCCAAGATTTTTAAGCAGGCTGTTATCCTGTTTCCCTTCGATTTGCACCATGGCGTCTGCCTTGTAAATCGGCGTCGCCACACACGCATACAGTCCTGCGATCGCAGTAAAGAGGAAGGTAATGCACAAAATAAGCAGACGATGGTCGATCATGACGCCCAGCAAACGAATGAGATCAACCTCCTGATTTTCAGTCGCTGCGACATAACCGTTTGTAGTATGTGAAGACATTAATGCTTAATTCCTTTAGTGACTCAGTCGTTGAGTCCATTCCTGACTCGCCTTGCCAAGCAGATCAAATACGTATTCATACGCTTCATGACTTTTACGAAACGGATCGGGAATCTCCCGAGGTTGTAGCCATTGCCCAAAGAGGAGCGATCGGCCTCTGATTTCAGGTGCAATAGATGAAATATGGTTCAGATGTTCAGGTTCCATTGCCAAAATAAGATCGTAAGCGCGCATCAACTCCAGGCTAAGTTTTTGCGCAACATGACCTTCAAGCGAAATACCGTGTAACGCGGCCACCTCCTGGGCTCGTGCGTCCGCCGAGTGACCGACCAGGCCACTCACGCCAGCAGACGCCACGGTTAAACCAGGCATTTGCTGGCGTAACAACCGCTCACCTATAGGCGAGCGGCATATATTTCCGGTGCAAACCACCAAAATGGAGTTAATCATTACTGCGGCCACGTTCTGATATAGCGAACGGTTTCAGTCAGATCATGCACGCCACTGATTGTCGGAACGAGTTGGGAAATGACACGATTCCACTGTGATAATGGCGCAGTCGTCACGTACACAATATCGTAAGGCTGTAGCTGGAATTCCGTTCCCAATACTAACGCCGAGGCATCTTTAGCATTGAGTTGGTAAATGCTGGCAATTTTTCCTGATTTCGCGGTTTTGGCTTCCGAGCGGATAACAAAAATGCCCGTTGCATCCGCCATATCCTGATTGAGCCCGCCGGCATTTCCTAATGCCTCCGCGAGCGTCATTCCGCTGCGATCCATCTTGAATGTGCTCTGTTTGACAACTTCTCCCATCACGAAAACTTTCAGCGCATCGTTGCGTGGGACAAACAAAATGTCGCCGGGATAAAGCAATTTATTTTGCGTGAGATCGCCATGTTGCATAAGCGCATAAAGCGAAATGTGACTGTCCTGCCCGTTATGCGTGAGCACTACGTCACGCCAGTCAGCATCAGGAGACAATCCCCCCGCTGCATTCACTGCATCCATCACAGTCAGTGGAATATTGGTGATAGGTTGTTGCCCGGATTTAACGACTTCACCTGTCACATACGCTTTTTGAGAGCGGAAGGACGCGACGCTAACGTCTACTTGCGGACTTTCGATCACTGAATCCAGGCGAGCAGCGATCTCTTCGCGGATTTGCGACACTGTTTTGCCAGCAACATGTAATTTACCGATATAAGGGTAGAAAAGAGTCCCGTCTGATGCGACCCAGTTACCGGTGTCGCTCGCACTGCGATATTGCCCCGCGGGTGTGGTGAGTTCCGGGTGATCCCAGACGGTGATCGTGAGGATGTCACCAACGTCAACGTGGTATTCCCACTTCTTTAATCGCTCATCCAGACTAGGATTTGACTGAGATTTCAACGTCGTTGGACGTAACATATCGATGAGAGAAGGCGTAACGGTATACACATCAACTTTCTCATTAATATTAAAATTTGCATCCGTTGCAAGAATGATATTTTTACCTGATAAGCCAAGTTGTTGCCCAGGTAAAGCAGCACACCCGGTCAAATAGCTTATTATCAGTGTTAAAATTGGCAGCGATATTTTATTTTTCATGTAAATAGCGAGGTCTTACTTTCTAAGAAATCATTAGGGCTTGCTTATAAATGACAAGCAAGTGATATACTTAATTTAAAGTTTATCAAAAACTTAAATTAAACCCTTATCAGGTAATGGACAAAAAACAAACCAGCGAATGTTTTAGCAATCCATTGCAAGCCAAAATACTGTCAGCTATAAAGTCATGCAGGGTATTCGCATGAATTTTAAATACTAGAACGTCGTGTTAATAAATTCATTCACTGTAGTGTCCAGTTTTATACTTTATCCATTACTCAAATACTTCTCACGAATCATAATTTCTATGATTAATTCACACCAATGCATTCCCGTGAGAATTGAATCAATCCATGTGCAAACCTGCCCAAATTTGTTACATTTTTTATCGAACAAGCACAGCCATGCCATTTAAAATGGCCTGTTGACCACACTGCATGAGACAGTGGGTTGAGGTAACAGTAAAAGTCTAAGCGGAGAGAAAATGACTAAGCGTAAAATGCTGCTTTTGGGTGTCTTGATGTCACTGACCAGTGCGGCTTATTCTGCCCCACAAACGGCTTCACCATCAGGCATTCAAGCCTATGAAGAACAAGAATTCATCGCCGACTTTACAAAATTTAAAATTGGTGACACCGCTCCGGCGCAGTACCAAACGCCTGAGTACACCATCAAACAATATCAACTGCGTAATCTTCCCGCGCCGGACGCAGGGACACACTGGACTTACATGGGCGAAAATTACGTCCTGATTGGCGATAATGACGGTAAAATTTATAAAGCGTACAACGGGGATATTTTCTATCACCGCTGATTCGATCATCGTTAGACCCTGGCAGGAAAGCGATCGCCCTTTCCTGCGGACGCTCTTTTTGCATTCTCGCCGGGTGGCCTGGCCGTGGCTTAATAGCGATCGGTGGCAACTCGAAGATTTCGATGCCGCTACGCGTGATGAGCAAATCTGGGTCGCCATCCATGACGGTCATCGGGTTGGATTTGCCTCGGTATGGACTAACGATAATTTTCTGCACAATCTGTTTGTCGATCCGCAACGGCTGCACGCAGGCGTAGGAAGCGCGTTGTTAACACACGTTCAGAAAAGCTTCACCAGCACGGGTGCCCTGAAGTGTCTGGTCAAAAATGAGCGCGCCGTGAGGTTTTATCAACGACACGGTTGGCACATCGAAGCGACGGGAGATTCTCCGGACGGAGAATATTATCTGATGCATTACAGGCTACCCTGACAGGCAGCCTGTAAGATGCGTGTTTAAACCGCGCGGAAGGCGATCTCACCCGGAATGACTTCACCCTGCCAGTAAAGCTGGGCTGCGACGCGCCCTGCTAGCTGGCGATACATCTCGGCAAACTCGCTTTCAGGACGGCTAACAACCGTTGGCTTACCCTTATCCAGATCTTCGCGCAGCGTGATATGCAGCGGCATTTGTCCGAGAAGCTGTGTGTGATACTGCTCGGCCAGTTTCTCAGCGCCACCAGTACCAAAGATCGCTTCGTGATGCCCGCAGTTGCTGCAAATATGCACACTCATATTTTCGACAACACCCAGCACCGGCACTTCAACCTTCTCAAACATGACGATGCCTTTTTTAGCGTCGATCAGCGCAATATCCTGCGGCGTCGTAACGACAACAGCACCCGTGACAGGAATATTTTGCGCCAGCGTCAGCTGAATGTCGCCGGTGCCCGGCGGCATATCCAGGACCAGATAATCAAGATCCGGCCACAGGGTTTCCTGCAGCATTTGCAACAGCGCTTTACTGGCCATCGGGCCGCGCCACACCATCGCGTTATCATCGGTGACGAGATAACCAATAGAATTGGTCGCCACTCCATGAGCGATAATAGGCGCCATATGGGTGCCATCCGGTGAGGTTGGACGTTGATTCTCCGCACCTAACATATTAGGGATAGAGGGGCCGTAAATATCGGCATCAAGAATCCCGACTTTTGCCCCTTCAGCCGCCAGCGCCAGCGCCAGATTGACTGCGGTAGAGGATTTTCCTACTCCGCCTTTACCCGAGCTGATGGCGATAATGTTCTTAACACCATTCACGCCCGCCTGGTTTTTTACGCGTTTTAGCGTGGCGATATTGTGCGTCAATTTCCAGTCAATCGCTTTCGCGCCTGTGATGCGCAGCAGATCTGAACTGCACTGCTCTTTGAGCGCCTCGAAAGCATTCGTCCAGATAAACGGCATCTGCACTTCGATATGCAGAGTGTCATCCAGCCATGCCACATGGTGCAACGCTTTCAGCGTTGTAAGATTGTGTTTCAGTGTTGGATGCTGAAAATTTGCCAGCGTCCCGGCGACCATTGCTCGTAAGGCTTCCGGTGATTTGGCCTGGGATTGAGGACTCATCCCGACTCCTTTGTTGTTGTTCTGAAAAAGTACTCGTCACCGTTAAGTTTACCCCAGTGGTCACAATTATTCATTTATGGATTGATGCCCTTAATTCTTGGCGTAGTTATGGCCTTTCGGGTAACATCAAAAGCCCTTTTTACAGTTAAAAGAAGTAATGCCCACTATGACTCAAGTCGCGAAAAAAATTCTGGTAACGTGCGCACTGCCGTACGCAAACGGTTCAATCCACCTCGGCCACATGCTGGAGCATATCCAGGCTGATGTCTGGGTCCGTTACCAGCGAATGCGCGGCCACCAGGTAAACTTCATCTGCGCAGACGATGCCCACGGCACACCGATCATGCTGAAAGCACAGCAACTGGGCATTTCTCCAGAGCAGATGATTACCGAAATGAGTCAGGAGCATCAGACCGATTTTGCTGGCTTTGACATCAGCTACGACAACTATCACTCCACGCACAGCGACGAGAACCGCGAGCTGTCGGAGCTTATCTACACCCGTCTGAAAGAGAACGGTTTTATTAAAAACCGCACCATCTCTCAGCTATTCGATCCAGAAAAAGGCATGTTCCTGCCGGATCGTTTCGTCAAAGGCACTTGTCCAAAATGTAAATCCCCGGATCAGTACGGCGATAACTGCGAAGTGTGCGGCGCAACTTACAGCCCAACCGAGCTTATCGAGCCAAAATCCGTGGTGTCTGGCGCGACGCCGGTGATGCGTGACTCTGAACACTTCTTCTTTGACCTGCCGTCGTTTAGCGAAATGCTGCAGGCGTGGACACGCAGTGGTGCGCTACAGGAGCAGGTGGCGAACAAAATGCAGGAGTGGTTCGAATCCGGTCTGCAGCAGTGGGATATTTCCCGCGATGCGCCTTACTTCGGCTTTGAAATTCCCGACGCGCCGGGCAAATATTTCTACGTCTGGCTCGATGCGCCAATTGGCTACATGGGCTCGTTCAAGAACCTGTGCGACAAGCGCGGCGATACCACGAGCTTTGAGGAATACTGGAAGAAAGATTCCGATGCCGAGCTGTATCACTTCATCGGCAAAGACATCGTTTATTTCCACAGCCTGTTCTGGCCTGCCATGCTGGAAGGCAGTGGTTTCCGTAAACCGACAAATCTGTTCGTCCACGGTTATGTCACTGTGAATGGCGCGAAGATGTCCAAATCTCGCGGTACGTTCATTAAAGCCAGCACCTGGCTGAACCACTTTGACGCCGACAGTCTGCGTTATTACTACACCGCGAAGCTCTCGTCTCGCATTGATGATATCGACCTGAATCTGGAAGACTTCGTCCAGCGCGTGAACGCAGACATCGTGAATAAAGTAGTCAACCTGGCGTCCCGTAACGCTGGCTTTATCGGCAAGCGTTTTGACGGCGTGATGGCGGCTGAACTTGCCGATCCGGCGCTGTACAAAACCTTCACCGACGCAGCGACGACAATTGGCGAAGCGTGGGAAGCGCGTGAGTTCGGCAAAGCCGTACGCGAAATCATGGCCCTGGCCGATCTGGCAAACCGCTATGTCGATGAGCAGGCACCGTGGGTTGTCGCGAAGCAAGAAGGACGCGATGCGGATCTGCAGGCGATTTGCTCCATGGGCATCAACCTGTTCCGCGTGCTGATGACCTATCTGAAGCCCGTTCTGCCAACGCTCTCTGAACGTGCAGAAGCATTCCTGAACACCGAACTAACCTGGGATGCTATTCAGCAGCCGTTGCTCAGCCACAAGGTGAACACCTTTAAAGCGCTCTACAATCGTATCGAAATGAAACAGGTTGAAGCGCTGGTTGAAGCGTCTAAAGAAGAAGTGAAAGCCGCTGCGGCTCCGGCGACGGGCCCGCTGGCGGATGACCCGATTCAGGAAACCATTACTTTTGATGATTTCGCGAAAGTCGATTTACGCGTCGCGCTGATTGAAAATGCAGAATTCGTTGAAGGCTCCGACAAGCTGCTGCGCCTGACGCTGGATCTGGGTGGTGAAAAGCGTAACGTCTTCTCAGGCATTCGCTCTGCCTATCCCGATCCGCAGGTGCTGATTGGTCGCCAGACGGTGATGGTTGCTAACCTTGCGCCGCGCAAAATGCGTTTCGGCATCTCTGAAGGGATGGTGATGGCCGCAGGTCCTGGCGGAAAAGATATCTTCCTTTTAAGCCCTGACGAAGGTGCCAAGCCTGGTCAGCAGGTGAAATAAATAAAAAGCCGGAGATAATCTCCGGCTTTTTTTATGCTTTCTTGTGCAAGCGATTGGTCAGCCCGCGTAAGAAGTAACGCAAAAACTGGTCGCCACATTCACGGTAATTCTTATGATCCGGCGCACGCATCATGGCGGTAATTTCCGGCATCGACACACGGAATTTCTGCTCGGCCATGATCGCCAGCACATCATCGGTTTTGAGGGAAAATGCGATACGCAATTTCTTCAACACGAGATTGTTGTTAACACGACGCTCTGGCGACAGCGGAGGCGTGTCTTCTGCCTTTCCGCGCTTATCGTAAATCAGGCCATTCAAAAACGACGAGAGAATGATGTCCGGGCAGCGAATAAAGCCCTCTTCGTCTTCTTTGGTTATCCAGCTGGTAATATTTGCCGGCTTAGTTTCCACTTCGGCGAGTGCGAGAATACGCACCAGATCGTTGTTATTCGATTTCAGGATGTAGCGCACGCTACGAAGAATGTCGTTACTTAACATAATGCCTTCAGCTTTCGGTATTGCGATAGGCGCAGTGTACCAGTTTTACAGCCCAATCGCCTCTTTCAGGCTCTTGAGATAGCGGCGGCTCACCGGCACCGTCTGCCCTGCGCGTAACACCAGTTCGGCCTGGCCGTTCTCTTCCAGACGGATCTCTTTCAGATGCGCCATGTTCACCAGATACTGGCGATGGCAGCGTATCAGCGGCGTACGGCTTTCGAGCGTGCGCAGCGTCAGCTCCGTAAAACCTTCCTTGCCTTCAGCGCTAGTGACAAAAACACCGCTCATGCGGCTGCTGACGAAAGCCACATCGTCCATTTGCAGGAGATAAATTCGGCTATGTCCGGTGCAGGGAATGAATTTCAGCGTCTGCTGATGTTCCGGTAGCAGCGAGACGTCCTGCACGGTACGCTCCTGACGTAAACGGTTAAGCGTCTTGTCGAGCCGCTTTTCTTCAATCGGTTTCAACAAATAATCGAACGCATGCTCCTCGAACGCTTTCACCGCGTACTCATCAAACGCCGTCAGAAAAACGATATACGGGCGGTGTTCGGGGTCGAGCATTCCGACCATTTCCAGACCGCTAATGCGCGGCATCTGAATATCCAGAAAGAGTACGTCCGGGCGCAATTTATGCACTGCGCCAATAGCTTCTATCGCATTTGCGCATTCGCCCACAATCTCGATATCGTTCTGCTCCTGGAGCAGAACCCGCAGGTTTTCCCGCGCTAACGGCTCATCGTCAACAATCAGCACTCTTAGCATACGTTTTCCTCCAGCGGCAATCTTAAGGTAATTCGGGTAAAGCTGTCTGCCTCACAGGCGACGGTGATTCCGCAATCATCGCCAAAATGCGCGTGCAGGCGTTTGTCCACAAGGCTCATTCCCAACCCGCCTGCTACGGCCGCAGGCTGATAAAGCCCGGCATTATCTTCAATATCCAGCACCAGATGATGATTAAACTGGCTGGCCGTGATGCTAATTTCACCAGTGCCCAGCAGTTGGGATGTCCCGTGCTTAATGGCGTTTTCAACAATCGGTTGCAAAGTAAACGCAGGAAGATGCTGATGCGACAGTTCATCCGGCACAAATAACGACACCTGCAAACGCGACTGGAATCGTGCTTTCTCGATTTGCAGATACGCATTCACATGCTCAATCTCATCAGCCAGCGTGACTATCTCCGACGGGCGTTTCAAATTCTTGCGGAAAAAGGTCGAGAGAAACTGCACCAGCTGTGCCGCCTGGTCACTGTCTCGTCGGATCACTGCCTTCAGCGTATTCAGGGCATTGAACAGGAAATGCGGATTCACCTGCGCATGCAGCAGTTTGATCTCTGACTGTGTCAGCAACGCTTTCTGCCGTTCATATTGCCCGGCCAGGATTTGCGCCGATAACAGCTGTGCAATCCCCTCTCCTAAGGTGCGGTTGATGGAACTGAACAGGCGGTTTTTGGCCTCGTATAATTTAATGGTCCCCATCACGTGCTGATTTTCACCCCGCAGCGGGATCACCAGCGTAGAGCCAAGCTTACACTGGGGATGCAACGAGCAGCGATAAGGCACTTCGTTACCGTCGGCGTAAACCACCTCGCCTGTTTCAATCGCCCGCAGCGTGTAAGCGGAGGAAATCGGTTTACCCGGTAAATGATGGTCGTCACCGGTGCCGGTAAACGCCAGTAATCGTTCGCGGTCGGTAATGGCGACGGCACCGATATCCAGCTCCTGATACAGCACCTGCGCCACTTTCATGCTGTTCTCTTCGTTAAAACCCTGGCGCAAAATGCCTTCTGTCGACGCGGCGACTTTTAACGCCGTGGAGGAAAACGCTGAGGTGTATTTTTCAAACATGGCGCGCTTGTCGAGCAGGATGCGCATGAACAACGCCGCACCCACAGTATTAGTCACCATCATCGGTGCCGCGATGCTGCTGACCAAATGCAGCGCATCTTCAAAGGGACGCGCAATCAGCAAGATGATCAGCATTTGGGCCAGCTCGGCCACAAGCGTAATCGCCCCCGCGGTCAGCGGGCTAAAAACTTTATCCGGGCGACCGCGTTTGATCATATAGCTGTGAACCAGACCGCCGAGCAATCCCTCAACAATGGTTGAGATCATACAACTCAACGCCGTCATCCCGCCCATCGAATAGCGATGTAATCCGCCGGTTAATCCCACCAGACCACCGACAAGCGGGCCGCCGAGCAACCCGCCCATAACGGCACCGATAGCGCGAGTATTGGCGATGGAATCTTCGATATGAAGACCAAAATAGGTCCCCAGAATGCAGAAAATGGAGAAAGTGACGTAGCAAAGTAGTTTGTGCGGGAGGCGAACGGTCACCTGCATCAGCGGAATAAACAGCCGCGTTTTACTCATCAGCCACGCGATGACCAAAAACACACACATCTGCTGTAGCAGCAGCAACACCAGATTAAATTCGTACATAGCCGAAAACCGCACTTTCTAAAAACGCGTAACATACACTGATGCACATTAACTTTCTTTGAAGCATTCCAAAAAAGCTGTAATTCGTGTCCGGTATCACATCGTTTACCCGGAGATAGTCCATCCTTCGCATTATTTGTACAAAAAACGGTCGATTCTTCCTGGTTCGTGAATCAGCGTCTACAGTTATTCTGGGGATGCGCAAGCCAGGGGGCGAACATGGCGCTTTACACAATAGGTGAAGTGGCAGTGCTTTGTGAGATCAATCCCGTGACACTGCGAGCCTGGCAGCGACGGTATGGATTATTGAAACCGCAGCGAACCGACGGTGGACACCGCCTGTTTAACGATGCGGATATTGACCGTATCCGCGAAATCAAAAGCTGGATCGATAATGGCGTACAGGTCAGCAAGGTCAAGTCGCTGTTAACCGAACACGAACCCGGTTGCCAGAGCGAATGGCGCGAGCATCAGGAAACCCTGCTACGGTTCCTGCAGGCTGGAAACCTTCAGCGCTTGCGCACCTGGATCAAGGAACAGGGGCGGGATTATCCTGCCCAGACGTTGATCACTCACCTCTTTATTCCTCTTCGTCGTCGCCTCCAGTCCCAACAACCGACATTGCAGACGTTACTGAGCATGCTGGATGGCGTGCTGATCAATTACATTTCCGTGTGCCTCTCATCGGCACGCAAGAAGAGCGGCAAAGATGCGCTGGTCGTTGGCTGGAATGTGCACGACACCACGCGTCTATGGCTCGAAGCGTGGATTGCGACTCAGCAAGGCTGGCGCGTCGACGTGCTGGCGCATTCTTTACCCAACCTTCGTCCGGAGCTGTTCGAAGGGCAAACGCTGCTTGTCTGGTGCGGCGATATTCCGACCGCCGCTCAGCAACAGCTCCTGAGCGAATGGCGAGAGCATGGCTATCCCGTCTTTACCCTCGGTCCGTAATTTACCTTCAGGGCATTTAATGGTTCATTAACAGACGTGCTTCACCGTATAATTGGACGGTTAACAAAAGGAGCACATCATGAAGGCAACCAAAGTGGCCGCCATTACTCTCTTCGCCTTAATGGCTATCAGCGGCATCGGCGGCGTCATGCTGGCCGGTTATTCATTTATCGTGCGTGGCGGTGTCGGCTGATATACCGCGCCAGTCGTTCAAAACCACGATCGACCACAATCGCCGCCAGCGCAACGAGTACCGCGCCTTGCAGAATATACGCGGTGTTAAATCCGCTCAGACCGATGATGATCGGCGTGCCTAACGTATTCGCCCCAACGGTTGATGCAATGGTCGCGGTGCCAATATTAATAATGACTGACGTTCGGATCCCCGCCAGAATCACCGGGGCAGCAAGCGGCAGTTCTACCTTTCTCAGCCGCTGTCCGGCGCTCATGCCCATGCCTTCTGCGACGCTCACCACCGCCGCTGGAACCGCCGTCAGTCCCGCCAGCGTCGCCTGTAAAATCGGCAACACGCCATACAATATCAGCGCAATAATCGCCGGTTCCTGACCAAACCCGATCACCGGAACGGCAATGGCGAGCACCGCCACGGGCGGAAATGTCTGACCGATGGCAGCAATGGTCTCGACCAGCGGGCGAAACTCTTTTCCTGCGGGACGTGTTACCGCGATACCGGCGCCAACCCCCAGCACAATTGCGATCACGCTCGACACGCCCACCAGCCAGAAATGCGCCAGCGTCAGGCTGATAAAACTCTCCTGCAAATAAACCGGTCGCGGTAATTCAGGAAATAACGCGCCAAACAGCGCACCGCTATGCGGCATCAATCCCAATAGCGCGACAAACACCACAACCAGCCATAGCAGCGGATCACGCATCCACTTCATGCGCCACCTCCCCTGCCAGCAGATCGCGAAAATGCAGCGTGCCGCACGGCGTCCCGTGTTCATCAACCACCGGCAAGACTTCACATTGGTGGGCGACAAAGGCTGAAAGCGCATCACGCAGGCTCATCTGAATATGCAGCGCATCGCCCGTCACGGTGGCATTCTGAGGACGCAGATATTCCCCTACCGTGCGAAGCGAAAGCAGTCGAACGCCCAGTTCGCTGCGGCCAAAGAATTCGCGGACAAAATCCGTCGCCGGACGGGTTAACAATTCGAGCGGCGTTCCCTGCTGCACCACTTCACCGTTGTCCATCAATACCAGTCGGTCGGCAAGGCGCAGCGCTTCATCGATATCATGCGTCACCAGGATAATGGTACGGCCCAGAATGCGGTGAATGCGCGTCATCTCGGTTTGCAACGCGCCGCGCGTGACCGGGTCCAGCGCACCAAAAGGCTCATCCATCAACAGCACCTGTGGATTCGCTGCCAGCGCACGCGCCACGCCCACGCGCTGCTGCTGACCGCCGGAAAGCTGATGCGGGAATCGCTCGCGCAACTGCGGCTCAAGTCCCAGCAGCGCCATCAGTTCATCTACCCGTTCGGCAACTTTCTGCCGCGACCATTTTTGCAGTTGCGGTACGGTGGCAATATTCTGCGCGACCGTCCAGTGCGGGAACAGGCCAATCGACTGAATGGCATACCCCATGCGGCGGCGCAACTCCAGCACCGGCAGACTGCGGATCTCCTCTCCGGCAAAACGAATCATCCCGCTGTCATGTTCCACCAGCCGGTTGATCATCTTGAGCGTCGTGGATTTTCCGGAGCCGGAAGTGCCAATCAGCACTGAGAATGCCCCTTCTTCAAAGCGTAAATTGAGGTTGCGGACTGCGGGCTGACCGGCAAAATTCTTATTCACATTATGAAATTCAATCATGATTTTTCCCTTTCAGCAGAGCGAGCCACAAGGCAAAGACGGCGTCAATGACCACCGCCAGCGCAATGGTTGGAATGACGCCAAGCAAAACTAAATCCAGCGCACTGCTGAGCAACCCCTGGAAAACCAGCGCCCCGAAACCGCCGGCACCAATCAGCGCCGCAATCACCGCCATACCGACGGTTTGTACCGTTACCACGCGCAGGCTGCGCAGCAGAAGCGGCAACGCGATGGGTAGCTGCACCTTCCAGAAGCGCTGACGCTGACTCATGCCCATCGCACTGGCGCTTTCCAGCACGTCCGGTGAAACCTGGCTTAACCCCGCCAGAACCCCGCGCGCCAATGGCAGCAATGCATATAGCACCAGCGCAATGAGCGCAGGCGTCAGCCCTGTGCCTGCGATACCCAATGATGAAAGCGCAGGAAATGATTTCACCAGCCCGGCGAGCGGAGCAATCAGCAAACCAAAAAGGGCCACAGAAGGGATAGTCTGAATCACGTTAAGTACGGCAAAAACCGGCCCCTGACGAGAGGGATGACGATAACACCACATGCCAACAGGTACGCCGATCAGCAACGCCGGAATCAGCGTACCAAACAGAATGGTCAGATGCTGGACCAGCGCATCGTCAAACACATCCTTGCGGTTTGCGTACTCCTTCAGCAACGAAAGCGAATGTAGCTCGCCGCTAAACACGATCAACAGGGGCACGATCCAGATCTGCGCATTCAGCAGCCAGCGCCAGAGCGGCTGCTGAGTGAGTCGGCGAATCGCATCGCTAGAGCCCAGCAGGCACAGGGCTATCCACAGCCACAATCCACTGCCGATTGACGTTCGTGCCAGCGGGCTTTCAACCGTGCTCAAATGCGTGGCGGCCAGACCGGCACTCCACACCAGTAACGCGAAAAGAGATTCGCACAGGAACAACGTGAGAATCAGCGACAGACGCCCCCGCCAGAACGACAGCAACGCCATCAGCACCAGAGACAGTCCCAACAACATGGGCGAAAACGCCCATATCTGCCAGACCGCACGCCCTTCACCGGAAACCAGGCGATTTGGGGCAAAATTAACAAACGGCAACGCGCACGCTGCCAGCGCAAAGCACGCCAGCAGCAACAGTACGCGGTTATGACATTTTATCGGCACCACTTTTCCCTGTTACTTCACGAGACCTTTTTGCTTCAGGTAATCGGCCGCCACTTTTTTAGCATCCAGCCCTTCCACAGCAATGCTCGCGTTGAGCTGTTGCAGCGTTTTTTCATCAAGCGTTTCAAACACCGGCTTCAGCCAGTCGCCCATCTGCGGATAGGCTTTCAGCACCGCTTCACGCACAACGGGCGCGGGCGCATAGATCGGCTGGACACCTTTTGGATCGGTGAGCGTTTGTAGCCCCAGCGCGGCAACCGGACCGTCTGTGCCGTACGCCATCGCGGCATTCACGCCCGATGTTTGCTGCGCTGCAGCTTTAATCGTCACCGCCGTGTCACCGCCAGCCAGGGAAAGAAGCTGTTTCTGATCGAGTTTGAAATCGTACGCTTTTTCAAAAGCCGGTAACGCGTCCGGACGTTCGATAAATTCGGCCGATGCGGCGAGTTTAAACTCACCTTTTTCTTTAAGATAACGGCTTAAATCGTCGAGGGAGGTGAGTTTGCCTTTCTCAGCCAGATCTTTGCGCACGGCAATGGTCCAGGTGTTGTTTGCCGGGGCTGGCGTCAACCAGATGAGCTTATTTTGCTCGGCGTCGAGTTTTTTCACTTTCTCGTAGCCTGCGCTGGCATTTTTCCACGCCGCATCGTTTTCATCTTTAAAGAAAAATGCGCCGTTGCCCGTGTATTCCGGATAGATATCCAGCTCACCAGACGTGATCGCGCCGCGCACGACGGGCGTTGTACCAAGCTGCACTTTATTGACCGTTTTAACGCCGTGGCTTTCAAGAACCTGAAGAATAATATTGCCGAGCAAAGCCCCTTCGGTATCGATTTTCGATCCGACTTTTACCGGCTCAGCCGCCTGCAAGGGCAGGCTTAACGCCGCCAGCAACGCCGCAGACCCTAAAACCCGCTTTGAAATTGTCATTCCGCTATCCTCATTTTTTATCGCCCTTATCAGAGGCTTGAGAGAAAAGCGTAGTTTAAAACGGGGAATTTAACCGACAAAATGCGTTTTTAGCATATGGTAAGAACAATCCCCCGACTGGCGGGGGATTCAGGGGCAGGAAAAATTACAGCAGTTCGAACTCGCCTTTATTCACGCGAGCGGAGTCCACCCCGATAAAGACGTTAAACTTGCCGGCCTCAGCGTCATATTTCATCTGCTGATTCCAGAACTTCAGCGCGTCGACATCAATCGGGAAGCTGACGGTTTTCGTCTCACCCGGTTTCAGATCCACTTTTTCGAAGCCGCGCAGCTGTTTCACCGGTCGGCTCATCGACGCGGTGACGTCCTGAACGTACATTTGGATCACGGTCGCCCCTTCACGTTTACCGGTATTGGTCACTTCCACACTGGCCGTCACTTTTCCGTCACGTTTAATAGACGGTGCTGACATTTTCACGTCGGAAACGTTGAAGGTGGTGTAGCTCAAACCGTAACCAAACGGATACAACGGGCCGTTCGCTTCGTCAAAGTAACGTGAGGTGTATTTGTTTGGCTTATCCGCGTTATACGGACGGCCCGTATTGAGATGGCTGTAGTACACCGGGATCTGCCCAACCGAGCGCGGGAAGGACATCGGCAGCTTGCCCGATGGGTTGTAATCGCCAAACAGCACATCGGCAATCGCGTTGCCGCCTTCAGTACCCGCAAACCAGGTTTCCAGCAGCGCGTCAGCCTGTTGATCCTCTTTGACCAGCGTCAGCGGACGACCGTTCATCAGCACCAGCACCAGCGGTTTACCGGTGGCTTTCAGCGCAGCAATCAGGTCGCGTTGACTTTGTGGAATGTTGATATCCGTGCGGCTGGACGCCTCGTGCGCCATGCCTTGCGCTTCGCCGACGACGGCAACCACCACGTCAGACTGCTTTGCCGCGTTAACGGCTTCGTCGATCATCGCCTGGGCAGAACGCGGATCAACTTTCACCGCCTCTTCGTACTGATTCAGGAACGTCACGATATCTTTATCGTTGGTGACATTCGCGCCTTTGGCATAAACCACTTTGCCGTTTTCACCCAGCGCGTTTTTAATCCCCGTCAACACGGTAACGGATTGATCGGCCACGCCCGCAGCGGACCAGCTCCCCATCACGTCGCGTTTGCTGTCAGCCAGAGGACCAACGACTGCAATGGTGCCCGATTTTTTCAGCGGCAACGTCTCGAGACGGTTTTTCAGCAGAACCAAACTTTCGCGCGCCACTTCACGCGCATCTTTGCGGTGCAGACGACTTTCCGCGTTGGTATCCGCCGGATCGGAATCTTTTGGTCCCAGATGGCTGTACGGATCGTTAAACAAGCCCATGTCATATTTTACATTCAGCACATGGCGCGTGGCGTCATCCAGCTCTGCCATCGTCACCTTGCCGGTTTTCACCAGATCGGGCAGATATTTGCTGTAATACTCGTCGCTCATGCTCATGTTGATACCGGCTTTGAGCGCCACGCGCACCGCGTCTTCTGGGTCGGACGCCGCACCGTGCTTAATCAACTCTTTAATCGCGCCGTGATCGGAAACGGTGATGCCTTTAAAGCCCCACTGATCGCGCAGAACATCTTTGAGTAGCCAGGAATCTGAGGTCGCCGGTGTGCCATTCAAAGAGTTCAGCGCCACCATGACCGCACCGCTACCGGCATCCAGCCCGGCTTTGTACGGCGGCATGTAGTCGTTGAAGAGACGCTGCGGACTCATATCCACGGTGTTGTACTCTTTACCGCCTTCGACTGCGCCATATGCCGCAAAGTGTTTAACGCTGGTCATCACCGAATAGCGATCCGCCGGGCTTTTACCCTGCATCGCTTCTACCATGGTTTTGCCCAGGGTCGCGGTGAGGTAGGTATCTTCGCCAAAACCTTCTGACGCACGGCCCCAACGCGGATCGCGGGAGACGTCGACCATAGGTGCCCAGGTCATGTTCAGGCCATCATCCGCCGCTTCATAAGCAGAAATACGCCCAACGGTTCTGACCGCATCCAGATTGAAAGAGGACGCTAAACCGAGGCTGATAGGGAAAACGGTACGCTGGCCGTGGACCACATCGTAAGCGAAGAACAGAGGAATTTTCAGGCGGCTCAACTGCATCACCTGATCCTGCATTTTGCGGATGTCTTCACGGGTCACGGTGTTAAAAATCGCCCCGACCTGACTCTCCTGAATCATGTCGCGGATCGCCTCTTTCGGGTTATCCGGTCCGACGCTGATCAGACGCAGCTGGCCGATTTTCTCATCGACCGTCATTTTCGTGAGCAATTCGTTGACGAATTTATCGCGTGCTTCCGGGGTTAACGGGTGATTGCCAAACAGATCTTCAGCGAGCGCGGGTTGCAGCGCCAGACCTACTGCGACAGCTACAGAACAAAGCCATTTCATGTTGTTGTACTCTCTCATCATCAACCGCCGGAAAACTCGGCCAGACCGTGCGAAAAGCGCAGTGTGCCACAAACCCTTAAAACGTTGCAGGGTTATTCTCTGATTTTTCTCGTGAATACTTGTTCGCTTATAAGTTAATCGCGCTATGCTTTACAGCGAGAAATTTGCCCCACCACAAGGAGTGGAAAATGACTTCTGTTCGGACTCAACATCACAACGCATTCATTAACGAACTGTCGCGGCTGGTCGGCCACTCGCACCTGCTGACTGACCCGGAAAAAACGGCTCGTTATCGCAAAGGCTTTCGTTCCGGTCAGGGAGAGGCGCTGGCTGTGGTCTTCCCGGGTACGCTGCTGGACCTGTGGCGCGTGCTGGCGGCCTGCGTCGAAGCCGACAAAATCATTCTGATGCAGGCGGCGAATACCGGTCTGACGGAAGGTTCCACGCCAAACGGCAATGATTACGACCGCGATATTGTCATTATCAGCACTTTACGCCTGGATAAGCTGCATGTGCTGGATAAAGGTGAGCAGGTGCTGGCGTACCCTGGCACCACGCTGTATTCACTGGAAAAGGCGCTAAAACCGCTCGGTCGCGAACCCCATTCCGTGATTGGTTCATCCTGTATTGGCGCATCGGTGGTCGGTGGGATCTGCAACAACTCCGGCGGTTCGCTGGTGCAGCGCGGGCCGGCTTATACCGAAATGTCGCTGTACGCGCGCATTGACGAAAACGGCAAGCTCACGCTGGTGAACCATCTGGGTATCAATCTCGGCGTCACGCCAGAACAGATCCTCAGTAAACTTGACGACGAGCGCGTCACGGACGCTGACGTTCAGCACGACGGTCGTCACGCCCACGATCATGATTACATTACCCGCGTGCGAGATATTGATGCCGATACCCCGGCGCGTTACAACGCCGATCCAGATCGTCTGTTTGAATCCTCCGGGTGTGCGGGCAAGCTGGCGGTGTTCGCCGTGCGTCTGGACACCTTCCCCGCCGAGAAAAAACAGCAGGTCTTTTATATCGGCACCAACCAGCCGGACGTGTTGACGGAAATCCGCCGCCATATTCTGGGTGAATTCGCGAATCTGCCGGTGGCGGGCGAATACATGCACCGTGATATTTACGATATCGCTGAGCGCTACGGCAAAGACACCTTCCTGATGATCGACAAGCTCGGCACCGATAAAATGCCGTTCTTCTTCACCATGAAAGGCCGCGCCGACGCGATGCTGGGTAAAGTCTCGCTGTTTAAACCGCATTTTACCGATCGTTTTATGCAGAAGCTGGGCAACGCGTTCCCGGCGCATTTACCGCCGCGCATGAAAAGCTGGCGTGATAAATACGAACACCATCTGCTGTTGAAGATGGCGGGCGACGGGATTAATGAAGCGCAAACCTGGCTGAGTGAATTCTTTAAAACTGCCGAGGGCGATTTCTTTGCCTGTACACCGGAAGAAGGCAGCAAAGCGTTTTTACACCGCTTTGCTGCCGCGGGCGCAGCGATTCGCTATCAGGCCGTCCATTCCGAGGAAGTCGAAGACATTCTGGCGCTGGACATTGCCCTGCGTCGTAACGATACGGAATGGTTTGAACAGTTACCGCCTGAGATCGACAGCAAGCTGGTGCATAAACTCTATTACGGTCACTTTATGTGCCACGTTTTCCATCAGGATTACATCGTCAAAAAGGGCGTCGATGCGCATGCTCTGAAAGACGAAATGCTTGAACTGTTGCGCGTGCGCGGGGCGCAGTACCCTGCTGAACACAATGTCGGTCATTTGTATGAAGCACCGGACACGCTTAAGCGTTTTTATCGCAAGAATGATCCGACAAACAGCATGAACCCCGGCATTGGCAAAACGACAAAGCATAAATACTGGCGTGAAGCGATTACTTCAGACGGTGGTGATTCGCAAGCCTCTGAACAAGCCGTAAAGCCTCACTGAAAATATTGTTAAGCACACATCAATCGTACTAGAGTATCGACACGTGCCGGAGAAACGTTTCTCCGGCTTTTTTCTTCCAGGAGAAAGCCCGCCATGTCGGCCGTTGAGATCTTATCTGCGAATGAAGTTGAGGTGCGCGACGCCCAGCCTGACGATGTCCACGCGATTGCCGCCATCTATGCCTGGCATGTGTTGAACGGTCGCGCCTCGTTTGAAGAAGTCCCTCCCGCTATTGATGAAATGCGCCAGCGCATGCGCGATATCGCCGCCGAGGGGTTGCCCTGGCTGGTGGCGCTTTATCGTGGTGTGGTGGTGGGTTACTGCTATGCCGCGCTGTATCGCGCTCGCCCTGCCTATCGCTATACGCTTGAAGAGTCGATCTATGTCGATGCCAGCGCCACTGGACGCGGTTTTGGCAGCGCGCTGATGGATGCCCTGATTGAACGCTGCGAACAAGGCCACTGGCGACAAATGATTGCGGTGGTGGGTGACGGGCACAACAATTCAGGCTCTATTCGTCTGCATAAAAAGCATGGCTTTGAAGTGGCCGGACAGCTCAGAAGCGTGGGCTACAAGAAAGGGAACTGGCGGGATACGCTGATCATGCAGCGTCCACTCAACGACGGTGACTGGACGCTGCCGGAATAGTTAATCGTTTTGCGCGGTTTGTTCACCCGCCGATGACGCTGAGGCCATTTGCGCAGCTTTTTGCTTTTTATAGCTCAACGCTGCCGCCGGTACTGGCTGGGCTTTACCGGTTTCAATCCAGGTCCGTAGACGGCTGGCATCGGCAAAGTGGGTGTATTTACCAAAGGCATCCATTACCACCAGCGCAACCGGTTTACCGTTGAACACGGTACGCATCACCAGACAGTGACCCGCCGCATTGGTAAAGCCCGTTTTGGTTAACTGAATATTCCAGTTCTCCCGATAAACCAGATGGTTAGTATTGCGGAACGGCAGCGTGTAAGCCGGATTCGCAAACGTAGCCATCTCTTCACGCGTGGTGCTGAGCTGTCCGATCAGCGGATACTGCTTGCTGGCGATCAGCATTTGGGTCAGATCGCGCGCGGTCGACACGTTATGGATCGACAGACCCGTCGGCTCCACAAAACGCGTATTCTTCATCCCCAGTGATTTCGCTTTCGCATTCATCGCGCGGATAAACGCGTCGTAACCACCAGGATAATGATGTGCCAGGCTCGCTGCCGCACGGTTTTCCGAGGACATCAATGCCAGCAGCAGCATATTTTTACGGCTGATTTCGCTGTTCAAACGCACGCGAGAGTAAATCCCCTTCATTTCCGGCGTCTGGCTGATATCGACCTTGAGTTTCTCATCCAGCGGCAGTCGTGCATCCAGCACTACCATCGCGGTCATTAATTTGGTAATTGAGGCAATCGGACGCACCAGATCCGGGTGACTGGAATAGATCACTTTGTTGGTGTTCAGATCGACAATCATCGCGCTACCCGAAGCAATTTCCGGTTGAGCGGCAGTCGTCAGTGCAGGTGTTTTCGCGATCGCTGGTGCGGCAACGGGCACCGCCAGGATCAGCGCAAGGCTAAGTAATGAGACTCGGAATTTCAGCATGGGGGAAACTTCTGATAATTATTCATGCACGTTATGACGTACGCCTCCTGTGAAAACGCGCGGACACAGGCTGGCAAAGGCATCATAGCGGTGCCGGGCGCATGTCGCCAGCGAAGAATCGTGAACAGATGCTGCATTGCTGGCATTTACGCCAGCAATGCATACAGGTTAGAACAGGCGATAGCCGTAACCCCACAGGATCACCGTCAGCGCCAGCAAGGCCTCTAGCACCAGCACCCCGATAGCCAGCGTCGATCCCGAGAAACTTAACCCTTCCTCTTTATTAATATTCAGGAAGGTCGGGATACCGACAAACAGCAGATAACCGGTGTAAAACAGCGCAAGAGTGCCGACAAGCGCGCACAGCCAGACCAGCGGATACAGCGCCACGATGCCGCTCATAAACAGAGGGGTTGCCACGTAACCTGCGAAAACCATACACAGCGTCAATGATGGGCGCTGCGGATAGTTACGCGCCATCCAGTAAATGACGCGCCCCATGATCGCCACACCTGCGAGCATGATGCCGTAGAAGATCACCGCAAGTGCCAGGCCGGTCACCCACGACAGTTTTACGATGTTGCCATCGCCAAAATTCCAGCCGATTTGCGTGGTACCAATAAAAGCGCATATCACCGGGACTGCCGCCATGAGCAGGACATGGTGCGTGTAATGGTGCGCGACCGTTTCGTTCTCACTTCTGATAACGTGCATTTCACGATTGGGATGGGAAAAAAGGCCCCAGACATGGTTCATACAGCCCCCTCATTGTCAGCCCGCAAGCGTTACTGTCAGTATAATGCAGGGTTTCGATTATTTTATGTACAGCCTAAAAAAAGGCCACGGAGACGAAACGGCGTTGGTTGCGACACCATTGATTGACAGGGTGTATGATTAAAGCGGGTTCACTGAGGGAGACTATGCTTACCTTATGGATATCAATAATCTAATTGAACAGTACGGATATGTTGCCCTGGTGATTGGTAGCGTGGCAGAGGGCGAAACCATTACCCTGCTAGGCGGCGTGGCTGCCCATCAGGGATTGCTGCGCTTCCCGCTGGTGGTTGCCGCTGTCGCGCTAGGCGGCATGATTGGCGATCAGTTGCTTTATCTGCTGGGATTACGCTTCGGCCCTGCGCTTTTAAAACGTTTTAAGAAACATCAAAAGAAGATTAATCGCGCGCAGCGCCTGATACAGCGTCACCCTTATTTGTTCGTTATCGGAACGCGGTTTATGTACGGGTTTCGCATCATCGGTCCGTTGCTGATTGGTGCCAGTCGACTGTCGCCGAAAATCTTCCTGCCGCTCAATATCATCGGCGCCATCGCCTGGGCGTTGATTTTCACCTCGCTGGGATACGTTGGCGGCGAAGTGATTGGCCCATGGCTGCACGATCTCGATCAGCATTTGAAACACTGGATTTGGGTGATAGTGATTGCCGTGGCGGTCATTGCGGTGCGGCTGTGGCTGAAATACCGGGACAAAAAGCGAGAGTAAATCAGCAGGGTGACGTCATCCCCTCTCCCGATGAGAGAGGGGGAGAGATTACTCTGCCGGTTTAAATTGCGGGTTTGCGATCATGAATCCCCCATCGACAATAAAAGATTGTCCGGTGGTGTAGCTGGCGTCAGTGTCGCAGAGCCAGGCCACCAGGCTGGCGATCTCTTTGGTGTGCCCCGGGCGTCCGAGCGGGATTTCTGGCATTGACCCCTCTTCGATTTCGCTTTCATCCATGTCGTTCATCGGCGTGGCTATCGCCCCAGGCGCGACGGCGTTGACCAGAATGTTATGCTGCACCAGTTCCATTGCCATCGATTTGGTTAATCCGCCCAGCGCGTGTTTAGCCGCCGTGTAGGCGCTCGCATCAGGGAGCGGCGTGTGTTCATGCACGGACGTAATGTTGACGATCCGCCCACCCCGCCCCTGCTTCACCATCTGCCTCGCGGCAATTTGCGAGCACAAAAATGCCCCATCCACATCGACGGTGAATATCGCCCGCCAGTCGTCAAATGCCATATCCAGAAACGGCGCTTTGGTCATTGCCCCGGCGTTGTTTACCAGCACATCCAGGCGACCAAACCGGGCGATGAGTGATTCGATCGCCTTCGCGCCCTGCGGAAGGTCGCTTAGATCCAGTTGGATAGCTTCGGCGCGCTGACCCCGCGCCTTAATTTCACGGCAGGTTTTCAGCGCCCCGTCTTCATCGGAATGCCAGGTCACACCAATGTCAAAGCCACGTTCAGCCAACATCAACGCCGTGGTTTTGCCTATCCCTGAATCTGATGCGGTTACAATTGCGACGCGATTTGCTGCTGCCATACTCACCTCCGGTGAAATCACAAAGAGTTAAGTATAGATAATGCTCACTGATTAACTCTGGTGATAACCGCCGCCCAGTGCCGCCGTCAGTTGAAGCGTCGCATCAACATATTGCCCCTTCAGCGCCAGACCGGCGATGCGCTCCTGCAACGCCGGGATTTTCGCTTCGCTGACGCGCGACCCGGCAATGATCCCGACGTTAAAACGGGCCTGCGCGAGCGCAACCACGCGCGCGGCATCGGCTTCGACATGTTGCTGTTGCTGATTTTTGTGCATCAGTGTTTCAACTTCACTGGCGGCATGTTCAACCTGATTTACCGCGTCAATCACGGCTTTATTGTAATTTGCCACGCTCAGATTACTTTGCGCCTGGACGATATCCAGACTGGCGTTGAGCCTGCCGCTGTCGAAAATCGGCAGCGTCAGCCCGGCCGTGACGCCCATTTGCTGTGCTGATGAACGGAACAAATCGCTTAAGTGCAGCGCGTCCTGTTGCAGGAAGGCCATCAGATTTATATCTGGGTAATAGGCCGCCTTTGCGGCATCAACTTCACTCAGCGACGATTCGATATACCAGCGCGCCTCCTGAAGATCGGGACGGCGGGCCAGCAGTTCATAGCCCAGCGTCGCGGGCAGAGAAGCCTCCACCGTCGGCAGTGCGTGTGGTTTTAATACGATTGCTGAAGAGTGGGTGAGAGCCCGCAGGCGGGCTTCAATGGTTTTCATTTTGCCGTTCACGTCCGCCAGGCGTTCATCCGTTTTACTGGCGTTAATATCTGTCTCCACCCCTTCCACGGACGACGTGATGCCATTCTGATACAGCTCGCGATCGGCACCAATGATATTGCCTTGCTCTTTTTTGATCGCCGCCAGTACCTGTTCCATCGCGTTCTGCGTCTGCCACTCCCAGTAAAGGCGGGCAACGCTGCTCGCGAGCAATTGCCGGGTTTGTTCCATCTCGGCTTTCTGCGCATTCACTTTGCCAATGCGAGCCTCAACCCGATCGCGATTTTTCCCCCACAGGTCCAAATCCCATCCGGCGGTTAAGCCAAGCGTACCGTTGGTGTACCACGGGCCCGTCGTGCCTGCGGCCGGGTCAGTGGTGGCAAAGGGCCCCATTAATCCTTCTGCCGACATTTTTTGCCGCTCGGCATTCGCAGAGAAATCAAGCTGAGGACCCTCCGCCGCTGCGGCCAGCTTTGCCTGTGCCTCCGCCAGCGCAATGCGTTGACGCGCAATCTGCATATCCGGTGCATCGGCCTGAGCCTGAGCGATCAGCGAATCCAGTTGTGGGTCGTTGTACGCTTTCCACCACGAGTTTTGTGGCCACGAGTTTTGCGCCAGCTGAGTGTTGATTTTTGTTGCCGGAATAAACTGCGCCAGCGATGCCGACGTGTCGTGATGCGGAGCACACGCGACAATCATGAAAGCGAGAGGCAAGCTTAAAGAGAAAATAATTGAACGTTTCATTACGCCATTCACATAAAAAGAAAGGCGCAAATTACGCTGGATGCTTTACTTTTTTTTAGTAACCCGTGGCAACCCGCAATTTGTCATACATTCACATAACCAGAAAAATATACACCCGCTAAATTGATGAAAACTCATTATTTATGGCAGTTATAAGTCTACTTTTCTTTCGGGCTGCTACACTTTATTCACTTAAGCTCATTTGGCGAGGGAGAAGGGAATGAAGATTTTACTGTGGGTAATTCTGATTATTTTCTTGATTGGTTTACTGGTCGTGACGGGCGTCTTTAAGATGATTTTCTGATGATTTTGCCCGTCAGGTATTGCGCCTGACGGGCACGTCCTACGTTCACTCCGCTTTCAGCGATGCCCCGTTGGTTGCAATCACTTCTTGATACCAGTAGAAACTTTTCTTACGGCTGCGCGCCAGCGTACCGTTGCCGCTATCATCGCGATCGACATAGATAAAACCATAACGTTTAGAAAGCTCAGCTTTCGATGCGCTCACCAGATCGATCGGTCCCCAGCTGGTGTAGCCCATCACTTCCACGCCGTCGTCGATCGCCTCGCGCACCTGCACCAGATGGTCGTTGAGATAGCGAATGCGATAGTCGTCCTGCACCACGCCATTAGCGTCTGGCTTATCCTTCGCACCCAAACCGTTCTCAACGATAAACAGCGGTTTCTGATAACGATCCCACAGCACATTCAGCAGCGTACGCAGGCCAATGGGGTCAATTTGCCAGCCCCATTCGGAACTCGCCAGATGCGGGTTCGGCACCATGCTCAGAATATTGCCTCGCGCCTGCTGGTTGAGCTCCTCGTCGGTGGTCACGCAGCCGGTCATATAGTAGCTGAAAGAGATAAAATCGACGGTGGCTTTCAGCGCTTCGCGATCGGCATCGGTGATTTCAAGCGTAATTCCGTTATCGCGGAAGAATCGCAGCATATAGCCCGGATACGCCCCACGACACTGTACGTCGCCGAAGAACTGCCACGCGCGGTTTTCCTGTAAGGCTTCCAGCACGTCTTCTGGCTTACAGGTCAGAGGATAAACCAGGCCGCCGAGCAGCATGTTGCCAATTTTGGCATCCGGGATAATTTCATGGCAGGCCTTCACCGCCAGCGCACTCGCCACCAGCTGATGGTGAATCGCTTGATAAACGTCCGCTTTGCTGCTGTCTTCCGGCAGGCCGACGCCGGTCATCGGCGCATGCAGGGACATATTGATTTCATTGAAGGTGAGCCACAGCTTTACTTTCTGTTTATACCGCGCAAAGACGGTACGCGCGTAGCGCTCAAAGAAGTCGATCGTCTGACGATTGCCCCAGCCGCCGTACTGCTTCACAAGCCCCCACGGCATTTCATAATGCGACAGCGTAACCAGCGGCGTGATGTTGTGTACCGCGAGTTCGTCAAACAGCTTGTCGTAAAATGCCAGCCCAGCCTCGTTCGGCTGCTGCTCGTCACCGTTCGGGAAGATACGTGTCCAGGCGATCGATACGCGCAGGCAGCTAAAGCCCATTTCGGCAAACAGTTTGATATCGTCCGGGTAGCGATGATAAAAATCAATTGCGACATCTTTAATGCCGCTGTCGCCCTCAACGCGCTCGACCACCTTGCCAAATACACCTTGCGGCTGTACGTCAGAGGTCGACAGGCCTTTACCATCCTCCAGATAAGCGCCTTCTACCTGGTTTGCGGCAACCGCGCCGCCCCACAAAAAGGTTTTCGGGAAAGTTTTCATCACGTTCTCCTGTTATTAATGGCTTACGTTTAATAGCGGTGTTCCGGCACTGACAGACGTTGCCGCCACAATCACCACATCACGGTAATCGTCACTGTTACTGATAATAATGGGGGTCGCCAGATCGTATCCTGCATCGATAATGGCCTGACGATCGAACTCCAGCAGCAGATCGCCGGGCTGAACCTTGTCTCCCACCTTGACATGCGCAGTGAAGGGCTTGCCGTCGAGCTTCACGGTGTCGATACCGACATGGATCAGCACCTCAATACCGCTCTCACTCAGAAGGCCGATGGCATGTTTGGTCTGGAATAACGACGCCACTTCACCCGCAAAGGGAGCAATGACTCTGTTGTCGGAAGGAATAATCGCGACACCTTGCCCCAGTAAGCCGCTGGCAAAGGTGGCGTCGGGCACCTGATCAAGCGCCAACACGGTTCCGCTCATTGGAGCCAAAACGTCGTCCTCGCATGCTGTTATAACCTGCTCATCCTGCGCTGCACTTTTAGGTAACCCAGCGATCAGCGTCATGACGCAGCTCAAGACCAGCGCCACAAGCGTGCCGATAATGCCGCCCCAAAGCGTGGAATTCACGCCGCCCGGCGGGATCATCTGCGCCACGGTAAAGATATTGGCAAAGCCAAAGGAGTAAACGTGCGTATCGCTAAAGCCTACAATCGCGCCCCCCACCGCGCCCGCCACGCAACCGAAGATAAACGGGCGTCGCAGCGGCAGGTTAACGCCATACACAGCCGGTTCGGTGATGCCGAAAATCCCTGCGGTAACGGAGGAACCCGCTATCATCTTCTGGCGCGCGTCCCGGGTAAGCAGGAATATACCCAGTGCGGCCCCCACCTGCCCCATCACCGCAGGCAGCAGCATTGGCAGCATTGAGTCGTGGCCAAGTACAGCCAGGTTATTGATCATCAATGGCACCAGCCCCCAGTGCAGCCCAAAGATCACGCAGACCTGCCACAGTGCCCCCATTGCCGCCCCAGCCAGCCACGGTGCCAGAACATAAATCCACTGATAGCCGTTCGCCAGTAGCTGGCTCAGCCAGGTAGCGACGGGACCAATAATCAAGAACGTCAGCGGTACGGTCACGACTAAACAGATGAGCGGCGCGAAGAAGTTTTTCATCGACGACGGTAATAATTTGCTGCTCTGCTTTTCCAGCCAGCAACTCACCCACGCAGCAAGAATGATTGGAATGACTGAGGAGCTGTAGTTAAACCAGGTCACGGGAATACCCATGAACGCCTCTGACACCGCCCCCACCTGTTGGCTGGCTTCAAACGCCTGAATCATCATCGGATGCGTGAGCGCCCCGCCGATGACCATGGTGATAAACGGATTGCCGCCAAACTTTTTACCGGCGGTGTAGCCCAGCACCAGCGGGAAGAAGAAGAACAGCGCATCGCTTGCCGCGAACCAAATTTTGTACGTTCCGCTGTCGGTCGAGAGCCAACCGCAGACTACCGCCAGTGCCAGCAGCCCTTTCAGAATACCGGAGGCCGCCAGTATGCCGATAAATGGGGTGAAAATGCCTGACACGATGTCAATCAGGCGTCCCAGCAGATTGCCTTTATCACCCTGTTCATCAGCCGCCACGGGGGTTTCGTCCGTCAAGCCTGCTTCTGCCCGCACCGCCTGCCAGGCGTCGTGAACGTGATTTCCGATGACCACCTGAAACTGTCCGCCGCTTTCGACAACCATAATTACGCCCGGATTTTTCTTGAGCCCTTGCGCATCTGCTTTTTGATTCTCTTTTAATTTGAAACGAAGCCGGGTGGCGCAATGAACCAGACTGACGATATTCTCTTTCCCCCCAACATGGGCAAGAATATCCTTCGCCAAAGCTTGGTATTCCATTTCGATTTCCTTACATCTGATGCCCACAGGCACCGGTTGACTGAGTATAAAAATAAAAAAACCCGAGAACGTCTTCCTTTCAGAAGCCGCGCTCAGGTTTTGCCTGCGGTATGCAGTAACAATCCAGTTTTGGGGCTTAACGCCCTTCTTTTCTCACCCGTTCAATATGAATGGCGAGGAACATAATTTCTTCGGTCGTCAGCTCTCGCTGATAGCTATTCTGCAAATGCTGCCCAATCTTTTCCGCACACTTCCACGCTTTAGCGTAGTTATCCTTCACCGCTGTATGCAGCGACACATCGTCGTCCTGCACCACGGTACGGGTCAGCATTCGTTGGGCAAAGAACTTCAAATGCGTCACAAAACGTTGATAGCTTAGTGACTCTTCGTCGTACTCCAGCTGCAGCTGATATTTCACCAGCTGTAAGATTTCCTGCATCACGCGGGTCACGTGCATCACTTCTGGCATTTCGCTGTTGAGTTGTGCAGTCACCAGATGCAGGGCGATAAAACCGGCTTCATCTTCGGCAAGCTCAACCCCCAACCGTTTGGCAATAATTGCGCGAGCCTCCTGGCCCAGAGCGAATTCCTTCGGATACAGACGTCGAATTTCCCATAACAATACGTTCTTGATAGCGACCCCTTTCTTTTGCCGCTCGATGGCAAAGTTACAGTGGTCCGTTAACGTGATGTAGACGCTGTCCTGCAATTTTCCGAGTCTCTGCGCCGCCAGCCCAATAATGCGATCGCAGGTGGTCATCACTTCAAGGGGAATTTGACTGAGTAATTCCCCAAGCCGTCCGACCAGTTCATCGCTTTGCAGCGCGAACACTTTCTCTATTTTATCTGTGTCCAGATCTTCACCGATGCGTTTCTGAAAGGCCAGCCCACGGCCCATCACGACCTGCTCACGCCCGTGCTCATCCAGAACAACCACCACATTATTATTAAGAATTTTGGCGATTTTCATTGGAACCCCAGAAACAAAAAAACCTGACCTCCGACAAATGCCAGAAAATCAGGTTTTGCCTGCCGTAGCAGTAACAATCCAGTTTTGTCACTCTATCACTTTCATTCATGGCCTCAATGCGTCACGAGTAAAAATGTGATTTAGATCGTGATTAGTATCGCCGGAAAGACGGGGTTATCCGTTTTATTTGGACTGGATGACGCGAGCAATATCCGCTGACGTTTGCAGCGTGCGGATTTCGTGAAATAACCCCAGCGCCTCATCGTATTCTTTGCGTAAATAACTCAACCACTGTTTGATACGAGCAACGTGATATAACCCGGTGTCGCCCTGCTTTTCGAGTCGAGTATATTTTTGCAACAGCGTCACCACATCAGGCCAGGCCATGCGCGGTTCGTTATATTTAATCACCCGGCTCAGATTTGGAATATTGAGGGCACCGCGACCGATCATCACCGAGTCACAGCCCGTTTCCTGTAGACAGGCTTGCGCACTTGCGTAATCCCATATTTCACCATTGGCGATAACAGGAATATTCAGCCGTTGGCGAATGTCGCGAATCGCCTGCCAGTTAATGCGCTCCGCTTTGTAACCGTCTTCTTTGGTACGCCCGTGAACGACCAGTTCGCTCGCGCCCGCCTGCTGAACAGCATCCGCAATCTCAAACTGGCGATCGCCACTGTCCCAGCCCAAACGCACTTTTACCGTGACGGGCAGATGAGAAGGCACGGCTTCACGCATCGCTTTCGCGCCGCGATAAATCAGCTCAGGATCTTTGAGCAGCGTTGCGCCGCCCCCGCTCCCGTTAACCATTTTCGACGGGCAGCCGCAGTTGAGATCAACGCCATAAGAGCCCAGTTCCACGGCCCGCGCAGCGTTTTCCGCCAGCCACTCGGGGTATTGGCCCAGAAGCTGAATGCGAACCAGCGTGCCTGACGTCGTCCGACTCTGACGATGCAATTCCGGGCAGAGGCGATAAAACGACTTTGCAGGCAACAGCATATCCACCACACGCAAAAACTCGGTGACGCAGAGATCGTAATCATTAACCTCGGTCAGCAGCTCGCGCACCAGTGAGTCGAGCACACCTTCCATCGGCGCCAGTAATACACGCATTCTCAATACCTGTGAAAAAAGACGCGCTATGGTAGCCGCTCTCCTGGCGCGTGGAAAGGGCTGTTTAACGCGCGTCCCGAGGCGATATCACGTCAACACAAAACCGATGACCACCATGATGACAAGCGCCAGCGAAATGATCGCCGGTCCCGTCATAAACGCGTGCACGGTCAGTTGTTCTTCTTTCTTAATGGAAGCAAATCGCGCAAGGGCGCTTTTCTCATCTGAAGCAATGATTTCTTCGAACTGCTTTTCGTAGCCCTGCTCTTTGAGCGCAGACGCGGCGTCAATATCTGCAGCTGGCCGTGCGTGAACCGCACTGCCCTTTTTGAAAATGAAATATTCTGGCATGAGGATCTCCTGCCTGTGCGAGAGATTTATCATATCATTACCGCCGAAAAACTGCCCGGTACTACACTGTTTTATATCACCTTTACCCTTAATCCTGGGGAAATGCCCGACGTTCCAAAAAGGAATGTCTGGTATGCTCAAATTTCATGATGTGATCCGTAGCACGTTTCCAGGTTTAATTGTATGATGAATGCGTTTCATCAAGGACTTTCACCATGATCAAATTTCTCAATGCTGTCTGGCAATATCTGCGCGCGTTTATCCTTATTTACGCTTGCCTCTATGCAGGCATTTTCGTCGCGTCTCTACTGCCTATCACCATTCCGGGCAGCATAATCGGCATGCTGATTATGTTTTTGCTACTGGCGCTACAAATTTTGCCGCCAAAGTGGGTCAACCCTGGATGCTTCGTGCTGATTCGTTATATGGCGCTGCTGTTCGTGCCGATCGGCGTGGGGGTGATGCAATATTACGATGTGCTGAAAGCCCAGTTTGGTCCGATTGTTGTCTCATGCGCCATCAGCACGCTGGTGGTGTTCCTTGTGGTGAGCTGGAGTTCGCATCTGGTGCATGGCGAACGTAAAGTGGTAGGGCAAAAAGGAAACCAAAAATGATGGCCAATATCTGGTGGTCACTGCCGTTAACGCTGGTGGTTTTCTTCGCTGCACGGAAACTGGCTGCCCGTTTTAAAATGCCGCTGCTCAATCCGCTGCTGGTAGCCATGGTGGTGATTATTCCCTTCCTGCTGATCGCCCACATTCCTTACGAGCGCTACTTTGCGGGCAGCAAAATTTTGAACGATCTGTTGCAGCCTGCGGTCGTTGCCCTGGCGTTTCCACTCTACGAGCAGCTTCACCAGATCCGGGCTCGCTGGAAATCCATCATCACGATCTGCCTGATTGGCAGCGTCGTCGCGATGGTGACAGGGACATCTGTTGCCCTGCTGATGGGCGCTTCGCCGCAAATCGCCGCCTCAATATTACCGAAATCCGTGACCACACCGATTGCGATGGCCGTGGGTGGCAGCATTGGTGGCATTCCCGCGATTAGCGCGATGTGTGTGATTTTTGTCGGTATTTTGGGTGCCGTATTCGGTCACTCGCTGCTGAATGTGATGCGCATTCGAACCAAAGCGGCACGTGGGCTGGCAATGGGAACCGCATCGCATGCGCTCGGCACTGCGCGTTGCGCGGAACTGGATTATCAGGAAGGCGCGTTTAGCTCGTTGGCCCTGGTGATCTGTGGGATCATGACGTCGCTCATTGCGCCGTTCTTATTCCCGATCATTCTGGCTGTGGTGGGCTAAAATTTGCGATGCGTCGCGCAATTTTCATTTTGATTTCATAAGTTGCATACATAATGAGAACTGGATCACATATAAAGCGGTAGTGGCTCCGTAAACTACCGATCCATTAACCTTTATGAGGCATTGCCATGCACCCACGTTTTCAATCTGCTTTCGCCCAGCTCGCCGAGAATTTGCAATCAGCCCTGGCTCCGGTTCTGGCGGATGAGCACTTCCCCGCCTTGCTGACGGCTGAGCAGGTCACGATGCTTAAACAGGCTACGGGACTCGACGAAGACGCGCTGGCTTTCGCACTGCTCCCGCTGGCCGCTGCCTGCGCAAGAGCCGACCTTTCCCACTTCAACGTTGGTGCCATCGCGCGCGGCGTGAGTGGCACATGGTATTTCGGCGGGAACATGGAGTTCCTGGGTGCGACGATGCAACAAACTGTCCACGCAGAGCAGAGCGCGATCAGTCACGCCTGGCTGCGCGGGGAACATGCCCTGAAAGCCATCACCGTTAACTACACCCCTTGCGGTCACTGTCGCCAGTTTATGAATGAGCTGAACAGCGGTCTGGAACTGCGCATCAACCTGCCGGGTCGTGAGCCACATACGCTCGGAGATTACCTGCCGGATGCTTTTGGTCCGAAAGACCTCGACATCAAAACGCTGCTGATGGATGAACAGAACCACGGCTATGCGTTAACGGGCGATGACCTGGCGCAGTCTGCCATTGCCGCCGCCAACAAAAGTCACGCGCCGTACAGCCAGTCACCGAGTGGTGTTGCGCTGGAGTGCCGTGATGGTCGTATTTTCTCTGGCAGTTATGCCGAGAACGCCGCATTCAACCCAACCCTGCCACCACTGCAAGGTGCCCTGAATTTGCTGAGCCTGAACGGCTATGATTACCCGGAAATTCAGCGCGCGATCCTCGCCGAAAAAGCCGACGCGCCGCTGATTCAGTGGGATGCCACCGCGGCCACCCTGAAAGCACTGGGCTGTTCTCATATCGACCGCACGCTCTTGGCGTAATCTTTCTTTGCGGGCAGAAATGCCCGCAAAACTGATGAAATTCCCCTCAATCAAATCGCAGTTTCTTGCGCTTCCCAGGCGGGTAAAGTAGCCTGAGTGAAATTTCACCCACGGACGAGTCATCTTCATGTTAAAGCGTGTGTTTTACAGCCTGTCTGTCCTGGTCGGCATACTGCTGTTGGCTGCGCTCGGCCTCGACCGCTGGATGAGCTGGAAAACCGCCCCCTATATTTTTGACGATTTACAGGATCTGCCTTATCGACAGGTTGGCGTGGTGCTGGGGACGGCAAAATATTATCGTACGGGCGTTATCAATCAATATTACCGCTACCGCATTCAGGGCGCGTTAAATGCCTACAACAGCGGCAAAGTGAATTACCTGCTGTTAAGCGGCGATAATGCGCAGCAAAGCTATAACGAGCCGATGACCATGCGCAAAGATTTGATTGCCGCAGGTGTCGATCCCGCGGATATCGTTCTGGATTACGCCGGTTTCCGTACGCTGGATTCTATTGTGCGTACCCGCAAAGTATTTGATACCAACGATTTCATTATCATCACGCAGCGTTTCCACTGCGAGCGCGCGCTCTTTATTGCGCTCCATATGGGCATTCAGGCCCAGTGCTACGCCGTACCGTCGCCAAAAGATATGCTCAGCGTCCGCGTTCGTGAGTTTGGCGCTCGCTTTGGCGCGCTCGCCGACCTGTATCTCTTCAAACGTGAACCACGCTTTTTAGGTCCGCTGGTTCCTATTCCGGAGCTGCACGAAGTGCCCGAAGGTGCGCAGGATTATCCGGCAGTCACACCCGAGCAACTTCTGGATCTACAGATAAAAGACAAAAAATAAGAAAACAAAAAAGCCCGCATCTCAGCGGGCTTTTTTTGGCTACGACTATTACTTTTTACGTGCGTATTTCAGTGAATCCAGGGCGACGGCGAAGATGATGATCGCGCCCTTGATGATGTACTGCCAGTAAGGGTTCACGCCGATATACGTCAGGCCGTAGTTGATTACGGTGAAGATGATAACACCGGTGACCACGCCCACTACCGTACCCACACCGCCGCTGAACGATACGCCACCTACGACGCAGGCTGCGATGGCATCCAGCTCGTACATGAAGCCGAGGTTGTTCGTTGCAGAGCCGATACGGCCCGCTTCAAGCAAACCACCGAATGCGTAGAACACACCGGACAATGCGTAAATCATCAGCAGGTTCAGCGCAACGTTAACGCCAGACACTTTCGCGGCTTCAGGGTTACCGCCGATAGCGAAAATGTTTTTACCGAAGCGCGTTTTGTTCCACAGCACCCAGACGAACGCGACTGCAATCAGCGCATAGAAGGTGATGTACGACAGACGGAAACTGCCCAGCGCCACAAAGCCTTGAGCGAAGGTGGAGAAGCCACTGTCGAAACCGGAAATCGGTGATGCGCCCACGAAGTCGTAATACAGGGAGTTGATCCCGTAAACGATAATCATCGTGCCCAACGTTGTAATAAACGGCGTTACGTTCAGATACGCGATGATGATACCGTTAATCAGACCGATAATGGCACCGATAACGCACACGATCAGCACCACCAGAATGATAGGCATGGTAGCCATTTCCGGGAACACTTTGTTTGCATTATCAATGGACTGCAATAATGTTGCCGCGATAACAGCCGCTAAGCCTACCTGACGTCCTGCTGACAGGTCGGTACCCTGAGTGACAATAAGACCCGCCACACCCAATGCGATAATAATACGCACTGAGGACTGGGTCAGAATGTTACTCAAGTTTAATAAACTTAAGAACGTAGGGTCCTGGAAAATAATAATGGCCAGTAATACTAAAAGTACGACGTAAATTCCGCCTTCTTTCAGATAAGTGAGAAAACTTTTTTTATTTAACGCACTCATGAGGAGCCCCTGATCTTAAAGGTGCAAAGACGCAAGACGGAGAATTTCGTTTTGCGTTGTCGTTTTGGTGTCAACAATTCCGGCAACGAGACCATTGCTCATAACCAGAATACGATCTGTGATCCCTAACAATTCCGGCATTTCGGAAGATATAATAATGATCCCTTTATTCTTTTTGGCCAGCTCAGCAATCAGCTGATAAATTTCAAATTTGGCTCCTACGTCAATACCGCGCGTCGGTTCATCCAGCATTAAAATTTCTGGTTGGGTTAATAACCAGCGACCGATAATGACTTTCTGTTGGTTACCGCCGGAAAGCGAACCAATTTGCGTCTGATGTCCTGGGGTCTTCACACGCATTGAATCGATAACCCATTGGGTATCGCTTTTCATGCGGGAAGTATCCAGCAGGCCGACTTTATTCTTATAGTTACGAATATTCGAAATTAACGAGTTAAAGTTAATATCGAGATACGCGTAAATACCCGTCGAGCGACGCTCTTCAGTCACCAGTGCAAAACCATGATTAATGGCTTCGTTGGCATTATGGTTATTAATTTTTTTACCGTGCAGCGTGATGGTGCCATCGGCTTTCTCACGGATACCAAACAGGGTTTCCACAATATCAGTACGCTTTGCACCGACCAGCCCGGCAATACCCAGAATTTCGCCTTTGTGCAGATCGAAAGAGACATCGCGGATGGAAGGCTGACGCAGCGACGTGAGGTTGCGCACCTCAAGAATCACTTCGCCTGGCGTGTTCTGTTTGTCCGGGAAGCGCTGGTTCAAAGAGCGCCCAACCATCATGGCGATGATTTTGTCCATGTCCAGCCCTTCGAGAGGCTGGGTGGCGATCCATTGACCATCACGCAGAATAGTGATTTCATCGCAAAGCTGGAAAATCTCTTCCATTTTATGCGAGATATACACAATACCGCAGCCGCGATCTTTCAATTTACGGATAATAGTGAAAAGGTGATTCACCTCTTTTTCCGTTAATGAAGATGTTGGCTCATCCATGATGACAATTTTCGCATCATAGGAGAACGCTTTTGCAATTTCGATCATCTGCATCTGCGAAACGGATAATGTCCCTACGCGTGCGCGCGGGTCAATCTCAATATCCAGTTCATCGAAAATAGCTTTTGTATCACGGTACATTTTGTCCTGATCGACAAATACGCCTTTGGTCGGATAACGACCCAACCACATATTGTCCATAACAGAACGTTGAAGCACCAGGTTTAACTCCTGGTGAACCATCGAAATACCATTTTCCAGCGCTTCTTTGGCTGAATGGAAGTCGATCTCTTTCCCCTGAAAAAGGATGCTACCAGAATCTTTTTGATAGATTCCAAAAAGGCATTTTAATAATGTTGATTTACCTGCACCGTTCTCTCCCATCAACGCGTGAATAGAGTGAGGACGCACTTTTAAATTAACATTATCGAGAGCCTTAACGCCCGGGAATGACTTGTTAATACCGCTCATTTCTAACAAGAATTCGCGTGACGACTGAGTAGTTGTGCTGACCATAATTATACCTTGACGGCCTCGCATATCGCGTTATAAAAGGGCGCAACGAATTGCGCCCTGTGAGAACATGCAAACAATAACTTATTTACCGACAAACTCAGCCAGGTTCGACTGATCTACGCCCACGTATGGGATACGTACAATTTTGTTCTCGATTTTCCAGGTAGTGCCATCTGCAGCACCTTTGCCCGCGGCCAGGTTTTTCGCCAGGTCGAAGGTGGCTTTCGCCTGGTTGTTAGCGTCGTTCAGAACGGTACCGGCCATTGCGCCCGATTTCACCAGCGCCAGCGCTTCTGGCAATGCATCCACACCGAAGACTGGAATAGATGATTTGTTGTGTGCTTTCAGCGCTTCAACCGCACCCATTGCCATCGCATCGTTGTTCGCGATAACCACTTCGATTTTGTTAGCATTCGGACCAGACAGCCATGCGTCCATCTTGTCTTTTGCCATCGCGGTATCCCACATCGCGGTATCAAGCGCCAGCTGCTGCGTTTTCAGCCCTTTGTCGTTCAGCTCTTTGATAACGTAAGTGGTACGCGCTTCAGCATCCGGGTGACCCGGCTCGCCTTTCAGCAGAACAAACTGAATCTGACCATCTTTATTCAGATCCCAGTTCGGGTTTGCTGCCCAATGTTTAGCGATCAGATCGCCCTGAATAATACCGGACTCTTTGGAGTCAGTACCCACGTAGAAGGCTTTGTCGTAGCTGTCCAGCGCTTTGCGGGAAGGCTCTTTGTTAAAGAAGACGATTGGCACATTCTGCCCGCGCGCTTTCTCGATAACCGTTCCTGCCGCAGCCGGGTCAACCAGGTTGATTGCCAGGGCTTTAACGCCTTTTGCCAGCAGAACGTCGATCTGGTCGTTCTGTTTGGACTGGTCGTTCTGGGAGTCGTTCATCAGCAGCTGGACGTCTGGCGCTGCTTTAGCATCTTTTTCAATTGCTTTACGCACAACAGACATGAAGTTGTCGTCGTATTTATAGATTGTCACGCCAATACGGGTATCCGCAGCGTGCGCTGCTGCGCCAAAAAGCATGCTTGCCATAACGGCAGACAGAGTCAAAACCTTCTTATTCATGGTATCTCCGGTTTTTTTTATGCAGGGTAATTCTTCTTGTGAATAACGATCGGCAGGCGGGTGTTAATAAAACGTTACTGACCGCCGAAGTTCACTTATAAAATTTCTCTCTTCCGTGTTCGGTAACGCTCCAGAAATGCGCTTTATGGTTGTTTGCGGCACTTTGGCTATAGTAAAAGTGATTAATCACCGTTACATAGCGTTTCAGTTCCTAAAACGCTGACATCATAGTCAGCGCCTTGTTAAGATACTGTGAATTTACTCACAGATTGAAAACGGTTACATCACTCATCGTTATCAGTTAGTGATCGGAGCCACAATTTGCCGAATAGCAACAGAATGACGACGCACT
Organism: Lelliottia sp. RD5; assembly: GCF_056032945.1. Taxonomy (NCBI): domain Bacteria; kingdom Pseudomonadati; phylum Pseudomonadota; class Gammaproteobacteria; order Enterobacterales; family Enterobacteriaceae; genus Lelliottia; species Lelliottia sp. RD5. The sequence goes on along the minus strand of NZ_JBVYHQ010000003.1, from coordinate 329,514 downwards.
AAAGTTGGCATGAAACAGTGTGTTGCGCTCGAATCAAGCTCCCCTGCGGCGCCCTGTAACGCCAACTCAGTGGCAAGACGCGCCATTGACGCAATAGGGTAACGCACCGTGGTTAACTGAGGGTCTGTGTAGCGCGCAATCGGGATATCATCGAAACCAATCAATGACAAATGCTGTGGCACCGCAATTCCATTGTCTTTAAGCGCGGTAAGCGCCCCGGCGGCCATGCTGTCGTTGTAGGCAAATACCGCCGTGAGCTGCAAATTGCGTCCGAGCAGTTCAACCATGGCGGCCTCCCCACCCTGCATATCCGGTGCACCGGTACCTATCCAGCTATCGACAGGCATAATCCCCGCTTCTTTCATCGCGTTCTGCCAGCCCTCACGCCGCATGTCGTCATCTTCAATGTGATGGCTTGAGGCCAGATAACCGATGCGCTGGTGGCCGTTATTGATCAGCATTCGCGTGGCCATCATGGCGCCGCTGACGTTATCCAGCGCCACGCAGCGATGGGCGTAGCCTGGCACAACGCGGTTAATCAGAACCATCCCATCGATGTGATCCATGAAACCTGCCAACTCCTCATCGCTCAACGCTTTTGAGTGAACAATCAGTGCGTTACATCGCTGACGTATCAGCACTTCAATGGCATGACGCTCTTTTTCAGCTTCATGATAGCTGTTGCCGATCAGCACGTATTTATTGTGCTGCTGGGCAACAACGTCCACGGCTTTCACCAGCGCGCCAAAGAATGCATCTGACACGTCCATCACCACAACGCCGATGGTGTCACTCACCTGAGTGGCGAGCGCCTGAGCGTTAGCATTTGGGCGATAGCCCAGCTGCGTGACCGCTTTCATCACGCTTTCACGCGTTTCAGGACTCACCAGCGCACTGTTGTTCAGGACGCGAGAAACGGTAGCAACAGAAACACCCGCGATGCGGGCCACGTCACGAATGGTGATCATATTCACCACACTTTGTAGGATTGCAGCAACTCACAGACACCCCCTGTGTTTAGCAAGGAGGCTATTTTGGCAGCGACGGAGAAGGGACTACGTGAAGAAGCTCACACAGATGAAAACGGTTACATCCGTTTTGTTAATGATTGTGATCCAGATCGTTATCTGGATGTATTATTCAATGAAACACCCGAAGCAAGTGCGGTTAATTGACGCCAAACCCATTCCACCGGGCCCTGACGGAAATAGCGCAACCAGATAACGGAAAAGAGCATGTTGACCATCCAAACGGGGATCACAAATGCCATGAGCTGGAACCTGTCGAATTTCATAAACAGGCCTAATCGATAGAAAAGCGTCGTGCAGATTACGGTTTGTAGCAGGTAATTACTGAGAGCCATGCGTCCAACGCACGCGACGGCAGCGGCTAATCTGAAACGTGCAATTTGCGGCCAGAACCCGAAAATAAGCGACGCATAGCCGATGGTCTGGAACGGCGCGCTTAGCTCTCGCGGAGCCTGCAACAGAAAAGCACACCAGCGATAGTCCCAGTCCAGGATCCATTGCGCACTCACCGCAGGCAGGTTGATCGCCATGCCCAGCAGAACCAGTCCGGCTCCCGTGAGGCGATAATGCCTGAGGCTAAACGCCCCTTTCAGCCAGCCGGTGCGCATCAGCGCGGCACCGATCAGCATCATCCCCGCCAGCTGCCAGCCGTATTGCGCCCCTAATGCGAGCAGATTGTCTCCGAGCATATCCGCCCGATTGCTGATCGCTTCGACGCCGCCTTTCAGCTTCCAGTATTGCTCATACTGGAGCGATGCCGCGCCAGGGATCCACGAACGATTGGTGGTGCCGCCCGAAATCATACCCAGCAGCAGCAGGACCCCAATGCCAATGGCATAGAGCATCACGCCAGTGTTAAACAGGCTTTTAGCATCCTGCGCGTCGCGGATCATGCGCCAGCAAATCAGCCCGACTAAACCATAGGCCAGAAGAATGTCGCCATCCCACAAAAACAGACCGTGAATAAACCCGAAGATGACCAGCAACGTGAGGCGGGACTGAATCCAGCGCTTGCCGCGCTTGAGCAAAATCTGGAGACCCGCACCAAAAAGTAATGCAAAGAGCGTGAGGAATTTGACCTGCGCAAACAGATCTAAAATCGCCCAGGTCCAGGCGTCGCGGCGGGTGATTTCGCCATACCAGGCAGGATTGAGATAAGCCGCCTTTGGCAGACCAAAGGCGCTAATGTTGAGCAGCAGGATACCGAGGATGGCAACGCCACGTACAAAATCCAGCGTGACATTACGCTCCATTTATCCTGCCTTCCGATCAGTTGTGGTGACGCACTGCGCGCAGAAATTCCTGACGGGTATTCTGGCTCGACTTAAACAGACCGCCAAGGGAGGTCGTGGTCGTTGCACTGGTGGCATCACGTACGCCGCGCGCTTTCACGCAATAATGCACGGCATCAATGGATACAGCCACATTGTTGGTCCCCAACAGCGTTTGAAGCGCAGTCAGAATTTGCTGGGTCAAACGTTCCTGAACCTGCGGACGCTGGGCAAAGAACTGCACAATGCGGTTAATTTTAGACAGGCCAATCACCGTATCTTTAGGGATATACGCCACGGTCGCTTTGCCATCGATAGTAACAAAGTGGTGTTCGCAGGTACTCGTCAACGTAATTTCGCGCACGGTCACCATTTCATCGACTTTCATTTTATTTTCGATGACGGTGATTTTTGGGAAATTAGCATAATCCAGGCCGGAGAAAATCTCGTCGACATACATTTTTGCGATGCGTTGCGGCGTCTCCATCAGGCTGTCGTCGCTCAGGTCGAGATTCAGCAACTGCATAATCTCGGTCATGTGACCGGCAATAAGACGTTTGCGTGTTTCATTGTCCAGTTCGTTGACCGGTGGACGCAGCGGGGTTTCAAGACCACGCGCAACCAGCGCTTCGTGGACGAGAGCGGCTTCTTTACTGAGTGATGGCATTATTTTTCTCCTGCAGGTGTGGCTGCCTTTTACCCTCATAGAGGCAAAAGTGTTCGCTCATTGTGCGTGAGGTGACGCACATAATCCAGTATTCACAGCGATAATTATTGCGATTGCCGTTGCCTTTCAGCCTGACGGTTCCAGACCAGTGCTCCGCCAACAATCAGGGCGACACCCGCCAGACCGAGCGCAGGCTCCAGTTGGTGAGTCAGCCAGGTGGAAATCGCGGATGTCACCGGGCCCACCAGCTGGCCTATCGCGTATCCCGTGGTCAAGAGTCCCGCCATGTAACGGGTATGTTCGGGTGCCAGCTCGCGGCCACACAGCAGCGAGAGTTGAACGGCGCAGAGAAATCCGCCTCCGACCAGCAACGCACCGGTCACCAGACCCGCGATCCCCGGCATTAACCAAGCGGCAAAAACGCCCAATCCCTGCAACCACAGCACAATGGATAAACGTCGATTCGACGTCGAGACATGGCGCAGTGCGATACCCAACGCGATCCCCACCACGGCCGCTACGCCAAAAATTGGCCAGACAAACTGGGCAAACAGGCTTCCCGGGAAACGTAAAGCGGCCATCTGCGACAAAAATGTCGCCGGAAGAATATACCCAAACCCGGCCAGGCTATAGCTCCAGACCAGGCGACGCAAATCGGGTGTCAGTACCAGCGGATCGGGTGCGGTACCAGGGCGGTGCAGCTGTCCGCCACGCGGTAAATAGCGCGCCACCAGCACAATTAAAATCAGCGCCAGTACGCCATAAATTTGCCAGGCTGCACCCGCCGAAAGCGATCGCGCCTGAATGTAGACGGCCAGCAGGCCGCTGAGCGCAATGCCCGCCCCTGGACCCGCAAACACCGCCGCGCTCAGACCAGGCTTGCCGGAATGCGCCAGCCGTTCATTGGTCCACGCGGCGATCAACACCATGGACCAGCCGCTCATGCAGCCGATCACAAAGCGTATCATTCCATGTACGATGGCGTTATCCGCCACAGCGGAGAGCAGCGTCAGCGCCACGGCGCCTACAATCCCCAGATACAAGCGCCCTTCGACAAAACGATGCGCACGCATGGCATCCCATGCACCGACCAGGTAGCCAAGATAATTCATGGCTGCCACTAATCCGGCGCTGGTCAGCGTAAGCTGTCCAGCCGCGATCATCAGCGGAACCTGGGGCGTAAAGGCAAAACGCCCTATTCCCATCGCGACGACAAGCACCACAAATCCACTGAGCGCGATACGCAGCGCCATAATCGCTCCAAATGTTAAATTTAAGTAAATTTATGATGCAGTATATCGGGTAACAGCGGAAGTGAAAGTTGCTCACAGGTGAATGAATAATATGTATTATGGGTTTAATGAATATCTGTAAGCATTAAGGAGCCTTGCATGGAACTGCTCGAAGAGCACCGTTGTTTTGAAGGTCGGCAGCAGCGCTGGCGGCACGACTCCACAGCACTGAATTGCGCGATGACGTTCAGTATTTTTTTACCGCCGACCAACGGGAAGGCAAAACCGCCGGTGCTGTACTGGCTTTCTGGCTTGACCTGCAACGATGAAAACTTCACTACCAAAGCAGGCGCGCAGCGCGTTGCCGCCGAGCTGGGCATTGCTCTTGTTATGCCGGACACCAGTCCCCGTGGCGATGATGTCGCCGATGATGCGGGTTACGACTTAGGTAAAGGCGCAGGATTTTATCTGAACGCCACGCAGCAGCCGTGGGCAAGCCATTACCGGATGTATGATTACATTCGTAATGAGCTGCCCGCGCTGATTGCAGCGGAATTTGATGTCGGTGACCGGTGCGCGATCAGCGGGCATTCGATGGGCGGACACGGTGCGCTCATTATGGCGCTCAAAAATCCTGGCACGTTCACCAGCGTCTCTGCGTTTGCCCCGATCGTGAATCCCACGCAGGTACCGTGGGGACAAAAAGCGTTTTCACACTATCTGGGTGAGGATGCGGATAAATGGCAGGAGTGGGACAGTTGCGCACTAATGCAGGCGAGCCAGCCGGGAGACGCCATCCCTACGCTTATCGATCAGGGCGATGCGGATCAGTTCCTCGCCAACCAGCTCCAGCCAGCTGTCCTTGCAGAAGTGGCGCGCCAGAAAGCCTGGCCGCTGACGTTACGCATTCAGCCGGGTCACGATCACAGCTACTATTTCATCGCATCGTATATTGAAGATCATCTCCGCTTCCATGCGGAGCATTTGTTCAAGTAAGCCCGAGCATTATGCCCGGTAGCCTTTCGCTCACCGGGCATTTCATACATCAGAACTGATAATCTACGGCCATAAAGTAACGACGGCCATCTTCCGTATAGCTGTAATCGTCACGGCTGAGATCTTTATCCAGCAGGTTTTGCACGCCGGCACGCAGCTTAACGTTTTTCGTTGCCTGCCACGCTCCGCCCGTATTCCAGACGACATAGCCGCCAGGCGTTGTATCACCGTCGGCAACGGCGCGCTTCTCACCCGTGTAGTTACCCTGCACGTAGAATGACCATGCCTGGGTCGCCTGCCAGTCAACCGTACCGTTTGCCGTATGGAACGGCAGTTCGGACAGCGGTTTATTACCGCCGTTGCTGATATCACGCCCATCGTTATAGGTGTAGTTCAGCGTCATTTTCCAGTCTTCTGCCAGCGGGAATTTCAGTTCCGTTTCGACGCCACGAATACGCGCTTTGTTGACGTTGTAATAGCGGAAAATCGGTTCGCCGTCGCCGTTCAACCCGACATAATTCGGGTAACTTTGCGCATCGTTAACGTTGGCGGTACGGGTGATGCTAATGCGATCATCCACGTTATTCTGGAAGGTGGTGATGCTGGCCTGAACGCCTTCTAACCAGCCCTCTTCCCCGGCGTAATATAGGCCGAGTTCGAAGCTTTCGCTGGTTTCCGGTTTTAGATCCGGGCTCCCCACAATTTCGCATGCGCCGCGGCAGGAACCGGTGGTCCAGTCAGGGCTAAGCTGCAGCAGCGATGGCGCTTTAAAGGCCGTGGCCCAGCCACCTTTCACCGTCATCGTGTCGGTCGCGTTATACACCAGATACGCACGCGGGCTCCAGTGATCGCCATAGGTTTCATGGTCATCCATACGTACACCGGTGGTCAGCGCCAGCGGCTCGAAGATACGCCATTCATCTTCGATAAAGAGCGCGTACTGGCTGGCCGAGGTGTTATTGCTGGTACCACCCGTCAGGTTGACAGGATCTTTCAGCTTATCGTGACGCCATTCGCCACCCAGAGTCAGCAGCTGACTGATTTCACCCAGCGGCAGCACGTATTTCCCGTCCACGGCAGTGCTTTCCGAGGTGATCGGGCTACTGTTGCCAGGATTTTTGTTATCGACTTTTTCACCGTAAACTTTCAGCTCGCTGTTGCCCACATCCCAGCGGCCATTGTGGCTCAGAGAATAGTTCTGGCGATCCAGGCGGTTCTTGTTGAGCGAGTCGGAGTCGCGATCCTGACGGTCGTAACCGTACCCCGCGGTAAAATCATGATTTTCGTCTGGCGTCCAGGCGAGTTCCACATTACCACTGCGGCTGGTAAAGCCTTCAATGCGCGGCGTTTCGCCGGTCGCTGTCGTGGAGGATTTTTGCTGATCGTCTTTTTCACGCTTAGAGAGGCTTCCGAAGGCTTTCAGCCCCAGAACGCCGTCCACCAGCGGACCGCTGGTGTAGAACTGGCCGTTATAGGTATCGCCACGATCGCGGTGGTGCTGGATGGTGGTGTCCGCCGTCAGCGTACCGGTCCATTTCTGACCAATTTTTTTGGTGATGATATTCACCACCCCGCCCAGCGCATCGGAACCATACAGCGATGACATTGGCCCGCGCACCACTTCGATACGCTCAATGGCGTCAACCGGGATCCAGTTGAGATCGAAGTCGTTATGACGGAATACGGCATTGCGCGAGCTGACGCGCTTGCCGTCAACCAGAATCAGCGTATAGCTGCTGTCCAGTCCTCGGATGCTCACGCCTTTACGGTTATCCCCTTCGCTGGTTAATTGCACGCCTGGCACTTCCCGCAGGACATCTTTCAGGTTGTTGACCGGCTTACGTTGCAGATCCTGCTGAGTGATGACGCTAATACTGGCAGGCGCATCTTTGAGGTTTTGTTCGGTGGCCGATGCAGTGACAACCATCGTGTCGCCAGATTCCGCAGCAATAACAGGCAGGGCAAGGGACAGTGCGGACGCACAAAGTCCTCCCCTTACGAAGGGATTCAACCTAAACATTCCATTTCTCCATGAGGTAAACACAACAATATCAAATATTTATTGCTCACAATGCCTTGCGCTCCGCCTGCTTCTTTGGCCGGTCGGATGGGTGTTTATGTGCAGGTGTGGCCGTCACGTCATCGTCAAAAACAGACCGCCACGCTGACGCTTTCATCCTGTTGAAAATCGCCGTAACGATAAAGCAAACGATAACTATTATCAATTAAATTGTTAACAATTATGTCTTTTCTCCATACTGTGGACATAAAAAAACCCGCTCATGTGAGCGGGTTTGAAAGAGAGGAAAAGCGATTATTTTTTGAATCGTCCAGGGAAGTCCATTTCACTGTAGCTGACGAAGCGCGTGCCTTTTGTCAGTTTGTAACCAAACCAGATAATCAGGAACAGCGGAATCCCGATATATGTCGCCATCACGCCGCCCCAGTCAATGGTGTCTGACAGGAAGGCTTCGTAGTTCTGACCGAGCGTGATGATCAGGCACAGAACGAAGGCGAAGATCGGCCCAATCGGGAAGAATCCTGAGCGGTATGGCAGGTCGTTAATATCATGCCCTTGCATAACGTAACCGCGACGGAAACGATAGTGACTGATGGCAATCCCGAGCCAGGCGATAAAGCCTGTCATACCGGAGGTATTAAGCAACCACAGATAGACCGTCTGATTACCAAACATAGAGGTCAGGAAGCACAGCCCCGCGACCACCGTTGTGGCATACAGCGCATTGCGCGGAACACCGCCGCGTGACAGTTTGGCGAAAATGCGTGGCGCTTTACCGTCGCACGCCAGGGTGTACAACATACGCGTTGAGGCGTACATGCCGGAGTTACCCGCAGAAAGCACCGCCGTCAGAATAACCGCGTTCATCACCGCCGCCGCTGAAAGCAGACCAGCATGCTGGAAGACCAGCGTGAACGGGCTGACGCTGATATCTTTCACATCGTTACGCAGCAGGCTCGGGTCGGTGTAAGGAATGATCAGGCTGATAATCAGGATCGCGAATACGTAGAACAGCAGAATACGCCAGAACACCTGACGCACTGCGCGCGGAATGTTCTTCTCCGGGTCTTCCGATTCACCGGCAGCAATACCAATCAGTTCGGTTCCCTGGAAGGAGAAACCAACAATCATCGCCACGCCAATCATGGCCGCAAATCCCCCGGCAAACGGCGCCTCGCCAATTTCCCAGTTGCTCCAGCCCGCAGGTTCGGCCCCTTTAAAGATGCCCACAATCATCGCCACGCCGACAATGATGAAGATAATCACGGTCGTCACTTTGATCAGGGAGAACCAGTATTCTGCCTCACCAAAACCACGTACGGAGATGTAGTTCAGCAGGAAAATCACCGCCAGGAAAATGGCGCTCCAGATCCAGCCCGGCGTGTCCGGGAACCACCAGTTCATCACCAGCTGCGCGGCCACGAGGTCAACAGCGATAGTTACCGCCCAGTTGTACCAGTAGTTCCAGCCCAGCGCGAAGCCAAAGCCTTCTTCAACGTATTTTTGACCGTAAGTCGAAAAGGAGCCGGAAACCGGCATGTATGCCGCCAGTTCGCCCAGGCTGGTCATCAGGAAATACACCATCAGGCCAATCAACATATACGAAAACAGCGCGCCGCCAGGACCTGCTGCTGAAATGGTTGCACCGGATGCAACAAAAAGACCTGTCCCAATGGATCCGCCAATGGCGATCATTGTCAGGTGACGCGCCTTGAGTTCGCGACGTAGCGCGGGCGCTTCTGTGGTTTTATTTTCTGAAACCATGTGAAAATGCTGTCCATTTTAAAAATGAGGCGCGATTGTAGCAGACGATCCGCGTTCCTTCTGGCAGAAATGCGCAGTTATAAGAGAGCTTCATGACTGGCCGAGGATTATAAGTAAAGCTGAGCGACCTCCCCTCTCCCGCGCGGGGAAAGAGAAGGCTAGTTGTTGCAATAACGCAGAAAACGCTGAAGAGAACTGGAGAGGTGTTTCTGCCGATGATGAATACACCACAGTGTGCGCACCAGCTTGGGCAACGGGACGGGGATTTCCACCAGCGAGCCGCTCTCAAGCTGTTCGGCAATCACCCGACGTGACAAACAGCTGATTCCCAGGCCGTGGCGCACAGCATGTTTAATGGCTTCGGAGTTCCCTAATTCCATCCCCAGATGAAACTGCGGCAAATGGGAAAGCAGCAGATAATCGACGATTTCGCGCGTGCCGGAACCGTGTTCACGTAAAATCCACGGGGCCTGCGCCAGGCGTTCCAGCGTGACGTCGCCGTGCAACAACGCAGAAGCCGGAGAAGCAAAGACCACCAGTTCATCTTCCAGCCACGGCTCGGCAATAATATCGACGTTATGACACGGCCCTTCGATAAGCCCGATATCCACGCGAAAATCGATAATAGCGTTAATCACATCCTGGCTATTGCCGACGCTCATCTCCAGCGGCAGCGTCGGGAAATCGCGACGGTAGCGGGCGATTACCTCCGGGAGAATATAGTTCCCGATGGTGCTGCTGGCGAACACACGGATGGCGCCATTCTCCTCGCGAAATAACTGTTCGATTTCAACCGCTTGCTCCAACAACGCCAGCGCACGCGGGTACAGCAAGCGCCCATGTTCATTTACCACCAGGCGTTTGCCTACCCGGTCAAAAAGCTGAACGCGAAGCTGGCCCTCAAGATCGGTGAGTGCCGCGCTGACTGCAGACTGTGACAATGCCAGGCGCACAGAGGCCTGAGTCGTTGATCCGCTTTTCAGGACCTCGGCAAAAACTTCAAGCTGACGCAATGTTATGTGCATGGTTGCTTACCACTTATAAAGATTAATTATAAATATATAATCAATTTTATTTTTAAGCCAGAGCGCCGTAATCTTTTAACCAGAGAGAGGAGAAGGTTATGACAGCAATTACCCTACACAATCATCGTTCAGTGTGGCATTACGCGCCGGGGCTTGCGCTCAGTGCCGCCATCACCGGTGCAGCATTATGGGGCGGGAGTATTCCGGCCGTCGCAGGTGCCGGGTTTAGCGCACTCACGTTGGCTATTCTGCTCGGCATGGTGGTCGGCAATACGGTATATCCACAGATTTCACAATCCTGCGACGGCGGTGTGATTTTCGCCAAACAGCACCTGCTGCGTCTGGGCATTATTCTGTATGGTTTTCGCCTCACTTTTTCGCAGATTGCGGACGTGGGCGTCAGCGGGATTGCCATTGACGCTCTGACGCTGACCAGCACCTTTTTGCTGGCCTGCTTTATCGGCCAAAAAGTCTTCGGGCTGGATAAAAAAACCAGCTGGCTGATTGGTGCGGGCAGCAGTATTTGTGGGGCCGCGGCAGTACTCGCGACAGAACCGGTGGTTAAGGCGGAATCCAGTAAAGTGACGGTTGCAGTGGCGACCGTGGTTATCTTCGGTACGCTGGCGATTTTCCTTTATCCGGCGATGTATCCGCTGGTCGCACACTGGTTCACGCCTGAAACGTACGGCATTTATATTGGCTCAACGATGCACGAAGTGGCACAGGTTGTCGCTGCGGGTCACGCCATCAGCCCTGAGGCGGAAAATTCAGCGGTCATTGCCAAAATGCTGCGCGTGATGATGCTGGCACCGTTCCTGATTATTCTGGCCGCACGTGTTAAACAGCTGACACCCGCCGGGAAAGGTGAAAAAAGTAAAATTACCATTCCGTGGTTTGCGATTCTGTTTATCGCAGTGGCGGTGTTTAACTCATTCCATCTGCTGCCAAAAGCAATGGTTGATATGCTCGTCACGCTGGATACCGTGTTGCTGGCAATGGCGATGGCAGCGCTCGGCGTCACCACGCACGTCAGCGCGCTGAAAAAAGCAGGTGCAAAACCTTTGCTGATGGCATTAATGCTCTTTGTCTGGTTGATTGTCGGCGGGGGCGCTATCAACCTGGCCGTACACAGCCTGATGGCATAAAGCACTACATCCTTCTCCTGTTAACCCGCTATCATAAGCGTTTCGGGTTAACAGGAGTCCCTTTATGAAATATGTTGGAGCGCACGTTAGCGCAGCAGGCGGCCTTGCAAATGCCGCCATCCGCGCCGCCGAAATTGAGGCGACCGCGTTCGCCCTGTTCACCAAAAACCAGCGCCAGTGGCGCGCTGCGCCGCTCACCCCTGAAATTATTAATGATTTCAAAGCCGCCTGCGAAAAGTACAACTTCGGGCCGGGGCAGATCCTGCCGCACGACAGTTACCTCATCAACTTGGGCCATCCGGTTCAGGAAGCGCTGGATAAATCACGTGAGGCCTTTCTTGATGAATTGCAGCGTTGCGAACAGCTTGGCCTGACGCTGCTGAATTTCCATCCGGGCAGCCATCTGATGCAAATCGACGAAGACGCCTGTCTGGCGCGCATTGCGGAATCCATCAACATCGCGCTGGCGCAAACAGAAGGCGTCACGGCGGTTATCGAAAATACGGCCGGCCAGGGCAGTAATCTGGGTTTCAAATTTGAACATCTGGCGGCAATTATCGATGGCGTGGAAGATAAAACGCGCGTGGGCGTGTGTATCGATACCTGCCATGCCTTTGCCGCAGGATACGATCTGCGCAGTCACGAAGAGTGCGAGAAAACCTTTGCAGAATTTGAGCGCATTGTCGGCTTCAAGTATCTGCGCGGTATGCATTTAAACGATGCGAAAAGCGCGTTTGGCAGCCGTGTTGACCGCCACCATAGCCTCGGCGAAGGCAACATTGGTCACGATGCGTTCCGCTTTATTATGCAAGACGCGCGCTTTGACGGTATTCCAATGGTGCTGGAGACGGTTAATCCGGATATCTGGGCGGAAGAAATCGCATGGCTGAAAGCACAGCAGACCGCTGAACAAGCGGCATAAAAAAAGCCGGGTCGCATTAGCACCCGGCTTTTTTATTGATTCAACGAACTTATGCTGCTTTTGCTACCGCTGCGGATTCCACTTCCGGGCGCTTGAGCACCGCGTAAGACAGACCAGCAATCAGCGTACCCGCAATAATCGCGAACAGATAACCCAGCACCGGCGTAATCGCACCAGGAATCAGCAGAACGAACAGACCACCGTGCGGTGCCATCAGTTTTGCGCCGATTGCCATGGAGATAGCACCCGTCACTGCGCCACCAACGATACAGCATGGCAGAACGCGCATTGGGTCACGTGCTGCAAACGGAATGGCACCTTCAGTGATGAAGCACAAACCGAGAACCAGAGCTGCTTTGCCCCCTTCCTGCTGCGCTTTATCAAACTTACGACGTGCAATAATCGTTGCCAGGCCCAGGGCCAGTGGTGGCACCATACCCGCTGCCATGATTGCCGCCATCGGCGCATAGGTCTGGGTACTCAGCAGGCCAACACCAAAGGCATATGCCGCTTTGTTTACCGGACCGCCCATGTCGGTACACATCATGCCGCCGAGGATTGCGCCCAGCAGTACCGCGTTCGCCGTACCCATGGTTTGCAGCCAGTGGGTAAGACCTTCAAGGATGCCAGCAACCGGTTTACCAATCAGGTAGATCATGCCCAGACCAACCACGAGGCTGGAAATCAGTGGAATGATCAGGATCGGTTTCAGCGCTTCCATACTTTGCGGCAGCTTCAGCTTCGAGCTGATCGCTTTCGCAACGTAACCCGCCAGGAAACCCGCGATAATACCGCCGATAAATCCGGAGCCGGTGCTCACTGCCAGCATACCGCCGATAAGACCTGGCGTCAGCCCTGGACGGTCAGCGATGGAAAATGCAATGTAACCCGCCAGCACTGGTACCATCAGCGCAAACGCTGAACCGCCACCAATCTGCATCAGCGCAGCAGCCAGTGTGCCCGGCTCTTTAAACGCTTCGATACCGAAGGCAAATGAGAGCGCGATACACAAACCGCCCGCCACCACCATCGGCAGCATGTAAGAAACACCGGTCAGCAGGTGACGATAGGCGCCCGCGGACTCTTTCTTACCTTCAGTTGCAGATTGTGATTTTGCAGAGGCCTGATACGGCTTGGCTTCGGCCAGCGCCTTGTCAAACTCCTGTGCTGTTTTCTTCAGCGCCAGGCCGGTTGAAGTGCGATACATCGGCTTACCGGCAAATTTTGCCAGGTCTACTTCGATATCAGCCGCCACAATCACCAGATCGGCTTCAGCCACTTCTTCAGCCGTAATCGCATTGCCTGCGCCGACAGAACCACGGGTTTCAACCTTCACCCACCAGCCGCGTTTTTTCGCTTCGGTTTCGATGGCTTCAGCCGCCATAAAGGTATGCGCCACGCCGGTTGGGCATGCGGTAATAGCCACAATACGTTTTGGACCCGTTGCGGATACATCAGCATCGGCGACCGGCGCGCTGTAAATCGCCGCATGGCCTTTCGCTTCGCTCAGGAATAATTCTGGGTGTGCCACGGCGCGGTTAATATCGCCCAGCCACACTTTTTTACCGTTCAGCGCGCTGTCAGCGGGCATTTTGTCGCCCAGAACAATCGCCAGTTCAGCGTCATTCGGGTTATCGACAATTTCAACATGCGCTTTGTCTGCCGCTGCGCCCAGCAGCGTTTTCGCCATATAGGCGCGAGCCTGTCCAAGACTGGAATCAATGATCAGCAGCGTTTTCATTATGCCTCTCCTGCTGTTAGTTAAAAGGTTTTAAGTCAACGCGCGCCATCATCGCGGCCAACTGGGTACGTTCGGTAATACCAACATTGCTCTGGCTTACGGCCAGGGCAGCAACAGCGGTTGCAAGACGTAAAGTATGTTCACTGGATTCACGCATCAGCAGGCCATAGATCAGGCCGCCGACCATCGAATCCCCTGCGCCCACGGTACTCACAACTTCCACCGACGGTGGTTTGGCAATCCATTCGCCAGACGCGTTAACCCACAACGCACCTTCCGCACCCAGAGAAATCACAACGTGAGCGATACCTTGTTCACGCAGCGCATGAGCGGCTTCAATAACATCTTTTAATTCTGGCAGTTTACGACCCGCCCAGATCTCAAGCTCGCGACGGTTGGGTTTAACCAACCACGGAGACGCTTTAAGACCGGCAACCAGCGCTTCGCGGCTGCTGTCGAAGATGATGCATGGGCATTGGCTACGCAGACGCAGCATCCAGTCGGTGAACGCTTCCGGGCTTACGCCGGATGGCAAACTGCCACTCACGCAAACCATGTCAAACTGACCAAGCCAGGTCAGAGAGTCGTTAACAAAGCGTTCCCAGTCTGCGGGCGTCACTTCGAAACCGGAGAAGTTGAAGTCGGTCACTTCTCCGTCTTTTTCTGTCAACTTCACGTTAATACGGGTACGGCCTTGAACGACCTGGAAGCGGTTCGCAATCCCCAGCTCGCTGAACAGCTGCTGAAAACCATCCTGGTTGTCTTTTCCCAGGAATCCGCCCACGGTCACGTCAATACCCAAATCTTTGAGCACCTTAGCAACGTTAATGCCTTTACCCGCAGCGTGCAGGCCCGTGGTCCGCACGAGGTTGACTTCACCGCGTTCCACTTCTGGCGTAAAACCAACCAGATCGTATGCGGGGTTTAGCGTAATAGTGGCGACACGTCTGCTCATTATGCGCCCTCCCCCAAACCTGCCGCGATGGCGTCGCCAACCGCTTTCAGCGCCTGTTCAGCATCAGCACCTTGCGCAGTGAAGCGCAGGCGATGGCCTTTTTTGACACCCAGCGCGACCACTTTCATCAGGCTGCGGCCATTGGCCGGTTTGCCGGAACCATCAAGATTGGTCACGGTGATTTCACTGTCGAACTGTTTGATCGTGTTGACAAGCATGGTGCCCGGACGGGCATGCAGGCCGTGCTCGTTACGCACTACAAATTCAGCGCTGAGCACGTCATCGGTAGAAACGTCATCGCTGGTCAGCAGTGCCAGCAACGTAGCGGTATCTGCGTTCAGCAAACGGTCAGCTTTACTGCTCAGCAGCATGTCGCTGAGGCGCTTAAGCACCGCAACCGGCTGCTCATCCGCCATCGCGACGGTCACCAGCAGCGCTGCCTGCTCGCCATCCACATCAAATGCTGTTGCTGCACGGCTCACCGCGATTGCGCTGCGGACATTGCCTTCTGCGCTGTCGTTCAACCAGACACCCTGACCGAGATTTAACGGCTTGTCGTTGATTACGCGGGCGACAAAGGCGGTCTCAACCGCACCGGCTTCTTTCAGGCGACCCGCGTTAAGCGCCTGTAACGTCACCAGATCGGTGGCGAGAACATCAAGCGTCAGCGTATCGTTATCCAGTTTCAGCACTTCACTCTGCTTTTCACCCATCAGCAGCGCACGCAGCTCTTCAGCCGTGGTCGCTGACTGAAGTTGTTCAGCCACAGCGTCGTCGCTCAGCACATGCGTCAGCTGACGCAGCAAGCCCAGGTGTTCATCACCACTGGCGGCGATACCGATGGCAACGTATGCCACCTGCCCTTCGCCCCACAAAATGCCCTGCGGGAACTGATAAACCTGAACGCCGGTTTTCAGGACCTGATCGCGGGTATCCGTAGTGCCGTGAGGAATAGCGATACCGTTACCCAGGAAGGTTGAGGTCTGTTGCTCGCGCGCCAGCATGCCGTCAACGTAGCCTTCAGCAACGTTCCCTGCCTGCACAAGGCTCGCCGCAATCTTACGAATGGCTTCTTCTTTATTACCGGCCTGTTCGCCCGGATGGATGTCTTGCACTGATAACTTGAACATGGTTCTCCTCTCTCGCTGAACTTGAATCGTTTCAGCCTTAATGAGAAAAAATGCGCTAACGTGCTCTGTTAGAGAGATAGGATAGCGCTGAAACGTTTCAAGGAGTCTTGCGCTTTCTGATAAAGCTTGCAAGGAAAGTTGCCGTTTCTGTTTCAGAATTTAGAAGTGCAGCACATTTCTTCAACGATTGACTTACATCTGCTGATGGTTGGGTGATGCCTGCCGCTTCGCTTCAGCACTGTTCAGCAACCTATAATTTTGAAATGCTATTTTGATTTAGTTGTGGGATAATTGACCGCATCACCTGTTTATTATCTGACAAGCGGCGTAAACTCCGCTCCTCTTTACATCACTGATATAGAAACATGCACAATACCCCCGCTGCCGCCTCACCAAAGCCATTCGATCTGACGTCATCGGCGTTTTTGATTGTTGCCTTCCTCACGGGTATTGCCGGTGCACTGCAAACGCCAACGCTTAGCTTATTTCTGACTAATGAAGTCCATGCCCGTCCGGCTATGGTCGGCTTCTTTTTTACCGGAAGCGCCGTTATCGGCATCCTGGTCAGCCAGTTCCTGGCAGGCCGCTCGGACAGAAAAGGTGACCGCAAAAGTCTGATTGTTTTTTGCTGTCTGTTGGGCGTGTTCGCTTGCGTACTTTTCGCCTGGAACCGCAACTATTTTGTCTTGCTGTTTGTCGGCGTATTTCTCAGTAGCTTTGGATCGACTGCCAACCCGCAAATGTTTGCCCTCGCACGGGAACATGCCGACCATACGGGGCGTGAAGCAGTGATGTTCAGCTCCATTTTACGTGCTCAGGTCTCACTGGCGTGGGTTATCGGGCCCCCTCTGGCTTACGCCCTGGCGATGGGATTTGGCTTCACCGTGATGTATCTCAGCGCTGCCGCCGCTTTTATCGTCTGCGGCGCGATGGTGTGGTTTTTCCTGCCGTCGATGCGCAAAGAGCCAAAACTGGCAACCGGCACGCTGGAAGCGCCACGGCGTAACCGTCGCGACGCCTTACTCCTGTTCATCATCTGCACGCTGATGTGGGGCACGAACAGCCTCTATATCATTAATATGCCGCTGTTTATTATTGATGAGCTGCATCTGCCGGAAAAACTGGCGGGCATCATGATGGGGACGGCGGCCGGTCTTGAAATTCCGACCATGCTTATTGCGGGATATTATGCAAAACGCTTCGGGAAGCGTTTTCTGATGCGCATCGCGGTGGTGGCAGGTCTGCTGTTTTACATCGGAATGCTGACGGTACAAGAACCGGCCCTGCTGCTGGCTTTACAACTCCTGAACGCGATCTACATCGGCATTCTCGCGGGTATCGGCATGCTCTATTTTCAGGATTTGATGCCTGGCCAGGCAGGCGCGGCGACAACCCTTTACACCAACACCACGCGCGTGGGCTGGATTATTGCCGGATCGTTAGCAGGAATTGTGGCGGAAATCTGGAGCTATCACACGGTCTTCTGGTTCGCACTGGTGATGTGCATTATCACCGTAGGCTGCCTGACGCGCATCAAAGATATTTAGGGCGCGGTTAGCATTTCCAGTTCAAGAAGCCAGGTCATCGCTTGCGCACGCGTATTACCGCACATCTCTTTCGCGGGTTGCAGCCCGGCGCACACCTTTGGGCGTGACGGTGAACCGAAGATTTTACACAGATTATTGTCAGAAAGCTGAACGCAACGGGTGTTGGCGGGTTTACCATTCGGCATGCCCGGAATAGGACTGGTGATGGACGGTGCGGTGCAACACGCGCCACAGTCTGGGCGACAATCCATAAACACTCTCTATAAGTCACTAAGGCCCGTGCTGTCAGGCATGCCGCGCACAGTAACACCTTTTGCGTATTGATAGCAAAAGCCACGAATTCCGCTTGCCTGAAAGGCTGCGCACGAGTAATTTGACGCGATATTTTTTACCTCACAGTAAACAGGATTACTGCAATGCCAAGAGCGAATGAAATTAAGAAAGGTATGGTGCTGAACTACAACGGCAAATTGCTGATTGTGAAAGACATTGATGTTCAGTCTCCTAGCGCCCGTGGCGCAGCAACGCTTTACAAAATGCGCTTTGCCGATGTGCGTACCGGCCTGAAGGTTGAAGAGCGTTTTAAAGGTGATGATATTGTTGATACCGTGACCCTGACGCGCCGCTTCGTCGATTTCTCCTACATTGACGGCAACGAATATGTGTTTATGGATAAAGAAGACTACACGCCGTATATCTTCACCAAAGATCAGATTGAAGACGAGCTGCTCTTTATTCCTGAAGGCGGCATGCCGGATATGCAGGTTCTGACCTGGGATGGCCAACTGCTGGCGCTTGAATTGCCGCAGACGGTTGATCTGGAAATCGTAGAAACGTCACCGGGCATCAAAGGCGCGTCAGCAAGTGCGCGTAACAAACCCGCGACGCTAACTACAGGTCTGGTCGTTCAGGTTCCTGAATACCTTTCCGCTGGCGAAAAAATTCGCATCCATATTGAAGAAAAACGTTATATGGGTCGCGCAGACTGATACAAAAAACCCGGCTTTCGCCGGGTTTTTCTTTTACAGCAGTTCTGGATACTTGAGCATTTTCAGCGCCAGTTCAACGCCTCGCACTTCCGCCATTCCTTTCAGACGGCCAATCGCAGAATAACCCGGGTTCGTTTTCTTGCGTAAATCGTCGAGCATTTGATGCCCGTGATCCGGACGGAATGGAATCGGACGCACATCGCCAGCGTGCTTACGACGCTGTTCTTCACTCAGAATCGCATCCACTACCGCCACCATATTCACGTCGCCCCCCAAATGAGCCGCTTCGTGGAAGGTTTTTGGATTATTTTCGCGACAGGTAGCACGCAAATGGGTGAAGTGAATGCGATCGCCAAAGGCTTCAATCATCTTCACCAAATCGTTATCTTCACGCACGCCGTACGAGCCCGTGCACATGGTGAAACCGTTATGAATGCTATCAACCGTCTCTTTCAGCCATTGCATGTCTTCAATAGTGGAAACAATGCGTGGCAGACCGAGAATCGGGCGCGGTGGATCGTCCGGATGAACGGCCAGGCGTAAACCACAGGCTTCCGCCACCGGCACAATTGCACGCAGGAAATACGCCATATTTTCACGGAGCTGGTTTTTGTCGATGTCGCCGTATTCCGCCAGGCGCGCGCGGAACTGATCCAGCGTATAACCCTCTTCAGCACCCGGCAGACCTGCGATAATGTTACGCGTCAACTTTTCAATATCCGCGTCAGAGGCATCGGTAAACCATTTCAGCGCTTGCTGCTGCTCTTCTGCGGAATAATCCGCATCCGCGCCTGGACGTTTTAGAATGTGCAGTTCAAAGGCTGCAAAGGCGATCTGATCAAAGCGCAGCGCTTTGGAACCGTCTGGCATTTGATATTCGAGATCGGTACGCGTCCAGTCCAGAATTGGCATGAAGTTGTAGCACACGGTGTCGATACCGCAGGTCGCCAGGTTACGAATACTCTGCTGATAGTTGGCGATCCAGCTTTCAAATTGTCCTGAATGCGTTTTGATATCTTCATGAACCGGGATGCTTTCAACAACCGACCAGGTCAGCCCTTTCTCTGCCAGCACGGCCTGACGTTTTTTGATCTCTTCCACCGGCCAAACTTCACCGTTTGGAATATGGTGCAATGCGGTCACGACGCCTGTTGCGCCAGCCTGACGCACATCATCAAGAGAAACCGGATCATTCGGCCCGTACCAACGCCAGGTTTGTTCCATCGCTTCACCCTCTAAAGTTGTTATACCAATATGTGATACTGCAATGACGACTACCATACATGTTTGATCATAACGGTCAACGCGCTCGGCAGTATTGATTGATCCAACTCACAGAATCTGGATATTTACGGCTTACCAATTCAATTTGCTGTCATATAACTTTACACTGCCGTTGTTAATTAATGGTTAATCAGGTGTGTACCACATGAAGAATATTGCCTCCACCACGCTTCCTCCGCACGTGCAACTGCCGCAGTACGATCGCCAGCAACTGCGCTCCCGCATTGTTCATTTCGGTTTTGGCGCTTTTCATCGTGCGCATCAGGCGTTGTTAACAAACCGTGTGCTAAACGCCAATGGGGGCGACTGGGGTATCTGTGAGATTAGCCTGTTCAGTGGCGATGTGCTGATGAGTCAGCTTCGCGAACAGGATCACCTGTTTACTGTGCTGGAAAAAGGCGCTGACGGAAATCAGCCGATTGTTATCGGCGCTGTGCATGAATGCCTGAATGCCAAACTCGATTCGCTGGCGGCCATTATTGAGAAATTTTGCGAACCGCAGGTGGCCATTGTTTCGCTGACCATAACCGAGAAAGGCTATTGCATCGATCCGGCGACGGGCAAGCTGGACACGCAAAATGCACGTATCCTTCACGATCTTGAAAACCCCACAGAACCGCACTCAGCGCCCGGTATTCTGGTTGAAGCTCTCCATCGCCGCCGCGAACGCGGTTTCGCACCTTTCACTGTCCTGTCGTGCGACAACATCCCTGATAATGGACATGTGGTCAAAAATGCGGTGCTGGGGATGGCAGAAAAACGCTCGCCAGAGCTGGCCAAATGGATTGAGACGCGCGTCAGTTTCCCTGGCACCATGGTTGACCGCATTGTGCCCGCCGCCACGGAAGTATCGCTGGCAGAAATCACTCAAGAGTTAGGCGTTGAAGATCCCTGCGCGATCAGCTGCGAGCCGTTTATCCAGTGGGTGATAGAAGATAATTTCGTGGCCGGTCGCCCGGAATGGGAAATCGCGGGCGTTCAGATGGTGCAGGACGTTTTGCCGTGGGAGCAGATGAAATTACGCATGCTCAACGGGAGCCACTCGTTTCTGGCGTATCTGGGTTACCTCGCGGGTTTTGCGCATGTGAGTGATTGCATGCAGGACGACGCGTTTCGCGAAGCCGCGCGTCGCCTGATGCTGGATGAACAAGCGCCGACATTGCGCATCACGGATGTCGATTTAACGGCGTATGCTGACAGCCTGATCGACCGATTTGCCAATCCGGCGTTACAGCATCGCACCTGGCAAATCGCGATGGACGGCAGCCAAAAATTGCCGCAGCGAATGCTGGAAGGCGTGCGCGTACATTTGCAACGTGAAAGCGCCTGGCCACTGCTGGCCCTTGGTATTGCCGGATGGATGCGCTATGTGAGCGGCGTTGATGATGCAGGGAATGTCATCGATGTTCGCGATCCGCTGAGCGAAAAAATTCGGGCGATTGTTGAAACCAGCAGCGAAAAAGGCCGCGTAAAAGCGTTACTGGCCCTTTCAGAAATTTTTGGCAGCGACTTGCCACAGCACGCCCAGTTTGTCGATGCGATAACTGATGCCTACCAGCGTATTGTCGAGCGTGGCGCACGTCAGGCCGTTATCGATACCCTCGCGATTTAACTTTTTTTGCTCTAAAGGGCGAATGGAGACACTGTCCGTTCGCCCTTCCCCTTCTCAAGGCTGTCATTTTTCGCCAGGATTATTGATAATTGTGATGTATTACAATTTTTCCTGGAGCACATGTGACCAAAACAAACCTCGTAACCGGTTTTCTCGGCAGCGGTAAAACCACTTCCATCCTTCATTTGCTGGCCAATAAAGATCCGGCAGAAAAATGGGCCGTGTTGGTCAACGAATTCGGCGAGGTCGGAATTGATGGCGCATTGCTGGCAGACAGCGGCGCGATGGTCAAAGAAATCCCAGGCGGATGCATGTGCTGCGTCAACGGTTTACCGATGCAGGTGGGGCTAAATACGCTGCTGCGTCAGGGGAAGCCGGACCGTTTAATCATCGAACCCACCGGTCTGGGCCATCCCAAACAGATCCTCGACCTGCTCACCGCGCCGGTATATGAGCCGTGGATCGATCTTCGGGCCACACTTTGCGTTCTCGACCCACGCCAGCTGCTGGATGAGAAATCCGTGCAAAATGAAAACTTCCGCGACCAGCTTGCCAGCGCAGACATCATTGTAGTGAATAAAGAAGACCGTGCTACGGACGAGAGTCGAGCGGCGTTTACGCTGTGGTGGCAGCATTTTGGCGGCGACCGCCAGTTTGTGCAGACCACTCAGGGTC
Organism: Lelliottia sp. RD5; assembly: GCF_056032945.1. Lineage (NCBI taxonomy): Bacteria > Pseudomonadati > Pseudomonadota > Gammaproteobacteria > Enterobacterales > Enterobacteriaceae > Lelliottia > Lelliottia sp. RD5. The sequence goes on along the minus strand of NZ_JBVYHQ010000003.1, from coordinate 307,511 downwards.
ATATCGATAACGCGTTGCTGGATCTTCCGCGTATGAATTCAGCTGAACTGCCTGCAAGCGCTGCGCATTCGCACAGTCATGTCGAGAAAAAAGGTCTGGCGGCACTGAGCCTGCCAGCTCATCAGCGCTGGCGCCGCAGTCTCAATAGCGGTCAGGGCCATCAGGCCTGCGGCTGGATTTTTGATGCTGATACGCGCTTTGATACGATCGGTATTCTGGAATGGGCGAGGCTCGCCCCGGTCGAACGCGTAAAAGGTGTGATGCGAACGCAGGATGGGCTGGTGCGGATCAATCGTCAGGGAACAGATTTCTTTATCGAAACGCAGAACGTTGCACCACCTGATAGCCGAATAGAGCTCATTAGTGCGGTTAACACCGACTGGAACCTGCTTCAGGCCAGCCTGTTGAAGCTTCGTTTAAGTTTGGGTGATTAACGTTGTCACCGACTAAACTATTCAAGATGATGATGATTAAAAGACTTCCATACATTTTACTGCTTAACGCTGCCGGTTTTGCGCTGTTTTTGTCCTGGTATCTGCCAGCGAATCATGGCTTCTGGTTCCCGCTGGACTCCGGTATTTTCCACTTTTTTAACCAGCTGTTGGCAAAAAGCCAGGCCTTTTTGTGGCTGATAGCCGTCACCAACAACCGCGCCTTCGACGGGTTTTCATTGCTCGCCATGGGCTGCCTGATGCTCTCTTTCTGGCGAAAAGAGGACGCAGCTGGCCGTCGCCGCATCATCGCCATTGGGCTGGTGATGTTGCTGACTGCCGTGGTGGTGAATCAACTGGCTCAAGGGCTGATGCCGGTTAAGCGATCCAGTCCGTCGCTCTTTTTCCCGGACATCAACCGCGTCAGTGAATTACTGCATATTTCGACTAAGGATGCCTCGAAGGATAGCTTCCCTGGGGATCACGGAATGATGCTGCTTATTTTTTCGGCATTCACGCTGCGTTATTTTGGCAAAAAAGCGTTTGGGGTTGCCCTGATTATTGTTGTGGTTTTCGCTTTCCCACGCGTAATGATCGGCGCTCACTGGCTGACCGATATTGTGGTCGGTTCACTTTCTGCCGTCCTGATTGGTTTGCCCTGGGTCTTAATGACGCCGTTGAGCGATCGTCTAATTGCCCTTTTCGATCGGTATCTGCCTCTAAAATGCAACAAAGAAAAGACAAATAACTAACTTAAATTAACGCTATTCATCAGGGATCATTTTAGATCCCTGGAAATTCTCCGCTATATTTCTACTCGATTGTCATCTCTTCGTAATATCATTCACGTTGTAAATGAATGCATTGCATGCTTTTTAAGCTAAATTGACGGTATTTTGCGCAATCCCAACTAATCACTTTCTCTATCACAATTTCTTATAAAAAAACCAATATTATTGCTCGCAATGACTAAGCCGATCAGTTAATCTCGAACTCGTTTTGCCTCACAGAGATAATTATTCTCACAGTGAATAAGTTTGTGCGTTAGACCACAGATTTGACCATAAAGAATTGTCTCATTGTGCGCAGATATTTAGTCTCGTCACGTTTGGCATTTTATAACGACTTTTATCGTTAAGGACTTCAAGGGAAAATAATCAACATGGTCAAATCTCAACCGATTTTGAGATATATCTTGCGGGGAATCCCGGCAATAGCAGTTGCAGTACTGCTGTCTGCATGTAGTTCGACAAACACTGCAAAGAATATGCATCCTGAGACGCGTGTTGTGGGCATGGAAGATGCCTCGTCACTGCAAGCCTCTCAGGATGAATTTGAGAATATGGTACGTAATCTGGACGTTAAGTCTCGTATTATGGACCAGTATGCTGACTGGAAAGGCGTGCGCTATCGTCTGGGCGGCAGCACCAAAAAAGGTATCGATTGTTCCGGTTTTGTACAGCGTACTTTCCGCGAGCAATTCGGGTTAGACCTTCCGCGTTCTACCTACGAACAGCAGGAAACAGGTAAATCTATTTCACGCACGAAACTGCGTACCGGTGATTTAGTGCTGTTCCGTGCGGGTTCAACCGGTCGACACGTCGGCATTTACATCGGCAACGACCAGTTTGTTCATGCATCCACCAGCAGCGGTGTGACGATTTCCAGCATGAATGAGCCCTACTGGAAGAAGCGCTATAACGAAGCGCGCCGTGTTCTGACCCGCAGTTAATCTGTTATGTCGCTGGTTATCCCTTGGCTGGCGACATAATAAAAAAAAGCACTGCTTCGGCGGTGTTTTTTTTTGCCTGCGAGATATCTCCCCCTGCAAGAAGGGGAAGCGAGATAATCCAGGCTATAGTCTTGTAAATTCGTAAGTTTAGCCGTCGTGCCGCAACTGACGGTCGTTCAGGAACAATGACGTTTATGTTCACCCGTTACTTTTCCACCAGCCGTAAAATTCTGACAGGCAGTATTCTGGCAGCCTTACTCGTCGCCCTCCTCTGCGGAATGCTGCAATTTTTCCTTAGCTATCATAAGCGGGAAGTAAAATTCGACACCCTGATCGTCGACCTTCGTGTGTACATGGAGAGCTACTTTTCCGAGCTTAAAACGTCCATTGATACCCTGCAGCCCTATACGCTGGACGCCTGTCAGGATGTGCGCGATGAGTTAACCTCGCGCGCCGCGTTTAGCGTCAACGTTCGTGCTTTTCTACTGGTAAAAGACAACATTGCGTTTTGTTCTTCAGCTACAGGCGCCATGAATGTTCCCCTGACTGAACTCATACCCACGCTGAATACGACTAAATCCGTCGACATGGCCCTTTTGCCCGGAACGCCGATGCTGCCGGACAAACCCGCTATCGCTATCTGGTACCAAAATCCGCTGGTGAAAGGTGGCGGTGTCTTCACGTCGATCAATATCAATATGACGCCATATCTGCTTTATACAGCACGTCAGGACGAATTCGCGGGTGTTGCGATCATTATTGGCGATACGGCGTTATCAACCGAGTCAAACCGCCTGGTCAATGTTCATGATTTACATGAACCAGCCACCCGCAGTACGACGCTTAAAGACGTGCCGCTGACCATCAATCTCTACGCGCAAGAGTGGACCAGCGATGAAATCCTGTTTGCGCTATTTTTTGGTTTGATATGCGGCATTGCCGCGGGCACGCTTTCCTATTACATCCTCTCCATTCGACTGAATCCTGGCAAAGAGATCCTGACGGCCATCAAGCAGGGTCAATTTTATGTCGTCTATCAGCCGGTTGTCGATGCCGCACACCTCAAGATGCAGGGCGCCGAAGTGCTGATGCGCTGGAAACATCCGACGATGGGCGAAATCCCGCCGGATGCGTTTATCAATTTTGCCGAAGCGCAGAAACTGATCGTGCCTCTGACGTTACATCTGTTTGATCTGATTGTCCGCGATGCGCCACAGTTACAAACGGTGCTGCCCGCAGGCGCAAAACTCGGCGTTAACATTGCGCCTGGGCATCTGCATGCCGACAGTTTTAAAGATGACATGCGTCGATTTTCCGCGTCGTTACCCCCTGATCACTTCCAGGTGGTGCTGGAAATCACCGAGCGCGACATGATAAATCAGCTTGAAGCCGCGCCATTATTCGAATGGCTACAGCACGAAGGGTTTGAGATAGCCATCGACGATTTCGGGACAGGCCACAGCGCGCTGATTTATCTGGAACGTTTTACGATGGATTATCTTAAAATCGATCGCGGCTTTGTGAACGCCATTGGAACGGAAACGGTCACGTCCCCGGTGCTCGACGCCGTGCTGACGCTGGCGCGACGGCTCAACATGGCCACGGTGGCGGAAGGTGTTGAAACGCCAGAACAAGCCGCCTGGCTGCGTGAACACGGCGTTAACTTCCTGCAGGGTTATTGGATCAGCCGCCCGATGCCGCTGATGCAATTCCTTAACTGGAAGCCAGATTCCACGAAACACAGTGAATAATTTCACAATGGCAGCGTCGTCACTTATTATTCAGCTAAACCGAAAGCCTCACTGCGGGTGAGTCAGAATAAAAGAGGGATACGCTGCACATGACTATGCGCTTTGTTTTGCTACTGCTGACGTTGTTCAGCGTGACCTGCCAGGCGCAGACCATCAAAGAGAGCTATGCCTTTGCCGTTCTGGGTGAACCCAAATACGACGCTAACTTTACCCACTTTGATTACGTAAATCCGGCAGCACCAAAAGGCGGGAACATCACGCTCTCCGCAATGGGAACGTTCGATAACTTCAACCGCTTTGCGCTGCGTGGTGTTGCCGCCGAACGCACCGATTCGCTCTATGACACACTCTTTGTCACTTCCGATGACGAGCCCGGAAGCTACTACCCGCTCGTCGCCGAGGCGGCTCGTTACGCTGATGATTTTTCATGGGCAGAAGTCACGATCAATCCCCGCGCACGTTTTCATGATGGGTCGTCGGTCAAAGCCAGCGATATCGCCTTTACCTTTCATAAGTTTATGACCGAAGGCGTGCCGCAGTTCCGTCTGGTGTTTAAAGGAACAACGGTTAAAGCGATTGCGCCGCTAACCGTGCGTATTCAACTGGCGGAGCCCAGCAAAGAGAGCATGCTGAGTCTTTTCTCGTTGCCCGTTATGCCGGAATCATTCTGGAAAGATCATAAGCTGAGCGACCCGATTTCCACGCCTCCGCTGGCTGGCGGTCCTTACCGCATCACGAGTTGGAGGATGGGGCAATATCTTGTTTACTCGCGCGTAAAAGACTACTGGGCCGCCAATTTACCGGTCAATCGCGGCCGCTGGAATTTCGATACTATCCGCTACGACTACTATCTCGACGATAATGTGGCCTTTGAAGCCTTTAAAGCCGGTGCATTCGATATGCGCCAGGAAGTCAGCGCCAAAAACTGGGCCACCCGCTACATCGGCAAGAATTTTGCGAATCATTACATCGTCAAAGATGAGCAAAAAAATGAATCAGCGCAGGACACTCGCTGGCTGGCATTTAATATACAACGTCCTGTTTTCGCCGACAGGCGTGTACGCCAGGCCATTACCCTCGCCTTTGATTTTGAGTGGATGAACAAGGCGCTGTTTTACAATGCCTACAGCAGGACCAACAGCTATTTCCAGAATACAGAATATGCCGCCCGCGACTACCCCGACGCCGCAGAGCTAACGTTGCTCGCACCGTTGAAAGCAGAAGTTCCCCCTGAAGTTTTCACGACCATTTTTGTGCCGCCCACCACTAAAGGGAGCGGTTACGATCGTGACAATTTGCTCAAAGCAAGCGCTTTACTGGATGAATCCGGCTGGGTGTTAAAAAATCAAAAACGAGTGAATGCCCAGGGCAAACCGCTCACCTTTGAGCTGCTGCTCTCCTCTGGCGGAAATAATCAGTGGGTTCTGCCGTTCCAGCACAATCTGGAACGACTCGGGATCACCCTGGAAATCCGTCAGGTTGATAACGCGCAGATAACCAATCGAATGCGCAATCGTGATTACGATATGATGACGCGTCTGTGGCAGGCCCAGCCATGGCCCAGCACTAACTTACGCATCTCATGGGCATCGGAATATATCAACTCTACCTATAACGCCCCTGGCGTCTCAAGCCCGGCAATCGACACGCTGATCGGCAAGATCATTGCGGCGCAAGGCGATAAAGAAAAGTTACTCCCGTTAGGTCGCGCACTTGATCGGGTATTAACCTGGAATTACTACATGCTGCCGATGTGGTTCATGGCTCAGGATCGGCTGGCCTACTGGGACAAATTTGCTAAACCGTCCGTGCGCCCTATTTACTCGCTGGGATTTGATAACTGGTGGTATGACGTCAATAAAGCCGCAAAACTGCCTGCAGAGCGGCGCTAAGGAATAACGATGGGCGCTTATCTGATTCGACGCTTATTGCTGATTATCCCCACGCTGTGGGCGATTATCACCATCAACTTCTTCATTGTGCAAATTGCGCCGGGCGGGCCCGTTGATCAGGCTATTGCGGCTATTGAGTTTGGCCATAGCAATGGCCTGCCGGGAGGCGGCAGCGAGGGTCTGCGCGCCAGTCACGCTCAAACCGGTACCGGGAATATCAGTGACAGCAGCTATCGTGGTGGACGCGGTCTGGACCCCGAAGTGATCGCCGAGATCACCCAGCGCTACGGCTTTGATAAACCTCTTCATGAGCGTTATTTCAAGATGCTGTGGGATTACGTCCGATTTGATTTCGGTAACAGCCTGTTCCGTAGCGCCTCTGTTTTACAGCTCATCAAAGACAGTCTGCCGGTTTCAATTACGCTTGGCTTGTGGGGCACGCTCATCATCTATCTGGTGTCGATCCCGCTGGGGATACGCAAAGCGGTGTACAACGGCAGCCGTTTCGATATCTGGAGCAGTACCTTCATTATTATTGGCTACGCGATCCCCGCATTTCTGTTCGCCGTGCTATTGATTGTTTTCTTCGCGGGCGGCAGCTATTTCGATATCTTCCCGCTGCGCGGTCTGGTGTCCGCTGATTTCAGTTCGCTTCCCTGGTATCAAAAAATCACCGATTACCTCTGGCACATAACCCTGCCGGTGCTGGCGACGGTGATCGGCGGATTTGCGGCCCTGACGATGCTGACAAAAAATGCGTTCCTCGATGAGATCCGCAAGCAGTATGTGGTCACCGCGCGCGCGAAAGGCGTCAGTGAAAAACAGATCATGTGGAAACACGTCTTTCGTAACGCCATGCTGCTGGTGATTGCCGGTTTTCCCGCCACGTTTATCAGCATGTTTTTCACCGGTTCTCTACTGATTGAAGTGATGTTCTCCCTGAACGGGCTGGGGCTGCTCGGCTATGAAGCCACCGTGTCACGCGATTATCCGGTGATGTTTGGCACACTCTATATTTTCACCCTGATCGGCCTGCTGCTGAATATTATTAGCGATATCAGTTATACGCTGGTCGATCCCCGTATTGATTTTGAGGGCCGCTGATGCCGCATTTAAGCCCCGTCAACCAGGCCCGCTGGGCGCGTTTCCGTCACAATCGGCGTGGATATTGGTCGCTGTGGATTTTTGCCGTGCTGTTTGTGCTCAGCCTGTGCTCTGAGCTGATTGCCAACGACAAACCGCTGCTGGTTCATTTTAACGATCGCTGGTATACGCCAGTGTTGAATAACTACAGCGAAAGCGATTTCGGCGGTCCGTTCGCGACCCCCGCTGATTATCAGGATCCCTGGCTTCGTGAGCAGATAGACCATCACGGTTGGGCGCTGTGGGCGCCGATCCGCTTTGGTGCCAACAGCATTAATTTTGCGACGTCTTCCCCTTTCCCTTCCGCACCTTCGGCACAAAACTGGCTGGGAACGGATGCGAACGGTGGCGATGTGCTGGCGCGCATTCTCTACGGGACGCGGATTTCCATTTTGTTCGGGCTGATGCTCACGCTGTTCTCCAGCGTAATGGGCGTCATAGCCGGCGCGATTCAGGGCTATTACGGCGGCAAAATTGATTTGTGGGGTCAACGCTTTATCGAAGTCTGGTCCGGGATGCCGACATTATTTTTGATTATTCTGCTCTCAAGCGTGGTTCAGCCGAATTTCTGGTGGCTGCTTGGCATCACGGTTATTTTTGGCTGGATGGCGCTGGTCGGCGTCGTGCGCGCCGAATTTTTACGCACGCGTAATTTTGATTATATCCGCGCCGCTCAGGCGCTCGGCGTTAGCGATCGCAGCATTATTTTTCGTCATATGCTGCCCAATGCCGTGGTCGCGACGCTGACGTTCCTGCCGTTTATTTTGTGCAGTTCAATCACCACGCTCACGTCGCTGGATTTTCTGGGCTTCGGTCTGCCGCTTGGCTCACCGTCGCTGGGCGAATTACTGTTGCAGGGCAAAAATAACCTTCAGGCTCCCTGGCTGGGTATTACGGCATTTCTTTCCGTTGCCGTGTTGCTCTCGTTACTGATTTTTATTGGCGAAGCGGTCCGCGATGCCTTCGATCCCAATAAGGCGATATAAGATGACGCAACCCCTTCTCAGTATCGACAATCTCTCTATCGCGTTTACCCACCAGGGCGAAACACGCGAGGTGGTGAGCGAGCTGTCGCTGCAGATTCAGGCCGGAGAGACGCTGGCGCTGGTGGGCGAATCGGGCTCAGGAAAAAGCGTGTCAGCGCTGTCTGTGCTGCGCCTGTTACCCTCCCCTCCCGTTGTCTATCCGCAGGGCGATATTCTGTTCCACGGCCAGTCGCTGCTGCATGCAGACGAACACACGTTACGCGGTATTCGCGGCAATAAAATCGCGATGATCTTTCAGGAACCGATGGTCTCACTGAATCCGCTGCACACGCTGGAAAAACAGCTGTACGAAGTGCTGTCGCTGCATCGCGGAATGCGTAAAGAAGCCGCCAGAGGGGAAATTCTGGACTTCCTTGAGCGCACCGGTATTCGCAACGCCGCTAAACGCCTGACCGATTTCCCGCATCAGCTTTCTGGCGGTGAACGCCAGCGCGTGATGATTGCTATGGCTCTGCTGACCCGTCCAGAACTGTTGATTGCCGATGAGCCGACAACCGCACTCGACGTCACGGTACAGGCGCAAATTTTGCAGTTGCTGCGAGAACTGCGAGAAGAGCTGAACATGAGCCTGCTATTTATCACCCACAATCTTGGGATTGTGAAAAAACTCGCCGATAATGTGGCCGTCATGCAAAAAGGCCGCTGCGTTGAACAAAACACCGCGACAGCGCTCTTCCACGCGCCACAACACCCTTACACGCAACGTCTGCTCAACAGCGAGCCGTCGGGCGATCCGGTGCCGCTCCCACCTCACGGCACGCCGTTATTGAACGTTGAGGGGCTTGCCGTCTCGTTCCCTGTGCGGAAGGGGGTTTTCCGTCGCGTCGTCGATCAAAATAATGTGCTGAAGAACGTCAGCTTTTCACTGCGGCCAGGCGAAACGCTAGGTTTAGTCGGCGAGTCGGGATCGGGTAAAAGCACCACCGGGCTGGCGCTGCTGCGGTTAATTGCCTCACAGGGAGCCATCCTGTTTGATGGAAAACCGCTGCACGGCTTGAATCGGCGACAGATGTTGCCCGTGCGTCATCGGATGCAGGTGGTTTTTCAGGATCCCAATTCCTCACTCAACCCTCGACTCAACGTGTTGCAAATTATTGAAGAAGGCCTGCGCGTGCATCGGCCAGAGCTAAGCGCCCGGCAGCGTGAAGAAGAAGTCATTCGCGTGATGGAAGAAGTCGGACTGGATCCGGAGACTCGCTTTCGTTATCCGGCTGCCTTCTCTGGGGGGCAGCGTCAGCGTATCGCCATTTCACGGGCGCTGATCCTGAAACCGGAATTGATTATCCTGGATGAACCCACCTCATCGCTCGACAAAACCGTGCAGGCGCAAATCCTGGCGTTACTGAAAGCGCTGCAGGAAAAGCATCAGCTGGCGTATATCTTTATTAGTCACGATTTGCAGGTTGTGCGCGCGTTGTGCCATCAGGTGATTGTGCTGCGTCAGGGGGAAGTGGTCGAGCAAGGTGACTGCCAGCGCGTGTTTGCCGCACCGACGCATGAATACACACGCCAGCTGTTAGCCTTGCGTTAAGGCTTAGAAAGGTTGCTGACGGGAAAACGGTTCAGCGATGGCGACGCCAAAATTCTTCAGGCGGCAGGTGGCGGCAAATTCATCCTGGCTGTTAACAAACAGGCAAGGTTCACCTTCGCATTCCACGATAGAGCTGACCACTTCGATATCCGTCAGGGCCTGGCTCAAGCGCTCCATAACCGGCCACGCATTTTCATCGTCGGAGCTGAGTAATTTCAGCGCCACGAGGCAATTCTCACTGTCGTTTCCACTTTGCGGAATCGGTTCAACCTTCGAACCTGCAAAACCCGCCAACCAGCGATAGCTTTGTGGCAGGCGATGGACGATGGAGAGCTGTAATGTATTCACGTTCTTTCCCCGGAAGCAAAAAGCCTTCACAATTTATTTACATTTATAGTAACACATCGTTGCTGACCTGCCTTTTTTTTGATGAGAAACGCTTACAGCCTTATGTTACGGGCTTTGGTATCTCATTTTTCAGGGCGTTATTATGTAAGTTACAGGCTCGCTTCGGCGCTATATGTACCCGTTTCTGCGATCTAACTCAACCTTTTTAACTACAACGATGTGACTTTTTACATAAATAGATTTTACATAAAAGAAACAATCACGGGGTAAACAAACATCGGTTTGGTTGACGCGCATCAAAAAAGGGACCGCTTTGGTCCCTTTTCATTTATCAATGCGCTGATTTTCTCGGCCGGCTGGCGTAGAGATAGAAAAGTATCGAACAGGTGGCACAAAACGCGATAGACCAAATCATCGGCCAGGCGGTGTTAAACGTCGCCATTGAGAGCAACGCGCCCACAATCGCACCGATCCCAAAGCGGAACGTGCCTGCCAGCGACGAGGCGGTTCCTGCCATGTGCGGAAACTCGTCGAGAATAACCGCCATCCCGTTCGATGAAACCATCGACACGCAACCGACAAACGCCGCCACGCCCACCACCAGCGCCCAGAAACCGACGTCAAAGAAGGCGGTGAACACCATCCAAATCGCCATCACAAACTGGATCCACAGGCCCGCCCGGAACATATTCAGCGCCCCGGCACGACGGACAAAGCGGCTATTGATAATGGTCATGACGAACAGGAACACAATGTTCAATGCGAAGTAGTAACCGAAGTCCTGCGGCGAAACGTGGTTAATCTCAATGTAAACAAAAGGCCCGGCACTCAGGAACGAAAACATTCCTGCAAAGCTGAAACCACTCGCCAGCATATAGCTCAACACGCGTTTATGGCGGAACAACGAGGCAAAGTTGCCGATGGTGGTGCGAATGTGAAATTTCTGCCGACGTTCCACCGGCAAGGTTTCATCAATGAAGAAGAAGATCATCGCCGACGCCAGCAGCGCGGCGATCGCCAGGATCCAGAAAATGGCATGCCAGCTAAACCATACCAGCACAGCCCCACCAATCATGGGTGCCAGCAATGGCGCAATGGTGGTAACCAGCATGACAAACGACATCATGCGCGAGAACTCTTCCTTCGGGTAGATATCGCGCATCAGGGCATTAATCACCACGCTCGCCGCCGCAGCCGCCAGACCATGCAAGAAACGCATCACGATCAGCTGTTCGATTGTTTGCGCCAGTGCGCACGCCACCGCCGCCGCGGCAAACACCAGCGTTCCCCCCAGAATCACCGGCTTGCGCCCAATGCTGTCCGCCATTGGGCCGTACAGCAATTGCCCAACGGCAAAGCCGAGGATATAGGTGCTGAGTGTCATTTGCGCGCTGCCCGCCGGTACGCCGAACTGCGCGGAAATCACCGGCAGCGCAGGCAAGTACATGTCGATAGACAGCGGCATCAGCATGGCCAGGAGGCCAAGGATAAAGACGATGCTAATTGATGAGTGTGGCCTGGTGGTCACCGTGTGCTCCTGAAATTAGCGTGGCGGCATGCCAACGCTGGCAATTTCGTCTTCCGTTAACGGGCGATATTCACCGGGTTCAAGATCCGGATCGAGGGCAATCTCACCAATACGTTCACGATGCAGGCCAACCACACGGTTACCCACGGCGGCGAACATCCGCTTCACCTGGTGGTAGCGCCCTTCGCTGATGGTCAAACGCACTTCGGTAGGCGTAATAACCTCAAGCACTGCGGGCCTGGTGAGATCTTTTTCATTATGCAGCTGAACGCCTTTGGTGAATTGTTCAGCCGTGTCATCCGCGACCGGCGACTCAAGCGTAACCAGATAGGTTTTTTCACAGTGGTGGCGCGGAGACGTAATTCGGTGCGACCATTGACCATCATCGGTCATCAGCACCAGACCGGTCGTATCAATATCCAGACGCCCCGCCGCATGAAGTTTGTGCGCGACCGGCTCTTCAAGGAAATAAAGCACCGTCGGGTGATCAGGGTCATCCGTCGAACAGACGTAGCCTTGCGGCTTATTGAGCATAAAATAGCGTGAGCCGATTTGCTGGGTCAGCGTGTTACCGTCGAACTCTACGTCATGTTCCGGGAGGAGTTTGAACGCGCTGTCTCTCACAATATCGCCGTCCACGGTAACGCGGCTGGCGCGAATTTCACGTCCGGCAATAGCGCGGCTGACGCTGAGTTGCTGAGCGATAAATTTATCAAGTCGCATGAAATCTAATTAGCCTTAAAGGTGCAGGAAGTCGGACAACATGTCCGAAAAAGAAGCAGTCAAGAACTGTCCAGTATAGCGGCCTATCTGCGCCACTCAAGGGAAAAAGTTTCGTGGCATACTAATGCGAGAGAACCAAAACGAGAACCTATGACTTTTACACTTCGCCCCTATCAGCAGGAAGCCGTTGACGCGACGCTCGCCTGGTTTCGCAAACACAAAGAGCCGGCTGCGATTGTCCTGCCCACCGGCGCAGGAAAAAGCCTGGTCATCGCTGAGCTGGCGCGACTGGCGCGTGGCCGCGTGCTGGTGCTGGCGCACGTCAAAGAGCTGGTCGCACAGAATCACGCTAAATACCTGGCGTTGGGTCTGGAGGCGGACATTTTCGCTGCCGGACTCAAACGTAAAGAGAGCCACGGCAAGGTCGTTTTTGGAAGCGTTCAGTCGGTGGCGCGCAATCTTGAGCTGTTCCGCAGCGAGTTCTCTCTGTTGATTATTGATGAGTGCCATCGCATCAGCGATGACAACGACAGCCAGTATCAGCAGATTCTGACGCACCTGAAGGAAGTGAATCCGCAGGTGCGTTTACTGGGGCTGACCGCTACCCCCTTTCGTCTGGGCAAAGGCTGGATTTATCAGTTTCATTATCACGGTATGGTGCGTGGCGATGATAAAGCGCTGTTTCGCGATTGCATCTATGAACTGCCGCTGCGCTACATGATCAAACACGGCTATCTGACGCCACCTGAACGTCTGGATATGCCCGTCGTACAGTATGATTTCAGCCGCTTACAGGCGCAAAGCAATGGGCTGTTTAGCGAAGCGGACATGAATCTGGAGCTGAAAAAGCAGCAGCGCATTACGCCACATATCATCAGCCAAATTGAAGAGTTTGCTCAGACACGCAAAGGCGTGATGATTTTCGCCGCCACCGTGGAGCATGCCCGCGAAATCACCGGTTTGCTACCGAAAAACGACGCCGCGTTGATTACCGGTGAAACACCCAGCCCGGAACGCGATACGCTCATCGAGGCCTTTAAAGCGCAGCAGTTCCGCTACCTAGTGAACGTATCGGTATTGACCACCGGATTTGATGCGCCACACGTCGATTTGATTGCGATTCTGCGCCCCACTGAATCCGTCAGCTTGTATCAGCAAATCGTCGGGCGCGGATTACGGCTGGCCCCCGGAAAAACTGACTGCCTGATTCTCGATTACGCCGGTAATCCGCACGACCTGTATTCGCCCGAAGTGGGCACGCCAAAAGGCAAAAGCGGCAATGTTCCGGTACAAGTTTTTTGCCCGGCCTGCGGTTTTGCCAACACCTTTTGGGGAAAAATGACCGCTGAGGGCACGCTTGTTGAGCATTTTGGCCGCCGCTGTCAGGGCTGGTTTGAGGACGACGAAGGCCATCGCGAACAGTGCGATTTTCGCTTCCGCTTCAAAAACTGTCCGCAGTGCAACGCTGAAAATGATATCGCCGCACGACGATGTCGGGAATGTGACACCGTTTTGGTCGACCCTGATGACATGCTGAAAGCCGCGCTGAAGCTCAAAGATGCGCTGGTATTGCGCTGCTCCGGTATGGCGCTGCAACCCGGTGCAGATGACAAAGGCGAGTGGCTGAAAATAACCTATTACGACGAAGACGGCGCGGACGTCAGCGAACGTTTCCGGCTGCACACGCCCGCTCAGCGCACGGCGTTCGAACAGCTGTTTATCCGCCCGCATACCCGAACGCCTGGCGTGCCGTTGCGCTGGATTACCGTCGCGGATATCGTCCACCAGCAGGCGTTTTTGCGCCATCCTGATTTTGTTGTCGCCCGTAAAAAAGGCCAGTTCTGGCAGGTGCGTGAGAAAGTGTTCGACTACGAAGGACGTTTCCGCCGGGCCAATGAATTGCGGGGTTAAAGGGACTTTTGATTGATGTAAAGTGCGTTTGAGTATAAAATGCCGCCCGCTTCACATCCGTGAGGCAGAACACTTACCTGCTGCTGGGTCGCCTGTAGCAGGACTTATTTACAGAGAGAAATCAATGTTCACTATCAATGCAGAAGTACGTGCAGTGCAGGGTAAGGGTGCGAGCCGCCGCCTGCGCGCAGCTAACAAGTTCCCGGCTATCATTTATGGTGGCGAAGCCGCTCCAGTTGCTATCGAACTGGAACAGGATAAAGTCTGGAACCAGCAGACCAAAGAAGGGTTCTACACTGAAGTTCTGACTATCGTTATCGATGGTAAAGAAGAAAAAGTGAAAGTTCAGGCTGTTCAGCGTCACCCGTTCAAGCCAAAACTGTCTCACGTCGACTTCGTTCGCGCTTAATCGCCAACAGGTTGAGAAAAAACCCCGCGCTGCGGGGTTTTTTTATGGCGGCTATTTACCGCCTGACGTACGACGCTGCAGCTGATCGCGCAGATTCGGTGGCGTCCCTTTGATGGTCAGCGTGTCGGTTGCGGGATCCCAGAAGATGCGCTCACCCAGCAGCATGGCGTCAAAATTGACGGTTAACCCGCCGCCGCTGCCGGCAAATTTGGTTAACTGACGCAGCGTACTGCGATCTGCCGGGAAACTCTCCTCCAGCTCATAGCCTTTATCAGCCGTAAATTCCTGGAAGCTGACTTCGCTAACGCCCGCTAACTCTTTCGACAGCGATTCAAGCTCAATCTCTTCGCCGGCCTGCAACTGCTCGCTGCAATAGCTGTAAACCTGCTGACGCACGTTCTGGCGCTCAGATTTATCAAGTTGTGCCTCTGCGGTGAAATCATCCAGCGCCTGTAACAACCCTTTGTTCTGCGCTTTCGCGTTCAGGCCTTCGCTGGCACCGAGGAAGTCCATAAAGAAGTCTGACACTTTGCGCCCGACACGTCCTTTCAGGAACGTCAGGTAGCGCGTGGATTCCGGGTTGGTTTCCCATTCGGTTAAATCAATACGCGCCACAATATCGGCATGATTGATATCCAGATAGTGCGTGGAGCTGATGTCGAGCTGCTCATTCACACGCATACTGCTCAGATTGTTCAGCACGGTGACCAGCAAATAGTCCACCGCCAGATAACGGTACTGGCAGAACAGCACGATACCGCCATCCGCAAACGGATATTTCGCCAGTTCGTCGCGCAGACGCCCTGTCGCCGCCCGGCTAAACGCCAGGAAATCCTCTTCGCCCTGCCGCTGTAAACGCAAGCTTTGCGCCAGCTCGCTCTCTTCGTTGAACATGCCATAGGCTTTATTTTTGGCACTGTAAACACGGTGTAATTCCGCCATCATTTCCGTAACGGTAGGCGTTGGTTCCAGTAACGAATCGCGCAGCACCAGCTCAAGGGTTTGCTCATCACGCTTGATAAGCTGGTGCAACGCAATCTGGTTGATATCCAGACTCATGATAAACTCTCCTTTTAGACCGGGCGGTATTCAATCACCCCCTTCGGATCTGTGCAACAGAAGAACGGCAGATAAAAAAGGGGAAAAAAAGCTGTTGCTACGGTAATATGTTGCCCTTTCATCAACAAACTGATTTCGATTTATGCCACAACATTCCCGCTATAGTGATGAACACGTTGAACACCTGCTCAGTGAGCTGGCCAACGTACTTGAAAAAAACAAAACGCCGACCGATCTTTCTCTGATGGTTTTGGGAAATATGGTCACCAACCTTATCAATACCAGCGTTGCTCCGGCTCAACGTCAGGCGATCGCAAAATCATTCGCCCAGGCTTTGCAGTCCTCGGTGAGCAACGATCAGGCGCACTAAGGGAAACGAACAACAGTTTATGGTGACGAATCGTCAGCGCTACCGCGAAAAAGTCTCCCAGATGGTTAGCTGGGGGCACTGGTTTGCCTTGTTCAACATTTTGTTGGGCATGGTGCTGGGCAGCCGTTATCTGTTCGTGGCCGACTGGCCGACGACGCTAACCGGGCGTGTATACTCCTGGATAAGCGTGGTTGGGCATTTTAGCTTTTTAGTGTTCGCCACGTACCTGCTGATTCTTTTCCCTCTGACGTTTATCGTCATGTCGCAGCGGCTGATGCGGTTTTTATCCGCGATCCTTGCCACTGCGGGCATGACGCTGCTGCTTATCGACAGCGAAGTCTTCACACGTTTCCACCTGCATCTCAATCCCATCGTCTGGGAACTGGTGATTAACCCCGACCAGAACGAAACCGCACGTGACTGGCAGCTGATGTTTATCAGCGTGCCCATTATTCTGCTGATTGAGATGCTGTTTGCCACATGGAGCTGGCAAAAACTCCGTAGCCTGACGCGTCGGCGTCACTACGCCAAACCTGTCGCCGCGCTATTTTTCGTGGCGTTTATCAGCTCGCATGTGATGTACATTTGGGCTGATGCCAACTTCTATCGCCCTATTACCATGCAGCGCGCCAACTTGCCGCTTTCCTATCCGATGACGGCGCGTCGCTTCCTTGAAAAACACGGGCTGCTTGATGCGCAGGAATATCAGCGTCGTCTGGTCGAGCAAGGCAATCCAGAGGCCGTATCGGTACAGTATCCTCTGAGTGATTTGCGCTATCGCGATATGGGACAAGGCCAGAACGTCTTGCTCATTACCGTCGACGGTCTCAATTATTCTCGCTATGAGAAACAGATGCCCGCGCTGGCTGAATTCGCCGAGCAGAACATTAACTTTACGCAACATATGAGCGCCGGGAATAGCACCGATGCAGGCATTTTCGGTCTGTTCTATGGCATTTCTGCGGGTTATATGGACGGTGTGTTGTCTTCCCGTACGCCAGCGGCACTGATTACCTCTCTTAATCAGCAGGGTTATCAACTGGGGCTGTTCTCATCGGACGGTTTCAGCAGCCCGCTTTATCGCCAGGCGTTGTTATCCGACTTCTCGCTGCCTGCTGCGCAGAGTCAGTCCGACGAAAAAACGGCGGATCAGTGGATGAACTGGCTGAATCGCTATGCGCAGGAAGATAACCGCTGGTTCTCCTGGGTTGCGTTTAACGGCACGACGCTGGATGACAGCAATCAGAAAGGCTTTACCCGACGTTACAGCCGTGCGGCGGGTGATGTCGACGCGCAGATCGCGCGCGTCATTAGCGCACTCCGTGAATCCGGCAAACTGGATAATACCGTGGTGATCATTACCGCAGGCCACGGTGTGCCGCTGGGTGATGAGACAAAAGAAATGGACTGGTCGCGCCCTAACCTGCACGTCCCGCTGGTTGTTCACTGGCCGGGCACACCTGCACAACGCATCAGCATGTTGACCGATCATAAAGATATTATGACGACGTTGATGCAGCGGTTGCTGCACGTCAGCACACCGGCGAATGAGTACTCGCAGGGGCAGGATATTTTCAGCGCAACGCGTCGCCACAACTGGGTGACGGCAGCCAACGGAAATACTCTGGCAGTGACGACGCCAGCAATAACCTTAGTGCTCAGCAGCAACGGTAATTACCAGACGTATAATCTGCAGGGCGAGAAAATACATGACCAGAAACCGCAGTTGAGTCTGCTCCTTCAGGTGCTGACTGACGAGAAACGGTTTATCGCTAACTGATTAAAAATGAGTCAGTTAGCGTGACGCAGACTTGCATTCATTCTGCAAAAGGTTAGTATAAATTTCTACGGTAACGGCACGTAGCGCAGCCTGGTAGCGCATCGTCATGGGGTGGCGAGGGTCGAGAGTTCAAATCTCTCCGTGCCGACCAAAATTACGACATAAAAAAACCAACCGCTCAGGGTTGGTTTTTTTATGTCTAATGACTTATTTCTTATCACTGCCCCCGAGGAAAAATATCCCCAACGGAATGGCAAGAAGAACCGTAAAGACCAGGCTGTAGACAAAGATCATCGCCGATTGCAGCACGAACATGCTGGTGGTCCACTGCGAAAGCGGAATGTTGTATTGTTCGATCACCCCGACAATGGTCGCCCGACCCACGCACGTCGCGGCAATCATAAACACAACGAAAAGTGCCACTAAAAATTTTCTGCCCTCGGGCGTATTAAGCTTAGCGCGAACCATCATGTCTCTCTTCCCTTCACAGATGAATAACAATATTTGCTGCTAACCCTAACACGTTCACCCCTTTCGTTCCATATCAGCATTTACAGCCACAAAAAGACAAAATCACCAGGCACATATACTGCTTAATATGAAAATATGAGTAAATAATATCAACCTTCACATTTTGCTATGCTAGCCTTGTACCGATCGTTTGACATACAAGGAATGACTGTGAAAAACGCACCTAAATTTGCTATTGCCCTTCTCGCCGCTGCCTGCATGAACACCAGCGCGTTCGCCAGTGAGACGCCGAAAAATGAGCCGCTGGAAAAAATCGCCCCGTGGCCGCAGGCCGACAAAGGGATGAAGCGACAGGTTATCCAGCTCCCTGCTCAGGATGATGAGTCCGGTTACAAGGTTGAATTGCTGATTGGCCAGAATCTGGAAGTAGACTGCAACCAGCATCGTCTTGGCGGCAAACTGGAAAGCAAAACGCTGGAAGGCTGGGGCTATGACTATTACGTCTTCGATAACGTCACCTCTCCGGTATCTACTATGATGGCTTGTCCGGAAAACACGAAAACGCAGAAGTTTGTGACGGCGTATCTGGGTGATAATAGTCTGCTGCGTTATAACAGCAAGCTACCGATCGTGGTGTATACGCCTGAGAATATCGACGTGAAATATCGGGTCTGGAAAGCGGAAGAGAAAATCGAAAACGCGGTCGTGCGTTAAAAATAAAGCCGGGTATCGATACCCGGCTTTTTTATACTCAGAGTGCGATATCCGCGACCGGTTTAGAGTCCGGCTGAGGTTTTAACTGCGGTTGCGCTTGTGGCGCAGCAACAGCCGTTTGCGGTTTTTCGTACTTGAGCTGCAGAACGCGGCTGGTGAACTCCAGCTCTTGTTCTGTCGCTGCCACATTACCGTTCAGCTTGGTGCCGTAAGACGGAATAATGGTTTTCAGTTTCGCCTGCCATTCCGGGCTGGCAACTTTATCTTTAAACACTTTTTCCATCAAATGCAGCATGATAGGCGCGGCCGTTGATGCGCCCGGAGAGGCACCCAGCAGTGCCGCAATTGTGCCGTCTTTATCACTCACCACTTCCGTGCCAAGACGCAATACGCCGCCTTCTTGCGGGTCACGCTTGATGATTTGCACGCGCTGACCAGCCTGCCATAAGCGCCAGTCCTCTTTTTTCGCCTGCGGATAGTATTCTTTCAGTGCCGCAAAACGATCGTCATCGGAAAGCATCACCTGACTCATCAGGTACTTCACCAGATCGAAGTTATCCATGCCCACATCCACCATCGGCATGAAGTTAGACGTGGTGGTGGAGCTGAGCAGATCCCACAGCGAACCATTTTTCAGGAATTTGGTGGAGAAGGTGGCGAACGGCCCAAACAGCACCACGCGCTTACCGTCCAGCATACGGGTGTCGATATGTGGCACAGACATTGGCGGCGCACCGACAGAAGCCTGACCATACACTTTCGCCAGGTGACGATTCACTACTTCCGGATTGTCGGATACCAGGAATTGTCCGCCGACCGGGAAGCCCGCATAGTCGTCAGCTTCTGGAATACCGGTTTCCTGTAACAGTTTTAACGCTGCGCCACCCGCGCCGATAAAGACAAATTTCGCCTTAATGACGTGTTCTGCTTCGTTGTTCTTCAGATCGGCAACCGTCACGCTCCAGCTGTTATCCGCGTTACGCTTAAAGCCGCGCACTTCGGTGCTGAGTTGCAAATGGAAATCATCTTTTTTCTGCAAGGCACTAACCAGCTGACGCGTAATTTCGCCGTAGTTAACGTCGGTGCCGATTTCAGTACGTGTTGCTGCAACCTTCTGGTTTGGGTCGCGCCCTTCCATGACCAGCGGTGCCCACTCTTTGATCTGAGCATGATCTTCAGAGAACTTCATGCCACGGAACAGGCTGCTCTGCTGCAAAGCGGCGTAACGTGCGCGCAGGAAGTTTACGTTTTGATCGCCCCACACAAAGCTCATGTGCGGCACGGTGTTAATAAATGAGTGCGGGTCGTGCATCACGCCGCTGTTGACCTGATGTGACCAGAACTGGCGTGAAATCTGGAAGGCTTCGTTGATCTCAACGGCCTTCTCGATACTAATGGAACCGTCCTTTTTCTGCGGTGTGTAGTTCAGTTCCATGAGTGCCGAGTGCCCCGTGCCGGCGTTATTCCAACCGTTCGAGCTTTCTTTTGCCACGCCATCGAGGCGTTCAACCATGGTCATTGACCAGTCCGGCTGTAATTCTTGCAGATACGTTCCCAGAGTGGCGCTCATGATACCGCCGCCAATTAAAAGGACATCCGTTTCCTGCTCTTTCGGCGCATCGGCCATCGCGGTCATGGAGACAGCGTTCAGCCCCACCGCCATAGAGAAGAGCATGGCAGTCATTTTTTTCATCATTTATGCCTTACTTGTTGTCTTGGTTTGTACGTGGAATTGCAGGTGAAATAAGCTGCGGGGCAACGGTATCAATTATCAACTCGCGTTTAAAGGTTACGAAATTATTGTAATTGTGAAATTTAATGATGGAATGTTTATAAGGGTATTATTTTGCCGACTGGCAAAACGCGTCTTTTCTGGCTACTATGCTGCACTTTGTGATCGCGCGCACGGAAGCCTGCCCTAACCTGCGAATTTTATGTCAATACCACACTCCTCTACCCTGACGCCTGATGATGGCCGCGTTGCGAACGTCCTGCGTTCACCGAAACTGTTCATGCGTGAAACCTTAGCGGGCGTTATTACGGCGCTGGCCCTGATACCTGAAGTGATCTCCTTTTCCGTGGTCGCGGGCGTTGACCCGAAAGTCAGTCTGATTGCGTCAGTGGTGCTGTGTCTGGCGCTTTCCGTAATGGGCGGTCGTCCGGCGATGGTCACTGCCGCAGCCGGTTCCGTTGCGTTAGTCATCGGCCCGATGGTGGCTCAGCATGGCGTGCAGTACATTTTGCCTGCCGTGATCCTGGCCGGGATCATTCAAATTCTGTTTGGCGTTCTCGGTATGGCGCGCCTGATGCGATTTATTCCGCAGCCCGTGATGACCGGGTTTGTTAATGCCCTCGGGGTGCTGATTTTCTTTGCGCAGGTTCCCCATTTCTGGACCAAAAGCCCGCTGATTGTCGGCCTGTTTGTGCTGACGCTCCTGATCGTTCTGTGGGTGCCGCGCTTTATTAAAAGCGTTCCGTCGCCGCTGATTGCGATTGTCCTCCTGACGCTGTTCACCGTGTTCAGTGGACAAATTCTGCCGACCGTGGGGGACGAAGGCTCCATGAGCGGTGGCCTGCCGGGCTTTACCCAGTTGCTGGTGCCGTTAAATCTGCAAACGCTGAGCATAATCTGGCCGTGCGCATTGAGTATCGCGTTCGTCGGTCTGATGGAGTCGTTACTGACGGCAAAACTGGTGGATGAGCTGACCGCGACGCCTTCGAGTAAACGCCGGGAAAGTATTGGCCTTGGCGTGGCGAACATCATGTCTGGCTTTTACGGGGGGATTGCCGGATGCGCGATGATTGGACAAACCATCGTTAACGTCGAGATGGGCAAAGGCCGCAGCCGCGTTTCAACACTCGCCGCTGGGCTGGTGCTGCTCGTTCTGGTGACCGCCCTGAGTGAGGTTATGGCCAAAATCCCCATGGCGGTGCTTGCCGGGATTATGGCGATCGTCGCCTTTAAGACGTTTAACTGGCACAGCATTCAGCCGACTACGGTTAAAGGCGCACCGATTGCGGAAACGCTGGTGATGCTGGTGACCGTGGCTGCCACCGTTTATACGGGCAATCTGGCGATTGGCGTGGTGGGCGGGATCGTCATCATGGCGATCATTCCCGCCCGGTTAAAACTCAAGCGCGCGGCTACATCAGGAAAATCGTCGCCAACCCAAGGAAAATAAAGAACCCGCCGGTATCGGTAATGGCGGTGATCATTACGCTCGACCCCACTGCGGGGTCGCGCCCCAGTTTGGTCATCGTCAGAGGAATGATAACGCCCATCACGGCAGCCATCAGCAGATTGAGCACCATTGCCAGCGTCATCACGCCGCCGAGCGCCATGTCACCATAGAGCCACCAGGTGACACAGCCCATAATCCCGCCCCAGACCAGACCGTTAATCAGCGCAACACCCATCTCTCTAAAGATCAGGAAGCTGAAGTTCCCCGGCTGAATATGCTGCAGCGCCAGCGCGCGCACGATCATGGTGATAGTTTGGTTGCCCGTGTTCCCGCCGATTCCCGCGACAATGGGCATCAGGGAGGCCAGAGCCACGAGTTGCGAAATGGTATGTTCAAAACCGTCAATGACGCGCGAGGCAATAAACGCGGTGCATAAGTTTACCGCCAGCCACGCCCAGCGCGTTTTGACCGCTTTACTCACGGGCGCGTAGACATCTTCTTCCGCGCTCAAGCCCCCCATCGCACGCATGTCGTTATCGGTTTCTTCATAGACGACATCAACGATCTCATCGATGGTAACGCGACCCATCAATTTGCCCACCGAATCGACTACCGCGGCGCTGATCAGGTTGTCACGTTCAAAGGTTCGCGCTGCTTTTTCCGCGTCATCTTCCGGGGAGAAAATCATCGGCTGCGTTTCCATCACCTCGCTCACCTGACGCTGGCTGCCGTTCAGCAAAATGGTTTGCAGCGTCAGTTCACCCAGCAGAGTTTTATCTCGCGATGTCACGAACAGTTTATCGGTGTTCTGCGGCATCTTGCCTCGACGACGCAAAAAGCGCTGCACAGTTGCCAGCGTGACGTCCGGGCGAACCATAATCACCTCGAACTCCATGATCGCGCCGACGCTGTTTTTCGCGTAATTCATTACCTGGCGCACGCGCGCGCGCTCTTCCGCCGGCAGTGAAGCCAGCATGCGGCCCGTCAGGTTACGCGGCAGGTGTTGCACCAGATAGATCTGCTCGTCGATATCGAGCGTTTGCATGGCCTCGAGAATATCGCGGTCGCTCATATCCTCGATAAGATCGTCCCAGACGTTCTCTGACGCTTCCAGTAAGACTTGCCCACGTTCATTGACCTGCACCAGCCGCCATAATGCGTGGCGCTCTTCCGAAGGCAGCGCTTCCAGGGTATCGGCCAGATCCGGCGGAGGCAGATGAGCAACTAACGCCCCTACCTCAGCAATATCGTCGGCCAGCGTGCCGACGTCATATTGCTCAGCCAGGGTGAGTTTGCCCAATAGCGTCGATGTGACGGCTTTATCCGTGGTCAGGAGCCAGATGAGTCGGGCACGCTCCTGGTCGCGCAGCCTTGCGCTGTTTTTGTTTATGACAGACATCAATCATTAATCCATAAAATGAGTTGGCAGTAAGAATAGCGCGGGGATATGTAAATGATAATAAACAGAGGAAAAATAGGGGAAAAAAATGCGATTACGTAAATTTCCGCCCTCCCGGTGGATGAGAGGGCAGAAATGAAGGCATCTAACGTTTGCTAGGCGGTACGCGCGACCGCATCACGCGAGGCGGCATCGCGCTCATCACCCGTCAGTTCACTTAACTGACCGTCACGCATCTCGAGTAACCGGTCAGCGTGAATAAAGTAGTGATCGTCGTGGCTGATAGCAAAAATTGTCTTGCCCATCTCCTGCATCAGCGGCAACAGCACCTGATAGAACTCGCGGCGGAAATGCGGGTCCTGGTCAGCAGCCCATTCATCCAGCAGAATAATGTCGCGCTCTTCAGCTAACGCCAGCAGCAGCGCGACGCGTTTTTTCTGCCCTTTCGACAGCTTAAGGTTCAGGATTTTACCGTCCTGAAGCTCCAGCTTGTGCGACATCTTCAGCTGTTCAAGCCACTTCTCGACCAGTTCAGGATTAGCCTGTTTACCTTCCGTTCCTAACAGGTGATCAAAGAGCCACACGTCGGTAAAGACCGCTGAAAACAGCTTGCGATAGTCTTCCGGTTTTTGCGCGGAAATCGGTTTACCATCCAGCAAAATTTCACCCGACTGAGGTTGATACAACCCAGTCAGCAACATAGCCAACGTGGATTTTCCACTGCCATTGCCGCCAATCAGAAACAGCATCTCCCCGCGATTAATGGTCAGATTGACCGGACCTACCGCAAAATTATTGTCCTGGTAGCGGAACATGACGTTGCGCAGCTCCAGCGTTTTCCAGTCAGGGAACGCCTCAGGGCGCGGGAACTCAGGCCTGAAGGGGGCGAGAGCAAACTGATTGAGCTTTCTGAAAGCCACTTGTGCGCTAAGCAGCGTGGGCAGCGCGCCTACCGCAGACAGCAGCGGTGTACGCAGGAACAACAGCGTCAGCGAGTACGTCGCGGCCACGTTGGTATCCGCCCATCCCAGGCTGTTCGCCATCCAAAACACCAGACCAATCGCACCCAGCATCATGATGTTTGACCAGTTCACAGCGCTCAGATGGAACGTATCCGCGCGAACAATATGATGGCGGTACTCGCGGGCATCGGGAATGTAGAGATTATTGAAAATGTGTTCGGCGCGTTCACGATTAAGCGTGAGCTCTTTACGGCCTTCCAGCACCGTCTGATAATCGTTATACAGCTTGTCTTCGGTTTCGCGCAGCACGGCCATATGCTTGTAAACGCGCGCCACCAGCATGTAGCCGCCCCAGATAGTGACGACAATCCACAGCGCCGTTACGGCTAACATTTTTGTCGATAGCCAGGCAAGATAAGCCGCAGATCCGAAAGTGAGAATGATCCCCTGCACCAGTTCCGGTAAACGCACAAAAGCAATCGTAATCGCACGCACGTCGCTGGTCAGCCCGGCCAACAGTGACGCGCTGCCGAGCTGTTCAATGCGCTCAATCTGCGTGTCCAGAATACGTTTGATAAATTCACCGCGCAGGCGATAAACAAAGTGGTGTCCCAGCGTCGTGAGCGCCAGCTGCGACGCCAGCGTTACCGCCATCAGCAGCAGTAGCAGACTCAGAAATTCGGGAAGCACCGACAATGAGGTGTCGACCATTTCAATCAAACGCACGTTGATAAAGGCGATTAAGCCAATCCCCAGCGCGGCGCTGGCGAGGCTGAGCGCCATCACCGCGACAAATGGCCAACGGTACTGACGCCAGACGAGTAAAAGTAGTTGCATGCAAAGCAATCCGGGCAAGAAAAAACAGCCAGCAGTGTAAACTGCCCGACGCTCACATCAAGAATAATTCTTATTTTTATTCGCTATTGGAAGCCTGCCGGAAGGTCAGGTTGTATCGGTATTCTCCCGTCAGGGGATGCTGACCCGGTTTAAGTGGCTGAATGCCATGATAAAACAGCCGTGATTCGCCGCCCCACACCACCACATCACCGTGCTCCAGCATCAGGCGTTTTAGCGGGTCGTTACGCTGTAAGCCGCCAAACTGAAAGATTGCGGGCAATCCCAACGACACGGAAACAATCGGCGCGCTCAAATTGGGTTCGTCTTTATCCTGGTGTAGCGACAGTTTTGCGCCCGGTGCATAACGGTTAATCAGGCAGGCATCGGGTTGAAAATCGGGATATCCCGCCGCAATAGCCGCTTCATGACAAAGCGCGTGGAATGCCTCGGGTATCGGCGGCCACGGGCGGTGAGTGACGGGGTCGACAGGGGAATAGAGATAACCGCGATCGTTGGTCGTCCAGCCCAGGCCACCGCAGCTGGTCATCGCCACCGACATGGTGTAACCGCCTGGCGTCACCATATGACGAAACGGTGAGATCGCCGCCACCGCTTCAATATCGTGTAAAAGCGTGGCGGCACCGGCAACGGCTAAGCGGCGAAGAACGACAGCCCCCGGTGCCAGCGGCTCTTGCCAGGGCTGCTCATCAGCAAATAAATCGAGCATTACTCCTCCTGAATTTTGGCCTCGCGTTTAAGTAATTGCGCCTTACGCTCAACTCCCCAGCGATAGCCGGACAGCGCGCCATCGCGACGCACTACGCGGTGGCACGGGATCACGATTGCCAGCTTATTGGCGGCGCAGGCACTCGCCACCGCACGTACCGCATTGGGTTTGCCGATGACTTTCGCGATCTGCTGATAGCTTGCAGTTTCCCCGCAAGGTATAGCCCGCAGCGCCTGCCAGACCTGTTGCTGAAACGCTGTCCCGCGAATATCCAGTGGCAATTCAAGCGCCTTGTCATGATGCATCAGACTGCTGATCACCCGATTGATACGAGCCCTAAATTCCCCATCAGCCGATTCAGACCGAGCCAGAGGAAAAAGCGCGCGCAGTTCAGCATTCAGCGTATCGTCATTGTCGCCGAGTAAAATAGCGCAAATCCCGCGTTCACTTTCTGCCACAAGGCAGCGGCCAAGCTCGCAATCCGTCACGGCGAAGCGCATGGTCACGTTACTCGCGCCATTACGATACTGTTTTGCCGTCATGCCCAGCGTTTCGTCCGCTTTGCGATAGAACGTGCTGCTATCCGGGAAACCCGCAGCCAGCACCGAGTCAGTGATGTTTTCGCCCTGCGTCAGCGCGCTGCGTAAGCGTCGCGCGCGCGCAGCCTGTTGCCAGCCTTTTGGTGTCATTCCGGTCACGGATTTGAACAGACGATGGAAATGAAAGGCGCTCATACCGACCTGCTCCGCCAGTGCATCCAGCGTTAGCAGTTGCTCCTGCTCAAGCAAGCGGCAGGCTTTTTCGACTTTCGCTATCTTATGCGCTTGCGGATCGGCCCGGTCGGGCAAACAGCGTTTGCACGGGCGAAATCCTGCCTGTTGGGCATGATGTGAATCGGGATAAAACACGACGTTTTTTCGCAGGGCATGACGCGCCCGGCACGAGGGGCGGCAAAAGATACCGGTCGTCTGGACAGCGAAAACAAACTGGTTGTCGGCGGCTGGATCGCGGGCCATCACGGCCAGCCAGCGATCGTCATCAGTATTCAGGGTCAGGTTTTTCATCATTGGCTCCTCTTTCAAGCATACTCAAAGTATGCCCATGCGCCACTGAACAAAAACCTGCAACCTTGCTTTTTAATGTTGTTCGTCGATCAGAAAAGCCTGGAACTGCGGCGACATCCAGGTTTTGAAATTCTCGCCCTCTTTGGTGATCATGTACACGGCCAGGCCTTGCTGACGCACCACTTCTTTGGCCTTTTCCGGCCCGAGGACCATCAGTCCGGTATCCCAGGCATCCGCCTCGAGTGCCGTAGAGGCAATTACCGTCACGGAAACCAGATTGTGTGTGATTGGGTGCCCCGTCTTTGGATCGATCACGTGCGAGAGACGCTTGCCGTTCAGCTCGTAATAGTTGCGATAGCTGCCGGATGTGCTGATACCGTGACCGTTGATATCCACAATGGCCTGCACCGCATTTTGTTGATCGGTTGGCTTTTGGATAGCGACACGCCAGGGTTTGTCACTGGCATTGAGACCGCGACTCACGAGTGCGCCCCCGACGGAAACCAGATAACGTGAGATGCCCTCCTGAGTCATCAGTGCGGCGAGATGATCTGCCGCGTATCCCTCGCCAACTGTGGAGAGATCAACAAACAGATCGGGAATGTCTTTTTGCAGGTACTGCTGACCATACTGATTCAATACGCTCAGATGCTGCAGCCCTGTGCGAGCACGCGCATCGTCAATCTGTGCCTGACTCGGTACCGTCTCCGGCTGTTTCGTTGGCCCAAAGCCCCATAAATTCACCAGCGGCCCGACGGTGATATCCATTGCGCCGTTAGTTTTATAACCGACATGCAGGGACTCGGTAACGATAGCAGCCATTGCCTCACTCACAGGCCAAAGCGATGTGCTGTTCGAGAGGTTGAACCGCATCAGCGCGGAATCATTTTTATAGGTAGAAAGCAGCTGATCGTCAGCATCAAGCTGGGACTGGATTTTACCGCGAAGTTCATTCTCGCGATTTTTATCCATATCCATGACGCTAACGCGCCAGGACGTTCCCATAGTCTTGCCTTCCAGCACGGTTGCCGCTGGCGCATTTGCTGTCGTGGTAGGGGAAGAAGAATCGCATGCTGCAAGTAAGCAAAACACCGACAATATGCCGGCTCGCCAAAAAGTCATTTCCATTCGTTATTATCCTCATGCCTGGGGCGGCAAGAGTATACCA
Organism: Lelliottia sp. RD5; assembly: GCF_056032945.1. NCBI lineage: Bacteria > Pseudomonadati > Pseudomonadota > Gammaproteobacteria > Enterobacterales > Enterobacteriaceae > Lelliottia > Lelliottia sp. RD5. The sequence continues at coordinate 279,333 of NZ_JBVYHQ010000003.1, read as the reverse complement.
AAACGCGTCTTCGGTAAGACCCTAAAAAAGCATAGAAAAAGGGGCCATTTGGCCCCTTTCTGTTACTGACGGTGTCTTAGAACTGGTAAACCAGACCCAGAGCAACGATATCGTCAGTACCTACACCAGCCTGTTTGGTGAAGTTATTTTCATCCAGCAGGTTGATTTTGTAGTCCACGTAGGTGGACATGTTTTTGTTGAAGTAGTAAGTCGCGCCAACATCAACGTATTTCAGCAGATCCTGATCGCCGAAGTTGGTGGTGTTGTTGCTTACGTCCTTACCTTTAGACTGCAGGTAAGCCACGGAAGGACGCAGACCGAAGTCGAACTGGTACTGAGCTACAACTTCGAAGTTTTGCGCTTTGTTAGCAAAACCGTAGATGTCGGAACGGCCGCTACCGTTAGATGTCCCGAAACGCGTCGAGTTATAAGTCTGGGAGTACTGCGCTGCCAGATAAATGTTGTTCGCGTCATATTTCAGGCCGCCGCTGTAAACTTCAGCGTGGTCACCGTCACCGTAAACGCCTGCTGCATTCTGGTCAGCAGTACGTTTAGAAGATGCCATCGCACCGCCGACGCTGAAGCCTTCGCCCAAATCGTAAGTCAGAGACGCACCGTAACCGTCACCATTTTGTTTCAACAGGCTACGACCGCCAGTAGAATCATTCTCGCCGCTGACGCTGCCGTTTTTACCCTGATACTGCAGAGCAAAGTTCAGACCATCAACCAGACCGAAGAAATCCTGGTTACGGTAAGTCGCGACGCCGTTACCACGGGATTGCATGAAGTTATCGGCACCGTAAGTGTCACCGCCAAATTCTGGCAGAACGTCGGTCCAGGAAGTGACATCGTAGATTACGCCGTAGTTACGACCATAATCGAAGGAACCAGCATCACCGAATTTCAGGCCAGCGAAGGCAACACGCGTCCAGGACTGGTTGTCGCTTTCGCTGGTGTTACCTTGAACCTGGTATTCCCATTGACCATAACCGGTCAACTGATCGTTAACCTGAGTTTCGCCTTTGAAGCCGATACGCATGTAGGTTTGATCGCCGTCGTTACCTTTGTCATCGGAGAAATAGTGCAGGCCGTCGACTTTACCGAACAGATCTAATTTGTTGCCATCTTTGTTGTAAATTTCAGCCGCATTTGCTGCGCCTGCTACCAGCAGTGCTGGTACCAGGAGGGACAGGACTTTAACTTTCATTTTAATAACCCTCTGTTATATGCCTTATTATTGCCACTGCTCACTGATTAACCCTCTTAACCAGTCGGCCACTTCATTCTCCGCAAAAATACAGAATAATCCAATACGAATATGATACTAAAACTTTGAAGATGTTTCATTGTTCTTATAACATGTTTCAATTTGTAAATAAGAGGGAACTTTTCAATAGCACAGATAGCTAAAATATTAAGCACTTAAAATCAACAATTTATATTTATGCATTTTAATCAATGAGTTAACAAGAATTTCATTACCGCACTGATTGTCAAAACAAAATCACAAGAGATCACTAAAATAACCCTCGCTATCATCATTAACTTTATTTATTACCGTCATTCATTTTCGAATGTCTGTTTATCCCGAATTGAGCCGAGTGCGATGCATTCGGTTTTTTTTTACCCTTCTTTACGTTATGTGAATAATTTTGTGCTACCGCCGTGAAATTATAACGACTATTAACTAATTCTCAGATAACGCCTTCACTCACTTTAAATTATTATTCAATCCCTAATTTCTTGTTAATTCGTGCTATTTATTCAGGACATCGATAATTATTTGTACAATAGGGTTCCATTTGTACACTTTCGATACTGATTAGCGCTACGTTGATAAAGCGTGAAAAAGTCCCTCCCTGACCGGGCTCGATACTGGAAATTCAGGTATTACCCTTTATACTGCCCTATCGTCTTTACGTGCGGCCATCACGGGTTAATCACATTAATGAGTCAGTCTGAAACAACAGCACCAGGTAAATTTTCCCTTCTTCCGGGGAGCATCACGCGTTTCTTTCTTCTATTGATCGTTGTGCTGTTAGTGACGATGGGAGTGATGGTGCAGAGCGCGGTCAACACCTGGCTGAAAGACCGAAGCTATCAAATCGTTGATATTACCCATGCAGTGCACAAGCGTATCGATACCTGGCGCTACGCGACCTGGCAGATTTACGACAATATCGCCGCAGCGCCGGGAACGGCATCGGGTGAAGGTTTACAGGAAACGCGTCTTAAGCAAGACGTCTATTATCTTGAAAAAACGCGCCGCAAAACCGAAGCATTAATTTTTGGCTCTCACGACAGCGCTACGCTTGAGATGACACAGCGAATCTCGACGTATCTCGACACGCTCTGGGGCGCGGAAACTGTCCCCTGGTCGATGTACTACCTTAATGGCCAGGATAACAGCATGATCCTCATCTCCACGCTGCCATTAAAAGATCTCTCATCCGGTTTTAAAGAGTCTTCCATTGGCTCGATTGTTGATTCCCGCCGCGCGGAAATGCTCCAGCAGGCTAACACCCTGGACGAACGCGAAAGTTTCTCTTCCCTTCGCCGCCTCGCCTGGCAAAACGGGCATTACTTTACCCTGCGCACCACATTTAACCAGCCTGGGCATCTGGCAACAGTTGTCGCCTTTGATCTGCCGATTAACGATCTCATTCCACCGGATATGCCGCTCGACAGCTTCCGTCTTGAGCCAGATACTTCCGTGCAAAATATGCGCGCGCCAGCGGATAAAAAAGAAGGCCCGGAAAGCGCGTCCATTACTTTTAACGGCTCGAAGATTGAGATCGCCTCATCTTTGAACTCCACCGGTATGCGCCTTGTTTGGCAGGTTCCCTTTGGAACGCTGTTGCTCGACACGCTGCAAAACATTCTGCTGCCGCTACTGCTTAATATTGGTCTGCTCGCGCTGGCGTTGTTTGGGTATACCACCTTCCGCTTTCAGCCTGGCCGCCCAACTGAGCACATCTCTTCTTCAGGCTCTAACAATGAATTACGCGTGTTGCGCGCGCTGAATGAAGAGATTGTGTCGGTGCTACCGTTGGGGCTTCTGGTGCATGACCAGGAGGCCAATCGTACGATTATGAGCAACAAGATTGCCGATCACCTGTTGCCACATCTTAACCTGCAAAACATCACCACCATGGCTGACCAGCATCAGGGGGTGATTCAGGCCACCATTAATAATGAACTGTACGAAATTCGTCAGTTCCGCAGTCAGGTCGCTTCACGTACCCAGATCTTTATCATTCGCGATCAGGACAGAGAAGTGCTGGTGAACAAGAAGCTGAAACAAGCGCAGAGACTGTATGAGAAAAATCAGCAGGGCCGCGCGGCGTTTATGCAAAACATTGGCGATGCGTTCAAGCGCCCGTTGAAAGAGCTTGCCAGCCAGGCCGCGAGTTTGAGTACGCCAGAGAGCCATCAGTTGGCCAATCAGGCGGATACGCTTGTGCGTATGGTCGATGAAATCCAGTTAGCCAATATGCTTGAAAGCGATACCTGGAAAGGGAGCTCTACGCTGTTTTCAGTTCAGGATCTTATTAACGAAGTGGTGCCTGAAGTCCTGCCCGTTATCAAGCGCAAAGGCCTGCAGCTTCTGATCAATAACAATCTTCCTGCCAACGATGAACGTCATGGCGATCGCGAGGCGTTACGCCGCATCGTGCTGATGCTAATTCAATATTCTGTAACCACCACGCAAATCGGCAAAATCACGCTGGAAGTGGGTACAGATGAATCTGCTGAAGACCGCCTGACAATCCGTATTCTGGATACGGGGGAAGGCGTGACGATGAGCGAAATCGATAATTTACACTTCCCGTTCCTGAACGATACGCAGAGCGACAGCTACGGCAAAGCCAACGCCCTCACCTTCTGGCTGTGCGATCAGCTGGCGCGTAAGCTTGGCGGACACCTGAATATTAAGGCCCGTGAGTCGCTGGGTACCCGCTATTCACTGCATGTCAAAATGGACGCAAATCCTCAGGAAGAGGGTGAAGAGCGCCTGCTTGATGATGTGATCGTCATGGTGGATGTGACGTCCAGCGAAATACGCAACATTGTGGTTCGCCAGCTTGAAAACTGGGGTGCGGCCTGCATAAACCCGGATGAAAGGCTCACGAGTCAAGAATATGATCTCTTTTTAACTGATAATCCGTCTAATCTTACTGCCTCGGGCTTGCTTTTAAGCGATGATGAGTCAGGCGTGCGGAAAATCGGCCCCGGTCAGCTGCGCGTCAACTTTAATATGAGCAATGCGATGCAGGAAGCTGTACTACAACTAATAGAAGAGAATCTGGCGCAAGAAGAGATACTGGAGTCCCCATTGGGTGGTGATGAAAATGCCGAACTCCAGGCCAGCGGATACTATTCCCTATTTGTAGATACAGTACCAGATGATGTTAAGCGGTTGTATACTGAGTCCGCTGCGAAGGATTTCGCCGCGCTGACACAGACAGCACACCGGCTAAAAGGGGTGTTTGCCATGCTTAATCTGGTTCCGGGCAAGCAATTATGTGAAACGCTGGAACATCTTATTCGTGAGAAGGATGCTTCTGGCACAGAAAAATACATCAGCGACATTGACGCCTACGTCAAAAGCTTGCTGTAGCAAGGTAGCCTTTACATGAACAATATGAACGTAATTATTGCCGACGACCACCCGATTGTACTGTTCGGTATTCGCAAATCACTTGAACAGATCGAGTGGGTGAATGTTGTCGGTGAATTTGAAGACTCTACAGCACTTATAAATAATCTTCCGAAACTTGATGCACACGTGCTCATTACTGACCTCTCCATGCCTGGAGATAAGTACGGCGATGGCATCACGCTGATCAAATACATCAAGCGCCACTTTCCGAGTATTTCAATTATTGTTCTTACCATGAACAATAACCCGGCGATTTTAAGCGCCGTGCTGGAACTCGACATTGAAGGGATTGTCCTGAAACAGGGCGCGCCGACGGATCTGCCTAAGGCTCTGGCTGCACTGCAGAAAGGCAAGAAATTTACCCCTGAAAGCGTTTCTCGCCTGCTTGAGAAAATTAGCGCGGGTGGTTACGGTGACAAACGTTTATCACCGAAAGAAAGTGAAGTACTGCGCCTGTTCGCTGAAGGTTTCCTGGTCACTGAAATTGCCAAGAAGCTGAACCGCAGTATCAAAACCATCAGTAGCCAGAAGAAATCGGCGATGATGAAACTGGGCGTAGAGAATGATATCGCCCTGCTGAATTATCTCTCTTCGGTTACCCTGAGCGCAGTCGATAAAGACTGATTCCGTTCTGGTAATAAAAAACCCGGCAGCGCTCGCGCGTGCCGGGTTTTTTTATGCTCTCGATTCCCTGACGCGGGCCGCGTAAATCGACAACGTCTGTTTTATCACATCCAGCGTTACCGGTTTTGACAGGCAACTGTCCATGCCTGACGCCAGGCAGCGCTCTTTCTCTTCGGCCAGCGCGTTGGCGGTGACCCCGATAACCGGCAAGGTCATACCAAGCTGGCGAATGCGCTGGGTGAGACGATACCCGTCCATGTTAGGCATGTTCACGTCACTGAGCACAATATCGATGTGATTTTTGCTCAGCACGTTTAGCGCATCCACGCCGTCATTTGCGGTTAAGCATTGATATCCCAGCGATCCCAGCTGATCGGCCAGCAGGCGACGGTTGATCGGATGGTCATCCACCACCAGAATCATCATGTCGTCATTCATCGTAACAGCGGACTGCGGTGAAGGCAGCGCGGTACCGCCGTCGTGGGCATCCCCTTCCACATTGTAGATATGTGCCAACAGATGCAGAATCTCATGCGGCGTTGCCACGCTGTGCGTCCACTCTCCGGGAACACGCTCCTGCGCAATACCAATATGGCGACGACAGAACGTAATTACGGCTTTGCCCTGCCAGGACGGGTCGACCTCAACATCCGTAATCAGCGTATCGTCAGCGTCCGTTTTTTGCCCAGCTTCATAGCGTGCGACACGAATGCCTCGGTTCGAGAGCAATGATTCCAGGAAGCTGTACAGTGACGCGTTATGCACAGCGAGCCAGCACATTTTGTCGCTCAACCCTTCTGCCGGACTTTTCACCGGGTATTGCGCAGAATAGAGCGGAATGCGGATCGTAAACTGGCTGCCCATGCCCGGCTCGGTATCGACAGAAATATCGCCATCCATCATGCTGATCAGCTGTTCGCAAATGGCCAGCCCCAGCCCTGTGCCCTGGAAGTTACGCTGCACCCCGGTGCCAACCTGGAAGAACGGATCGAAAAGTTTCACCACTTCTTTTGCCGGAATTCCGACGCCGGTATCGCGGATGCGAATGCTTAAATAATCCCCTGCGCGAGAAACATGCAAAATGATACAGCCGACATCGGTGAACTTAATCGCGTTGCTGAGCAGGTTTGAAATGACCTGTTGTAAACGCATCGGATCGCCCAGCAGCGTCAGCGGCACATCCGGCTCGATAAAGCAGTACAGCCCTAGCTGTTTGCGGACCACCAGCGGCATATAGTTAGCGCTGATATGGTTCATCACTTCACGAGGCGAAAACTCGCTCGGTTCAATTTTAAGCTGTTCAGACTCAATTTTAGAGAAGTCGAGAATGTCGCTGATGATTTTCAGCAGCAGACTTGAAGAGTTGTTCATCGCCGTGACCAGGCGCTCTACCCCCTTCGGCAGTTCTTTCGTTTGCAGCAGATCGAGGTTACCAATAATCCCGTACAGCGGCGTGCGCAGCTCATGGCTCACGGTCGCGAGGAACATCGACTTGGACTGGCTGGCCTGTTCCGCTGCCTGCGCCATTTCCTGTAACGACTCTTCCATTTTTACACGCGAAGAGACATCCACCAGTACACAGATCGCCACGTTCTCATTGCGATAGCGCGAATGGACAAAGCTTATCTGCAGGTTGGTGTGATTGCTGGTTAATACGTCGACAAAATTGACCTGCTGTCCGCAGATAATCTGCGTCAGTCGCTGTCGGTCTTCATGCGTCAGCATGTTCAGATAGTTATGCGCCAGCTCGTTGCTCAGAATATTCGTGCCATCCTGCGTACGGAGGATACAAATCCCAACGGGTGCCGAGGCGACTATTTTGCGGTTAAATTGCTCGTGCTCTTCCAGGCGTTGAGCATCGCTCTCCGCCGGGATGAAAATTTTACGCTCATACATGCGCGCCAGCATGAACAGCGCGATCCCCACCAGCACATTCAGCAGGATGGAGTTAAGGATGAGCATCCGAATGCGTTCCAGCACCATATCAACGGGCACGGAGTAGACAATGCTCAGTGACGATGGCGGTAAACTTTTCTTGAGCACCAGCTCATGGAAACCCGACGTATAGCCAAACCACGAGCGTTCCTGCATCCAGCGAGGACCAACCTTTAAGCGGTTCTCAGGCCCGGTCAGCGAAATCAGCGTATGACCATTTTCATCGAGGATCGTCACACCCATAGGCAAACTGCCCGGTGTGAAGAAGTTCTCCATGCGAACCGTTTGTTCAGTGCCCAGCAGCGCCTGCAGGCGATTGGCGAGATAAACCGGCGTGAGGGCGTAGAAATAACCCACACCCGGACGCGGTCCCTGGCTTATCCAGAAGATATTATTGCCACGTTCGTCCTGTGGGGCATTGCGATACTTAATGATGCGTTCGTGCAAACTTTTCAGCGCATCTTCGCGCTCAACCGGCACATCCCGCAGGCCGAAATCGGCTAAACAGAGATTCTCACTGCCGATCAGAAATACCCGGTTGAGATCATAGGCAGCGGAAAAATTATCGCGCCAGTAGCGCATAAACCAGGCCAACGACTCAAGCGAGCCACGCCACGCCGTGCCCATTGCCGAGCAATCGGAGTCGGGGAATAACGGTTCGAAATCCGGCACTTCTGATTTGTCATTTCGCCCGCGCGTAGCCAGAATGCCGTTTTCCGCCGTCAGACGGTTTTCAGCTATGTACTTCAGCTCTTTCATGACATCAGTCGTACGCTGAATGTAACGCTGGGCCTGATCGGAACTTAAATTAAACTCCTGACGGATCTCTGACTCCTTTTGATGCAGCGCATTAACGATGTAAAACACCGAAAAAAATGCAACCAGCAACCAAAGCAATAACGCCAGCGCGCGAAAAAGATAGCGAGAGACTTTAAGAGTGGTGCGAAAGGAGACGAGGTATTTCAAGGGGGCGAAGCTCCGCCGTCAGAGGCAAAAGAATGTGGTTAAGGTAGCGGTAAACGCGGCGTGCCGCAATGCTCAGTTGTCTGCAAAAAAGAAAGGGCCGGAATCCGGCCCTTTTTATGTCAGGAGACATTACTCTTCGGCATCATCTGCCGCATCGTCATCAGAATCTGCTTCTTCAGAATCAGCTTCATCGGTCTCGGTTTCCGGTGCGATTTCATCGTCACCTTCCGCGACGCTACCGTCGATGGAATCAAGTTCTTCGTCGTCGACTGGCTCAGCGACACGTTGCAGGCCCACCACGTTTTCATCTTCCGCAGTACGGATGAGGATAACGCCCTGGGTGTTACGCCCTACCACGCTGATCTCAGATACACGCGTACGCACCAGCGTACCGGCATCGGTGATCATCATGATCTGGTCACAGTCATCAACCTGCACCGCACCCACAACAGAGCCGTTACGCTCGGTGACTTTGATGGAGATAACGCCCTGTGTGCCACGAGACTTGGTCGGATATTCGCCTTCCGCAGTTCGTTTACCGTAACCATTCTGCGTCACGGTCAGGATAGCGCCTTCACCGCGTGGAATGATCAGTGAAACAACGCTGTCTTCGCCCGCCAGTCGAATACCGCGAACGCCGGTCGCTGTACGACCCATTGCGCGTACGGCGTTCTCTTTAAAGCGCACCACTTTACCGGCGGCAGAGAACAACATAACCTCGTCAGAACCGGAGGTCAGATCCACACCGATCAGTTCATCACCTTCGTTCAGGTTGATGGCGATAATCCCGGCAGAACGTGGACGGCTGAAACCGGTCAGCGCGGTTTTCTTCACGGTACCGCTCGCGGTCGCCATAAAGACGTTCACGCCTTCTTCGTACTCGCGTACCGGCAGAATCGCGGTGATACGCTCGTTCGGCTCAAGCGGAAGCAGGTTGACGATCGGACGACCACGCGCACCGCGGCTCGCTTCCGGCAGCTGATACACTTTCATCCAGTACAGACGACCACGGCTTGAGAAGCACAGGATCGTGTCATGGGTGTTCGCCACCAGCAGGCGGTCGATAAAGTCTTCTTCTTTGATACGGGCTGCCGATTTGCCTTTACCACCACGACGCTGAGCTTCGTAGTCGGTCAACGGCTGATACTTCACATAGCCCTGATGAGACAGGGTCACAACCACATCTTCGCGGTTGATCAGATCTTCAATGTTGATATCAGACGTATTCGCCGTGATTTCAGTGCGACGCGCATCACCAAACTGGTCGCGGACCAGTTCCAGCTCTTCGCGGATCACTTCCATCAGACGATCGGCGCTGCCGAGGATATGCAGAAGCTCTGCGATCTGCTCCAGCAGCTCTTTGTACTCGTCGAGCAGTTTTTCATGCTCAAGGCCAGTCAGTTTCTGCAAACGCAGATCCAGAATCGCCTGTGCCTGCTGTTCGGTCAGGTAATATTGACCGTCACGCACGCCAAATTGAGGTTCCAGCCACTCAGGGCGCGCCGCGTCATCACCCGCACGTTCCAGCATGGCAGACACGTTGCCCAATGCCCACGGCTGAGCAACCAATCCTGCTTTCGCTTCGGCAGGGGTTGGCGCACGACGAATCAACTCGATGATCGGGTCGATGTTGGCCAGTGCGACAGCCAGCGCTTCCAGAATGTGCGCGCGATCACGCGCTTTACGCAGTTCGAAAATAGTACGGCGAGTTACCACTTCACGGCGGTGACGCACGAACGCGCTCAGGATATCTTTCAGGTTCATGATCTTCGGCTGGCCATGGTGCAATGCAACCATGTTGATGCCGAAGGAAACCTGAAGCTGAGTCTGGGAGTACAGGTTGTTCAGCACAACCTCACCCACCGCGTCGCGTTTGATTTCAATCACGATGCGCATACCGTCTTTATCAGACTCGTCACGCAGCGCGCTGATGCCTTCAACACGTTTTTCTTTTACCAGCTCCGCGATTTTCTCGATCAGGCGAGCTTTGTTCACCTGATACGGAATTTCGTGGACGATAATGGTTTCACGACCGGTTTTCGCGTCGGCTTCCACTTCCGCGCGGGCGCGAATGTAAATCTTGCCGCGACCGGTGCGGTACGCTTCTTCAATCCCACGGCGGCCATTAATGATAGCGGCAGTTGGGAAGTCCGGGCCTGGAATGTGTTCCATCAGCCCTTCGACGGTGATCTCTTCATCGTCGATGTAGGCGAGGCACCCGTTAATGACTTCAGTAATGTTGTGCGGCGGAATGTTCGTGGCCATACCGACGGCAATACCGGAAGAACCGTTAACCAACAGGTTTGGGATCTTGGTCGGCATAACATCAGGAATACGCTCGGTGCCGTCGTAGTTATCGACGAAATCAACCGTGTCTTTTTCCAGGTCAGCCATCAGCTCATGGGCGATTTTCGACATACGGATTTCCGTATAACGCATCGCCGCAGCGGAGTCACCATCGACAGAACCGAAGTTACCCTGGCCATCCACCAGCATGTAACGTAAGGAGAAAGGCTGCGCCATACGGACGATCGTGTCATACACGGCAGTATCACCATGGGGGTGATATTTACCGATGACGTCACCAACGACACGGGCAGATTTTTTGTAGGCTTTATTCCAGTCATTGCCCAATACGTTCATGGCGTATAGTACGCGACGGTGTACCGGCTTCAGGCCATCTCGGACGTCTGGCAGCGCACGGCCAACAATGACCGACATCGCATAATCCAGATAGGAGCTCTTAAGCTCTTCCTCGATGTTAACCGGTGTAATTTCTCTCGCAAGGTCGCTCATCTAACCGCTATCCCTCTACTGTATCCCGGATTCAAAGGTCGCAAATTATAACACAATCGCTCCCATACAGGTAAACCTGTATGGTTTATTCGCGGGGAGAGCCTGATATACTCGATCCTCTTGCGAATTAAGGAGTAAAAGCGCCCATGAATGCCGAAAAATCCCCGGTAGCTCACAACGTCGACCATGCAGAGATCGCCAAATTTGAAGCGGTGGCATCCCGCTGGTGGGATCTCGACGGTGAGTTCAAACCTCTGCACCGCATAAACCCGCTGCGTTTGGGCTATATCGCGGAGCGCTCCGGCGGTCTGTTCGGTAAAAAAGTGCTCGACGTCGGCTGCGGCGGCGGCATTCTGGCCGAAAGCATGGCGCGCGAAGGCGCAACGGTTACCGGCCTGGACATGGGGTTTGAACCGCTCCAGGTTGCGCGTCTGCATGCCCTGGAATCCGGTATTCAGGTTGACTATGTTCAGGAAACCGTTGAAGAGCACGCCGCGAAACACGCGCATCAATACGATGTCGTCACCTGCATGGAAATGCTCGAACACGTTCCTGACCCGCAATCGGTGGTCAACGCTTGTGCTTCTTTGGTGAAACCCGGTGGGCACGTCTTCTTCTCGACGATTAACCGTAACGGAAAAGCGTGGCTGATGGCGGTGGTGGGCGCGGAATATGTGCTGCGCATGGTGCCGAAAGGAACCCACGACGTTAAGAAATTCATCAAGCCTGCTGAATTATTAGGCTGGGTAGATCTGACCTGGCTGAAAGAGCAACACATCACCGGCTTGCATTACAACCCATTGACCGACAAATTCAAGCTTGCGCCGGGTGTGGATGTTAACTATATGTTGCACACGACGACAAAAAACGACTAACGTCATTCATTATTCTTATAAAGATTGCGCGACATCACGTTGCGCAATTCTGACCTCTCGTTGAAGAAATCAGCACTCGATCAAATTTTAGATTTTTTTTCTAAATTATTGACATGACGTCCAGGCCTTACGATACGAGGACTTAGGGTTTATTACGCTTTAGCAACCTGAAATTAACGTCAAAATCAACTCTTGTACTGAAATGATTCCTTACTAGAATACTCACCATATAGCGTTTTTCTTATCGCAAACCCCCTATATGTAGTATTTATCCACAGAGTTAGCCACAAGGCGCTTCTGTGGATAAGCAGGGGGATATTTTTTTATTTCACGGACAGGTAAAAAACCACATGAATCAAAGTCTGCTGGTGACAAAGCGCGACGGTACTACCGAGCGTATCAATCTCGACAAAATCCATCGAGTTCTCGACTGGGCAGCAGAAGGACTGAACAACGTATCTATCTCTCAGGTGGAACTGCGTTCACATATTCAGTTCTACGACGGGATTAAGACCTCAGATATTCATGAAACCATTATCAAAGCCGCAGCCGATCTGATCTCCCGCGAAGCACCGGATTACCAGTACATGGCCGCACGCCTCGCCATTTTCCATCTGCGCAAAAAAGCCTACGGTCAGTTTGAGCCGCCAGCGCTGCTCGATCACGTCACGAAAATGGTTGACCTGGGCAAATACGACGCGCATCTGCTGGAAGACTACACGGAAGAAGAGTTCAAGCAGATGGACGGGTTTATCGACCACTGGCGCGACATGAACTTCTCCTACGCCGCGGTGAAGCAGCTGGAAGGCAAGTACCTGGTTCAGAACCGTGTAACTGGCGAAATCTACGAGAGCGCACAGTTCTTGTATATTTTGGTTGCTGCGTGCCTGTTCTCAAACTATCCGCGTGAAACGCGCCTGGACTACGTGAAGCGTTTTTACGACGCCGTATCCACCTTTAAAATTTCTCTGCCTACGCCGATTATGTCTGGCGTGCGCACCCCGACGCGTCAGTTCAGCTCCTGCGTACTGATCGAGTGCGGCGACAGCCTGGATTCCATCAACGCGACCTCAAGCGCGATTGTGAAATATGTCTCCCAGCGCGCCGGTATCGGTATCAATGCCGGCCGCATTCGTGCGCTGGGTAGCCCAATTCGCGGCGGTGAAGCGTTCCACACCGGCTGTATCCCGTTCTACAAACACTTCCAGACCGCGGTGAAATCCTGCTCTCAGGGCGGCGTACGCGGCGGTGCAGCCACCCTGTTCTACCCAATGTGGCATCTGGAAGTCGAAAGCCTGCTGGTCCTGAAAAACAACCGTGGCGTTGAAGGCAACCGCGTTCGTCATATGGACTACGGCGTGCAGATCAACAAACTGATGTACACCCGTCTTCTGAAAGGCCAGGACATCACCCTGTTCAGTCCCTCCGACGTACCGGGCCTGTACGATGCGTTCTTCGCCGATCAGGATGAATTTGAGCGTCTGTACACGCAATACGAGCAAGACGACAGCATCCGTAAGCAGCGCGTTAAGGCCGTCGACCTGTTCTCTCTGATGATGCAGGAACGTGCTTCTACTGGCCGTATCTACATTCAGAACGTTGACCACTGCAACACTCACAGCCCGTTTGATCCGGCGATTGCGCCAGTGCGCCAGTCTAACCTGTGCCTGGAAATCGCTCTGCCGACCAAACCGCTGTACGACGTTAACGACGAAAACGGCGAAATCGCGCTGTGTACGCTGTCTGCATTCAACCTGGGCGCGATCAAGAGCCTGGCCGAGCTGGAAGAGCTGGCTGTGCTGGCGGTTCGTGCACTGGATGCCCTGCTGGATTATCAGGATTACCCAATTCCGGCAGCAAAACGCGGCGCAATGGGTCGTCGTACCCTGGGTATTGGCGTGATCAACTTCGCCTACTGGCTGGCGAAAAACGGCAAGCGTTACTCCGATGGCAGCGCCAACAACCTGACGCACGAAACCTTCGAAGCGATTCAGTATTACCTGATGAAAGCCTCTAACGAGCTGGCGAAAGAGCAAGGCGCGTGCCCGTGGTTCAACGAAACCACCTACGCGAAAGGCATTTTGCCGATCGATACCTACAAAAAAGACCTGGATGCGATCGTCAATGAGCCGTTGCATCTTGACTGGGAAACGCTGCGTGAGTCCATCAAGACCCACGGCCTGCGCAACTCCACGTTGTCTGCGCTGATGCCGTCAGAGACCTCTTCGCAGATCTCTAACGCCACCAACGGTATTGAGCCGCCGCGCGGTCACGTTAGCATTAAAGCGTCGAAAGATGGCGTGCTGCGTCAGGTGGTCCCGGATTATGAACTGCTGAAAGACAGCTACGAGCTGCTGTGGGAAATGCCGAATAACGACGGTTATCTCCAGCTAGTCGGCATCATGCAGAAGTTTATCGATCAATCGATCTCTGCCAACACCAACTACGATCCAACGCGCTTCCCGTCAGGAAAAGTGCCGATGCAGCAGTTGCTGAAAGACCTGCTGACCGCCTATAAATTTGGCGTAAAAACTCTGTACTATCACAACACCCGTGACGGTGCGGAAGATGCGCAGGACGATATGGCACCTTCTATTCAGGACGATGGCTGCGAAAGCGGCGCATGTAAGATCTAATGAAGGGCGGGGATTTCCCCGCCTTTATTTCGTAAGACAGGACATCTATTCATGGCATATACCACCTTTTCACAGACGAAAAACGACCAGCTCAAAGAGCCGATGTTTTTCGGTCAGCCGGTCAACGTGGCACGCTACGATCAGCAAAAATATGACATTTTCGAAAAGCTGATCGAAAAGCAACTCTCCTTCTTCTGGCGTCCGGAAGAAGTGGACGTTTCTCGCGATCGTATCGATTTCCACGCGTTACCGGATCATGAAAAGCACATTTTTCTCAGCAATCTGAAGTACCAGACGCTGCTGGATTCCATTCAGGGCCGTAGCCCAAACGTGGCGCTGCTGCCGCTGATCTCGATTCCTGAACTGGAAACATGGGTTGAAACCTGGGCGTTCTCCGAGACGATCCACTCGCGTTCTTACACCCACATCATCCGTAATATCGTTAACGATCCGGCGGTGGTATTTGACGATATCGTCACCAACGAGCAGATCCAGAAACGCGCTGAAGGCATTTCCCACTATTACGATGAGCTGATCGAAATGACCAGCTACTGGCATCTGCTGGGTGAAGGTACACATTCCGTGAACGGTAAAACCGTGACCGTCAATCTGCGTGCGCTGAAAAAACAGCTGTACCTGTGCCTGATGAGCGTCAACGCGCTGGAAGCGATCCGCTTCTACGTCAGCTTTGCCTGCTCGTTTGCCTTTGCCGAGCGCAAACTGATGGAAGGTAACGCCAAAATTATTCGTCTGATCGCCCGTGACGAAGCGCTGCATCTGACCGGCACTCAGCACATGCTGAATCTGTTGCGCAGCGGCGTGGACGATCCGGAGATGGCGGAGATCGCCGAAGAGTGCAAACAGGAATGCTATGACCTGTTCGTGTTGGCCGCCCAGCAGGAAAAAGAGTGGGCAGAGTACCTGTTCCGCGATGGCTCCATGATCGGCCTGAACAAAGATATTCTGTGCCAATACATCGAATACATCACCAACATCCGCATGCAGGCGGTAGGGCTTGAGCTGCCGTTCAAAACGCGCTCCAACCCGATTCCGTGGATCAACACCTGGCTGGTGTCCGATAACGTGCAAGTTGCGCCGCAGGAAGTGGAAGTGAGTTCTTATCTGGTCGGTCAGATTGATTCCGAAGTGAACACTGACGATCTGAGCGATTTCCAGCTCTGATGAGCCGCGTAACGTTAAGCCTTTCCGGTACAGAAGTGCTGTGCCGGGAAGAACACCCTTCCCTGCTGGTGGCTCTGGAGTCGCATCAGGTCGAAGTTGAGTATCAGTGCCGTGCAGGCTACTGCGGCTCATGCCGCTGTCGTTTAGTGGCAGGACAAGTGGACTGGCTAACGGAACCGCTGGCGTTTATCAACGATGGGGAAATTTTGCCCTGCTGTTGCCGGGCAAAAGGCGATATCGAAATCGAAATGTAATGCCCGCTTACGCGGGCATTTTTTTAGCCTCGTTTCTGCATCATCTCCGCATGATGGCGTTTTTCGCCAATCATAACGACGATCAGCAGTAATACCGCCATAATGCTGCCGCCAATCATCACCATAAAGCCACCATCCCAGCCGAAGAAATCGACCGTGTAACCCACGATGGCGCTGGCCGCGACTGAACCACCAAGATAGCCGAACAGACCGGTAAAGCCCGCGGCAGTGCCTGCGGCTTTTTTCGGCGCCAGTTCCAGCGCGTGCAGACCAATCAGCATCACCGGACCGTAAATCAGGAAGCCGATCACAATCATACAGGCCATATCCACGCCGGGATTTCCTGGAGGATTCAGCCAGTACACGATAGTGGCGATGGTTACGAGCGTCATAAAGAACACGCCTGTTGCACCACGGTTGCCTCTAAACACTTTGTCCGACATCCAGCCGCAAATTAACGTGCCTGGAATACCGGCGTATTCATACAGGAAATAGGCCCACGACGACTTATCCAGTGCGAAATGCTTCACCTCTTTCAGATAGGTCGGCGACCAGTCGAGGATGCCGTAACGCAGCAGATAGACAAACACGTTGGCGATAGCGATGTACCACAACAGTTTGTTAGGCAGAACGTATTTCATGAAGATCTGTTTTGCCGTCAGCTCTTCTTCATGCTGCTCGTTGTAATCGTCCGGGTAGTCGTTTTTATACTCTTCAATCGGCGGAAGACCGCACGATTGCGGGGTATCACGCATCAGAGCAAAGGCAATGATCGCAATAACGATGGCCCCAAAAGCAGGCATATACAGCGCCGCTTTCCAGTCGTTAAACCACGCCATCCCCAGCAGGAACAACAGCGGTGGAATACCGCCGCCAACGTTATGCGCGCAGTTCCACACCGAGACAATCCCGCCACGCTCTTTCTGCGACCACCAGTGCACCATGGTACGTCCGCACGGCGGCCATCCCATTCCCTGGAACCAGCCGCACAGGAACAGCAGGACAAACATGATGGCGATACTGGACGTTGCCCACGGCACAAAGCCCATGAATAACATCACGGCGGACGCCAGAATCAAACCGGCGGGCAAGAAGACGCGCGGATTCGAGCGATCCGAAACGGACCCCATAATGAACTTGGAAAACCCATAGGCAATCGAAATACCCGACAGTGCGAAACCTAAATCACCGCGTGAAAAACCTTGTTCAACCAGATACGGCATCGCCAGCGCAAAGTTCTTACGCACCAGATAGTAAGCGGCGTAGCCGAAGAAAATACCGAGGAAAATCTGCCAACGCAGGCGACGGTATAGCGGGTCGACTTCTGCCTCTGACACGCGCGCCTGATGCGGCGCAGGTTTGAAGATACTGAGCATTAGAGCCTCCGTGGCCATGTCATAAATTTTCGAGGTTGTGTAGCCACCCCGATTCCAGAGGCCGCGATGTTAAAAAATCACAGCGATTGTTACTGTGAATCAACGCACAAATTGTTACAGAAATATGACAGCATGAGCAAATAAGCGCATGAGATCACGTTTTAGTTTCGTATCACGCTCGATTATGTTCGAAATCAAACAAACCACACTATTAATGTGGCTGAATAGTAAAAAACGAACATGAGGGAAGATAATGACACTCCGCGATCCTCGTTATAGCGATGTGATTATCATCGGCGGCGGCGCAACAGGGGCTGGTATCGCACGAGACTGTGCCCTGCGCGGACTAAAGGTTACGCTGCTGGAGCGTCACGATATCGCCACCGGTGCGACCGGGCGAAACCATGGCTTACTGCACAGCGGCGCGCGCTACGCGGTGACCGACAACGAGTCCGCCCGCGAGTGCATCGCAGAAAACCAAATTCTCAAACGCATCGCCCGCCACTGCATTGAGCCTACCGACGGCCTGTTTATTACCCTGCCCGAAGACGATCTCGCGTTTCAGCAGACCTTTGTCCGGGCCTGCACCGAAGCGGGTATTCGCGCCGAAACGCTCGATCCGGCGCTCGCCAGACGTCTTGAACCCTCGATGAATCCCGCGCTCATTGGCGCAGTGAAAGTCCCCGACGGAACCGTCGATCCCTTCCGCCTGACCGCCGCCAACATGCTTGACGCGCGCGAGCATGGCGCGATCGTTCTGACGGCTCACGAGGTCACCGGCCTTATCCGCGACGGCGATACCGTGCGGGGCGTGCGCGTCTATGACACGCTTTACGGCGAACACAGTGAGCTGTATGCCGACGTGGTTGTCAACGCTGCCGGGATCTGGGGCCAGCGCATCGCTGAATATGCCGACCTCTCGATCCGCATGTTCCCGGCGAAAGGCTCGCTGCTGATCCTCGACCATCGCATCAACAATCACGTCATCAACCGTTGCCGCAAGCCGTCCGACGCGGACATTCTGGTGCCTGGCGATACCATTTCGCTCATTGGCACCACGTCCACGCACATCGACTATAACGATATCGACTGCAATCGCGTCACCGCCGAAGAGGTGGATATCCTGTTGCGCGAAGGAGAAAAACTGGCCCCTGTCATGGCGCAAACGCGCATTCTTCGCGCGTATGCAGGGGTGCGTCCGCTCGTGGCCAGCGACGATGACCCTACCGGGCGCAACGTCAGCCGCGGGATTGTCCTGATGGACCACGCCAAACGCGACGGTATGGAAGGTTTTATTACCATCACCGGCGGCAAACTGATGACTTATCGCTTGATGGCCGAGTGGGCAACAGACGCTGTATGTCAAAAGCTGGGCAATACGCAGCCCTGCTCCACAGCGCAACGCCCTCTGCCAGGCTCGCAGGAATCTACTGAAAAAACGCTGCACAAAATTATCTCGCTCCCCGCGCCACTTCGCGGTTCGGCCCTCTACCGCCATGGCGATCGCACGCCAGCCTGGCTAGGCCAGAGTCGTCTCAGCCGCAGCCTGGTGTGCGAATGCGAAGCCGTGACGGCGGGCGAAGTGCAATACGCGGTTGAGAATCTGACGGTCAATAATCTGCTCGATTTACGTCGCCGCACCCGAGTCGGCATGGGAACCTGTCAGGGTGAACTGTGCGCATGTCGCGCCGCCGGACTTTTGCAGCGCTTCAACGTCACCACATCAGCACAGTCGCTCGCACAGTTAAGCGAGTTTCTTAACGAACGCTGGAAAGGTGTGCAGCCCATTGCCTGGGGCGATGCGCTGCGCGAAAGCGAATTCACCCGCTGGGTATACCAGGGATTATGCGGACTGGAAAAGGAGCAGCACGATGAAGTTTGATACGGTGATTATCGGCGGCGGTCTGGCAGGGATCCTGTGCGGACTTAAGCTTACCCAGCGCGGTCTGCGATGTGCGATCGTCAGTCGTGGCCAAAGCGCTCTGCATTTTTCGTCCGGATCGTTAGATTTGCTGGGCGCACTTCCTGATGGCTCCGTGGTAGACACACCGTTAACCGCGTTGCAAAACCCCGACGCATTGCCCGCAGATCACCCCTATCGGCTGGTGGGCACGGACAATATCGCGCGTCTTGCCGATGAGACTGAAACGCTGCTCGCCACCTGCGGGGCACGACTCCGTGGACATGCGCGTCGAAATCATCAGCGCGTCACCCCGCTCGGCATGCTCCGTCCCGCATGGCTCAGCCCCGAAGAGGTTCCCGTCGCCCCGATTCAATCGCAGCGGGTACGCGTGGTCGGTATTAGCGGTTTTCTGGATTTTCAGGCGCATCTTGCCGCCGCATCGCTGCGTAATCAGGGCATCAGCGCCGATACCGCAGAAATAGAGTTGCCGGAACTGGACGTGCTGCGCGATAACGCCAGCGAGTTTCGCGCGGTCAATATCGCCCGTTTTCTTGATAACGATGACAAATGGCCGCTGCTGTTCAACGCCCTGCAGCCGCTCAGCCAGGGATGCGATGCGTTGTACATGCCGGCCTGTTTTGGCTTAGCGGATAATCGCCTCTGGCGTTGGCTGTCAGACCGGCTACCCTGCGCGCTCTATTTATTGCCGACGCTTCCGCCTTCGGTGCCGGGCATACGCCTGCACAATCAACTCCAGCGCCAGTTTATTGCTCAGGGCGGCGTCTGGATGGCCGGCGATGAAGTCAAAAAAGTGACGCTCGACAACGGCGTCGTCAGCGCCCTTTGGACACGAAATCATGGTGATATCCCGTTACGCCCGCGGTTTGTGGTGCTGGCAAGCGGCAGTTTTTTCAGCAACGGGCTTATCAGTACTCGCGAAGGGATACGCGAAGCCGTGTTGGGCCTGGATGTGCGGCAAAACACCTCCCGTGCCGACTGGTATCAAAGCGATTTCTTTGCCCCGCAGCCGTGGCAACAATTCGGCGTGATCGCTGACAATACCCTACGACCGCAGCTTTCCGGCTCTCCCGTCGATAATCTGTACGCTATCGGTTCCGTGCTGGGCGGTTTTGACCCCATCGCACTGGGCTGCGGTGGCGGCGTTTGCGCCATTACCGCCCTGTATGCCGCAGAACAGATTTGTCAGCGCGCAGGAGGCGAGCAATGAACGACACCCGTTTTGAAAGCTGCATTAAATGCACCGTGTGTACCACGGTTTGCCCGGTCAGCAGCGTGAATCCGCACTATCCAGGGCCGAAACAGGCGGGACCGGATGGCGAGCGGCTGCGACTGAAAGACGGCGCTTTGTACGATGAGGCGCTCAAATACTGTATCAACTGCAAACGTTGCGAGGTCGCGTGCCCTTCCGATGTCAAAATCGGCGACATCATTCAGCGCGCGCGGGCGCAATACAGCAAACAGAAGCCAAAACTGCGCGATATAATTTTGAGCCACACGGATCTGATGGGCACTGTTTCAACCCCGTTTGCGCCGCTGGTGAATGCCGCGACATCGCTGAAGCCGGTACGTCAGCTCCTCGACGTGGCGCTGAAAATCGATCACCACCGCAGCCTGCCAAAATATTCACACGGCACCTTCCGCCGCTGGTACAAATCGGTCGCCGAGAAGCAGGCAACCTACGCCGATCAGGCTGCCTTTTTTCATGGGTGTTACGTCAACTATAACCATCCGCAGTTGGGCAAAGATCTGATCACGGTGTTAAACGCGATGGGCACCGGCGTGCAGTTGCTAAATAAAGAGAAGTGCTGCGGAGTGCCACTCATTGCCAACGGCTTTACCCACAAAGCGCGCAAACAGGCGCAAAGCAACGTGTCGTCGCTTCGAGAAGCCATTGTCGGGAAAGGCATTCCGGTCCTCGCCACCTCGTCCACTTGTACCTTTACGCTACGCGATGAATACCCGCACGTGCTGGATGTGGACAACAGCGGTCTGCGTGAACATATTGAGCTGGCGACGCGTTTTCTCTGGCGCAAACTGGATAACGGCCAGACGCTGCCCTTAAAACCGCTGCCGCTGAAAGTGGTGTATCACACGCCGTGTCATATGGAAAAAATGGGTTGGTCGATCTACACGCTGGAATTGTTGAGACTAATTCCGGGTCTGGAACTGACGGTTCTGGATTCGCGCTGCTGCGGGATTGCGGGAACGTACGGCTTTAAAAGCGAAAACTACCCGACCTCACAGGCGATTGGTGCACCCCTGTTCCGCCAGATTGAAGAGAGCGGCGCAGACATCGTGGTGACCGACTGCGAAACCTGCAAATGGCAAATTGAGATGTCCACCAGCAAACGCTGTGAACATCCCATCTCGCTACTGGCAAAAGCGCTGGGGTGATCATTATCGGGGCTTTCAGGCCCCGATATTTTTACTCAATAAACAGCGTATCCACCACGTTAATCCAGCCGTGTTCGCTGGCAACCTCTTTGCCGTTCAGCCAGCGACGCAGCATATTCAACGCCATCATCGCGCACACTTCCTGACGCACCTGCAGGCTGTAACGGGTGATGCTCATTTTGACCCTTAGCGCGTGGGTTCCCTGCGGTGTCGCCAGCGCAAAGTTGAGATGTTCATCTTCCAGGCCGCTCACTGCCAGTGCCAGCCCAGCAAAATGTTTCACCCGACGATCGGCCGCCCAATGTGCGGTTTGCGCCAGCGTCTCTTCCTGCGAGGGCACCACTTCGCTCGCCAGCAAGGAGGCGTTTTCGCGTGATAACTGTAAGGCCAGCAAACCGCCGGTAAACTGCTCGCTGAGCGTCAGACTCAGTTGACGTTCATTCAGACAGCGGGTGATTTGCGCGGGTAACCCTTCGGTCCCTTCGAAAATCAGATTTTCTCCCGCCACGCGCTGCACTTCAGGCCATGCCGCCAGCATTGCCGCTTTTTGTGTTGCCGGCCCCGTGAGCTTGAGCTCAATGATCGGCATCGAGGAGCGATAGCCCATCGACACGCCTTCGGGCAGTTTGAGATGATCGAGGCTTTGCGCCAAATCGCTTTCTGAACGACCAAACGTCGTCAATCGCAGGCACAGCGGCGGCTCAGGCAGCGTAAAGCGCTCGCGCAGACGCGGCAGAATCTCCTGCTCAACCATAACTTTAAATTCAGACGGAACGCCGGGCGTAAAGAACATCAGGCAGCGGTTGAGCTTGACGGCAAATCCACAGGCCGTGCCGACCGGGTTGTCGATAAGCTCCGCACTGGCGGGAATTTCGGCCTGCTTGCGGTTGCTCGGCGCCATGACTCTGCCGCGATCGTTGAAAAAACGTTCCATATGCGTGAGCCACGCTTCATGAAGCACCAGCCCTTCACCTTTTGCCGTTGCGGCAGCCAGCGCACTGAGATCGTCACTGGTTGGCCCCAGGCCACCGTTGACGATCAACACATCCGCATGTTCACTCCGCTCGCGCAAAATGCTGACGAGATCATCCAGGCGATCGCCGACGGTATTGCGGCGTGTTAACGGTAATCCCCGCTCAAAGAAAAAATTGGCGAGCCAGGCCGCATTGGTATCGGTGATCTGTCCATGCAGCACTTCGTCGCCGGTGGATAACATTTCCACGTTTAGCATTGTGTTCTCCCACTTCTATGGTCAAAACACTATACCCTAAATCATTCGAATTGCAGGATAACGCGCACCGTTTCGCTGAAAGGATGAGGTTCGAGGCTCATCGCCAACGTGAGATATAACGGGTATTCGCGCAATGCAGGAGGGGCAGAAGAGAGGAACAGGCGCGGCAGAATACCGCGCCAGAAAATCAGAAACCGGCGCTAACGCCAACGTACGGGCCATCAGCCAGTGCGTTGTCACGATTGCCGTCTTTACCCGCCAGATTCAGGTAGCGATAACCTGCTTCAACGGTAATCGGACGCATGATTGTCCAGCGCGCGCCAGCGTTGGCTTCTTCATAGCTGTCGATACCGCTGGAGAGGGAATCCGGAGAATAGTAGTACTCGCCGAAAAGGCCGAAGCTGTCGCCAATTTTCCACTGCAAACCGCCACCTACTGCCGCTGCGTAACCTTCGTCACCGTTGTTCGGGTTGGTATAGATACCTTTGCCGCCAACGGTTGCCAGGAAAGGTCCCAGAGGAATATTCAGACCTAAACCGAGGCTTGCCGCGTCGCCGTCGTCATCGTTGTGCGTCCAGTTACCGGTCATTGCCAGACCAGACGTCTCCGTCCCCAGACCAAAACCGAGGTTAGTGTAATCTTTACCCGCCTGGCCGCTCACAGAAATGGCGTTTGCCGCCGCAGAAACAAAAAACAGGCCGCTAAGACCCAAGAGTGCCACTTTTTTCATTGTCGTGATCCCACACAAATTTATCGTTAAATGTCCCAAACCGCGTGATTCTAACGCGAGTCTGTCAGGGATCAAGTGCTATGCGTGCGCAGGAGTTTTAGATTGTAACGATTTGAAACTAGACCGTTTATCTTAAGTAAACAGGCGTCGAAGCACACGCCTGCCGCAGGTTCAGCCTTTCAGAAAAGTATTAACCCACTGCTGTAACGCGCGGCGAGAAATTTTAATACCCCCGCTTTTCAGCTCTGCGGGCAACACCAGCCAATGAAGCGGCTGCTGGAAGCGAGCCAGCTTATCGCGCACCCACTCTGGAAAAACGGTGATATCGGTGCCGGTTTCACACTCAACCACGGCGACAGGCCGTTGACCAAACTCAGCGTCATCCAACGGAACCACAAACACCTGATGGATCAGGGGATGCGCCCCGATGACACGTTCGAGTTCTTCCGGCTGTATCCCTTCCCCCCCGCTAAAAAACAGGTTATCCATGCGCCCAAGAATCGTCAGACAGCCCTCGATAAGTTCACCGCGATCGCGGGTGGCAAACCAACCCTGCTCATTGACCAGCGGGATGATGTTGTCATCACGCCAGTAGCCGCTGGCCATGCTCTGCGCCTTGAGCCAGATCTCACCGTCGACAATTTTGACTTCCCGTCCCGGGAGTGGGCTGCCTACATCCGGTTTCCCGTCAGCCTCTTTCGCGCAGACCGTCGACGCGAATTCGGTGAGACCGTAGCCACACCAGCAGCGAATACCTTGCGCTTTAGCCTTTTGCGTGAGTTCAACGGGGATTGCCGCGCCGCCAAGCAGGACAGCGTTGAGGGCAACAGGCTCAGAATGATTCAGTAAACGCCAAAGCTGCGTCGGCACCAGCGAGGCATGCGTACAGCCCTGCAGCATCTGTTCGAGCGGTTGTTTTTCACGCACGGTGAGTCGTGCACCGGCAAACAACCAGCGCCACAAAATCCCCTGCCCCGAGACATGGAACAGCGGCAGCGACAGCAGCCAGTCGTCATCGGCGCAATACGGCATCAGCGACAACACCCCTTCTGCGCTGGCGAGATGCGCGGCGGGGGAATGGATGGCCGCTTTTGGCAGCCCGGTTGAGCCGGAGGTCAGCGTCATCGACGCCAGCCGCTGTGGTTGCCACATGACCGAATGGCTGCCCGGAACCTCCCGCATGGCGAGCGGCCCTAGCCCGTCAAATTCGCCATCCAGCACCAGCGCAAAACGCAGCGTCATTTGCGGGATCAGCACATTGAGGAGCGGGCGCGGAAGCTGCGGGTTAACCGGTAAAATGCGCGCGCCGCATTGCAGCAGCGCAAGCCATGCCAAAAGCGTGTTGGGGTGATTTTGCGCCATCAGCATCACCCCGTCGCCTTCCTGAATATTCTGCCGATGAAATCCGTTTGCCAGCGCATCCACTCGCTGGCAAAGCTGACGCCAGCTCAGGATTTCCTGGTTTAGCCGTACCGCAGGTTTATCCGGATGAAGCGTGCACCAGTGCTTCCATGGCCAGTCGGTAAAACTCATAGCAGCGGCTCCAGCGCCTCAATATCCAGATGCGGGAGCGTATTACCAGGCCAACGACGCACCAGCTGCGATTGCATCAAACTAAGCGTATCCAGTCCGGGGATGGTCTGTGGCGTCAGCCACGCGGCGATGCGGGCAAGCTGCGTCAGGCCGAGGCTGGATTCAATCGACGAACTGATCACCGCCGTCAACCCCAGCGCATGCGCAGCGGCAACCTGTTCACGCACTTTGTCCAAACTGCCCGTGAGCGTCGGTTTGATCACCACCGCCGTCACACCCGGTTCCGCGACAAATTCAAAATCCGCTTCGCGCAAACTTTCGTCCCACGCGATAGCGATCCCGGTTTCCTGCGCAAAAGCACGGGAATCATCACGGGTTTTGCACGGCTCTTCGAGAAAGGCAATGCGATCGCGATAATCAGGATTGACGTATTTCGCGAATTGTTGCGCTTTGAGCGGCGTCCAGGCGCGGTTGGCGTCCAGACGCAGGCGCAGATCCGGAATGGCTTCCAGCAGCAGATTGACCACCATCCCATCGCGTACCGCTTCGTACAGACCCACTTTTACTTTAGCGACTTTTTCACCCGGCATCGCGGCCAGCGATTCAAACAGCTCATCGGGATCGCCTGAACAAAGCGGCGCAGCGCGGTAATCCGCCGCGTCAGGCAGCGTACCGTCAAGCTCAGCAAGCGCGCAGCTAATCCCGAACGCGGCAGATGGAATGTCTGGCAATGCGGGGGATTTCCCGTCACGCCAGGCGTTGACCCACGCCAGCAGCGCCGTTTCGGCCTCAGCCAGCGATTCGAGACTGAATCCCGGCAGAGGTGAAATCTCGCCCCAGCCCTGACGGCTGTTCTGCTGAAGATGGACCAACAAGCCGTCACGGGTTTTGAGCCGCCGATCGCGCAGCACCACACCCGCATCCATGGGGATCTGCCAGCGGTAAACCTGCGCGCTACGCATTACGGGTTACGCTTGTATTTGCTGAAGTCCGGCTGGCGTTTTTCATTAAACGCGTTGCGGCCTTCCTGACCTTCTTCGGTCATGTAGAACAGCATGGTCGCATTACCGGCCAGCTCCTGCAGACCCGCCTGACCATCGCAGTCAGCGTTCAGCGCCGCTTTCAGGCAACGCAGCGCCATTGGGCTGTTTTGCAGCATTTCACGACACCAGCGAACGGTCTCTTTTTCCAGATCGGCAATCGGCACAACGGTGTTAACCAGGCCCATATCCAGCGCTTCCTGGGCATTGTACTGACGGCACAGGAACCAGATTTCACGCGCTTTTTTCTGACCCACGATACGCGCCATGTACGATGCGCCCCAGCCGCCGTCGAAAGAACCGACTTTAGGTCCGGTCTGGCCGAAAATCGCATTTTCAGCAGCGATAGTAAGGTCACACATCATGTGCAACACGTGACCGCCACCGATGGAGAAACCGGCCACCATCGCCACAACGGGTTTTGGACAGGTGCGGATCTGGCGCTGGAAGTCGAGCACATTCAGGTGATGAGTACCTGAATCATCCTGATATCCGCCGTAGTCGCCGCGAACTTTCTGATCGCCGCCGGCGCAGAAAGCTTTATCACCTTCGCCGGTCAGCACGATGACGCCAATGTTGTCGTCGTAACGCGCGTCGGCCATCGCCTGAATCATCTCTTTAACGGTCAGCGGACGAAATGCATTACGCACCTGGGGACGATTAATGGTGATTTTAGCGATACCGTCGGCGGACTTATGATAACGAATGTCAGTGTAACCTTCGGAGCAGTCTTGCCATTCAACCGGTGCGTACAGCATTTGTTCATCAGGATAGATCATGAGTTGTCCTTTATTTGAAGACGCAGTATCTGCGCCAGACATGCAGCCACCGCAACGGGGTTTTCCCGATGGGCGTTGTGTCCGGCATTGGGAATCACATGGCGTTGGGCATTCAGTTCAGACGCTATTGCGCCAAACTTGTCGTCGCGTTCGCCATACACATAATGGAACGGATAGTTGCGCGAGCGCAGAGCCGATCGCAGATCGGGCTGGTGTGCAAGCGAGGTCGCCTGCAACATGGCACCGAGCGCCGAGCCGTTATTTTGACTGCGAAGCGCCACCAGCGCGTGACGCTCGGCGTCATTTAATGAGGCAAAAACCGGTTGGTGATACCAGTCCCTGAAGACGTTGTCTAAGGGTTCGCGCCGCAAGCGCTCCGCCCATTGGGCGTCCGATTCCGCCCGCGCTTTGCGGGTCGGTTGATCAAGCAGTCCAGGATGTCCGCCTTCAACGACCAACCCAATCAGTCCCGCTGGCTGCTGGCAGGCGTGGTACATCGCGATACGGCCGCCGAGGGAGTATCCCACCAGCCAAAATTTAAGTATGTTGTAACTAACTAGCGTTTTGGTGAGCAATTCGCTGACTTCGCCAAACCCCGTCACGGCAATGTTTGCGGAGTCACCGTGTCCGGGCAGATCGAGATGCAGTTGCGGATAATTGGGCAACTGCGCGCCCACATCCTGCCATTCCCGACTGTCACCGGAAAAACCGTGCAGGAAAACCAGCCAGGGAAAGCCCGGTTTTCCTGCGCGCGTTTTACCGGCCAACATCATAGATGGCTCACCTGCGCGAGCAGAGTTTGCAGCGTTTGCGCCCCGTCAGACTCATTCACCACCAGCTCGATGAGCGTCGCACCCGGCTGTCGCCAGGCAGTGCTCATGGCATCGTCCAGTTCGGACCAGCTTTGCGGACGGTGATATTTGAGGCTGAACATCGCTGCCGCGTGCTCGAACTGCACATTTTGCGGCATCAGGTAGAAACGCTCGCGCTCACTTTGCGGCGTTGGCAGCAGAGAGAAAATTTGTCCGCCGTTATTGTTGACCACAATCAGCACGAACGGTGCCGACGCCTGGCGCAGCAAGGCCAGCGCATTGAGGTCGTATAACGCTGATAAATCGCCCACAATCGCAAGCGTTGGTTTGGTGCTGGCGCGCTGAACGCCCGCGGCGGTGGAGATCAGCCCGTCGATACCGCTGGCACCACGATTGCTATAAACCGGGTATCCGGTTGGGAGCTGTGAAAGCGCATCGATAAGGCGTACCACCAGGCTGTTTCCAACAAACAGCTGGCCCTGGTCGGGCAGATACTGGCGGATACGATGCGCCAGTTCCGCCTCGCCAAAATTCTCGCAGTGCTGCGCGGTGAGGCCCCACGCCTGGTGGGATAGCGCAGGGATATCCGTCGCCCAGGCTTGACGTTTTTCGGCAGGATGCTTTTCCAGCCAGTCGCCAATCGGACTAACCAGACGGCGTCCACGATGATGCGCGGGATCGAGTCGCCCTTCCAGCGAGTCAACCAGCCAGTACTCTTCCGGCTCGCAGGTGGATTGCCATTGCAACACACGTTTCCCGGTGAGGCTTGCGCCCAACTGAATCACAATTTGCGCCCGTGCAAGTTCGGTGACCGCTTTTGCGTTGCCCAGCCATAAATCTGCACACGGCAGCGGCTGTCCGGTTTGCGAAAGCACATCGCCAATCAGCGGCCAACCCAGCGTTTTGGCCCATTCAGCGACCTGTTTGCCCTCAGCGGCGCTCATACGCCCGGCGAGGATCACGCCGCGCTTCTGCCGCCAGTGGAACCAGTCGCGCTGCTGCGCGCTTTCCAGATGCGTTTGCGCGCGCAGCCACGGCTTGTCGCTTTGCCACCAGTCGCCCAGGGTTTGCTGCCATTCAACGCCGGTATCGTTCAATTCGCCGTAAAGGGGTTCAGCGAACGGGCAGTTGATGTGCAGCGCGCCGTGACGCAGTGCGCCCATGGCATGGTCAAGCGTTGAAACCAACCAACTGGCAGGAATATCCTGAGTGGGACGTGGCAACGAGAGCGCCTCGGCAGGGTGCGAGGCAAAGATACCGGGCTGACGAATCGCCTGATTGGCACCGCAGTCGATCAGCTCAGGCGGTCGGTCAGCGGTGAGTAGCACCAGCTTTTCGCCCGTTAATCCCGCTTCAATCAGCGCCGGATAAAGATTCGCGACCGCCGTACCGGACGTGACAATCACCGCCACGGGCGCGTTGCTGACTTTCGCCAGCCCCAGAGCCAGATGACCCAGGCCACGCTCATCAAAATGGGTGTGATGAATAAACGCGCGGTTTTCCGCTGCAGCAAGCGTCAGCGGCGTGGAGCGTGAGCCCGGTGCAATACACACATGCCTGACGCCATGGCGAGTGAGGGCTTCAAGAATGACCGCCGCCCAGCGTCGGTTAAAAGAACTTACTGACATGAAATTGTCCGGTATCAATATTAAGGCACAGTATAAATAATAGAGACAGATTGAATTTTGATATGAATCGGGAATGTGCGACTCAGTATTAATCCATAAGGAGCAATGTTCTCAGCCCTGCGGCTTTATTCTCTATCTCCTGCCACTCTTCTTCGGGAACGGATCCGCTAACAATCCCCGCTCCCGCATAGAGTCTTACCGCGTTGTCGCTCACGCGCGCACAGCGCAACGTGACGCAGAATTCGCTTTGCTCCGGTGAAAGATAACCCGCAGAGCCGGCGTACCACTCGCGCTCAAAGGGTTCTTTGCGCAGAATAAAGCCGCGCGCGGGATCGCGGGGTAATCCTGCAACGGCAGCGGTTGGCTGCAATAAATGCAGGCATTGTTCATCATCGGCGGTTTTCAGTTCCGTCCAGATACACCGGCGCAAATGCTGCACCTTTCGCAGACGCACAATTTGTGCCGGAAGCACTTCAAGCGCCTGAGTATGATGCTGTAAACGCTGGCAAATATCTTCTACAACCAACATATTTTCGCGCTGATTTTTGTCGTCGTTTAGCAGCCATTCACCCAAACGATGACTCTGCGCGTCGTCAGCATGGCTGGCAACCGTTCCGGCAAGCGCTTCGGTGCGCAGACGTTTGCCACGTCGCCGCCACAGTCGCTCCGGGGATGAGCCCATAAAGGCGTTCTGCGCGTCAAACATCATGCAGAAATGATAACAGTTATGATTGATTCGTCGGCTGGCCGCCATCAGTGAAATGGCCGTGACGCGTTGGTCAAACTGCAAATCGGTTGCACGCGCTAGTACCACTTTTTCAAATTCACCGCGTGCAATGGCATCCGTCGCCTGCGAAACCAAACTCAACCATTCTGGCCGTGCGGGCAGATGCGTTTCGCGCACGATGTGCGATGAGAGCGTGGTTATCGGCCTGATAGCCTGGAGCTGCTGCAAAAATTCGAGGGCACACCGGGCATCGTCTTGTAAAGATAGCTCGCTCGACAGAGTGAGCCGTAAAGTCGCCGCCCCGCCCGTACGCAGCCATAGCAGGCGCGGCAAAAATAAATGGCTCTGTCCGGGGGTAAAGGCGTTGAGACCGCAAATGCGGGTATCGGGGGAGGCGTAGCGGTCACTTAAAAACTGGCGAGCGGCCGACAGCGTTGAAAAGGATTCTGCTACGCCAAGCGCAGCTATCTCTTCATCACCGCTGCGTTGTTGCCAGTAAAACTGCGGATAGGCGATCTGCGCCCCTAACCAGGCAAGAGGATCAAACGCATCGTTTAAGGGGAAGGAGACGTCGAAGTGACGCAGACCGGGCGTGGCTGGAATATCTTGTTGCAGAAAGTCGCCAAGACGTTCCAGCGCGATGGAAATCGAGTGCACGCGGTTCTCCCCTCTATAAAAACCTCATATTATACGGGGTACTGGTAATAAAAAGCAGTACCCACGTATAGGGAGGGGTCAACCGTTCGTGCGTAATATTAGCGGCGGGCGAGCAACAGCCCCAAAACCAGACCCGCAGCGGCGCCTACGCCAATACCTTGCCACGGTTTTTCATGCACATAGTCATCCGCACGATAAACCGCTTTTTTGGCGCGATAATAATAATTATCGGACGCATGACTCACGCGATTTTTCACGTCCTCCAGCGCCTGTTCAGCACGTGCTTTAAGCTCAATGTATTTTTGATCGGCCGGATCGCCCGAAGAACGCAGCACTTCTTCCAGCGTCTCGCTTAGCAGCGCCAGATCGTCATCGATACGGGTATCCCAGGATTGAAATGACATAGTTTTCTCCATATGAGTGCATTAGTTCGGTAACTATAGACAACGACAACTCATTGCGCCTGTTTCGTTTCTCTCGCCATGCCGATGTGCGGAATGCCATCTTCGTCGTAAACTTGCGTGACAGGCGCAAATCCAAAATGGGCATAGAAAGGCTGGAGATGAGCCTGCGCTCCGAGGTATAACGCCTTGTCAGGCCACTGTTTTTCGCATGCTGAGAGCGTTTGTTCCATCAACGCATAACCCAGTTTTTCGCCGCGCGCTTTGCTGCTGATAATCACGCGGCCAATCACCACCGGCTCAATGTCCTCGTCACTTTTCAGAATCCTCGCATACGCCACCAGCGCGTTATCCTTCCAGCCGAGAATATGGCGGTTTTCGCCGATCAGGTCATCGCCGTCAATATCCTGATACGGACAGGTCTGTTCGACGACAAACACTTCACAGCGCAATTTGAGGACGTCATACAGGACCGGGACGGTCAGCTCGCTATGATGTAAATCTTGCCACTGAATCATGTCAGGCTCCTTATTGGGTATCATCCCGTTATACTAAACACTTTCTCGTTAGCAAAGAGTCTGATGGCGTTATGGAACTGATTTTTCTTGGCACATCTGCGGGCGTGCCAACCCGCTCGCGAAACGTGACGGCAATACTGCTGGATTTGCAGCATCCCACGCGCGCTGGCCTGTGGCTTTTTGATTGCGGTGAAGGGACA
Organism: Lelliottia sp. RD5; assembly: GCF_056032945.1. NCBI lineage: Bacteria > Pseudomonadati > Pseudomonadota > Gammaproteobacteria > Enterobacterales > Enterobacteriaceae > Lelliottia > Lelliottia sp. RD5. The sequence goes on along the minus strand of NZ_JBVYHQ010000003.1, from coordinate 247,452 downwards.
CAGCATCAGCTGTTACATACGCCTTATCATCCCGGTAAGCTCGATAAAATTTTTATCACCCATTTGCATGGCGATCACGTGTTTGGTTTGCCTGGATTGTTATGCAGCCGCTCAATGGCCGGAAACGTCAATCCGCTGACCCTCTACGGCCCTGCGGGGATTCGCGAGTTTACAGAAACCGCGTTGCGTTTGAGCGGTTCATGGACCGATTACCCGCTTGAGATCGTTGAAGTGAACGAAGGCGTGGTGTTTGAAGATGAGCATTATACCGTGACCGCAGGCGCGCTAAATCACCCAGTGGAATGCTACGGGTATCGCATTGAAGAGCACGACAAACCCGGAGCGCTGGATGCCGCAGCGCTGATCGCCGATGGCGTAAAGCCTGGTCCGCTTTTCCAGCGGCTGAAGCACGGCGACACGGTGACACTGGAGGATGGGCGTATTGTGAACGGTCAGAATTATCTTTCAGCGCCACAGCCGGGTAAAACGCTGGTGATTTTTGGCGATACGGCCCCCTGCCCTGCGGCGCTTGCGCTGGCCAGACATGCTGATGTGATCGTCCATGAAGCGACGCTCGAGGCGGCGATGGAGGAGAAGGCAAACCGCCGCGGTCACAGCTCCACGCGTCAGGCCGCTCAGCTTGCCCGAGACGCCTCTGCGGGTAAACTGCTCGTCACGCATGTCAGTTCGCGCTACGACGCACAGGGTTGCGAATTATTGCTTAAAGAGTGCCAGGAGGTGTTCCCGGAATGCGAACTGGCGCAAGATTTCATGCAGGTTTACGTTTAGCCCTTCACTTTTCCCTCCGCGTGCCGATAACGATTAAAAGGCAAGCATCTCACTTGAGGGTAGAATGGATAATTTCCAGAAAGATATTGATGACAGGGCGAATCTCACCCTGTCAAACCGATTCGAACTTTTATTGTTCCGTCTTGGTACGTCGTTGAATGAAAATAAGTCTGAGCTGTTTGGCATTAACGTTTTCAAACTGCGCGAAATTGTTCCTATGCCTGAATTCACTAAACCTGCGGGCATGAAATCGCCGCTGATGGGAATGGTGAATATTCGCGATCAGGTGATTCCAGTTATCGATTTGGCGGCCGTGGCGGGTTGTAAACCGGCTACCGGACTGAATATTCTGCTCATTACCGAATACGCTCGCAGCGTGCAGGCGTTTGCTGTGGAATCCGTTGAGAACATTATGCGTCTCGACTGGAAACAAGTTCATGCTGCAACGGCCGTCAGCGGCCGCTACATCACCAGCATCGCGTGTCTTGATGAAAATACGGATACGAACGATCTGGCAATGGTGCTCGACGTTGAGCAGATCCTGTATGACATCACGCCATCCAATCACGATCTGCATGCAACTAACCTGAATACAACCAAATTCAATATCAAGCCAGGCGCTGTGGCAATTGTTGCGGAAGATTCGAAAGTCGCGCGTTCTATGCTGGAAAAAGGGCTGGAAGCGATGAACATTCCTGCCGAAATGCACATCACTGGTAAAGAAGCGTGGGAAAAAATTGGCGTACTGGCCGCGCAAGCGCAGGCAGAAGGCGTCCCGATCACCGATAAAATTTCACTGGTCTTAACCGATCTTGAGATGCCGGAGATGGATGGTTTCACGCTGACGCGCAAAATCAAAACCGATGAAATTCTCAAACACATCCCGGTGGTGATCCACTCTTCCCTTTCTGGAAACGCCAACGAAGATCATATTCGTAAGGTAAAAGCAGATGGCTATGTGGCTAAGTTCGAACTGAACGAACTGTCCGCAGTGATTGAAGAAGTGCTGGATCGTTCCGCGAAGAAAATTGACGGTCCGCTGATTAGCCGTCGCGGCTGAGTTGCGGTACGGGCTGATGCCCAAACCGCGTCCCTCTCCTACAGAGCAAAGGGGCAAACCATAAAAAAACCCGCCGAAGCGGGTTTTTTTGTTTCATGCATTGCTTACATCAACGGCATCGCGTGCTGCACGAGCGTGATCAGCGGTTGCGGATAGATACCGAAGATCAGCACCAGCAGTGCAGAAATCAGCACCACAATACCGCCCGCGCTGTACTGCCAGTTGGTTGGCGCATCGCGGTTAAGCTGTTGCGGCGCGCTCAGATACAAGCTGACCGCTACACGCAGGTAGTAGTACAAACCAATTGCAGAGCCGATAACCACCGCAGCGGTCAGCCACCACAGACCAGCCTGTACACCGACCGCCAGCACGTAGAATTTACCGATAAAGCCCAGCGTCATCGGAATACCGGCCAGAGACAGCATCATCACGGTCATAACCGCAGACAGAATCGGACGGTGCCAGAACAGACCACGGTAGGAGAACAGTGAATCAGCATCCGGGCCACGGTAAGGGCTGGACATCAGGCTGACCACACCGAACGCGCCGAGGCTGCTGAACAGGTAACCTGCCAGATAAACACCGACCGTTTCCATTGACATTGAACCGTTCTGCAACGCGATCAATGCCACCATCAGGTAGCCCAGATGGGAGATAGAGGAGTAGCCGAGCAGACGCTTGATATTGGTCTGACTCAGCGCCATCAGGTTACCGAAGATGATGGAGGCGAATGCAATCACGCCCAGCACCACACGTACGGCTTCACTGTCACCCACTGGAGCGTACAGGAACAGACGCATCACCACGCTGAAGATAGCGATTTTGCTCGCCGTCGCCAGGAAGGTGGAAACCGGAGCCGGTGCGCCCTGGTATACGTCTGGCGTCCACAGGTGGAACGGAACCAGAGAAAGCTTGAAGCCAAGACCCACGATCATCATGCCCAGACCCGCCAGCAGCAGCGGTTCATGCAGCATGTTGTCGCCAAGACTCTTGCCCAGTGCGACGAAAGAGAGATTACCGGACTGTGCGTACAGCAGCGCAATACCAAACAGCAGGAAAGACGAGGCCGCAGCAGACAGAATCGTATACTTGATACTCGCTTCCAGAGAGCGCTTTTGACGGTACGCATAGCCAATCAGGCCAAACAGCGGCAGAGAGATCAGCTCAATACCGAGGAACAGCGCCGCCAGATGGTTGGCGTTTGCCAGCAGAATCCCACCCAGTGAGGCGATCAGGACCAGCAGATAAAACTCTTCTTTGTTGTCGTAATAGCCTTCAAGCCACGGGTACGCAAAAGTACAGGTTGCCAGGCTCGCCAGAAGCACCAGCCCAGTGTACAGCATGGCAAAGCCGTCAACACGCATCAGCGGGGTGACATCCATAGCGCCCACCTGGCCAACAAACCAGAGGGAGACTAACGCAGCGTTCAGACCCAGAACCGACAGCGTGGCATTCAGGAAGTGATTGCGTCGCCACGCAATGGAGAGCATCACAACCACCACCGTCAATCCGACGATCAGCAGCGGTAGCAGCGCGATCAGTTGTTGTGGAGTTATTGTCATGGCGATTTACGGCCTTGTAGTAGAAGCAGAATTAACAAACCACTGCTGGATGTTACCCATCGCGGAATGCGAAGTATCCAGAATTGGCTGCGGATATAAGCCCAGCAGCACCAGCAGTACGACCAGTAACAGAACGATGGACAGCTCGCGCAGCGACATCCCCGGCAGCTCTTGCGCCGCGATTTCACTCTTCGCTTTACCGAAGTAAGCGCGGTGCAGCATCGCCAGCGAGTACACGGACGCGAAGACCAGGCCGAAAGTGGAGACAACGGTAATAACCGGAACCACTTTGAAGCTGCCGAACAGAATCATGAATTCGCCGACAAAGTTACCGGTGCCCGGCATACCCAGCGTCGCAACTGCGAAGAACATGGACAGCGCTGGCAACCATTTAATTTTGCTCCACAGACCGCCCATCATGCGCATGTCGCGGGTATGCAGACGTTCGTACAGCTGACCGCACAGAATGAACAGACCTGCCGCAGAGAGACCGTGCGCGATCATCTGGATAACCGCCCCCTGGTACGCAAGCTGGCTGCCGGTGTAGATAGCAATCAGCACGAAGCCCATGTGGGAAACGGAGGTGTACGCGATAAGACGTTTGATGTCGTACTGCGTGAAAGCCATCCATGCGCCGTAGAAGATACCGATAACACCCAGCCACATTGCAATCGGGGCGAACTCAGCAGAAGCGTTCGGGAACAGCGGCAGTGCGAAACGCAGCAGACCGTAGGCCGCGGTTTTGAGCAAAATCCCCGCCAGGTCAACAGAACCCGCCGTTGGTGCCTGGGAGTGTGCATCTGGCAGCCAACCGTGCAGCGGAACAACCGGCATTTTCACCGCAAACGCGATGAAGAAACCGAGCATCAGCAGATATTCAACGCCGTGCGACATTGGCGTTTTCAGCAACTCTTCATAGTTGAAGGTCCAGACGCCGGTCGCATTGTGATGCACAAAGACCAGTCCCAGGATCGCAATCAACATCACCAGACCACTCGCCTGGGTGTAGATGAAGAACTTGGTTGCCGCCGTGATACGCGTTTTACCGTCGGATGCCTTGTGGCCCCACAGCGCGATCAGGAAGTACATCGGCACCAGCATCATTTCCCAGAAGAAGAAGAACAGGAACATGTCGATGGCCAGGAACACGCCGATGACGCCGCCCAAAATCCACATCAGGTTCAGGTGGAAAAAGCCCTGGTATTTTTCGATTTCTCGCCAGGAGCACAGTACCGCCAGAACACCGAGCAGACCCGTCAGCACCACCATCAGCAGCGACAGACCGTCGATTGCCAAATGGATTGTGATGCCAAAACGTGGGATCCACGGCAGGATAAATTCAGATTGCCACTGCGGAAGACCCGCAGACTGGGTCAAAGAATAGCCGCCCTGCAACCAAAGTTGCAGGCCAAGCAGAAACGTCAATCCCATGGTGATCAGCGCAATCCAGCGCGGCATCTTCACGCCAAAGCGTTCAGTCTGCCAGCACAGGAATCCACCAATGAAGGGAATTAATATCAACCAAGGCAATAACATAGCTAAGTATGTCCCTTATTTTTACTCCTGCCCAGGCTGTTTCGTTCGTCATACTCAACGTCGAAAAGCCTGTACTTCAGGAAAGTAATCTAAATGTATTCTTAGTTCACAGGCCCGGGATTTCACCGGGCCTATTCACACAACCATCAAACTCAACGCAACACCATCAGCAGAGCCAGCACCACAACCGCGCCGATGCTCATTGATGCGACATACCAGCGCAGATACCCGTTCTCGCTCAACAGCAGGCCTTTACCTGCAAAGCGGGAAAGAATCGCCGGGATGTTCATCATAGAGTTCATCGGGTCACGTTTGAGCAGCCACGCAATACCCAGGAATGGCTTGACGAAAATCTTGTCGTACAGCCAGTCGAAGCCCCATGCGTTGTACCACAGGGTACTCAGCAGACGCCCTGGCGCGCTGTTGGCAATTGACGTCACCAGAGTGCGTTTGCCCAGCCACAGCCATGCAGCAATCAGGATGCCCGCGATAGCGACCACACCCGAGGTGATTTCAAGCGTCAGAACGCGGCCGTGCTCAAGCTCGGTGGTATCTGGCAGCACGCCCTGCAATGGCGGAACAATCATTGCGCCGACGAAAGTAGACAGCACCAGCAGCACAATCAGCGGCAGATGATGGGTAATCCCCTTCCCTGCATGCGCGTGAATTTGTTCTTTGCCGTGGAAGACGATGAAAATCATACGGAAGGTGTACAGAGAGGTCATAAACGCACCGACCAGACCTGCCACCATCAGATTGATATGACCATTCGCCATAGCTCCTGCAAGGATTTCGTCCTTACTGAAGAAGCCCGCGGTGATGATTGGCAGCGCTGACAGCGCCGCGCCACCCACCAGGAAGCAGACATACACCAGTGGAATGGATTTGCGCAGACCGCCCATCTTGAAGATATTCTGCTCGTGGTGGCAGGCCAGAATCACCGAACCAGACGAGAGGAACAGCAGCGCTTTAAAGAACGCATGCGTCATCAGATGGAAAATCGCCGCATCCCACGCCTGCACACCCAGCGCCAGGAACATATACCCGATCTGGCTCATGGTGGAGTAGGCAAGAACGCGTTTGATGTCGGTCTGAACCAGCGCGGCAAAGCCCGCCATAACCAGCGTTATCGCACCCACGATACCGACCAGATGCAGAATTTCTGGCGTCATCAGGAACAGGCCGTGTGTACGGGCAATCAGGTAAACACCCGCGGTTACCATGGTTGCAGCGTGGATCAGCGCGGAAACAGGCGTTGGACCGGCCATCGCGTCGGCAAGCCAGGTCTGCAACGGCAGCTGCGCGGATTTACCCACAGCACCACCCAGCAGCATCAGGGTCGCCCACGTCAGCATGTTATTGCCTGCTTCGAAGTGAGCCGGAGCCAGTTCCACCATTTCGCGGAAGTTCAGCGTGCCCAGTTCGTTGTAAAGAATGAACAGCGCGAAAGCGAGGAACACGTCACCCACGCGGGTCACGACGAACGCTTTCATGGCCGCTGCGCCATTCTTCGGATCGGTGTAATAGAAACCGATCAGCAGGTAGGAACACAGCCCCACGCCTTCCCAGCCGAGATACATCAGCAGCAGGTTATCGCCCAGTACCAGAATCACCATGCTCGCGATAAACAAGTTGGTGTACGCGAAGAAGCGAGAATATCCCTCTTCACCGCGCATATACCAGGAGGCGAACATGTGGATCAGGAAGCCGACACCGGTCACCACCGACAGCATGGTCAATGACAGACCATCCAGTACGAGGTTGAAACCGATGTTGAAATCACCGACCGACATCCAGGTCCACAGCGGTACGCTGAAGGCCTGCTTGCCGTTGTTAAAGAAGTCAATTCCCGCATACGCTGTGACCAGCGCAGCAAGGCCGATTGAGCCAATGCCCACCGTTGCGGACAGATTTTCCGACCAGCGGCCGCGGGAGAATGCCAGCAGCAAGAAGCCAATCAAAGGAAAAATAATGGTTAAGGCAAGCATGTTCATCCACGCAACTCACTTACTGAATCGATGTTCAGGTTCTGGCGGCGACGATGGAGCTGCAGCAACAGCGCCAGGCCAATACTCGCTTCTGCAGCCGCAAGGCTGATAGCGAGAATGTACATAACCTGCCCATCAGGCTGACCCCAATAGCTACCCGCGACCACAAAGGCCAGCGCGGAAGCATTAATCATGATTTCCAGACCGATCAGCATAAACAGCAGATTACGGCGGATAACCAAACCCGTCAGCCCGAGAACGAATAAAATCGCGGCGAGGATCAGTCCATGTGTTAAAGGAATCATGCGCGCTCCTCCGTTTTTCTTTTCGCGCGATCGTCAGTACGGTTGCTCAGCACTTCGCCAGCACGCTCTTCGCGCCCAACGTGGAATGCCACAACCAGACCCGCCAGCAGCAGCATCGAAGCCAGTTCAACCGCCAGAACGTACGGGCCGAACAGCGCAATACCCACTTCTTTAGCGCTAATTGGCGTACCGTCAATGCCCTGGTCGTTAACACCCAGAATGGCGTAAACGATAACTACCAGCATGATGGCCGACAAAATAGCCGGACCAATCCACACTTGCGGCTTCAGCCACTGACGTTCCTGTTCGATTTCAGCACCGCCCAGGTTCAACATCATCACGACGAACACGAAGAGAACCATAATGGCGCCCGCGTAGACGATGATTTCCAGTGCACCCGCGAAATGCGCGCCAAGCGCGAAAAACACGCCGGAAATAGCCAGCAGCGAGATGATCAGATACAGCAGCGCATGCACCGGGTTGGTGTGCGTGATCACTCGCAGCGTGGCCAGGATGGCGATGAGGCCACAGATATAAAAAGCGAATTCCATTGCCCTTCTCCTTACGGTAACAGGCTCTTGACGTCGATAGGCTTAGCTTCGTTCTCTGCTTCGCCCTTATCTTTGCCGTCGATTGCCATACCCGCCATCCGGTAGAAGTTATATTCCGGGTATTTGCCCGGACCGGAAATCAGCAGATCCTCTTTCTCGTACACCAGGTCCTGGCGCTTGTACTCACCCATTTCAAAATCGGGAGTCAGCTGAATCGCCGTGGTTGGGCACGCTTCTTCACACAGACCGCAGAAAATGCAGCGCGAGAAGTTGATGCGGAAAAACTCAGGGTACCAGCGGCCGTCTTTGGTCTCTGCTTTCTGCAAAGAGATACAGCCCACCGGACACGCTACCGCACACAGGTTACAGGCAACGCAACGCTCTTCGCCGTCCGGATCGCGGGAAAGCACGATACGTCCACGGTAGCGCGGCGGCAGATATACCGGCTCTTCCGGATACATCTGGGTTTCGCGTTTTGCAAACGCGTGCAGCCCGATCATCCAGATACTGCGAATCTGGGTGCCGGCGCCTACTAATAATTCTTTCAAGGTCATGATCTATTCGCCCCTATTGCGCCTGCCAGAGAATGACAGCCGCCGTTACCAACAAGTTGACTAGCGTCAGCGGCAGGCACACTTTCCAGCCGAAGGACATTACCTGGTCATAACGCGGACGCGGTAATGAGGCGCGAATCAAAATGAACATCATCATGAAGAACGCGGTTTTCAGCGCGAACCAGATGAACGGCGGTAAGAACGGACCGTGCCAGCCACCAAAGAACAGCGTGACCATCAGCGCGGAAATGGTGACGATACCGATGTACTCGCCCACGAAGAACAGACCGAATTTCATACCGGAATATTCAATGTGGTAACCATCCGCCAGTTCCTGTTCGGCTTCTGGCTGGTCAAATGGGTGACGGTGACACACAGCCACACCCGCGATAGCAAAGGTGACAAAACCAAAGAACTGCGGGATCACGTTCCAGATGTCGGCCTGGTTGTTGACGATGTCGGTCATGTTGAATGAACCGGCTTGCGCCACCACGCCCATCAGGGAGAGTCCGAGGAACACTTCGTAGCTCAGCGTCTGCGCGGAAGCACGCATCGCACCCAGCAGCGAGTATTTGTTATTACTGGACCATCCCGCGAACAGCACCGCGTACACCGCAAGGCCAGCCATCATCAGGAAGAATAAAATCCCGATATTCAGGTCAGCCACAACCCAGGTCGGGCTAACCGGAACGATGGCGAATGCCAGCAGCAACGAGGTGAACGCGATCATCGGCGCAAGGGTAAAGATGACGCGGTCCGAGAATTTCGGGATCCAGTCTTCTTTAAAGAACATCTTGATCATGTCCGCGACCAGCTGGAGTGAACCACCCCAGCCAACACGGTTCGGTCCATAACGGTTCTGGAACAGACCGAGCAGACGACGCTCACCAAAGCTCATGAACGCACCGCAGGTGACCACCACCAGCAGAATGACAATCGCTTTCAGGATGCTTAACAGAATGTCGATAAGATCCGGCGTTAACCAACTCATGCTTGTGCCTCCTGCAGATTATCAAGACGCGCGCCCGCCAGGACCGGTGCAATACCCGGTAATCCCATCGGCAGACCCACCTGCCCTGCTGTCAGACCTTCGGCGATAATCAGCGGCAAGCTGATTGTCTGGCCTTCGTAGCTAAAGGAGATTTGGCTGCCCGCATTGACGCCAAGCTTCGCGGCATCCGCCGGATTGAGCTTGATGTAGGGCTGCGGCATGCGCGTCTGGAACACAGGGGAACGCTGGGACATCTCATCGCTTCCAAACAGATGGTAATACGGCGCGATACGCCAGTTGCCTTCCTGAGCCTCAAAACTTGCCGGAACGGTCGTGTAGTAATCCAGAACCGTTTCGCTGGCTTCAATCAGACGTACGCCTGGATCGCCGTGGCGCAGAGAACCGCCCACTTCAGACTGGAATTTGTTCCATGCCTGCGGGGAGTTCCAGCCCGGTGCCCATGCAAATGGAACCTGAGAGCGCGGAGCAGACGGTTGGTTGTTCCCTTCCATTGAGAAGGCAAACATCGTGTCTTTATCCTGCGGCTGACGCGGTTCATGCACGCTAATATTGGCGCGCATCGCAGTACGGCCACTGTAACGATGCGGTTCACGGGCCAGTTTCTGACCGCGGATACGGAAGCTCGCATCTGGCGCAGCGTCTTTAATGCCCGCCAGGTGAGGCAGTTTTTCCACAACCGCATCGATAACGTGGTCAAGCTGCGTCCAGTCCACTTCGCGGCTCTGAACGGTGCTGTGCAGCGAGTGCAGCCAGCGCCAGCTTTCCAGCATCACAATGTTGCTGTCGTAGTACGACGGGTCATAAACCTGGAAGAAACGCTGCGCGCGGCCTTCGTTGTTGATGACCGTACCGTCGCTTTCCGCAAAGCTTGCCGCAGATAGCACGAGGTGCGCTTTGTCCATAATCGCCGTACGCTGATGGTCAATCACCATCACCAGCGGCGCTTTGGAAAGTGCAGCATCAACGCGTGCAGCAGAGGCATGGCGATGCAGGTCGTTCTCAAGCACGATGACACCATCAGCCGCTCCGGTTTCGAGTTCGCTGAGCGCCTCTTCCAGAGAGCCGCCGCCGATCATACCCAGACCCATGCTGTTCACCGCGCGAGCGATCATGGTCACGCCAACGTCAGCACCCCGGCCTTTCAGGGCTTTCGCGACGTTTGCTGCAGCCTGAATCACATCCGCACTTCCGGCATTGGTACCGGAAATAATCAGAGGTTTCTTCGCACCCGCCAGCGCCTGCACGATCACGTCGATCTTGTTTTGCAAATCGCGATCCAGACCGTCAACGGCCGGCGCGCTGTTATCCAACGCATGTGCAATCGCAAAACCAAGACGCGCCTGATCTTCAACCGGTGCGCGATAGGTCCACGCAGCGATGTCGTCAAGACGCGTGTTGTCGACGTTGGTGACAAACAGCGGATGTTTGGCACGCTGGCCGATGTTCATGATCGCCGCAATCTGCCAGTCAGCCACTTTCTGGGCGGCTGCCATTTCACGTGCTTTACCTTTCACTGCCTGACGAACTGCCAAAGCAACGCGCGCGCCCGTTTGCGTCAGATCTTCACCCAGCACCAGAACGGCATCGTAGGATTCGATTTCGCGCAGCGCAGGAGTACGAATACCGCCTTCGCGCAGCACTTTCAGGACTAGTTGCAGACGTTCTTGCTCACCGTTAGCAATACCGGTGTAGAAGTTTTCCGCACCCACCAGCTCACGTAGAGCAAAGTTGCTTTCAACGCTGGCACGTGGAGAACCGATGCCGATGACCTTCTTAGACTGACGCAGAATGTCTGCCGCGCCCTGCATTGCCTGTTCTGCGTTCAGGGTGATGACATCATCGCCACGGCGCTGAACCGGCTGACGCGGACGGTCTTTCAGGTTTACATAGCCATAGCCGAAACGGCCACGGTCGCACAGGAAGTAGTGGTTAACGGTACCGTTATAACGGTTTTCGATACGACGCAGTTCACCATAACGCTCACCCGGGCTGGTGTTACAGCCAAGAGAACATTGCTGGCAGATGCTTGGCGCAAACTGCATGTCCCACTTACGGTTGTAGCGCTCGGAGTGTGTTTTATCAGTGAACACGCCGGTCGGGCAGATTTCTACCAGGTTGCCGGAGAATTCGCTTTCAAGCGTACCGTCTTCCGGACGACCAAAGTAGACGTTGTCATGTGCGCCATAGACGCCCAAATCTTCGCCATCTGCGTAATCTTTGTAGTAACGCACGCAACGGTAACAGGCGATACAGCGGTTCATTTCATGCGAGATGAACGGCCCCAAATCCTGGTTACGGTGGGTACGTTTGGTAAAGCGATAGCGACGGAAACTATGACCCGTCATCACGGTCATATCCTGAAGGTGGCAGTTACCGCCCTCTTCACAGACCGGACAGTCGTGCGGGTGGTTGGTCATTAACCATTCCACCACGCTTTCACGGAACTGTTTCGCTTCGGCGTCGTCGATAGAAATAAAGGTGCCTTCGGTTGCTGGTGTCATACAGGACATCACCAGGCGACCACGCGTGTCTTCCGCGTTTTGGTATTGCTTCACCGCACACTGGCGGCAAGCACCGACGCTTCCCAGCGCCGGATGCCAGCAAAAATACGGAATATCAAGGCCAAGAGACAGACAAGCTTCTAGCAGGTTGTCCGCCCCGTTGACTTCGTATTCTTTGCCGTCTACATGAATCGTAGCCATTAGCATGCTTCCAGTTGGCTCGAATAAATCCGAGCGTTAATCAAAATTCTTTTACGCTTCATCCTTCAGGCCGCTTCGGCGTTAGCTTCCCTCGCTTACTCCCGTCACTTACTGATGTAAGCTCCTGGAATCCACTCCGCCGCTGCCTTGATGCAACCTGAACGCTTGTGCGTAAGAAACTACCAGCGCGCTTTTAGCAGGTTCGGCTGAATACCGCTTATTGCATGGGTATTGCTGAACTGCTGCTTGATGCCTGCTTCGAATTCTTCGCGGAAATATTTAATCGCGCTTTGCAGAGGCTCAACGGCGCCAGGTGCGTGGGCACAGAAGGTTTTGCCCGGACCAAGGAATCGACACAGTTGCTCAAGTGTTTCGATATCACCAGGCTGGCCTTCGCCACGTTCAAGAGCACGCAGGATCTTCACGCTCCACGGCAAACCATCACGGCACGGTGTGCACCAGCCGCAGGACTCGCGAGCGAAGAACTCTTCCAGGTTGCGAACCAGCGGCACCATACCAATTTCGTGGTCAACGGCCATCGCCAGCGCAGTCCCCAGACGGCTACCTGCTTTACCAATGCTTTCAAATTCCATTGGCAGGTCAAGATGCGCTTCGGTCAGGAAGTCTGTACCTGCGCCGCCCGGCTGCCAGGCTTTGAATTTAAGCCCATCGCGCATACCGCCAGCGTAGTCTTCAAGGATTTCACGCGCGGTGGTACCGAACGGTAATTCCCAAAGACCTGGATTTTTGACGCGACCAGAGAAGCCCATCAGTTTTGTGCCGGCATCTTTACTGGTAGAGATGTTTTGATACCACTCCACGCCGTTCGCCAGGATTGCCGGAACGTTACACAGGGTTTCGACGTTGTTCACACAGGTCGGTTTACCCCACACGCCGGAACTTGCCGGGAACGGTGGCTTGGAGCGCGGGTTCGCACGACGGCCTTCAAGGGAGTTAATCAGCGCGGTTTCTTCACCGCAGATGTAGCGCCCTGCCCCGGTATGCACGAACAGTTCGAAGTCAAAACCGGTGCCGAGAATATTTTTGCCAAGCAGACCCGCTTCGGTGGCTTCGGCAATCGCACGACGCAGATTTTCTGCCGCTTCGATGTACTCACCGCGCAGGAAGATGTAGCCGCGATACGCTTTCAGCGCAAACGCCGAGATCAGCATGCCTTCCACCAGCAGGTGTGGCAGCTGTTCCATCAGCAGGCGGTCTTTGTAGGTGCCGGGTTCCATTTCATCGGCGTTACACAGCAGGTAACGGATATTCATGGATTCGTCTTTCGGCATCAGGCTCCACTTAAGACCCGTGGAAAAGCCTGCACCACCGCGCCCTTTCAGGCCAGCATCTTTCACCGCATTAACGATTTCATCCGGCGCCATGCCAGCAAGCGCTTTGCGAGCACCTTCGTAACCGTTTTTGCTTTGATATTCATCGAGCCATACCGGCTGTTTATCATCGCGCAGACGCCAGGTCAGCGGATGAGTTTCAGCAGTACGAATTACAGTTTTCATTTGTACTGCTCCAGCAGGTCAGGAATCGCTTCCGGAGTCAGATGGCTGTGAGTGTCCTCATCAATCATCATGCTCGGCCCCTTGTCGCAGTTACCCAGGCAGCAGGTCGGCAGCAGAGTAAAACGACCGTCAAACGTCGTTTGCCCTGGCTTAATGTCGAGTTTTTTCTCGAGCGCGGCCTGAATTCCCTGATAACCCGTGATATGACACACCACGCTGTCGCAATAGCGGATCACGTGACGGCCAACCGGCTGGCGGAAGATTTGGCTGTAGAACGTTGCCACCCCTTCTACATCACTTGCCGGAATGCCGAGCACTTCAGCGATCGCATAAATCGCGCCATCTGGCACCCAACCGCGCTGTTTCTGAACGATTTTCAGCGCTTCAATGGACGCCGCACGCGGGTCTTCGTAGTGGTGCATCTCGTGCTCAATCGCCGCACGTTCTGCCGCACTCAGCTCAAAAGCCTCGGTTTGTGGTTGTTGATTCTCGTGCATAATTAGCGGTCCACATCTGACATAACAAAATCGATACTACCCAGATGGACGATCAAGTCGGACACCAGGCTGCCGCGTACCGCCACCGGAATTTGCTGCAAATGCGCAAAGCTCGGGGTACGGATACGAGTACGGTAGCTCATGGTGCTGCCATCGCTGGTCAGGTAATAACTGTTGATACCCTTGGTCGCCTCAATCATCTGGAAGGATTCGTTGGCCGGCATAACCGGACCCCACGAAACCTGCAGGAAGTGGGTGATCAGGGTTTCGATATGTTGCAGCGTACGCTCTTTAGGTGGCGGCGTAGTCAGCGGGTGATCCGCCTTGAACGGGCCTTCCGGCATGTTGTTGAGACACTGCTCAAGAATACGCAAGCTTTGGCGCAGCTCTTCAACTTTCAGCATCACGCGGGTGTAGCAGTCAGAAACACCGCCGCCAACCGGGACTTCAAAGTCGAAGTTTTCATAGCCTGAATATGGGCGCGCTTTACGCACGTCAAAATCAATCCCTGTCGCACGCAACGCAGCACCGGTACAACCCCAATCCAGGGCTTCTTTCGCACCGTAAGCGGCGACACCCTTAGAGCGGGCAATCAGAATGGTGTTACGCAGCGCGGCTTTCTCGTATGAGTCCAGACGCTTTGGCATCCAGTCGAGGAAATCACGCAGCAGCTTATCCCAGCCGCGCGGCAGATCGTGTGCAACACCGCCGATACGGAACCAGGCTGGATGCATACGAAAACCGGTAATGGCTTCGACGACATCGTAGATTTTTTGACGGTCGGTAAAGGCGAAGAAGACCGGTGTCATCGCACCGACGTCCTGAATGAACGTAGAGATGTACAGCAAATGGCTGTTGATACGGAACAGTTCGGAGAGCATGACGCGAATGACATTCACGCGGTCCGGAACGGTAATGCCCGCTAATTTTTCTACCGCCAGCACGTAAGGCATTTCGTTCACGCAGCCGCCGAGGTATTCGATACGGTCGGTGTACGGAATGTAGCTGTGCCAGGACTGACGCTCGCCCATCTTCTCAGCACCACGGTGGTGATAGCCGATATCAGGAACGCAGTCGACAATCTCTTCGCCATCAAGCTGGAGGATAATACGGAATGCACCGTGTGAAGACGGGTGGTTCGGGCCGAGGTTGAGGAACATGAAGTCCTCGTTTTCGGTGCTGCGCTTCATGCCCCAGTCTTCAGGCTTGAACGTCAGCGCTTCCATCTCCAGATCCTGTTTCGCTTTCGTCAGCTCAAACGGATCGAATTCGGTCGCACGCGCCGGGTAATCTTTACGCAGCGGGTGGCCCGTCCACGTCGGTGGCATCAGAAGACGCGTCAGATGCGGGTGACCGTCGAAGGTCATACCGAACATTTCCCAGGTTTCACGCTCATACCAGTTAGCGTTCGGGAAAAGTTTGGTGAACGTTGGCAAGCGCATGTCGTTTTCAGACAATGCCACCTTGAGCATGATATCCCGATTGCGGTCTATTGAGATCAGGTGGTAGAAAACGGAAAAATCCGCCGCGGGTAAACCGTGACGGTGCGTGCGCAAGCGCTCATCCATGCCGTGGAGGTCAAACAGCATGACGTAAGGTTTTGGCAGTTTCTTTAAGAAATCGCCCACTTCCAGTAATTGTTCACGCTTAACCCAAACGACGGGTACCCCGGTGCGGGTGGCCTGAACAGTAAAGGCATCCGGCCCAAAACGGTTGCGCAGTTCGCCGATGACCGGGTCATCCAGATGGTCCCGGGTAAGACAAGCGGCTTGCGCGGTTAAGTCGGTCATATTGTTCACCATTGCAAATGGTCCGTGGTGACTGTCGGGCATGGCTTCGCGCTATTTGTATAGTGATATGCGAAGGGTTTCTCCACAGCCCGCAGGCGTAAATTAAATTTCGTCAGGCGTACGCAGGTTGGTCACTGCGATACGTTCGCCGCGTTTACGCTCGCGCTCTGATTGCATATTGGCGCGATACACGCCCTGATCGCCAACCACCCAGGAAAGCGGACGGCGCTCTTTGCCAATCGAATCCTGCAGCAGCATCAGTGCCTGCATGTAAGCTTCCGGACGTGGCGGACAGCCAGGAATGTAAACATCCACTGGGATAAATTTATCGACGCCCTGCACGACAGAATAAATGTCGTACATACCACCGGAGTTTGCACATGCCCCCATGGAAATAACCCATTTCGGCTCGAGCATTTGATCGTAAAGACGCTGAATAACAGGCGCCATTTTGGTGAAGCAGGTTCCCGCAACCACCATCAGGTCAGCCTGACGTGGTGAAGCACGCAGTACCTCGGCACCAAAACGCGCAACGTCATGCACCGCAGTGAATGACGTCACCATTTCAACGTAGCAGCAAGAAAGACCAAAGTTGTATGGCCAGATTGAGTTCTTACGACCCCAGTTGACCATATCGTGCATGGCATGTTCGAGCTTGCCCATGTACACGCTTTTGTTGATTTCTTGCTCCAGGGGGTCGGTTACGATCTCCTGTTTTTGCAGGGGGTAACGGTCATTCTCACCGTTAGGATCTATGCGGGTGAGCGTATAATCCATCTTATTGCCTCGCTGTTACTGCTGACGATTAGAGTTACTGTTTTCCGGGTTAACCAGTTCACGGCGTGAACGCGTCGGTGTCCAGTCCAGAGCGCCGATGCGCACCAGATAAACCAGACCGGCCAGTAGCACTAAAATGAAAATTGCGGCTTCGACAAAGCCCACCCATCCGCTTTCACGAATTGAAGTAGACCATGCGAACAGGTAAAGCGCTTCAACGTCGAAGATAACGAAGAACATGGCCACCAGATAGAACTTGGCGGACAGGCGTAAGCGTGCAGTACCTACCGAATCGATACCCGATTCAAATGGGGTGTTTTTGTGCCTTGCGCGGGCGCGACCGCCCAGGAACCAGCCGCCGATTAACATCAGGCAGCACAGACCTATGGCAACAATAAGAAAGATTGCGAATGCCCAGTGATGAGCGACGACTTCTGTGGATGTTGACATACTCATTGCTTACTCATCAAAAGTGATACCTATAGCTCTGCTCTTACTGGCAGATGGACATCACATCGATTCATGGGGAGGAATAAATAACCTTACATCGACTGTCAGAAATGAGACATAGACAGCAAAATGATGTGGTTTTTTACTCCTTTCTATAACCTTTTGTCAACTTTAACAAAGGTTTCTTCACATTAAATCACACGGATCAATTCTCATTAACATTTCATGCCCTTTAACCCTGGTGGGTGGATGACTTTACGTCAACTGCATGCTGTTGAATCGTGTCCGTTTTGCAGTAAAAGTAATATTACCCTCCTATTTTGACAGGATTTGCCGCTGATTCCTCCCCCCAAATAGGAGTATTTTCTTGATCTGAGACACGCTTTTGTTAATCCAATCAAAAAAACGGCAACATTTTTACTGTTTTTTTAACATTGGCACCTAAAACAAAATTTCAAAATCAAAATGCCCATAAATCCATCAAAACTCATTATCCGGATGAAAATAAACAGATATTTCTAAAAGGCATAATAATAATATTGATATTATTGTCAAAAAAAAACCACTCCGCGAGAATGACTCGCGAGTGGCCTTTTTTTACAATTACAAATTGTTACGAGAATTGTAGGATCCGGATCACTGAAAATCCTTTTCAATAACAAGGGAATCATCCCCCCCTTCCGGAGTAAGATTCTCGAATTGCCATGGATTGTGGTAGCTCACCATCGCGTCGAACACGATTTTCGCCAGTTCATTATTGCTGGCTGTGTTATGACAAAGGAGATATTCCGTGTCCGGGAGAGTTGGCAGTCCATCTGTACGGCCTAACACACGTAAATCTGGACTCATCATCTCAACAGGACGTGCCGTGACGCCCAGCCCTGCCTTAACAGCGGCACGTACGGCCGGCAATGTAGAAGCCACATAGGCCAGACGCCATGGAATATTGGCTTCATTCAGCGCATTAAGCGCCATATCGCGGAATGGGCTCGGATCGTCTAGCAGCACCAACGGAATAGGATCGCCTTTTTGCAGCACATATTCTGCAGCGCAGTACCAATGCGTTGGGGACGTTCGCAGCGTCAAACAATCAAACTGTCCAGGACGATGTGTTGTCACCACCAGATCGACCTGGTGCTCTTTCAGCATATCGATCATAAACGCATTGCGTTTTACGCTCACATCCAGGGCAAGCTTCGGATAAACCGAACTGATGCGATTAAGCAAAAAAGGCAAGATCGTATCAGCTGACTCATCAGACGCACCTAAGGTTAAAACACCCTGAAGGTTGCTAAACATTAATGACATACATGCTTCATCGTTGAAGCGAAGTATCTTCCTGGCGTAACCCAGAAGCTGAATTCCATGCTCGGTTAAGAGCTTATTGCGGCCATGCCGGGCAAAAAGCTCTTTACCGACAAGTTGTTCCAGGCGCTGCATTTGCTGACTAACAGCCGACTGGGTACGACACACAGCCGCAGCAGCGGCTGCAAATGTATTGAGATCAGCGACCGCAACAAAAGTTCTCAGCAGATCGAGGTCGAGATTCATTATCGGACGATTTGCATTTATCATATCTATTCACTTACTAGTTGCTCGTGCGGAGCTGCCAGACCGGCAGACTACCTGACAGATAGTTATTGGCTGGTGTATAGCGAAAGTCAGAAACAACGTTCCATGACGATAATTTTATTCTCTTAAACGTTAAGAATATTTAGAGGTTTTGCCGATCCAGGTAAATTCCATTAAAGAAATTTCAAATCAGCCTCATCTTTCAGGCAACACGGCTACAGCAGCAAAAGTGTCGCATATCCGTTATAACAGAGATAATTCTTACAATAACAATCAATTAATACAGTCAAAACAGAAAAAAATACACTGAAATGTAAACATTCATCCGTTTACTGAGGCAACATCTTAACTCAAACCCACTTTATTTATAAGTATTATCGCATCATCACTGATTAAACGATGTTGATATAGCGCTAAACTAATTTTATTAAAATTAACGAAAGTTAAGATTTAAGCGTCAATAATAAATAAACATTAATTTAGATTAGGTTTATTCATTAATACTGCTTAACATTATTTTCACACGCGTAACGTTTGTCAAAATTAAACATGTACCAAAGATAGTAAGAAGCATTCCGATTTTACGAAAGGTCACGAGAAGAAACCATTCCAGACTCATCGACTTTAGTTGCTTTACCTTAATTTCAAACAGGATAAAATACAATAAAAATTTTACCCATCAAGATATAACACTAAAAAACATTAATTAAGCAAACGTTTTGACCACATAAAAGCTATTTACTCAGTTAAAGACATTCCACATCATTTTCTTCACTCTACAAAATCTTCTACTGCACACCCTTCAAAATGCCACGCGGTGGGAGTACATTGTTTCGTGCTGACTTCCACGGCAGGGAGTGGCAATAACAGCTAAAAGGTCAAAGATTCATGTCCCCTATCGAAAAATCCAGCAAATTAGATAATGTCTGTTACGACATCCGCGGCCCCGTTCTCAAAGAGGCAAAACGCCTGGAAGAGGAAGGCAACAAAGTTCTGAAACTCAACATTGGTAACCCTGCGCCGTTTGGTTTTGATGCGCCGGACGAAATCCTCGTTGATGTGATTCGAAACCTTCCCACGGCCCAAGGCTACTGTGATTCAAAGGGGTTGTACTCCGCCCGTAAAGCGATCATGCAGCATTATCAGGCCCGTGGTATGCGTGATGTCACCGTTGAAGATATCTATATCGGTAACGGCGTTTCCGAATTGATCGTGCAGGCCATGCAGGCGCTGTTGAACAGCGGCGATGAGATGCTCGTTCCCGCGCCGGATTACCCGCTGTGGACTGCCGCCGTATCGCTTTCGAGCGGTAAAGCCGTGCATTATCTGTGTGATGAATCTTCTGACTGGTTCCCGGACCTTGACGATATCCGTTCTAAAATCACGCCGCGCACCCGTGGTATCGTTATTATCAACCCGAATAACCCAACCGGTGCGGTCTACTCCAAAGAGCTGTTAATGGAGATCGTTGAGATCGCCCGTCAGCATAACCTGATCATTTACGCCGACGAGATTTACGACAAAATTCTGTACGACGCCGCACAGCACCACTCCATCGCGGCACTGGCACCCGATCTGCTAACGGTGACATTTAACGGTTTGTCAAAAACTTACCGCGTGGCGGGTTTCCGCCAGGGATGGATGGTCCTTCATGGCCCGAAAAAGCACGCTAAAGGTTATATTGAAGGCCTTGAAATGCTGGCGTCTATGCGCCTGTGTGCAAACGTTCCGGCACAACACGCGATTCAGACCGCGCTTGGCGGGTATCAAAGCATCAGCGAATTTATCGTGCCGGGCGGGCGCCTGTACGAACAGCGTAACCGCGCGTGGGAATTGATTAATGATATTCCTGGCGTGTCGTGCGTGAAGCCAAATGGCGCGCTTTATATGTTCCCGAAAATTGATGCAAAGCGCTTCAATATTCATGATGACCAGAAAATGGTGCTCGATTTCCTGTTACAGGAAAAAGTGCTGCTGGTACAGGGTACGGCGTTTAACTGGCCATGGCCTGACCACGTCCGTATTGTTACCTTACCTCGCGAAGACGAGCTTGAAATGGCAATCAGCCGATTTGGCCGTTTCCTGTCAGGTTACCATCAGCTCTAACCTTCATCAGGCTGCCTTCGGCAGCCTGATTTGCATCTTGCCTCCCCTCCCCGCACAATGAAATCTGTCGCCGTGAAAGACAAAAGGTAACTTATGAGTCAAAGTCATTTCTTCGCCCATCTCTCCCGCCTGAAACTCATCAACCGCTGGCCGCTGATGCGCAATGTGCGTACTGAAAATGTGTCTGAGCACAGTTTGCAGGTAGCTATGGTCGCCCATGCGCTGGCGGCGATTAAAAATCGCAAATTCAATGGGAAAGTCAACGCCGAACGCATTGCCCTGCTGGCGATGTATCACGATGCGTCAGAAGTGTTAACGGGCGATTTACCGACGCCAGTAAAATATTTCAACTCGCAGATTGCGCAAGAATATAAAGCCATTGAAAAGATCGCCCAACAGAAGCTGGTTGATATGGTTCCGGAGGAGTTACGCGATATTTTTGCTCCTCTGATCGACGAGCATCAGTGCAGCGAAGAAGAGAGATTACTGGTGAAACAGGCCGATGCTCTGTGCGCCTATCTGAAATGTCTGGAAGAACTCTCCGCGGGCAACAATGAATTCCTGTTAGCGAAATCGCGCCTGGAAAAAACACTGGAATCTCGGCGCAGTGAGGAGATGGATTATTTTATGCAGGTGTTTGTGCCGAGTTTTCAGCTGTCGCTGGATGAGATAAGTCAGGATTCACCGCTGTAACCGTCTCGCCCGGTGGCTGCCGGGCGAATAAATCAGAACGGGAAAAGAACCGGGATCAGCACGACACACACCATCATCACTAAAAGCGTAAACGGCACGCCGAGCTTGACGAAATCACTGAATTTATAATTTCCTGGCCCCAACACCAGCGTATTGACCGGTGATGACACGGGCGTCATAAACGCAGCGGAAGCCGCCATCGCCACCATCATGGCAAACGGATAAGGCGATACCCCCATTGATTTCGCCATTGCCAAAGCGATAGGCGCCATCAATACTGCCGTTGCGGTATTGGAGATAAAGAGTCCAATCGACGCGCACATCACGAACAGACACACCAGCATCATGTAAGGCCCATAACCCCCGCCGACGTCCATCAATCCTTTAACGACTAAATCCACGCCGCCTGTTTTTTGCAGTGCAAGGGCAAATGGCATCATCCCCACGATAAGAATAATGCTCGGCCAATGGATGGCTTTATAGGCGCTTTCGGCATCGATACAGCGGAATTTCCCCATCAGCAAGCAGGCAACTATCGCGGCGATAGGATTCGGAATTTCATCGGTTAGCATCAATGCCACCATGAGTACCAGACAGAAAATGGCGTGTGGAGCCTGGCTGTGCGCGGGCGATGCATCGCTCTCTTCTACGGGCATATTCAACACCACAAAATCGCGTCCTTTTTGCCCCAACTGGTTGATGAGTTTCCAGTTTCCGACAACCAGGAAGATGTCGCCCAACTGTAACGGCTTATCCACCAACGCCCCTTCCACCGCAACGCCATCACGCTTTAACCCAACAACGTTAAGGCCATACCGGGTACGAAAACCCATTTCGCGCACAGTTTTGCCCAGCAGTTCGGATTCAGGGATAAGCGAAACTTCCGCCATTCCGACGTCAAGCGCCTGATCGGAGAAATATTCCCCGCGCAGCACCATCGGCTCGAGCAGTTGTTCAGCACAAAACTCACGTAAATCAACATCTGCCGTCGACATATCGATCAGTAATACGTCTCGTGCACGAAACTCCGATACCCCGTTAACGTTAACGATGACGCGCCGGAACCGCCGCCAGCGTTCGACACCAATAATATTTGCGCCATAGCGCTCGCGCAGCTTGAGATCGTCAAGACGCTGGCCGATCAGCGGCGAACCCGGGCGGATCGCCAGACGGCGTGCCCGGCCGGTAAGGCGATACTCTTTGATCAGATCGCGAAAAGTCCGTCGACGCCAGCCATCTTTATTTTTATGGAGGGGATCCCCTTTCAGGGCAAAACGGGTCAGCAGCATGTAAAACACGCCGAGTACCAACACGACCAATCCAATAGGCGTCACGCTAAAGAAGCTGAAACCTGCGTATCCTTCTCGCAACAGCTCGCTGTTCACCACCAGATTCGGCGGCGTCGCCACGAGCGTCATCATCCCACTGATGAGCCCTGCAAAACTCAGCGGCATCATTAACCGCGAGGGTGACGTTTGCATACGCATTGAGACGCTTAACACGACCGGGATGAAAATGGCGACCACGCCAGTGGAGCTCATAAATGCGCCAAGCCCTGCCACAGTGAGCATCAGGTAAATGAGCATCTTGGTTTCACTGCTACCCGCCACTTTTACCAGCCACGAGCCCATCACCGTCGCCACTCCGGTTCGGACCAGCCCGTCACCAATAATAAAGAGGGCGGCAATCAGAATAACGTTGGGATCGCTAAATCCAGAGAACGCTTCAGAAAGCGTTAGCGTACCGCTCAGTACGAACGCAACAATAACCAGCAGCGCAACGGCGTCCATGCGTACTTTGCCGGTTGCAAAGAGGATA
Source organism: Lelliottia sp. RD5 (assembly GCF_056032945.1). Taxonomy (NCBI): domain Bacteria; kingdom Pseudomonadati; phylum Pseudomonadota; class Gammaproteobacteria; order Enterobacterales; family Enterobacteriaceae; genus Lelliottia; species Lelliottia sp. RD5. The sequence goes on along the minus strand of NZ_JBVYHQ010000003.1, from coordinate 224,173 downwards.
ATGGCGATAGCGAGCAGGCTGAGCACCCAAATCAATTCACCGTTCACAACATGTCCTTGTCAGGGAAAAGAAGAAATTTTGCCACAAAAAGGCCCCAACAATGTGGGGCCAATTCATGGGGTTACATTTTCAGGGAGACGGTCACATTCCCGTCTGAATTCCTGTGGACGTCAAGCGTCTCCAGAGAAGAGATCACGAAGTCGACTTCGTCCAGTCGGGGTGAACCGGCCGGCACGTTGACGGCAATCACATGGCTGCCAGCGTTAAGGCCTGCCAGCACACCGGCGGCGGCGTCTTCGACCACAACGCAATCGGCAGGGTGAAGTCCCAGCAATTCCGCCCCCAACAAAAAGGCGTCAGGCTCAGGTTTACCGCGCTTAACACGTTCTGCCGTGACGAAAACTTCCGGTAACGGGAGGCCCGCCGCTTTGTGGCGCGCATGCGCAACCGGAATCGAACCTGACGTCACAATTGCCCATGGAATGTGCGCTTCATTCAAATGCTGGAGCAGTTCAATTGCACCCGGCAACGCAACGATGCCGTCGGTATCGGCCGCTTCGATTTGCTCCAGATACGTGAACTCGGACTGAATTTCCTCTTCGCTTCTTCCAGGCAGAAAATGGCGGAGAGAAGTAATGGCCTGTTTGCCATGGATAAAATTCAGTACGTCCTGATGGTCAATGCCATGCCTGTCGGCCCAATGGCACCATGAACGCTCGACAACCGGCAGCGAATCCACCAGCGTACCGTCCAGATCAAACAGAAAACCTTTACACTGCACATTCACCCCCTCAGGCGTTGATGATTTGTTGGATCTCGTTGCTACTTAAATGGTACTGACGCGGGCATGAATGCCACACGCTCAACATCCGTTGGTATTTTTCCCACATCGGAGTTTGCGAGTTAAAGCCATGCGTACCCGCATCAAAATGGGTGTAACGCCCTTCCGTGTTGACCATGAAGCGGACGTAACTCAGATAGCGCGATTCGGTGGCGACATCAAAGCCCAGGAACGTCACACGACGCTCATCAATGGTTTGGGCATCTTTCAGGTTGGTCCAGGAAACATGCAGCGCATGATACATCTCCATGATGTCGATAACGGTGCGACAGGTTTCTTCCTTCAATTCACCAAACTCACGGTCCAACTCGCGCATCTGCAAGCCAAAGCCGCGTTCAACGATGGTTTGCAAGCGGCGATAGCGCTCAGCGTTGTCGGGATCAAGCATGGTCATCATTTTGTACTGATTGGACAAAATCAGACGTTGAGCGTTGGTCATTTCCATCTTTCGACTCCTGTTGCGCATGGCACTTAAAAAAAAGACACGGTAACTGTTTGTTACTGTGCCTTCTTTTTACAACCGTTTCGATGATCAATCACAAGTCATCAAGGAATGTTTTATCAAGTTGCTTAAACGCCCGCTTGAGCGTATCCGCCAGCGCCTGATAATCGGGTTTGCCTTCGACCGGAGCGAGCGCTTGCCCTGCTTCCTGAAGTTTGCCGCGCACTTCATAAAACCAGTGTAATATAGTAGGTGGCAGCGGCGTAACAGAGCGTTTACCCAGCCACCATAAACCCTGCATGGGCAGCGTAAGCGCAAAGAGTGCGGTGGCAACAGCCGGGCCAAGCTGACCGCCTAACGCTATCTGCCAGCAAAGGGTAAACACCGCGATCGGCGGCATAAAGCGAATCGCATAGCGCGTCATACGGATGACACGATTTTCGACAAACACTGGCGCAAGGCGTTTTTCCAACGGCCACGTCTTTGCATAATGCTGTCCCCGACGAAACAGACTGAAGAAGTTCACGGAGGGGTTTTCAGGTGTCGACATGGCTGTACCTCAACTTCACATATAAAATTTAAAATTTTCGTGCAAAACCACAACACGCTATGACAACGTTCAAAATATTTTGTCATCGCTACCCAGTATCGGGTATTCTGTGCCAGCCTCAAAGGGCCTTAGACGAGAATCGTTAACTCGTCAAATTATCGCATATTATGCCATTGTCTGAAAATCGTTCAAAATGGCGTAAAATCATATGGATTTCTTTCATCATGCCAGAAAGTTTGTTTGGCATGATGTTAATCATAAATGTCTGAGTCATCTTGCGTTACGCTTTTAGACTCACTGACGTTTTTTTAGCCACGTATCAATAGTAGGTACTTCCATGTCGAGTAAGTTAGTACTGGTTCTGAACTGCGGTAGTTCTTCCCTCAAATTTGCCATCATCGATGCAATCAACGGTGAAGAGTACCTCTCTGGTTTGTCCGAGTGTTTCCATCTTCCTGAAGCACGTATCAAATGGAAAATGGACGGTAGCAAACAAGAAGCGGCTTTAGGTGCAGGCGCCGCTCACAGTGAAGCGCTGAACTTTATCGTTAACACTATTCTGGCACAAAAACCAGAACTGTCTGCTCAGCTGACCTCAATTGGTCATCGTATCGTCCACGGCGGCGAAAAATACACCAAATCCGTGATCATTGATGAGACCGTGATTCAGGGTATTAAAGATGCAGCACCATTTGCACCGCTGCACAACCCGGCTCACCTGATCGGTATCTACGAAGCGCTGAAATCCTTCCCGCATCTGAAAGACAAAAACGTGGCTGTGTTCGATACTGCGTTCCATCAGACCATGCCGGAAGAGTCTTACCTCTATGCCCTGCCGTACAAACTCTACAAAGAACATAGCGTACGTCGCTATGGCGCACACGGCACCAGCCACTTCTATGTGACTCAGGAAGCGGCAAAAGTCCTGAACAAGCCGGTTGAAGAAGTGAACATCATCACTTGCCACCTGGGCAACGGCGGTTCTGTTTCTGCTATCCGTAACGGCAAATGTGTTGATACTTCTATGGGTCTGACCCCGCTGGAAGGTCTGGTGATGGGTACGCGTTCCGGTGACATCGATCCGGCGATTATCTTCCACCTGCACGACACTCTGGGCATGAGCGTTGACGACATCAACAAAATGCTGACCAAAGAGTCTGGCCTGCTGGGTCTGACCGAAGTCACCAGCGACTGCCGTTATGTTGAAGACAACTACGCAGATAAAGAAGACGCAAAACGTGCCATGGACGTTTACTGCCACCGTCTGGCGAAATACATCGGTTCTTACACTGCACTGATGGACGGTCGTCTGGATGCTGTTGTCTTCACCGGTGGTATCGGTGAAAACGCCGCGATGGTTCGCGAACTGTCCCTGGGCAAACTGGGCGTTCTGGGCTTCGAAGTTGATCACGAACGTAACCTGGCTGCTCGTTTCGGCAAATCCGGTTACATCAACAAAGAAGGCACCCGTCTGGCGATGGTTATCCCAACCAATGAAGAGTTGGTCATCGCACAAGACGCAAACCGTCTGACTGCCTAATACCACACCGCCAGCCTTGCTGGCGGTGCTGTTTTGTACCCCGCCCACTGCGGCGGTAACCAAAAGAGGATAAACCGTGTCCCGTATTATTATGCTGATCCCTACCGGAACCAGCGTCGGCCTGACCAGCGTCAGCCTTGGCGTTATCCGTGCTATGGAACGCAAAGGCGTTCGTCTGAGCGTCTTTAAGCCTATCGCCCAGCCTCGTGCGGGTGGCGATGCGCCAGACCAAACCACCGCCATTGTGCGTGCCAATTCTAATCTGCCAGCGGCTGAACCGCTGAAGATGAGCCACGTTGAATCTCTGCTTTCCAGCAATCAGAAAGACGTGCTGATGGAAGAGATCATCGCGAACTACCACGCGAACACCCAGAACGCGGAAGTGGTTCTGGTTGAAGGTCTGGTTCCGACGCGTAAACACCAGTTTGCTCAGTCACTGAACTACGAAATTGCTAAGACTCTGAACGCTGAAATCGTGTTTGTGATGTCTCAGGGTACCGACACTCAGGAACAGCTGAAAGAACGTATCGAACTGACCCGCAGCAGCTTCGGTGGCGCGAAAAACGCTAACATCACTGGCGTTATCGTCAACAAGCTGAATGCGCCGGTTGATGAACAAGGCCGTACTCGCCCGGATCTGTCAGAAATTTTTGACGACTCTTCCAAAGCGAAAGTCGTGAAAGTGGACCCTGCTCAGCTTAGCGAAAGCAGCCCACTGCCTATTCTGGGCGCGGTACCGTGGAGCTTTGATCTGATTGCGACTCGCGCAATCGACATGGCGCGCCACCTGAACGCTACCGTAGTCAACGAAGGCGACATTCAGACCCGCCGCGTGAAGTCCGTGACCTTCTGTGCCCGTAGCATTCCGCACATGCTGGAACACTTCCGTGCAGGTTCTCTGCTGGTGACTTCCGCAGACCGTCCAGACGTGCTGGTAGCAGCGTGTCTGGCCGCAATGAATGGCGTAGAAATCGGTGCAATTCTGCTGACCGGCGCGTACGAAATGGACGCGCGCGTCAGCAAGCTGTGCGAACGCGCTTTCGCGACTGGCCTGCCGGTATTCATGGTTAACACCAACACCTGGCAGACCTCTTTGAGCCTGCAGAGCTTCAACCTGGAAGTTCCGGTTGACGACCATGAGCGTATCGAGAAAGTTCAGGAATACGTTGCAAGCTTCATCAATGCTGACTGGATCGAATCCCTGACAGCCACCTCTGAGCGCAGCCGCCGTCTGTCTCCGCCAGCCTTCCGTTACCAGCTGACTGAGCTGGCACGTAAAGCCGGCAAACGCGTTGTACTGCCAGAAGGTGATGAGCCACGTACCGTTAAAGCAGCCGCTATCTGCGCAGAACGCGGAATCGCGACCTGCGTACTGCTCGGTAATCCTGATGAAATCACCCGCATCGCCGCATCTCAAGGCGTTGAGCTGGGTTCAGGTATCGAAATCGTTGATCCAGAAGTGGTACGCGAAAGCTATGTTGCCCGTCTGGTTGAGCTGCGTAAGAGCAAGGGCATGACCGAAGCCGTTGCCCGCGAACAGCTTGAAGACAACGTGGTGCTGGGTACGCTGATGCTGGAACAGGATGAAGTTGATGGCCTCGTTTCCGGTGCGGTTCATACTACTGCGAACACCATTCGTCCGCCGCTGCAGCTGATCAAAACAGCACCAGGCAGTTCTCTGGTTTCTTCTGTGTTCTTCATGCTGCTGCCAGAACAGGTTTATGTTTACGGTGACTGCGCGATCAACCCAGATCCAACCGCAGAACAGCTGGCTGAAATCGCGATTCAGTCTGCGGATTCCGCTATTGCCTTTGGTATCGAGCCACGCGTTGCAATGCTCTCCTACTCAACCGGCACGTCTGGTGCAGGTAGCGATGTAGAGAAAGTTCGCGAAGCGACACGTCTGGCGCAGGAAAAACGTCCTGATCTGATCATCGACGGTCCGCTGCAGTATGACGCCGCCGTGATGGCTGATGTGGCAAAATCCAAAGCACCAAACTCTCCGGTTGCGGGTCGCGCTACCGTGTTCATCTTCCCAGATTTGAACACCGGTAACACCACCTACAAAGCGGTACAGCGTTCTGCCGACCTGATCTCCATTGGGCCGATGCTGCAAGGCATGCGCAAACCTGTGAACGACCTGTCCCGTGGCGCACTGGTAGACGACATCGTTTACACCATCGCGCTGACTGCGATTCAGTCTTCTCAGCAGCAGTAATCTGCCTCCGGGCAATCAAAAAGGGCGACCCGTGGGTCGCCCTTTTTATTTACTGCGCAATTACAGCAACTCTCGCGCCGCTGACACGATATCGTGAGCCGTCAGACCATACTCTTTTTGCAAGAAATCCTGCGTTCCGACCTGACCGTAACGCTCTTTTACGCCTACGCGCCGCATCGGTATCGGGCACGTTTCGACCAGCACTTCTGCGACCGCAGAACCCAACCCGTTGTGGATACTGTGGTTTTCGCACGTCACAATCCGACCCGTTTTTTCAGCGTAGTTTTTCACCAGCATTCGGTCGATAGGTTTAAGGGTGAACATATCGATGACTGCCGCGCTTACGCCCTCTTGTTCAAGCTGACGTGCAGCTTCTAACGCTTCCGCGACCATGATGCCGTTGGCGATAAGGGTAATGTCATCCCCCTCCCGCAATACGTTGCCTTTGCCGATGGTAAACGTTGAGCCCGGCGCGTAAACGCTTGGCGCTTGCTTGCGGATGGTGCGGACCCAGTAGAATCCTTTCAGATCGATAAGCTGACGCAGTACATCCTGAAACATGACGGCATCCGTCACTTCCAGCACCACGGAATGCGCCAGACCGCGCACAATGCCCATGTCCTCAAATGACATGTGCGTGCCGCCGTTATGACAGGCCGTAACGCCTGCATCCGACGCGATGACCTTGACGTTATTGCGTTGATAATCCAACGACATAAACAGCTGGTCAAAACAACGACGGCTGGCAAAGGCCGTAAAGGTATGCACAAACGGCTTACGCCCGGTGAGCGATAACCCCGCGGCTGTGCCAATCACGTTGGCTTCCATAATGCCGCAGTTGATGACGTGCTGTGGATAATCACGCGCCACGCCATCCATCGCCATTGAGCTCATCAGGTCCGCTTCAAGGGCAATAATCTCGCTGCCCGCTTCTATCTGACTCGCCACAAATCCGGCATACACTTTACGCATCTCAACAGCGTCTTTCTGTCCTGCGGGTGCAACCTTAATCATTTGCGGCCTCCAGTTGGCGAATCGTCTCGTTGAGTGTGGCTTTAACTTCGTCCGTCAGGCGTAAGTGGTGGGAGTTGCTTAGCTGCTCCAGATACGGCACGCCCTGCCCTTTAATACTGTCGAGGATGACCACGCGCGGCCTGGCCTGAGCATCAGGTACTGGCGTAACCACCTCGAGCAGGCCAGGAATGTCATCACCCTTAACCTTCACCACGTCAAAACCGAATGCTCGGAATTTCCCTTCCAGATCAAAGGCGCAAATGATCTCGTCCAGTTCACCATCGAGCTGTTGTTTATTCCAGTCGACGAACACGGTCAGGTTATTCAGACGATGATGGGCGATAAACTGGAACGCCTCCCAGCACTGGCCTTCGTTCAACTCGCCATCGCCCACAATGCAGAAAACGCGATTTGGTCGTCCCGCCAGCTTATGCGACAACGCCATGCCACCCGCAATGGAGATCCCCTGACCCAGGGAACCGGTCGTGGCATCTACACCACGCGTCTTGAGCCGATCCGGGTGGCTCGGCAAACGTGTGCCGTTATGATTAAGGGTGCTTAACTCTTCAACCGGGAAATAGCCTTTAATCGCCAGCGTGCTGTAAAGCGCCGGACCCGCGTGACCTTTCGACAGCACAAAGTAATCACGCTCGGGCCAGTCGGGATCCGCTGGATCAATTTTCATCACCGAACCGTAAAGCACGGCAAGAGTCTCGACCACTGACATACTGCCGCCATAATGCCCAAAACCCAGCTGCGTCAGCGATTTGAGCGTCGCCACGCGAATATCACGCGCCAGTCGGGTAACCTCATTCACATTCATGATTTCGCTCCAGTGTTTTCCTGCGCATTACCGCCAGCAGATTTTTGTTTAGCAAACACGTTGTAGGCCACCAGCAGTGCGAAGACCGCCACGACAAGGCCTGTGATCGCAAACGGTGAGAGATAGCGGGCGAGATTGCCCAACAGGATCCCGACGGCACCAAAGTCAGCGTCCGAGAATGTGGTGTTAGCAAACCCGATTGCACCGAGCACAGGCAACAGCAGGACCGGGAGGAACGTGATCAGCAGGCCGTTGGCAAAAGCACCTATCATTGCGCCACGACGCCCGCCCGTCGCATTACCAAATACACCCGCTGTCGCACCGGTGAAGAAGTGCGGAACAACGCCTGGCAGGATCAGCACCCAGTTCAACTGGCCGCAGATTAACAAGCCCACCAGCCCACCGAGGAAGCTAAACAGGAAACCAATCAGCACCGCGTTAGGGGCGTAGGGATAAACCACCGGACAGTCCAGCGCAGGGCGCGCATTCGGTACCAGTTTTTCCGAGAACCCGGTAAAGGCCGGAACGATTTCTGCCAAAATCAGACGCACACCCTGCAGGATGATGAATACGCCAGCGGCAAACGTAATGGCCATGATAATCGCGTAAACCAGGTAGTTTTGCCCGCCGCTGTACGTGCTTTCTACGTACTCACGTCCGGCACTCACCGCCATGATCAGGTAAATAATCATCATGGTCAGCGAGATTGAAATGGAGCTGTCGCGCAGGAAGCTCAGGTTTTTCGGCAGATTCATCTCTTCCGTTGAACGTGAACCTTTACCGCATTTGCTGCCGATCCAGCCAGAGAGCACGTATCCCAGGGTACCGAAGTGACCAAAGGCGATATCGTCGTTCCCGGTGATACGTTTCATGTAGCGCTGCGCAATCGCCGGGAAGAACGCCATCACCAGACCGAGAATCAACGAGCCGGTAAAGACCAGACCGACACCCTCAAACCCAGCGACCGTAAGGATCACACCGATCATACAGGCCATATAAAAAGTGTGATGGCCGGTGAGGAAGATGTATTTCAGGCGCGTAAAGCGGGCGACAATAATATTTGCCACCATACCAAAGGCCATGATCAGCGCGGTTGATGCGCCATATTTTTCCAGCGCGATGGAAACAATCGCTTCATTATTCGGAATAATCCCTTGAATATTAAAAGCGTGCTCAAACATACCGCCTAATGGATTTAATGATCCGACCAGCACGGTCGCACCACCGCCCAATACAATAAAGCCGAGAATGGTTTTAATCGTACCTTTAACAACATCAGAAAAAGGTTTTTTTTGCGCCACCAGCCCGATCAATGCAATTAAGCCAACCAGTACCGAAGGGACTTTTAAAATATCAACAACGAAATTCAGCGTTTCGAGGATAAACATATCCACCTCACTAAAGTTATTGTTTGTCGAACCAGGCGCGTAATTGCGCTTCGAGTTCATTAATGTCGATGATGTTGTTGATCACCACCAGCTGGCTTTCAGGCACGCTTGCGCTGGCGGCAATATCTTTCGCCATCACGAAAACGTCGGCAGCACCCGGTGTTGCAGAGGAGAGATCGGAGTGCTCTACTTCAGCTTCAATATTTAATTTTTTTAGCACTTTTTTGATATTCATTTCGACCATGAAACTGCTGCCCAGGCCGGAACCGCAAATCGCCATAATTTTCATTGTTATGCCTTTTTCGAGTAGAGTACATCCGCATCACGCGCAGGCGTAATGTGTTTAATTACTGGAATGCGTAATATCTAGAATCGTTCGATGACGGCGTTTATTTCCTCGCGTGTGTTTGCCCTGTGCAATTCAGCCAAATCATCATCACTGGAAAATAACTCAGCCAGTGCAGAGATCATTTCGATGTGACTATTTTTGTCAGGTGCAGCAAGCATGATGATAATATCAACCGGGTCGAATTCTCCGGCGCCAAATGAAACTCCCTGTTTAAGTTTTAATAATGAGAGACCCAGTCCTTTTGCCCCTTCTTCTGGCCGCGCATGCGGCATTGCTAGCCCTGGTGCCAGCACATAATACGGTCCTAACTTGTGATGTTGTTCAACGATCGCCGTAACGTATTCTGGAGCAATCACGTTCATATCCAGCAGTGGCTGGGCACATAATTCCAGTGCCTGTGGCCAGTTTTCAACCCGATCCTCAAGCATAATGGTGGCATCGTTTAACCATTTATTGAGCACCTTCTCCTCCTGCCCTTGCGCCTACAATGAGCAAACTTTATTCAACCCATGAATAGTTAGCTGCGATCAAGATCACAAAGATAGCGCTACCAATTTCTAACATTCAAAATTGTGATAGCGCTATCAAATTACAATCAGCGCGGTAAATCACAGTAAAAAAAGGGATTTAAGGCGTATACTCAATCAACGTGAAGCGAAGGATGAGAAGAAGATCGCGTCTGTCATCAGGAACGAGTATGTCTTTAACCCGAAAACGACGTAGTACCGGCAAAGTGACGATCTCTGACGTTGCACAGCTTGCCGGCGTAGGGACAATGACGGTTTCCCGCGCATTGCGCACGCCCGAACAGGTTTCCGATAAGCTAAGAGAAAAAATAGAAGCGGCGGTACATGAACTGGGCTATATGCCCAATCTTGCCGCCAGTGCGTTGGCGTCCGCGTCATCATGGACCATCGCAATGGTCGTTCCAAATCTTGCAGAAGATGGTTGTTCTGAGATGTTTGCCGGATTGCAACAAATCCTGCAACCCGCCGGATACCAGATTATCCTGGCTGAATCTCAACACCGCCCGGAGCAAGAAGAGAAATTACTGGAAACGCTGCTGGCATCGAATATCGCTGCCGCGATCTTACTCAGTGTTGAACATACTGACACTGTCCGTCACTGGCTGAAGAATGCGTCAATTCCAGTGATGGAAATGGGTGCGATGCGCGCCGATCCGCTTGATATGAACATCGGAATTGATAACGTTGCCGCGATGTACGAGATAACCGAGCTGGTCATTCAGCGGGGATATCAAAACATTGGTCTGCTGTGCGCCAATCAGGAGCAGTGGATTTTCCAGCAGCATCTGCAAGGCTGGTATAAAGCGATGTTACGCCACCACCTTTCGCCTAATAGAGTGATCAACGCGGCGCTGCCACCTAATTTCTCGACCGGCGCGTCGCAACTGCCGGAATTTTTACTCGCCTGGCCGGAACTGGATGCGCTGGTATGCGTTTCGGATGAGCTGGCGTGCGGAGTGCTGTATGAATGTCAGCGCAGACGCATCAAAGTGCCTGACGATCTGGCCGTTGTCGGGTTTGGCGACAGTGATGTGAGCCGCGTTTGTCAGCCACCCTTGACCACAATGGCAGTACCCCATCGTAAGATTGGTGTTGAAGCAGGACGGGCTTTGCTGGAACGGATGAACGGTGGCGACTGGCGCGATCAGAAACCGATCGCTTCCAGTCTGTGTCTGCGGGAAAGTTGCTAAGGCTTATTCAGCCTGTTCTTGCTTTTCGGGTTTAGCGGATTCATTTTTAGCATTACGGCTCATCCACAGAGCCAGCGCTTTAAGTGAGTCCGGCGTAAACTCGTCGCAGCGCGCGGTAATCTCTTCTGGCGTCATCCAGCTCACTTCGCTCACTTCTTCTTCCTGAAGGGCGAAGGGTCCGTGGGACACGCAGCTAAACAGGCCTCCCCAGACGCGGCAGTGTTGATCTTCAAAATAGAACTGACCGTGCTCGGCAAACGGCACGCCCGCGATGCCTAACTCTTCTTCTGCTTCGCGGCGAGCAGAGTCCAACAGAATTTCATCTGCCTGTACGACACCCCCAGCGGTGGCATCCAGCATACCCGGAAGAAAATCTTTTGTTTCAGTACGTCGCTGTACCAGGATCTTGCCCATTCCGTCGTGAACAACGATGTAAGTTGCGCGATGACGCAGACGCTCTGCGCGCATTTGCTCGCGGCTCGCCTGGGCGATCACTTCATTGTCTTCGCTGACAATATCAACCCATTCTGTACTTGCCAAATGACTCTGCTCCACCATCGGGAACCCTTCTCGTTAAGCGCTCTTTTGGCGCGTTTACAGTTGAGGTGTAACTTACGTATTAATGCTGACCTGCGCAATAACTTGCTGATCATTAAGTGCGATAACGCGTAATTGATTATCGTCCAGAACACCGTAGCTGGGAACATGCCCGCCTTTCGGAATACTGACTGAGCCGGGATTAAAATGCACAATATCCCCCCGCGTCTCCGCCACTGGAATATGAGTATGACCGTAAACCAGCACATCGCCAGTTGTCAGCGCGGGCAGATTATCCGGGCTAAAGAGATGGCCGTGGGTCAAAAATAAACGGCAATTATCCAGTAAAACCTGTTGCCAGGGTGCGGTTATCGGAAAATGCAGCAGTATCTGGTCCACTTCGCTGTCGCAATTTCCCCGAACCGCAATGATTTTATCTGCGTACTGATTAAGTTTTTCAGCTACCTGCGCAGGGGCATAACCTTCCGGCAAGGCGTTACGTGGGCCATGATTGAGCACGTCACCCAAAATAATGAGCCACTGTGCGCCGCTTTGTTCAAACAGTGACAACACGCGTTCGGTGGCGGGCAGCGAGCCGTGGATATCTGTTGCAAACATTAGTTTCATCAATCACTCCTGACGAAAAAACACGGCCCTATGATACCGCAGTCTGCTGTCTTAATCAGCCTGCGCGCTTAGCAGAAAGCGCGACATAACGCTGCACGGAAGCGCGTTGCCACTGGAATGCGGCATAATCTGCCAGCGCTTGCGGCACGTCATCACCGTTCAGGACAAGGCGATTGAGCATGAGGGCGAGATCGGCATCCGCAATACACCATTCACCAAACAAATTGGGATTGCCATGCTCGAGCAGCCTGGAGGCCGTATCGAACAGTTTACTGGCGCTCGCCGCGCCCGCTTGTGTCAGCGCAGGCTTTTTCACACCAGCAAAAATAACGTCGGTCGAACGCTCTTCACGAATCGGTCCCAAATCGCTGCGTAACCACGCCTGAATCTGCCGGGCGCGGGCGCGCTTTTGCAGGTCGTGCGGATAGATGCGCTCCCATTCTGGCGGTGCAAAACGCTCTTCCAGATACTCATCAATAGCGGAAGACTCGCTCAACTCAAAGTCATCAATTTCCAGAACAGGCACGCGACGCGTTTGCTTATAGCCCTGCCATTGCGGCGTGAGATGCTCACCCCGATCCAAATCTACGGCTTTAAGCGTGAAAGTCAGCCCCTTCTCCGCCAGCGCAACATACACACTCATGACGTAAGGTGAGAAATAGTTAGCATCGGACCACAGGGTAATCGTAGGTTGACTCATAGCATCCTCATCGGCAGTTCGGTTTTCATCCAACATATCGCCTCCTGGCTTTCCTGTCACTTGATCAAAACTCACGATTTACCGCAAGCACCTATACTCGATTCTATTCGCTGAGTCATGTCACGACAGGAGTTGAAATGATAGACCTCTATTACGCCCCAACCCCAAACGGTCATAAAATCACGCTTTTTCTGGAAGAAACACAATTAGATTACCGTGTCATTAAAGTGGATATCAGCAAGGGGGATCAGTTCAGGCCCGACTTTCTGGCCATCTCCCCCAACAACAAAATTCCGGCCATTGTCGATAGCGAGCCGGCCGATGCCGGAAAGCCATTAAGCTTATTTGAATCTGGCGAGATCTTGCTTTATCTGGCTGAAAAATGCGGAAAACTATTGAGTGGTGAATTGCGTGAGCGCCACCACACGCTGCAATGGCTCTTCTGGCAGTCCAGCGGGCTGGGGCCAATGCTTGGGCAAAATCATCACTTTAATCATTTCGCCCCGCAGACCATTCCCTATGCCATCGAACGTTATCAGTTTGAAACTCAACGACTTTACACCGTGATGAACAAACGGCTGGAGACGTCGCCATGGCTGGGCGGAGACCATTACAGCATTGCTGATATCGCCTGCTGGCCGTGGATCAACGCGCATGAGCGTCAGCGAATAAATCTGACCAACTATCCTGCGGTAAACAACTGGTTCGAGCGAATCCGTCACCGCCCGGCAACCGAACGTGCCATGCAGAAAATGCAGCAAATATAAGCGCGTGGCGGAATGTGCGCGGCGTATTTCCTCATGTATCATGAGGCAAATAATGAACGGAGGAAGCCTGCAATGTCACAGCACGACGCGATTATTCGTATAAAAAATTTACGCCTGCGCACGTTTATTGGGATCAAAGCCGAAGAGATGGAGAATCGACAGGATATCCTCATCAATGTGGTTATCCATTATCCGGCTGATAAAGCGCGCGCCAGTGAGGATATCAACGATGCGCTGAACTATCGCACCGTTACCAAAAACATCATTAAATATGTTGAAAATAACCGTTTCTCGTTGCTGGAAAAATTAACTCAGGATGTGCTCGATATCGCACGCGAACATCATTGGGTCACTTATGCTGAGGTAGAGATCGATAAACTTCACGCGCTACGCTATGCCGACTCCGTCTCGATGACGTTGAGCTGGCGAGGCTAAGCGCAAGCCAGGAGGTTGCATGAAGATTCTGATGACAGGCGGTACTGGCCTGATTGGTCGCCATCTTATTCCACGTTTGCAAGCGCTGAAACATGACGTCACCGTCGTCACGCGCAGCCCGGATAAAGCGCGCCAGGTGCTCGGCAATGATGTTGGCATCTGGAAAGGGCTGGCTGAGCATCAGAATCTCGACGGCTTTGATGCTGTCATCAATCTCGCCGGTGAACCCATTGCCGATAAGCGCTGGACGGAGCAGCAAAAACAGCGTTTGTGCGATAGCCGCTGGAACATCACGCAAAAACTGGTCGATCTTTTTCATGCCAGTGAAACGCCGCCATCGGTATTCATCTCTGGATCGGCGGCGGGTTACTACGGCGATCTCGGCGAAGTCGTTGTCACCGAAGAAGAGCCTCCGCATAACGAGTTCACCCACAAACTGTGCGCCCGCTGGGAGCAGATTGCCTGCGGCGCGCAAAGCGACCGCACCCGCGTTTGCCTGTTGCGCACCGGCGTCGTACTCGCCCCCAAAGGCGGGATACTGGCGAAAATGATGCCCGTCTTTAAGCTGGGACTGGGCGGCCCCATTGGCAGCGGACGTCAGTATCTGGCGTGGATTCATGTGGACGATATGATCAATGCGATTATTTGGCTGCTGGATAACGATCTGCGCGGCCCGTTCAATATGGTGTCGCCGTATCCGGTTCGCAATGAACAATTTGCGCATGCGCTCGGTCATGCGCTAAAACGTCCTGCTATTCTGCGCGCCCCGGCAACCGCCGTTCGCCTGCTGATGGGTGAATCGTCGGTGCTCGTGCTTGGTGGGCAGCGTGCGCTGCCAAAACGATTAGAAGCGACAGGATTTGCGTTTCGCTGGTATGACCTAGAAGAAGCCCTGGGAGATGTGGTGGGTTAAATTTGCCGCGTTACGTATGGTAAAGTCAGCATTCAGACTCACTGCGATGGCGTAACGATGGCAACAATCACCACTCCCCGACTCCTTCTCACTCCTTTTGAACCCTCCGACTGGGCGTTTTTTCGTTCGCTGCGTGAAGACCGCGACATCATGCGGTTTATGGCCAGCATCGTTTCAGAAAAAGAGACCCGTCGCGTTTTTGCCGCCCGCCTGACGGCGCAGCATACCTTTGTCATGCGCGCTCATGACGATGACACCCCGCTGGGTGACATTGGCCTGCAAGTGAGCACCCAGTTCCGCGAAGAGGCAGACATCGGTTACACCGTAATTCCGCAAGCGCAGGGCAGAGGTATTGCCAGCGAAGCGCTACGCGCGGTGTGCGATTACGCGTTTAACCTGGGCGTTAAAGCGGTGAATGCGTATGTGCTGGCGGACAATGTCGGTTCAGTGCGGGTGCTTGAGAAAACCGGATTTGTGCGTACGCAGGTGCTGGAAAAAGCCTACGAGATTGACGGCGTGAAGTTTGACGACTGGGTGTATCGGCTGGAAATGCGTGCGGTTTGATGCCCTCTCCCAGCGGGAGAGGGGGAACGATAACTACTTGAGTGACCCTTTCAAAAACTGCTGCAAGCGCGGGCTTTTCGGATTCGCTAAAACGTCATCCGGATGTCCTTGCTCTTCGATTTTGCCCTGATGCAGGAAGATGACGTGGTTAGATACGTTACGGGCAAAGCCCATTTCGTGCGTCACCACCACCATCGTTTTTCCCTCTTCGGCGAGCTGTTGCATGATGCGCAGCACTTCTCCCACCAGCTCCGGGTCCAGCGCCGACGTCGGTTCATCAAACAGCAGCACTTCGGGCTCCATCGCCAGAGCACGCGCAATCGAAACGCGCTGTTGCTGACCGCCCGACAGATGCACCGGATATTTAATCTGCTGGCGCTCGTCAATGCCCACTTTCGCCAGATATTTTTCTGCGCGGGTGCGTGCCTCTTGCTTGCTCAGACCTAATACCTGAATCGGCGCTTCCATCACGTTCTCCAGCACCGTCATATGGCTCCAGAGATTGAAGTGCTGGAATACCATCGTCAGACGGGTACGCAGCAAACGCAGCTGATGTTTATCCGCCACTTTCAGCTGTCCGTCTTTATCGCGCACCAGATTAATTTGTTGCCCGCTGACAACAATAGAGCCTTCGCTCGGTTTTTCGAGGAAGTTAATGCAGCGCAGGAAAGTACTTTTCCCCGAACCGGATGACCCGATAATACTGATGACATCGCCCGCGTTTGCCTGCAACGACACCCCTTTCAGCACTTCATGTTCGCCGTAGCGCTTGTGCAAGTCGATAACGTTTAGTTTGTTCTCAGCCATCTTTATTCTCAGTGCGTCGAAGGTTTGACATGCTGCAGCCAGCGTTTTTCCGCTTTACGGAACAGGCTAATCAGAACGTACGAAATAATTAAGTACAGCACCGCAGCGATACCGAATGCGGTAAAGGGCTGATAGGTCGCCGAGTTAATATCACGGGCGATTTTCAGCAAATCCGGTACGGTGGCGGTAAACGCCAGCGCGGTGGAGTGCAGCATCAGGATCACTTCATTGCTGTAGGCCGGGAGCGCAATACGCAGCGCCGAGGGCAAAATAATGCAGCGATAGAGTTTCACCGATGAAAAGCCGTACGCCCGACCCGCTTCAATCTCACCGTAAGGCACCGAACGAATCGCCCCGGCGAAAATCTCGGTGGTATATGCACAGGTATTCAACGTGAGTGCCAGGACGGTACAGTTCAGCCCGCTGCGAAAGAACGCATTCAGCATCTCGGTGCCTTTCACGATCTCAAGCGTATACATCCCGGAATAGAACACCAGCAGTTGCACGTAAAGCGGCGTTCCGCGAAACACATAGGTGAACAGCCAGATCGGAAAGCGGATGTACTTATTGTTCGAGACGCGACCAATCGCTAAAAACACCGCCAAAATTCCGCCGACTACGACGGAGGAGATCAGCAGCCACAGGGTGATTGCCACGCCGGTGAAGCGATAGCCATCTGTCCACAGCAGCGATTTCCAGTATTCCTGAATAATCTCAATCACAGGTCAGCCCTCTTCACACCCACGGAATAGCGACGTTCGAGTAGAAGCAGCACGCCATTGGAGACGGTGGTAAACACCAGATAAATCAATCCGCATACGACAGCAAAATAGAACGGTTCCCACGTGCTTTTCCCGGCAAGCTGAGTGGCTTTGACCACATCTTCCAGACCAAGCAGTGACACCAGCGCCGTCGCTTTGAGGATAACCTGCCAGTTGTTGCCAATGCCCGGTAAGGCAAAACGCATCATGGCCGGGAACATAATTCGACGGAAGATTTGCGACGCGGTAAAGCCAAAAGCGGTCGCCGCTTCGATATGTCCTCTGGGGACGGCCATGTACGCGCCACGGAACGTTTCAGTGAAGTATGCGCCGTAGATAAAGCCCAGCGTGATGATACCGGCCACCATCGGGTCAATATCAATTTGCGACATCCCGATGGCATCCGTCAGGCTGTTAAGCGCAATTTGCAGGCCATAGAAAATCAACAGCATCAATACCAGATCGGGTACGCCGCGAATCAGTGTGGTATAGGCTTCAAAGACCAATGCCAGAATTCGATTGCTCGAAAGTTTCGCTCCCGCACCCACCAGGCCTATCAGCACCGCCAGCACCACAGAACTGAGGGCCAGTTCGAGGGTGACAAGCGCGCCTTGTAAAATAACGCCAGAAAATCCGTACAGCATAACGCCTGCCCTGTCGTGTCGTGAGTGGTCAAACCGTGTCTTTTCCCCTCCCGTAACGAGAGGGGCCGCACGTTATTCAACAGCGCAATTAGCCGCCGTATACATCAAAATCGAAGTATTTCTTTGCCAGCTTTTCGTACGTTCCGTCAGCGCGCATTTCTGCAAAGGCCTTATTCAGCGCTTCGCGCAATTCATTATCTTCTTTGCGCAGACCCATACCGGTGCCGACGCCAAAGAGTTTTTCGTCCTTAATGGACGGACCGCCAAACTTATAGTCTTTACCGACCGGCGTTTTCAGGAAACCTTCGCTGGCAGCGACTTCGTCCTGGAATGCGGCGTCGATACGACCCGCGGTCAGATCAGCGTAGATATTTTCCTGGCCCTGATAAGAGACGATTTCGATCCCTTTTGGCGCCCAGTGTTCATTGCCGTAGGTTTCCTGAGTTGTACCCTGCAACACGCCTACGCGTTTGCCTTTCAGGGACTCAAGTGTCGGCTGGATATCAGAGGCGTTTGCCACCACCAGACGAGAATCAGCCGCGTAGAGTTTATCCGTGAAGGCAATCTCCTGCTGGCGCTTTTCGGTGATAGACAGAGAAGACATGATCACGTCAATTTTTTTCGCTTTCAGCGAGGGGATCAGCGCATCCAGTGGGTTCTCAATGTAGGTACATTGCACTTTGATACGTTTGCACAGCTCATTTGCCAAATCGATATCAAAACCGACCAATTCACCTTTCGAATTCTTCGATTCAAACGGGGCATAAGTGGGATCTGTGCCGATACGAACTTTTTGCGGGAGGGCAGCGAACGCCGCGGTAGCGCTGGAAAACGCCAGCACCAGTGAAAGTGACAACACCAGTTTTTTCATATCTATCCTCAACAAACTGTCTATTACGGGATTTTACGACGAGGGGGTGTCGTTAATGTGCCATCAATCCCCCAGACATGGCAAAGTATAATGCCCGCTGTATGGAGTTTTTTGCATCATAAGTGCTTAACTATGCACCTGACGACCCAACATGGTGCGTTTTTTGCACCACATTGGGTCATTCACACCCGAGGCGCACCATGGCAGGGAATCGCCATGGCACCCTTTCCCGTTATTGACGATTAATCGCCGTAAACGTTGAAGTCGAAGTATTTTTTAGCCAGTTTGTCGTAGGTACCGTCTTTACGCATTTCGTTAAAGGCTTTATCGAATGCGGCTTTCAGCTCGGCATCGTCTTTACGTAAGCCAATCCCGGTGCCGTCGCCAAAGTATTTTTTATCTTTAACCGACGGGCCAGCAAACGCAAAATCTTTACCTGCAGGCTGTTTCAGGAAGCCTTCGCTCGCCGCCACTTCGTCCTGGAATGCCGCATCCAGACGACCCGCCGCCAGATCGGAATAGATCAGATCCTGGTTCTGGTAAGCCACGACATCGACACCTTTTTCGCGCCAGTCAGCGTTAGCATACCCTTCCTGCGTGGAGCCTTGCAGCACGCCCACATGCTTGCCTTTCAGCGATTCAATGGTTGGCTGAATTGGGGAACCTTTAGCAGCAATCAGACGGGAATCCGCAGCGTACAGCTTCTCGGAGAACGCAATTTCCTGCTGACGTTTTTCGGTGATAGAGAGTGAGGAGATAATCGCATCAATTTTTTTGGCTTTCAGCGACGGGATCAGCGCGTCAAAATCACTGCCCACCCATGTGCATTTAACCTGCATACGCTTGCACATCTCATTGCCCAGATCGATATCAAAGCCTACAAAATCACCTTTGGCATCTTTCGACGAGAATGGCGCGTAGGTTGCGTCGGTACCGATACGAACTGTCTGTGGAAGTGCTGCATAGCTGCTTGCCGCCGCACTTAACCCCACCAGCAAAGACAGAGCCAGAACCGTCTTCTTCATACATTTACCCTCAAGTGTCGTGATTTTATTATGTATTGTGTTGTGTGTTGTATTGCAGGCGATCCTTGCAGGTCTTATGCCACATTGCCGTCGGGTGAAAAAATCGACGTTAAATATGTTAATAAAACGTTGCGATAATGCCTTAATGGTGAAAGATAGCAGGTCTACCGAACGAACCGCAGAGGGAAAAGGGGAAAAAACGAATTAAATGTTGAGGATATGATCGCGGTTGCATATTTGCCCCGAAACAGGGCAAATCCATTTTTCATGCACCGACGTTGTGCGAGGGATCAAGCGCCCTGCCAGCGGGTAAAGAGATCTTCTGGCAGGTCGATATCAAACTGATCGAGTACGCGGTTGACGGTCTGATTAATCACATCATCCAGCGATTGAGGCCGATGATAAAACGCCGGAACGGGAGGCATAATCACCGCACCCAGTTCGGCGGCCTGCGTCATCAAACGCAAATGCCCCAGATGCAACGGGGTTTCACGCACGCAGAGCACCAGGGGACGCCGCTCTTTAAGCACCACATCCGCCGCGCGCGTCACCAGCGTGTCAGTATAGCTGTTCACAATCCCAGAAAGGGTTTTGATTGAGCACGGCAAGATAACCATGCCAGCCGTTTTATATGAGCCGGAAGAGATGCTGGCGGCGATATCGCGGGCATCGTGCACCACGTTTGCCAGAGCCTGAACATCGCGCAGGGAAAAATCGGTTTCGAGCGTCAACGTCTGGCGCGCAGCCTGGCTCATCACCAGATGGGTTTCGACCTCTGGCACGTCGCGCAGCACTTGCAGTAAGCGTACGCCATAAATTGCGCCACTGGCACCTGAGATCCCTACGATGAGTCGTTTCATAATTTCGCCCTTTCTTGTATCAGGGCAGACTTTGCAGGATTTTGCGGGGAGTTGCAAGTGAGGGCCAGCGCCCTCACTCGCGAAGGGATTAGCCTTCGTTGTGCATCTCTAAACTTTCGAGATCGTTTTGCATCTGAACGGCTTTAACGTCGTCATTGCGCAGCGAATCCAGATAATCAAGATATTGCTGATCAACATCTTTAGTCACGTAAATGCCGTTAAACACGGAGCATTCAAACTGCTGAATATCCGGGTTCTCAGCACGAACCGCGTCGATTAAGTCATCCAGATCCTGGAAAATCAAACCGTCGGCACCGATTATCTGACGAATTTCGTCGACTTCACGACCGTGCGCAATCAGTTCGTTCGCCGTTGGCATATCGATACCGTACACATTCGGGAAGCGAATTTCAGGGGCGGCAGAGGCCAGGTAGACTTTCTTCGCACCGGCTTCACGCGCCATCTCAATGATCTGCTCAGAAGTCGTGCCACGCACGATGGAGTCATCCACCAGCAAAACGTTCTTATCACGGAACTCAGCGCGGTTGGCGTTCAGCTTACGGCGCACTGATTTACGGCGCAGCTGTTGACCCGGCATGATAAAGGTACGGCCAACGTAGCGGTTTTTCACAAAGCCCTGGCGGTACGGTTTACCCAGAATGCGCGCCATTTCCAGCGCAATATCACAGGAGGTTTCGGGAATCGGAATGACCACGTCGATATCCAGATCGTCCCACTCACGGGCAATTTTTTCACCGAGTTTGGTTCCCATGTTAACGCGTGCGCTGTACACGGAAATTTTATCAATGAAGGAGTCTGGACGTGCGAAGTAAACGTATTCAAACAGGCACGGATTGCTAACCGGGTTTTCCGCACACTGACGGGTAAACAGCTGGCCTTTTTCGGTAACGTACACCGCTTCACCCGGCGCAACGTCGCGCAGGAATTCGAAGCCCAGCGTGTCTAACGCCACACTCTCGGAGGCAACCATGTATTCGGTTCGGCCATCACCCAGATCGCGTTTACCCAGCACCAGCGGACGAATACCGTTCGGGTCGCGGAAGGCCACCATACCGTGGCCGATAATCATCGCGACGCAGGCATAAGCGCCCCGAATCAGGCGATTTGTCGCGGCAATCGCGGCAAAAATGTTGTCTGCTTCCAGCGGATAATGGCGGAAGTTATCCAGCTCACTGGCAAAGATATTGAGCAGGATTTCTGAATCAGAAGTGGTGTTAATGTGGCGACGTTTCTCTTCGAAGAGCTTTTTACGTAGCTCATGCGCATTGGTCAGATTGCCATTGTGGGCAAGCGTAATACCGTACGGTGAGTTCACATAAAAAGGCTGAGCTTCAGAAGCGCTGGAACTGCCAGCAGTAGGATAACGAACGTGACCAACACCCATGTTGCCTTGCAGGCGCTGCATATGGCGGGCTTCAAACACATCGTTGACCAGGCCATTCGCTTTGCGTAAACGGAAGCAGTTGTTTGCATCAATCGTGATGATACCCGCTGCATCCTGACCACGGTGCTGAAGCACCGATAACGCGTCATAGATAGACTGGTTTACCGGCATGAAACCGGCGATACCGACAATACCGCACATTCGTCTTTTCCTCGTTAAGAGCGTGGTTTAGTAGGCGTCATTGTCGCAGGCAGTTTGAGTGCAGACAGCGCCCAACAACTGGAGCGAACACGTACCCTAATAAACCAAACTCTAAGCCACATCTCAGGGTTAGACCCTGGGCAAGAAACTCGACGAGCTTTGCAGATAGTCAAAGAACCATCTGATGATGAAGCTGAACTGTGGTATCAACTGCGATTTCTGCCAGTCTTCACCTTTTGAAACCCCGGTAAAGGTATCAAGGAAGAACAGTATCGCGGCCACAATCAATACGCCTCGCAACGCACCAAAACAGATCCCCAACACCCTGTCTGTTCCTGACAGACCGGTTTTCTCGACCAGCTGACCTATCACGTAATTGACGATAGCGCCGACGAGTAGAGTCGCAACAAACAGCACCGCGATGGCGATCCCATTTCGGACCAGTTCATCTTCAAAGCCCGTGAACCAAACGGACAGGTACGTGTAGTAATGACTGGCAACAAAGAAAGCACAACCCCATGTCACCAGCGATAACGCTTCACGAACAAAGCCACGGATCAGGCTAACCAGACAGGAAAAACCAATCACCGCAATGATGGCGTAATCAATCCAGACCATATATGTCCCACGATTAAACGCCCTGTCATCCAGTTCGGGGCGAATTCTAACAGAAAAAGAAAACGTTTGCGTAGGGATTTCCTTCCCCCGCGTAAATAAAAAAGGCGCTGAAAAAATGTTCAACGCCGAGGGCTTCTTACGTCTCTTCGGACGGATGCCTGGACCTTCTCCTCTCACCGTCCCCCTCTCCTTAAAGGGAAAATGGGACGGTTTTCCCCCGCTCTTTTTAGAGAAAGGGCCGGGATAAGGTCAATCAGTTTGCACTGTAATTCATCACCACGCCGCTCAAACCGGAAATCTGCTTCAGCTCGCCAAGCGACCCTTTCAGTTTATCTTTCGAGGCATCCGGGCCGACGAGAATGCGGGTAATTTTACCCTGCACTGGCGTCGAAGGTGAAGTGTAAACACGATATCCCGCACCGCGTAATTTACCGACGACTTCATTGACTTTATCGGCATTTTTTAACGCGCCCAACTGCACAACGTAGGCTTTTCCGGTTGGTGCAGGTTTTTCTTCCTGGGCCGGTTTTTCCGGAGGCACTTCCGTCGCAGCAGCAATTTGCTCGCTGGCTTTATCTCGCTGCGGTTTCGGTTGAGGTTTTTCGACAGGTTTTGCTTTCTCGACAGGCTTCGGTTGCACCACCGGCTCTGCGACAGGATCCAGCTCGTTACTGCCGTTGCCGGTTAAGCGAGTGCCATCCAGCGATGGCGCAGCCGCGTCTCCGGCGCGCACTTCTTCCGCGGCACCTTCAGGCGGCTGTGCCGGCAGCGCCTGCGTTGCCGCAGGTAACATGTCAGGTTCATCACGATCGCCTGGTTTTGGCACCAGTGGGATTGCCGCAAATTCATCCTGATAATGTTTTTTTTGCCCATCCAACAGGCCAGGAAGAATAATCACTCCCAGCGCCACCAACACAATGGTTCCTGTTAAACGGTTCTGAAACTTACTCGCCACTGGTTCTCCCCGCGTCCATCACTTCCATGACATGTGCAACGGTATGGAATGACCCACATACCAGCACGGTATCTTCAGGTTTAGCATCAGCCATCGCCGCATGCCACGCCTGTGCCACGCTATCAAAGGCGGTTCCTGCGCTAATATGTTCCATCAGCTGTTCAGCAGTCGCACCGCGTGGCCCTTCCAGTGGAGCACAATACCAGCAATCGACAACACTCTCCATGCAGGCCAGCGTGCCGCCAATATCTTTATCATGAAGCATACCGATAACCGCCAGAACGCGCCCGTTTTTTGGCAATGATTTCAGGCGTTCTGCGAGATAGCCAGCAGCGTGTGGGTTGTGCGCAACGTCCAGAATCAAACGCGGCGATTCACTCACTATCTGGAAACGTCCCGGAAGCATGGCGTTTTGGATGCCGTCGCGGATTGCCTGCTCGCTGACGTTCAAACCGCTTGCGCGTATCGCTGCGAGCGCGGTGGCGGCATTGGGCTGAGGAACATGCGGGAGCGGAAGATGCTCAAGCACACCCTGCGCATCACTAAAGCGCCAGTCGTTTTCCGTCACGTCATACTGCCAGTCTACGCCCAGACGCAGCAGGACAGAGCCCTTTTCCTGCGCCACATCGGCAATGGTATGCGGCATATCAGGCTCGCCTACGACAGCCGGTTTATTCGCCCGGAAAATGCCCGCTTTCTCACGACCAATACTTTCGCGGTCCGGTCCCAGCCAGTCGATATGATCCAGTGCGATGCTGGTGACCACCGAAACATCGGCATCAACCATATTGGTGGCATCAAGACGCCCGCCGAGACCGACTTCCAGGATCACTACGTCCAGCTTCGCCTGCTTAAAGAGCCACAGCGCCGAGAGCGTGCCGTACTCGAAATAAGATAATGAAATCTCACCACGCGCCGCTTCGATTTCGGCAAAAGAGGCGGTATGCGCAGACTCTGGCAGCTCGGTATTTTGAATGCGAACGCGCTCTGTGTAGCGTACCAGGTGCGGAGAGCTGTACACGCCGACCTTATACCCTGCCGCCATCAGCATTGACTCCAGCGTACGGCAGGTGGTGCCCTTGCCGTTGGTGCCGGCGACGGTGAAAACGAACGGCGCGGGTTTCAACACATTAAGGCGAGCCGCTACCTGGCTGACGCGCTCAAGCCCCATATCGATGGTTTTACTGTGCAGGTTTTCCAGATAAGAAAGCCACGTGACCAGGGGTGACGTGGCTTGGGGAATGCTGTTGTTTTCCATGATACGCACTTTTCAGTTACGGTGAGAAAGCAAAAGGGCAGCGCCGTTTGGCCCTGCCCTTTCGAGTTATCAGGCTTCGGGTTCCTGATCCGGTACAACGACGCTTTCGCGTGGTTCATCCGGGCTCGGCGCGGGCAGATTCATCAGCTTCGCCAGGATACTTGCCAGTTTCAGGCGCATTTCCGGACGGCGAACGATCATATCGATGGCGCCTTTTTGGATGAGGAATTCGCTGCGCTGGAAGCCAGGCGGCAATTTCTCACGCACGGTTTGCTCGATAACACGCGGCCCCGCAAAGCCAATCAGGGCTTTCGGTTCAGCGATGTTCAGATCGCCAAGCATGGCGAAGCTCGCCGACACGCCGCCCATGGTCGGGTCAGTCAGTACGGAGATATACGGCAGACCACGTTCCTGCATTTTGCCCAGTGCCGCAGAGGTTTTCGCCATCTGCATCAGGGACATCAGCGCTTCCTGCATACGTGCGCCACCCGAGGCGGAGAAGCAGATCAGAGGACAGTTGTCTTCCAGTGCCTGCTCAACGGCGCGGATGAAACGCGCGCCCACGACAGAACCCATCGAGCCACCCATAAAGGAGAACTCAAAGGCTGCAGCGACAACCGGCATCTCGTGCAGAGTGCCTTTCATCACCACCAGCGCATCTTTCTCGCCGGTCTCTTTTTGCGCAGAAGCGATGCGATCTTTGTATTTCTTGGAGTCACGGAACTTCAGCAGATCTTTCGGCTCAAGTTCACTGCCCAGCTCTACCATCGAGCCTTCATCCAGCAAGCTATGCAGGCGATTGCGCGCCGACATACGCATGTGATGGTCACACTTCGGGCAAACCTCAAGATTGCGTTCCAGCTCAGCGCGGTACAGAACCTGGCCGCAGCTATCACACTTGGTCCACACCCCTTCAGGAATACTCGCCTTACGGGTTGGGGCTATGTTGCTTTTAATTCGTTCAATCCAGCTCATTGATAACCTTTCTGCCTGAACCTGGTCGTATGCCAGTTTTGCTGTAAGCGGCGCATAATGCCATTTTTGCCACAAACAGACCATGAATGTTGCACATTAAAACATAACAGCCCGAAACTTTGGATAAAAAAGTGGTCGAACCGCAAATGCGTACTTACTTCGCTTGCTTTGCTGCTGCTCGTTTGTGTCGAATGATTTCGACCACACCCGGCAGAACCGAGAGCACAATGATAGCAACAATCAATAACTTAAGATTTTCCTGCACGATCGGCAGATCGCCAAAGATGTAGCCTGCATAGGTAAACAGCAGAACCCACAGCAGCGCGCCGATGACGTTATACGCCGCAAAATGACGATAGGACATGTGCCCCATTCCCGCAACAAACGGCGCAAACGTTCTAACGATTGGCACAAAACGCGCCAGGATAATGGTCTTCCCCCCGTGACGTGCATAGAACGCGTGCGTTTTGTCTAAATAACTGCGACGGAAGATCTTTGAGTCTGGATTGCTGAACAGTTTTTCACCAAACAGCCGTCCAATAGTGTAATTCACCGCATCGCCAACAATCGCCGCAACAATCATGAGCATCACCATCAGGTGCACATTCAGATCGTTGGTCGGAAGCGCTGAAAGCGCACCCGCGACGAACAGCAGGGAATCCCCCGGCAAAAACGGTGTCACGACCAGGCCGGTTTCACAGAACAAAATCAGGAACAGAATGGCATACACCCAGACGCCGTATTGCGCGACCAGCTCCGCCAAATGCACATCAATATGCAGGATGAAATCGATAATAAAATGTATTACGTCCATATTGGTTAAGCCTTAATTGCAACTGCGTTAGTCCGCTAAAAACAGCGGGCCCATTGGCGGTTTTGGAAGGTCAAAACGTTCTGGATAATCAACTGAAACCAGATACAAACCTTCCGCTTTTGCCGTTGCTGCTGCAAGCGTTCTGTCCTTCGCTGCCAGCAGTTCTGCAATCCAGCTCTCCGGCTGGTGTCCGGCGCCCACTTCCATCAGGCTGCCAACAATATTCCGCACCATATGATGTACAAAGGCATTTGCTTTGATATCCACCACCACATACGCGCCATAACGGCTGACGTTTATGTGCATCACGTTTCGCCACGGCGTGCGCGACTGGCACTGCACCGCGCGAAACGAGGTAAAGTCATTTTCACCAATCAGCGATTGCGCAGCGCGCTGCATACGTTCCGCATCCAGCGGCGCGTAAAAGTGCGTCACACCTTGCCCAAGTATCGCCGGGCGAAGGCGCTGATTGTAGATGATGTAGCGATAGCGACGCGCCGTGGCGCTGAAACGCGCGTGAAAATCATCCGGCACATCTTTCACCCAGCGCACAGCGATGTCACCAGGTAAATTCGCATTTACGCCTAGCGTCCATGCAGCGTCTTTACGCACCGACGTGGTTTCAAAATGCACAACCTGGCCGGTACCGTGCACGCCTGCATCAGTACGACCCGCGCAATAGACAGCGATCGGATGATTCGCCACCTGAGAGAGCGCTTTTTCCAGTTTTTCCTGAACACTGCGCACTTCATTTTGACGCTGCCAGCCATAGTATTTACTGCCATCGTACTCAATTCCAAGGGCAATTCTATGAACCGGCTTGAGTTCCACTTCTGACATCAGTACAGATACTCCTGCACCAGTTTCTCGGCGATTTTGACGGCCATTAGCGCGCCACCAAAACGGACGTTATCGGCAACCGACCAGAACTGTACTTCACCTGGCACACCGTAGTTATTACGCACGCAGGCGACGGAAAGATGCGCGCTGCCGGTGGCATCCCCCACCTGGGTCGGGAAATCCGTTTCATCGCTCAGGGAGATATCATCGCAGCGTTCAAACGCTTCGCGGGCTTCATCGGCGGCCAGTGGGCGCAGCGCTTCAAAGCTCACCATCTGCGCATGACCGTAAAATACGGGGGACTGTACGCAACTGACGGAAACCATCAGGCCTTCGTCCTGCATCACTTTCCGCGTCTCTTCGACGATACGGCGTTCTTCGCGCACGCTACCTTCGCGATCCGGCAGAATTGGCATCATGTTGAACGCCAGTTGACGACCAAAGAAATCATCTTCGTCAACCGGGATACCGTTCAGGAGTTTCGCGCTCTGCCCTGCCAGCGCGTCGACGGCTTTTTTCCCGCGCGCGGAGACAGAAAGCAGGTTGGTCACTGAAATACGCGATAAACCGCCATCGTCGATCAACGGTTTAAGCGCCGTCAGAAGCTGGCTGGTCAGGCTATCCGGTACGGCGATAATATTGCGATTACGGTAATCTGCCAGCACAAACGGGTTAACGTCCGGCACGACCAATGGGACGTCAGGCTCAAGCGCAAAATGGCCGCTCAAATCGATAACTAAACAACCTGCGTTGGCGGCTTCGTCGGCGTAAGCGGCTGATGCCTCAGCGCCCGCGGCAAAGAACGCCAGTTGGGCCTGCGACCAGTCAAACTGTGCGACATCCTGAACGCGCACCGTTTTTCCTTCATAGCGCAGCCCTTCGCCCGCGCTTTCTGCGCGCGCCAGTGCAAAAATTTCTCCCACCGGGAATTGACGCTCCGCAAGTGTTTCGAGCAGGGCTTCGCCCACAGCGCCAGTGGCACCCAGTACGGCAATATTCCAGCCTTCAGACATGGTGGTGTACTCCAGAAATGAATTAGCGTCCCCGCCAGATTATCCGGCAGGGAGCATTAAGAAGACATTAACGCGCCGGGTTATGTACGGCGTTAAAACCTAAGTTATTCAATAACGCTGCCGCATCGGCATCGTCACAAATCACATACAAAGAAGACCATTCGCGGCGCTCAAGATAGTGCTTGCGCAGCTTGTCAAACTCACCCGGAATTCCTGCTACTTTTCGCAACAGCGCGTCATCGCGGCGCACATCATACACTAAATGCACCAGCCTTTTTAGCGAAGACGCGTCGAGTGGGCCATGGAGCGTAATACGGCCAAATTCCGGCGCGGGCAGCAGCGTATCCAGCGCCACCTGCTGTGGATTGCCAATAAACGCGCTATAGGCCTCAAAGACCTGCGTTGTGCCGCGTGCTTTCCCTTCCAGCGTGTAGCCCGCGATGTGTGCGGTTGCCACGTCAACGCGATTCAGCAGCGCCACGTTGAGATCCGGTTCTGGCTCCCAGACATCCAGCACAACGCTGAGATTTTGCCCCTCTTCCAGACATTTCAGCAATGCTGCATTATCCACAACCGGGCCACGGCAGGCATTTATCAGAATAGCGCCAGGCTTAAGGCGACGAATCAGCGTCTCATCGGCCAGATGGAACGTTTTGTATGGGCCGTCTTTAAACAGCGGCGTATGGAAGGTGATCACATCCGCCTGCTCGACCAGTTCATCAAGGGTGACAAAATGGCCTTCATCACCGCGATCGGCGCGCGGCGGATCGCACAGCAGCGTGCGAATCCCCAATGCCTCGAGACGTTTTTGCAGACGGCCGCCCACGTTACCGACACCGACAATGCCCACGGTGCGGTCCTGAAGCGCAAAGCCATCACGCTCACCCAGCATCAATAACGATGAGAAAACGTATTCCACAACCGCAATCGCGTTACAGCCAGGCGCTGCCGAAAATCCAATACCGGCTTTGGCGAGCCAGGCATCATCCACATGGTCGGTACCCGCCGTTGCGGTACCCACAAACTTGATGCCTTTTCCGGCCAGCAGCGTCTCATTCACTTTGGTCACGGAGCGCACCATCAGGGCATCCGCATCGTCGAGTTCAGCAACGGGAATAGGACGACCAGGAACAGCTTTGACGTCGCCCAGGCGGCTGAATAGCGCCTGAGCGTAAGGCATATTTTCGTCAACGAGGATTTTCACGTCTGAGTACCTGTTTGAGAGGAAGTTAACCGGGCAAGTGTGCCATAATCTCGCCCCCAGGCATACACGTACAGGTAGCCTGGATTACGGTGAGTAACGACTTTAAGGATTTATGACGATGCAGCCCATTTCAGGTACGCCGCCGCGCCCTCCAGGTGATGGCCCGGGAGTTCCCTCCGCCGCTGGTGAACAACCGCTTTCTACGCTGCAGCGCACCGTGCTGGAGCGTCTGATCGTCCGTCTTGTTGCCCTCACTTCGCAACAGAGTGCGGAAGTATGGGCTGGGGTCAAACACGAGCTCGGACTGAAAAACGATGCGCCGTTGTTGTCGCGTCACTTTCCAGCGGCGGAACAAAACCTGAATACGCGTCTGAACACCGCGCAACAAAATCACACAACGCGCCAGACAATCTCGCAGCTCACCGAGCTGTTAGGTCAGGGTAACAATCGCCAGGCGGTGAGTGATTTTATCCGCCAGCAATTTGGCCAGACGGCGCTGAGTCAACTGACGCCGGATCAGCTAAAAACCGTGCTGACGCTGCTGCAAAATAATGAAATGTCGATTCCGCAGCCGCAAACGCGCCCGGCGACAGAACGCTCGCTCTTGCCCGCCGAGCACAACACGCTCAAGCAGATGGTGACTAAACTCGCCGCTGCGACCGGAGAACCCACGAAGCTCATCTGGCAATCCATGCTGGAACTTTCTGGCGTAAAGGATGGCGAATTAATCCCAGCCAAACAGTTTACCCATTTGGTGACCTGGCTTCAGGCGCGTCAGACGTTGAGCACGCAAAGCGCGCCAACG
Source organism: Lelliottia sp. RD5 (assembly GCF_056032945.1). Taxonomy (NCBI): domain Bacteria; kingdom Pseudomonadati; phylum Pseudomonadota; class Gammaproteobacteria; order Enterobacterales; family Enterobacteriaceae; genus Lelliottia; species Lelliottia sp. RD5. The sequence goes on along the minus strand of NZ_JBVYHQ010000003.1, from coordinate 193,692 downwards.
CTGCACACCCTACAGGCTGCGCTAAAACAGCCGCTTGAGCCACGGGAATTTGAAGCGATACGTGATTACGCGCAACAAAACTGGCAGGTGACGCCGCAGGCGGTACTGACGACCGCGCAGGTGCAGGATCTCCTCAACCAGATTTTTGTCCGCCGCGCTGAGCGCGAATCGGGTGTGCCAGAAGCCCGTAATATCCAGCCAATTTACAGCCCGCTGTTTGCGCCCGTGGTGGAAACACTCAAATCAATGTCCGCGCGCCCAGGGCTGATGTTCATTGCCCTGATGATTGCGCTGGCGATCGTGTGGATTGTGATTTAAGCGCAAATGCTCGTGCAGGTGCGAAAAATTCGTTGAAAACGTGCTAAGTGGCATCTGTGCCGAGCGGCATAACACCCAAATACATATACAAAAAGGGAGCCATCTGGCTCCCTTTTTACGTGATGTTTAACGTGATACGGAAAACTTACGCTTTCAGTTTACGCATAACCAGCGTGGCGTTCGTCCCGCCGAAGCCGAAGCTGTTAGACATAACGGTCGTCAGCGTTTGCTCAGTTGGCTTGGTCACGATGTTCAGACCCGCAGCCTTCTCGTCCAGTTCTTCAACGTTGATGCTTGGTGCGATAAAGCCATGTTCCAACATCAGCAGTGAGTAAATGGCTTCCTGAACGCCAGCAGCGCCCAGAGAGTGACCGGTCATCGCTTTGGTGGCGGAAATGGCCGGGCTGTTGTCGCCGAACACTTCACAGATGGCACCCAGCTCTTTCACGTCGCCTACTGGCGTAGACGTCCCGTGGGAGTTCAGGTAATCGATCGGGGTGTCCAGACCTTGCATCGCCATCTTCATGCAGCGCACTGCGCCTTCACCGGATGGAGCGACCATATCTGCGCCATCGGACGTTGCGCCGTAGCCCACGATTTCTGCATAAATGTGCGCGCCACGTGCCAGCGCATGTTCCAGCTCTTCAACGACAACCATACCGCCGCCGCCCGCGATAACGAAACCGTCACGGTGTGCATCATAGGTACGGGACGCTTTTTCTGGCGTTTCGTTATATTTGGTGGACAGTGCGCCCATCGCATCAAACTCACAGGCCATTTCCCAGCCCAGCTCTTCGCCGCCGCCGGCAAAGACGATGTCCTGTTTACCCAGCTGAATTTGTTCAACCGCGTTACCGATGCAGTGTGCTGAAGTCGCACAGGCAGAGCTGATGGAGTAGTTTACGCCGTGAATTTTGAACGGCGTCGCGAGGCACGCGGAAACCGCTGAACCCATCGCTTTGGTCACAACATACGGACCCACTGCTTTCAGGCCACGCGGGCTACGCATAGCGTCAGCACCGAATACCTGCGCTTTTGAAGATCCGCCGGAGCCTGCAATCAGGCCCACGCGTGGGTTGCTCTGATAAACTTCTTCGCTCAGACCAGCATCAGCAATTGCTTCCTGCATGGAGAGATAAGCATAAATAGAGGCATCGTTCATGAAACGAACCACTTTACGGTCAATCAAACCGGTGGTGTCCAGTTTGACGTTACCCCATACGTGGCTACGCATACCTGAATCTTTAAACTCTTCAGAGAAAGTGATCCCAGAGCGTCCTTCACGCAGAGATGCCAGGACTTCCTGCTGGTTGTTACCGATGCTGGAAACAATGCCCAAGCCAGTAATCACTGCACGTTTCATTCAATACCTCTATAAGTCGCACTATTAAAGTTTCGACTGGCACAATAGCGTACACTTGTACGCTGAACAAGTCCGATCAGCCAATTTCTGTGGAAATTTGCACCAGCGGGCTCACATCGTTAAGATCATGCCACTGCCTGTCAGACGAGTAACTTACGTGAAACAAAACGTCGTACAACCCGCTAACCTTGAGTTCAACGCTGAGGGTACACCTGTTTCCCGAGATTTCGACGATGTCTATTTCTCTAATGATAACGGGCTGGAAGAGACCCGTTATGTTTTTCTGGATGGAAACCACCTCAACGCGCGCTTTCCCCTCCATAACCGCAGCCAATTTGTCGTGGCGGAGAGCGGTTTTGGCACCGGTTTAAACTTCCTCACCCTTTGGCAGGCGTTTGAGCAGTTCCGTGCTGACCATCCCGAAGCTACGCTACAAAGATTACATTTCATCAGTTTTGAGAAATATCCCCTCACCGGTCACGATCTCAAACTGGCGCATCAGCATTGGCCAGAACTGGCTCAGTGGGCAGAACAGCTACAGACGCAGTGGCCGTTGCCGATCGGCGGATGTCACCGCCTGTTACTGGATGAAGGCAGAGTCACGCTCGATTTATGGTTCGGCGATATCAATGAACTGACCGACCAACTCGACGACTCACTCAATCAACAGGTCGACGCCTGGTTTCTTGATGGGTTTGCTCCGTCCAAAAATCCGGATATGTGGAGCGAGCAGTTATTCGCTGCAATGGCGCGCCTGGCTCGCCCCGGTGCAACCCTGGCAACATTTACCTGCGCCGGATTTGTTCGTCGTGGCTTGCAGGACGCCGGTTTTACCATGCAAAAATGCAAAGGTTTTGGCCGCAAACGCGAAATGCTCACGGGCGTCATGGCGCAGGACAATGCCCCAAGCCCGCGCGCGCCCTGGTTTACCCGCAGCGGCATTGAAAAACGTGAAACGGCGATTATTGGCGGCGGCATCGCCAGTGCCCTGCTCGCCTTTGCATTACTTCAGCGCGGCTGGCGGGTGACGCTCTACTGTGCCGACAACTCACCGGCAAATGGCGCCTCCGGCAACCGTCAGGGCGCGTTGTATCCGCTTCTGAGTGCTCACGACCCGGCGATCAGCCAGTTTTTCCCGGCAGCCTTCACCTTCGCCCGTCGCCTGTATGACGCTCTTCCCGTTACCTATGCGCACGACTGGTGCGGCGTGACGCAGCTCGGCTGGGATGAAAAAAGCCAACAAAAAATAGACCAGATGCTGTCACTGGGTTTACCGGAACAAATCGCAACAGCCGTGGATGCGCAGCAGGTTCTGGAAAACACCGGTGTGCCAACCGGCTGCGGTGGCATTCACTACCCTGAAGGCGGGTGGTTATGCCCGGCGGAACTGACGGCTGCGGTGATAAGTCTGGCGCAGTCTCGCGGCCTGGACGTGCATTACGGTTATCAACTGGAATCCCTAAATCATCAGGAAGGTGACTGGCAGTTACGGTTTAACAATGACGCTGATGCCCGGCACTCAAGCGTTGTGCTGGCTAACGGCCATCGCATTGGCGATTTTTCGCAAACAGAAAAGTTACCCGTTTATCCGGTTGGCGGTCAGGTCAGTCATATTCCCACGACTCAACAGCTCGAAAAACTCCGTCAGGTGCTCTGTTATGACGGCTATTTAACACCGCAAAACCCAGCAAATGGCCATCATTGCATAGGCGCCAGCTATCATCGCGGCCAGACAGAAATGGAGTACAGCGAAGCCGATCAGCAGCAAAATCGCCAGCGTTTAGTGGATTGTTTCCCGAACGCCGAATGGGCAAAAGAGGTGGATGTCTCTGATTCAGATGCCCGCTGCGGCGTGCGGTGTGCGACGCGGGATCACTTGCCGATGGTCGGGAACGTGCCGGATTACGAATCGACGCTGACGCAATATCAGGATCTTGCTGAGCACAACGAAACCGTAGTCACTGCGCCGGTATATCCAGGCCTCTTTATGCTGGGTGCGCTGGGATCGCGCGGGCTGTGTACCGCCCCGCTGCTGGCAGAAATCCTGGCATCACAGATGAGCGAAGAGCCGATTCCGATGGACAGTACGACGCTTGCGGGTCTGAGTCCGAATCGTTTGTGGGTGCGGAAATTGCTGAAAGGGAAAGCGGTGAAATAAGACGTGGTCTGAACCCTCTTCTGGAAGAGGGTTCTCACAAGGGCAGAAAATTTACTGCAACTTTGCCTGTTCAAACAGATTATCCCACATATCCAGTACCAAAGACTGGTCGCGTGGAGAAAGCTCGCCTGCCTGAATGGCTTTTTCAAGACCACGCCCCACGGCAGCGTGAACGGCTTCAGGCGAGTGATCGTCGCCCGCTTCCAGCTCCGCTACGGCAAGCGTCAGGTGACCACGCAGATAACCGCTGGCAAACAGTTCATCGTCACTGGCGTGCTCTACCATGCCATCAATTAGCGCCAGAATGCGTGATTCAAATTCTGCGATCATCTTCTTTCCTCAGTTAAATATCTTCCGGCCATGGGAAGTGTTCCGCCTTTAATTCCGGCGTGTGGTAGTAATCCTGCAATGCTTTGATGAAACGCGCTGGACGTTCCGGGATGCCTTTCTCAAGATATTCCATCACCTGCGCATGAACGCGGCGCTGGAAGGTAATTCTATCTGGCTCACAATCGCCTTCGAGATTGTCACAGCTGACGTTAAACGGAAAACCTGCCGCCACGCAGAACAGCCAGTCGAACGCCTGGGGTTTGACTTCCACATCTTCAAACTGCCCCTGCGTCGCCGCATCGCGCCCGTCCGGGCAGTACCAATAACCAAAGTCTACCAGCTCGCGACGCGCTTTCCCGGCAATACACCAGTGGGAAATTTCATGCAACCCGCTGGCATAAAAGCCGTGCGCAAACACAATCCGGTTGTACGGCACGTCGGCATCAGCAGGAAGATAGATCGGTTCGTCGTCGCCTTTAATCAGACGGGTATTAAAATCATCAGCGAAACAGCCGTCAAAAATTTCAATCAGCTGTTCATAATTATGTGTACTGTTCATTAGTTCATCCCCAACCAGTGGAGGATCTCCTGTCCGTGGCTGTCATAAAGAAGTTTGGCGCTCATCACCGCCGAAACAATAACAATCATGGGACGAATGAGTTTCTGCCCTTTGCTTAATACCAGACGAGAGCCCACGCGCGCGCCTAAAAACTGCCCCACCATCATCACAAAACCGGTTGCCCAGATAACTTTGCCACCGATAATAAACAGCAGCAGGCCGCCGAGATTAGAGGTCGCATTCAGCACTTTGGCATGCGCGGTGGATTTGGCGAGATTAAAACCAGCAAGCGTAACAAACGCCAGCGCATAGAACGAACCCGCGCCAGGACCAAAAAATCCGTCGTAAAAACCGACGCAACCGCCAGCAATCAGGGCGAACGGCAAACCGTGCAAACGACGCTGTCGGTCTTCTTCGCCAAGCTTTGGCATCAGCAAAAAATAGAGACCAATACAGATAACCAGAATCGGTAAAATTTGGCGCAGAATATCGGACTGGACGTGCTGAACCAGCAGCGCGCCTGACGTTGAGCCGATAAACGTCATCAAAATATTGAGCTTCTGATCGGCAAGGCTAACGACTTTGCGACGAATAAAATAAATTGAGGCCGAAAGAGAGCCGCCACAGGCCTGGAGTTTATTGGTTGCCAGCGCCTGCGCAGGGCTCATGCCCACGGCCAATAGCGCGGGAACCGTTAATAATCCCCCGCCCCCCGCCAGCGCATCAATAAAACCGGCCAGCATGGCGACAAAAAAAAGCACCGCCAGCAACAGCGGTGACACCATGAAAAGATCGACGAAGTTATCCATTACAGTACATGCTCATCCAGTAGCGCCTGGCAGGAAGGCGGCAGCGGAGGCGGTGTCTTCTTCTCAGGCTGAGTGGTTCCAGGTTTGGCAGGTTCAAACCAACTTTGTAGTTCAGCGCCACAGCCGTCGCCAGGCGGAGGTAATGGCTGGTCTTCGCACTCAAGGCTGTTCGCCGGGCAACGTAAGCGGACATGCATGTGCGCGCGATGCTGGAACCACGGACGAACTTTGCTTAACCAGTCGCGATCCGTTCCGGCATCCAGACAGAGCTGCTGTTTGATTGCCGGATTGACGAAAATACGCGTCACATCGTTATCTTTTGCGGCCACTTTAATCAAACTGAACACATCGGGCGTCCACAGTGACGGCACAACATTTTTGCCGTCACGCGCGACCAAATCCAGCGCCTGAGGTTTAAGCAACTGTGCTGAACTCCAGCGTGTTTTTGGCAATTGCAGGAAAATATCGACATCAAGTCCCGACTGGTGGCTGGCGTGTCCGCCATTAAAGCGACCGCCCGCGGGCATACCCATATCGCCAATCAGCATCGTCCCCAACCCCAGATTGTGAACCCGATTCCCCAGACGCTGGATAAAAGTCACCAGATCAGGATGACCAAAGTAACGGCGCTGATCGGTTCGCATCACCTGATAGGTGTCGGACTGCAACGGCAATTCCTGCGCACCTACTATACATCCGTTGGAAAACGCGCCGATCGACTGCGCGCTGCCCGCCACCGGATGGGTGATTTTTTGCCACGGAGTGGCTGCCAGACTGGCTCCACTGGCAAGCAGTGCCAGCAGAGCAATTGCGGTTTTTTTCATGGTTACCAGCGTGGAAGAGGGGGAATCACATCCGCGTTCTGCGCGCGCTGGCGCAGGAAATGATCCATCAGCACGATCGCCAGCATCGCTTCAGCAATCGGCACCGCGCGGATACCCACGCAAGGATCGTGACGGCCTTTGGTGATCATTTCAACTTCTTCGCCCGCGCGATTAATCGTGTGACCAGGCACCGTGATGCTGGAAGTCGGCTTCAGTGCGATATTGGCCACAATCTGTTGGCCGCTGCTGATACCGCCCAAAATACCGCCCGCATGATTGCTCTGGAAACCTTGCGCGGTGATTTCGTCGCGATTCTGGCTGCCGCGTAGCGCAACGACCTCAAAACCGTCGCCAATCTCTACACCTTTCACAGCGTTAATGCTCATCATCGCGTGCGCGATATCAGCATCCAGACGGTCAAATACCGGTTCGCCTAAGCCTGGCGGCACGCCATCAGCGACAACGGTGACTTTTGCGCCAATGGAGTCGCCCTCTTTTTTCAGGGCGCGCATCAGTTCGTCCAGCGCATCGATTTTGTCCGCATCGGCACAGAAGAACGGGTTCTGTTCAACCAGATCCCAGTCTTTGATGGCCAGCGGAATATCGCCCATTTGGGTCAGACAACCGCGGATCACAATGCCAAACTTCTGCGCCAGATATTTTTTCGCAATCGCACCTGCGGCAACGCGCATCGCGGTTTCGCGCGCAGACGAACGACCGCCTCCGCGATAATCACGAAAACCAAATTTTTGCTCGTAGGTGTAATCAGCATGACCTGGGCGGAAAACATCTTTAATCGCGCCGTAATCCTGAGAACGCTGGTCGGTATTTTCAATCAGCAGGCCGATACTGGTGCCCGTAGTGCGCCCTTCAAAGACGCCGGAGAGGATTTTGACCTGGTCTGGCTCGCGACGCTGCGTGGTGTAACGCGAGGTGCCCGGACGGCGACGGTCAAGGTCGTGTTGTAAATCGGCTTCGGTCAGTTCGATGCCCGGCGGTACGCCGTCTACGATGCACCCGAGCGCCAGACCGTGCGACTCACCAAACGTGGTCACGCGGAATAATTGTCCAATACTGTTTCCTGCCATCACGGCTCCGTTATCGTTGTTCTCTGTTTGAGCAGGTGAAACGGGCCGAAGCCCGCAAGATTAATCTTTATAGATGCTGAAGTATTCACGCGCGGCGATAAGCTGCGCTTTGGTCAGCATGAAGACGCCTTCGCCACCGTTGTCGAACTCGAGCCAGGTGAAAGGCACCTCCGGGTACTGCTCCATCAGATGTACCATGCTGTTACCGACTTCACAAATCAGAATGCCGTCATCGGTCAGATAATCCGGCGCGCAGGCCAGAATGCGGCGCGTCAGCTTCAGGCCGTCTGTACCGGATGCCAGGCCGAGTTCGGGTTCATGGCGATATTCATTCGGCAGATCGGACATATCTTCCGCATCCACATACGGCGGATTGGTCACAATCAGATCGTATTGCAGCTTCGGCAAATCGCGAAACAGATCGGAGCGGATCGGCGTCACATGATGAATTAAACCGTGCTCTTCGATGTTGTGTTCAGTGACGGCCAGCGCGTCAGTCGAGATGTCCACCGCATCGACTTCTGCTTCCGGGTAAGCGTAGGCGCACGCGATCGCAATACATCCGCTACCGGTACACATATCCAGAATATGCTCCGGTTGATGGTCCATCAGACCCGCAAAATGATTGTTGATCAGCTCGCCAATCGGTGAACGCGGCACCAGCACGCGTTCATCGACATAAAATTCGTGGCCGCAGAACCAGGCTTTGTTGGTCAGATACGCGACCGGAATGCGTTCGTTCACACGACGGATCACACGCTCAACGATACGGTGTTTTTCGCTGGAGGTCAGGCGCGCAGTGCGCATGTCTTCGGGGATATCCAACGGCAGATAAAGCGACGGCAGTACGAGCTGCACAGCCTCATCCCACGGGTTATCCGTGCCGTGACCGTACCAGATATTAGCGGCGCTGAAGCGGCTAACGGACCAGCGCAACATGTCCTGAATGGTATGCAGTTCGTTTACTGCTTCATCGACAAAAATTTTATCCATTATTCTCTCCAGGGCATGCTTGCATAATTTTCGGCGGCTAGTTTGCCATGAAGACGGCGATAAATCAGCATTGTCGCGACGCGAGACAGGTGAAAAAATGCGTTTTGCTTGCGCCTCCCTCAGGTAAACTAAGGGAAATAAGAGATGAGACCCAAGAATGAAAAAGAAAACATCGCTTAGCGAGGAGGATCAGTCGCTGTTTCGCCAGCTTATGAGCGGGACGCGTCAAATCGCGCAGGACACCATTGTTCATCGTCCGATCCGTAAAAAAATCACCGAAGTGCCGGTTAAACGGATGCTTCAGGAACAGGCCGATAACAGCCACTATTTTTCAGATGAATTCCAGCCGCTGCTCAACACACAGGGCCCGGTAAAATATGTGCGCGAAGACGTCAGCCATTTTGAGCTGAAAAAATTACGTCGTGGGGATTATTCGCCGGAGCTGTTTCTTGATCTGCATGGCCTGACGCAGATGCAGGCGAAACAGGAGCTCGGGGCATTGATTGCGGCATGCCGTCGCGAACACGTTTTTTGCACCTGTGTTATGCACGGGCACGGCAAACATATTCTTAAACAACAAACGCCACTGTGGCTGGCTCAGCACCCACACGTGATGGCTTTTCATCAGGCACCGAAAGAGTACGGCGGAGATGCCGCATTGCTGGTGTTGATTGAAATTGAAGAGTGGCAGCCGCCTGAGCTGCCCTGACAGAGTGGCGGGTAATACTATTTACCCGCCAGATCGCACGTCACGTCAGATAGCTTTTGCCATCTTCAAATTGCACGGACTCATTTGCCAGTTGAACACCCCTTTGCCGCTTTCGTCGAGCGTGACGTTAGCAATGGCCGAGGTGGTAAACATCGGAGGCGTTTCGCCAGGGCACAGTTCAGCAACTAAATAGCCGACCAGTGGCAGGTGGGAAATGACCAGCACAGACGCGACGCCTTCATGACTCAATGTCTGAAGATAACCGCTCACCAGACCGATATCGCCGCAAGGTGTGAGTTCAGGAAGCACGTCCACGTTTTTAGGCAGGTTCATACATTCGCCTACCACGTCTAGCGTCTGTTCAGCACGCAAGAATGGGCTCACCAGAACACGATCAATGTCCACTTTTTGACCCTTGAGCCAGGTGGCCATTAGACGAGATTCGTCACAGCCGCAGGTTGTCAAAGGACGAACAGAGTCACTGGCGGCATCGAGTGCCGCGTCGCCGTGACGCATGATAAAAACTTGCATATTGCACCGCTTTTGTTGACCAGGATCACCGGCGTTGACTACCCGCGAATACAGCAAAAAGGCAGAAAACCCGATGGCCGGGCATTGTGCCTGATCCATTCGATGAATGAAACGCTGTTTTTTACCTTAATGGCGTAAGTATAGTCAATATCTGTTTACAAATTAGACAATGGCTATCCCATTCACCCCAGGATCTACTCTATTTTGACCCTAATTTATTGGGTCAGTTTCCTGTGCTGGCCAAAAACGCAGCTTATTTTCTGCCATCTGTTTTAATGCCTCGCAGGGTGTAAATCGAGAGCCATAAAGTGATGCCAGACGCTGCAATGTCGCCACAACTTCACCCGCGCCCAGACTATCCATATAGCGGAACGGGCCGCCAAGAAAAGGCGGAAAACCAATGCCAAATACGGCGCCAATGTCACCGTCGCGCGCGTTTTTAATCACATTTTCATCAAAGCAACGCGCCGCTTCGTTAAGCATCATCATGACGCAGCGTTCAGCGCACTGTTGCGCGGTAAGCTTGCCCTGGCCACTGGCATTGATAAGCCCATAAACCGAGGGGTCAACCTGTTTCTTGCTTTTACGCCCTTTTGCTGCGTAAAGATAGAAACCCCGACCATTTTTTCTGCCTTTGCGATCGTCATTCAAAATCGCTGAAACAATATTCGCAGGGGGACTAAAGCGCTCGCCATAAGCCGCTTCAAGCACAGGTATAATTTTAGTGCCTGTATCAATTCCGACCTCATCCAAAAGTTGGATTGGCCCAACCGGGAACCCAAACTTCACCAACGCGTCATCAACATTTTCGACTTTTTCGCCTTCGGTCAGCAGCCGCATTGCTTCATTGATATAGGGTGCAAGAATACGATTGACGTAAAATCCCGCTTTATCTGCCACGACTATCGGCGTTTTCCCTTGCCGCTTAGCGAGCTTAACGACCGTTGCTACGGTTTGTGGGCTGGTCGACGCATGAGGGATCACTTCAACAAGCGGCATTTTTTCTACCGGGCTGAAGAAGTGCAAACCAATCACCTGTTCTGGTCGCGCCGCATTTGCCGCGATATCGCCTATTGGCAAAGATGACGTATTTGATGCAAAAATCGTATGTGGCGCGCAGTGCTGCTCAACGTCCGCCACCATCTGTTGCTTTAGTTTCAGATCTTCAAACACTGCCTCAATGACCACGTCACGGTGTTTGAAACCGCTAAAGTCTGTGGTGCCTGAAATCAGCGCCAGTTCTCGGTCTCGCTCGCTGGCTTTGATATGGCGGCGTTTTACCTTTTGATCAAGCAGCTGCCAGCTATATTGCAGCGCATGGTTGATGCCTTTCGCATTAATGTCTTTGATACGAACGGGCAATTTGCCTTTACTGGCGGTCACAAAAGAGATGCCTCCGCCCATTAATCCGCCGCCCAAAACGCCAATGGCATTTAGCGGACCAGGAGCAGCCTCGCTGCCGGGATCTTTTTTGACATCCGTGCTGGCAAAAAAGATGCTTCGCAGGGCCTGCGATTGAGGCGTCATTGCTAATTCGCCAAAGGCTTTGGCTTCTGCGGCGTAACCGCTGCTGCTTCCCTGTGATAGCCCCGTTTCGATAACGTCTAAAATACGTTTCGTCGCCGGGTAGTTGCCTTTGGTTTTTTGTTCGGTTTTCTTGCCAACCGCATTAAACAGCAGCGCGCGGCCAAGCGGCCCCGCCAGGATACGCTCCCGCACGGGCAAATGACGGCTTGCCTGCCGCTCCTTTTGCGCCAGTTCAACGGCCGCCGTCAGAAGAATAGAATGAGGAACCACTTCGTCGACCAGGCCGACTTTTAGGGCCTGCCGTGGGCGGAGCTGTTTGCCGGTGAGAATCATTTCCAGCGCAGTGCTGACACCCACCAGCCGTGGTAATCGTTGCGTTCCGCCAGAGCCTGGCAACAACCCAAGCTGCACTTCCGGCAGACCAAGAACGGTTTTTGCATCATCCGTACAAATGCGGCTATGGCAGGCCAGCGCTAATTCCAGCCCGCCGCCAAGGCAGGCGCCATGGATCGCGGCGATCGTCGGGATTAGTAAACTATGGATCTCCGCCATGATTTGCTGCCCTTGCCGGGCAAGCTCTTCAGCCTCTTGCACACTGTTAGCGCGGGCAATCATGTTGATATCCGCACCCGCGATAAAGTTGTCAGATTTGGCGGAAATGAAGATCAGCCCACGGATATTTTTGTTGTCGCGGACCTGCTTCAAAATGCTGCGTACCTGAACGCCAAATTCGGCTTTCAGGGTATTCATTTTCTCGCCCGGGACATCGATAGTGACAACCGCGATGTTGTCCAGACGCACGTTAAGTGTAAATGCGGAAGTCGTTTCCATTATTCAGCCTCCAGAACCATCGCTGCGCCCAAACCACCCGCTGCACACGCGGTAACCAGACCAAACCCTCCCCCGCGACGGCGAAGCTCGTGCAGGGTTTGCGTAATCATTCGAGCACCGGTGGCCGCAAAGGGGTGCCCATAGGCAATCGAGCCGCCAAGAACGTTAAATTTGCTCTCATCGACCTCGCCCGTGGCGTGTGCCCGTCCAAGGACATCGCGAGCAAAGCGTTCGCTGCCCAGCAATTGCAGATTCGCCAGAGTTTGCGCGGCAAAGGCTTCGTGCATATCGATGAGTGTTAAATCCGATAGCGCTAATCCGGCACGCTCCAGTGCCAGCGGTGTCGACCATGCTGGCCCCAACAGCATATCCTGCCACACGTCGATGGCGGTAAACGCATAGCTGCGCAGATACCCAAGTGGAACCAGACCCAGCTCTTTCGCCCGTGATTCGGTCATCAGGATAACCGCCGCCGCGCCGTCGGTCAGCGGGGTGCTGTTTGCCGCCGTGACGGTGCCATGTTTACGATCGAATGCCGGACGTAATTTTGCATAATCCGCCAGCGTTGAGGTGCCGCGAATATTATTATCTTCGGTGAGCGGTTCGCGAAATGGCGGGATATACGCCGTCATCACTTCGTCCCTGAGCTTGCCTTCTGACCAGGCCTGCGCAGCGCGCTGATGTGAACGATGCGCCAGGGCATCTTGCTGTTCGCGCGTGATACCGTACGTTTTTGCCATTTGCTCGGCGGTGTCGCCCATGCGCAGGCCCGTCGAATATTCCGCGACGGCAGGAGGAACAGGTGCGAGATCGCGTAAACGTAGTTGAGAGAAAAGTTTGAGGCGTTGCCCCATTGTGCGCGCTTTATTGACGTCCACCAGCACACGCGCCAGTTTCTTGCTGACGCCAATAGGCAAAACGGAAGAAGAGTCGGCGCCACCCGCAATACCGGCGCGAATGGTTCCCGTCATTAGACTTTCAGCGACGTTTGCCACCGCCTGAAAGCTGGTCGCACACGCGCGGCTGACGCTATACGCGTCGGTATGCACATTCATACCGGTGCCCAGCACAATTTCACGAGCGATATTCGGTGCTTCAGGCATCTGAACAACCTGGCCAAAAACCAGTTGCTCAATGACGTCAGGGGATATTTCGCTGCGAGCCAGCATCTCCCCCACCACCATTTTGCCCAAATCGACAGCCGGTATTCCATGAAATGCCGTCGCCTGGCGTGCAAATGGCGTACGCAATCCGCTGACAATGGCGATGCGATCGCCCTGGCGGGTGATAAGCGGTAATGCCTGACTCATAACACTCCCCTGTTAATGACAAAACGCATAAAGTGGTCTGACCTGATAACAGTCTTAACCATTTTTTTACATTCAGCCAATCAGGGAAACGAAAAAATGCGAGCTAAAACACAGAGAAGAAAAAGAAAACGCCCCTGAAGAACAGAGGCGTAAAAGACGGGATTAACGTAAGCCGAGCTGGAAAATCAATGTTTCTGCTTCGCAAGCAAAAATGAAATCGATATCCAGTTTCACACCACCTTCAACTTCGGTGAGCGTGGATTTGATTTCGCAAGGATCGGACTCCACGTCGCGAGCGCGCTTAGTCAATGCACTCAGCGTTTCTTCGGCGTCCGCACGTTTGCTAAACACGCGGCTGTAAGACGCGGTGCAATCCGTATTGTCCATGATGGTACCGACATCCATACAGCAGCAAACCGGGGTTTCATCAGCACTGCATTTACTCATAGCTCAAGTTCCTCTGGATTCGCGCACGGCGCGAGATAAACACGTTGTCGATATTTTACGCCCGAGCCGGTGGTCTCTCCAGTCGTTAATGGCGCAAAAGGCGATAAGTGAGCGATATCACACTAAAAAATGATCTAACGCAAAAATCACCCTTTTCAATGAGTGCGACGGGTCGCATTTTTGCCACGCAGATCCCGTTTCGATAAACATCTTTGAAAAACTTAATAAACAAACTTGCAACATTCCATCTGGTCAGACCTATACTCTCGCCACTGGTCTGATTTCTAAGTGTTACCACAGACCCTACACTCCGCGCTCCTGTTACTACGTGTAACAATTATTGAATAAAAAAAACTCAATGAGGTTATGGTCATGAGCCAGAAAACCCTGTTCAAAAAGACTGCGCTGGCAGTCGCAGTGGCAATCGTATCAACGTCCGCCTGGTCAGCGGGCTTCCAGCTCAACGAATTTTCTTCCTCTGGCCTTGGCCGTGCCTATTCTGGGGAAGGCGCAATTGCCGATGATGCAGGCAACGTGAGCCGTAACCCGGCGCTGATCACGATGTTTGATCGCCCAACCTTCTCTATAGGTGCGGTTTATATCGATCCTGATGTAAACGTCACTGGAAAATCTAGCCTGACAGGGCAAAGCGCGAATCAGGACAATATTGCTCCGGTAGCCTGGGTGCCTAACATGCACTTCGTGATGCCCATTAACGATCAGTTTGGCTGGGGTGCATCGGTCACGTCAAACTATGGTCTGGCAACCGAATTCAATGACAGCTATGGCGCAGGTATTTACGGCGGCAAAACCGATCTGACGACGATGAACCTGAACCTGAGCGGTGCATATCGTCTGGACAGTAACTGGAGCTTCGGCCTTGGCTTTGATGCCGTTTATGCCAAAGCGAAAATCGAACGCTACGCGGGCGATTTGGGTCCATTACTGGCTTCCCAACTCCCTCCTCCGTACAGGGATGGTATTAGCTCACCGAGCGACCAAATTGCATACCTGAAGGGTGACGAGTGGGGCTTTGGCTGGAATGCCGGCATTCTGTATGAGCTGGATAAAAACAACCGCTGGGGTCTGACTTACCGTTCAGAAGTTAAAATCGACTTCGAAGGCGACTATAAGAGCTCCATTAACCCGGCGCTTAACAGTATTTTCGCCAACATGGGGATGACTTCCCTGCCAACCGGTACCGGCGGAAGAACACAGAACGGTGCGCTTACTCTGAATCTGCCTGAAATGTGGGAAGTGTCCGGTTATAACCGCGTCGCGCCACAGTGGGCCGTTCACTATAGCCTGACTTACACCAGCTGGAGCCAGTTCCAGGAACTGAAAGCGACGGGCGACAACGGCCAGACGCTGTTCCAGAAAGACGAAAACTTCAAAGATGCTTATCGTATCGCGCTGGGTACAACCTACTACTACGATAAGAACTGGACCTTCCGTACGGGTATCGCGTTCGATGACAGCCCGGTGCCGGCCGACAAACGTTCTATCTCAATTCCGGATCAGGACCGCTTCTGGCTGAGCGCAGGTATGACTTATGCCTTCAACGACGATGCTTCTGTTGATGTGGGTGCATCCTACATGCATGGTCAGAACGTCAGCTTCACCGAGGGTGAAGGTGTGTCTGCGTACGAATTCAAATCTGCAGGTAAAGCGTGGCTGTTCGGTACTAACTTCAACTACGCGTTCTAATTCCGCAATCATTAAAAAAGGTGAGCATTTGCTCACCTTTTTTTATTTATTCCGCATCAATCTCGGACAGTTCGTTTTCGATAGCTTTCGCATTCGGGTTATCTTCCGGCTTCAGCTTGCCACCGCTGGCAATGAAATCATGATTCTGGAAGTAAGCTTCACGCACCATGATATAAGGATCGGAAGACTGGCGCAGCAGGCCGTCAGAATCCAACAATTGCGCGCGCGTTTCGATACCTTCGACCGTCCATTTCCCAATCGACAGCGGCCACGTCAGCCATGACAGAACCGGATAAAGCGTATCAACCATATCGCCACCGTCATCACGAACGGTAAAGCTACCGTAGAATGGCAAATGCATATACGGGCCATAGCCGACGCCATAACTTCCGAGCGTACTACCAAAGCGGTGCGGCTGTTCACGTTGCAGTTTCTGGTTAGACATCCCAGCTACATCGATAAAGCCGCCCATACCCAACAGGGTGTTCAGGAAGAAGCGAGTAAAATGCACCATCCCCTGATACGGATCGCCTTGCAGGAAGAAGTTCACCATCACTGCGGGCTCTTCCAGGTTACTGGTGAAATTGCTCAGCCCATTGCGCGCAGGTTGTGGAACATAGTCGCGCCATGCCACAGCCACCGGACGAACCAGATACGGGTCCAGCACGTTGTAGTTGAAGCTATACATGGAGCGGTTGAATCCTTCTAAAGGATCGGAGCGCCCCGTTTGCTCGCCTGAGCTGGCGCAGCCCACAAGCAGGCTTGTGCCCAGCGCAAGCGCCGACAGCCGAAGTTTCATTTATTTCTCCCTGTTAAGTATGGCTATCGTAGATTGCCATCCGTAACGGAGCGCATGACGCTCCTCTATAAACATGCAAGTGATTGTAACAGCACGTTTCTGGATGTCCACGCACACAATGCCGGGTGATGATCGCTCACGCCCTGATCACAGCATAGCCTGACTTTGCCATTTCATTTGATGGCGATTTTAGCGTGTGACACAACGTGATGTATCGCGTTTGTTGCCATTACCAGAAAATAAGAGCATCCCGACGGGCAACATCCGAAAAAACGCTACGATTATAGGGATGATAACGAAGCGAGACACTTTCTATGGACGATCTAAAAGAAGAAAAAATCGATAAACATTCGGATGAGCTTGAAGTTGAAAGCGAAGAAAAGCAGCGTGGTAAAAAAATAGAAGTCGATGAAGATCGCCTTCCCTCACGAGCCATGGCTATTCACGAGCATATCCGCCAGGACGGCGAGAAAGAGCTTGAACGTGATGCCATGGCCCTGCTGTGGTCTGCGATTGCAGCAGGATTGTCGATGGGCGCATCGCTGCTGGCGAAAGGTATTTTCCACGTACAGCTAGAAGGTGTTCCCGGTGGTTTCTTGATTGAGAGCCTGGGTTATACCTTTGGATTTGTCATCGTCATAATGGCGCGCCAACAGCTGTTTACTGAAAATACAGTGACCGCGGTTCTGCCGGTGATGCAAAGTCCGACGTGGGGAAATTTTGGCCTTTTAATGCGCCTGTGGGGCGTTGTGTTACTGGGGAATCTTATTGGCACAGGAGTGGCTGCGTGGGCCTTCGAGTATATGCCCATTTTTGATGAGCCGACGCGCGACGCGTTCGTCAAAATTGGTACGGACGTCATGAAGAACACGCCTCTTGAGATGTTCTCCAACGCCATTATCTCCGGTTGGATTATTGCCACCATGGTCTGGATGTTCCCGTCTGCGGGATCCGCAAAAATTGTCGTTATTATCCTGATGACATGGCTTATTGCACTGGCCGATACGACGCATATTGTGGTGGGAACGGTTGAAGTGTTGTACCTGGTATTCAATGGGACGCAGCACTGGACAGACTTTTTCTGGCCCTTCGCGCTGCCGACTTTGGCAGGAAATATCTGCGGCGGGACCTTCATTTTCGCCCTCTTAAGCCATGCTCAAATTCGCAATGACATGTCGAATAAACGTAAGGCGGAGTTAAAGGAAAAAGAAAAAGCTCGGCAAAACAATGACGAAAGTCCAAAAAAAACGGATTAAATGGCGACTCTTTGAGCAGTCAAGCGGCATTGAGCTTAACGCATAGCGTAAATAACGCTATACTCGTGCCGCTTCGTCCCCTTAGTTAAATGGATATAACGAGCCCCTCCTAAGGGCTAGTTGCAGGTTCGATTCCTGCAGGGGACACCATTGAGACTTCTCGTTATATCTACCAAATCCCACTTAGCCTGAAATCAGCCGTTACTCCTCTTTTCTCGACTTAGCAATCTCAACGAGTCCAACCCCTGTTGAACGTTATTTACTCCGTGTTCAAAAAATTATCCTCTTCCACCCGAGTAAAAACCTAAATGTCTTTGAACCTGTGCCTGAGACAACGGCATCCGGTCATTCTTGTTATCGGCCTGGTAAGCCGCCGCTGCGTTTGTGAAATTACTGTTTAGGGTAACGAGGCTGCTGACGCAATACATCCCCTGTGCTGGCTTTTATGTTGCCGGTAGCGGTGACAGAAATGCAGCAAGCCAAATCTGTAAAAGATCAGGCCGGTGTAACACCCGCCCTTCAACCATGAACTCGGTAATGTATGGCTGACGAGATTTCAGCCAGTAGACTGGTAGCGTTATTTTATTCACATTGATCTTTGCGCGATCCGAAATGGGCTGCGGCTCTATTCCGTTGCTATAATTGCCCATCAAAACACGTTTCAGAGGCAATTCAGACTTTTTCTGTGCGCCGCTTGTATGCAAAAAACTGGATTGTGAAGCGAGCCTGATAAAATAACAGAAAAGACAATCTCAAAACGATAAATAAAGACAATCAAGCGAAAATCCGGGAAATAAACATTGAGCCTTAATGACTATATTTACCGTCAAGAATACATAATCATTTCCGATTACAATTCATCTTAACGTGACAGATGCATTCGAGAAGGTACATCCCTCCCGGAAATGCAGCTCCGTGCAAGTTTTACGGACAGTAAACTGCGCACCAAACTTGTATCTCTTTGAGTTATCTATACAATGTTATCTCTGCTGGGCATCACCAGACCACCACCTCGCGTGTACCTCGTCAACAACGCCGCTGATTCAATCATGCTGACGGCAATTCCAGTACTGTTCCTCGCAATATCATCCTCAATGGAGACACCTTGAAAATTTTACTCTTACTCAGCCTCATCACCCTCATAAGCTCACCGTCGTTTGCCGCCACTGCTATTCGGCTCTCCTGTTCTTTACGGAGCAGTGTGACCATTTCTCACTTTAAATATCAGCTCAGCACCATGAAATGGGCCGATCGCTTTCAAATTGCCTCAGGTGTTAACCATGCCCGCACAAAAAATAACACGCCTTATGTGGTGACTCACTTCAGGAATGGCGATGACCTTGTGATTTTTGAGGACACCCAACAGTATTTTTTACTGTACGCGAATAGCGATACGCCCGACCGTTGTTATTTGAAAGACACTTACACCTACGATATTTTAGATCTTCCCCGCTTTCATCAAGTAAAATCGGCTGCACGCTGATTTCGTGAAGCCTGTTGAATCATGTTAATCAGCAGGCTATACAGCACTCTTCATAAAACATCAAACAGCAGTCTATCTGAACGTGGCGACGAATTATCACCACAAAACAGACATTCATCGTTTTGCTGTCAAAATATCACTCTGTAAATGGTGTTCACCGATGAAGCGAGAAACCCTTTCACGTAATGCGGGCCGATAATAGAGCCAGATGACTCTTTGACGACGTTATTTCATGACTGTATCAGGTTGTTTAATATCCTGTAGCACTGGAATAAGATGATTATGGTTTCATTATCAGGATATTTAACAATCAATATTGGCGGTCGTACTTATGCAATATAGGTCGAAATACTGGCGCACGCGTTGCACTTTAAAGCCTGTAGTCCTCATCACACTGAGCTTGCTTTTTCAGATAAAGTAGTCGTGGAACACGGTGTCCAACGATGCTACATTACGCAGCCTACCTTACATTGGCAGTGGTTATTGACTCCGTAAATATCGGTAAGCGCTGAAACTACTATCCTGAAATGCGGTCTACGCAAGCAGGTTGTAACGCGAAGTTTGCGCTACCTTCTCAGGCTTTATATAGGTTCACTATTTTGTCTCAATGCAAATTCCAGCGTGCATTTCTTCATCCGCGTTACTGGGTAACGTGGTTTGGTCTTGGTCTACTTTGGCTACTGGTTCAATTACCTTATCCCGCTATTCGTGTTCTGGGCTCGCGGTTAGGCAGTGCATCCCGCCACTTCCTGAAACGACGTGAATCCATTGCGCGCAGAAACCTTGAGCTCTGTTTCCCAAACGACACGTCCGCTCAACGTGAAAAAATGATTAAAGAAAACTTCAAAGCCATTGGGATGGCGCTGCTGGAAACAGGTATCGCCTGGTTCTGGCCCGACGAGCGCGTGCGTAAATGGTTCGATGTTGAGGGCCTGGAGAATCTGAAAGAGGTGCAGGCGCAAAACCGTGGCGTAATGGTGATTGGCGTTCATTTTATGTCGCTGGAGCTGGGTGGTCGGGTGATGGGGCTGTGCCAACCCATGATGGCGACCTATCGTCCGCACAACAACTTACTGATGGAATGGGTGCAGACGCGCGGTCGTCTTCGGTCTAACAAAGCCATGATCAGCCGTAACAATTTGCGTGGCTTAGTGAGTGCACTCAAAAAAGGCGAAGCTGTCTGGTTCGCTCCCGACCAGGATTATGGCCGCAAAGGAAGCAGCTTTGCTCCGTTTTTTGCCGTTGGGAATGTTGCTACAACGAACGGTACGTTTGTGATCTCACGTCTTTCTGGCGCACCGATGCTGACTGTCACTATGATCAGAAAAGCGGATAACTCAGGTTATCGTCTCTTTATATCACCTGAGTTGAAAAATTATCCCCAGGACGAGACGGCAGCGGCCGCTTACATCAACAAAGTGATCGAGAAAGAAATCATGCGTGCCCCTGAACAATATTTGTGGGTCCATCGCCGCTTCAAAACACGTCCTGTTGGTGAATCCTCTCTTTATACGTAACATCTTTGAAGGTTAGTTTCGTTGAGAAACTAACCTTTTCAATCACCTGCCATCACAGTCTCAATTGTTAATTTTCATCGTCGCTCAACGTCTATTTATTGCACGATGAAATTAATCTGTCGCCATTCCACGACACTCGTAAGTGACGGAAAGTATTTAAAAAAATGCCCCTTGTCACTCCTGTTTTTTAGGCGTACATTAGCGCCGTCTGGCAACGGGAAGGCACAGAATTCTGAGTTGGAGTCGATGGCATAGCGGGATAATTCTTATTTCCGATAGCGTCCGATTTCAACTCTCTATACTCAGTTGGACTTTGTTTTTTTAGGCGTATCAAAAGATGCGCGGAGCGACAAACGTGAAATATTTCTTTATGGGCATTTCGGTGATTGTATTTGTCTGGGCCGGAACCTTTGCCCTGATGATCTGAGCGAAGAACAACCGTTAAAAAAAGAGGCGCCATTGGCGCCTCTTTTTTTATGCGTGCGACGGCTATTCAGATTCTGCTAAATTCTTTTTGTCCGACGGCAAAAGACCATCGGCTCGGAACATGCCTTTAATCCCTCTCACCGCCTGGCGTATACGATCGCTATTTTCAATGAGCGCAAAACGCACATGCGTGTCGCCATAATCACCAAAACCGATGCCAGGGGAAACGCAGACTTTTGCGTCCTGAAGCAGCTTTTTAGCAAACTCCAGTGACCCCATGGCCGCATAGTGCTCAGGAATTTTTGCCCAGACGTACATCGAGGCTTTCGGCATGTCGACCATCCAGCCCGCTTCATGCAGCCCTTTCACCAGCACATCGCGGCGTCGTTTGTACTGCGCGGCGATGTCTAGCACACATTGCTGATCGCCTTCCAGCGCAGCAATCGCGGCCACCTGTAGCGGCGTAAAAGTGCCGTAGTCGTGATAGCTTTTGATTCGCGCCAGCGCATTGACCAGCGTTTTATTGCCGACCATAAATCCGATACGCCACCCAGCCATGTTGTAGCTTTTCGACAGCGTAAAGAATTCAACCGCCACATCGCGCGCGCCGGGTACTTGCATAATTGAAGGTGCTTTCCAGCCGTCATACACGATATCGGCGTACGCCAAATCATGGACCACCAGCACGTCATAACGCTTCGCCAGCGCTACCACTTTTTCAAAAAACTCCAGCTCGACGCACTGCGCCGTCGGATTCGACGGAAAGCCCAAAATCATCATTTTCGGCTTCGGATAACTTTCTCGAATCGCGCGTTCCAGCTCGTTGAAGAAGTCCACGCCTTCTACCAACGGCACGGAACGAACTTGCGCGCCAGCTATCACCGCACCATAAATATGGATCGGATAGCTCGGATTTGGCACCAGTACGGTATCGCCATGATCCAGCGTCGCCAGCATCAGGTGTGCGAGTCCTTCTTTCGATCCAATCGTAACGATAGCTTCGCTTTCAGGATCGATATCAATCTGATAGCGATCCTGATACCAGCGAGAAATGGCACGTCGCAGTCGCGGAATGCCACGCGACGTCGAGTATCCGTGAGTATCCGGGCGTTGAGCAACGGTACACAGTTTTTCGACGATATGCGGCGGCGTAGGGCCATCGGGATTACCCATGCTGAAATCGATAATGTCTTCGCCGCGCCGACGCGCAGCCATTTTCAGTTCAGCAGTGATATTAAAAACATAAGGGGGGAGACGATCGATACGCGTAAAACGGCGTTCAGGACTGAATTCAGCCATAGATTCCTCAGAGTCACGTTTGCGCCCGGACCGTCCGAGCGACGCTGCCACGTTTGTGGCATGCTTAGAAAATAGCCTGATTGAAAACCCCCTGTCGAGAGGAGAATGAAAAAATAAAAATAGAGGTAAAATGGGAACAACAATTTACGGAAAACAGGAAGTGTTGATGCAAAAAGAGATCAGAGATGCCATTTAATTAACATCATGATATCAATGAACTTACAACAATCCGCTCCTTCACCGTCATCATCAATCCCGTCAATCAGAATCCAACAATCCCCTTTGTAAATTAAGGTTTTTCCTCATTTGCTAAAAAAGCGTGATGTCTGGTCATTCGGCGTCAGGTTTTCTATCATAGATTTTTCCCGTTTTCCCAGGTTGTCTCGTGCACGAAATATTCACTATGCTGCTGGCGGTATTTGATCGCGCAGCATTAATGCTGATTTGTCTGTTTTTCCTGATCCGCATCCGGCTTTTTCGCGAGCTTTTGCACAAATCAGCACACTCGCCAAAAGAGCTGCTGGCCGTCACTGCAATCTTCTCGATGTTTGCGCTCTTCAGTACCTGGTCCGGCGTACCGGTAGAGGGATCGCTGGTCAATGTGCGCATTATTGCCGTGATGTCCGGGGGGATTTTATTTGGCCCATGGGTGGGGATCATTACCGGCATTATTGCGGGAACGCACCGCTATTTAATCGATATCGGTGGCGTGACGGCTATCCCGTGCTTTATCACCAGCATAATCGCGGGTGTATTATCCGGCTGGATCAACCGTAAGTTTCCCAAAAAACAGCACTGGAAAGCCGGTATCGTGGCCGGTATGGTGTGCGAAACGCTGACCATGATCCTGGTGGTGGCCTGGGCCCCTTCTATCGAACTTGGGTTGGATATTGTCTCGAAAATCGGTATTCCGATGATTCTGGGCAGCGTATGTATTGGATTTATCGTTTTACTGGTGCAGAGCGTCGAAGGCGAAAAAGAGGCCAGCGCAGCGCGCCAGGCGAAACTTGCGCTGGATATTGCCAATAAAACGCTGCCGCTTTTTCGGCATGTCAACGCAGAATCCTTGCGTCAGGTCTGCGATATCATCCGACGAGATATTCACGCTGATGCGGTGGCGATCACCAATATTGATCATGTGCTGGCCTACGTGGGTGTGGGTGAACATAACTATCGCGATAACGACGATGCCGTCAGCCCCACGACTCGCCAGGCCATTAACTACGGAAAAATCATTATTAAAAACAATGATGAAGCGCATCGCACGCCGGAGATCCACTCCATGCTGGTCATCCCGCTGTGGGAAAAAGGGATAGTTACCGGCACGCTTAAGATTTACTACTGTCATGCGCATCAAATCACCTCTTCACTGCAGGAGATGGCGATTGGCCTGTCACAAATTATCTCTACACAGCTGGAAGTTTCTCGCGCCGAGCAGCTACGTGAAATGGCAAATAAGGCAGAGCTGCGTGCCCTGCAAAGTAAAATTAATCCCCATTTCCTGTTTAACGCGCTGAATGCGATTTCCTCTTCTATTCGAATGAATCCAGATACCGCCCGTCAGCTGATTTATAATCTTTCGCGCTATTTACGCTACAACATTGAGCTTAATGACGACGAGCAAATCGACATCAAAAAAGAGCTGTATCAGATCAAAGACTACATCGCGATCGAACAGGCACGTTTTGGCGATAAGCTGACGGTCATCTACGATATCGACGAAGAGGTGCACTGCGTCATCCCAAGCCTGTTGATTCAGCCGCTGGTTGAAAACGCGATCGTCCACGGTATTCAGCCATGCAAAGGCAAAGGCGTAGTTACGATTAGCGTGGCGGAATGTGGCAATCGCGTGCGCGTGGCGGTACGAGATACCGGAAACGGCATTGATCCCAACGTGATTGCGCGCGTGGAATCTAACGAAATGCCCGGCAATAAAATTGGCCTGTTGAATGTTCATCACCGCGTGAAATTACTTTACGGCGAAGGGCTGCATATTCGTCGTCTGGAACCCGGGACGGAAATCGCTTTTTATGTGCCTAATGAGCGCTTGCCCGTGCATACGCAAACATTATTGTGGCCCTGAATGAGGATGGATGCATGAAAGTCATCATTGTCGAAGATGAGATCCTCGCCCAACAAGAGCTGAGCTGGCTGATAAAAGAGCACAGCCAGATGGAGATTGTGGGTACGTTTGAAGACGGACTGGATGTGCTGAAGTTTTTACAGCACAACAAAGTTGACGCTATTTTCCTGGATATCAACATTCCGTCACTGGATGGCGTACTGCTGGCGCAGAATATCAATCAGTTTGCTCATAAGCCGTTTATTGTTTTTGTCACTGCCTGGAAAGAGCATGCCGTCGAAGCATTCGAACTGGAAGCGTTTGACTACATTCTCAAGCCTTATCAGGAATCGCGCATTGTGAGTATGCTGCAAAAACTTGAAATGGCCTGGCAGCAGCAAAACCACTCCGCGGTGAGCACAAGCCCTGTTATTACACGTGAAAACGATACGCTGAATCTTATAAAAGATGAGCGGATTATCGTCACCCCCATGGATGATATTTATTACGCCGAAGCGCACGAAAAAATGACGTTTGTTTATACTCGCCGCGAGTCTTTCGTGATGCCGATGAATATCACTGAATTTTGCAGCAAGCTGCCCGCGTCGCATTTTTTCCGCTGTCACCGTTCGTTTTGTGTGAATCTGAATAAAATCCGCGAGATCGAACCGTGGTTTAACAACACCTATATTTTACGGCTGAAGGATTTGGATTTTCAGGTGCCAGTGAGTCGTAGCAAGGTGAAGGAATTCAGACAGCTTATGCATTTGTAGCAGAATCCCCTCTCCACCTGGAGAGGGGATGACAATCAGAGATATTGGCCCAGCGTCTGGCGTAAATGCGCGCCGGAGCCCAGCAGTCCTGGATTATCATGTACGATCAGATAAACCGGAATGTCCTGCACATAGGATTTAAAACGCCCTTTATCTTCAAATCCGCCACGGAAACCCGACGCTTTAAAGAACTCCAGGAAACGCGGCACAATGCCACCCGCGATGTAAACCCCGCCAAACGTGCCGAGATTGAGCGCCAGATTGCCGCCAAAGCGTCCCATAATCACGCAGAACAGTGACAACGCGCGACGACAGTCAGTGCAACTGTCCGCCAGGGCGCGTTCAGTAATGTCTTTTGGCTGTAAGTTTTCCGGCAGACGATTATCGGATTTCACAATCGCGCGATAAAGATAGACCAGCCCAGGGCCGGACAGCACGCGCTCGGCGGAGACGTGGCCCAGTTCGGCGCGCAGTTCATGCAGAATGATGCCTTCTTCTTCACTGTTCGGCGCAAAATCAACGTGACCGCCCTCGCCCGGCAAGCTGACCCAACGTTTATCAACGTGAACCAGATGTGAAACACCCAGTCCTGTGCCCGCGCCATAGACGGCAATCGGCTTGCCTTCGACCGGTTCCGCGCCACCAAACTGAATAAGATGTTCGGGTTTGAGCATGGGGATCGCCATTGAAACGGCCGTAAAGTCGTTGATAATTTCCAGATGTGCGAAGCCGAGATTTTTTTTCATTTCGGCAATGGAAAAGGCCCAGGTGTGATTCGTCATGGCCACCCAGTCACCGGTAATTGGGCAGGCAATAGCAATACAACCGTCCTCCACACCGACCTGATGTTCATCCAGATAGACACGAACTACCGCTTCAAGACTGGGATAATCCAGCCCGGAATAGGTCTTTGCCTGAGAAATTTCACCGGTATCAATATCGCATAATGCCAGCCGCGCATTCGTGCCGCCTACATCGCCTACTAAAGCATATTTTGTCATTCTTCTACTGCTCCGCTAAAGTCAGAATAAATCTTTGGGACACTGTAAATTCAAGGCGGGATAACAACAACGGCCTGAATGCGAACTGCCCAGGATAATCGATCTTCGTCACAGAATCACTTTACCGTTTCAGCACCTTTTGCACTATTGCCGTCAAACTGAATGTGCAAAGTCACGCTAAATACTTTTGTACAAGGAAATCATCATGCTCCATCCGCGAGCCAGAACCATGCTGTTGTTAGCGACACCTGCGCTCATCATTGGTATTGCGTCAAGCCTGGTGTTAATCGTCGTGATGAAAGTCGCCTCGGTGCTGCAAACTTTTTTGTGGGCTGCCCTGCCGGGAAAGCTCGGCATCGATTTTGCCTCTCCGACCTGGATTATCCTGATGCTGACCCTCACCGGTATCGCGGTAGGCTTAGTCATTCGTTTTAGCCCTGGACACGCAGGCCCCGATCCGGCGCTGGAGCCGTTGATTAGCGCGCCGGTCAACCCGGCGGCGCTACCGGGTTTACTTCTTGCCCTGGTGATCGGTCTGGCGGGCGGTGTGAGTCTGGGGCCAGAACACCCCATCATGGCCGTGAATATTGCGCTCGCAGTTTATCTGGGTTCGCGCATTTTCCCCCGCGTTGGCGCGCTGGACTGGACGATTCTGGCGTCTGCCGGCACCATCGGGGCGCTATTTGGTACGCCCGTCGCCGCCGCGCTTATTTTTTCCCAAACGCTGAGTGGCGATAACGACGTCCCGCTCTGGGATCGCCTCTTTGCGCCTCTGATGGCTGCCGCCGCTGGCGCGCTCACCACCAGCCTGTTTTACCATCCGCATTTTTCGCTGCCCATTCCGCATTACGGGCAGATGCAACTGGCAGATATTTTCAGCGGTGCCATTGTCGCTGCCATCGCCATCGCGCTAGGTATGGTGGCCGTTTGGTGCTTGCCGCGACTGCATCGCCTGATGCATAAGCTCAAACACCCGGTTTTGATTCTGGGTGCGGGCGGTTTTCTGCTGGGGATTCTTGGGGCAATCGGTGGGCCGGTGACGTTATTTAAAGGCCTCGATGAGATGCAACAGATGGCATTTAGCCAGGTCTTTAGCGTGTCGGATTATTTCCTGTTCGCCGTTATCAAGCTGGCCGCCGTTGTCGTGGCGGCTGCATGTGGTTTTCGCGGGGGGCGTATCTTCCCGGCGGTATTTATCGGCGTGGCGTTAGGACTGATGCTCCATGAGCATGTCGACGCCGTTCCGGCGGCAATTACGATTTCCTGCTCCATTTTGGGGTTGGTGCTGGTCGTCACGCGCGATGCCTGGCTGAGCCTGTTTATGGCAGCGGTCGTGGTGCCCGATACCAACTTATTGCCGTTACTCTGTATCGTGATGCTGCCCGCCTGGCTCCTGCTGGCGGGCAAACCTATGCTGATGGCCTGGCGGAAGGATAAGTGATCACGCGCTGTTACGCGCCTCCAGCGCTTCGGTGATGGCCCTGAGAAGCGGAGGAATATCCGCTTTGGGCAACATCACCTCAATCAGTGAAAGTCGCTCACGATGGGCGACTTTCTCCAGCACCTCCGCCAGCTGTACCGTTTCGCTGACCCGCCAGCATTGTGCCTGACAATTCAGGCTGAGCGCCTGCGGGATTTGCGTCCAGTTCCACAGCGCGATGTCGTTATAGCGCTGCTCCGCCCCATGAATCGCCCGCTCAACGGTATACCCTTCGTTATTCAGCACCAGAATGACCGGCCGCTGATTATCCCGCAGCATCGAGCCCATTTCCTGAATCGTCAGCTGTGCTGCGCCGTCCCCGGTGAGCACAATTACGCGCCGATCCGGACAAGCGGTTTGCGCGCCAAACGCCGCTGCTAACGTAAAGCCGATCGATCCCCATAGCGGCTGAACGATAAAGTCGACGTCCGAAGGCAGTCGCAGCGCACTTGCACCAAACGCAGCAGTCCCTTGATCGGCAAGAATGATATCCCCGGGACGAATAAACGTTTGCAGCGTGTGCCAAAAATTATCCTGAGTCAGCGTGCCTTCATGATAATCCTGAGAAAGAGCAGGCTGATGGCTCGGCAGCGCCTGTCGGGTAACGTGCTGCCTGCAAAGCTCAGATAAGATTTCAACCGCCTGCGCCATGGGAATGCCGGTAAACCAGCGATCCCCAATCCGAGCCGCATAGGGTTGGACTTCAATGGTCTGGGCCGCAGTGAGTTTGTGAGTAAATCCCGCGGTCAACGTATCGGTAAAACGCGTGCCCACGCAGATGACGGTATCCGCCCCTTCGATAGCCTCCCGTACGGCGTTGGTGCTCGCAGCCCCGCTGTACGTCCCATAAAAACCCGTCTGTCGCTCATCAAAAATCCCTTTCCCCATCAGCATCGTCGCATGTGCCATGGGCGTCTCTTTCACCCACGCCTGAAGCGATTTTTTTAGCCCATACCGCAGGACTAAAAAATCAGCCAATAGCGCCGTACGTTGACTGGTTGCAAGACGCGCCTCTGCGGCTTCGCGGAACGCTTGCAAACAGGCGTGATCAAGGGGAAGAAGTTCATCAGTGAAAACGCTTACAGGGGGTATGGCAGGTTTTTTTGCCACATCTGCGGGTAGCATCAGATATCCCGGGCGGCGCTCACGTCGCATGACTGACAATACGCGATCGATTTCATAGCAGGCATTTTGTTCGGTGAGAATAGCCTGCGCTGCGGTAATGGGCTCACTCATCTTATAGAAATGGCGGAATTCTCCGTCGCCCAATGTGTGATGCATCAGCTCCCCTTTTTGCTGCGCGGTGCTGCAAGGCGCTCCTACGATGTGCAATACCGGCACGTACTCCGCAAAACTGCCGGCGATTCCGTTCATCGCACTCAGTTCTCCCACACCAAATGTCGTGAGCAACGCGGCAAAACCTTTGCAGCGGGCATATCCATCGGCGGCATAGGAGGCATTGAGTTCGTTGGCGCACCCCACCCAGCGGATTACGGGGCTGTCGATAACGTGATCAAGGAATTGCAGATTGTAGTCACCCGGCACGCCAAACAGGTGCTCAACACCACACTGTGAAAGGCGGTCCAGCAGATAATCGGCGACGGAATAGGCGGTTCGCATAACAGGAGTCCTTCTGACGTTGACCTCACTTTGAGTATTAAAGAAGCGTGATGTCTGTCCAGGAATGCGGAAAAGAAGAGGCTGGAAAGAATGCTTTACGAAAAATGACGTAGTAATCTGATGGTCTGAACCAGCGTGTAAACGTATACACTGAGAATCACTATTCAGAACAAAGGGGCTAGAGCATGGTTTTTCAGGCTGATAAAACACGTTATGAGTCAATGCAGTATCGTCGATGCGGTCAGAGTGGTCTGAGACTCCCCGCCGTTTCGCTGGGCCTGTGGCATAACTTTGGCGACAGCACGTTGATTGAAAATAGCCGTCAACTTTTACAGCGCGCATTCGAGCTCGGGATCACCCACTTCGATCTGGCCAACAATTACGGGCCACCGCCAGGATCGGCAGAGAGCAACTTTGGACGTATTTTTCGGGAAGATTTTCACGCTTACCGTGACGAGTTAGTGATCTCGACTAAAGCGGGATACACCATGTGGGACGGGCCTTACGGGGACTGGGGGTCGCGAAAATATCTCATCGCCAGCCTTGATCAAAGCCTCAAGCGCATGGGGCTGGAATATGTTGATATCTTTTACCACCACCGCCCGGACCCAGAAACGCCGCTGAGAGAGACAATGAAAGCGCTCGATCATATCGTGCGCCAGGGCAAAGCCCTGTATGTCGGTCTTTCAAACTACCCGGCGGAACTGGCTCGCGAGGCCATTGATATCCTGGACGATCTTGGGACGCCTTGTCTCATCCACCAGCCAAAATACTCGATGTTTGAACGTGCTCCTGAAGAGGGATTGCTGTCCGTTTTGCAGGAAAAAGGGGTGGGTTGTATTCCTTTCTCACCGCTCGCGGGTGGGCAACTGACCGATCGCTATTTGAATGGTATTCCGGCTGATTCACGCGCGGCGAGCAAGAGTCGATTCCTGAATGCCGATCAGGTCAGCGATGAAAAACTGAGTAAGGTTCGCCAGCTCAACGCGTTAGCCGAACGCCGAGGCCAGAAGCTGTCACAAATGGCACTCGCCTGGGTGTTACGTCACGACACCGTCACCAGCGTGCTGATTGGTGCCAGTAAGACGTCACAAATCGAAGACGCAGTCGGCATGCTCAATAATCTTCACTTCACTGCTGAAGAGCTTGAAGCGATCGACGCGATTCTGAACAGCTCAAAATAAATGCGTCTTTAGCAAAAAGTGCTCCCCCCTGTGAATTAGGAGTTGAGGCGATTATACGGGGCTTTACTGCCCCGTAAAATTGCGTTAACAGGCCGCTTACGGCTCCGTTCGTAGGAGAATAACAATAATGTTCAAATCACTGATTCTTGCGGCAATCCTGATGGCGAGTGCGCCACTGATTGCAAATGCAGGCGAAATTACCCTGTTGCCGTCAATAAAATTACATATTGGCGATCGTGATAACTCTGGTAACTACTGGGACGGTGGCGGCTGGCGCGACCGTGATTACTGGCACCGTAACTACGAATGGCGTCAAAACCGCTGGTGGAGACATGATAATGGTCGTCACCGTGGTTGGGATAACCGCAAGGCGTACGAACGTGGCTACCGTGAAGGCTGGAGCGATCGTGATGACCGTCGCGGACCTCGGGGCCATGGACGAGGTCACGATCGTGGGCACGGACACGGGCATCGCCACTAATATCGTCACCGCAAAAAAGGAGCCATCAGGCTCCTTTTTCATGCTTATTTCAGTCTGGTTGTCTTACAACCCCAGCAGCGTGCCAATCAGCAGCCACAGGTTCAGCGCCACCACCAGTACCACGATCATCCATCCGATACGTTTAACCAGCGTCGAATTGACCAAATCACCCATCAGCGATTGATTGCCTGTAAAAATCAGCAGCGGTACCAGCGCCAGTGCGATACCAAAGCTCAGCAATACCTGACTCATCACCAAAATTCGGGTGGGGTCCAGCCCCATCAGAATGACGATAAATGAAGGCATCATGGTGACGGAGCGGCGTACCCACAGCGGAATGTGGAAACGCACGAAGCCCTGCATAACGACCTGCCCTGCCAGCGTACCGACCACCGTCGATGAAAGCCCCGCGGCGACCAGGCTTAGACCAAAAATGGTTGCTGCCGCATGGCTCAGCAGCGGTTCCAGCGTCAGATACGCCTGATCAAGATCGGCAACGCCGGTGTGACCGTTAAAATGAAACGCCGCTGCAGCAGTCGCCATCATGGCAAGATTAACGAATCCGGCGATCGTCATCGCAATACCCACATCCCATTTGGTTGCCGAATAGCGTTCCTGCCGGGTGCCATCATGCGCATTTTGCGTCAACGACGAGTGGAGATAGATAACATGCGGCATGATCGTCGCGCCCAGAACACCGGCTGCCAGAAACACAGCTTCCGAGGTTGGCAGGCTGGGTATTGCCATACCTTTGCTCAACTGCACCAGATTCGGCTGCGAAAACACGAGCTCAACAATATACGCTGCCGCAACGAATAACAGCAGACCGCCGATGACCAGTTCCAGCGGTTTTTGCCCCCGCCGCTGCAACATCAGAATAAGGAAAGTGGCAATCCCCGTCAGTACTGCGCCCTGAAGGAGCGAAACGCCGAGGATCAGTTTGAAACCTATGGCCGCGCCAATAAATTCCGCGAGATCGGTCGCCATCGCGATGATTTCCGCCTGAACCCAGTAAAACCATACGACCGGGCGGGGATAATGATCGCGAATTTGTTCCGCCAGGTTTTTTCCCGTCGCGATCCCAAGCTTCGCGGATAACACTTGAATCAGCATCGCCATCAGGTTTGCCCACACGACAACCCACAGCAATTTATAGCCGAAGCTGGCCCCAGCCTGAATATTGGTCGCAAAGTTACCTGGATCAATGTAACCAATCGCAGCAATGAACGCCGGTCCCATTAATGCGAACCGCAACTTGCGCGCTGCTCTACCACTGCTACCCTCAACGCGACTGTTATTCATTTCTACCTCTGCAGATATAGCCTTTGCTATGTTTCATGCTATCAAAACGAGAATGATTATCAAGATCATTTAAATGGGTTATAGCGATTTCATTGATAGTGAAGAACAATAGCAAGGCAGGACGTTTTGGAATTATTAGAACCAACAGCGAAAGTGAATCATCTTTTGTGAAGCCTAGCACACAAACGTAACTTTTCACTCATTTACATAACATAACAGAAATGTATGGTTGATCACTATTTTTGAGACTCGTCACAGGATGTAACTATAGTGTGGTCTTGATCTCGTTTTCTTTGCACTTGTTACATAGAATGTGCACGGAAATTAAACCTGCCTCATATTTGGAGCAAATATGGACCGCGTCCTTCATTTTGTCCTGGCACTTGTTGTCGTTACTGCACTTGCATTGCTGGTCAGCACTGACCGCAAAAACATTCGTATTCGCTATGTTATACAACTGCTCGTCATTGAAGTTTTACTTGCGTGGTTCTTCCTGAACTCCAACATTGGCCTTGGTTTCGTCAGAGGCTTTTCCGAAATGTTCGAAAAACTGCTCGGATTTGCTAACGAAGGGACCAACTTCGTCTTTGGCAGTATGAACGATCAAGGTCTGGCATTCTTCTTCCTGAAAGTGCTGTGCCCAATCGTCTTTATCTCTGCACTGATCGGTATTCTGCAGCACATTCGTGTTCTGCCAGTGATTATCCGCGCAATTGGCTTCCTGTTATCCAAAGTCAACGGTATGGGTAAACTGGAGTCTTTCAACGCCGTCAGCTCCCTGATTCTGGGCCAGTCTGAGAACTTTATCGCGTATAAAGATATCCTGGGCAAAATGTCTCGCAACCGCATGTACACCATGGCGGCAACCGCAATGTCGACTGTATCCATGTCTATCGTGGGTGCATACATGACGATGCTGGAACCGAAATACGTGGTCGCAGCGCTGGTTCTGAACATGTTCAGCACCTTTATCGTTCTGTCCCTGATCAACCCTTACCGCGTTGATGCCAGCGAAGAAAATATCCAGATGTCTAACCTGCACGAAGGCCAGAGCTTCTTCGAAATGCTGGGTGAATACATTCTGGCTGGCTTTAAAGTTGCCATTATCGTTGCTGCCATGTTGATCGGTTTTATCGCGCTGATCGCTGCGTTGAACGCCCTGTTCGCTGCCGTACTGGGCATCTCCTTCCAGGGGATTCTGGGTTACATCTTCTACCCGATTGCCTGGGTAATGGGTGTTCCGGCGCATGAAGCACTGCAGGTCGGTAGTATTATGGCCACCAAACTGGTTTCCAACGAATTCGTTGCGATGATGGATCTGCAGAAAATTGCCAGCACGCTCTCCCCGCGCGCAGAAGGCATTCTGTCAGTCTTCCTGGTGTCCTTCGCTAACTTCTCTTCAATCGGTATTATCGCAGGCGCGATTAAAGGCCTGAACGAAGAGCAAGGAAACGTGGTTTCCCGCTTTGGTCTGAAACTGGTTTATGGTTCAACTCTGGTGAGCGTGCTGTCTGCGTCTATCGCAGCCTTGGTACTGTAATCAGAAGAAAAAACCGGAGGTGCTAAGCCTCCGGTTTTTTTATGCCTGTAATTCCTCAATCGGGCGTGGCTTCCCAATCAGATAGCCTTGAAGGTAATCCACACCAAACGCCAAAAGCATCTGTCGCTGCTCTTGCGTTTCAACATATTCAGCAACAACGCTCAGTGATTTGGTTTTCGCCAGATTACAGATCGATTTCACGATCATCGCGTCCATGCTGTCGGTACAAATATCCTTTATAAAACAGCCATCTATTTTTATAACGTCTGCCTCCAGACGTTTCAGCCGCTCGTAGTTAGCATAGCCCGTACCGAAATCATCAATGGCAATTTTGAATCCGAATTCACGCAGCTTCTGGATATTAAAAATACTGCTTTCAGACTCAGAAAAAGCCTGCTCTTCAGTGACTTCGATAATCACCGCTGCGCAAGAGACGCCATGGCGTTTAAATAGAGCAATAATCTCTGATGCTGTCTCTTTATGCATCAGCGTGAGTGGCATGAGATTGACCGAGAACCGAGCGTAAGGGTGCGACACAGGATGATCCGCCAACCATATCACCATGGCTTCCACCACGCTCAGGTCAAAACGCCTGCTGAGGTTAAATTGTGCAAAGAGTGGGATGAATTGGTCGGGGAAAATCAATTCGCCATCACTTTCCAGCCGCGTCAGGATTTCGTGATATCCCCCGCCTTCAGCATTCTGAATGGGTTGCACATACAGACGCAAACCGCCCTCAGTGAGAGCGCGTTTGACACGACTCAACAGGAAAACGCGTTCCGTCGTCTGATCAGATATCGTTGCCAGGCTGTGTGTTAATGCTAATACGGTTTGATTTGCACAGGACTGCTCTGATAACCAACTCAGTTGACCCAGCACATGATGTAGCTTCTCACCCCATTCATCGCTCATGCTCCCCCAGGATGCACCAAATTCGACATCAAGGGCTGTGTTGTTCCAGTAAATTCTTCGATTATTAAGATGGTCAACAATGTGCTGCAAGCGCGCAGCCGTTTCGGTGCCGTTCAGTACAAGTACCAACTCGCTACCCGGTAGTTGGAAAAGTTTTTCATCGGTCAGTAAAAACGGCTGTAGAGCGCTCGTAACTTCACGCTTACAGTTTACGCGCATCATCATCCCATAATGCCGACTTAGAAACTCCAGGTTGGCTATGCGCAAGCAACACACGTGGAAGTGCGGGTGTTTTTCAAGAAAATCCTCCAGAGCGCGCATATTAGGTAAGCCCGTTAAGGGGTCGGTCAATGCCCTCTCCTGCCAACCCTGCTTTAACCACTCTCCATGCTGATAGATACGTGACATGTAAAGCAGGCATAGCGTGAACGAAATCAGAACGGAGAGAACAAATGCCAGGGAGTAGCCATTCTCTACACCGTAAAGGAAATTTCCGTTATAGGTGAGTAGCAAAAATACGCAGATTGCCCAACTGAACGAAATCACAATATAGCTTAATCGGCTAATACCAATAGTGAACAGGATAAATATGACCGGAACCAGATAGCCTGCAATGTAATTTGCACGAAAAGGCGTGCACAGGGCAATCAGTACAGCGATCAGAAGCATCAACCAGAATAATGTAAAAAAGATATGTTTTTTAGAAAAAGAAGGTCTGACGTGATACCGCCAAATTTTCATCGCATAACGAGGATTAATCATCATCCTCAAGGGGTAATAAAACATCATTGTGAATATTATTGCAGACGATATTAGGCTCTGAACATCGATAACGTTATCCATTGCTGAGCCTACGCCAAAATAATTCGACAGCATCACAGGGAAATGGAGTAAATATCCTATCAAAAACATAGATAATTTAATGCTAATGGGGAGTATAAAACCCAACCAAAAAATCTGTATCCCTATGTTTCGATTAGGGACTCCAAACCGCCATCGTCGCCCAAGCTGCCATCGCATAATACCGCAGACAACCAACACAGAAAATACCTGGCAAAACAATAACGCTAATGACTGTATGAGCGTTAAATGTAAACCCCAGGCATTAATAAGTGCAGTGCTAACAATAATGGGTGCGATCGCATGTCGGCCAAATAATAAAATAACCGCCAGCATTACGCTCAGCGGAAGCCAGGCAAGATATATATCATTATCATTAACAATTGCACGAGGGGAGATATAGCGGGAAAGAGGAAGAGTCAGCAGGCAAATAATTGAAGCGATTGCGAATATTCTTAAGCTTTCAAGAATTTTTTTTGTCATTACGGTTAGCAACCTCATTTACCTGACAGTGCGTTAATGCGTAAGAATAGTAAGTTTATTAATTCCGCGAAGCAAGTCTCCCTTTAAGGGTCGCCAGCGTTTTTGCCAAAGGTTTACTCGCCGTATAAGAAATACGTTGTTTTGCAACAAAGGGAGGGATGTTTTTTACATTACCATAAAAAAACCCCCGCCATTCGGCGAGGGTCTGAATTTGGTGGAGCTAAGCGGGATCGAACCGCTGACCTCTTGCATGCCATGCAAGCGCTCTCCCAGCTGAGCTATAGCCCCACAGTGTCTTTACGTTCCAAACTCTTCTGGATAAGAATTTGGTGGAGCTAAGCGGGATCGAACCGCTGACCTCTTGCATGCCATGCAAGCGCTCTCCCAGCTGAGCTATAGCCCCAACGTAAAGCTGTCGTGTTGACGGGCGGCATAATATGAATTCCATTGAAGTGTGTCAACGGCAAAATCAGCTCCACTCTTTCAATCGTCGAAAAATCAGGCAAATAAAGCACATTGCGAAGCGGCTCGCAGTCCTAAGTTAAGCCTGTCACGTTTTCACGTAAAAGGGTGCTATAAGATGAACCACTAATTAACCCTACTGATACTCAGGTGATTGTATGATCAAGGAACGAATGACGCCGGAGGAGCTGTCCCGGCTCACGGGCTATAGCCGTCAGACCATCAATAAATGGGTACGTAAAGAGGGTTGGAAAACTTCACCAAGGCCGGGAGTTCAGGGCGGAAAAGCGCGTTTGGTACATGTGAATGAAAAAGTCAGGGAATTTATTCGTTCTGCCTGTCGAATAACAGACGACCCTCAGCTATCGGAAGGCAGTGCAAACCTTAACGCACTTAACGCGCTGCTCCTGACACTGGCAAATGAAATGACACCGGATGAACAAAAGCAGCTGACCACGCTGTTACTGCGGGAAGGGATTTCCGGATTATTACAACGTTTAGGAATACGTGACCAGAACTCATATGAATAAATTACGGAGCAAAATGACCACGGAAGAGTTGGCCGAAAGTCTTGGCGTGGCCAAGCAAACGGTAAACCGCTGGGTGCGCAAGCAAGGCTGGAAAACAGAGGGTATAAACGGTGTGAAAGGTGGACGGGCAAGGCTCATTCATATTGACGCCAGGGTCCGCGAGCACATCGTTAACTTGCCCGCCATTCGTAACCGTCAGGTCACCTATCATCTTGCTGAGCCGTCAGCCACATACGGTGGCACTACCCCACCTCGTGTGTTGCGTCAGGTTATCGATACACTGGAAAATATGACCCAAACCGAGCAGGAACGGCTTGCAGCACTACTGACACGTGAGGGCATCCAGGGATTTCTCAACCGTCTCGGTATTGCTGAAGAGCACGCATAAAAAACGGCAGGGAAACCTGCCGTTTAATTATCGTCTGTTGAGAAGGATTACTGCTGACTTTCGCGCTCAGCAATAAAGTCCAGGGCTTTGTTAATGCGCGCAACGCTACGAGTCTTACCAATGGCGTGGACCGTTACGTCCAGGCCGGGTGACTGGCCTGCACCTGTCACCGCGACGCGCAGTGGCATACCGACTTTACCCATACCGATTTCGAGCTCGTCTGCGGTTGCCTGAATCGCATGATGAACATTTTCTGCTGACCATTCGGTAATGGCAGCCAGTTTATCGCGCACCACTTCCAGAGGCTGACGCGCAACCGGGCGCAGGTGTTTTTTTGCTGCATCCGCATCAAACGCATCGAACTCTTCATAAAAATAGCGGCAGCTTTCAGCGATTTCTTTAAGCGTCTTGCAGCGCTCACCAAGCAGTTTCACCAGATCCGCGAGCTCAGGGCCAGTGCGGGTATCAATGTTAGCCTGCTCAATATGCCATTGCAGATAGGTCGCCACGTACTCAGGCTGCATGGTGTTAATGTAATGGTGATTCAGCCACAGCAGTTTATCGGTGTTAAACGCACTGGCTGACTTACTTACCGCGCTCAGAGAGAACAGCTTGATCATCTCTTCGCGACTAAAGATTTCCTGATCGCCACTGGACCACCCCAAACGCACCAGGTAGTTCAGCAACGCTTCAGGCAAATAGCCGTCATCACGGTACTGCATCACGCTCACTGCACCGTGGCGTTTAGACAGTTTCTTACCGTCGTCGCCATTGATCATAGAAACGTGTGCGTAAACCGGCACCGGCGCATTCAACGCTTTCAGGATGTTGATCTGGCGCGGGGTGTTGTTGATATGGTCTTCGCCACGGATAACGTGAGAGATCTCCATATCCCAGTCATCGACGACGACACAGAAGTTATAGGTTGGAGAACCATCGGTGCGACGGATAATAAGATCGTCCAACTCGTGATTGCTGATTTCAATCGGGCCACGGATCTGATCGTCAAAAATAACGGAACCGTCTTGTGGATTAGCGAAACGTACAACGCAGGGTTCATCATCAGCGTGATGTTCGTGGCTGTGGCGGCAGCGGCCGTCGTAGCGAGGTTTATCGCCATTCGCCATTTGTTCTTCGCGTAATGCATCCAGACGCTCTTTTGAGCAATAGCACTTATAGGCTGTGCCCGCGACGATCATGTCATCAATTACCGCGTTATAACGGTCAAAACGCTTGGTCTGGAAGTACGGGCCTTCATCCCACTCCAGATTCAGCCAGTTCATCCCATCCATAATGGCTTCGATGGCTTCCGGCGTGGAGCGCTCAAGATCGGTGTCTTCAATACGTAACACGAACTCACCGCCGTGGTTACGTGCAAAAAGCCAGGAATAGAGAGCAGTACGTGCTCCACCGACGTGCAAATAACCTGTCGGGCTGGGCGCGAAGCGAGTTTTGATTTTCATGAAATGGCCTTA
This sequence comes from Lelliottia sp. RD5, assembly GCF_056032945.1. Taxonomy (NCBI): domain Bacteria; kingdom Pseudomonadati; phylum Pseudomonadota; class Gammaproteobacteria; order Enterobacterales; family Enterobacteriaceae; genus Lelliottia; species Lelliottia sp. RD5. Next base: position 154,875 of record NZ_JBVYHQ010000003.1, on the reverse strand, counting down.
CGTTATGAACGATGCCGACGACCGGCAAATGCTGGGAAAAAAACAATGGGCAATATTCTATCACTGTGGGGCGATTCCTCAATGATGTTGCCTGTTTGACGTGCAGGTTTACTAATTTTGTTTAGAAATCATGCTGCATGGGTGGTTTAGCAATCCTTTTGTCTAATTTTACGACGAACGAACGAAAACTTTAGAAAAGGCGTTGACTCATTTTCAACTCTCCCTATAATGCGACTCCACACAGCGGGGGTGATTAGCTCAGTTGGTAGAGCACCTCCTTTACACGGAGGGGGTCGGCGGTTCGAGCCCGTCATCACCCACCATCTACTTCACGTAGACTCCGCAGTGTAGATAAGAATTTGAGATTGGGCGATTAGCTCAGTTGGTAGAGCATCTCCTTTACACGGAGGGGGTCGGCGGTTCGAGCCCGTCATCGCCCACCATTCTCAAAAAGTTTCTTATCTGAGTAGTACCGAAATGGGTGATTAGCTCAGTTGGTAGAGCACCTCCTTTACACGGAGGGGGTCGGCGGTTCGAGCCCGTCATCACCCACCATTCGGGTCGTTAGCTCAGTTGGTAGAGCAGTTGACTTTTAATCAATTGGTCGCAGGTTCGAATCCTGCACGACCCACCAATGTAAAAAAGCGCCCTAAAGGCGCTTTTTTGCTATCTGCGATTTGAACGATTCGAGCCAGCAGCAGGTTCGAGCAGCGCCAATCATCCTGCACGACCTACTAATGCAAAAGCTTAACGTTACTTGAGTATCAACACGAACTGCCTGAAATTAAGGCGTCTGCTCAATAGACTTTTCATCAGCGCCCTGCCCCTGCACATTTCGATTTTACTGCATTCTGACCTGCTAAATCTGGCAGGTACACTCAAGCTATTGTTACAAATGCCGATATTCTTGTTTTATGGCGAGAGGAAATAACATGACAACTATCCAGGCATCTACCCCTTCACTTCAGACGAGCAGCAGCGGTAGCAGTGGCAGTAGCTCAACGAGCAATGACATCTCATCACAGATCAGCCGCCTTATGACGAAGATCACCAAGCTGACCCAACAGCTTAAAGATGTCACAAGCGGGAGTGGCAGCGTCGAAGAAAAGAAAAAGCAGGCTGAGCTCATTCAGGAGCAGCTCAAAATGCTACAGGCCCAACTGGCACAGTTACAGCGCCAGCAAGCCGAAGAAAGCCAACAAAAACAAGCGCAACAACAGGGCAAAGCCGAAGGTGTGAATTCACCGACAGACAGTAATCAGATCGATATCTACATCTAATCGTCAGTTGCGTTAAACAGCGGATCGCGTATGCGGGCCTCCATTAATTGCTGTGCCTGCATACGAACGACTTCCCATAATGCGTGAGCCGCCCCTGAAAGTGAGCGGTTTTTGCGCCGCGCCAGCATCAACTTGCGTTCGATACATGGCGTAAAACGCTTTACAACCAGCCGACTTCCCTGAGGCAGCGGCAGTGCAAGCGCAGGTAACACACTGATACCAATCCCCGCCTCAACCATCGGGAATAGCGTCGCAGGATGACCAATTTCCTGCACGATTATCGCCTTAACGTTTTGCTCGGCCAGCGCCATGTCAATCAGCGGGCGGCTTCCGGACGCATAATCCTGCAGCACCAGATTCGCCCCCTGGAGTGCCTGCCACGTGACCTCTGGCAAGGCCGCCAGCGGGTCATCGTCACGACATAACAACAAGAAAGGCTCAGAGAGCACCATCTCGCACTCAAGATCCGTGACCGGACCGGGGTCGATAACAATCCCAAAATCGACATCCCCCTGACGAATGCTCTCCAGCACCCATTGCTGTGGCCGGTCATGCAGCACAAAATTGATATCGGGATAACACTGATTACTTTCAGCAATACACTGCGGAATGAGATGCGCTGAAATCGTCTGGCTTGCTGCCACGCGCACCGTTCCGGAAAGCTGCTGTCCGACTCGGCCCACATCACGCAGAGTGCTATTAAGTTCATCCAACAGTCTTTCAAGGCGTAAAGCCAGCTGCTGCCCCGCTTCAGTGAGCACCACTTCACGCGTGGTTCGATCCAGAAGACGCACGCCGGTCTGTAGCTCCAGCTCTTTCACGCTGTGGCTTACCGCCGACTGGCTCAGGCCAATTATCTCACCGGCGCGGCTAAAACTTTTGGCCTGCGCGACGGTGACAAAAACACGAAGCTGACGTAGAGAATAATTCATATTTTTAATTCATGAATGGATGCAATAAATCGATTTTATTTCTCAAACAGAACAAAGCACAATAGCGAAATCTGTTTTCAGGAGCGTTTATGAAACTCTTTCGCATTCTCGATCCCTTTACTCTTACCCTGATTGCCGTCGTGCTGCTGGCCTCATTTTTCCCGGCCCGCGGCAGCTTCGTTCCTTTCGTTGAAGGTTTAACGACCGCAGCCATTGCCCTGCTGTTCTTCATGCACGGTGCAAAACTCTCCCGTGAAGCCATCATTGCAGGCGGCAGTCACTGGCGACTGCATCTGTGGGTGATGTGCAGTACGTTTGTGATATTCCCGATCCTCGGCGTGCTATTCGCGTGGTGGGCACCGGTAAATGTCGATCCCGCGCTTTATACCGGCTTCCTCTATCTGTGCATTTTGCCGGCGACAGTGCAGTCAGCCATTGCCTTTACGTCTCTGGCCGGAGGCAACGTGGCGGCGGCAGTCTGTTCGGCGTCAGCCTCAAGTCTGTTAGGGATTTTTGTTTCGCCGCTGCTGGTCGGGCTATTGATGAACATGCATGGTGCGGAAGGCAATCTGGAACAGGTGGGCAAAATCTGCCTGCAGTTGCTGCTGCCATTTGTGCTGGGCCATCTTTCTCGCCCATGGATTGGCGACTTTGTGGCGAGAAATAAAAAGTGGATTGGCAAAACTGATCAGACGTCGATTTTGCTGGTGGTCTATTCCGCGTTTGGTGAAGCCGTCGTGAACGGTATCTGGCACAAAGTCGGCATCGGTTCGTTGCTGTTTATTGCGCTGGTGAGCTGTGTGCTGCTGGCGATAATTATTGCGGTGAACATGTTTGCCGCGCGTCGATTCGGGTTTAATAAAGCCGATGAAATCACCATCGTCTTCTGCGGGTCGAAAAAGAGTCTGGCGAATGGCATACCGATGGCCAATATTCTGTTCCCGACGTCGGTCATTGGGATGATGGTGCTGCCGCTGATGATCTTCCACCAGATCCAGCTGATGGTGTGCGCGGTGATGGCACGACGCTATAAACGTCAAACCGAAAAGCTGGCGCAGGAAGAGACCCACGCCGCAAAAGCTTAAGGCCGTTTGAGGGGCTGAACCAGATGGCTCAGCCCTTCTGATTTAATGAGCAGCGTGATAGCCATCAGCTCGCCCAGTCGGCCGGCAGGAAACTCATCCTTTCGCGCGAACCACAGAAAATACTCTTCTGGAACATCAATCAGCCGACGGCCTTTGTATTTCCCAAAAGGCATTTCGGTATTGGCGATCTCGATGAGCTGTTCTTTCTCCACGTTACTCTCCCAGTAGCCTAATCATTTCGGCTTCGTCGATAACCTCAATGCCCAGTTCCTGGGCTTTCGCCAGTTTCGAGCCTGCCGCTTCACCGGCAATCACCAGATCGGTTTTCTTCGATACGCTGCCCGCTACTTTTGCGCCCAGCGCCACCAAACGCGCTTTGGCATCGTCACGCGAAAGCTGGCTCAGACTGCCAGTGAGTACCACCGTTTTGCCCGCAAACGGGCTGTCGATTTCTTCGGCGTTGATAACAACCGGTGCGGGCCAGTGAATACCCTCTTCCAGCAGTTTGCCGATTACGTCGCGGTTACTCTCTTCAGCAAAGAAGTTAAAGACGTGAGTGGCGACCACAATCCCGACATCGGGCACTTTTTGCAGGTCGTCAATCGTCGCCTTTTCAAGCTGCTCAAGCGTACCGAAATGAGCCGCCAGACCTGCCGCTGTCGCCTCACCCACTTCGCGAATCCCCAGCGCATACAGGAAGCGGGCAAACGTCGTTTCTTTGGCTTTCTCCAGCGCGTTAACGACGTTTTGCGCGGACTTCGGTCCCATTCGATCGAGCCCGGTCAGCTTACCTGCAGTCAGGCGGAACAGATCGGCAGCCGTGTGGACATACTCTTTCTCGACCAGTTGGTCGATGATTTTATCGCCCATCCCGTCCACATCTAATGCCCGACGCGATACGAAGTGCTTGAGGGCCTCTTTACGCTGAGCACCACAAATCAAGCCGCCCGTACAGCGCGTTACCACTTCACCTTCAACACGTTCGACATCGGAGCCACAGACCGGGCAATGGGCCGGGAAAACAATCTCACGGGTATCGTCAGGACGCTCAGACTCCACGACGTTAACGACCTGCGGAATGACATCACCGGCGCGGCGAATAACGACTTTATCGCCAATACGCAGGCCCAGGCGGGCAATTTCGTCGGCATTATGCAAAGTCGCATTGCTGACCAGTACGCCAGCCACCTGCACCGGCTCCAGGCGCGCAACGGGTGTGATAGCGCCCGTGCGTCCCACCTGGAACTCCACGTCGCGCACAAAAGTCATTTGCTCCTGAGCCGGGAATTTAAACGCAACGGCCCAGCGCGGCGCGCGGGCGACGAAGCCCAACTGTTCCTGAAGCGCCAGGGAATTCACTTTGATCACCACGCCGTCAATATCAAACCCCAGCGACGGGCGGTCTTCTTCCACCTTGTGATAAAACGCCAGCACGGCTTCGGGAGAGTCGCACAGCTGTACGCGGTTGCTGACCGGCAAGCCCCACGCTTTAAACTGCAGCAAACGTCCCAGATGGGTATCAGGCAATTCGCCCCCTTCCAGAATACCGACGCCGTAGCAGAAGAACGTGAGCGGTCGCTTCGCCGTAATGCGCGGATCCAGCTGGCGCAACGACCCTGCCGCCGCATTTCGCGGGTTGGCGAAAATTTTTCCGCCCGTACGACGCGCTTCGTCGTTGATCTTCTCAAAGCCCTTCTGCGGGAGGAAAACTTCACCACGCACTTCAAGACGCGCGGGAATATTGTCACCACGCAGCGTTAACGGGATGGCGCGAATGGTCCGTACGTTGGCGGTGATATCTTCGCCCGTTGTCCCATCGCCGCGCGTCGCAGCGCGCACCAGCAGACCATTTTCATACAGAATACTGACGGCCAATCCATCAAGCTTTAGCTCACAGCACCAGGTCAGGGAATCCGCGCTTTTTAGCCGGTCCTGAACGCGCTTGTTGAACGCGAGAAAACTCTCTTCATCGAAAACGTTGTCCAGCGAAAGCATAGGGACTTCGTGACGCACCTGGCTGAAGGATGCCAGCGGCGCGGCACCCACGCGCTGGGTCGGTGAATCAGGCGTAATAAGCTCGGGGTGCTGCGCTTCCAGCTCGCGCAACTCACACATTAGACGGTCATATTCCGCATCCGGGACTTCCGGGGCGTCCATCACATGATAAAGATATTCATGATGGCGAAGTGTGGTTCTTAGCTGTGTCAGTTGTTGTTCGATTGAGTCCATAACGCACCATCAATGAGAAAAACCCCCGACATGCGGGGGTTCTGGAGGAGGGGAAGACACGCAGGTATTACGCGTTGGCTTCCTTAACTTCGCGGATGCGATCCTGATATTCGCGCAGTTTCTGCGGCGTCATCATACGACGTTGATCGTCGAGTACCATACCGCCGACTTCATCAGCGATATGCTGAGCGGATTGCAGCATCAGCTTAAAGTTTTGCAGTTCATCACCGTAAGACGGCACCTGCATAAAGATAGTGATACCCGGCGTAAGGAAATCACCGGTCATTTCCGGATCAAACGTCCCTGGGTTCACCATATTGGCCAGGCTAAACAGCGCAGGACCACTGCCATCAGGGCTTAAATGACGATGGAAAATGTTCATATCGCCAAATTTAAAGCCAGCCTGCTGAATACTGTTAAGCAGTAACTCACCATTAAGCTGGGTGCCATGGTGAGCCGCCACGTTCATGATGATGACCGTTTCTTTACGCTGCGGTTTTTCAACCACTGGCGCTTCTTCTACAACCGGTTCTGGATCAACAGGCGGTGCAGGCTGAGTCTGGACAGGCTGAGGTTCTGGCTGCGGCTGCTGAACAGGTTGCACAGGCTGATGCTGCGGAACCGACTGTGGCTGCGCGACAGGCTGTTGATGCACAGGCTGCGGTTGTGGCTGGCGGACCGGCTCTTCCACAGGCGGAGGACTCTGCGGACGCGGCTGTGCAGAAGCATACGGCGGCTGATACTGATGCTGCGGAGACTGACGAGGCGCTTCTTGCTCCCCATGGCCTACGCCGGGCGCCGTATTGACCCGATGGACGCGCACTTCACCCACGCCCTCGTCGTCGTTATCTTCGATGTCGTCATCACCGTCATCATTACGGTGAGACTTCATGCGCTTCAGTGGGCGATCGCGAAACATAGACGAACGTTCTTTACGGCTGGTCCAAAAACCATGTACCAGTAAAGCAAGTATGGCGATCGCGCCAACAATGATTAATATCAGACGCAAATCCTGCATCATTATATTCTCTGTTGTTCTAACACCTTGCCACCACGGCAAACATTTACTCACTAAGAGTATTTGCCGATTACGTCAAGTGCAAGTGTGTGCGGAGCATTCACAGCATAAAGATGGATGAAATCGTGCTTTTTGCTGTTTTTTCGAACATTTCCGAACTGGTCATTGATCCATAACTCGATAATATAGGTGAGCAATTCCACTGGTTGTGAAAAAAGGAGTACAGCCTGGTTATGGTTTCAACCTCAAATTTAGCCCCACGCAGCGGCATTGGGTATTTTTCACAGGGATGGAAACTGGTCTCCCTGCCAGGCATCCGACGCTTTGTGATCATGCCTTTACTGATCAATATATTACTGATGGGCGCCGCATTCTGGTGGCTGTTTACCCAACTCGAAAGTTGGGTGCCCTCCATCATGAGTCACGTTCCAGACTGGCTGCAGTGGCTTAGCTATCTGTTATGGCCGATTGTGGTCATTTCGGTCCTGTTGGTTTTTGGCTATTTCTTCTCGACGATAGCCAACTGGATAGCTGCCCCGTTTAATGGGCTGCTGGCTGAACAACTGGAAGCCCGGCTGACAGGCGCTACGCCGCCCGATACCGGCGTGTTCGGCATCATGAAAGATGTGCCGCGCATCATGAAGCGTGAATGGCAGAAATTTGCCTGGTATTTGCCGCGTGCCATTATGCTGCTCATTCTCTATTTTATTCCCGGCATCGGCCAGACTGTGGCTCCCGTTCTGTGGTTCCTGTTCAGTGCGTGGATGCTGGCCATACAATATTGCGACTATCCGTTCGACAATCACAAAGTGCCGTTCAAGACGATGCGCACCGCCCTTCGCAGTCAAAAAGTGATCAACATGCAGTTTGGCGCACTCACCAGCCTGTTCACCATGATTCCGGTGCTGAATTTGTTCATCATGCCTGTTGCCGTTTGCGGTGCGACAGCCATGTGGGTGGACTGTTATCGCGATAAACATGCGTTATGGAAATAGTGCAAACCTGTGTAAACCGGAGTGGCTTATGCCGCGCCTTATTCCATACTTGAACGCATTATTTCTCAACAGCATATAGATATGCGATTTCCTTACTTCCCCATACCTTCTCAACAGGTATGCTGGAGCGGTATCCCAATTTCATACAGTTAAGGACAGGCCATGAGTAAGATTTACGAAGACAACTCGTTGACGATCGGTCATACGCCCTTGGTTCGACTGAACCGTATCGGTAATGGACGCATTCTGGTGAAGGTCGAATCACGTAACCCGAGCTTCAGCGTGAAGTGCCGCATCGGTGCAAATATGATTTGGGATGCCGAAAAACGCGGCGTTCTGAAGCCTGGTATTGAACTGGTTGAACCTACCAGTGGCAACACCGGTATTGCCCTCGCTTATGTTGCTGCAGCGCGAGGTTATAAACTCACGCTGACCATGCCAGAAACCATGAGCATTGAGCGTCGCAAACTGCTGAAAGCGCTGGGTGCTAATTTGGTTCTGACCGAAGGCGCAAAAGGCATGAAAGGTGCCATTCAGAAAGCAGAAGAAATCGTTGCAGGCGATCCGGCTAAATATCTGCTGCTCCAGCAGTTCAGCAACCCAGCAAACCCGGAAATTCACGAGAAAACAACCGGTCCTGAAATTTGGGAAGACACGGACGGTCAGGTTGACGTATTTATTTCCGGTGTTGGCACTGGCGGTACCCTGACAGGCGTTAGCCGTTATATTAAAGGCACGAAAGGCAAAAAAGATCTGATTACCGTTGCGGTTGAACCAACGGATTCTCCGGTTATTGCCCAAGCACTGGCAGGTGAAGAGCTGAAACCGGGCCCGCATAAAATTCAGGGTATCGGCGCAGGCTTTATTCCAGGTAACCTGGATCTGAAGCTGATTGATAAAGTCGTTGCCATTACTAACGAAGAAGCCATCTCTACGGCGCGTCGTCTGATGGATGAGGAAGGTATTCTTGCGGGCATCTCTTCCGGCGCGGCAGTGGCTGCTGCGTTGAAACTCCAGGAAGATGAAACCTTTACCAATAAGAATATAGTGGTTATCCTCCCCTCTTCGGGTGAGCGTTATTTAAGCACTGCACTGTTTGCCGATCTCTTTACCGAAAAAGAGCTGCAACAGTAATGCCAGCATGTTAAAAACGCGTAAAAAAGCACCCTAATGGGTGCTTTTTTGTGGTCCACTTCAAACTTTTACCCCTCCTGGCATTGATTCACCCCGTCGGGTCTGGTATTTAACCTGACAATTATTTTGAAGCGCGAAATTAATCAATGTAAGAAATCGACTTGCTGAATCGATTTTATGATTTGGTTCAAGTCTTGCTTTGACTGCATAATGTTTAATGACGAGCGAAACGTCAGCGCTAACAAGACAGGCTAAAGTTAAGCCGCCAGGCTAGACTTTAGTTCCACAACACTAAACCTATAAGTTGGGGAAATACAATGTTCCAGCAAGAAGTTACCATTACTGCTCCAAACGGTCTGCATACCCGCCCTGCTGCTCAGTTTGTTAAAGAAGCTAAAGGCTTCACTTCTGAGATCACTGTTACCTCCAACGGCAAAAGCGCTAGCGCCAAAAGCCTGTTCAAACTGCAGACTCTGGGCCTGACTCAGGGCACCGTAGTGACTATTTCTGCAGAGGGTGAAGACGAGCAGAAAGCAGTTGAGCATCTGGTAAAACTGATGGCTGAGCTCGAGTAAGTTCCGGGTTCTTTTTAATATCAGTCACAAGTAAGGTAGGGTTATGATTTCAGGCATTTTAGCATCCCCGGGTATCGCTTTCGGCAAAGCACTTCTGCTGAAAGAAGACGAGATCGTCATCGACCGGAAAAAAATTTCTGCCGACAAGGTTGATCAGGAAGTTGAACGTTTTCTGAGCGGTCGTGCAAAGGCATCTGCGCAGCTGGAAGCGATCAAAACTAAAGCTGGTGAAACTTTTGGTGAAGAAAAAGAAGCCATCTTCGAAGGGCACATCATGCTGCTCGAAGATGAGGAGCTTGAGCAGGAAATCATAGCCCTGATTAAAGATAAAGGCATGACGGCCGACGCGGCTGCGCATGAAATTATCGAAGGTCAGGCAACTGCCCTTGAAGAACTCGATGATGAATACCTGAAAGAACGTGCGGCTGACGTACGTGACATCGGTAAGCGCCTGCTACGTAACATTTTAGGCCTGGCCATCATCGATCTCAGCTCAATTCAGGATGAAGTTATCCTGGTCGCCGCTGACCTGACGCCGTCTGAAACCGCACAGCTGAACCTGAACAAGGTGCTGGGTTTCATCACTGACGCAGGTGGCCGTACCTCCCACACCTCTATCATGGCGCGTTCTCTTGAACTGCCCGCGATCGTGGGTACAGGTAGCGTTACTTCTCAGGTTAAGAACGACGATTATCTGATTCTGGATGCCGTAAACAATCTGGTTTACGTCAATCCAACCAACGAAGAAATCGAGAAACTGCGCGCGGTTCAGGAGCAGGTTGCTTCCGAAAAAACCGAACTCGCTAAACTGAAAGATCTGCCAGCTATCACGCTGGACGGTCATCAGGTAGAAGTGTGCGCAAACATCGGTACCGTACGTGACGTAGACGGCGCTGAGCGCAACGGCGCGGAAGGTGTCGGTCTGTACCGTACTGAATTCCTGTTCATGGACCGTGACGCCCTGCCAACTGAAGAAGAGCAGTTCGCAGCCTATAAAGCGGTTGCTGAAGCCTGCGGCTCTCAGGCCGTTATCGTGCGTACCATGGACATCGGCGGCGACAAAGAACTGCCGTACATGAACTTCCCGAAAGAAGAGAACCCGTTCCTGGGCTGGCGTGCAGTACGTATCGCTATGGACCGTAAAGAGATCCTGCGCGATCAGGTCCGTGCGATTCTGCGTGCATCGTCCTTCGGTAAACTGCGCATTATGTTCCCGATGATCATCTCTGTTGAAGAAGTGCGTGCACTGAAGAAAGAGATCGAAATCTACAAACAGGAACTGCGTGACGAAGGCAAAGCCTTTGATGAGACAATCGAAGTCGGCGTGATGGTTGAAACACCTGCTGCCGCCGTTATTGCTCGTCATTTAGCCAAAGAAGTTGATTTCTTTAGTATCGGCACCAATGATTTAACGCAGTACACCCTGGCAGTTGACCGTGGTAATGATATGATTTCACATCTCTACCAGCCAATGTCACCATCCGTACTCAACCTGATCAAGCAAGTTATTGATGCTTCTCATGCTGAAGGCAAATGGACTGGCATGTGTGGTGAGCTTGCAGGCGACGAACGTGCTACACTTCTGTTGCTGGGTATGGGTCTGGACGAGTTCTCTATGAGCGCCATTTCCATCCCGCGCATTAAGAAGATTATCCGTAACACGAACTTCGAAGATGCGAAGGTGTTAGCAGAGCAGGCTCTTGCTCAACCGACAACGGACGAGTTAATGACGCTGGTTAACAAGTTCATTGAAGAAAAAACAATCTGCTAATCCACGAGATGCGGCCCAATTACTGCTTAGGAGAAGATCATGGGTTTGTTCGATAAACTGAAATCTCTGGTTTCTGATGATAAGAAAGACACCGGAACTATTGAGATTATTGCTCCGCTGTCTGGCGAAATCGTGAATATCGAAGACGTGCCGGATGTTGTTTTTGCCGAGAAAATTGTTGGTGATGGCATTGCTATCAAACCAACCGGCAACAAAATGGTTGCTCCTGTTGACGGCACCATCGGTAAAATTTTTGAAACTAACCATGCGTTCTCTATCGAATCCGATAGCGGTATCGAACTGTTCGTTCACTTCGGTATCGACACTGTCGAACTGAAAGGCGAAGGCTTCAAACGTATCGCAGAAGAAGGTCAACGTGTGAAAGTTGGCGACACCGTGATCGAATTCGATCTGGCCCTGCTGGAAGAGAAAGCCAAGTCTACCCTGACTCCGGTTGTTATCTCCAACATGGACGAAATCAAAGAACTGATCAAACTGTCTGGCAGCGTGACCGTGGGTGAAACCCCAGTGATCCGCATCAAGAAGTAATTCTTGCCGCACAGAGAAATGGCGCCTTAGGGCGCCATTTTTGTTTATGCCGTGAGCGCTTTTTTATACCGGGAGTATCAGCTCGTCGAAACCTTTTTGCTGGGTGTACTTCATCACTTCAGTCACGCGATCGCCTGCACGACGTATCGCCTCTGCAACATCACTCCCCTGCACAATCCCGCTCACCAACTCTGAACAGAACAGATCGCCCGTTCCTTTTAAATCGGTCACGACGCGCGGATGGTGAGTCACCACGACATCCTCTTTCGTCACCAACACCACATGGATATTGTCTGGAACAGCGGCCACCGGCGCGCTGGTGATCGCCACCCATTTGAGGGTCTCTGACAGCAATCCTTTTGCGGCAGAAATGGCGCTTTCAGGGGTGCGGCACGGCTGACCACTCAGCACCTCAAGCTCAAAGACGTTGGGCGTGATTCCCTGGGCCAGTGGCAGCAAGTGCTCACAATAGGCTTTGGGGATTTCAGGATTAACGTACATACCGCTGTCGATATCCCCCATCACCGGATCGACCAGTACCAGCAAATCAGGATGCTGTTGCTTCACCGTTTTAAGCCACTGCGCCAGGATTTTTATCTGGCTGGCGCTGCCCATATAACCCGTCGTCACGGCTTTCAGCTCGCGCAACACGTCGCGTTCTTCCAGTGCTTTCAGATAACCGCTAAACCATTCGTCCGGGATCACACCGCCGTAAAACGTGTCGTAATGCGGCGTATTGCTGAACAGCACCGTTGGAACGGCCATCACGGTGAGCTGATGCAGTCTGATATTTGGCACAGCGATACTGTTGCCCACGCTGCCGTAAACCACCTGCGACTGCACAGCAACAATATCGGTCTGCTGCACGCGGGTTTTATCCCGAAATAAAATCATCTCCATGACGCTTAAATCCCCGCCCCCTGCGAATAACTCTCTTCACCAAACACGCCGGTAGAAAGATAACGATCGCCGCGGTCGCAAATAATCGCCACCACGCGCGCGCCCGGATTCTGCTGGGCAACCCGCAATGCTCCTGCTACCGCGCCACCTGAACTGACGCCGCAGAAAATACCTTCGCGTACCGCCAGTTCACGCATCGTATTTTCCGCCTCGCGCTGATGAATATCCAGTACCACATCCACCAGCGACGCATTAAAAATGCCCGGCATATACTCCGCAGGCCAGCGACGGATCCCTGGAATACTGCTACCCTCTTCCGGCTGCAGGCCAACAATCGTCACTGCGGTGTCCTGTTCACGCAGAAAACGAGAAACGCCCGTGATCGTCCCCGTCGTGCCCATGCTTGAGACAAAATGGGTCATTCGCCCTTCTGTCTGCTGCCAGATTTCCGGTCCCGTCGTGGTGTAATGGGCGTAAGGGTTATCAGGATTGTTAAACTGATCCAGCAGCTTACCTTCACCGCGCTGTGCCATTTCAAGGGCCAAATCGCGCGCGCCTTCCATACCTCGCTCTTTCGTCACGAGGATAAGCTCGGCACCATATGCGCGCATCGCAGCCCGACGCTCCTGGCTCATGTTGTCCGGCATCAACAGCTTCATGTGATAGCCTTTCAGTGCGGCAATCATCGCCAGCGCAATACCCGTATTGCCGCTGGTCGCTTCGATCAGCACATCGCCGGGCTGTATTTCGCCGCGCTTTTCGGCCTCGACAATCATCGATAACGCCGCGCGATCTTTAACGGAACCCGCCGGATTGTTGCCTTCAAGTTTGACCCAGACTTCACTGCCGTTGGTTGGCCCCATGCGTTGCAGTTTGACCAGAGGGGTATTGCCGATGGTTTGCTCTAATGTGTTCACGGTTTTTGCTCAAAAAAAAGCCCGGAAGCGCAACGCCACCGGGCGATAAACATACTGATTAACCTATCAGGCAGACTCGGCCAGAGCAAGTTCCTCACGCGCTTCGATCCGCTCGTTACCGTGATAAATCCGCGCATTCTGCAAGCCGACAAACAGGCGCTCACCGCGATGTGGCGGCTCTTCATCCCGCATCACCACGGTCAATGGTTCGGTATACCAGCCCAGCGGTTGTACCACCAGATGGGTGTAGTGCCCTTTAGGGCTAGCTTCGAGAACCTGCACCGGCAGCGGTGAATCAAGGCTGGTTCGGCGGCTCACATCTATTTCCCAGGGGCGCAGGAACAGATCAACCGGTCCCTGATGAGCAGGCGTATACCCCAGCGGCCAGCGATGTGCGCCGACGTGGAATTGTCCGCCGCGGATTGTGCCCTGCATGCGGTTCACTTCGCCCATAAATTCCAGCACAAACCGGGTCGCCGGTTCGCGCCACAGTTGTTCTGGTTCATCAACCTGCTCAATATTTCCCTGACTCATTACGACCACGCGATCGGCAACTTCCATCGCCTCTTCCTGATCGTGCGTCACAAACACGCTGGTAAATTTCAGCTCTTCATGCAGCTGTCGCAGCCAGCGACGCAGCTCTTTACGCACCTGTGCATCCAGCGCGCCAAAGGGCTCATCAAGCAGCAGAATTTGCGGCTCAACCGCCAGCGCACGCGCCAGGGCCACACGCTGTTTCTGTCCACCGGAAAGCTGCGCCGGGAAACGGTCGGCCAGATGTGCCAGCTGCACCATCTCCAGCAGTTTGGTGACTTTCGCCTTGATGGTCGCCGCATTGGGACGCTCGCGACGCGGAAGCACGCTCAGGCCAAAAGCGATATTGTCGAACACCGTCATATGGCGGAACAGCGCATAGTGCTGGAACACAAAACCCACTTTACGATCGCGGGCGTGTAAACGGCTCACGTCGGTTCCATGGAAGCGAATATGTCCGCTGCTCTGATGTTCAAGACCAGCGATAATACGCAGCAGCGTGGTTTTACCGGAACCAGACGGCCCCAGGAGCGCCACCATTTGTCCGGAAGGGATATCCAGTGAGATATCGTTCAGCACCTGGGTGCGACCAAAAGACTTCTTAATATTGGCAATCTCAATGCTCATGATTTCCCTCCTGCTGCAGGCGTTTTTCCTGATTCTCTAAACGCCACTGCACCACACTCTTCAAAAACAGGGTCAAAATTGCCATCAGCGTCAGCAACGCTGCGGCGGTAAAGGAGCCGACGGTATTGTAGTCCTGCTCCAGCAATTCAATCTGTAGCGGCAGCGACAGGGTTTCGCCGCGAATCGAGCCAGAAACGACCGATACCGCGCCAAACTCACCAATCGCGCGCGCGTTGGTCAGCACCACGCCGTACAGCAACGCCCAGCGAATATTCGGGAGCGTCACACGTCGGAACATCTGCCAGCCGGATGCGCCGAGCAAAATCGCCGCCTCATCCTCATGACTACCCTGGCTTAACATCACCGGAACCAGCTCACGCACCACAAACGGACAGGTCACAAAAATGGTCACCAGCACCATGCCAGGCCACGCAAACATGATTTGCAGGTTGTGCTCATCAAGCCAGCCTCCCAGCGGACCATTGGAGCCGTAGAACAGCAGATACACCAGACCGGCGACCACTGGCGATACCGCAAAAGGAATATCCAGCAGCGTCAGCAGCAGCTGACGGCCAGGGAAATTAAATCGCGTCACCAGCCACGCCAGCAAAATCCCGAACACCAGATTCACCGGCACGGTAATCAGTGCAATCATCACCGTCAGCCAGATGGCATGCAGCATGTCCGGGTCGGCCAGATTCTGCAGCGCGGGCATAATCCCTTTGCTGAACGCCTGCACGAAGATATACACCATCGGCACGACGAGAATAAACGCTGACACCAGCATGCCGGTGCCAATCAAAAACCATTTGCCCCAGTTAACGCGGGGCGCGTCATAGCGCTTCAATTGAGTCACTTCCGCCATTAATGACCTACCACGCGTCGACCAAAGCGACTTTGCAGAGTGTTAATCGAGAACAGTAGCAGCAGCGATGCTGCCAGGATCACCGAGGCAATCGCGCTCGCCGCCGGATAGTCAAACTCCTGCAAGCGCACAAAAATCATCAGCGAGGTCACTTCAGTTTTCCATGCGATGTTGCCCGCGATGAAAATCACCGCACCGAATTCACCGAGGCTACGGGTAAAAGAGAGCGCCACACCCGCCAGCAGTGCCGGAGACAGCTCAGGCAGCACCACTTTGCAAAAGCTCTGGATGCGCGTTGCCCCGAGCGTTTCCGCCGCTTCTTCGTACTCCGGACCTAACTCTTCGAGCACCGGCTGCACGGTTCGCACCACAAACGGGATGCTGGTGAAGGCCATCGCCACCGCAATACCCAGCCAGGTATAAGTGACTTTGATATCAAACTTCGCCAGCCACTCGCCGTAGAAACCATTAACAGAAAACAGCGACGCCAGCGTTAAACCCGCGACGGCCGTGGGCAGCGCGAACGGCAGATCCATCAACGCATCCAGCAGAACGCGACCAGGAAAGCGATAGCGGGTTAAAATCCACGCCATCAGCAGGCCGAACACGCCGTTGAAAATGGAAGCCACAAACGCCGATAGCAGCGTGACTTTATAGGCCGCCACCACCTGCGGGTTAGTAATCACTTCCCAGTACTGCGCCCAGCTCATCTGCGCGAGCTGCATCACCAGCGCGCTTAACGGCAACAGCAAAATCAGGCAGACGAACAGCAGGCTGGTCCCGAGGCTTAACGTAAAGCCCGGGAGCACACGTCTGGAAGAAACAGCAAACATTACTTACGCCCCGCCGCCAGCAGTTTGTCTAACTCACCGCCGGTGACAAAATGCGTTTTCATCACTTCCGGCCAGGAGCCGAATTTATCTTCCACGCGGAACAGCTCGGTCTGCGGGAATTTATCTTTCAGTTTGTCCATCACATCCGGATTGTTCACGCGATAGTAGTAATCAGTAATGATGGTCTGCGCCTGCGGGCTATAAAGGAAATTCAGGTAATCCTTCGCGGCCTTTTCGGTCCCGTTGGCTTTGACGTTTTTATCAACCCAGGCAACCGGGAATTCCGCCAGAATATTGGTCTCAGGAATCACCACCTCGAAACCCTGCGCTTCGTACTGTTTGCGGATGTTGTTCACTTCCGATTCGAAACTGATCAGCACATCGCCCAGCCCACGCTCTGCGAAAGTAGTTGTCGCCCCGCGACCACCGGTATCGAACACTTCAACGTTTTTCAGAAAATGCGTCATAAACTGTTCGGTTTTGGCTTTGTCGCCGCCGTCCGCTTTATCCGCAGCCCCCCACGCAGCCAGATAGGTATAGCGCGCGTTGCCGGAAGTTTTTGGATTCGGGAAAATGAGCTTCACATCAGAACGCACCAGATCGTTCCAGCTGTGAATATTTTTCGGGTTGCCCTTACGCACCAGGAAACCCATGGTGGAGTAGAACGGCGAGCTGTTATTCGGCAAACGGCTTTGCCAGTCCGCTGGGATCAGGTTGCCTTTATCATGCAGGATCTGCACGTCGGTAATCTGGTTGTACGTCACCACATCGGCTTTCAGACCCTGCAAAATCGCCAGCGCCTGCTTTGAAGACCCGGCGTGGGATTGCTTGATGGTCAGCTTGTCGCCGTTATTCTCTTTCGCCCACTGCTGTTCAAACGGTGGATTCAGGGCAGCAAAAAGCTCACGCGAGACATCATAGGAGCTATTGAGCAACTCCGTGGCCTGCGCCTGCGCAACCAGCATCAAACCGGCCAGCGCCAGCGTTCCTTTTTTCAGTACAGTAACGGTCATTGCGCACCCTATATTTGTTTTCAGTACAGTAACGGTCATTGCGCACCCTATATTTGTGATGACGTTTATGAAGTCATCATATTTATAACGAGTACTAAAGGAGTAACGGTTTTATATACCGTTTGGTGATTTAGAAGCAGAAAAGGGAATAAGGGGGGGGATTTCCCCTCTCCCAAAGGAGAGGGTCAGGGTACAGACTCACTTACAGCGCGAGTAAACGCTCAACGGACGGTGCGAAGTAATAGCCGCCGGTCACCGGTTTGGTGAAGCGCAGCATGGCATCACGCTTGCCGTCGGTGTCGCCAAACATGCTCAGCAGCTGTTGCTCGATATTGTACAGGCGCGCACAGTAGGCGCAAAAATACAAACCGTGCGTGCCGCTTGCCGTACCGTAAGGCAGGCTCTGACGAACAATTTTCAGGCCTTTGCCGTTTTCTTTCAGGTCAACGCGAGTCAGGTGAGAGGTTACCGGGCGGTCATCGCCGTCGATCTCTTCATTGGCGTCTTTCGTACGCCCCATCATCATCTCCTGATCGTGAACGCTCATGCGGTTAAGCTGTTTGAGATTGTGCTCCCAACGCTGCACGAACACGTAGCTGCCGCCCGCGTCCACGCCATCTTTGATAACCGCCACGTCGCGGCGCGTTTCTTCACCTGCCGGGTTTTCAGTACCATCCACAAAGCCGCTCAGATCGCGCTCTTCCACCCAACGGAAGCCATGAATTTCTTCCTGCACGTCCACGCTATCACCAAAAGCCTCCACCGCGGCCTGTGCCACCGAGAAGTTCACATCGTGACGCAGAGAAAGGATGTGGATCAGCACGTCGTATTGGGTCGCGGGTGCCAAGCCCTTACCGTAAGGGATAAAGTCTTTAAGCTCCTGCGCCCCTTCACCGCCGCTCAGCTGACGCCAGACGTTATTGCCAAAAGCCACGACGGCCCCCAGATGCGCATCCGGGAATTTGGCCTGGAAGGTGGCCAGTTTATCGATAAACACTTTGCTGGCCGCACGCAGGGCATCCACATCCCCTTTAACATTGGCTTCGATCCAAATCGCCGCGCGGCAATGTTCTGGCAAAATGCCACTCTGAACCTGAGACATCGCTCCTCCTGAAAAAAAGATGCCACGGAGTCGTGGCACTGATGGCGGCTATTATACTGATATTTCAGCGAGGCGGTTTGTCTGGGCGCAAATTACTGCTTCCAGATAATCTTGCTGATTTTCCAGTTTTTGAGCGTATCGTCAGACGGCATTAAGCCTTCCGGGCCGCTCCATTCGCCGGTGAAGAGATAGCTAACATGCTGGCGACCATCGGCTTTACATTCCACGGCGACTTTCTCTTCAGCAACCGCGCTTGTGCAGTTGCCGAAGGCTTTCTGATAGAGCGCGCTGAACGGTGTCCCCACTTTTACACCGCTGTCGGTCTCAATATCGCTGTCCAGCACGTCGATGCGGTTTACCGTGCCTTTATCGCCGTTAATCACCATCGCCAGCTTGTCGTCTTTCAGCGCTTCAAAGTAACGGACAATATTGCCATTTTCCGTTTTCATCCCGCTGCGCAGGCGGTAATCACTACCTAGTGCGGATTCGATGGCGTCCTGATCCAGCGCCGTTGCGGCGGTAATATTGCCAACGCCTTGATCGGTCACTTCAGTGGATGACCCAAACCAGTTCCACGGATACGCCGCCGACCAGTTAATTGAGGAGATCGACGAGAGTGTCGAACACCCCGTTAACACCAGCGGCAGAGCGCATAAAACTAAACGCAGCGATTTCATTGAAACGTCCTTTCTTGTTAATTCAACGCTTGTTGGAGTGCAGCATCGGTAAAAAGTGCCGTTTAATCTTTTTCGAGGGCAAAACTGGCGCGCAGGCGGGGATTGGTCAAAAGCCAAATCAGCGCCACGATGTCGACAACCACCAGCGTAATCCCGATGCCGCTCAGCGGCTCACCGTAAAACCACAGCAGTGGCTGCCAGGCAACTAACACGATCTGTGCCAGAACCAACAGCCATCGCAGGCTGTTCCACACGCGCGGGAAATGTTGTCGACGTCCGCTCAGCAAAAACGCCATCACCGCAGGCACGCCGGGCAATAACCCAAGCCAGAAATTATCATGATCGGGATAGAACAAATTCAGCAACGTGTTTCCCTGATCGCGCGACGCCCCCGCGACGACGAATAACACCCAGGTTCGGGCCTGGAGCAACAGCACGCACCAGAATATAAACGGCAGCCTGATGCGCCCGTGCACGTCATAATCGCCGGGATGGAATTCAGTACTCTTCATCTTCGATCAGGCGCTTACCCAGATTCAACACGTCGGCATGTTCATAGCCGAGGCGTTCATACATTCCCAGCACCACGTCGTTATCTTCGCGCACCATGATTTGAATCTTCGGACAGCCACGCGCGATCAGCTTCTTTTCCAGTCGATTAAGCAACGCATTGGCAATGCCGCGTGCGCGGTATTCCGGGTGTACGCCCAGGTAATAGGCCGAGCCGCGATGTCCGTCGTACCCGCCCATCACCGTGCCCACCACTTCGCCGTTCACTTCCGCCACCAGGAACAGGCTGACGTCATGATTAACCTTTCGCTCGATATCCATTTCGGGATCATTCCACGGACGCAACAGATCGCAGCGCTCCCAAAGGGTAATCACCTCTTCGAAATCTTCCTGGCGAAAAACGCGTATCTCCATGGTATTAACCGCCTTTTTGGGTTCAAAAACAGTGATTATGACGCGAACACCGCCTTTAGCCAATAACCAGCGAAAAAGGCGTGAAATTTTGGCATAATGTCACTCTGTCACGTATTGAAATGAAAAGTAAAACAATTCTCAACATGGACTGTCGTAACGGAAAACGCGATACGATATAACACCAGGACTCCCATTTTTTTACAATCCAGGCCGCATGAGCACATTCAAACCCTTAAAAACACTCACATCGCGTCGTCAGGTTCTCAAAGCGGGGCTGGCGGCTTTAACGTTAACCGGCATTGCGCAAGCGCAAGCAAAAGATGACAGCACGCTGAAAACGGCTAACGGACACAGCAAACCGAAGGTAAAAAAAGCGGGTGCGAAGCGGGTCGTGATGCTTGATCCCGGTCACGGCGGAATCGATACCGGCGCTATCGGACGCAACGGTTCCAAAGAAAAACACGTTGTGTTGGCAATAGCGAAAAATGTCCGCTCCATCCTGCGTAGCAACGGTATTGACGCGCGTTTAACCCGCAGCGGTGACACCTTTATCCCGCTGTACGATCGCGTGGAGATTGCCCACCAGCACGGTGCAGATCTGTTTATGTCAATCCATGCCGACGGTTTTACCAACCCAAGCGCGGCGGGTGCTTCCGTGTTTGCTTTGTCGAATCGCGGCGCGAGTAGCGCCATGGCGAAATACCTTTCTGACAGGGAAAACCGCGCGGACGAAGTGGCGGGTAAAAAAACCACTGATAAAGATCATCTGCTGCAGCAGGTTCTGTTTGATCTGGTCCAGACGGACACCATCAAAAACAGCCTGACACTCGGCTCGCACATTTTAAAGCGTATTAAGCCCGTGCATCGCCTGCACAGCAAAGGCACCGAGCAAGCGGCGTTTGTGGTGCTGAAATCGCCATCGATTCCGTCTGTGCTGGTCGAAACCTCATTTATCACCAACCCGGAAGAAGAACGCCTGCTCGGAACGACGGCGTTTCGCCAGAAAATCGCCAATGCGATTGCCTCCGGCGTGATCAGTTATTTTAACTGGTTCGATAATCAAAAAGCCCACTCGTCGAGACGCCGATGAAACCGAATGTACAGCAGGTCAAAACCTTTCTGATGCAGCTTCAGGATGATATTTGCCAGAAACTCAGCGCCGTTGACGGCGGCGAATTCCACGAAGACAGCTGGCAGCGCGAGGCCGGTGGCGGTGGGCGCAGCCGCGTGTTGCGAAACGGCGGTGTGTTCGAACAGGCGGGCGTCAACTTTTCCCATGTTCATGGCGATGCGATGCCCGCGTCAGCGACGGCGCATCGTCCGGAGCTGGCCGGACGCAGTTTTGAAGCGATGGGCGTGTCGCTGGTGGTTCATCCACACAGTCCTTTTGTCCCGACCAGCCACGCCAACGTGCGCTTCTTTATTGCTGAAAAGCCCGGTGCCGATCCGGTCTGGTGGTTTGGCGGTGGTTTCGACTTAACGCCCTATTACGGATTTGACGAAGACGCCCAGCACTGGCACCGCACCGCGCGGGATATCTGCCAGCCGTTTGGCGAAGAGGTGTATCCGAAGTACAAAAAATGGTGCGATGATTATTTCTATCTTAAACATCGTGATGAGCAGCGCGGCATCGGTGGCCTGTTCTTTGACGATCTTAATGCGCCGGATTTTGACACCGCGTTTAACTTTATGCAGGCCGTCGGCGAGGGATATACCGACGCTTACCTGCCAATAGTGGAACGTCGCAAAAATACCGATTACGGCGTACGCGAGCGCGAGTTCCAGCTGTATCGCCGGGGTCGTTACGTGGAATTTAATCTGGTGTGGGATCGCGGCACGCTGTTTGGCCTGCAAACCGGCGGCCGTACGGAGTCGATTCTGATGTCGATGCCGCCGCTGGTGCGCTGGGAATACAATTTTGAACCAAAAGAAGGCAGCCCTGAGGCTGCCCTTGCCGAGTTTATAAAAGTGCGGGACTGGATTTAACCCCTCACTCTCAGGCCCTCTTCCCACCGGGGAGAGGGCCTGAAGGAGAAACAGTTACAGCGGCTGCGTCTGCGCTTCAACCACCGCCAGCGCCACCATGTTCACAATCCGACGCACAGAAGCAATCGGTGTTAACACATGTACCGGTTTCGACACGCCCATCAGCACCGGTCCAACCGTCACCCCTTCAGAACTGGAAACGCGCAGCAGGTTGTAACTGATACGCGCCGCTTCGACGTTCGGCATAATCAGCACGTTCGCCGAGCCTTTCAGCGGGCTGTCCGGCATGCGCTCATTACGAATGCTTTCGACCAGCGCGGCATCGCCGTGCATCTCACCGTCAATCATCAGCTCCGGCGCACGTTCGCGCACCCGCTCCAGCGTCTCGCGCATTTTGCATGCGGCGGCAGATTTGGATGAGCCAAAGTTTGAATGCGACAGCAGCGCCACTTTCGGTTCAATACCAAAACGACGCACGGTTTCAGCCGCCATAATGGTGATTTCCGCCAGCTGTTCCGGCGTCGGATCGTCATTGACGTAGGTGTCAGCGATAAAGGTGTTGCCGCTTGGCAGCAGCAGCGCATTCATCGCGCCTGCGGTGTGGACGCCTTCGCGATAGCCGAAGATCTCCTGCACCACGCTGAAATGTTCATGATAATCGCCAATAGTACCGCAGATCAGCGCATCCGCTTCGCCACGATGAACCATGATCGCCCCGATAACCGTTGTGTTAGCGATCACCGCGCGCTGCGCCTGCTCCTGCGTGATCCCGCGGCGCTTCATGATGCTGTAGTACTCGCTCCAGTACTCCTTAAAGCGCGGATCGGACTCGTTGTTGACGATCTCAAAATCCACTCCCGGCTTAATTTGCAGACCGAGTTTCTGGATGCGCATTTCGATAACGCTCGGACGGCCAATCAGAATCGGTTTCGCCAGCCCCAGCGACACCAGTTCCTGCGTGGCATGCAGCACGCGCGCCTCTTCCCCCTCGGCCAGCACTACGCGTTTTGCGTCGGTACGTGCCTGCGAAAAGATCGGTTTCATGAACAGGTTAGTTTTGTAGACGAATTCCGTGAGCTTATCGACGTAGGCGTCAAAATCCTCAATCGGGCGCGTCGCCACGCCGGAATCCATTGCGGCTTTAGCAACGGCTGGAGCAATCTTGACGATCAGGCGCGGGTCGAACGGTTTTGGAATAATATAATCCGGGCCAAAACTCAGATCCTGATCGCCGTACGCCGATGCCACGACTTCGCTCTGCTCAGCGTGCGCCAGTTCAGCAATGGCGTGTACCGCCGCCAGCTTCATCTCTTCGTTGATAGCCGTTGCGCCCACGTCCAGCGCGCCACGGAAGATAAACGGGAAGCACAGCACGTTGTTCACCTGGTTCGGATAATCAGAACGCCCGGTACAAATGATCGCGTCTTCACGCACCGCTTTTGCCAGCGGCGGCAGGATTTCCGGTTCCGGATTTGCCAGCGCCAGGATCATCGGCGCACGCGCCATTTTTTTGACCATTTCCGGGGTCAGCACTTTCGGCCCCGAACACCCGAGGAAAATATCCGCGCCGTCAATCACGTCATCTAACGTGCGTTTGCCGTCATCGTCCACCGCATAGGCGGCTTTGGTTTCGGCCATATTCGGTTCGCGATCTTTGTAGATAACCCCTTTCGAGTCACACACCACAATGTTGTGCTTCTGCATGCCCAGCGCCACCAGCAGGTTCATACAGGCAATCGCTGCCGCACCCGCACCGGACACCACCATGCGAACATCAGAAAGCGTTTTCTCAACCACACGCAGACCATTCAAAATGGCGGCCGTACTGATGATTGCCGTGCCGTGCTGATCGTCATGGAACACGGGAATGTTCATACGTTCACGCAGTTTCTGCTCAATGTAAAAACATTCTGGCGCTTTGATGTCTTCGAGATTGATCCCGCCGAAAGTCGGTTCCAGCGCGGCGACCACGTTGATAAATTTGTCGGGATCGAGTTCGTCCACTTCGATATCAAACACGTCGATTCCGGCGAATTTTTTGAACAGTACGCCCTTGCCTTCCATCACCGGTTTTCCGGCCAGTGCGCCGATATTACCCAGCCCAAGCACCGCCGTACCGTTAGAAATAACGGCAACCAGATTGCCACGCGCGGTGTATTTGAACGCGGCGAGCGGATCTTTTTCGATCTCAAGACAAGGTGCCGCCACGCCCGGCGAATAGGCCAGCGCCAGATCGCGCTGAGTGGCGAGTGGCTTAGTCGGTGAAACCTGGATTTTGCCCGGTACAGGGAATTGATGAAAATCGAGGGCGCTCTGTTTTAACTGATCATCCATCTTGTTGTTCCTTTCAGGTATCGATCAAAAAGGGTGGCGTGCTCACGTTCCTGATGCTCACCCTGGAGTGGCGCTTAGTATCGCCCCTGAAAGCCGCACAAACTTTGAAGGCTGCCAAACTCTCACCATCCCAGAGCAAAATTTGTTATCAATTTATAACAATCCTGTTACCCCTTCCAAAAACAAGGCCTCCCCCGTCTGCTATGCTTTTTTGTTAAGTACGTCATGTATTTCGCAGAAATGTGAACCAACGCACTCGCCTGGGGCTTTGTTTTCGAAGGAGTATTTCTTTATGAACCAGCTAGACGGCATCAAACAATTCACTACGGTAGTCGCGGATAGCGGCGATATCGAGTCGATTCGACACTATCAGCCAGAAGATGCGACCACCAATCCCTCGCTGCTGCTTAAAGCCGCGGGCCTTGAGCATTTCAGCCATCTGGTTGACGACGCGCTCGCCTACGGCAAGCAACGCGGCAAGACTCAGGAACAGCAAGTTGCTGAAGCCAGCGACAAACTGGCAGTCAATATCGGTGCGGAAATTCTGAAAAGCATACCGGGACGCGTCTCAACGGAAGTGGACGCACGCCTCTCTTTTGACCAGGAAAAAAGCATCGCCAAAGCGCACCGACTGGTCGAGCTCTACCAGGAGCAAGGCATCGATAAATCGCGCATTTTGATCAAACTCGCCTCCACCTGGGAGGGTATTCGCGCCGCCGAAGTGCTGGAAAAAGAGGGCATCAACTGTAACCTGACGCTGCTGTTCTCCTTTGCACAGGCACGCGCATGCGCTGAAGCGGGTGTCTATCTGGTCTCGCCGTTTGTCGGTCGTATTTACGACTGGTATCAGGCCAAAAAACCGATGGAACCCTACGTGGTGGATGAAGATCCAGGCGTGAAATCAGTGCGCAATATTTTTGATTACTACAAGCAGCACCGCTACGAAACCATTGTGATGGGTGCGAGCTTCCGCCGTATTGAGCAAATTCTGGCGCTGGCGGGCTGCGATCGCCTGACAATCTCCCCTACCCTGTTGCAAGAGCTTCAGGATCACGATGAGCCGGTGATGCGCAAGCTGGTGCCGACCTCTACCGTTCTGCCAAAACCGAAACCGTTAACGGAAGCCGAATTCCGCTGGGAACACAATCAGGACCCGATGGCCGTGGATAAGCTGGCAGATGGCATCCGCCTCTTCGCCGTTGACCAGCGCAAACTGGAAGATCTTCTTGCCGCCAAACTTTAATCTCGCCATGGAGTGAAATATGTCCCGTAAAGAGCTCGCTAATGCCATCCGCGCCCTCAGCATGGATGCCGTGCAAAAAGCCAATTCCGGCCATCCTGGCGCACCGATGGGCATGGCCGACATTGCCGAAGTGCTGTGGAATGATTTCCTGAAACACAATCCGACCGATCCGACGTGGTATGACCGCGACCGTTTTATTCTTTCAAACGGTCACGCCTCTATGCTCCTGTACAGCCTGCTGCATTTGTCCGGCTATGATTTGCCGCTGTCGGAGATCAAAAATTTCCGCCAACTGCATTCCAAAACGCCCGGCCACCCTGAGCTTGGCTATACGCCGGGCGTCGAAACAACCACCGGACCGCTCGGTCAGGGGCTGGCGAATGCTGTCGGGCTGGCGGTCGCTGAACGCACCCTGGCCGCCCAGTTCAACCAGCCAGGCCATGACATCGTCGATCACTTCACCTACGTCTTCATGGGTGACGGCTGCCTGATGGAGGGGATTTCGCATGAAGTCTGCTCGCTGGCCGGCACGCTGGGGCTGGGAAAACTGATCGGTTTCTACGATCACAACGGTATTTCCATCGACGGTGACACCGATGGCTGGTTTACCGACGACACGGCAAAACGCTTTGAGGCCTATCACTGGCATGTGGTGCATGAAATTGACGGCCACGATCCGCAGGCGATTAAGCAAGCGATTGAAGAAGCGCAACGCGTCACCGATAAACCGTCGCTGATTATCTGCCGCACGACGATTGGTTTTGGCTCGCCAAATAAAGCGGGTAAAGAAGAGGCGCACGGCGCAGCGCTGGGTGAAGAAGAAGTGGCCCTGACGCGTCAGAAACTGGGCTGGAAATACCCGGCGTTTGAGATCCCGAAAGAGATCTACAAAGCCTGGGACGCACGTGAAGACGGCGAAAAAGCCCAGCAGGCGTGGAACGAAAAATTCGCCGCCTACAAAAAAGCGCATCCTGAGCTGGCAGCCGAATTCTCTCGTCGGATGAGCGGCGGCCTCCCGGGAGACTGGGAAGAGAAAACCCAGGCGTTGATCGAGAACTTACAGGCGAATCCGGCAAAAATCGCCACCCGTAAAGCCTCGCAAAATACGCTCAATGTGATTGGCCCAATTCTGCCGGAATTGCTCGGCGGCTCGGCGGATTTAGCGCCTAGTAACCTCACCATCTGGTCCGGTTCAAAATCGCTGAAAGAGGATATCGCCGGGAATTACATCCACTACGGCGTGCGTGAATTCGGGATGACCGCCATCGCTAACGGAATCGCCCATCACGGCGGATTTGTGCCCTATACCGCAACGTTCCTGATGTTTGTCGAATATGCGCGTAATGCGGCGCGTATGGCCGCCCTGATGAAAGCGCGACAAATCATGGTGTATACCCATGATTCAATCGGTCTTGGCGAAGATGGGCCCACGCACCAGGCTGTCGAACAGCTCGCCAGCCTGCGTCTGACGCCAAACTTCAGCACCTGGCGTCCGTGCGATCAGGTGGAAGCAGCGGTCGGCTGGAAACTGGCGGTTGAACGTCACACCGGCCCCACTGCGCTTATCCTCTCGCGCCAGAATTTGCTGCAAATTGAGCGCTCGCCGGAGCAGGTGAAAAACATCGACCGCGGGGGTTATGTGCTCAAAGACAGCGGCGGCAAGCCTGACGTGATCCTGATTGCGACCGGCTCTGAAATCGAAATTACCGTGCAAGCCGCAGAGAAATTAACCGCTGAAGGCCACGCGGTGCGCGTTGTTTCTCTGCCCTCCACGGATATTTTTGATGCGCAGGATGAGGAATATCGCGAATCGGTACTGCCCTCAAACGTCGCGGCCCGCGTGGCGGTTGAAGCGGGGATCGCCGACTACTGGTACAAATATGTCGGTCTGAAAGGCGCCATCGTCGGGATGACCGGCTACGGTGAATCCGCCCCGGCGGATAAGCTGTTCCCGTACTTTGGCTTTACCGTCGAAAACGTGGTCGAGAAAGCGCTAAGCGTGCTTTAACGCGTGATCCACAGGGTGGGCCAGGCGTCTGGCCCATGCCAGTTATCACAGCTCGGCTCTTCAGCATAACGCACCAGACGAAAACGCTGGCCGTCAAACCGCCAGCGCGTCTGGATACCGCAGTCCGCCATGCCACGTCCTAGCGACAGCGTCGTCAACTCGCGGGTTTTCTCATCAAAACGCGCATTCATCAGCTCCATTTCACTGCTCTCGCTCGACGAGACAAACGGCAAACGCAATCGCACCGCGCGGGCAGCAAACGGCTTCTTACGCGACACTTGCCACGCCAAATCAACCGTATTGTACGCACCCGCTTCGCAGCTGATGATCAGCAATGCTTTATCATCGGTGAGCGCCGTAACGCGCACTTCTCGGCGATTCGGATCGAGCGAGCACTGGCTGTTATTCATACGCCATGAGCCGTAATCCAGCAGATCGTTGAGTTCTTCATGCGTGAGCGGCGTAGGGGTGGGGTTAACAACGGCGACTTCTTTAAGGGCCGGCGCGGGCGGGACGCTCAGCGGGGGATCGTCGCCTTTCTGAATCCAGGCGGTTTCACTTCCCACGCGTTTTTGCTGCGCGTCGATAAACAGCAGTGCAGCTTTCAGCCCTGCGAGCGAAATCGTCTGCTTAGCGCCGTTCAGCGTCAGTGTCTCCCCTTCCTGAATTGTTTTCAGAAACTGAGTCACCGTTACGGCATCGTCGGTCATGAGTCGCAAGGGCGAAATCTGCCAGCGCTGCGTATTCAGCGTTAAACGTGCGTTGTCCAACAACAGTCTTTGCGCAATTGGCGCGTCCTTACCTGAAGCCCTCGACAATCCGCCCAATTCGATACGCAGTGATGCATCGGTTTTGGCACCGGCACTGCGGCTCAACGTCATCACCAGCCCGCCGTGTTCACCCGTATTACGCGCGACGCAAAAGTTCTGGTTGTTGCAGGTGACCTGCCAGTCGGCGAAAGACTGTTGTGCAGGAGCCGCCCATACCAGTGGCACAGGCAGCACGCTGAGAAATAAAATAAGTAAAACACTGAGGCGCATGAAAGGCACAATCCCGGATACATAGACTCGAAAACTGGCGGTATCTTCGTGTCATGACCGGGGTTGCTCAATCAGATTTATCGGATAGATTTATTTGAAATGCAATTTATTAACGGCATAAAGATCAAGACATTAACCCTGAAAGCTGCAAATATTGCAACAGGATCAACGCCTTACCATCCTGAATTTCTCCGGTTTTGACCATCTCCAGCGCCTTTTCAAACGGAATCTCCAGCACCTCGATATCTTCATCTTCTACGCCACCGCCCGCATTAGCGCGCTGCGCGTCGGTATATTCCGCAATAAAGAAGTGAATAATTTCCGTCACGCCGCCTGGAGACATATACAGCTCGAAGAGTTTTTTGACTTCACCCACGGCAAAACCGGTTTCTTCGATGGCTTCTTTACGAATGCAGACTTCAGGCGCATCGTTATCCAGCAGCCCGGCACAGGTTTCGATCAGACGTCCATCGGGATTGCCATTGACCCAGGTAGCCACGCGGAACTGGCGAATCAGCACTACGGTTTGCTTTTCACGGTTGTATAAAAGAATGGTTGCACCATTGCCACGGTCATAAACCTCACGTTTATGGCGGATCATCTCGCCATTTTTGCGTGTTAAGTCATAGGTGATATTGCGCAGGACGAAATAATTGTCGGAAAGGATTTTATCTTTGATGATCTCAATTTTCAGACTCATACGGGCTCCAGAACGTAATGAGTCATTCATAGTACGCCGTGAAACCCGCTTTGTCGCCCCACTGATTTAATGAATATCGTGCTGTTTTATTTCCAGCCAATCCATCATGCCCTGCGCCGCATGACGCCCTTCCGCCATCGCTGTGACAACCAGATCCGCACCGCGCACCGCATCGCCACCGGCAAAAATTTTCGGGTGGCTGGTTTGATAACGATAGCGACTCTCAACGCTTGCCACGATACGGCCCCAGTCATCTACGTTCACGCCTTGCGCCTGCAGCCAGGGCATGGCGTGCGGGTTAAAGCCAAAGGCCATAATGACCGCATCCGCGGGCATGACAAATTCGCTGCCCTCAATCGGCACCGGACGGCGACGCCCCTGCCCATCAGGCTCACCAAGCTGAGTTCGCAGCAGGCGGACGCCGTTCACTCTGCCAGCGTCATCAAGTACCAGCTCAACGGGCTGGACGTTAAATTCAAAGTTCGCCCCCTCCTCTTTGGCGTTTTTGACCTCTTTTTTTGAGCCTGGCATGTTGGCTTCATCCCGGCGATAGGCGCAAGTGACGCTGGCAGCACCGTGGCGTAACGCGGTGCGCACGCAATCCATCGCCGTATCGCCGCCGCCCAACACCACCACATTCAGACCAGCGGTGTCGATGTAGGGTTCGGTTACGGATGGCGCGAGGCCCATCAAATGCCGTGTATTCGCGACGAGGAAAGGGAGTGCGTCATAAACGCCTGGCGCATCTTCGTGGGGGATGCCCGCTTTCATTGAGCGGTAGGTTCCGACGCCGATAAACACCGCATCATAGTCGCTGAGCAGACGGGACAGCGGGATATCCTTACCCACCTCGCAGTTCAGCTCAAAGCGGATCCCCATCGCGGTAAAGATCTCCCGACGGCGCGTCAGCAGGGACTTGTCGAGCTTAAAAGCCGGGATGCCAAACGTCAGCAAACCGCCGATTTCCGGATGACGGTCATAAACCGTGACGTTAACGCCATGACGAATCAGCACATCGGCACAGGCTAAACCCGCAGGCCCTGCGCCAATAATGGCGACGTGTTTATCGACGGACACCACGCTGCTCATATCAGGTCGCCAGCCTTTTGCCAGCGCCCGATCGGAAATATAACGCTCAATATTGCCGATCG
The DNA here is from genome assembly GCF_056032945.1 of Lelliottia sp. RD5. Taxonomy (NCBI): domain Bacteria; kingdom Pseudomonadati; phylum Pseudomonadota; class Gammaproteobacteria; order Enterobacterales; family Enterobacteriaceae; genus Lelliottia; species Lelliottia sp. RD5. The sequence continues at coordinate 124,453 of NZ_JBVYHQ010000003.1, read as the reverse complement.
TGACTGCGCCCGATTCGTCACGAACCGTGCAGGCACCTTCGCATAAACGATCCTGGGGACAGACGCGTCCGGTGATTTCCGGTAAACAGTTGGTCTGATGTGAGAGTTCCACCGCGCCGTCGATATCTCCGGCCTTAACGCGTTCAATCCACTGGGGAATATGATTGTGCAGCGGACAGGTCCACTCGCAGATGGAATGCTCGCCGCATTTCAGGCAGCGATCCGCTTCGCGATGCGCCTGCTCGGTACGAAACGGCAGATAGATCTCGTCAAAGTTTCCGGCTCGTTGAGCAGGCGTGAGTTTGTCCGGTTCACCGCGCGCCGCCAGCGCCTGCATTTGGCTGACTTTGCTCTGTCGCGTCTCAGTTGGCGCGGATGTGCCGTGCCACGGCTGTGCTTCCTGGCTGGCGGTACGTTGACGTCGCATTTTGGCCAGTTGATTCAACCCTTTTTCCGTGATCAGCGTCAGCGCATCGGCGGGGCAATTCTCGACGCACGCAGGCCCTTGCGGTCTGTCATGGCACAGATCGCATTTATACGCTGAGGCTTTAACATGACCGTCCGCAAGCGGCGTCACGACTATTTCCATCGTCCCAAAGGGGCAAGCAACAACGCACGCTTTACAGCCGATGCATTTTTGCTGATTCACCTGTACGCTGTCGTTGATTTTTGCGATCGCGCCATTTGGGCAGCGTTGAGCACAGGGCGCGTTTTCACAGTGATGGCACGTCACCGCACTGCGACGCGATCCCTGCTTCAGGACTGTGATCCGGGGAACAAACTGGCGCAAACTGAGCACGTGTTGTTCATTATTGTGAGCCATCACGCAGGCAACTTCGCAGGCATGACATCCAATACAGCGCAGGTTATCGGTCATAATAAATCGATTCATAAGACACCCGTTCTGGTAGCATTACCCTTAGTTTTTATAAGAATATTGTATTTAACTGGGCTGACGGTCTCAGGCAATGTTCATTTGCCCAGAAAGGGGCACTATTTACGACTTACCTGTGGCAGATCAATTTATTTCATCACAGGTGAAATTGCGTTTCAGTAACGTTCAGGAAGCCGTGTTGTGATCGTTAAACGTCCTGTTTCAGGAAGCCTGGCCCGGGCTTTTATCTCGATTATTTTACTCTCCGTTCTGACCAGCGGAATTGCGTTAATGACGCTTGCCAGCAGCCTGCGTGACGCTGAAGCCATTAATATTGCAGGCTCTTTGCGCATGCAAAGCTACCGTCTTGGTTACGATCTGGAACGCAACAGCGCCGGTTTTTCCGATCATCGCCTTCACTGGCAAAACACCCTTAACTCTCCCGTTTTGAAAGAGCTGGATCGCTGGTACGTTCCGGAATCAGTAAAAACCGGTTATCAGCAGTTGCAGATCGCATGGCATGAGATGGATAGCCATCTCGAAGCGGGGGATAAGGCGTGGTATCAGGATCATATCCAGCAATATGTGGAGCGTATTGACGCTTTCGTGCTCGCACTTCAGCACTATGCGGAACACAAAATGCAGCTGGTGGTGGCGATTTCACTGGCCGGTGGAGTGGGGATTATGCTGCTGGTGGTGGTCACACTGCGCCGGATACGCCGACAGGTTGTCGCCCCGCTTAACCATTTGGTTGCCGCCAGCCTGCAAATGGAACAAGGTGATTTTGACATTCAGGCTCAGGGCACCAGCCTGCCCAACGAGCTGGGGCTGCTTTCGCGCACCTTTAACCATATGTCCTCGGAATTGCATAAACACTATCGATCGCTTGAGATAACGGTCGAAGAAAAAACCCGTCATCTGAATGAAGCCCACCAGCAGCTCGAAATGCTGTTCAAATGCTCCCAGGCGCTGAACACCAGTCAGATAGACGCGCATTGTTTCCGGCATATTCTGCAAATTGTTCAGGAAGATACGGGAATGAGTTTTCTGGAACTGCAGGCCAGCGATAACTGGCAGCTGTGCGAAGGGGTAAAACAAGACGATCGGGAGACGTTTACCCTGCCGGTCATTATGCAGGACACGCGTTTTGGCGAGCTACGTTGGCAAAGTGAGAGTGTGGCTGTTTCTCTGCCTTTGATGAAAAGCGTGGCGACAATGCTCGGGCGCGGACTCTATTTTAATCAGGCGCAGAAGCACTACCAGCAATTGCTGCTCATGGAAGAACGCGCCACGATTGCCCGCGAACTGCACGACTCTCTGGCGCAGGTGCTCTCGTATTTGCGCATTCAGCTGGCGCTGCTCAAACGTGCTATCCCGGACGATAACGTGCCTGCGCAGACCATTATCACCGACTTCTCACGCGAACTGAACAATGCCTGGCGTCAGTTACGCGAGCTGCTGACCACGTTCCGATTGGCGCTCAATCATTCGAATCTTCCTGCCGCGCTGCAAGAGGCGCTGGAAGGTCTGCAAAGCCAGACCACCGCCAGACTGGCGCTGGACTGCCGACTCTCATCCTTAGCCCTGGATGCACAAAAGCAGGTCCATTTGCTGCAAATTGTGCGCGAAGCGGTGCTGAACGCCATCAAGCACGCCCAGGCGAGCGAGATTACCGTCAGTTGCATCACCGCGCCTGACGGCATGCACACAGTCTATATTCGTGACAACGGCATTGGTATTGGTGATGCCAGCGAGCCGCCAGGGCACTACGGACTGAATATCATGCGCGAGCGTGCCGGACGACTTGGCGGATCGCTGGGCTTCTCACAGCCGCAAAATGGCGGAACGCAGGTATGTCTTCGCTTTCGCACGCCCGAGGTCGTAGAGGGTAAATAACGGTAAATAAAAGGGTATTGTCGCCAGTCTGCTTCGCTTGTGGGCAATAATTCGCAGTGCGGAACGTCAGGAACGCGCTGTAAATGCGCATGATAATTTACACTATCTCCTTATTTTCTCCACGTTTGGCATCCGCCTTGCCGCTAGAGTTAAGCGGGCAATGTACAATAACGATGCGCAGCAAAACGAGGTCTTATTTTCATGGCGAATTTCTTCATTGATCGCCCCATTTTTGCCTGGGTGCTGGCAATTATTTTATGTCTGACAGGCACTCTCGCTATTCTGTCACTTCCTGTTGAGCAATATCCCGATCTGGCTCCGCCGAACGTTCGTATCACCGCGAACTATCCCGGGGCATCAGCCCAAACGCTGGAAAACACCGTTACCCAGGTCATTGAGCAGAACATGACCGGGCTGGACAATCTGATGTATATGTCCTCGCAAAGCAGCGCGACAGGCCAGGCGACCGTTACCTTGAGTTTCACCGCCGGTTCTGACCCGGATGAAGCCGTACAGCAGGTGCAAAACCAGCTGCAATCAGCCATGCGAAAACTGCCGCAGGCGGTGCAAAATCAGGGCGTCACGGTCCGTAAAACCGGTGATTCCAATATCCTGACGATTGCCTTTGTTTCCACCGACGGTTCGATGGATAAACAGGATATCTCAGACTATGTCGCCAGTAATATTCAGGATCCGCTGAGTCGTATTAACGGCGTTGGCGATATCGACGCCTATGGCTCGCAATATTCCATGCGTATTTGGCTCGATCCGGCGAAGCTGAATAGCGTGCAAATGACGGCAACGGATGTGACCAATGCCATCAAATCCCAGAATGCACAAATCGCTGTCGGCCAACTTGGCGGCACGCCGTCTGTCGATAACCAGGCACTAAACGCCACCATCAATTCGCAGTCATTACTTCAGACGCCGCAGCAATTCCGCGACATCACCCTGCGCGTCAATTCGGACGGTTCGGAAGTGCGTCTGGGGGATGTGGCAAAAGTGGAAATGGGTGCGGAAAAATACGACAACCTGAGCCGATTTAACGGCAATCAGGCGTCGGGTTTAGGGGTGAAACTGGCCTCAGGAGCGAACGAAATGGCCACCGCAAAGCTGGTTATTGAAAGGCTGGATGAACTCGCGCCCTATTTCCCGCACGGCCTGGAATATAAAGTCGCTTTTGAAACCACCTCCTTCGTAAAAGCTTCCATCGAAGATGTGGTTAAAACGCTGCTCGAAGCCATCGCGCTGGTGTTCCTGGTGATGTATCTGTTCCTGCAGAATTTTCGCGCAACGCTTATCCCGACGATTGCCGTCCCGGTGGTTCTGCTCGGAACGTTCGCCGTGTTATACGCCTTCGGCTACAGCATCAACACCCTCACCATGTTCGCCATGGTGCTGGCGATTGGCTTGCTGGTGGATGACGCCATCGTCGTGGTGGAAAACGTCGAGCGTATCATGACGGAAGAGGGCCTTTCGCCGCGCGAAGCGACGCGTAAATCGATGGGGCAAATTCAGGGCGCGCTGGTGGGTATCGCGATGGTGCTCTCCGCCGTCTTCGTGCCCATGGCGTTTTTTGGCGGCACAACCGGCGCGATTTACCGCCAGTTCTCGATAACCATCGTTTCTGCCATGGTGCTTTCGGTGCTGGTGGCCATGATCCTGACGCCCGCTCTTTGCTCAACGCTGCTCAAACCGTTGCACAAAGGCGAACAACACGGACAAAAAGGGTTCTTCGGCTGGTTCAACCGCATGTTTAATCGCAATGCGGCGCGCTATGAGGCGGGCGTCGCAAAGATATTGCACCGCAGCCTGCGCTGGATTGCGATTTACGTTTTACTGCTCGGTGGGATGGTATTTTTATTCCTGCGCCTGCCGACCTCGTTCCTGCCGCTGGAAGACAGGGGCATGTTTATCACGTCAGTGCAGTTGCCCAGCGGTGCCACCCAGCAGCAAACGCTGAAAGTGGTGCAGAAAGTTGAACAGTACTTTTTCACCCAAGAAAAAGACAACATTGTGTCGGTGTTTTCAACCGTCGGATCCGGCCCTGGAGGTAACGGGCAGAACGTCGCGCGGATGTTCGTCCGCCTGAAAGGCTGGGACGAGCGCGACAGCAAGACCGGCTCTTCTTTCGCCATTATCGAGCGCGCCACCAAAGCATTTACGCGCATTAAAGAAGCGCGGGTATTTGCCAGTAGCCCGGCGGCCATTAGCGGCCTGGGCAGTTCGGCAGGTTTTGATATGGAGTTACAAGACCATGCAGGCGCCGGGCACGATGCGCTCATGGCCGCCCGCGATCGGTTGCTGGACCTGGCGGGTAAAGACCCTTCGCTCACCCGCGTGCGCCATAACGGTCTTGATGACAGCCCGCAATTACAGATCGATATCGATCAGCGCAAAGCCCAGGCGCTGGGAGTTTCCATCAATGATATTAACGATACGCTGCAAACGGCCTGGGGCTCCAGCTACGTCAACGACTTTATGGATCGCGGACGCGTGAAAAAGGTTTACGTCCAGGCGGCGGCGCCTTACCGCATGCTGCCCGACGATATTAATCTGTGGTACGTGCGCAATAATACTGGTGGGATGGTGCCGTTCTCCGCGTTTGCGACATCCCACTGGGAGAGCGGCTCCCCGCGCCTGGAACGTTATAACGGGTATTCCGCGCTGGAGATAGTCGGTGAAGCCGCGCCGGGAGTAAGTACCGGAACCGCGATGGACACCATGGAGAAGCTGGTTCAGCAACTGCCCGCAGGGTTCGGCCTGGAGTGGACCGCGATGTCCTATCAGGAACGGCTCTCAGGCGCACAAGCCCCTGCTCTGTATGCCCTGTCGTTACTGGTGGTGTTCCTGTGCCTCGCCGCGCTCTATGAAAGCTGGTCCGTTCCGTTCTCCGTCATGCTGGTGGTGCCATTAGGTGTCATCGGCGCATTACTCGCCACCTGGATGCGTGGTCTCGAAAACGACGTGTACTTCCAGGTGGGGTTGCTCACGGTCATCGGCTTGTCGGCGAAGAACGCGATTTTGATCGTCGAGTTTGCCAATGAGATGAATTCGAAGGGGCACGATCTGCTGTCGTCTACGCTACACGCGTGTCGTCAGCGTCTGCGCCCGATCCTGATGACGTCTCTGGCATTTGTGTTTGGCGTGCTGCCTATGGCGACCAGTTCTGGAGCAGGTTCCAGCAGCCAGCATGCTGTGGGGACGGGGGTGATGGGCGGAATGATTTCAGCCACGGTTCTGGCTATCTATTTCGTTCCGTTGTTCTTCGTGCTGGTGCGTCGTCGCTTCCCGCTTAAAGAACGGCCAGAATAAACGTGCATTAAAAAAGGCGGCTCCAGGGCCGCCTTTTTATTGTGTGATGAATCACATCGTTTTTATACTAAATAAGTGCTCTTGCAATTCTTCCTGAATGTCATTTACGAAGCATGTCTTCGATAAAATCTTTCCAGTTCCCCAGTTCACGTTCAATCATAACAACCTCTCTTATTATTATGCGTATTCTATGAGAATATATCGGTATTGTGAAGATAATTTAATCAATCGGTTTGCTACCCTTCCCCTTGCTGTGCCTGACGTGCTTCAAATATGGTCTTTTAACCATAAATTTTATGTGACCAATAGCAATATTTAGAAACAACCATACGTGTGGGTGATATTCTTATTACCTACTGACTTTAAGCCAAATTTTGCTTATCTGGACATTTATGCGGTCTTGATGAAATAATATTCAGCTTACAGGTGTAGGTTGAATTATCAGGCATAGTACAATCAGGCATAAGGTAAATATGTTATGTTTGGTCAAATAATATAACATCGAAAAAACTGAACATTTTTTATTAATAAGGACAAAAGGATTCATCATGATTGTGATGTATGGAATTAAAAACTGCGACACCATAAAAAAGGCACGCCGCTTCCTGGAAAGCCATAATGTCGAATATCGCTTTCATGATTACCGCGTTGATGGGCTTGACGCTGATTTCCTTCAAACCGCCATCGCGGAACTGGGCTGGGAAGCGCTGCTGAATACGCGCGGAACAACCTGGCGTAAACTGGATGATTCCGTTCGTAGTAGCATTACCGATGCCGACAGCGCAGCAAAATTAATGCTCGAAATGCCAGCAATAATCAAACGCCCATTGCTCTGCGCGCCCGGTCAGCCTATGCTGCTGGGCTTTAGTGAATCCAGTTATCAGACTTATATTTGAGGTGCAGTTTATGTCATGCCCGGTCATTGAGCTGACTCAGCAGCTTATTCGCCGCCCTTCCCTTAGCCCGGACGATGCAGGTTGTCAGGCTTTAATGATTGAACGTCTGCGCGCGATCGGTTTTACCGTTGAGCGGATGGATTTTGGCGACACCCAGAACTTTTGGGCATGGCGCGGCCAGGGTGAAACGCTGGCTTTTGCCGGACATACCGACGTCGTTCCGGCAGGCGATGCTGACCGTTGGATCAATCCGCCGTTTGAACCGACCATTCGTGACGGCATGCTGTTTGGTCGCGGTGCGGCTGACATGAAAGGCTCGCTGGCTGCGATGGTGGTGGCCGCCGAACGGTTCGTCGCCCAGCATCCAAACCACAAAAACCGTCTGGCATTCCTGATCACGTCCGATGAAGAAGCCAGCGCTAAAAATGGCACGGTGAGAGTCGTTGAAGCGCTGATGGAACGCCACGAACGCCTGGATTATTGTCTCGTAGGCGAGCCGTCCAGCACCGAAGTGGTGGGCGATGTGGTGAAAAATGGCCGTCGCGGATCGCTGACCTGCAACCTGACGATCCACGGTGTGCAAGGCCACGTCGCGTATCCGCATCTTGCCGATAACCCGGTGCATCGCGCTGCGCCCATGCTGAATGAGCTGGTCAATATCGAATGGGATAAAGGCAACGAATTCTTCCCGCCGACCAGCATGCAGATTGCGAATCTTCAGGCGGGTACGGGCAGCAATAATGTGATCCCCGGTGATTTCTCCGTGCAGTTCAACTTCCGTTTTAGTACGGAACTGACCGACGAGATGATTAAAAGCCGCGTCATCGCGCTGCTGGAAAAATACGAATTGCGCTACTCCGTGGACTGGTGGCTGTCTGGCCAGCCGTTCCTGACCCACCGCGGCAAGCTGGTCGATGCGGTGGTTAACGCCATCGCGCACTATAATGAAATTAAACCGCAACTGCTGACAACGGGTGGCACATCAGACGGACGCTTTATTGCCCGTATGGGTGCGCAGGTTGTCGAACTGGGACCAGTGAACGCCACCATTCATAAAATCAATGAATGCGTGAATGCGGCTGATTTACAGCTACTGGCGCGTATGTATCAACGTATCATGGAGCAACTCGTCGCCTGACGATGGCTCTGAGAAGGAATAGCGAATGGACTGGCTGGCTAAATACTGGTGGATTTTGGTGTTGGTGTTTCTGGTAGGCGTCTTGCTTAACGTCATCAAAGATCTTAAGCGCGTTGATCATAAGAAGTTTCTCGCCAACAAGCCCGAACTTCCGCCACATCGTGACTTCAACGACAAGTGGGACGATGACGACAACTGGCCGAAGAAAGACCAGAAGAAATAATCGTCTTATTTCCTCTCTCCGCCAGGAGAGAGGAAAGCCACATCATAAAAACTCAACGATATCGTCGTCATTCGGCTTACCGCCGCTCAGCGCTTCGTCAAAATAATGCTTCGGCACGGTAAAGCGCAGATGATCAAGCGCCAACTGCATGCTGCGATCGTCAATCGCATGACCCAGCTCATCAACGATATCCAGCGTCACGTCCCCGCCTTCACGAATCAACGCGTCCTGTGCCGCGACTGCGTGAGACAGCTCGATGACCCGATCTTCACCACCGTGGATCAAGTGGATCGTTGTTGATGTGGTCGACGTTTTTGGCAGCGTGGCAAAACGGCCGTTAAACGCAATCACACGGGACACCAGGCCTGGCTGCGCTTTCACGCTCTCCAGTGACATAATTGCCCCTTGAGAAAAACCAATCAGCGCGGTGGCCGCTGCGCCAACGCCGCTCTGTTTTTGCCAGTAACGCACCGTTTCAATAAACGTCGGCATGATGGCATCGATGCGCGCCTGACGATTTTCTTCCGTCACACCCTGCACCGAAAACCACTGGCGTCCATTCGGACCGCACGGCTCAACGCCGCCCACGCTGACAATCAGCGCATCGGGGAAGATGGGCGCAAACCAGCTTCCAATCTGCCCCATATTGACGGCGTTATCGCCCACGCCATGAAACAGCAGCAGTAATTGTTGTGCGGGTTTTTCTGGGCTTTGAACAACAAAATGGTCATGTTTCATGGCAGTCTCCTCAATTCGATAAGGTGGAGTTTACGCCTCCGGAAGGTAATCACCATGCCACTTTACTGAAGAAGTCATTGAAAAAATTGCCATTGCAAAATGTCACTTTTAAGCCGTTGGCTACGCTGAATATCCAATGAATCAAGGGCCTGACATGCTTCACGACGCTGCATTGCGAGCAACTGTTTGCGCCCCTGAAGGGTAAGATCCGCGCACAGCTGGGCATCATCCCGTTGGCGTTCTATTTTCCCGCGCAGGGCCGTAAGCGGGAGATCCACCGCCAGCAGTAATCGCGTAAGCGCCGCCGCAGACGTGGCGAATGGCCGATGGGCGAAAGCAAACCCAGCCAGCTCAAGCCAGTCATCATTATTAAGAACAGGTTCCCACGCCTCTTCTACGGGGATCTTTTCACCGTTCCATTTCTCAATGATTCGGGCATCACGACATAAACGCTGATGCGCTTGGACGCAAAGCGCTCTGCCCGCCTCGCTTATTGGCAGCAGCGCCATTGCCGTAAAGCAACCGCTACTGGCTTCACGATGCGTGCCCATCCGCACCAGAACAAACCCGCAGCGCTGCCAAAATCGCCATAGCTCATCGGTGAAACCGAAGCTGACGGAGAGATAATCCTGCTGGATATGCTGACTCGCGCCCGCGATAAGAGCCTGCCCAATGCCCTCGCGCTGACGCGCCGGATGTACCGCAACGCGTGTGATACGCCGCCCAATAAGCGTAGCCGCCAACGGTGAGCCGCCGTGAGCCGCCAGCGACTGCGCCACCAGATTGCCGCGCGGCCGCCGATACCCCGCCCATACCGCCTTGCTGAGTTCCGGACTCAAACCACCTTCCTCCACCAGCCACATTGCGCCGATAAGTTTTTCTGCGGCGCGGGCAATGGTAAAATGCTGCCCCGGCGCGTCCATCATGCGACGTAAATCGAGGGGTGACGTGCGATAGTGAGCGGAGCAAAGAAGTTTATAAATATCTGCTGCGAGGTCTGGATCCCTCTCCCATAGCGGCTGTGCGAGCACGGTGATCTGCGCGACGTCGTCAGGGATCGCATCAAGGGCTTCATCATCAAACAGCAGCGCGTTGCTCACGACGCGTTCCAGCGGGCATCCTGCCGCCCAGCGGACGGGCGTCGTGAGGGTGAAATAATGCAGGTGCGCAAATCGTGCGCAGAATTTCAGTAAAAAACCGCGTCCCGTGCCTTCATAACCCTGGACTGTTGTGGTCAGTAGCACCCGGGGGAAACGGGCAACCAGCTGTTCAAGCAGCGGGCCAGGAATGGCGGCTGCTTCATCAACCACCAGCCAGTCAGCGCGTTCATCAGAAGCTAACAGCGCATCCGGTGCGATAAAACAGAAATTATCACCGGCAAAACGCGCAATAACGTCAGTAGCGCCTTTCGCGGGCGCGGTCACAATGGCGCGGCCTACTACGCGTTGCAGCAGCATTCCGGCCAGCGCTGATTTTCCTCGCCCACGCGCTGCAGTGACTACCGCGATCCCAGCGCTCATCTGTGTGAGGGCATGAAGAATGTGGGCCTGCTCGTGCAGCGGCTCACCGCTGGCGGGGTGCCAGTCAGGCAGCGGTGGACAGCTTGCCACGTAGAGTGGCTGTTCCTGCTGCCAGAGAATCACGTCGGGATCGTCGGTTATGATTCGACAAAAATGATGAACAAAATGTGGCGTGGCAATCGGCTCTGCGCTGTCGCTCCAGCGAAGGGAATCGGCATCAGCCTTTTCAGGCCAACGCGAGAGAGGCGGCACCAGCAAGACCAGCAAACTGCCCGCGCGTAAGGTACCGCTCAGGGCCGCAAATGCCGCGACGTCAAAACCGTCGCGGGCATCAAAAATAGCGTGGAGATATTCGCGCCCGAGAAGGCTTTTCAGATTTTGCGGCGTGCAAAAAGGTTCGACAGCGGTTTTTTGACCGACCCACAGCCAGTCGCCTTGCAGTGGGTCGCGTAGCGCCAGAGAGTGCGTCTGCGACCAGTCGTCATCGCCGCTCAACACCAGCAATCGGCGATGGCCAGAACGCGTAAGTTGCGCAGTCAAATTGTCAAACGTCATGCCGATCTCATCCCTGACGCGCAACGTCACATGGCTTTGCCGAAGGTGTTGCATTGCGCCGGATCGCCGCTGGCGAAACCGCGTTTAAACCAGCTGTAACGCTCTTCTGATGTGCCGTGAGTAAAACTGTCCGGAACAACACGCCCCTGACTCTGCTGTTGCAGACGGTCGTCGCCGATAGCCTGTGCGGCGTTGAGCGCCTCTTCAAGGTCACCGGACTCCAGTACGCCCTGCTGCTGCATGCTATGACCCCACACGCCCGCGAAGCAGTCAGCCTGCAACTCCATTTTCACGGAGAGACGATTGACTTCAGTCTGGGACGCATTTTGCTGAAGCTGACGGACTTTCGGTTCGATACCGAGCAGTTTCTGAACGTGGTGGCCGACTTCATGCGCAATCACGTAGCCCTGGGCGAAATCACCGTCCGCGCCGAGCTTGCGTTTCATGTCGTCATAGAAAGAGAGATCGATATACACGGTGCTGTCTGCCGGGCAATAGAAAGGCCCCATCACCGATTGGCCCGTACCGCAGCCAGTGCGGGTCGCGCCGCGATACATCACCAGCTTGGGTTGCTGGTAAGTGCGCCCCATTTTTTCGAACTGCTGACCCCAGGTGTCTTCCGTCATCGCCAGAATGACAGAGGTGAATTTTGCAGCTTCGTCTTCGTTCGGGCTGATGGAGCGCTGAGAGGTCTGCTGTTGCTGAACGGGGTCTCCCGTGATTAATCCCGTCAGATCAACGCCGTAATAACCCGCAACCAGCACAATGGCGAGCAGAATAATGCCGCCCTTCCCGCCTGGCAGGCGCATACCGCCGCCGCCCATTGATGGGCCACCGCCGCCATTGCTGCGCCGATCTTCTACATTGTCACTTTCACGACGCCCTTGCCAGCGCATAACCACCTCGAATAAATCCCATCATCAATAGAGTGATCGTAGGCGGTTAGGGGAAGAATTACCATAGGAAACAGAGGTAAGACGCCAAAGGATATTTTCACCCTTTGGCGTGATTGGGGAGGATTTAGTCGAGCTTAACGCCCAGACGATGGGCAACCGCTTCATAGGCTTCAATCAGGCCACCCAGGCTCTGACGGAAACGGTCTTTGTCCATTTTATCCAGCGTCTCTTTGTCCCACAGGCGGCTACCGTCCGGAGAGAACTCATCGCCCAGCACGACTTCGCCTTTATAGAGACCGAACTCCAGCTTGAAATCGACCAGAATCAGACCCGCGTCGTCAAACAGCTTTTTCAGAACGTCGTTGGCTTTGAAGGTCAGCTCCTGCATACGCGCCAGATTCTCTTTGCTCACCCAGCCAAAGGTTTCGCAGTAAGATTCGTTGACCATCGGATCGTGCATTTCGTCATTCTTCAGGAACAAATCAAACAGCGGCGGATTCAGCTCAATGCCTTCTTCAATGCCCAGACGTTTCACCAGGGAGCCTGCGGCACGGTTACGGACCACACATTCAACCGGAACCATATCCAGTTTTTTGACCAGACATTCCGTATCGGACAGCAACGCTTCCATTTGAGTCGGAATACCCGCGTCAGCCAGTTTGCTCATAATGAAATGGTTGAACTTGTTGTTCACCATGCCTTTACGGTCGAACTGCTCAATGCGTGCGCCATCTCCTGCTGACGTATCATTGCGGAACTCGAGCACCAACAGATCCGGGTTTTCCGTGCTGTATACGGTCTTCGCTTTGCCACGATACAACTCAGCTTGCTTCTGCATCTTGATTACTCCTGGTGTGATGATTTGTGTTCAAAACTGGGGATATTATGCCACGCACACGTTTGCGTGGCACTAAAATAAAAAGGGCTGGATTAACCAGCCCTTCTTTTTTATTTGCTGAATGCCGCCTGGAAGACAGCGACCAGCGCATCGTTCTGCGACTGGGTCAGCGTGTGACCTTTCGGATCGATAAACTGCAAGCTGCTGCGGTTATCGAGGTCACCGACCTGAATTTTGTAATCGCCTGATGCCAGTCCTGGATCGCTCGCACCCAGTGCTTGCCATGCGCTGTCAGAAAGTGGCTTGTAGGTCGCGGTGATGCTGCCCGTTGAACGGGTGCTGTCACTGACTTTCATACCCACTTTTTCAAGCGTTGCTGGCAGACGCTGCCATGTCTGGTTGAACGGTGCACGCACCACCAGCATTGGCAGACCGGTATCATCCGCGGCGCTTTGTACGTCGAAGGTGACACCGCTGCGGCTTTGTGCAGAGTTTGCTGCATCGGTCGCCGTTTTATCCAGCCCGGTAGCAATCACGTTCAGCATTTCGGTGCTGTAGCGTTGCAATGAAGAGGCGTCTGCAACAGGCTTACCAGCCTGCTCGAGGTTCAACAGTTTGACTGACACAGCCTGCTGATAACCTTGTGGTTTCACGGAGACCTGATAACGACCACGATACTGCTGATCTTCATCCAGACGGTTCCATTCAATCCAGTCGGTAGTCAACGTCTGGCTGGCGTCATCGCGTTTATCAATCGTGTAGTTCTTCGACTGAATCACGCTCACAACCTGCGGCCACAGGGTGTTGCTGCGGTTGTTTTCAACCAGCAGCGTCGCGGTATCACCCGTAAACTGGGTACGCGCACCGCTCACCAGTGCCAACGGCTGCGCAGGTGGACGAATATCAAGCGCTTTACCCACTGCACCGCTGCCGTTAGTGACAGGAATGTTGTAATCGCCGTTCTGAATCGGCAGGATCATACCCGCTGGGGAATGAAGTTCAGCAAGCGGGGCTGCATCCAGATAGGATTCATCACCGCTCACCTGGCGCTTGTAGCGCGAGTCTGAACTACAGGCAGCGAGCAGCATAACAAGCGAAACACCCGCAACCTTCACCAGGCGCGTTTTCTGTACTGAGTAAGCCATCAAATCTCCCTAAACTCTACAGCAAACCGGCATGCTTCAGCGCCCCGGCAACCACATCACGACCATGGTCGGTGATAGGGGTCATCGGCAGACGCAGCGTATCGGTTGCTACAAGTCCCAACTCCTTACATGCCCATTTCACTGGGATCGGATTGGGTTCGACAAATAATTTTGTGTGCAGCGGCATCAGACGCTGGTTAATCACGCGCGCTTCATCGAAATGACCCGCCGCAGCCAGTTTGCACATTTCAGCCATATCGCGCGCCGCAACGTTAGTGGTTACGGAAATCACGCCATGGCCACCGAGCTGCATAAAGTCCAGCGCGGTCGCATCATCACCACTGAGCAGAATAAAGTCGTCTGAAACCAGCTCTTTGATCTGATGAACGCGGCTTAAGTTCCCGGTCGCCTCTTTAATTGCGATAATATTTTTAACTTTCGAGAGACGGCCTACCGTTTCAGGCAGCATATCGCAGCCAGTACGTGACGGCACATTATACAGAATTTGTGGCAAGTCAGTATGTTCAGCAATCGCTTTGAAGTGCTGGAAGAGCCCTTCCTGCGTCGGGCGATTGTAGTAAGGCGTCACCGTCAGGCAGCCGACAATGCCGCTATTGTTGAAACGCTGCGTCAGGCTAATGGCTTCAGCGGTGGCGTTTGCACCGGTACCGGCAATCACCGGGATACGCCCGTCTGCCAGTTCAACGGTCATCATCACCACATCACCGTGCTCATCGTGGCTCAGGGTGGCGGATTCACCGGTAGTCCCTACCGAAACGATCGCCGCAGTCCCGTTGGCGACATGGTAATCAATCAGTTTTTTCAGGCTTGACCGGCAGACATTACCTTTCTCATCCATCGGCGTAACAAGCGCAACAATACTTCCCGTGAACATGGGCCATCCTCTGTGCAAACAAGATTCTCAATGGTACGTTTGGAACTGTAATAAAAGCAAGCGACGTAAGGCGTCCAGGCTGTTGTATGCATGTTTTTTTTATGCTTTCCTTAGAACACTTGACCACGCAAAGGAAGAACAGGTTTGACAACCTCATCACAACATTACCTGGTTATCACTGCGCTGGGTGCTGACAGAGCCGGTATTGTGAACACCATCACCCGCCACGTCAGCAGTTGCGGCTGCAATATTGAAGACAGCCGCCTTGCGATGCTTGGCGATGAGTTCACGTTTATTATGCTGCTTTCCGGGACCTGGAACGCGATTACGCTCATCGAATCGACGCTGCCGCTCAAGGGCGCTGAACTCGATTTACTGATCGTCATGAAGCGCACCACCGCGCATCCGCGCCCGGCGATGCCAGCAACAGTGTGGGTTCAGGTTGAAGTCACCGACTCCCCGCATTTGATTGAACGCTTTACGGCACTTTTTGACAGCCATCAGATGAACATTGCAGAACTGGTGTCGCGCACACAGACAGGGGCCACGCCAAAGCTGTTTATCCAGATTACCGCGCACAGCCCCGCGTCACACGATGCATCAAATATTGAGCAGTCATTCAAAGCACTCTGTACAGAACTCAATGCGCAAGGCAGTATAAACGTCGTAGATTATTCACAGCATGAACAGGATGGAGTTGAGTAATGAATCCACTGAAAGCCGGTGACATCGCACCGAAATTTAGCCTGCCCGATCAAGACGGCGAGCAAGTAAATTTGACCGACTTCCAGGGACAGCGCGTTCTGGTCTATTTTTACCCGAAGGCCATGACCCCAGGCTGTACCGTACAGGCTTGCGGTTTACGCGATAACATGGACGATCTGAAAAAAGCGGGCGTCGACGTGCTGGGCATCAGCACCGACAAGCCGGAAAAACTGTCACGTTTTGCCGAAAAAGAGCTGCTGAACTTCACGCTACTGTCTGACGAAGACCATCAGGTCTGCGAGCAGTTTGGCATCTGGGGTGAGAAGACATTTATGGGCAAAACTTACGACGGCATCCATCGCATCAGCTTCCTGATCGGTGCAGATGGCAAAATTGAACATGTATTTGACGATTTCAAAACCAGCAATCACCACGATGTGGTATTGGCCTGGTTAAAAGAAAACGCCTGAAGCCTATAAAAAATCCCGGTTCAGTGAACCGGGATTTTTTTACTCTTCAACAACCGCCGGCACGTCCGGCCAGGCGTGAACCACCGCTTTGATAAGCGTGGCGAGTGGGATCGCGAAGAACACGCCCCAGAATCCCCATAAACCGCCGAAAATCACCACCGACAAAATAATCACCAGCGGATGCAAATTGACCGCTTCTGAGAACAGCACGGGCACCAGCAAGTTACCATCCAATCCCTGAATAATCAGATACACCGCGAAACAGCTCCAGAACTCGGTTCCCAGACCAAACTGGAACAGCGCCACGCCGATAACCGGAATCGTCACGACAAATGCGCCGATATACGGGATGAGCACCGAGAAGCCCACCAGCACCGCCAGCAGCAGTGAATAATTAAGCCCGAAGATCACGAAGCCAATCCAGGTGGCGACGCCTACCACAATCATCTCCAGCACTTTGCCGCGAATGTAATTGGTGATCTGCTGATTCATCTCCTTCCAGACCTGCCCTGCCAGCCCGCGATTACGTGGCAGAATACGACGCACCGCGTTTAGCATCTGCTCTTTATCCTTCACCAGGAAGAAGACCATCAGCGGCACCAGTACCAGATATACGGCCAACGTCAGCAGCCCAACCAGCGAGGCGAGAGAATATTTCACCACCGAATCGCCCATCGTCATGATGCGGGCGCGCATATTTTCAGCCATCGCATCAATAATGCCGGCGTCCATCAGGGCCGGATAGCGCCGCGGCAGCGTCGCAGAAAAATCGGACAGTTTATTCAGCATGCCCGGCATGTCGCGGATCAGGTTAATCCCCTGTTGCCAGGCAATGGGAAGCACCACAAACGACATGAGTAAAAGAATGCCGACAAACAAAATGAGGACAATACTGCTTGCCCAGCGGCGAGAGCAGCCGATCTTTTCCAGACGAACCGTCGGCCATTCGAGAAGATAAGCCAACACTAAGGCCACCAGCAAAGGTGCCAGCAGTCCGCTAAAGAAGAATAAAATACCAAATCCGGCGACCAGAATGACCAGCAAAGCAATGGCCTCGGGATCGCTGAAGCGGCGCCGATACCACTGCATTAACATTTCGAGCATACAACCCTTCCCTGAATCGGATGGCGGGACTGAGAGAGCGAATTGTATCTAACTGTCACAAAAAAGACTTTCGCTTTTTGTATCTCTCTCACGTTTAGCAAAAGCCGGGTGAATGGGATTTTCTTCACGCCTCAACACGGCTACACTCGCAGAGCAGTCGAAGGTGAACGATATGCCGGTTCACCGGTCAAAAGAGCACATCCAAAATACAGGGCAGAGGCTATGTTCAGGCAGTTGAAAAAAACTCTGGTTGCGACGCTTATCGCCGCGCTGACTGTCAGTCAGGCGATGCCCGCTTTCGCGGACTCGGCGGATACATTGCCGGATATGGGCACCTCAGCAGGCAGCACGCTGTCCATCGGGCAAGAGATGCAGATGGGTGATTTTTATGTCCGTCAGCTTCGCGGTAGCGCACCGCTGATTAACGACCCACTGCTGGTGCAATACATCAACGGGCTTGGAATGCGTCTGGTCGCCCATGCTGACTCGGTGAAGACCCCTTTCCACTTCTATTTAATTAATAATGACGAAATCAACGCCTTCGCCTTCTTTGGTGGAAACGTGGTGCTGCATTCGGCCTTATTCCGTTATTCCGATAACGAAAGCCAGCTTGCGTCCGTTATGGCGCATGAAATCTCCCACGTCACCCAGCGCCATCTGGCGCGTGCGATGGAAGATCAAAAACGAACAGCCCCGCTGACCTGGGTGGGCGCACTGGGCTCTATTTTACTGGCAATGGCCAGCCCGCAGGCGGGTATGGCTGCACTGACCGGTACGCTCGCCGGCACGCGCCAGGGCATGATCAGCTTTACCCAACAGAACGAACAGGAAGCCGATCGCATTGGCATTCAGGTGCTTCAGCGCTCAGGCTTCGATCCCCAGGCAATGCCTACGTTCCTCGAAAAATTGCTGGATCAGGCGCGCTATTCGTCCCGCCCGCCAGAGATCTTACTGACGCACCCGTTGCCAGAAAGCCGTCTGTCCGATGCACGAAACCGAGCCAACCAGATGCGCCCTGTCGTTGTGCAGTCGTCGCAAGATTTCTACATGGCAAAAGTCAGAACGCTCGGGATGTACAATTCAGGGCGAAATCAGCTCACCAGCGATCTGCTCGACAATTTGTCTAAAGGCAATGTCCGCGAGCAAAATGCAGCGCAATACGGACGTGCGCTTCAGGCGATGGAAGCCAGCAAATTCGACGAGGCGCGTAAAGCGATACAGCCTTTGCTGACCGCTGATGCCAATAATCCGTGGTATCTCGATCTGTCGACCGATATTGATTTAGGCCAGAAGAAAACCACCGAGGCGATCAATCGCCTGAAAGGGGCAAAAGATTTGCGCACCAACCCAGTGCTGCAGCTCAACCTGGCGAACGCTTACTTACAGGGTGGACAGCCGAAAGAGGCCGCCACAATACTCAATCGTTACACCTTCAACAATAAAGACGATCCTAACGGCTGGGATTTATTGGCTCAAACGGAAGCACAGCTGGGCAATCGCGACCAGGAACTGGCGGCACGCGCTGAAGGTTTCGCGTTAGTCGGACGTCTGGATCAATCCATTTCGCTGTTGAGCAGCGCCAGTTCGCAAGTGAAGCTGGGTAGTCTGCAACAGGCCCGATACGACGCGCGTATCGACCAGCTGCGTTCACTGCAGCAGCGGTTCAAGCCCTACGAGAAGATGTAATTAGCAAGTTGCAGGAAAGCCAAGGCATCCGCAACGTGAAGCGTGACGAATAAAAGGAGAATTCATGTCAGACGCGGTAAAAATTTATCATAACCCACGCTGCTCCAAGAGCCGTGAAACGCTTGAACTGGTGAAGTCAAAAGGCGTCGAACCGGAAGTGGTGCTGTATCTGGAGACACCGCCAGACGCACAGACTCTCCGCCAACTGTTGAGCATGCTGAATATGGCAAGCGTGCGGGAACTTATGCGCCAGAAAGAAGATCTGTATAGGTCGTTAAATCTGGCGAACAGCCAGCTGACGGAAGATGAGCTGATTCAGGCAATGGTCGACAATCCAAAACTCATTGAACGCCCAATTGTCGTCGCGCATGGCAAGGCGCGTATTGGCCGTCCGCCGGAAGCTGTGCTCGATATCCTCAACTAATCCTGACGCCGCAGCGCTTCCAGAAAGGCCTGCGGCGTGCGATCTCCCAGTTTTTTCTGCGCTTTCCCCTCGTTATAAAACGCACACATTGTTGCCAGTAAGCATTCCACCCGCTCAGCCTGAATGCGCGGAATAATCTCCACCAGCCGCGCCGTCACAAGCGCGGTATTTTGCTTTCCACTACCGATTTTCAGGGCTATCCCATCAGGGATAAATGGCGACTCAAAACCAAAAGTCTCAATAGATTGTATATCGGTCGGACAAGCCTTTAGCAGCTCGCGAGTCCAGTTCACAAGTAATTGTGGCGATATCCCCGCGTAAACCCGCGCAAAACACCAGCCGCTGACGGGCTCCCGCGCCCAGAGCACATGGTGCTCGCCGCCGTCGTCCATATGCAGTGAAAGTGAAAGATGGTGAAGTTCAAGATGGTCCGGTCGTTGCCCCGCCTTTATCGCTTTGATGCCGCTCAGCGGTGCCCCCTGACGTTGTGTCACCGCTGCTTTTAGGTAGCGGTTTAATGTCGCGCGAGAGACGCGAATACCCAGTAAATCGTTGACCACCAGCAGAAGCTCATCAAGCGGTGCACCTGTGGCATCACGCAGGGCATTAATCAGCGAGATCTGTTCTTGTCTCATCGCTTTGTGTATCAATTTGGGTGTGGTGTGGTTATCTGAAATATGCTCGCGGTGACGCCAGCGCCGAACGGTGGTGATGGATATCCCCAGTTCCAGAGAGAGCTCTTTGTCACTTTTATCGGACGTTTGAAGATACCGGCGAATACGCGGCGTGGTGGTTGCATTGGCGTGCAGTTTAATTTCCATCGAAAGGATTCCGTTAAATTTTCTCTAACTAATCTTATGAGATATACATTCACACTGTGATTGCATTGTGACCGATTTCACCTTTTTATCGTCACGCTCCACTGATAATCCACACACATAACATAAACCACATCACTCAATCTTGTACGGAGTTCACAATGAACAATGTTCTGGGATTTCTTGAAGCAAAACTGATGCCGCTGGCGGCTAAAACGGCTCAGCAGCGTCATCTGGGGGCTATTCGTGGCGCCTATGTTTCTTTCATGCCATTTATTATTGTCGGCTCGATCCTGCTGGTTATCTCTTCTTTCCCTAATCAGACCTACCAGCAGTTTATGTCTCAGGCTTTTGGTGCGAGCTGGAGCGCCATTATCGAGATCCCCTTCAATGCAGTGTTCTCCACAATGTCGCTGTTTATCAGCTTCCTTGTCGCCTACCGTCTGGCGGAGCACTACAATGAAGACCGCGTGTCGTGCGGCATTCTTGCGCTGGTCAGTTTCCTGATCCTCACGCCGTTTATCAAAGTGGCAGAGAACGGCGGCATCACGGTCATACCCGTGGAATGGATCGGCAGCAAAGGGCTCTTTGTGGCGATGATTGGCTCGCTGCTGTGGACTGAATTGTTCTGCTGGCTAAAGCGCAAAAATCTGGTGATCAAAATGCCAGAAGGCGTACCGCCTGCGGTACAGGAATCGTTCGCCGCGCTGATCCCCGCACTGGTGGTCATGATTCTGGTGCTGATGATTCGCATCGCGTTTGAAAACACCCACTACAACACCATTCACCAGTTCATCTACGACGTGGTCGCCACGCCAGTGCGCCATTACGGGACATCCTACTTTGGTGCGCTGATGACGGTGTTCAGCATCACCATTCTGTGGTCAGTGGGCATTAACTCCGGCTCAATGATTAACGGCATTATTCGTCCACTGTGGATGGAAAATCAGACCGACAATATCGCCGCCATTCAGGCTGGCGTCACCCCGCCGCACATTATCACCGAACAGTTTTTTGACATGATTTGGATGGGTGGCGCAGGTGCAACGCTGTCGCTGGTCATTGCTATGCTGATTTTTGCTCGCAGTAAAAACATGCGCGAAGTGGCACGACTTGGCGCGGGGGCGTCGGTATTTAACATCAATGAGCCAATTCTGTTTGGTCTGCCGGTCATCATGAATCCGATCATGCTCATCCCGTTCAATCTGGTGCCGCTGGTGCTCGTCACCGTGCAATATGCCGCGATGAAACTCGGCGCGGTGGCGGTGACGACGGGCGTGTTCATCCCCTGGACCCTACCGCCGGTGATCAGTGGATTTATCGTCACCGGGCATATTAGCGGCAGCGTGATGCAGCTCCTCAATCTGCTGATCGGCGCGATGCTCTACCTGCCGTTTATGCGCATCCTGGACAAACAATACCGCGCCGCGGAGCTTGCCACCGCGATGCCAACTGAAACCACGCTGGCTAAACAGGAGTAAACCATGTGGGGAATTATTGCGACCTGGCGAATGGCGCTGGAAGGGGTCACGGAGTCGGCAGCGGCCCTGGCTGCGGGAAATCCGGTTTCAACGGCGGTGGTCGATGCCGTCGCGACCGTCGAGGACTTCCCGTTTTATAAGTCCGTCGGTTATGGCGGCCTGCCAACCGAGAACGGTGATGTTGAGCTGGATGCCGCCTACATGGATGGCGACACGCTTGCCTTCGGCGCGGTCGGCAATCTGGTCGACATCGCGAATCCGATCCGCGTGGCGCATGCCTTGAGTCGCCAGCGTTATAACAGTCTTCTGGTTGGTCAGGGTGCGCGTGAATGGGCGCTCAGTCAGGGCTTCGCCGACAAGAAAATGCTCAGCGACAGAGCGTTGCAGCACTATCGCAAGCGCTGCCGTGAAACGCTGGATAAAGGATTAAGCCCCTATAACGGGCACGATACGGTCGGGATTATCGGGCTGGATAATCACGGTTCGATGAGCGTCGCCACGTCCACCAGCGGTCTGTTCATGAAAAAGCGCGGGCGACTCGGCGATTCGCCGATCATTGGCTCCGGTTTTTACTGCGACAGCGAAACGGGTGCGGCGACCGCAACAGGCGTGGGTGAAGACCTGATGAAAGGCTGTACCAGCTACGAAATCGTACGCCGTATGGCACAGGGCATGACCCCGCAGCAGGCGGCGGATTCCGTGGTCTTCGAACTGGAAGACAAGCTGATGTCGCGCTTCGGGCGCGTGGGCGATCTCTCGGTGGTCTGCATGAACAACAAAGGGGAATTTGGCGCAGCAACCAATATCAAGACGTTCTCGTTTGTCGTCGCCACTGCGCGTCAGCCCCTCACCGTTTTTCGCACCGAGCGTCAGCATGAGAAAACCCATTATCAGCCTGTCGATGACCTGTGGATGCAGGATTACGCTGCACGGATTCGTGCGCCGATTGAGGAGTAATCATGACGACTTATCAGTTCATTAGCGCCCTTTCCCAGGCGGAGCCTGAGGGCCATTTGATTGCCCGCGCGTCATGCAGCCAGCTACCCGATACCGCCTTGCTGCGTGAAATGCGCGACGCCAAAAATGTCGCCGATACCCGCTTCGGCTGTGCGCCATTTGCGCGCATCACCCTGCTGCCGGACGCATTGTGGCAGGACAATTCAGGCGAAAGTTTGCTCGCTACGCTGCGGCCCCTTTTTTCTGCTCCGGCAAGCGAAAACCTGATTATTGACGTCACTCACGTTGATGACACCGTACTGGCGAAGCTGCTGCGTTTTCTGTTCAACCAGGCGCATCGGCTCAGCGATTTGCAGTTGAAAAAATCGGATGCAACAGCGATTCGCCTTCGCCACATCACCGCACTGTGTCTGCCCGAGCAGCAGGAACGTTTAGAGTCGGTCTTCTTTCAGCAACAGGCGATTGCGAACGGGATGATCGCCGCGCGGCGGCTATCGGATATGCCCTCTGACCGTTGCACGCCGCAGTTTGTGGTCGAGGAATCCCAAAGATTATGTGCCGCTTTCCCTTCCCTGCGCTGCGAAGTACTTGATGAGCAGCAAATTATTGATCAAGGGATGGGGCTGCTGCATGCCGTTGGTAAAGGCGCTACCTGCCCGCCACGACTGCTGGCAATCCATTACGACGGCATCAAGGACGGCCCGGTGCGGTGTTACGTCGGTAAAGGCATCACGTTTGATACCGGGGGTCTGTGGCTTAAAGACGGTGCGGGCATGTACACCATGAAATACGACATGTGCGGTGCGGCAAACGTGATGGGGCTCATGCTGACTATCGCTGAGCTGAATCTGCCTGTGCGGGTGATGAGCGTACTGGCGCTGGCGGAAAATGCGATCGGGCCAGACGCTATGCAGCCCGGTACGGTGGCGCGCGCCTGCAACGGCATGACGGTAGAAATTAATAACACCGACGCTGAAGGGCGATTAGTGCTGGCCGATGCCATTGCATGGGCCAGCCAGCGTCATCCGCAGGCGCATTACATTATCGACATAGCAACCCTGACGGGCGCGGTGGTGAAGGCGCTGGGGTATGAACTGAGTGGTTTGATGACGCAGGATGAGCGTTTAAGGGATCATTTAACCCGAGCAGGAATCAAGAGCGGAGACGAAGTGTGGTCGCTGCCGTTGGATGCGCGGCTGAAAAAACAGACTGAAAGCGCGATCGCCGAACTGTGTAATACGCCCACCAACAATGCCGCGATAAGTGCGTCGGCGGCGTGGTTATTACATCATTTTTGCCCGCCGCAAATTCCGTGGGCACATCTGGATATCAGCGGTACGGCGTTATGGCGCGAAAGTGGCCGTAGCGTGGCCTCGGGCAGACCGATTCCGCTATTGGTAGAACATTTATTGGGTGATATGCAGAAAGGGTAAAACGTTTTCTTTGCAAGCCGGGCAGTCAGTTCCGCCCGGCACATCAAAGCTTCAGGGTGTCTTTCACAAACGGGATCGTCAGCTTACGCTGGGCGGTAATCGACGCATGATCGAGCTGATCCAGCGTATCAAAGAGTGTACGCATTTCCCGATCCAGGCGCTTAAGCAGAAAACGGCCCACGTCTTCCGGAAGCTCAAATCCACGCAGGCGTGAACGCAGCTGTAACGCCTGAAGCTTATCTTCGTCGGACAGCGGCTGCAGCTTGTAGATTTGACCCCAATCCAGGCGAGATGCCAGATCCGGTAAGCCGAGATTGAGCTGGCGCGGCGGGCGATCGCCGGTGATGAGTAAACGGGTTTTGCCCGATTCCAGAATCCGGTTATACAGATTGAACATCGCCATTTCCCACTGCTCATCCCCGGCAATACATTCGATATTGTCGATGCACACCAGCGAAAGATGTTCCATGCCGTCGAGCACTTCCGGTACGAACCACGTTCGCTTGTCCAGCGGCACATAGCCAACCGCATCACCACGTTGCGAAAGCTCAGCGCAGGCGGCATGCAAAAGATGGCTGCGGCCCGCGCCTTCACGTGACCAGATATAAATGTATCCGCTGTGATCCTGGCGCAGCACGTTTTGCAGCGCAGCCAGTAAAGAGGGGTTATCGCCCGGCCAAAAACTCGCGAAAGTTTCGTCGTCAGGAAGATAAAGTGGCAGAGAGAGCTGTGCCGGTCCGTTCAGAAATACCTCGATTAAGGTCTTACGTAAAATCGGCGAAGAGTTTACCACGGAACCTGCAATGAGAGAACCGGGGCGGATCGTCCGCCCCGGTTTAACGATCAATGTGACACGTTTTCGCTGTCGTCCGCGTCCAAAATTTCTTCTTCAGGACGCAGTACGGAGATCAGTTTGAAGATCAGGCTCAGCCCCACACCAACGATGGTGGCCAGCGCCATGCCTTTCAATTCTGCCGCACCGATATGCACCTTCGCACCGCTCACGCCGATGATCAGAATAACCGAGGTCAGGATCAGGTTTTGCGTTTTATTGTAATCCACTTTGGATTCAATCAGCACGCGAATACCGGACGCTCCAATCACGCCGTACAGCAGCAAAGACACACCGCCGATGACCGGAACAGGGATTATTTGAATGGCTGCCGCCAGCTTCCCAACACAGGAGAGCAGGATCGCAAAAATTGCCGCCCCGCCTATCACCCAGGTGCTGTAGACGCGGGTTATCGCCATCACACCGATGTTTTCACCGTAAGTCGTATTTGGCGTTGAGCCAAAGAAACCGGAGATAATGGTAGAAAGCCCATTCGCAAACATCGAGCGATGCAGACCAGGATCACGGATCAGGTCTTTTTTAACAATGTTCGCCGTCACCACCAGATGGCCAACGTGCTCGGCTATCACCACCAGCGCGGCAGGCAGAATGGTGAAGATAGCAAACCATTCAAAGCGCGGGGTGTAGAAGGTTGGCAACGCGAACCAGTGCGCTTGCGCAATCGCCGAAGTATCGACCACGCCCATCGCAAAGGAGAGCGCGTAGCCCGCCAGCACCCCGATCAGAATCGGGATAATTGCCATAAAACCGCGGAACAGGACGGACCCAAACACGGTCACACCCAAGGTGACCAGCGAGATGATAATGGTTTTAGAGTCTGGCGATTGCCCATCAGCTGGCAACAATCCCGCCATGTTTGCAGCGACGCCTGCGAGCTCAAGACCAATGACGGCAACGATTGCGCCCATCGCCGCAGGAGGGAACATCACGTCCAGCCAGCCGGTACCGGCTTTTTTGACGATAAAGGCAACAACGCAGAACAACACGCCGCACATGATGAAACCGCCCAACGCCACTTCGTATCCTAACGGCAACAGCAGCAGAACCGGCGAAATAAACGCAAAGCTTGAACCCAGATACGCTGGGATTTTTCCTTTACAGATGAAGAGATAAAGCAGCGTACCGACGCCATTGAACAGCAGCACGGTGGCCGGGTTAATGTGAAACAGGATTGGCACCAGCACGGTTGCGCCAAACATGGCAAACAGGTGCTGCAAACTAAGCGGGATTGTTTGCAAAAGCGGCGGTCTTTCACTCACCCCGATAGTACGGCGCGTCATAGTGTTTTCCTCAAGTGTTGTGAGTTGTTGGTGTTTTTATTCAAAAAAAAGCCGACTATCAAAGTCGGCTTCTTATTCGTTATTCGATTATTTCGTACCAAAAATCTTGTCGCCGGCATCGCCAAGCCCCGGGATAATGTACCCGTGCTCGTTCAGACCCTGGTCGATAGAAGCCGTGTACAGCTCAACGTCCGGGTGCGCTTTTTCCAGCGCCGCAATACCTTCTGGAGCCGCAACCAGCACCAGCACTTTAATGCTGTTACAACCGGCATTTTTCAGCAGATCGATAGTCGCAATCATCGAACCACCGGTTGCCAGCATAGGGTCAACGACCAGCGCCATACGCTCATCGATGTTAGAAACCAGCTTCTGGAAATACGGAACAGGCTCAAGGGTTTCTTCGTTACGGTAGATGCCGACAACGCTGATGCGCGCGCTCGGGACATGCTCCAGCACGCCTTCCATCATTCCCAGACCTGCGCGCAAAATTGGCACTACGGTAATTTTTTTACCTTTGATCTGCTCAACCTGAACCGGGCCGTTCCAGCCCTCAATGGTCACTTTTTCTGTGGCCAGATCGGATGTTGCTTCGTAAGTGAGTAAGCTTCCAACTTCAGAGGCCAGTTCGCGAAAACGCTTCGTGCTGATGTCATGCTCACGCATCAGGCCCAGCTTGTGTTTAACGAGTGGGTGCTTCACTTCCACAATCTTCATTCTCATTCTCCTCTGAGGTGGCTACCGCAAAAAAAATCGCCGGATTATACCGCTTTTTTCGGAGTGCGCCATACCCATCTTGCTTGACGACGATCAAGCAAAGTGATGAATACTGCGATATTGAGTCTACATCAAGACAAAAAAGAGCCCCGCATCGCGGGGCTTATTGGTCATTTACAAGGGTTAGAGCGACTCGCCGTTGGTGGCAATCACGTTCTGATACCACTCAAAAGACTTTTTCTTGCTGCGATTAAGCGTGCCGTGGCCTTCGTTATCTTTATCAACGAAGATGAACCCGTAGCGTTTTTTCATCTCGCCGGTTCCCGCAGAAACCAGATCGATGCAGCCCCACGGGGTGTAGCCCATCAGATCGACGCCATCTTCAACGACGGCTTTTTTCATCTCACTGATATGCGCGGCAAGATAATCAATGCGGTACTGATCATTCACCGTGCCGTCGCTTTCCTGCACGTCGATGGCACCGAAGCCGTTTTCAACAATAAACAGCGGCAGCTGATAGTGATCCCAGAACCAGTTCAGGGAGTAACGCAGCCCAACCGGATCAATCTGCCAGCCCCAGTCAGATTTTTGCACGTACGGATTGGAAACCAGACTTTTACTTTCGTCGTAATCCAGCTGCGGGTTGTCTGGCGTCGCTTTGGTGGCGAACGACATGTAATAGCTGAAACCGATGTAATCCACACAGCCTTGTTGCAGCGCGGCAATATCGTCTGCCGTGATGTCCAGCGCAAAGCCGCGACGTTCAAAGTAGTTGAGCAGGTGCTGAGGATATTTTCCACGGACATGCACGTCGGTGAACCAGTAGCGACGGTGCATGGCGTTCATCGCCATCATGATGTCGTTCGGCGCGCAGCTCAGGGGATAGATTGGACACATCGCGATCATGCAGCCGATTTGCAGCGACGGATTAATTTCACGTCCGGCTTTGACCGCCAGCGCGCTCGCCACCAGTTCATAATGCGCCGCCTGGAACATGACCGGCTCGCGATCTTCGCCAGGCTCATACTTCAGACCGGAGTTGGTAAAGGGCGCGAAATCTTCGTGGAAGTTAGCTTGGTTGTTGATCTCATTAAACGTCATCCAGTACTTCACTTTGTGCTGGTAGCGCTCAAAGGCCACCGTTGCGAAACGCACAAAGAAATCGATCAGCTTCCGATTACGCCAGCCGCCGTATTCAGTGACCAGATGGTAGGGCATCTCAAAGTGGGAAAGGGTGATCACCGGCTCGATACCGTATTTCCGGCATTCGTCGAACAGGTCGTCATAGAACTGCAAACCGGCTTCATTGGGTTCCAGCTCATCACCGTTCGGGAAAAGGCGTGTCCAGGCAATCGAGGTGCGGAAACATTTAAAGCCCAGCTCGGCAAAAAGTTTGATGTCTTCTTTATAGCGATGGTAAAAGTCGATGGCTTCGTGGTTTGGGTAGTTTTTACCCGGCAAAACGCCGTTGGTGATTTCACGCGGTACGCCATGGGCACCAACGGTCATCACATCGGCAACGCTCACGCCTTTGCCGCCCTCTTTCCAGCCGCCTTCAAGCTGATGTGCCGCGACCGCGCCACCCCACAGAAAACCTTCTTTGAATCCTGGCATGCTTTTTCCCTCAGTCTGCGTTATGTTCTGCAAAACCATTACAGAAACCGGTTTCAGTGGAATCATGTGCAATGCCATAAGGGGTTGCAAGCACATTACAGAAACCGGTTTCATTTTCGTGAACGGTATCAAGTTTGTCTTCGCGCGAGGGTTAAATGTGTAAATTTCCAGCGACTTTTTGTGACAACAGATTAGGCTCGCAAACGTTTGCCTGGACTGTTAGAATTGCGCCGATTTTTCTTACTATCGCAATGCAATCGCGTGGGGACTTGAGCCGTGACCAACAAAACTTCTCTCAGCTACAAAGATGCCGGTGTTGATATTGACGCAGGTAATGCGCTGGTTGACCGAATCAAAGGTGTGGTGAAAAAGACCCGCCGTCCTGAAGTGATGGGCGGTCTGGGTGGATTCGGCGCACTGTGTGCACTGCCGCAAAAATATCGCGAACCTGTTCTGGTTTCTGGCACTGACGGCGTGGGAACGAAACTGCGTCTGGCGATGGATCTTAAACGCCACGACACCATCGGTATCGATTTGGTCGCTATGTGCGTTAATGACCTGGTCGTACAGGGTGCTGAGCCGCTGTTCTTCCTCGATTATTACGCCACCGGCAAACTCGACGTTGATACCGCAGCAAGCGTGATCACTGGGATCGCTGAAGGCTGTCTTCAGTCTGGCTGTTCGCTGGTCGGTGGTGAAACGGCAGAAATGCCGGGGATGTACCACGGTGAAGATTATGACGTCGCGGGATTCTGCGTCGGTGTAGTAGAAAAATCAGAAATTATCGATGGCAGTAAAGTGACCGATGGCGATGTGCTGATTGCGCTGGGATCCAGCGGCCCGCACTCTAACGGTTACTCTCTGGTGCGTAAAATCCTTGAGGTGAGTGGAAGCAATCCAGAAACCATCGAGCTTGAAGGCAAGCCGCTGGCCGATCACCTGCTCGCGCCAACCCGCATCTACGTAAAAAATATTCTTGAGCTGATTGAGAACGTTGATGTTCATGCCATCGCCCACCTGACCGGTGGCGGATTCTGGGAAAATATCCCGCGTGTTCTTCCTGATAATACCCAGGCCGTGATTGACGAATCCTCATGGCAGTGGCCAGCCGTGTTTAACTGGCTGCAAACGGCGGGTAACGTTAGCCAGCACGAGATGTATCGCACCTTCAACTGCGGCGTTGGGATGCTCATCGCGCTGCCAGCCAGTGAAGCAGACAAGGCCATTAGCCTGATGCAGGCAAAAGGTGAAAACGCGTGGAAAATCGGTATCATCAAAGCCTCTGATTCCGACGAGCGTGTGGTCATTGAATGAAAAATATAGTGGTGCTCATTTCCGGTAACGGAAGCAATTTGCAGGCAATCATTGACGCCTGCAAACAGAAACAGATTAATGGCACCCTACGCGCAGTTTTCAGCAACAAGGCCGATGCGTTCGGCCTTGAGCGCGCACGCGAAGCGCACATCCCCGCGCACGCGCTTGAAGCCGCTCAGTTTGCCAGCCGCGAAGCGTTTGACCGCGAACTGGTCCAGGAAATTGACGCCTATGCACCAGATGTCGTGGTGCTCGCCGGTTACATGCGAATTCTTAGCCCCGCGTTTGTCTCGCATTATTCCGGACGCCTGCTGAACATCCACCCTTCTCTTCTGCCAAAATATCCGGGTCTGTATACCCACCGTCAGGTGCTGGAAAATGGTGATGAGGAACATGGCACGTCGGTGCATTTTGTCACCGATGAGCTGGATGGCGGGCCGGTTATTCTGCAGGCCAAAGTCCCGGTGTTTGAAGGCGACAATGAAGATGACATTACGGATCGCGTCCAGGCGCAGGAACATGCCATTTACCCGCTTGTGGTGAGCTGGTTCGTCGATGGGCGCCTGGAGATGCGTGAACACGCAGCCTGGCTCGATGGCGTAAAACTGCCCCCTCAGGGGCATGCTTCAGAAGAATGATTATTCAAGCCGGCGATTGCCGGCTTTTTGTTGCCTGCCATTCATAAAAACCATAAATAATCAGGCGGTTTAGCGCTAATTTTCACGCTGCGTGGTCGGTTTACTGTCATACTTTTCTGGCACAGTTGGACATCTCGTGGCAAAGCTCGCCATAATAGAATCGAGACGGATTTGCTGCGTCCCGTGATTGAAACGGAGTGTAAGTTGTAATGGGTCAGGAAAAGTTATACATCGAGAAAGAGCTAAGCTGGTTAGCGTTCAACGAACGTGTCCTTCAGGAAGCGGCTGATAAGAGCAACCCGCTGATTGAGCGTATGCGTTTTCTGGGGATTTACTCCAATAACCTGGATGAATTCTACAAGGTGCGTTTTGCTGAGCTGAAACGGCGGATTATCATCAGCGAAGAGCAGGGTTTGAACTCTCATTCGCGTCATCTGCTAGGCAAAATTCAGGCGCGAGTGCTGAAGGCAGATCAGGAATTCGACGGTCTGTATAACGAACTGCTGCTGGAAATGGCGCGCAACCAGATTTTCCTGATTAACGAACGTCAGCTTTCTGCCAATCAGCAAGCCTGGCTGCGGCACTATTTCAAACATTATCTGCGCCAGCACATCACCCCGATTCTGATCAATCGTGAAACGGATCTGGTGCAGTTCCTGAAGGATGACTACACCTATCTGGCGGTTGAAATTATTCGCGGCGAGTCCATTCGCTATGCGCTGCTGGAAATCCCGTCGGATAAAGTGCCGCGCTTCGTCAATCTGCCGCCAGAAACGCCACGCAGACGCAAGCCAATGATCCTGCTGGATAACATTCTGCGCTATTGCCTTGACGATATCTTCAAGGGCTTCTTCGATTACGATGCGTTGAACGCGTATTCGATGAAAATGACCCGCGATGCCGAATACGATCTGGTTCATGAGATGGAAGCCAGTCTGATGGAGCTGATGTCGTCGAGCCTGAAACAACGCCTGACGGCAGAGCCGGTGCGCTTTGTCTATCAGCGCGATATGCCGGATGCGCTGGTGGAAATGCTGCGCGATAAGCTGACGATTTCCCGTTATGACTCCATCGTGCCGGGTGGCCGTTATCACAACTTTAAAGACTTTATTGGTTTCCCGAACGTCGGCAAAGCCAATCTGGTCAACAAGCCGCTGCCCCGCCTGCGTCATATTTGGTTCGATAAATTCCGTAACGGATTTGACGCCATCCGCGAGCGCGACGTGCTGCTCTATTACCCGTACCATACGTTTGAACACGTGCTGGAACTGCTGCGCCAGGCCTCGTTCGATCCCAACGTATTGGCAATCAAAATCAATATTTACCGCGTGGCGAAAGACTCGCGCATTATTGATGCGATGATCCACGCTGCGCACAACGGCAAAAAAGTCTCGGTAGTGGTGGAGTTGCAGGCTCGCTTTGATGAAGAGGCCAACATTCACTGGGCGCGTCGTCTGACGGAAGCCGGTGTACACGTTATCTTCTCGGCACCAGGCCTGAAAATTCACGCCAAGCTGTTCCTGATTTCGCGTAAAGAAGGCGAAGACGTGGTGCGTTACGCCCATATCGGCACCGGCAACTTTAACGAGAAAACCGCGCGGATTTATACCGACTACTCGCTGCTGACCGCCGATGCGCGCATCACCAACGAAGTGCGTCGGGTGTTTAACTTTATTGAGAATCCGTATCGTCCGGTGAATTTCGATTATCTGTTGGTTTCGCCACAGAACTCGCGCCGACTGCTGTACGCGATGATCGACAAAGAGATCGCCGCAGCGCAGAAAGGCGAGCCATCAGGCATTACGCTAAAACTCAACAATTTGGTCGACAAAGGACTGGTGGACCGACTTTACGCCGCCTCAAGCTCCGGCGTGCCGGTGAACCTGCTGATCCGCGGAATGTGCTCGTTGATTCCTGAACTTGAAGGCATCAGCGACAATATTCGGGTGATCAGTATCGTTGACCGCTATCTCGAACACGATCGCGTTTATATTTTCGAAAATGGTGGCGATAAGCAGGTTTATCTCTCCTCTGCGGACTGGATGACGCGTAATATTGATTACCGAATTGAAGTCGCCACCCCGCTGCTGGACCCGCGTCTGAAGCAGCAGATCCTGGATATTATCGAACTTTTACTGAGTGACACCGTAAAAGCGCGTTATATCGACAAAGAACTGAGTAACCGCTATGTGCAGCGCGGCAACCGCCGCAAAGTGCGCGCACAACTGGCGATTTACGATTATATCAAATCACTCGAGCAACCTGATTAACCTATGCCGATAAATGATAAGACCCCACGAGCGCAGGAATTTGCTGCGGTCGATTTAGGTTCTAACAGCTTCCATATGGTCATCGCCCGCGAAGTCGATGGCGCGATGCAGATCATCGGTCGCCTCAAGCAGCGCGTCCATTTGGCCGACGGTCTTGACGATAAAAACATGCTCAGCGAAGAGGCGATGGAGCGTGGCTTAGCCTGCCTGTCACTCTTTGCTGAGCGGCTGCAAGGCTTTTCCGCATCCAGCGTCTGTATCGTCGGCACGCATACTCTGCGCCAGGCTTTGAACGCGCCGGAGTTTTTGAAACGCGCCGAAAAAGTGATCCCCTACCCTATTGAAATCATTTCGGGCAATGAAGAAGCGCGTCTAATTTTCATGGGCGTGGAACATACCCAGCCGGAAAAAGGCCGCAAGCTGGTCA
The DNA here is from genome assembly GCF_056032945.1 of Lelliottia sp. RD5. Taxonomy (NCBI): domain Bacteria; kingdom Pseudomonadati; phylum Pseudomonadota; class Gammaproteobacteria; order Enterobacterales; family Enterobacteriaceae; genus Lelliottia; species Lelliottia sp. RD5. The sequence continues at coordinate 91,336 of NZ_JBVYHQ010000003.1, read as the reverse complement.
TCGATATCGGTGGAGGTTCGACGGAGCTGGTGATTGGCGAAGATTTCGAGCCAAAACTGGTCGAAAGCCGCCGTATGGGCTGCGTCAGCTTTGCACAAATGTACTTTCCTGGCGGCGCGATCACCCGTGAGAACTTCCAGCGTGCGCGCATGGCCGCAGTACAAAAGCTTGAATCACTGGCGTGGCAGTACCGTATCCAGGGGTGGAATGTCGCGCTAGGCGCATCCGGCAGTATCAAGGCCTCTCACGAAGTGCTGCTGGCGATGGGCGAAAAAGACGGTTTTATCACCCCGGAACGCCTGGAAATGCTGCGCGAAGAGGTTCTGAAACACAAGAGTTTCGATTCGCTCAGCCTGCCGGGGCTTTCCGACGAGCGTAAGGCCGTATTTGTGCCTGGCCTCGCGATTTTGTGCGGCGTGTTTGATGCCCTGGCGATCCGCGAACTGCGTCTTTCTGACGGTGCGCTGCGTGAAGGTGTGCTGTACGAAATGGAAGGTCGCTTCCGCCATCAGGATATTCGCAGCCGCACCGCGCAAAGCCTGGCGAATCAGTACAACATTGACCGTGAGCAAGCCAAGCGCGTTCTGGAAACCACAACGCATATCTATGAACAGTGGGAAGCGCAAAATCCCAAACTGGCGCACCCACAGCTGGCGGCACTGCTCAAATGGGCCACCACCCTGCACGAAGTGGGTCTGAACATTAACCACAGCGGAATGCATCGCCACTCGGCCTACATTCTGCAAAACAGCGATCTGCCAGGCTTTAATCAGGAGCAGCAAACCATGATGGCGACCCTGGTGCGTTACCATCGTAAAGCGATCAAGCTGGACGATTTGCCGCGCTTCACGCTGTTCAAGAAAAAGCAGTTCCTGCCGTTGATCCAGCTGTTGCGCCTGGGCGTGTTACTCAATAATCAGCGCCAGGCGACAACCACACCGCCAACGTTAAGGCTGAAAACTGATGACCATCACTGGACGCTGAGCTTCCCACATGGCTGGTTTAGCCAGAATGCGCTAGTACTGCTGGATCTCGAAAAAGAGCAGCAATACTGGGAAGCCGTAACGGGCTGGTTGTTGAAAATCGAAGAAGAAGAATCACCGGAAATTGCGGCATAACGCGTGAGACTCAGGCGTCTGACAACGACGCCTGAGTCTCGACAATCTCTTCAAGCGGTTCAGGTTTACCGATCAAATAGCCTTGCAGATAGTCAATTCCTAACGCGGCGACGGCACTGCGTATCGCTTCACTTTCCACGTATTCCGCCACGACCAGCATTTTCTTCATCCGCGCCAAATGGCAAATAGAGGCAACGATTTGATAGTCGAGGCTGTTGTCGGCGATATTGCGAATAAAACTGCCATCAATTTTCAGAATATCTGCGTCGACGCTTTTCAGTCGGGCATAGCTTGCGTATCCCGTACCAAAATCGTCGATAGCAATTCGACAGCCCATCATCTGAAGCTGTTTGACGATCTGATCGGCCAAAACGGCATTGCCAAAACCGCTACTTTCGGTGATTTCGAAGATTACTTGCCAGGCTTCAATCGCGTATTTCTTGAGTAACCGATTCACCTCAAGGGGGAATTGCGAGCGGCATACCGTTGAGGGCGATAAATTGATGGCAAACCGCATGCCTGGCAGCCTTTCGCGGTATGTCGCCATAAACTGCAGCGTGCGGTCAAGCACCCATAAATCCACTCGCGACGACAAACCAAATTCCTGTGCAACGGGGAGGAAGGTGTCCGGTGAGAGTAACGTGCCATTATCATTCGGCATGCGCAGCAAAATTTCATGGTAGTGATCGCCACGAATGGCTTGCACCCGCTGCGCCATCAGCACAAATTCGTTATGTTCAAGCGCCGCTTGCAAACGATTCATCATCGCCACTTTATCTTTCAGGCTCCGTTGCAGATGCGCTGCTCCGCGCTGCTGTAAGCTCTCAGGATGATTGGTGGATAATGATAAATCCGCAATGATGCTCAGCTCGCCCAACAGCAAATAAAGATGGTTTACAGGAGAACGCACGCAGCAATAGCTCACGCCGACCTGCGGCTGCAGCGGCATGCCATCCCAGATAAACCGAAACTGCTTGATGTGTTCATCCAGCGCCTCGATTCGCACGGAATGCGACTCTGTATTCAGTCGTACAGCCAGATCGTATCCCGACAATTGATAGACGCACTCATTTTGCTCGAGCGTACCGTTAATCCACGCGGCGAGCTTTTGCTTGTACTGGATCCGCAACAGCACGCCGTAATTGCGCCCTAGCACTTCCAGCTCTGGGATGCGGAGCATGCACAGCGCTGACCACGGTGATTTGGTCAGCGCACGCGACAATGCACGCAGGTTAGGCATATGAACGACGGGATCGAGAAACGCCAGTCGGCTGGCGCGAAGCATGATGACGCGCTGACGTGTCGCCAGCATGGCCATATAAATCACCACAAACGAGAAAACGAGATAGCTTGATGATGTGATCGCCAGCTGGATATCGTAACCCTGATACAGCGGGATGTAGCGGTAAAAATAATGAATGGACACCATCAGAACCGGAGTCCAGATCAACGACATCAGCTTGTAGCCAAAACGCATTGAGCCCCAAAGCATCACAGGCATCAGCAATGACAGCGTATAGTTGGTGCTGAATATTGAGCTGTTTTCATTGATGGGTATGAGCAGTAGAGACAACAGTCCAACCAGTACTCCGCCCCAGATGACAACTTCTGCGACGCTCACTTTTTTGTCAATTTGCAGTCGGATTTGGGAGATAAGCCCTTTCAGATAGCGGGGATGGCGAATCACACGAATCAACAGATAGCTGAACGGCACGCCCGTCAACCCTCCCACCAGCAAGCCTTGATAATTAATCAAGGTGCGGATACTCATTGGATTTATACCGACCATGCTCTGACGCGTCGCGTAGATACCCAGATAGACCGCAAACTGGAACAGCAGCAAAAAGAGGGTCGACGGACAGATGACCTGCCAAAAGATACGTTGCGCCATCAGCCGGTCATCACCATATGCCACCATGTTGCGACGCGGGGCAAACACGCGATATCCCCCCCAACTGAGGATCAGCGGAACGATAAAATGACAAATAATAGCGACCGTTTCGAACCACCCGGCGGTAGGGTAGTAGCGGCAAAACAGCGCCAGAATAATACCGGGCACTGCCGCGAGGCCAAAAAACAACATCGTGGCGAGTAAAAATGCCAAAGGCATATAATAGAGCGCAACCAGGCCACCGCTTAATTGCGTATACGTGCTGGCGACACTAAATACGGGGAGTAAAGCAACCGGCAAAATGAGAGGAAGAGCCCACCAACGGTCTTTATTTTTCTTAAGGAATGCCAGAATTTTCATAGATGTCCAATATAAGTCCTTTCATCCAAAGAGAATTTCAGACAGGCATCCATCCTGACATTATTGCCACATACTGCTTGCGAGATATAAACACGATGGCAGGAGAATTTTAGTGCTCAATGACCGGCAGGAATTGACTTAAATCAAACTACATTGTTCAAAAAAGGTTTTTATGATCAGATTATTGTGCTGTTTTCTCTTTTCTATCAAAGCGGTAAATACTTGAATCATCATCGATAACAATAATTAATGTAAACATTGACGAATTTTTACACTTGCCATAATTGACCCCTTCTTCCCACTGTGCCTTAATAGCCGCATCGCCCGAAAGGGTATGCCCAGGAAAATACAGTGAGTCAGGCAACGCGTATGCACAAACGACATCGATTTAACACTCGAATGACCCGCATTATATTGCTGATTAGCTTTCTGTTTTTCTTTGGTCGCTTCGTTTATTCCTCTATTGGCGCCTGGTATCATCATCAGGACAAAATTCAGTCTCAACAGGTTACCCAGCCACTGGATACCACAAACCGCTAGCTTCCTGACGCAGCAACCGAATCACTTCAGCCATTCCTTTACTGAGAATTTTGTCCTGACGCATGACGATACCTAACTGCCGATGCAGAATGGGATCCAGTGAACCGACGGTTAAACCCTCGCGATCCGCTGCATGCTGAACCGCCATTCTCGGGACAATACTGAATCCCAGCCCTGCTCTCACCATACGTTTGATGGCTTCTATACTGCCTAACTGCATCACTGGCGTGACCGAAAAAGCACTCGCCTGAAACCAACCGTCGATGAGCGCCCGCGTTCCGCTCCCTGATTCAAACGCAATCAGCGGCAGCGTATGCAAAATCGCGGGGGTGAGCTGCGATATTCGGTCCCCCTGCTCGCGCGCAATAATAAAGACAAACTCCTCATCCAGAATCGGCATCACATCAAGCGAACGACCGCTTGCCGGAAGGGTCACAAGTCCGATATCAAGACGGTTTTCCTCGACGGCTCGGACAATATCAAGCGTGTTGCCTGTCGTCACACCGACGCCCAGCAGCGGATGATCCTGTCGTAGTTGCTGTAACAGTCGTGGCAAAAGATGAATACATGCCGTTGCGCCCGTCCCTATCGTCACTGTGCCACCGATCTCGTCACTCAACGCCCTCACCGAGCAAATCGCCTCATCGACCACATGTTCAATACGGTCGCTATGATTCAGTAATGCCAGGCCCGCCGCCGTGGCTTTGACGCCGCGTCCGGTGCGTTCAACTAAACGTGTCTGGAGAAACTGCTCAAGCTGGCGAATCTGCAAACTCACCGCAGGTTGAGAAAGCCCAAGCGCATCCGCAGCAGCAGAAAAACTGCCGCGCTGGATGACCAGTCGGAAGGTCGCCAGATTACCCAGATTCAACATCGTCATCGAAAAGTTTCTCTTATAGCGTTCATAAACACAGGGGCCTGCCAGCACCATACCGCGCGCAGTATGCTGAGGACAACTGCCTAAAGGAATGAAACATAATGAAAACACTGGCCGTCCCCCGCCTTCTTTCGCTTGCCGCTGGAAGTAATCAGCTTATCAACTGGGGAATTTCGTTTTATATGCCGGGAACCTTCGCGCGCGCCATTGCGACCGAGACGGGCTGGTCATCACCACAGATCTATCTGGGATTGACTGTGGCCATGCTGGTGATGGCTGGCGTTTCACCGTTTGTGGCCCGATTACTGGCCTGTTTTGGCGGGCAGAGAGTGGTGATGTGCGGCACGCTACTGATATCGATAAGCTGCCTGATAATGGCTCAATCACACGCTTTAGCGGGTTGGTATTGCGCGTGGCTGCTGGCGGGAGTCGGTATGCGTCTGTCTTTGTACGACGCGTTGTTCGCATCCCTTGTGAATCTTTACGGGCAAAATGCGCGACGGATGATCTCTCGCGTCACTCTGGCTGGCGGACTCGCTTCTGCAATTTTTTGGCCGCTGGGTGCAGCGTTACTGACGATAATGAGCTGGCGAGAAGCGCTGCTGATGTATGCTCTTTTCGGGCTATTGAGTGCGGCGTTGATACGCGTGCTACCCCATCAGACCATTACAGTAAAAGCTACCCCGAAGGCTCCTGTCGCCACACAACCTCACGCTCGCTTAAACGCCTGGCTTTATGCTGCGTTTATCGCGCTGATAACATTTGTCTCAAATGGAACATCCACGCACCTTCCGGAATTTATCGCGAACGCGGGTTTGCCCGTTACGATTGGGATGCTGTGGGGCATTGGCCAGACGGGCGCGCGCTTGTTAGACGTGATGGCTGGCGCGCGATTAACGCCAACGCAGCTCATGCTCATTACCGCGCTCGCCATGCCACTGTGCTTTTTGCTGGGAATAAGCAGCTCGGTGTTTATCGAATCTGCCGCCGGGTTTGTTCTGGGGTATGGCGCGATCAACGGCCTGGTCACGATCGTCAAAGCCACCCTCCCTCTGGAACTTTTCGCACCTGAGGATTATGCACGGCGAACGGGCGTGCTGTTGATCCCCGCTCAGCTCATGGCCTCGGTATCGCCTTTTGCGTATGCGGAGTTAAACAAAGCATTAGGGATCAGCGGTTCGATGTGGGTGTCGTGGGGACTCACACTCATTATTGGCAGCCTGGCAGTAGGGATTGCCGTGAAACAAAAACATCCATCCCTCCCTGCACGAACAGAGAGCACAATACCGTAAAAAGACGATAAGCACGGCAAGCCGTGCTTATCGGTACCCATCATGACCGGGCGCTGCACTTCTCATCTGAATTTACGTTTAAGTATTTAATAAACACGCGATTCAAATGCTTCCCAGCTATACGTGTCACTATCAACTAATGCATCGCCCAACTCCTGATAATTGAAATTGTAAAACTCAGCGCGGGCGTCGTAACCAGAATAGTCTACAGCGGCCAGGCCAACGAATGCGCCGGTAAAGAATCCGCCATAGCTTTGCAAAACATAATCATCTGAAAGAACGGCGGAATCTAATTTGACAGGGATTTCAACAAATGTGATCCCATCAAAACTGTATTCATAAGTATAAATTTCCTTGCGAACTTTTGTGCGGAACCAGACGTATTCCGCATCTTCTGGAATCTTGATTGCTTCATCTTTCAGATGTGACGTATATTTCCCGCGATTATTCTCGCCAACTTCGATTACGGCGCCATTAATTTCATTCCAGGTAATGAATACAAAACTCCAGTGACGGTCATTATAATAATTCGTTAAGCCTGCCATTTGTTGATAATTAAAGGGATTAAATTTAACTTTGACGTGCGCGTCAAAATAAAAGGCTTGCCAACGTCGGGCAATAAGCGACAGGTCATGGGTATTCGCTAAAGAACCCTGGCCAATTAACGTTAGCTTTCCATCGCCTGTCGCACCCATTTTTTCTGTGAAAGGGACACGGAGCGTATTCCAGTTAGGATCGAGTGTCGGCGTTTTAAATTCATCGTAATGGCTATGATCTTTTGCGCTTTCGGTATAAATGGCATCAGTGGGTCCTTCGACAAACGTTTTACCACCGTGACCGCCATCGATACGTGGCCAGCCCTCTTTATCCCAATACACTTTTTGGATGGACGTTTCCCTTCCCAGAGTTGACCAGCCACGGGGGTCATAAACAGACTCACCAGGCCGATTCCACGGGCGCGCGCACAGTGAAGCGTAATACCATTCACCTTTGGGGGTTGAAACTAAAGAGCCATGTCCTTGCTTCTGAATGTAACTGTCTGGCGTATCGACATTCGTTAAGAACACTTCCCCCGGCTGTGTCTCAAAACTATTGGCATCTAACGTTTTTGACCGTGCCACAACCTCCTGATGGGTAAATACGGTTCCCCCCTGAGCAGCAAAAAGATAATAATACCCGTTTAGTTTGTAGAGATGTGGCCCTTCGACGAGAGCAACGGCGGTGCCACGATAAAGAGTACGCGCTGTTTCGGGTATTAATTTCAGAGTTTGTGTATTGAGCTCAGTCAGCGTAATGCCATCAAAGGGATGATGGTATTCTCTGTGATCCCAGGTTTGCTGAACGATATATTTACGCCCATTGTCGTCATGGAATAGTGACGCATCAAAACCCACACCATTAAGTTTAATCGGATCGGTCCATGGACCACGAATATCTGTCGCGGTGGTCAGATAGTTTGTCATATCTTTAAAAGCGCCTTCCGTGATTTTCACATCCGTATAAACCAGCCAGAATTTGCCATCAGCATAAGAGAGAGCCGGTGCCCAAATCCCCCCGGATGAAGGATTGCCTTTCATATCTAAAAGCACAGTGTTTGACAGTGGACTCGGGAGAAGATTCCAGTGTTCAAGATCTTTCGACTCATGTAAACGGACACCTGGAAACCACTCAAAGGTCGAGTTTGCAATATAGTAGGTGTCTTCTACACGGATAATACTCGGATCTGCATTAAATCCAGGTAAGATAGGGTTTTGAATAAGCGACATATCATTAGACCTTTTCTGAGAATTTTATTTTATATTTACTAAGTTTTACAATGACTCTTCAAACTATACGCGTATCTCATCAAGCTGGCGGTTAATATCTGTGACGTTTTCGTCTGAGATTGGATAGATTTGAATGACAATCATTGAAATAACGGCTAAAGCGATGGGAATCCAAACCGCTGTGATGATGATTCCGTCGATCGCATTTGTATTTTGATATGCGCCCGTTTCGTTAAAGCCATAAGCGGCGAGTAACCAAAGTGGAATCGCACCGCCAATCGTAAAACCAATTTTGAAAAAGAGCCCCATAATCGCATTAATGATTGCGGCATTTCGCTTACCTGATTTTAATTCGCCATAAGCAATCACTTCAGGGACAAGTGCCCACATGAAACCCGTGGCTGAACTTAAGCCCCACTGTTTAATAAAGGTTGCGATGTAAGCAAGCCAGAGTTCATCATGCATTCCTGAGCGTGACCAAACGTAAGTCAACAACTGCCCGACAATAAACATGGCGAGGAACAGATGGAAGAAGCCTTTTTTACCAAAAATTTTCTTGAGTCTTGACCAAAAAATTGGGAATAAAATGCCCGGAATTGAAGCAACAAGGCCGATAGCCCCCATCCATTCAGAATGGTTAACAACATATTGATTAAAAAAGCCATTAACGGTGTTCACAAAAAACATGAACGTGAAGGCCAACATGAAAAATAACCCGAGAATGATAAGCGGTCGGTTATTTTTGAGTTCAAGGAAGAGATCTGTCGTTTTAACGTTGGCTGTCTGTTCTGCAGTTGCCACCACACGTTCTTTGGTAAATTTATAGCAGATGAAAAGCGCCACCGCGCCTAATATCATATATATCGAATAAACGCCAAACCAGGCATAATTCGCTGATGGATCGGTGTAGTTCCCCATATTAAGTTTGAGGCCAAAAAAACCCGTATCCTTGAGGCTTCGATCTTTTGGTGAGGCCATTTGTACAAACATAGGGAATAAAGTATAAACAAGAAGATTGGCACTGTTGGCCAGCATCATGCGCGTGCTGGTCAGTTTATCAATAGATTCCGGATCTCTTGTCAGTGATGCATTAAGCGAACCGTAAGGAATGTTCACAACGGAATAGACTAAATCCAGCGCGAGGTAAACGATAAATGCAAATGGAACCGATCCCCTGATGCCAGGAATGGGTGCGAAAAGTAAAGCGGACAGAATAACAAGTGGAACGCCTGCTCTCAAAAGCCAGGGGCGATATTTCCCCGCGGGTGAACTTCGTTTATCTACATAAGTCCCAACCATCGGGTCCCATACAACATTGATGATTCGGACAAACAGAAATATAAACCCTGCAGTTGCTGTGCTGATTGTATTTACAGTCAACATATGAAGAGCCAGAAAACCACCTATTGTACCGAACACAAGGTTTTGCGCAAAGTCACCCATGCCATAACCAATCCGCTCGCCGCGGGTTAATTTATGATATTCATCATGCCGGTTTTGCAATATTTTTTCACTCATTCTAATCCATTCTCCGGTTTCTTTTGTGAAGGTGAAAGAGTTTCTGACACAGGCCCCCCAGAGAATCCATTACGTTTTTAAATTAATTAATTATGTTTTTTTATTTCTGTGATCGTCGATACAAATGCCATTTATAAATCCTATATTCGAAATGGTGACTAGCAGTTCTCAAAATCATCTCCCCGACCAGTGAATAGTTCCCGCTAAAACGATATTTTTCTCACCTGAATTTCCTGAAAAACCAAGCTTCTCAGGCCTAATATCGCGTTTTATACATGGCAGTCGTTTTTGGGAGATATGTCACGTTTGAGTATTATCTTAACGTCAGAGTGAAATAACGTAATTGAGTAATCGCCCCAGAAAATACAGGATATGCTTCAGTCATTTATTTTCTAAAATTTAACGCAGGAAATTCATTATGTCCGTTTATTTTATTCAACCCGCCTGAAACCGATTTGGATAACCCTTCAACGAACACTGCGTCTCAAAATAGCCGCTCACACGATGGAATTCATAAAACGGGATGAACGTGTTACACACGCTGTAGCGCAGAAAATGCCAGATACAAAAACAAAAAAGCCCGCAGTTAAGCGGGCTCAGAAGTATTTTACTGCTTTACGTGCAGGCGGTAGTCGGAAGTAAAATTATTCCCACTCAATCGTCGCTGGCGGCTTCCCACTGATGTCATATACGACACGGGAGATGCCGTTCACTTCGTTGATGATGCGGTTCGACACGCGGCCTAAGAAATCATACGGCAGGTGCGCCCAGTGTGCCGTCATAAAGTCGATGGTTTCAACTGCGCGGAGGGACACAACCCAGTCGTACTTGCGGCCATCGCCCATCACACCGACGGAACGAACCGGCAGGAACACGGTGAACGCCTGGCTCACTTTGTTGTACAGATCGGCTTTGTGCAGCTCTTCGATGAAGATAGCATCGGCACGACGTAGCAGGTCGCAGTACTCTTTCTTCACTTCACCCAGCACACGCACGCCCAGACCTGGGCCCGGGAACGGGTGACGGTACAGCATGTCGTATGGCAGACCCAGCTCAAGGCCAATCTTACGCACTTCGTCTTTGAACAGCTCACGCAGCGGTTCAACCAGACCCATCTTCATCTCTTTCGGCAGGCCGCCCACGTTGTGGTGAGATTTGATCACGTGCGCCTTGCCGGTGGCAGAGGCAGCAGACTCGATCACATCAGGGTAAATCGTACCCTGCGCCAGCCACTTCACATCTTCCAGACGCAGCGCTTGCTCGTCGAAGACTTCAACAAACACGCGGCCGATAATTTTACGTTTCGCTTCTGGATCGTTTTCGCCCGCCAGTGCGGTCAGGAAGCGCTCTTCGCCTTCAACGTGAACAATGTTCAGGCCGAAATGGTCACCAAACATGTCCATAACCTGCTCTGCTTCATTCAGGCGTAACAGGCCGTTATCGACGAAAACACAGGTCAGATTTTTACCAATAGCACGGTGCAGCAGCATCGCGGTCACGGAGGAGTCAACGCCACCGGACAGGCCGAGGATCACTTTGTCGTCGCCAACCTGCTGACGGATACGCGCAATGGCATCGTCGATGATTTTAGCCGGCGTCCACAGGGCTTCACACTGGCAAATATCGCGCACGAAGCGGTCCAGCATGCGCATACCCTGGCGGGTGTGGGTCACTTCCGGGTGGAACTGCACGCCGTAGAAGCGTTTTTCTTCGTTAGCCATAATGGCAAACGGACAGGTTTCGGTGCTGGCAACGGTCACGAAGTCTGACGGAATAGCCGTCACTTTATCGCCGTGGCTCATCCACACGTCCAGCAGCGGTTTGCCGTCTGCGGTCAGGGAGTCTTCGATACCACGCACCAGCGCGCTGTCAGTCAACACCTCGACCTGTGCGTAACCAAATTCGCGTTCGTTAGAGGCTTCAACATGGCCGCCCAACTGCATCGCCATCGTCTGCATGCCGTAGCATACGCCAAATACAGGAACGCCGGCTTCAAAGACGTACTGCGGCGCGCGTGGGCTGTTGTCTTCAGTGGTGCTTTCCGGGCCACCAGACAGAATAATGCCGCTTGGATTAAATTCACGGATCTGTGCTTCCGTGACATCCCATGCCCACAGTTCACAATAAACGCCAAGTTCACGAACGCGACGAGCAACGAGCTGCGTGTATTGGGAACCGAAGTCCAGGATAAGAATGCGATGTTTATGAATGTTTTCCGTCATTGACGATAATTCCGAGGCAAGTGAAACAAAGCGCCCGGCATTGAGCCGGGCGCGGAAACTTATCAGGAGCCTAAACGGTAGTTCGGGGACTCTTTAGTGATCGTGACGTCGTGAACGTGACTTTCCTGGATGCCCGCACCGCTGATACGTACGAATTCCGCTTTAGTACGCAGCAGATCGATGGTACCACAGCCGGTCAGACCCATACAGGAACGCAGGCCGCCCATCTGCTGGTGAATAATCTCTTTCAGATGGCCTTTATATGCCACGCGACCTTCGATACCTTCCGGCACGAGTTTGTCGGCTGCGTTATCCGTCTGGAAGTAGCGATCGGAAGACCCTTTGGACATCGCGCCCAGAGACCCCATCCCGCGGTAGGACTTATAAGAACGGCCCTGGAACAGTTCGATTTCGCCAGGAGACTCTTCAGTACCCGCCAGCATCGACCCCACCATCACCACGCTCGCGCCTGCCGCGATGGCTTTCGCGATATCCCCGGAGAAACGAATACCGCCATCGGCGATAACCGGAATACCAGTGCCTTCCAGCGCTTCTACAGCATCGGAAACCGCCGTGATCTGCGGTACACCGACGCCGGTGACGATACGGGTAGTACAAATGGAGCCAGGACCGATACCGACTTTGACTGCGCTGCAACCGGCTTCAGCCAGAGCACGTGCGCCAGCACCCGTGGCCACGTTGCCACCGATGATTTGCAGGTCAGGGTATTTCGCGCGGGTTTCGCGAATGCGTTGCAGAACGCCTTCGGAATGGCCGTGTGAGGAGTCAATCAGCAGAACGTCAACGCCTGCAGCAACCAGCGCGTCAACACGCTCTTCATTGCCCGCACCTGCGCCAACTGCAGCACCAACGCGCAGACGGCCATGCTCGTCTTTACAGGCGTTCGGTTTGCGTTCTGCTTTCTGGAAGTCCTTCACGGTGATCATTCCGCGCAGATGGAAGCTGTCGTCAACAACCAGCGCTTTCTCAACGCGTTTTTCGTGCATTTTGGCCAGCACGACGTCGCGCGTTTCGCCTTCACGCACGGTAACCAAACGCTCTTTCGGCGTCATGTAAACACTGACGGGTTGAGACAGGTCAGTCACGAAACGCACGTCACGGCCAGTGATGATACCCACCAGCTCGTAATCTTCGGTAACAACCGGATAGCCCGCAAAACCGTTACGTTCAGTCAGCGCTTTGACTTCCGCAAGCGTAGTGGTTGGCAGAACGCTTTGTGGGTCGGAGACAATACCGGATTCATGTTTTTTCACGCGGCGAACTTCTTCGGCCTGGCGTTCGATAGACATGTTTTTGTGAATAAAGCCGATGCCGCCTTCCTGTGCCAGGGCGATCGCCAGGCGCGCTTCAGTCACGGTGTCCATTGCCGCAGAGAGCATAGGAATGTTCAGGCGAATGGTTTTAGTCAACTGCGTGCTGAGATCGGCAGTATTCGGCAGAACGGTAGAATGAGCGGGAACGAGGAGGACGTCGTCAAACGTCAGTGCTTCTTTGGCAATACGTAGCATGGGCAATATCTCTGACCTGGAGGGTTAAATATTGCCGTGGCATTATACAGAGCGTAACCGATTGCATCTACACTTTTTTATAAAAATGCTTGCGATCGTGTCTCATCGGGTTACTATCGATTGAATAACTTGCTGATTTAAAATTTGATCCCGCTCACATGTTATCTTCCCAAAGCCCCTCAATTTATACCGTTAGCCGCCTCAATCAATCGGTTCGTTTACTGCTCGAGCAGGAAATGGGACAGGTTTGGATCAGCGGTGAGATTTCCAATTTCACGCAGCCGTCATCCGGTCACTGGTATTTTACGCTTAAAGACGATAACGCTCAGGTGCGCTGCGCAATGTTCCGCAACAGTAATCGCCGCGTGACGTTTCGTCCTCAGCATGGCCAACAGGTGCTGGTCCGCGCCAATATCACGCTGTACGAACCGCGCGGTGATTATCAAATCATCGTTGAGAGCATGCAGCCCGCAGGCGAAGGGTTATTACAGCAAAAATATGAGCAGTTAAAAGCGAAGCTGTCAGCGGAAGGTCTGTTTGATCAGCAGTTCAAAAAATCACTCCCCTCGCCTGCGCACTGCGTCGGCGTCATCACCTCTAAAACCGGTGCAGCGCTGCATGATATTCTGCATGTGCTGAAGCGTCGCGACCCTTCCCTGCCCGTCATTATCTATCCAACAGCGGTTCAGGGTGACGACGCGCCGGGGCAAATTGTTCGAGCTATTGAGCTGGCAAATGCGCGCCATGAGTGTGACGTGTTAATTGTCGGACGCGGCGGCGGATCGCTGGAAGATCTCTGGAGCTTTAACGACGAACGTGTCGCACGGGCGATTTTTGCCAGTCAAATACCCGTCGTCAGCGCCGTTGGGCATGAAACCGATGTCACTATCGCCGATTTTGTATCGGATATGCGTGCGCCAACGCCGTCCGCGGCGGCCGAGGTAGTGAGTCGAAATCAGCTGGAACTGCTGCGCCAGATACAGAACGGACAACAGCGTCTGGAAATGGCGATGGACTATTTCCTGGCCAATCGCGCCCGGCGCTTTACGCAATTGCACCATCGGCTGCAGCAGCAGCATCCACAGCTGCGACTTGCGCGCCAGCAAACCGTACTGGAACGCCTGCGTCAGCGCATGAATTTCGCGCTGGATAACCAGCTTAAACGCGCTGTTTCTCGTCAGCAGCGCATGACCCAGCGCCTGAATCAGCAAAACCCGCAGCCAAAAATCTATCGGGCGCAAACCCGTATCCAACAGCTGGAATATCGTCTCGCTGAGAACTTACGCGCACGTTTGAGCACTACGCGAGAACGTTTTGGGAATGCGGTCACCCATCTCGAAGCCGTCAGCCCGCTCTCCACGCTGGCACGTGGCTACAGCGTGACCACAGCGACGGATGGTAAAGTGCTGAAACAGACTAAACAGGTTAAAGCGGGAGATGTGATGACGACCCGCCTGGCTGATGGCTGGGTAGAAAGCGAAGTCAAAGGAATAACGCCTGCCAAAAAAACGCGTAAGAAAAAGCCGGTTTAAACCGGCTCAAACTCAACGCGTTTTTTTGAAATCAACCCATGACCGTTCTGGCAAAAATAATCGATCGCGCCGCAAGCCTTTAAAACCTGAAGAGGCTGATGGCACTCAGGGCAACGCGCCACCAGAGCGATATCGTTACCACAATTGCCGCAATGCGCCATCCCATTTTCAGGCTCAAGCTTTGCCTGGCACTCCGGACAGATAATCGTCATTGTGACTCCTCAATAAATGTTAGTTACACGGTCATTCTAACATGACGTCGTTAACACCCGCTGTAATCCCCTGCGATCATTTAACTGCCCTGACCCATTGCAAATCCCAGCGGATAAAAAAACAAAAAACCCGACAGAGTCGGGTTTTATCGCGCGATTACTTGCTTTTCTTAATGTGCTTAATTAAACGCTTACGCTTACGCATCTGGTTTGGCGTTAGTGTGTTGCGCTTATCTGCAAACGGGTTTTCCCCTTCCTTGAACTGAATTCGGATAGGCGTGCCCATCACATCCAGCGATTTTCGGAAGTAGTTCATCAGATAGCGTTTGTAGGAATCAGGCAGGTCTTTCACCTGGTTACCGTGAATGACCACGATTGGCGGGTTATAACCACCGGCGTGAGCATACTTCAGCTTGACACGACGACCACGAACTAACGGCGGCTGATGGTCTTCAGAGGCCATGGTCATAATGCGCGTCAGCATCGCGGTGCTCTGACGACGCGTTGAGCTGTCGTAGGCTTCACGAACGGATTCGAACAGATTGCCCACACCACTGCCGTGCAGCGCCGAGATAAAGTGTACGCGAGCAAAATCGATAAAGCCCAGACGGAAGTCCAGCATCTCTTTGACTTGCTCTCTCACATCATTGCTCAGACCGTCCCACTTGTTGACGACGATAACCAGTGAGCGCCCACTATTGAGGATAAAGCCCAACAGTGAGAGATCCTGATCGGAGATACCTTCACGCGCGTCGATAACCAGCATGACCACGTTAGCGTCTTCAATCGCCTGCAGCGTTTTGATAACCGAGAATTTTTCCACCACATCGGTGATTTTCCCACGTTTACGCACGCCCGCAGTATCAATCAGCACGTATTCGCGCTCATCACGCTGCATCGGGATATAAATGCTGTCACGGGTGGTGCCCGGCATGTCATAAACCACGACGCGATCTTCACCAAGAATACGGTTAGTTAGCGTTGACTTACCCACGTTCGGACGGCCGACAATCGCCAGCTTGATCGGCAGATCCTGCGGGTTAAAGTCGTCCACAGGCTCTTCTTTACCTTCCGCGGCCTCTTCGAATTGCGCCCAATATGCGGCGTCTTCGTCAATTTCTTCTGGCGGATTGATTTCGTCAACCCATGGCATCAAAACTGTTTCCAGCAGGCTGGTAACGCCACGACCATGAGAAGCTGCAATTGGATAGATTTCTCCCAGGCCCAAAGCCCAGAAATCCGCAACAGCCTGATCGGCATCAATACCGTCAGTTTTGTTCGCCACCAGGAAGGTTGGCTTCTCGCGAGAACGCAGGTGTTTGGCGATAGCCGTATCGGCTGGCATTAAACCTGCACGGGCATCAACCATGAAAAGCACGATGTCCGCTTCTTCGATTGCCAGCAGAGATTGTTCCGCCATACGCGTTTCCACGCCGTCTTCTGTACCATCAATACCACCGGTATCGATACAGATAAACTCTCGTCCTTCCACTTCAGCACGACCGTACTTACGGTCACGAGTCAGCCCCGGGAAATCCGCAACCAGCGCATCACGGGTGCGTGTTAAACGGTTAAAAAGAGTGGATTTTCCAACGTTCGGGCGCCCGACAAGCGCGACCACAGGTACCATGTTTGAAGCCTCATAAAATTCAAAATAACGCCGTATTCACGACGTCTATAAAAACAGTAAAACGGCTCCTGAGTTAACAGGAGCCGTTTATTATACTACAAACGCTACGATTAACGCGTGATTGCGTACAGCGTTCCGTCTTTTGCCTGGATCAGCAGCTTGCCATCAGCAACAACAGGGTCAGTCAGGAAACCTGAACTATCGACTTTCTCCTGCGCCACAAAGCGTCCGTTTTCTGGATCAATCCAGTGCATGTAACCTTCGCTATCACCCACGACCAGGCTGCCATTATACAGCGCAGGTGCGGTCAGCAGACGGTGTAGCAGATCGCTTTGCGTCCACAGCGTAACGCCGCCATCGGTGTTCAGCGCCAGCAGGCGATCGTTCTGATCAACCAGATAAATGCGATTACCTTCAACGACGAAATCATTCACAGAACCCAGTTCACGTTTCCACATGACCTGGCCGCTGCGCAGATCCAACGCCGTGAGGTTGCCGTTATAAGCCAGCGCATACACCACGTTGTCGACAATGACCGGAGTGGTATCAACATCGCTCAGGCGGTCGATTTCAGTCGGACCTGTAGCCTGAGAAATACGCTGCTGCCAAATCATCTGGCCTTGCTGCATCAGTACGGCGCTCACGCGGCCGTTGTCACCGCCCACGATTGCTGCACCAAAAGCCGTAGCCGGAGCAGATTCACCGCGCAGAGAAAGTGATGGCATGTCCAGGTTAACGGTCCATTTCACGGCACCGTCAGCCTCGTTCAGCGCTTGCAACTGACCATTGCTGGTGTGAATCAGCACAACACCGTCACTGACGACAGGACGTGACAGCGCTTCACCTGCAACGCGAGATTGCCACGCGATGGAACCATCGCTGGTGTTCAGCGCATAAACCTGGGCTTTTTCGCTACCGACATAAACGTGTCCGCCGGAAACAGTCAAACCGCCAGAGAGCAGCGCAGGTGCACGAGAGAACCAACCGTCTTTTTCTGCCAGGTTCACAGACCAGACTTCTTTACCGTCATCCGCATTAAATGCGCGAACAGTGCCTTTGCGATCAGCCGCGTAAACAACGTTGTCCGCAAATGCTGGATGCAGATTGGAGTAGAAATCACCAATACCGCTACCCACAGACGAACTCCACGCGGTGGAGGGGGTAAATTGGTTTTCAACGGTTGGCAACGGTGACATTTTTACAACATCTTCTTCGCCACTGAACAGTGAACAGCCGCTCAATAACGTAACGGAAAGCAGTCCTGGCAGAAGTAATTTACGCAATTGCATCGGGTCCCTCTCAGACGGACAAATTATTTATTTTCATCTGCATCATTTCGCTCAGCGCAGGTGAGGCGTTACTTTTCACGCCTGATTCCCACGCGCTGCGCGCGCCTTGTTTGTCGCCTTTGCTCAACAGAGCTTCACCGCGCAGGTCAGCTACAATGGCTGCAAAACCTTCGCCTTTAATGGTGTCGAGCGTTTTCAACGCATCATCAGCCTTTTTCTGCTGAACCTGAATACGGGCAAGACGCAGATTGATTACCGCTTTCAGATTATCATCGCTCGTCGCAGAGAGACCCTGCTGGAGCTGCGCAGCCGCTTTATCCAGTTCGTTCTTATCAACGAATTGTTGAGCAACTTCAAGCGACGCAAGTGCGCCGTAGATGTTTTTATTGTCAGCAGCGAATTTTTCAGCGGCCGTCAGCGTTTGAGGCTGATCGGCGCGAATTGCGCTAACGGTATTTTCGTAAGCCAGGGAAGCGCCACGCGCGGAATCAGCCTGATGGCTGTTCCAGTAACGCCAGCCCATCAGCGCGCCCACACCTAAAATTACACCAACAGCCAGGGCTTTGCCGTTTTCAGCAAAAAAGCGTTTAACCGCATCAACCTGGTCGTTTTCGTTCTCGTACATTTCCACGCCGTTCTTCCCCTTAGCCCAGTAAAGTGCGCAAGTGCGCCGCAACGCCATCCTGCGTTACCGTTGTTTGCTCACCAGAGCGCAGGTCTTTCACCACGACTTCACCAGCGGCCACTTCGGACTCACCCAGTACCAGTGCAACACTTGCGCCCCATTTATCAGCACGGGCAAACTGTTTTTTGAAGTTGCCACCACCGTGGTTGGTCATCAGTTTAACGCCCGGTAGTGCATCGCGCACACGTTCGGCAAACTGCATGGCCGCAGACTGCGTGTCCGCACCTGAAGCGACCAGGTATATATCGACAACGGATTCTGCTTTAAATTCCGGATTAACTGCCTGAACCAGCAAAACAAGTCGCTCAAGGCCCATCGCGAAACCAACTGCCGGCGCTGCGCGACCACCCAGTTGCTCGACCAGACCGTCATAACGCCCGCCAGCGCAGACAGTGCCCTGCGAGCCGAGGCTGGTGGTCACCCACTCAAACACGGTGCGGTTATAATAATCCAGGCCACGCACCAGACGCTGATTTACGGTGTACGCAATGCCAGCGGCTTCAAGCAATTTACACAGCCCTGCGAAATGCTCGCGAGACTCTTCGTCGAGATAATCACCCAGCGCAGGCGCATCGTTCAACAGCGCCTGAACATCCGGATTCTTGGAATCAAGAACGCGCAGCGGGTTGCTGTACATGCGACGCTGGCAATCTTCGTCAAGCTTGTCTTTATGCTGTTCCAGGAACGCAACCAGTGCATCACGGTAGTTCGCACGAGCTTCCAGGGATCCGATTGAGTTCAACTCCAGCGCAACGTGCTGAGAAATCCCCAGCTCGCGCCACCAGCGCGCCGTCAGCATGATCAGTTCAGCGTCAATATCCGGGCCTTGCAGACCGAACACTTCGACACCCAGCTGGTTAAACTGGCGGTAACGGCCTTTTTGAGGACGTTCGTGACGGAACATTGGGCCGATATACCACAGGCGCTGCTCCTGATTGTACAGAAGACCATGTTCGATGCCGGCACGTACGCAGCCCGCCGTTCCCTCAGGACGCAGCGTCAGGCTATCGCCATTGCGGTCCTCAAAGGTATACATCTCTTTTTCAACGACGTCGGTCACTTCACCAATCGCGCGTTTAAATAACGGGGTCTGCTCTACAATCGGCAAACGGATTTCACTATAACCGTAGCTGCCGAGCACCTGTTTCAGTGTGCCTTCAATGCGCTGCCAGATGGCGGTTTCGCCAGGCAGATAATCGTTCATGCCGCGAATGGCTTGAATGTTTTTTGCCACGTTTATTCTCTTTCTATATACAAAAAAGAACCCTAAGAATGGGTTCAATCATACATGGGAAGCACCGCTTCCCATCACGTTATTTCTCAATCTGCTGAATGCTGATGCGCTGCGCTTCATCCAGTATTGTCGCTTTCGCTCGGATGCGGGCTTCAAGCTGATCGATCATGTCGTTATTATCAAGACGATCCTTACGAATGCCATCTTCATAAAGGCCACTTTTCTTGTTGCCGCCAGTCACCCCGAGGGTAGACACCAGCGCTTCGCCAGGACCGTTTACAACACAACCAATGATCGAAACATCCATTGGCGTAATGAGATCTTCGAGGCGTTGCTCGAGCGCATTTACCGTACCAATAACGTCAAACTCCTGACGTGAACAGGTTGGGCAGGCGATAAAGTTGATGCCGCGCGCGCGGATGCGCAGTGATTTCAAAATATCGAAACCGACTTTGATCTCTTCGACCGGATCGGCCGCTAACGACACGCGTAAGGTGTCGCCGATGCCTTCGGATAGTAACAGTCCCAGACCAATAGCCGATTTAACGGAACCGCTACGCAAGCCACCGGCTTCCGTGATCCCAAGGTGCAGCGGCTGTTCGATCTGTTTTGCCAGCAAACGATAGGATTCGACCGCCAGAAACACATCAGACGCCTTAACGCTCACTTTGAACTGGTCAAAGTTAAGACGATCAAGATGATCGACATGACGCATGGCTGATTCCAGCAGCGCCTGCGGGGTAGGTTCGCCGTATTTTTCCTGCAGATCTTTTTCCAGCGATCCGGCGTTAACGCCGATGCGGATAGGAATATTTTTATCGCGGGCACAATCCACTACCGCGCGGATACGCTCTTCGCTACCGATATTACCCGGATTAATACGCAGGCAATCGACGCCGTATTCCGCCACTTTTAGCGCAATGCGATAGTCGAAGTGGATATCAGCAACCAGCGGAACATTGACCTGTTGCTTGATGAGTTTGAATGCTTCAGCCGCATCCATTGTCGGCACGGAAACGCGAACAATATCCGCCCCTACGCGCTCTAATGCTTTGATTTGATTAACTGTCGCAGCAACATCCGTGGTACGGGTGTTGGTCATCGACTGGACGGCGATAGGTGCACCATCGCCAATCGGCACATTCCCAACGTAGATCCGTTTGGATTTCCTACGCTGAATCGGAGCCTGGTTATGCATGAAAAGTCTCCCGCGTTACTCGCCTGTTACTGTGCTGCAGATTGTTCGGCACTAACGGTAAGACGCGCAACCTGGTTTGTTCTGATAAAACGGCTCAGATCGACAGGTTTACCTTGATACTGGATCTGTACCGCAGATGGAGCGCCGATTTTAAGCTTATACGGTGCCTGACCCGTTAGATTTAACGTGCCATCTTTACGCTGCAAACCGCTGAACAGCTTTTTACCTGTCGCGTCTGTCACTTCGAGCCAGCAGTCGGCGGAGAAGTTCATGACCAGCGCGTTGGCATCGGTAGCCGTTGCAGCAACGCCAGCCTGATCGGTGGGCAGTGGCTGAGCCGCGTTAGTATTATCCGTCGTTGCGGGCGTTGCCGCCGGTGCAGCATCAACATTTGCTTGAGAAGGCGAAACCACTGCGTTTTGCGCAGTCGTCTGATCTGGCGTCATTGCCGGCGCTGGAGTCTGGACAGGTTCAACAGTTTGAGAGTCCGTCGCAGCGGTTTGAGGTTCACTTGACGTCGAAGCGCTGTCGGTGTTTAACGGCACGCTTTGCGCGCCGTTGTTACCGGAATTATTCAATGCCGCTGAAGATTGATCGGCCATGGTGGTGATCTCTTCCTGCTGCGCTTTGTGGTTTTGCCACCACCAGGCGCCGGTCAGGCCGATAACCACAAACAGAACCAGCCAGGTAAAGCTCATTAACCAGCCGTCACGTTTTTTACGACGTTTGCCTAGAGAGAAGGTCTGCATCGGAGCGACTTTCGCCGCGCGAACCGGTGCATGCTTTTCCATCATCGGCAACAGTTCTTCTTCGGGAATATGCACCAGTTTTGCATAAGAGCGGATGTAACCACGCAGAAACGTTGAAGCAAGATCGGCGGGTGCCTTATCTTCTTCAATATCGCGAACCGTGGAAACTTTCAGGCACAAGCGTTCTGCAACAGCTTGCTGGCTGAGTCCGAGTTGTTCACGGGCGTTGCGAAGACGAACGCCAGTGGAGAGTGCTTCAGTTTTATCGTGAGTGGCTTCAGTATTCATTCGCTACAACTACTGGTACGTGTAAATTAGGATTCAGGTGCCGGTCAGTCACAATGCCACCCGCACCGCGAAACTTCTGGTCAATTAACCTTAGACAGACAGTATAGGACTGCCAGGCCTTAGTTTACAGTGCAGCTCAACTCGCGAAGCTAAACTGTTGTTACGACGTTACATACTGCCTTAAAGTCGTCAGAAACGCACCGTAATTATTAAGTCATTACAATGAATCTGACTGATTATTCAGTAAGCTAATGCTTCACGACGCAAAGCATGCGCCGTGAGTGCATAATAATCAAACAGCTTTAACGTCGATCGTCTCACCCTGCATACGCTTACGCAACGTGCGTTTGGTACGGTCAATCACGTCGCCCGCCAGCTGTCCGCAGGCTGCATCAATGTCATCGCCACGGGTTTTACGCACGATAGTGGTAAACCCATAATCCATCAGCACTTTGGAGAAACGGTCGATACGGCTGTTCGAGCTACGTCCATATGGCGCACCCGGGAACGGGTTCCATGGGATCAGGTTGATTTTACACGGTGTGTCTTTAAGCAGCTCAGCCAGCTGATGTGCATGATCGGTTTCATCATTCACATGATCCAACATCACGTACTCGATAGTGACACGGCCCTGATTCGCATTGGACTTCGCAAGGTAGCGGCGCACGGCAGCGAGGAAGGTTTCGATATTGTACTTTTTGTTAACCGGCACAATTTCATCACGGATTTCATCGTTGGGTGCATGCAAAGAAATCGCCAGCGCAACATCAATCATGTCGCCCAGCTTATCCAGTGCAGGGACAACGCCAGACGTGGAGAGCGTCACGCGTCGTTTGGACAGGCCAAAACCGAAATCGTCCAGCATGATTTCCATCGCCGGAACGACGTTAGTCAGGTTCAGCAGCGGTTCACCCATGCCCATCATCACCACATTGGTGATAGGACGAGTGCCCGTAACTTTGGCCGCGCCAACGATTTTCGCTGCGCGCCATACCTGGCCGATAATTTCAGAAACGCGCAGATTGCGGTTAAAGCCCTGCTGCGCCGTTGAACAGAATTTGCACTCAAGTGCACAACCGACCTGAGAGGAGACGCACAGCGTCGCACGATCTTCTTCCGGGATATACACCGTTTCAACACGCTGATCGCCTACGGCAATCGCCCATTTGATGGTGCCGTCGGCAGAGCGTTGCTCTTCGACCACTTCAGGTGCGCGGATTTCAGCCACTTCTTTCAGCTTATTGCGTAGCACTTTGTTGATGTCCGTCATGTCATCAAAGTTATCGCTGCAATAATGGTACATCCACTTCATGACCTGGTCGGCACGAAACGGCTTTTCGCCCATTTCCAGAAAGAACTCGCGCATCTGCTGACGGTTCAGATCCAGCAGGTTGATTTTTCCATTTTTATTGGGAACCGCGACAGTGGCGACTTCGGAGGTATTCACTAATTCAGACATAGTATTTTCCGGCCTCGTTGTTACACGTTATGGCCCGTGGAGGGTTAAAAAGAAACGCCCCGGTGAGCAGTCTGCTCTTCCGGGGCGTAGCATTGTACAAATTCTGGCGCAGGGATGCCACGTTTGCACGCAGCATTTACGAAAAAATTAACGTGTGCGTGGGCACACTTCGCCTTCGCCAAAGAAATAAGCGATTTCGCGCGCGGCAGATTCCACTGAATCAGAACCGTGAGTTCCGTTCTCAGTGAAGCTATCCGCATAATCAGCACGCAGAGTACCCGCCAGGGCGTTAGCCGGGTTGGTTGCACCCAGCAGATCGCGGTGACGCTGTACTGCATTTTCGCTTTCCAGCACAGAAACAACGATTGGGCCGGAAGTCATGAACTCCACCAGACCGTCGAAGAAAGGTTTACCGTCATGCTCTGCATAGAAGCCGCGAGCCTGTTCAACGGTCAGATGCAGCATTTTAGTGCCAACGATTTTGAACCCTGCAGATTCAAAGCGAGCAAAGATGCTGCCAATAACGTTTTTTGCCACCGCGTTTGGCTTAATGATGGAAAAAGTACGTTCAATAGTCATGATAACCCCTGTAATTTGTTCTGTTGTTTTGCATACGTCTGTATGACCTGGCGCGGATTATAGAGAGCATTAGCCCTATTGCCTATGGATCTAAGTAACATTTTTTTAAAATAAGACGAGCTTTAGCAACAGACCCTATCGCCGATTTGATTTTGTTCACTGCAGGATGAAGTTTACTGTGGTGACCTGCCCTGTTTCATCCATGATCAGTACCTGATAATCGCCTGCTTTATCAAGCTGTAAAGTGTAAGTGCGCCCTTGAGCATCCAAAGGCTCGCCATTCAGGAACCACCATCGTCTCCCTTCCCCGCCAAATGTGGCGAGCGGCAACGATACGCGCGATTCGCCAGGCAAACGTTTGATAACAGCCCCCTCGCGCACCCCGGTTAACTGGAAGGGTGCGGGTGAATCCTGCGCCAAAGGGGGACAAACGGAAGATGATGGCGGGATACGCGCCATTCTTCGCTCAGGTGCAGGCAGCCACGGCTCAAGCGGTAGCGGCCAGACATCTAACACTTTTTCTTGCGCGCCCGGACAATCAGCTGCAACGCGCTTGCCCGCTTTATCTAACCAAACTGGAAAACGAATTCCTCGAATGCCCTCCTGCTCCGGCAGCAACAGCGTTGGCGGCTGGCTCCCGTCAAGGAGCCATGTCGACAACCGGCGGCGACAATTTTCACTTCCTGCCGGTAGCGATTGTCCGCCCGGCCAGCAAATAACGCCGCGCCCCACCGAATCAGGACGCACATCGCGTGGCAGGCGAGATTCGTCTGTCATCGAGTTTGACTGAAGCACGTTGTTGACCTGATTCAGCAGCGGCACAGCGCTGGCAAACCCAAACTGCCCTGCGACAGGCGTTCCGTCGGGGCGACCCGTCCAGATACCAATAAGATAACGCGCGTTCAAACCCACTGCCCAGGCATCACGGTAGCCATAGCTGGTGCCGGTTTTCCACGCCAGCGGCGCAACCTGTGGCAGCGCGGCATCGGGCAGCGGTTGCGACTCATTGGCTAAAATACGCCGAATAATCCACGCAGCCCCAGGTGAAAGTAATGGTCGTTCGACAAGCGGATCGCCCGGCTGCACGCGCAATCGACCGGCTTTACCGTGCCGGGCAAATGCACTGTAGGCTGCCGTAATATCGGCAAGTCGTGCCCCTGCTCCGCCGAGAATGAGTGATAAATTAGGCTGTGCGCCTGCAGGGAGGAGTAGCGGTAAACCTGCGTTACTGAGCAACGCTGCAAAACGTTTTGGCCCGTAAGCTTCCAGCACTTGCACGGCGGGTAGATTTAGCGAACGGACCAATGCTTCACTCATGCTGACGGGGCCGTGAAATCCGCTGTCGAAATTACCAGGCCGATAATCTCCTGTACGACGCGGAACATCCTGTAGCAGAGAGGCGGGATGAATCAACCCGTCGTCGAGCGCCATACCATAAATAAATGGCTTCAGCACCGATCCCGGCGATCGGATCGCATTGACCATATCAACATGGCTAAAACGGCTGTCATCAGCGATGTCTACCGATCCCACCCAACCGCGCACCTTCATGTTGGTATGATCAACCACGATCATCGCCAATGAGCTACGCGACGGGAGGCGGGATTTCCAGTTCATCGCCAGCTCTTCCAGCTGTCGCTGAAGGGAGGCATCCAGAGTTGTGACAATTTTATTTTCACGACTTTTGTTGAGCATCATGCGCGAGAACAGCGGAGCTAATTGCGGCATCTGTCGTGGTGCAAGCCAGACAGGCTCTTCGCGCGACTCTTTGACCTGCTGCGCAGTCCAGACGCCTTGCGTCACCATGCGCTCCAGAACTTTATTTCTGGCCGCCTCAGCGCGATCCGGCCAGCGGTCTGGCCGCAGGCGGCTTGGTGCCTGAGGGAGCACCGCCAGAAGCGCGGCTTCTGAATAACTCAACTGGGCAGGGGATTTACCAAGATAAGCCCAGCTTGCGGCACCAACTCCCTGTAACGTCCCGCCAAACGGGGCACGATTAAGATAAAGCGTGAGAATATCGCGTTTGGAAAGATGCCATTCAAGCTGCATGGCTCGCCATAGCTGGCGGATTTTTCCGCCAAAGGTGCGCGGATGAGGATCAAGAAGCCGCGCAACCTGCATAGTGAGCGTGCTGCCACCTGAGACGACTTTACCCGACCGCAAATCCTGCCAGGCCGCGCGCATGACTGAGAAGGGATTCACACCGGGATGCTCCCAGAACCAACGATCCTCATACTGGATCAGCGCTTCAAGATATCGCGGAGAGACCTCCTCAATGGTGACCGGATAGCGCCATATCCCTTCGCTATCCGCAAACCGCCAAAGCGGAATTCCTTTTTCATCTGTAACCACGCGGGCGGGCCTGACCTCTTTTAAAGGCAACGGCCACAGGCGATCGGCGGCGAAAACCAGTCCCCATAGAATAAGAAGAACGCCCACCAGCCATAGCCAGCGGGACCGTCTCAGATGCATTAACCGCACGTTACGGAACGACAATCAGCGGGCCACTTGCCGCACCTGTTGCCCGCCACTGCGGAACATACATGGACTCTACCAGGGGAACCGGAACCTGGTATGTTCCTGGCGTTACAGCACGCGCCAGATAGACCAGCGTAACGGGTTGCCCTTCGTTTACCGCGACTGCCGCAACGAAACGATCGTCGCGGAACTCCATATGCTGGATATCAGCCTGTTGCATCTGGCTGAGCAGATTCTGGACTTCACTGCCGCTGTCCTGCAGGCTGGCGCTACTGCTGGCCAGGTTTTGGTTTTCAAGCTCAAGCCCGGCGGGTAACAAGTCGACCACCAGTGCATCAGGGACATTCTGATTGGCTTTGACCTCCAGCCAGACCAGCACCAGCTCACCGCTTTTAAGCGAAGAGAGCGATTTAGTGCTGCCATCGGTGGCCAGAATATGGCGTTCGATTTGCAGAACGTTTGAACTCGGCTGTGGCGCATATTCCGGATAACCTGCGGTATCAAGACGCACCCACATCGGTCCTGTCCCGCTGTTTGTGACCTGCAATGCGCCAAGCCGATCGCCAGCGACATTTTGCACCTGCGCACGATCGCCACTGAGCATATTTTCGGACAGGCTGGTCGTTGCCTGCCATGTTCCGGAAAGCGTCTGTAATGAACGTCCGGCCATGAACAGGGCATTGCTTTCTTGAGTTGACAGCCAGCGCTGGCTGAAGGCCTGCTCTGACAGCACATTCAGCAGGCTATTTTGCGCATCCGGCAGCAGCTTGTACTCTTCCAGCAGCGAGAGCATCAGCGCATTATCACGAAGCTGGCTACCATAATCCGCCATCCAGTTTCTGGACTCACTCCGCGGAGTTTTAAGCGCTAAATCCAGCGCCTGCTGGCTTCGCGGTGCGTCACCCATCAATTTCAACGCCATACCTAACTGCATCAACGGCAGCCCTGCAGCGGCCTGATCATGGCGCTGCCAGATTTCACGCAGCGCCCCCAGCGGTGCTTTTTGCTGACGTGCTAACACCAGTGCAGCATAAGCCTGCACGGCAAATTTACTCGCCTGCGCATTGTCGCTGTAGCGAATCGACATCATGCCGGGGTCTTGCAGATAGCGCAGCAGACGGCTGTTGGCATTATTGATGGCATCAACTGGCACGCTGTAGCCCTGCTCACCGGCACGTACCAGGAAGTCAGTAACGTATGCGGTGAGCCAATACTCTTCGGGACCGTTTTTATCCCACAAGGCAAAACCACCCTCGTCGCGCTGCATTTGCAGCAAGCGCGAAATGCCAATATCAATGGCCGCACGACGTTTATCGTCGGTGTCTCCTTTGATGCCCAGTGCTGCGAGTTGTGCTGCATTGGTATAAAGCGACGGGAACAATCCGCTGGCGGTTTGCTCCAGACAACCATAAGGGTAAGCCTGTAACTCGCGGATATAACGTGCCAGGTTTAACGGTGGCTTGCCGCTGAGCAGCAATTGCCCTTGCAGGGTTGCCGGAGAGAACCCGGTGAGGTGTTGGGCAGGTGCCGTCCAGCTTTCGCCCGGATTGAGCATCGCACCCGTATTGACCGTTTGTGCCGGGAATGCCGGACGCACGCCGACTTTCCAGCTTTTATGCTGCGCAGCGAATGTCTCGCCCGGAAGCGTCAAACCTGAGACTTCAGCAGAGATTTCACCGTCACCGTAGCCCTCCAGAGCCCGCACCGGGATAAAGAGCGTGGTTCGCGCACCCGGTGCTAATTTAACCGGTTGCGGCTGGCTACCTTCAAGTGCCATCAGCCCTGAAACGTTCAGCGCGACGTTCAGCATTTGCGGCTGGTCGGTAAGGTTAGTGAGATCGAGCGTTAAGCGCGTGGTGTCGCCGCTGGCCAGGAAACGTGGCATGTTCAATTCAGTAATGACGGGCGCGGCGACGATCACTTTGCTTTCATTGCTACCGAAGTCATCTTCGGTCCATGCCTGCGCCATCAGCCGTAGCTCACCGTTGAAATCACCAATCGGTAAAGAAACCGTTCCTTCTCCGTTGGCATCCAGCACGACGGGCTGCGCCTGTTCAGCAATAATAGTGACATGATTCACAGGCGGTTTACCGCCGCGTTTAAGTTCATCGCCATCACCACCAAAGCGTAGCGCCGCCATTCGGCCCTGCCCTTCAATCACCTGACCATAAATATCATAGATATCTGCGCCGTAGCGTTTCTGGCCGAAGAAGGCCTGCCACGGATCCGGGGTGGCGTAATCGGTAATATTCAACACACCGCTATCCACGGCGGAAACCAGTACGTTCACTTTTTGAGGGATCGTCCCCTCTTTGACGCTGGCCTTAACTTTTACGGACAGCGTTTGATTTGGGCGCATTTTCTGCGGATTATCCAGCGCAATATTCAGACGGCGATTTTCATCTCCCATTGGCAGATGCAGCAGTCCCACCGCACGTTTTGGTGTGGCCGATTTGGATTTATCCCCCGGACGAACCACCAGCGTGCTCAGGTAAAGATCGTGGCGCTTCCAGGTTTTATCGACCGGTATTGCAAGCTCCAGCCCGTCTGCCGGCACATCGATCTCTTTCCACCACAGCGGCCCCTCGCTGGACTCTATCATCGCATAACCTTTGCCTGCGGCCGGTGCGGCAATGTGCAACTTAATGGTATCGCCCGGTTGATAGGCGGGTTTGTCGAGCTTGAGCGTCACGCGATCCGGGCGAGCCGCACCGGTACCATCGCTGTTGTCCTGCCAGCTATAACCGGCCCAAAAACGCACGCTACTGACCACATTGTCTGGCGCTTTGACTTCCAGAC
The DNA here is from genome assembly GCF_056032945.1 of Lelliottia sp. RD5. Lineage (NCBI taxonomy): Bacteria > Pseudomonadati > Pseudomonadota > Gammaproteobacteria > Enterobacterales > Enterobacteriaceae > Lelliottia > Lelliottia sp. RD5. The sequence continues at coordinate 62,091 of NZ_JBVYHQ010000003.1, read as the reverse complement.
GGTATGAACCCCACTCTACGGGGAACGTCACCTTGCCCGTCTCGTCGGCTGCCAGCGTCATCTCCTGCTCACCTTCAACCAGCTCTTTTTGGTCGAACTGGGACATCCAGCCTTCGCTTTCCGACCAGTTCCAGTAGTAGTCACGGCGCTCACGGATCAGACGAACCTGTAAGCCTGAGACGGCTTTTTTTGCCCCGCTGGCATCGGCATAGACGATATCGAAGCTGGCGTTACCGTTTTCATCAACAATCGGCTGATTCACCGTGGTATCGGTTCGGTAGTCATATACCGCTTTGCTGGCAAACTGTGGGCGAATACCTGGAAGTGTCTCCGCAGGCCAGATCGCCTGCTCCGCACGACGGGTTATCGGACGGCCACCGGATTCCAGCAGGCTTGCCTGAAGAATAAGCTGCAGCGGTGAATGGGTCTCTTTCCACTGACTCTCGGTTGAAACCTGCCCTCTCCCCATTTCATCGAGCGTCAATTGCACTTCATCCAGACTGCGGCTGAGATTCTCTTCTGCAATGTCACCAAACTGGAAGCCAGGTAATGCGGCGACAGCTTCACGCAGTGGTCGCAAGAACAGCTGCCCTTGCAGGCTGTTCCCATTAGCGGGAGCACCATAAAGGTAATAGCCCACCACATTGAAATTCACTTCATCTTGCGGCGAAACTGGCGTTTTCTGCGTTTTAAGTTCAAGCGCCATGCGCTCCGGCATAAAATCTTCGACATGGAAATCCCACATCCGCTGCTGGTTGTCGCCCGTATTTGCGCGAATATGCCACATGCCGGTCTGCGCGCCGCTATCAAGCGAATAATTAAAGCGATACAACCCATTTTCTGGCTGGCTGACAAACGTGCGTGCCACTTGCCCATCGGGACGGAGGACTTCCAGCTTCACAGGCTGATCGGGAAGCGGCTTGCCGTCGCTGTCACGCAGCAAACCGTTGAGAATGACCGTTTCGCCCGGACGATAGAGATCCCGCGGGCTAAACATAAAGAATTGTTTGCTGAAACCGGGCGCACCGGCGATATCAAACTCAGCCAGATCGAGCGCCGGGAGTTTCAGGTCGAGCAGCGTCGTTTGCCCGTCTTTACGCGCCAGGATCAACGCGGCCTCTTTATCGGTTTCGAGCTTAGCGTGCCCCTGCTCATCACTGGTGCCTTGCGCCAGGGTTTGCCCCTTATCATTCAGCAGCGTGACCTCGATGCCTGATTGCGCGGCGCCGTTTTCCAGGCTCTGGGTGAAGATATCAAGACGATTGTGGTAGCGATGCGCAGACAGGCCGATGTCACTCAGGGTGAAAAGCGTGGCGGCATTGCTGTAGTTGTAATGCCCAGCCTGATTCATCACGGCGATGTAGACACCTGACTGCTGTAATGGCTTGATATCACGCAGCGGGAGCAGCAGTTTTTCACGGGTGTTACGCGCCGGATTCAGGTCAAAGCGTCCGGTATACACCAGATCTGCCATTTTGAGCAGATTATCGGATTCCCAGTTGGTCAGGGAATTGCGGTATTCCCACTGGCTAACAAACGCCGCCAGCGATTCCGGCTTAATTCGATAGAAATTCACGTCCACGTTGTTGACGTTCAGGGCCATGACCGGCAAACCTTCGACCACTTTTCCCGGCAGGAGTGAACCCCGGCTGGCAAACCCCACGCTGGGTTCAATATCGCGCGTCGTCAGGGCTTTTTCGTAATCAATACCAAACGTAGCTTTGTTCAGTGCCTGAAGATCGCGCTCGATAGTCACCACCAGATTGCGGTTCGGTTCCAGGTGACGCAGGCGCAACTCTTTAAGCGTGGGAGAGAGTTCCCACGCGCCGTCCACTTTCCCGCTTTTTTTATCGACGACGTGGACGGTACGGGCGAAATCTTGATCAGGATTGAGCGGGACAGAAAACGTCAGCACCAGGGTCGATGCGCCATCAAGCTGTACTTCAGACGCATCCAACAGCGTCAGCGCTTTCCCCTCGCTTTGCGCAGCCAGTTTCGCAAGCTTTTCACCATCAGGTTTTTCAGTCGCTTTGGAAGGCGCGGCGGCCGATGCAGCTGGTGCAGCGACCTGTGTTTTATCGTCGCTGTTATCACAACCGAAGAGCGTGAACGTGGAAAACAGTGCCAGCGAAAGTGCGGCTATACGAAACGGTTTCATCTTTTGTCCCTGGCCTGTGAGGCCTGTTGATGGTCATCCGGGTAATTATTATCGGCTAGTTTGATTAATTCAAAAGTCCAGTGCAAGAATTTGGAAAGCGCCTCGCATATCGCTTTGCCTGACCCCCTGCTGCCACACCGGTCACAGTGTCGCACGTTACATGTAACCTTCTAAGTCATTTGTTTTTAAAACAATAAGATAGCTGGATACCTTTCCCCATCACCTGCTAGTTTTAAGCCTGAGACGCACTCTGAGTGCGCGGTTCAATAAGAGAGATAGCCATGAAACGAGCCGTGAACGCCCTACAAAACTTCGGAAAATCATTGTACGGACCTGTACTTATCTTACCCATTGTCGGTCTGTTCATCGCTTTCGGCAACGTGTTAGGTAACGGTAATCTTGCCGAGTATCTGCCGTTTCTGGGGAATCCGCTGATTCAACACATTGGACAGTTGATTGCTAAATCTGCCGTATCGGTGCTGGTAAATCTGGCATTGGTGTTTGCCGTCGGGATCCCTGTTGGCCTTGCGGCGCGTGACAAAGGTTACGCGGCGTTAATTGGTCTGGTGACGTTTGTGGTGTTTATCAACGCCATGAATGTGACGCTTCAGTTGCAGGGGGAACTCGCTCCCGCCGAGCATATGAAAGCAGCCGGCCAAAGCATGGTGCTGGGCGTGCAGGTTCTGGAGATGGGCGTCTTCGCCGGGATCCTGACCGGTGCTCTTTCTGGATACCTGTACAACAAATACTCCAGCGTACAGTTTAACGGTGCGATGGCGATCTATTCCGGCCACTGTTTTGTCGCCATTATCATGCTACCGGTCTCAATGCTGCTGGGCGTCATAATGAGCGAGCTGTGGCCTTTTGCTCAACACGGTATCAGCACGATGGCGCTGGCAATTAAAGGGTCTGGTCCGTTTGGCGTGGCCATTTATGGGTTCCTGGAGCGCATTCTGGTACCGACCGGCCTCCACCACCTTGTCTACACCCCTTTCCTCTATACCGAACTGGGCGGCACGCAGGAAGTCTGCGGGACGACTTACCAGGGTGCGCGCAATATTTACTTTGCCGAGATGGCCTGCCCGGACGTGAAGCAACTCAGCAGCACCGTGGTATGGGACGCGCGCGGCATCAGCAAAATGTTTGGCCTGCCCGCCGCGGCTCTGGCGATGTACATGACCGCTAAACCAGAGCGCAAAGCGATCGCCAAAGCGATTCTGATCCCTGCGGCGCTGACGTCGCTGCTGGTGGGGGTCACCGAGCCCATTGAGTTTTCCTTCCTGTTCGTTGCCCCGCTGCTTTTCGTAGTGCATGCGGTGCTGACCGGCCTCGGCATGATGCTGTTTTATCTGTTCGGCGTTCACGCCATCGGTGCCAACGGCATTATCGATTTCATTCTCTATAACCTGCCGCTCGGCACAGAGAAGTCGAACTGGCCGATGTACATCGTGGTCGGGCTGATTATGTTCTCGCTCTATTTCATCGTGTTCCGCTTCCTGATCCTGCGATTCAACATGAAGACGCCGGGGCGTGAGGACGAAGATCAGGAGACCCGCCTGTACAGCAAGCAAGAGTATCAGGCGAAAGGCAATAACGACGGGCTGGGAGAATCCATTGTTATCGGCCTCGGCGGACGAGAAAACATTGAAGTGGTGGATAACTGCTACACCCGACTGCGCGTCACCGTGAAAGATGTCGCCATTATTGATGAGCCACGGCTCAAGGCGACCGGCGCGAAGGGAATTATCAAACAAGGTAACAACGTTCAGGTGGTCTACGGGCTGCATGTCAAAAAAATGCGAGAAGCCGTTGAGACGTTTCTCTGAAGGAGATAAACATGTTTAAACCCCCTTTTATTCTGTCCATCGCCGGTGGCGGCAGCACCTATACGCCTGGCATTGTGAAAAGCCTGATGGTGCAGTTACAGGATTTTCCGCTGGCAGAAATTCGCCTCTATGACATCGACGCCGCGCGTCAAAACACCATTGCACCGGTCGTAGAAAAAGTCATACGCGATCACAGCCAGAGCATTATTTTTACCGTCACTGACGATCCCGAAGTGGCATTCAGCGGCGCGCATTTTGTGTTCGCTCAGATGCGCGTCGGTCAGTACAAAATGCGCGAGCAGGACGAGAAGATCCCCCTGCGTCACGGCGTGGTCGGCCAGGAAACCTGCGGACCGGGTGGGCTGGCCTACGGACTGCGCACCATCCTGCCGATGGTTGAGCTGATCGATCTGGTCGAGCGTTTCGCTCACGAGAAGGCCTGGATTGTGAACTACTCCAACCCGGCGGCGATTGTGGCAGAAGGCGTGCGCCGTCTGCGTCCGAACGCACGCGTGCTCAACATTTGCGACATGCCGGTGGCGGCGATGCGCAATATGGGGGCGATTTTGGGCGTTGATCGCCACAAACTGGAAGTTGATTACTTTGGCCTGAACCACTTCGGCTGGTTTACGCGCGTGATGGTGGACGGCGTCGACAGACTGCCAGAGCTGCGCAGCCACATTGCCAAGTTTGGGTTACTGACCGAAGACGCGGCCAAAACCGATCCGCAGCACTCCGATCCGTCATGGGTCAAAACCTGGCGCAACATTAAGCCGATCATGGATAACTTCCCGGAATATCTGCCGAATCCGTATCTGCAGTATTACCTGATGCCAAACCAGATAGTCGAACATCAGAACCCGGAGTACACCCGCGCCAACGAAGTGATGAACGGGCGCGAGAAAAAGCTCTTCGCGGCGGCTGAAGAGTACAAGCGTACCGGCGTGTTATCCGATGCGTTTCATGTCGGCGTTCACGGCGAATTTATTGTGGATGTTGCCCGTTCGCTGGCATTCAATTTGCGCCAGCGCCATTTGGTGATGGTCGAAAACCGTGGCGCGATCACCAATCTGCCTTACGATGCGGTTGTTGAAGTCCCCGCGTACATCACGTCTGAAGGGCCGGAACCGATTCGCGTCGGACAGGTGCCGCTGTTCCATCAAACGCTTCTTCAGCAGCAGCTCGCGTCTGAGCAACTCCTTGTAGAAGCGACCGTCGAAGGCAGCTATGAAAAAGCCCTGCAGGCGTTCACGCTGAACCGCACAGTGCCGACAATGGAACACGCGAAAGCGATTCTGGATGACATGATTGAAGCTAACCGGGATTACTGGCCCGCGCTGCAAAAAGCCTGGCAGGACGGCGAAGCGGTGAAAAAATAAGGGGTTGCTCGCGAGTTGAACGTGGTTTGCTTGTCGGTGTCAGAAAAAACACCGACAATCCATTTTTACCGTCAATCTTTCGAGCTGCAGTATTTGCAGCACTGAGTAGAACGGTCAAGTGGCGAAAATGGAGGCAACCATGTCCACCTCATATTTTGTTGCAGCCGACTGGCTGATTGAGCATAGCGACGATCCGGAAGTACAAATTATTGACGCCCGTATGGCGCCTCCCGGTCAGGAGCACCGCGACCTCACGGCTGAATACCGCGCCGGACATCTGCCGGGCGCGGTCTTTTTTGATATTGAAGCTCTGTCCGATCACACTTCCCCACTTCCCCATATGCTGCCGCGCCCGGAAGCCTTTGCCGTGGCCATGCGCGAGCTGGGCGTGAATCGCGAAAAACATCTGGTCGTGTACGACGAAGGGAATCTGTTCTCCGCCCCGCGTGCGTGGTGGATGCTGAAAGCCTTTGGTGCTGATAACGTGTCTATTCTGGCGGGCGGTCTCGCGGGCTGGAAGCGTGATGAATTGCCCTTGCAGCAGGGTGATGTTGCGTTGCCAGAGGGGGATTTTGACGCCTCGTTAGACGCAGCCCTGGTGAAACGCCTCACCGATGTGTTGTTGGTCAGCCACGAAAAAACAGCGCAAATTGTCGATGCCCGTCCGGCTCCGCGGTTTAACGCGCACGCTGACGAACCGCGTCCAGGCTTGAAGCGCGGACATATTCCCGGCGCGCTCAACGTGCCGTGGGGCGATTTAGTCTTTGAAGGTGAGCTGAAAACCACCGATGAACTGGTCGAAATTTTTGAACGTCAGGGGGTGGATCTTCATCAGCCCATTATTGCCAGCTGTGGTTCCGGCGTGACGGCATGCGTGGTGATTCTGGCACTGGCGACATTGGGTATTTCCGACGTCACGCTCTACGACGGTGCCTGGAGCGAATGGGGTGCGCGCGACGACCTGCCAATTGAACCTACGCCGTAATGGATAATCGCCTGGCAACGCTGCTGACGCGCGGTGAATCCTTGACCCGCGCGGAGTATCGCGTTTTAGCGCATCTGACAGAACACCCGTTGCTGGTGGGCAATATCACCGTACGCGAACTGGCGCAGGCGACATTTGTCTCGACCGCGACCATCATGCGGCTGTGCCAAAAGCTGGGGTTTAGCGGTTTCAGCGAGTTTATCTGGCACTGTAAACAGCTGCTTTCCGATACGCCGCATATTGCGTCGCAGGCTCAGGATTTGCCCCAACTCCCTGCCTTGTTTAATCAATTTATCGCCAACTATCAGCTGACGTTTCAGTGGGCCACGCAGGAGAGACGACAGCAGTTTGCGGCGCTATTGCGCGAGAAAGAGAGCTTCTTTCTCTACGGCGCGGGCTTTTCATATTTGTTTGCTGAATACCTGACAAAAAAGCTACAGGTGTTAGGAAAAACGGCGTTTATCTCCGGGCCCGGCGATAGCCGAAATATCTTTTTGAGCAACGCGGCGCGCTATCAGGTGTTTATCGCCGTTTCCCGCAGCGGTGAAACGGAACAGGTGCTGGATAAAGCGCGGATTGCGAAAAATGTCGGCATGACGGTGGTCGCCTTTACGCGCGCGTCGGCGAATACCCTGGCGGGAATGGCGGATGTGCATTTCGCGCTGTATGACGAGGCTGTGCATTACGCTGCCGAAGCCGCAGGCGTGACGTCGTTTGAATCAAATCTGGTTTTGCTGATGGATTTTTTGCTGCTGGAAGCGACGGGGTGAGTGCTCACCCCGACCACTTTAGAGAATGCGGTTGGTTTTAAGATCGCGCAGGAATCCGCCCCAGCGACGCTCGTAAAACGGCGTGATGTGTTCAGTTATAAAGTGGCTGATGCCCTTTTCACCTTTCACAACCCGACAAATATCAATCGGCTCATCGCCCGGCAAGGTGTCAGTAGCCACACTTCCCGCCGCCTGAATAATGTCTTCAATGTCGCCGTCCGCTTCAATGCCGATCAGCAGAATCGGCTGTTCGTCGGCACTCTCTTTGATAGAGCACAGGAACGCGCGTTTGACCGGCTTGATGGTTTTGAACAGCGTGGTGAGAGAATCAATCATCTGCGCCGGAGGTTCTGCTACTTCAGACAGCAACAGCGTCTCGCCGCCTTCCAGCACTTCTTGCGTGCTCAGCGGATTGCCCTCTTCGCCAATCAGATGGCTGATTTCACGCGGAGTGAACTCTTTACCCGTCGGCAGCTTGGCATTGAGGAACAGCGTTTCGCCAAGCGTCATTTCAAAGAGCGTACGCACCGGCATAACGACGAACGCCTGCTCGTCTTCCACCGCTTCCTGCAACGTTTCGAGCGAGGTAAAGAACGGGATCACCGAGGTGCCGTCGTCCTTTTCCCAGTGCAGCAGGTCCAGCGCGCTGTCTTCAACAACCTGCTCGCCTTCCGCCGCCGTTCCAGGCACCCACACCGTGGATTCCAGCAGAGTGCGGAAAAATGCCGGGCGATGGGCTGGCTCAGTCGCCGCTTGCTCCAGCAGAGTTTCTAATTCGTTTTTGGTATCGGACATAAACTTTCCAGATATCGCATTTACCCCCTCACCCTGACTTTCTTCCTCACGGGAGAAAGCGCAAAAACGCCTCTCACGTTGGAAGAGGATTCGGGTGAGGGGCAGTCATTACTCAGCCGTCAGCAGATTCGCCACGGTGCGTACGCCCAAACCAGTTGCGCCCGCGGACCATTGCTCAACGCCCGCTTTACGGTAGGTTGCGGAACAGTCGATGTGCAACCAGCCTTCGTGGTAGTTCTCCACGAAATGGGACAGGAAACCGGCCGCAGTGCTTGCCCCCGCTGGATACGCCGCGCTCGCGGTATTGTTCAGCTCGGCAAAGTTAGACGGCAACTGGCTGCGGTGGAATTCCGCCAGCGGCAGACGCCAGAACGGTTCGTTCTCAGCCGCCGCGCTCGCCATCAGACGGCTCGCCAGTTTGTCGTCAAAGGTGAACAGCGCATGATAATCGTTGCCTAGCGCGGTTTTCGCCGCACCGGTCAGCGTGGCCATATCAATGATCAGCTCTGGTTTCTGCGCAGACGCATCAATCAGGCCATCCGCCAGGACCAGACGGCCTTCGGCGTCGGTGTTCATCACTTCGACGTTTTTACCGTTACGATAACGAATGATATCGCCCAGTTTGAAAGCGTTACCGCTCACCATGTTGTCCGCACAGCACAGGTACAGCTTCACGCGCTTGTTCAGACCACGGGTGATAGCAAAAGCCAGCGCACCGGTAATGGTCGCCGCGCCGCCCATATCGGACTTCATCGAGTCCATGAACGCGCTCTGCTTCAGGCTGTAGCCGCCGGTATCGAAGGTAATGCCTTTACCGACCAGACAAGCGTATACCGGCGCTTGTTTGTCGCCCGTCGGGTTGTAGTCCAGCGCCAGCAGGACGGGCGGACGCTCAGAACCACGGCCGACCGTATGCAGACCCATGTAGTTTTGCTCGCGCAGATCTTCGCCTTTGGTGATGCGGTAAGACATTTTGTCGCCTGCCGCTTTGCACAGCAGATCCACTGCGCGCTGCGCCAGCTGTTCCGGACCTAACTCTTCCGCCGGTGCGTTAATGGTGTCGCGCACCCAGTCGATGATCATCAGACGGCTTTCCAGCTCTTTCTGACCAGCTTCGTCGAGGTTTGCCCACTCGATTTTACGCGTGCCTTTCGGGCCTTTGTAACCCGCCCAGAATGCCCAGCTGCGATCCGTATCCCAACCTTCACCGGCCAGCGTGACGTGCTTAATACCCAGGCCGTCAATTTTGCGAGCAGCGCGCTGGATCAAGCCCAAATCGTCGCTGCCATTCAGGTGCAGGATGATGCCATCGTTGTTGATGCTGTAGGTGGCTTTTTCGCCCCAGCGTGCATCAGCAGGCTGATTCGAGAGCGTAATCTTCATCGCTTCGGTCATTTTATTTATCCTTATTAGCAACTAGCAAACGGGCCGCCAGAAGGCAGCCCATAGAGTCTCTTTCCACTAAATGATTCGCGTTGCAGGAAGGCGGGAAGCGAGTGAATCTCCGGGAGCAGAGATAACTCTGTGACCGGGGTGAACAAGCGCAGCCAACGCATCGGCAACGTGAAGCATGACGTGGGAATTATTCTGCTTCATCTAACCAGACTAACAGAATTGCCTCCAGAATTTTTTCACTGGATGCGCTGGGATCGTCATCAAAATCTTCCAGATCGCAGATCCACTGATGCATATCGGTGAATCGCACGGTCTTCGGATCGAGATCGGGGTTGGCATCGTACAACGCCTCGCCGATTTCGCGGCTATCAGTCCACTTCAGTCCCATACTAACCTCTGTTAATGCTCGCGGGCATGGTTAATCGTGTAACGAGGGAATTCGACCACCAGGTCTTCATCGGTGACGCGCGCCTGACAGCTCAAACGGCTATCGGGCTCCAGACCCCATGCCTTATCCAGCATGTCATCTTCGTCTTCCGTGCTTTCCGCAAGGGAGTCAAAACCTTCACGAACCACGCAGTGGCAGGTCGTACAGGCACAGGATTTTTCACAGGCGTGTTCCACCTCGATACCGTTGCGCAGGGCAACATCGAGGATGGTTTCGCCGGTCTCAGCTTCCAGAACTACGCCATCCGGACACAGGTCCGCATGAGGCAAAAAAACAATCTTTGGCATATTAAACCTCGTCCACGGACTGGCCTTTCAGCGCAACACGGACAGATTTATCCATGCGGCGAGCGGCGAAGTCCTGGGTTTCTTTATCAACGTTTTTAATCGCTTGTTCTATTGCGTCAGCGTCATTTTCTTCAGCAACGATCCGTAAATGGGCCGTTGCTTCATCAATCACCTGACGCTCTGCGGCGCTGAGCAGCGCGGCATCTGCAGTGAGTGCGCCTTCAAGACTTTCCAGTACGCGTGCGGCTTCCACTTTTTGTTCTGCCAGCATGCGCGCTTTCACATCCTGTTCGGCATAGCTCATTGAATCCTGAATCATGGAGGCGATTTCGCTATCCGTCAGACCGTAAGACGGTTTTACCTGGATAGACGATTCGACACCGGTCGATTTTTCCATCGCCGTGACGTTCAGCAAACCGTCAGCATCGACCTGGAAAGTGACGCGAATATGCGCCCCACCCGCAGGTAATGCCGGAATACCCCGCAGCGCAAAACGCGCCAGCGAACGGCAATCCTGAACCAGCTCGCGTTCGCCCTGCATCACGTGGATCGACATCGCAGTTTGACCGTCTTTGAAGGTGGTAAATTCCTGCGCGCGCGCCACCGGAATGGTGGTGTTACGCGGGATCACTTTCTCGACCAGGCCACCCATGGTTTCTAAACCGAGGGAAAGCGGGATGACGTCCAGTAACAGCATTTCGCTGTCCGGCTTGTTACCGACCAGAATATCAGCCTGGATAGCCGCGCCAATTGCCACGACTTTATCCGGGTCGATAGACGTCAGCGGCATGCGGCCGAAGAATTCACCCACGCGCTCGCGCACCAGCGGCACGCGGGTCGAGCCGCCAACCATGACCACTTCGAGCACTTCGCTGGCGTCGACATTTGCATCTTTCAGCGCACGACGACACGCCAACAGCGTGCGTTTAACCAGTGGGGCAATCAGTTCATTGAACTGATCGCGGGTGATTTCACCCTGCCAGCCCGCCACATTCACGGTGACAGCCTGGGCATCGCTGAGCGCGATTTTCGCGTCAATGGCGGCATCCAGCAGTTCACGCTGTACGCGGACATCGCTACGGTCGGCGATACCCGAATGCTCGCGAATGTAATCTGCCAGCAGATGGTCGAAGTCATCGCCACCCAGCGCGGAATCACCGCCTGTCGCCAGTACTTCAAACACGCCACGGCTCAAGCGCAGAATGGAAATATCAAACGTCCCGCCGCCGAGATCGTACACGGCAATGACGCCTTCCTGACCGGAATCCAGACCGTAGGCGATCGCCGCAGCCGTCGGTTCATTCAGCAGACGCAATACGTGCAGGCCCGCCAGACGCGCGGCGTCTTTGGTGCCCTGACGCTGTGCATCATCAAAATACGCGGGTACGGTGATCACGACGCCATCGAGATCGCCTTCAAGCGTCGCGGTCGCGCGCGCGGCCAGGGCTTTCAGGATATCGGCGGAGACGCGAATCGGATTCAGCAGTCCCGCATCGGTGGCGATCATCGGCAGGCCGTTTTCACTCGCCTGGAGTTGATACGGCAGATGTGGATAGCGTTGTTGAATATCCGCCAGCGAGCGGCCCATCATGCGTTTAACGGAGCTGATGGTGTTGGCAGGATCTTTCGCCGCGTTAGTGCGCGCGTCATATCCCACCGAGTGGCCCTGCTGCTGGTAGTAGACGACGGACGGCAGCAGATGACGCCCTTCGGCGTCGGCCAGCGTTTCAGCCTGGCCGCTACGAACGGTCGCCACGAGGGAATTGGTGGTGCCTAAGTCAATGCCCACCGCCAGACGACGCTGGTGTGGTGCGGCGCTTAAGCCAGGCTCACTAATTTGTAATAAGGCCATAATCGCTTCCGAAATTAAAAATCGAGCAGTTTTTCTTCGAGTTGTTCTGCGCTGCTTCGTAGTTTATCGAGAAAACGCAGCTTGCGTACAGAGTCGGCCGCCACGTCCCACGTCTCGTGATTCAGTTGTTCAACCATCTGCTGATGACGGGAATCGAACATTCCCTTCACCCGCTTGATGAAGCTTTCCAGACGCGCTTCGTCTTTCGCCTGGCCGATTTCATCCAGCTCTTCACGCAGCTCCAGCTGTTCCATCAGGAACGCGGTGTCACGTACCGTGTACTGTTCGCTCGTCAGATCAAAACCGTGCAGGGAAAGCAGATACTCCGCGCGAGCCAACGGGTTACGCAGAGTTTGCCACGCCTGATTGATGGTTGCAGACTGTGATACAGCCGCCAGTTGCTCCGCCGGGGTACCGCTGGCGAATTTATCCGGATGGAATTGACGTTGCAAATCCTGAAAACGGATCGTCAGCGCGGGAAGATCAATCGAGTACTGGGCGGGCAACCCAAAGAGGGTGAAATAATCCATAACAATCTCAGGGTTAGCCTGTTAAAACAAACCCCACTGCAGGAGCGCTGCGCGTGGGGTTATACCTTCTTCCTTCACGTTGCAAATGCGTTGTCTTCACTTGTTCACCCCAGTCACTTACTCAAGTAAGCTTCTGGGGTTCACTCGCTTGCCGCCTTTCTGCAACACGAATGACTCGGTATAACAGCGGATCGCGACTATACGTGGAAGCTTTCGCCGCAACCGCACTCATCTTTTACGTTCGGGTTGGTGAATTTAAACCCTTCGTTCAGGCCTTCTTTAACGAAGTCCAGCTGAGTGCCGTCGAGGAATTGCAAGCTCTTGCCATCGATCACTACCTTCACGCCTTTGTCTTCAAACACGGTGTCATCCGTCGCCGGTTCGTCCACAAATTCCAGTACATAAGCCATACCGGAACAGCCGGAGGTACGTACGCCCAGTCGCAGGCCATAGCCTTTACCACGGTTCTCCAGGAAGGAGCTTACTCGCGCGGCAGCGCTGTCGCTAAGGGTAATCGACATACTTAAACCTCAACTCTTATTTTGCTTCACGTTTGCTTTTGTAGTCCGCAATAGCGGCTTTAATCGCGTCTTCTGCCAGGATTGAACAGTGAATTTTCACGGGTGGCAGTTCGAGTTCGTCAGCAATATCGGTATTTTTAATTGCCTGTGCTTCGTCCAGAGACTTGCCCTTCACCCACTCGGTTACGAGGGAGCTGGACGCGATTGCAGAGCCGCAACCGTAAGTCTTGAAACGTGCGTCTTCAATGATACCTTCATTGTTGACTTTGATCTGCAACTTCATCACGTCGCCACACGCTGGTGCGCCAACCATGCCGCTGCCTACGCTCTCGTCGCTGTTGTCGAAAGAGCCAACGTTGCGTGGGTTCTCGTAATGATCAATAACTTTTTCGCTGTATGCCATGATTGAATCTCCTTACCTACCGATTAGTGATGTGACCATTCGATGCTGTTGATATCCACGCCTTGTTTGAACATTTCCCACAGTGGAGAAAGGTCGCGCAGACGGCCAATGGAGTTGCGAACGAGCTTGATGGTGTAGTCAATCTCTTCTTCGGTAGTGAAACGACCTAAAGAGAAACGGATAGAACTGTGTGCCAGCTCATCGGTCATGCCCAGTGCGCGCAGCACGTAGGATGGCTCAAGGCTTGCAGACGTACAGGCAGAACCAGAAGAGACGGCCAGGTCTTTCAGCGCCATAATCAGCGATTCGCCTTCAACATAGTTGAAGCTGACGTTGAGAATGTTTGGAACACCCTGCTCGAGATCGCCGTTCAGGTACACTTCTTCCATGTCCTTCACGCCGTCCCACAGACGGTTACGCAGAGTGCGCAGGCGCGCCATCTCGGTTTCCATCTCTTCTTTCGCGATACGGTAGGCTTCGCCCATCCCCACGATCTGGTGAACAGGCAGAGTCCCTGAACGCATGCCGCGCTCGTGACCGCCGCCGTGCATCTGTGCTTCGATGCGGATACGGGGTTTACGACGAACGTACAGTGCGCCGATACCTTTCGGGCCATAAATCTTGTGGCCGGTGAAGGACATCAGATCCACTTTCAGCTGGCTCAGGTCGATAGGCAGTTTGCCCACGCTCTGGGTGGCGTCAACGTGATAGATGATGCCGCGCGCACGGCACATTTCGCCGATAGTCGCGATATCCTGAACCACGCCGATTTCGTTGTTAACGTGCATGATGGAAACCAAAATGGTGTCATCACGCATTGCCGCTTCGAGCTCTTTGAGGTCGATGATACCGTTGCTTTTTGGCGCAAGGTAGGTGACGTCAAACCCTTCACGCTCCAGCTGGCGACAGGTATCGAGCACGGCTTTGTGTTCGGTTTTGCTGGTAATAATGTGCTTGCCTTTCTTCTGATAGAAGTTGGCTGCACCTTTTATTGCCAGGTTATCGGATTCGGTTGCACCGGAGGTGAAAACAATTTCACGCGGATCGGCACCCACCAGCTCAGCAATCTGATTACGGGCGATATCAACCGCCTCTTCAGCATGCCAGCCAAAACGGTGAGAACGGGAAGCTGGGTTACCAAAGTTTCCGTCCAGGGTCAGACACTGCATCATTTTCTCGGCAACACGCGGGTCCACCGGCGTGGTTGCGGAGTAGTCGAGATAGATCGGTAATTTCATTGCTCTATAAACTCCGTACATCGCTTCAATGCAAGGAATCAGGCAACCGGCTGGATGTACGACCGAGTTAACGGGGCACGGATGCCCCGGCCTGATTCTAAAATCTCTTTTATAATTTTTTACCCAAACTGTTTTGCGGTGCAGCAAGGCGGCAAGCTTGTGAATCCCAGGAGCTTACATGCGTAAGTGGCTGGGGTGAACACGCGCGGCCAACACAGCTGCGCCCAGAAACAGGACAGGTAAATTATGCGCGTAACTTAACGTCGATAGCGTCTTGCGCGCGGGTACTGCGTTGCGTTTCATGGCTCTGCTGACGACCAGAAACATCCAGAACTTCCTGGTTATTCACCAGCTCGCCCAGGGTAATGTTATTCAGGAAGCCGGTCAGACGGTCACTCAGATCGCGCCACAGCGCGTGGGTCAGGCACTTATCGCCGCCCTGACAACCGCCTTTGCCCTGGCAACGCGTCGCATCGACAGACTCGTCAACAGCGCTGATCACTTCGCCAACTGCAATACTGCCCGCGTCTTTACCCAGCAGATATCCGCCGCCTGGGCCACGAACGCTGGAAACCAATCCATTTTTACGCAGTCTGGAGAAAAGCTGCTCCAGATAAGACAGGGAAATTCCCTGACGTTCTGAAATATCTGCCAACGGAACCGGGCCCGTTTCGGAGTTGAGCGCAACGTCCAGCATCGCGGTCACGGCATAACGCCCTTTAGATGTCAGTCTCATGTCTTACTTAACCTCAAACTCGCCCCTGCCCGGGGTTTTTTATTGTAAAATGGGGGTATTGCATAGCAGGGGCAAGTCTGACATTCCCGACTAAATTGGTCAACTATTTACTTGACTGTTTTAGTCAGGTATTTAACCTTCTGTGCCGTTTAGGATTCTTTGTTTTTTTGCTCAATAATTGACGCCAACATGCCGCGCAGAATGTTCAATTCCTGGGTTTCTGGACGGGCACGGGTAAACAGACGGCGCAGCTTATTCATGACCTGACCTGGATGAGAGGCGCGGATAAAGCCGGTCGTGAGCAGCGTTTGCTCCAGATGGCCGTAAAAACGCTCAAGATCATCCACCAGCGGATACGGCGTTTCTTCGGGTTCAGCGGTCTCGCCTTTTTCCTGCGCGGCCAGCCAGGCCATGCGCACTTCGTAAGCAATAACCTGTACCGCCATCGCCAGATTCAGTGAGCTGTATTCAGGGTTGGCCGCAATCGCCACGTGGTAATGGCACTTTTGCAGCTCGTCGTTAGTCAAGCCAACGCGTTCACGGCCAAACACCAGCGCCACCGGCGCATGTTCGGCTTCTGCAGTACTTTTCAGACCGCATTCGCGTGGATCCAGCATCGGCCACGGCAGCGTGCGCGAGCGCGCGCTGGTGCCAACCACAAGGCTGCAACCCGCCAGCGCTTCGTCGAGCGTGTCTACGATTTGCGCGTTGCCGATGACGTCACTGGCACCCGCAGCCAGCGCGATTGCCTGAGAGTCTGGCTTCACCAGTGGATTCACCAGCCACAGATTGGTTAAACCCATTGTTTTCATTGCACGGGCAACAGAGCCCATATTGCCGGTATGCGATGTTTCAACCAGCACGATTCGAATATTTTGCAGCATAGTTTTAGTTGTCTGAGGTCATTGTCTGAAGAATATTCCGGCATATTATCATAAACGAGAGACATGATCCGAACTCGCTGCTATACTCTGCGCCGTTTTCGTTTCCCTGTTCTTTAACATCCAGTGAGAGTAACCGATGCAACATCCTATGTTGACCATCGCCGTGCGCGCAGCGCGCAAGGCGGGTAATGTAATTGCCAAACACTACGAAACTCCCGATTCTGTAGAAACCAGCCAGAAAGGCAGCAATGACTTTGTGACTAACGTCGATAAAGCCGCAGAAGCGATTATTATCGAAACCATTCGCAAATCTTACCCGCAGCACACCATCATCGCCGAAGAAAGCGGTGAGAATGAAGGCGAAGATCAGGATGTTCAATGGATTATCGATCCACTGGATGGCACCACCAACTTCGTCAAACGCCTTCCACACTTCTCTGTTTCTATCGCAGTACGCATCAAAGGCCGTACTGAAGTCGCTGTTGTTTACGATCCAATGCGTAACGAACTGTTCACCGCAACGCGCGGTCAAGGCGCACAGCTGAACGGTTATCGTCTGCGTGGGACCAACTCTCGCGATCTGGATGGCACCATTCTGGCGACCGGCTTCCCATTCAAAGCCAAACAGCACGCCACCACGTATATGAAAATCCTCGGCAAGCTGTTCACCGAATGTGCGGACTTCCGTCGTTCAGGCTCTGCTGCACTGGATCTGGCCTACGTCGCCGCTGGCCGCGTTGATGGCTATTTCGAAATCGCACTGAAGCCATGGGACTTTGCTGCGGGTGAACTGATTGCACGTGAAGCAGGCGCACTGGTGTGTGACTTCACAGGCGGTCACAACCACCTGATGAGCGGTAACATCGTTGCGGGTAACCCACGCGTAGTGAAAGCGATGCTGGCGAGCATGCGTGACGAACTGAGTGATGCGCTGAAGCGTTAATTCCTTTCGGTTCCCTCTCCCTGTGGGAGAGGGTTAGGGTGAGGGCATCAGGCGCACCCTGTTAAAACGGTCGTAACCCTCGCCCTACTGGCACCGCGCTGAACCACATTGTCACCGCCGCCACCAGCAGAATCACGCCGCCCGCTAATGCTAATGTCGTCCACCCTACTTGTCGCCACAGAACCGGGGCTTTATTACCGCTCAGCCTGACGGCCAGTTGACGGAAGCTGTGCACCAGCAGCGCCAGCGACGTAATCGTCAACGACGTTCCAGCCGCCATTGCCAGGGCGGACACCACTCCCCAGCCAAATACGCCAATCACCTTACTGAACAGCAAAACCATGATCGCTCCGGAACAGGGTCGCATTCCCATGGACAAAATAATCATCAGCCGCGCGCGCCAGTCATCACCGCTATGGAGCTGTTCCTGCGTCGGTAAATGCTGATGGCCGCACCCGCAGCGTTCGTCATGAACATGATGCGGGGTAAAGGCTTTGAATTTCGGCTTGCGCAGCAGCGCACTTAACTTTTTGATCGCCCGCCAGCAGAGCATCACGCCCAGTAAGCCTACCAGCGCATAGCTGCCCTTCTCCAGCCAAAAGCTGCTCATATGCAGCTGACGAGCGGGGAGTTGCAGCAGCGTGAGCACCACGACCACCAGACCAATCGCCACACAGCCTTGCAATAAAGACGACGCGAGCGTTAAACCGATACTGGATTTCAGCTTCGAAGGATGTGTCGCAAGCCAGGTGGTAATGACAATTTTGCCATGCCCCGGTCCTAAGGCGTGAAGCACGCCGTAGAGAAAGCTGAAAATCAACAGCGAGCCTCCCGCCTTTGACGGATTCTCCGCAACGGCTTTCAGCAAGCCGCTCATCTGCTGGTTAACCTCTCTTTGCCAGAGGATGCTTTTCATCATCACCTGCGGCCACGCCTGCCAGAACCACAGCGCGGCAATCCCCGCAATGATCAAAAACAGCGCCAGCGGCCACAGGTGTAGCCAACGACGCGTTGTCCTCATCGACGCTGAAATTACTGACATTGTACGGTCACCTGCTGCGCGAACTGTTTGCCCAGTTCCATGTCCTCCGGCGGCGCATCGTCTTTATCCAGCGCGATCGCAAAATTGAGCGTTTCGTCGCTGGGCTTAGGCGTATGTACGGCGATGCTACAGCGTTTTTGTAGCGCCGCAGGCAAAGTGACGTCACGGTCTTCGGCGTAACTCATATCGACGTAATAACTCGGATCGAACGTGGCGAACGTGTATTTCTGTCCGGTCAGCGGCTGCGGTTGTGCCAGAGGCAGAATAAAGGTTAAAACCGCCTGATGACCGTCACGCGCCATGCCGTATGTTGTAGGGCGATTCAGGAACTTTACCTTTTGCCCGTTATGCCAGAATTCGGTGAAATAGTGCTGACCGAGGACATTTGCCATCACTTCCGCCGCCAGTTTTTTCCAGATTTCATCGCCCGGTTTGGCATCGCCCGCATCATAGAGCAGATCGGCGGAGGTGATTTCATCCATCGTCCAGCGCATTTTCAAGCCGCTAATCTGCGCGTCATCCGCCACCAGTTCCGTTTTCATGCTGATAAAACTGTGAGGATGCGCAGCGGCAGCGAAAGATAAAACCGCCAAAAATAGCGCGCCGGCGCTTTGTTTAACTATTTGCATCGTTTCCTCACGTCAAAAATTCTGTGATGTTCTCCCGCATTCCTGACGGAAAGAGCTGCCGCCGCGCTTTCCAGCGCACATCCTTTAGCTATTCTTATCGAATACTTCTCCTGGATACCGACAGATGATGACGACACTTGAAATACCATCTGTGCTTTCCAGTTCGCAGCGTCGCTGCCAGGTGCTTTTGATGCTTTACCTGCCCGATTTTGCCGTTACCCCGCAAAGCATTGTTGGCATTAATGGGGTCGATGACGACATTGCACGGCAAGATATAGCCGAGACGCGCGATGAAATCCAGCGCTATCACCGGCTCGACATCGCGACGCATCATGACGGCAGCTACCGGCTTGAAGGCACCACGCTCGATCAACGCTTATGCCTGCTGCACTGGCTGCGTCGGGCATTGCGCCTGTGTCCGCACTTTATCACTCAGCAGTTTACCCCGGCGCTTAAAACGCAGCTTAAACAGCTTGGTATTGCACGCACGCTTTATGACGATACCAATCTGCGGGCGCTGATCAACTTCTGTTCGCGCCGCCTGCAGCGCCAGTTTGAGTGCCGTGACGTTCAGTTTTTGCAGCTGTACCTGCAGTATTGCCTGATACAGCATCATCTCGGCCTTACACCGCAGTTTTCTCCCGTGCAACGTAACTGGGCGCAGTCTCGCGGGGAATTTCTGACCGCGCAGGAGATTGTTCGTCACTGGCAGCGACGCGTGCTACAGAATCCTCATACCGATGAGAATCTTTTTCTGTCCTTGCTGTTCATGATGATCCGCACCCCCGATCCGCTGCGGGATGCCCATCAGCAGGATGAACGGCTGCGCCAGGCGATTTCGCGAATGATCGGCCGTTTTCGCGGCCAAACGGGAATGCGCTTTAGCGATGAACAAGGGCTAACGGACCAGCTGTATATCCATCTGACGCAGGCGCTGGATCGTTCGTTGTTCGGCATCGGAATCGATAACAGTCTGCCCGAAGAGATTGGGCGTCTTTATCCGCGCCTGATGCGTACCACTCGTCATGTTCTGTTTGAAGTCGAAGCCGAATTTGGCCTGCGTTTTTCGGATGAAGAGATGTGCCTGGTCGCCGTCATCTTTGGCGCGTGGCTGATGCAGGAAACCGACCTGTATGAAAAACAGGTGGTGTTGCTCACGGGTGAAGACAAAGCGTGCGAAGTGCTGATTGAGGAACAACTGCGGGAGCTGACTCTGTTGCCGTTGAATATTCGCTATCTGACGCTACAGGCTTTCCAGAAAGACGGGGCACCGCGAGAGGCGGCGCTGGTGATTACGCCTTACGCCACCGCCCTGCCGCTGTTCTCGCCGCCGCTCATTCATGCCGTAGAGGCCTTGAACACGCAGCAGCAAGAACATATTCGCGTGATGCTGGAATCGTAACGCTTAACTTCGCGCGGTCACTTTCGGCCGCACCACCATCGCGGGCAACGCAACCAGCGCCATCACCCAAAACACGCCGTGACCGAGATGCTGGTACAAATAGCCCGCAAAAACCGTCATCACGGCAATACTGCCGCCCATCGCCACGGCAGAATAAATCGCCTGCAGACGAATAACGTCGCTGCCCTCACGCGCTGAGATGTAACGCATTGCCGCCAGATGGCACACGGTGAAGGTGCCGCAGTGCAGGATTTGCGCCACGATAAGCCACGGTAACTCCGTCGTCCAGCCCATGATCCCCCAGCGCGCCACGCCACACACGGCGGACAGCAGCAGCAAATCGCGCGCACCAAAGCGGCGGAACAGTTTCTTGCTCAGAGCGAAAATAACCACTTCCGCCACCACGCCAAGCGACCACAGATAACCTATCGCCGAAGCGGAATAACCCGCGCCCTGCCAGTAGATCGCGCTGAAACCATAGTACGCCGCATGTGCGCCCTGCAGCAGACAAACGCAAGCCAGAAAACGCCAGCTCTGCACGATAAGCATTTTCCAGGCTGACCAGCCCGCGCTCTCCTGATGACGGCTTTCGCCCTGTGGCATCACGGACGGTCGCAGCAGCATCCCCAGCAGCATTGAGGCAATACCGACACTCAACAGCGCCAGAATGGCGTGATAATCGTAAAGGCTGACCAGTTTTCCCACCAACGCCGAGCCAATCACAAAGGCTATCGACCCCCACAGGCGCACCCGGCCATAATCCATCGGCATCTGTTTTTGCCAGGTATTGGCCAGCGCATCCGTCAGGGGAACCAGCGGGGAGAAAAAGAGGTTAAAACCGACCATCACCACCATTAGCCAGGCAAACTGCTGGCTGACCCAAAAGCCCGCCAGGAACACCAGCGTGAGAAGTGCCAGGATGCGCACGGATTTGATCAGCAGCGAGGGATCGCTGACGCGCGGCGCAATCAGCAAACTGCCTAAGAAACGCGCCACCAGACCCGCACCAAGCAGGACGCCGATCGTTTCAGGCGTGAGGCCAATCCCGGCGAGCCAGACGCTCCAGAAAGGCAGAAAAATACCGTAGCTAAAGAAGTAGGTGAAATAGCTGAGCGCCAGCCAGCGTGTGGAATGCAAAATCATGAATCCCTCCCGATTTGGAGGCGTTAGTCTGGCGAGAATAGCGAAATTAAGCAAGCCGTTAGCCTGCTATAAATTAACGATAAATTAACATCACTGGAATCGTTCGGCTGATGGCGGCGACGGTGAATGTGTATTACGTTTAAATAACAACACTTGCAGAGGTCATTTCCCCATGAACTCACTACGCTATTTCGATTTCGGCCAGTCTCGTTCGTTAATACTGTTGATCGCCCGTATTGCGGTCGTGGTGCTGTTTATAATTTTTGGTATTCCCAAAATGACCGGGTTTGATGGAACGGTACAATATATGACGTCGCTGGGTGCGCCCATGCCCATGCTTGCCGCGATTATTGCGGTGGTGATGGAAGTGCCTGCCGCGATCCTGATTGTACTCGGTTTCTTTACGCGCCCGCTAGCTGTGCTGTTTGTCTTTTATACGCTGGGAACGGCGGTGATCGGGCACCACTACTGGGATATGAGTGGCGATGCGGTGATGCCAAACATGATCAATTTCTACAAAAACGTCAGTATCGCTGGCGCATTCTTATTGCTGGCGGTGACCGGGCCCGGTGCTATTTCCATTGACCGGCGCTAGATAAACTAAAGGCCGCTTGCGCGGCCTTTTCTATTACGGTGAGCAGAATTATGCGTACACAGGGAAACGTGCGCAGATATCGAGCACTTTACCTTTAATACGTTCGATCACCGCTTCGTCGTTGATGTTATCCAGAACATCACACATCCAGCCAGCCAGCTCTTTCACTTCAGCTTCTTTGAAGCCGCGGCGCGTCACAGCCGGAGAACCGATACGGATACCGGAAGTCACAAACGGGCTCTTCGGATCGTTCGGTACGCTGTTTTTATTCACGGTGATGTTTGCGCGGCCGAGGGCTGCGTCTGCTTCTTTACCGGTCAGATTTTTATCAACCAGATCCAGCAGGAACAGGTGGTTTTCAGTACCGCCCGAAACCACTTTGTAACCACGGTTCAGGAAGACTTCAACCATCGCTTTGGCGTTTTTCGCAACCTGCTGCTGATAAACTTTAAACTCTGGCTCCATCGCTTCTTTCAGCGCCACGGCTTTGGCCGCGATCACGTGCATCAGCGGGCCGCCCTGAGCGCTTGGGAAAACAGCAGAATTCAGTTTTTTGTACAGCTCTTCGTCACCGCCTTTCGCCAGGATCAGGCCGCCGCGCGGACCCGCCAGGGTTTTATGGGTGGTGGTGGTCACGACATGTGCGTGTGGAACCGGGTTCGGATAAACGCCTGCCGCAATCAGACCCGCAACGTGCGCCATATCGACGAACAGATATGCACCGATGCTGTCTGCGATTTCGCGCATTTTTGCCCAGTCAACCACGCCTGAGTAAGCAGAGAAGCCACCGATAATCATCTTCGGTTTGTGGGTCTGAGCCTGCTTCGCCATGTCTTCGTAGTCAATTTTACCGGACTCATCAATGCCGTAAGGGATGATGTTGTACAGTTTGCCTGAGAAGTTAACCGGTGAGCCGTGAGTCAGGTGACCGCCTTGTGCAAGGTTCATACCCAGCACGGTGTCACCCGGTTGCAGCAGCGCGGTGTAAACCGCAAAGTTAGCCTGAGAACCGGAGTGCGGCTGAACGTTAGCGTAATCTGCGCCAAACAGCTCTTTTGCACGGTCGATCGCCAGCTGTTCAACGATATCAACGTACTCGCAACCGCCGTAATAGCGTTTGCCTGGATAACCTTCAGCGTATTTGTTGGTCAGCTGAGAACCCTGAGCCTGCATAACGCGCGGGCTGGTGTAGTTTTCGGAGGCGATCAGTTCGATGTGCTCTTCCTGACGTACTTTTTCCTGCTCCATTGCTTGCCACAGTTCTGCATCATAATCGGCAATGTTCATTTCACGCTTTAACATCCGCTTCTCCTACTCAGCTAACAATAAAATTTGGCCTAAAAAGCCGGTCCTGTTGGACAACGCGCCACAGTATAACCGAATAGTTGTGCGATAACAGGTCTTGACAAACGAATTTACGCAAACGTTTACCTGTACGCCACGCAAGGGTTTGAGGAATAAAGCCCTCACGATTTTCAACGGATTTCTTTTCAGGTTTGTGATGCACATTTTTCATGATGCACAGACCCATTTACAACGCAGGGTTATTTTTTATAAGATGCATATAAAATACATCATTAGAAAATCACCTGAAGGAAAATGCTATGTTAGACGCTCAAACCATCGCTACGGTCAAGGCCACGATTCCCCTGCTGGTTGAAACCGGACCAAAACTCACCGCCCATTTCTACGATCGCATGTTCGCGCACAACCCGGAGCTCAAAGAGATTTTCAACATGAGCAACCAGCGCAACGGCGATCAACGCGAAGCCCTGTTCAACGCCATCGCGGCGTACGCCAGCAACATCGATAATCTTGCAGCGCTTTTGCCCGCGGTCGAAAAAATCGCCCAAAAACACACCAGCTTCCAGATCAAACCGGAGCAGTACAATATTGTCGGTAGTCATCTGCTGGCGACGCTGGATGAGATGTTCAGTCCTGGTCAGGAGGTGCTGGATGCCTGGGGCAAAGCCTACGGCGTGCTGGCAAATGTGTTTATCAATCGCGAAGCGCAAATCTACAGTGAACACGCCACTAAAAACGGCGGTTGGGAAGGAACGCGTGCTTTCCGCATCGTTGAAAAAACGCCGCGTAGCGCTCTGATCACCAGTTTTGAATTTGAGCCGGTTGATGGTCTGCCTGTCGCGGACTATCAGCCAGGCCAGTATCTTGGCGTGTGGATCAAGCCTGAGGGATTCCCGCATCAGGAAATCCGCCAATATTCACTGACCCGCAAGCCAAACGGTAAAGGCTATCGCATTGCGGTGAAACGCGAAGATGGCGGTCAGGTATCAAGCTGGCTGCATAACCACGCCGTAGTGGGCGATGAAGTTCATCTTGCCGCCCCAGCGGGGGATTTCTTTATGGCTGTTGACGCCAATACGCCAGTTACGCTGATTTCCGCAGGTGTCGGCCAAACGCCCATGCTGGCGATGCTGGACACGCTTGCTCAGGCAAAACATAGCGCTCAGGTTAACTGGTTCCACGCGGCTGAAAACGGCGATGTGCACGCCTTTGCCGATGAGATCGCCGCCATGACGGCCGGTTTGCCGCGTTTTAACGCACACACCTGGTATCGTCTGCCGACGGAAGCAGACCGTGCAACGGGCCATTTTGACAGCGAAGGGCTGATGGATTTGAGTCTACATGAGGGACTATTCAGCGCGCCAGAGATGCAGTTTTACGTCTGTGGGCCGGTGGCGTTTATGCAGTTTGCCGCGAAGCAGCTGGTTGAGCTGGGCGTGAATAAAGACAACATTCATTACGAATGCTTCGGCCCGCATAAAGTGCTGTAGTACGATTCCCCTCCCGAGCGGGAGGGGAATATTCAGATTAGATGGCGGCGTCGTCTTCTTCACCCGTACGAATACGGATAACGCGCGCCACATCAAAGACAAAGATCTTACCGTCACCAATTTTACCGGTTTGCGCCGTGCGGATAATAGTATCCACACAGGTATCCACGATATCGTCAGTCACCACAATTTCGATTTTCACTTTCGGCAGGAAGTCCACCATGTACTCTGCGCCACGGTACAGCTCGGTGTGGCCCTTCTGGCGACCAAAACCTTTGACCTCTGTCACTGTCATGCCGGTAATGCCAACTTCCGCCAGCGCTTCACGTACATCATCGAGTTTGAAAGGTTTAATAATCGCATCAATCTTTTTCATGGTGGGTCCTTAAACGCCTGTCTTTTGCAGCTTCGTAATCGATTGCTCACAGTATCATAAACAATCAAATTTGCGGTATTACTCTTTAAAGTCGTTCGCTTCCAGCTCATGGCGCGACAGCAGTTTATAAAACTCTGTGCGGTTTCGCCCGGCCATGCGCGCGGCATGCGTCACGTTGCCCTTGGTGATTTGCAGCAGCTTACGCAGATAGTTCAGCTCAAACTGATTACGCGCTTCAACAAACGTCGGCAGCGCGGTGTTTTCGCCTTCAAGCGCCTGCTCCACCAGCGCATCGCTGATCACCGGCGAGGAGGTCAGCGCCACGCACTGTTCGATCACGTTCACCAGTTGGCGCACGTTACCCGGCCAGCCTGCGGTCATCAGCCGTTTCATTGCATCGGTTGAAAACGCGCGCACGAACGGCTTATGTCTGTCCGCCGACTGACGCAAAAGATGATTCGCCAGCAGCGGAATATCTTCCGCGCGCTCCGCCAGCGCCGGGATCTTCAGATTGACGACGTTCAGGCGGTAGTAGAGATCTTCGCGGAACTCTTTACGCTCCATCGCTTTTGGCAAATCACGGTGAGTAGCCGAGATAATCCGTACGTTAATGTCGATATCACGGTTGCTGCCCAGCGGGCGCACTTTGCGCTCCTGCAACACGCGCAGCAGTTTGACCTGCAATGGCGCGGGCATATCACCAATTTCATCAAGGAAAAGCGTCCCGCCTTCTGCGGCCTGGAAAAGCCCTTCCCTGCTGCTCACCGCGCCCGTAAACGCGCCGCGCGCATGACCAAAGAGTTCAGATTCCAGCAGTTGTTCAGGAAGCGCACCGCAGTTGATGGCGATAAATGCGTTTTTGCTGCGCGGGCTGGCGTTGTGAATCGCCTGCGCCAGGATCTCTTTCCCGGTCCCGCTCTGCCCATTAATCAGCAGACTGACGTCCGATTGTGCGACCATGCGCGCCTGCTCCAGCAAGCGCAGCATAATCGGGCTGCGCGTCACGATGGATTCACGCCATTTTTCATCAACGGACGGCGCGGAATGTTCCAGCGCATCGTCGATCGCTTTATACAACGCGTCTTTGTCCACCGGCTTGGTCAGGAAGCTAAATACCCCCTGCTGTGTTGCGGCGACCGCATCAGGAATCGAGCCATGCGCCGTGAGAATAATGACCGGCATTCCAGGCTGCAGCTTCTGGATTTCAACGAACAGCTGCATGCCATCCATCTCGTCCATGCGCAGATCGCTGATCACCAGATCGATTTTCTCTCGACCAAGCGTTTTCAGCGCTTCCTGCCCACTTTCGGCAGTGACAACGCTGTAACCCTCGCTGACCAGGCGCATTCCCAACAGCTTCAGCAAGCCGGGATCGTCATCCACCAGCAGGAGATGGGCAGGTTTGCGACTTGTCATGGCTTCACGTCCTCTTGTTTCGAAGTATCACTGTCCTCATCAGGCGTTTTGGCCGGCTGTGCGTTGGTCTTAGAAGCATCCGGTAAATAGTTGCTGGCCGGTTTACGCGTGGACAGCTGACGCTCAATATCCGTAAGGTTTTCCAGCTTGCGCGTCGTGGTCTCAAGCTGCGCGCGCAAATACTGTTGTTGTGACCGAAGCGTATCCAGTTCACCGTCCGCAGATTGTTGCAATTTACCGTAGCGGAAGCGCTCTTCGGCAAGCTGCAATTGCAGAACCTGCCCGTCACGCCAGAGTTGATATACCGGGCGCACTTGCGCAGGAATTTGTGGGCTGAGCGCATCCATCCGCGTGGTATTCACACGACGCTCGACCGGGTTAATTTTGGCATTGGCCAGCAGGATGCCGCGTTTGAAACTGTCCTGCCAGGTATCATCAGCCCACTGGTGGGCCTGCGCGCGCGCCGCCGCTGGTGACAACCGATCGGCGCAATCAATGCCACGCAACCAGAACAGAGGGTTCGCTTCGACGTCGTGGCCGCTCAGCTGCCAGATGTTTTCGCACTCTGTCGAGAGAAAATCGGCCAACTGATGCTCAGGTAATTTATCGTCTTGTTTATCGCTGATTGCACTTTTCGGCGTATGGGCAACGCATCCCGCCAGCAGCAGACATGGCAGACCCGTACGGATAATTTTACTGGAAAACACCGCGTTAATGGCGCGAGAAAAGACGTGTAACATACTCACCAGACTTAGATTCATTGCATTGATTTTTCCGGCTCAAGAGGCAGTTCGATACGAAAGCAAACATCCGCGCGATCGTCATGCGAGATATACAACTCGCCGTGCATACGCCGTATGCAATCGCGGGCAATACTTAAGCCCAACCCGCTCCCCTTTACCGCACCTTTTCGCTGATGACTTCCCTGGAAAAAGGGCTCAAAAATCATCTTTTTTTCGTCATCCGGAATGGGATCTCCGGTATTGGCGACATCCACACACACCCGCGATCCCTGGGTGAAACTACGAATATAAATGTTACCGGATTCAGTACCATAGTGCACCGCATTGGAATAAAGATTATCCAGTACACTCATTAATAGCATAGGCTCTGCAAAACAGACTGGCTCCTGGAGATCCAGTTCGGTATGCATCATTTTAGCTCGCGCTGGCAAGCTGTGGGCGGAGAGCACCATATCCACCAGCGGTTCGATCTCAACGCGTTCCAGTTCAACCGCGCCATCGGCCAGTTTACGGTTGTAATCAAGCAGTTGTTCAATCAGTTTTTGCAGATTACGGCTACTGGCGTCGAGGATCTCGACGATCTCTTTTTGCTCGGCGGTTAACGGCCCTGCCACTTCATCGGCGAGCAATTCAGTTCCTTCGCGCATGCTGGCAAGCGGCGTTTTTAATTCGTGGGAGATATGGCGTAAAAATTGGTGGCGCTGTGATTCCAGCCACGCCAGCCTCTC
Source organism: Lelliottia sp. RD5 (assembly GCF_056032945.1). Classification (NCBI taxonomy): domain Bacteria; kingdom Pseudomonadati; phylum Pseudomonadota; class Gammaproteobacteria; order Enterobacterales; family Enterobacteriaceae; genus Lelliottia; species Lelliottia sp. RD5. Next base: position 34,072 of record NZ_JBVYHQ010000003.1, on the reverse strand, counting down.
CGAGAGCCAGATAATGCGTTGACCCACGGAACGCAATTCCCGTGGCCCTTTAAAGACCACGGTATTTCCGAGGGACTTTCCTTCCCCCAGAAGATTAATCATCCGTTCGATGCCTTTTACCGGGCCGATGATCATTCGGGTAAACAGCAGCACCAGCGCCAGGCTGACCATAAACAGCACCAGCGCTTGCCAGCCAAAGAACTGACCGCGCTCGGCGATTTCCTGTTGCAGCTGCTGCCCACGCGAAAAAATAACGGTACGGGTTGTTTGCACCATCTCGGTATTGGCGCTGGCAAACGCTTCGAGCCGGACAGTTGCGACCTCATCAGGCCCACTGTTTTTGCACTGCAATTGCCCCAGATCGTTCAGATCCTGGCGCAACGCCTGATACAGCTTATCGTCCGGGAGCACACCCGCATGCGCGTCCAGCATTTCGCTGTAGCGTTTGCGTTGATTTTGATAGACCTTTTCCAGCGTACGGTCGTCCAGCACGCAATACTGGCGATAGCTGCGCTCCATTTCCAGCGCGGCGTTGGTCATCGCTTCGCTGCGTCGGGCATCAATGAGCGTCGTGCGGTTAGTCTGCGCGGCCTGGGCGCTGAGCGCATTAAGGCTTTGCCACGCCTGCCATGCCAGCACCAACAGGGGTAACAAGATGAGCAGGAAGGCCATCATAACAAGCTGTCGCAGGGAGCGAGGAAAAACAGACCAGCGTTTCAACGCATGACTCTCTCAGTGAGGGGGGTCTGGAGAGCGTACCGAGTCTGACCTTCAGATACAACAAAGCCGGGTAAAAACCCGGCTTTGTTATGAAATGAGGCGGTGCCTTACTCGACGTTTCGCCCGGAGCCTGATAAAGCGTGAGCAATAATCAGTAGTTGGACGGCAGGCACCTTTTTGTGCGTCATTCGAAGTTTATGTAGCGCGTCCCGAAGGGGCTGACATAAGAGGGTGAATGAGCCACTGATTAATATTATGCAACAGCCGTGCCAAAAATCAAAACAAAATATTAACATTATGAAATATATGACTTTTACTACAACATCGTGTTACTTATTGCCTGAATGATTTCCAGGCTAAGTGTCGCTCATTGGCTACACCTTATTTCAAACTTCCAGACTGCTTTATAAATCATAGCGTTAAGTGTCGCCTTTTAGAGACACGACAACTGTACCATTGTCGTGTAATACCGACACCTAAAGATGCGTGATATCACAATGAAAAAACCCGGCGCGCAGATGCGAACCGGGCTTTGAAAGCACATCTCATCCACCGGACGTAACGATTATCGTCCGGCGAGAGGCAGATGGATTACCCCAACTGCTTGCGCGCATTGCGGAAAATGCGCATCCATGGGCTGTCTTCGCCCCAGTTTTCCGGATGCCACGAGTTGCTGACAGTACGGAATACACGCTCCGGATGCGGCATCATAATGGTTACACGGCCACTTTCGTTGGTCACTGCGGTAATGCCGTTCGCCGAGCCGTTCGGGTTTGCCGGGTAGTTCTGCGTCACATTGCCGTTGTTATCGACAAAGCGCAGCGCCACCAGACCTTTACTTTCGAGCGTTGCGAGATGCGCAGCGTCACGCAGTTCAACTTGCCCTTCGCCATGCGAAACCGCAATCGGCATCTGTGAACCCACCATACCTTGCAACAGCAGCGACGGGCTTTGAGTGACTTCGACCAGGCTAAAGCGCGCTTCAAAGCGGTCCGACTGGTTACGTACAAAGCGCGGCCAGGCTTCACTACCCGGGATAACTTCGCGCAGATTGGACATCATCTGGCAACCGTTACACACGCCCAATGCCAGCGTCTGTGGACGATGGAAGAAGGTTTCGAACTCATCGCGCACGCGGTTGTTGAAGAGAATGGACTTCGCCCAGCCTTCACCCGCGCCCAGCACGTCACCGTAGGAGAAGCCGCCGCAGGCCACCAGCGCCTGGAAGTCTTCAAGGCCCATACGGCCAGCCAACAGGTCGCTCATGTGGACGTCGATAGCATCGAAGCCTGCACGGTGGAACGCTGCCGCCATCTCAACGTGGGAGTTCACGCCCTGCTCGCGCAGCACCGCCACTCTCGGACGCGCACCGGTCGAAATATACGGAGCCGCAATATCTTCGTTGATATCGAAAGAGAGCTTCACATTCAGGCCAGGATCGTTATCGTTGGCTTTCGCCTCATGCTCCTGGTCAGCGCATTCCGGGTTATCACGCAGGCGCTGCATCTGCCAGGTGGTTTCAGCCCACCACATGCGAAGTCGGGAGCGGCTCTCGCTATACACCGCATGGCCGTCCGCTTCAATGACAAAGCGGTCGCCCGCTACGGCTTTACCCAGATAATGCACGCAATCAGCCAGACCGTGCTGTTCAAGCAACGCTTCAACAGCCTCGCGATCCGCCGCACGTACCTGAATCACCGCACCCAGCTCTTCGTTGAACAGGGCCGCCAGACGATCGTTACCCAGCCCAGCAATATTCACTTCCACGCCGCAGTGGCCGGTAAAGGCCATCTCAGCCAGAGTAACCATCAGGCCACCGTCTGAACGGTCGTGGTAGGCCAGCAGTTGGCGCGCAGCAACCAGCGCCTGAATCGCATTGTAGAAGCCTTTCAGCTGAGCCACATCGCGTACGTCAGCAGGTTTGTCACCGAGTTGACGGTACACTTGCGCCAGCGCGGTCGCGCCCAGCGCGTTGTGCCCTTTACCCAGGTCGATAAGCAACAGGGCGTTATCGTCGGTAGACAGCTGCGGTGTGATGGTATGACGCACATCGTCAACACGCGCAAATGCGGTAATCACCAGCGACAGCGGAGACGTCATCTCGCGCTGCTGATTGCCTTCCTGCCAGCGGGTTTTCATCGACATTGAGTCTTTGCCCACCGGAATGGTCAGGCCCAGCGCCGGACACAGCTCTTCGCCTACCGCTTTCACCGCTTCGTACAGCCCCGCGTCTTCACCAGGGTGGCCTGCGGCCGCCATCCAGTTTGCGGACAATTTGATGCGTTTGATGTCGCCAATCTGCGTGGCCGCAATGTTCGTCAGCGCTTCGCCAACAGCCAGACGCGCAGAAGCAGCAAAGTCGAGCAGTGCGACAGGCGTACGTTCGCCCAGCGCCATCGCTTCGCCATAGTAGCTATCGAGGCTCGCGGTCGTAACCGCGCAGTTCGCCACCGGGATCTGCCACGGGCCAACCATTTGATCGCGTGCCACCATACCGGTCACGGAACGGTCACCGATGGTCACCAGGAAGGTTTTCTCTGCCACCGCAGGCAGATGCAGCACGCGGTTTACCGCATCAGCAATCGTCACACCCTGCAGATCCAGCGCCTTACCCGTCGCTTTACGGGTTTGCACGTCGCGGGTCATTTTTGGTGTTTTGCCCAGCAGCACGTCCAGCGGCAGATCGATCGGCTGATTGTCGAAATGCGGATCGTTCATGGTCAGGTGCAGCTCTTCTGTCGCTTCGCCAATCACCGCGTACGGCGCGCGCTCGCGGCGGCACAGCTCGTCAAACAGCGGCAACTGATCGGCAGCAACGGCCATCACGTAGCGTTCCTGGGATTCGTTACACCAGATTTCCAGCGGGCTCATGCCTGGCTCATCGCTCAAAATATCGCGCAGATTGAAGCGGCCACCGCGGCCGCCATCGCTCACCAGCTCTGGCATGGCGTTCGAAAGACCGCCCGCGCCGACGTCGTGGATAAACAGAATCGGGTTGGCATCGCCAAGCTGCCAGCAGCGGTCGATCACTTCCTGACAGCGACGTTCCATTTCCGGGTTGTCGCGTTGAACGGAGGCAAAATCAAGGTCTGCGTCAGATTGACCGGACGCCATAGAAGACGCCGCGCCGCCGCCAAGACCGATATTCATGGCCGGACCGCCCAGGACGATAAGTTTAGCGCCCACGACGATCTCGCCTTTTTGGACGTGATCGGCGCGAATATTGCCGATCCCACCCGCCAGCATGATCGGTTTGTGATACCCGCGCAGCTCTTCGCCGTTATGGCTGTCGACTTTTTCTTCATAGGTACGGAAGTAGCCGTTCAGGGCCGGGCGACCAAATTCGTTGTTAAAGGCTGCGCCACCCAGCGGGCCTTCGGTCATGATATCGAGCGCGGTGACAATGCGATCCGGCTTGCCGAAATCTTCTTCCCACGGCTGTTCAAAGCCAGGAATACGCAAGTTTGAAACGGAGAAGCCCACCAGCCCTGCTTTTGGTTTCGCGCCACGTCCGGTTGCGCCTTCGTCACGAATTTCGCCGCCGGAGCCTGTCGCCGCACCTGGCCATGGCGAAATCGCCGTCGGGTGGTTATGCGTTTCGACCTTCATCAGGATATGCGTTGGTTCCTGGTGGAAGTCATAGCGCCCTGCTTCGCGATCGGCGAAAAAGCGGCCCACTTCAGACCCTTCCATGACCGCCGCGTTGTCTTTATACGCAGACAGCACGTGCTCAGGGTTTTTCTCAAAGGTGTTTTTAATCATTTTGAACAGCGACTTTGGCTGTTCTTCGCCGTCGATAATCCAGTCGGCGTTAAAAATCTTATGGCGACAATGCTCAGAGTTCGCCTGCGCGAACATATACAGTTCGATGTCGTTAGGGTTGCGGTTCAGCTTAATGAACGCATCCTGCAGGTAGTCAATTTCGTCATCCGCGAGCGCCAGCCCTAAACGCAGGTTGGCGTCAATCAGCGCCTGGCGGCCCAAGCCCAGCAGATCCACGCTTTGCACGGGTGCCGGCTGATGATGGGAAAACAGCTGTTGCGCGTCGTCCAGAGAGGCAAACACGCTCTCCATCATGCGATCGTGCAGCTCAGCGGCTACCGTCTGCCACTGTTCATCTGTCAACGTCGAGGCTTCAACGTAATACGCTACGCCGCGTTCCAGACGATTGATCTGGCTCAGGCCGCAGTTGTGGGCGATGTCAGTCGCTTTAGAAGACCAGGGGGAGATGGTGCCCGGACGAGGTGTAGCAAGAATCAGTTTACCGGTCGGCGTGTGGCTGCTCAGACTCGGACCATACTTGAGCAGGCGTTCGAGCTGCGCTCGCTGTTCTGCATTTAAAGGAGCATTCAGGTCGGCAAAATGGACATACTCAGCGTAAATAGTGCTTACCGGAAGGCCGTCAGCCTGAAAACGTGCCAGCAGTTTGTTGATACGGAAGGCAGATAGTGCAGGCGAACCACGCAGAATTTCCATCATAAGTCTCTCGTCTTCGAAGCGCTTGAGGCGCTTACAGTGTGCGCAAGGGGAAAACGGGCGTCATTATAGAGAATCCTGAGCGCCGACGAAACCGTTTGCGTCGAAATAAAATCATTCTGAATTTTTATCGATTGGTGTTACCTGTCTCTGTAATTAGTTGCCAACTGGCGCAAGTTTACGCAAAATGCCGCTCATTCAATGGTAAACCTTATTCTTAACATGACTACAGCACACTGAGGCATCGCACGGCGCAGAGAATTAACTAATTGAAAAAATTCAAGATTAATTATCTGCTCATCGGCATAGTCACCTTGCTGCTGGCAGCGGCCTTATGGCCTTCTATTCCCTGGTTTGGCAAAGCCGAAAACCGTATCGCCGCGATTCAGTCGCGGGGGGAACTGCGCGTCAGTACTCTCGACTCCCCGCTGACCTATAACAATGTGAATGGCAAAATCATTGGCCTGGACTATGAACTGGCGCAACAGTTTGCCGATTACCTTGGCGTAAAGCTCAAAATCACCGTTCGCCAGAATATCAGCCAGCTGTTTGACGACCTGGATAATGACGATGCCGACCTGCTGGCCGCAGGGCTTGTGTATAACAGCGAGCGGAGCAAAAACTATCAACCTGGCCCGACATACTATTCTGTTTCGCAACAGGTGGTATACCGCGTCGGTGGCGTTCGCCCGCGTACGATGGCCACGCTCAACGATCAGCAGCTCACCGTCGCACCGGGGCACGTGGTCATTGACGATCTGCGTGCGCTGAAAGAGAAAAAATATCCGGATCTGAGCTGGAAAGTCGATGAGAAACTCGGCACGACTGCGCTGCTGGAGCAAGTGAAAGACAAAAAGCTGGCGTACACGATCGCCGATTCTGTTGCGATCAGTTTTTTCCAGCGCGTTCATCCAGAAATCGCCGTTGCGCTTGATGTAACCGATGAACAGCCCGTCACCTGGTTTAGTCCGCTCGACGACGATCAGACGCTTTCCGCCGCCATACTCGATTTCTTTAATTCCATGAATGAAGAAGGCATCCTGGCGCGGCTTGAAGAGAAATATCTTGGGCACGGCGGTGATTTTGATTACGTTGATACCCGCAGCTTCCTGCGTGCCGTTGACAGCGTGTTGCCCGATTTGCAGCCCCTCTTTGAGAAATACGCCGAGGAAATTGACTGGCGTCTGCTGGCGGCTATCTCCTATCAGGAATCACATTGGGATGCCCAGGCGACGTCACCGACCGGTGTGCGCGGGCTGATGATGCTCACCAAAAATACCGCACAAAGTCTCGGCCTGACCGATCGCACCGACGCCGAACAGAGCATCAGCGGCGGCGCGCGCTATTTGCAGGACATGATGGCAAAAGTACCGGATACCGTACCGGAAGAAGAGCGGATTTGGTTTGCGCTCGCGGCCTACAATATGGGCTACGCGCATATGCTCGACGCCCGTGCGTTGACGGCGAAAACGAAAGGAAACCCGGACAGCTGGTCCGACGTTAAACAGCGTTTGCCACTCCTAAGCCAGAAACCCTGGTACAACAAGCTGACCTACGGCTATGCGCGTGGGCATGAGGCTTACGCCTATGTGGAAAATATCCGGAAATATCAGATAAGCCTTGTGGGTTATCTGATGGAAAAGGAAAAGGAAGTGACACAGGCCAAGCAGATCGCGCAGAGCTATCCGGTGGTTTCACCGCATGAACTCAATCACCCGGCGACGACGTCGATTCTGCCTTTTGTTGCTTTTTCTGCTGACGGCGCATTCGAAAGAAATCACTTAATAGCCCCGAACACTCTGGTGCAAGCACCCCGTCGATAATCTGCACCTGATGGTTCATACCCGGATGCCGTAGCACGTCCATCAGCGATCCCGCTGCGCCTGTTTTTTCGTCGCGCGCCCCAAAGACCAGCGTCCCGATGCGACTGTGTACCATCGCACCAGAGCACATCACGCAAGGTTCCAGCGTGACGTACAGCGTGGTTTCGAGCAGACGATAGTTTTGTAGTACCAGACCGCCCTGACGCAGCGCCATAATTTCAGCATGTGCAGTCGGATCGTGACGCCCAATCGGGCGGTTCCACCCTTCCCCAATCACTTGGTTGTTATGTACCAGAACGGCACCCACGGGCACTTCGCCCTCATCCCAAGCGCGTTTGGCAAGCTGAAGCGCATGGCGCATCCAGTATTCATGATTGAGTTCAAGGTCGGACAACGGATAATACTCCAGTCTGAAAAGCGGGCGCATTATACACACCCGTTATGATTAACACTATTCCAGTTGCTGAAGTTCACCAGACGGCGTGACTCGCCAGCGGTGCTGGCAAAAGTAGAGCAGTGGGTTATCTTGTTTGCTGTCGCTGTAACCGCTGTACAGCCGCAGCGGAGTGCCGATTTTTTTCTCAAGTTGAACGACTTTCTCATGCCCGAGGCAGCGCAGGGTCAGCACCCAACCACCATAGGCTCGGCCAATTTGGGTGGCGATAAGATTTACGCGTGGCAGCCACGGCGTATCAAAATAGACCTGCTCCACCAGCGGCTGGGGAGAACCGGTAATTAACCAGATATCGGCATCATTAGCATTCAGATAGGTGGTCAGACGTTCCTGGACTACCGGAAAGGCGATGACATGCTCACGGAACCACAGGGCAAAATCCTGTTGAAGCTGCATGAGCCGCGCCTCACTGTGACCAAAAGTACATCCCCATAACAGCAGGCTCATCGGCCAACGAGCCGCGCGTCCTTTAATCAACAGCGCGATGCCAATCACCGGCAAAAGAGGCAGCACGAGCAGCGCATTGAGGGGCTGGCGGCGCAGCAGATAGCGCATAAATGTGCCAAACATATCCTGCTGATGCAGCGTTCCATCTAAATCGAAAAAGACAACACGTCGCTCGTGATTAACCAAACCTTACTCCTCTGGATCGTTGAACCCTAACAGCCAGGTAAACAGGAACCCGGCTATTACTGCTATTAGATAGCCTAACAGATAGAGCATGACTTTTCCGGTCACGATGGTTAATGCCAGCGGTAAACCTGAAATGCCAAAGGTAATAACGGTTGCCACTTTCCAGTAGCTGATCAGCGCCCCGCCCACGGCACCACCCAGACACGCACCGAGGAACGGTTTGCCGAGCGGGAGCGTGACGCCAAAAATAAGCGGCTCGCCGATACCCAACAGCCCCACCGGCAGCGCCCCTTTGATGACCTTTTTCAGTCGGGCGTTACGCGTTTTCATCAGTACCGCAATGGCCGCACCCACTTGTCCAACGCCCGCCATCGACAGGATTGGCAGCAGGGCGTTATAGCCATGCGCCTGAACCAGTTCAACGTGAATCGGCACCAGCCCCTGATGTAAACCGGTTAATACCAGTGGCAGGAAGGTCCCGGACAGAATCGCCCCAACCAGCAGGCCACCGCGATCGATAGCTAAAGAAGCACCGTGAGCAATGGCCTCTGAGATCCAACCGCCTAGCGGTTGCAGCGCCACAATCGCGATACTCCCAGTGATCAGCGTCGTCAGTAGCGGATTAAGGATTAACTCAATTGAGCCAGGCAGCAGGCTGCGCAGCTTTTTCTCCACCCAGCACATCAGAACGACCACCAACAGCACCGCGATTACGCCACCCCGCCCCGGCTGGAGCGCCTCACCAAACAGCGTGATCTGCGCCAACTGCGGGCTGGAAAGGATCCCCGCCATTACGCCGCCCATCGCCAGCGATCCGCCAAACACCTTCGCGGCATTGACGCCGACCAGGATATTCATAATGGCAAATACTGCGCTGCCGAATATGCCCAGGATCCCCAGCATATTGGGATACTGCGTTGCGAAATCCCCGACGATGTCTGGCCGCTTGAGAATATTGATAATGCCAGTAATCAGACCAGAGGCGATAAACGCAGGAATCAGCGGAATAAAGACGTTAGCCAGCTGTCGCAGCGCATCGCTCATTGGCGCTTTATATTTGGCTTTCGCCTGCGCTTTGGTGCGTTCGGCATCATCAAGTACGCCAGCACCGCCTGCCCCCATTAACGCCCGCATCGCATCGACAACCTGCGCGGCTTTACCCGGCCCGACAATCAGCTGGTGCTGGGCACCTTGTTTGACGTATCCGCTGACGCCAGAGAGCTTTTTCAGACGAGCAATATCAAGCCGATCGTCATCCTGAACTTCTACTCGTACCCGCGTCATGCAGTTTTCAAGACGCAGAATATTTTTCTCTCCGCCAATCCCCTGCAAAATCTCGCTGGCGAGCGCTGCTGTTTTTTCCATACACGCCTCTGTTATTTTTAGTTTTCCAACGCCGCTCGCAAGAAACCGTGATGAGCGTCGAGCTTAGCGCGCGCCGCCGCGGCGTCTAGCCCACTCAGAATCATCAGAATGGCGGGTTTCACATCGTGATCGGTTTTTTTGAGCGCAGCCTCAGCCTCTTCACGACTGGCCCCTGTCGCCTGCACCACCATGCGGCAGGCTCTGTCCACCAGCTTGATATTGGTGGCTTGCATATCCACCATCAGGTTCTGGTAGACCTTGCCGAATTTCACCATCGCACCGGTAGAGATCATGTTGAGCACCAGCTTTTGCGCCGTGCCGGATTTAAGCCGCGTCGAGCCAGTCAACGCTTCTGGCCCCACAACCGGCGAGATCGCAATCGCCGCGATCTGGGCAATCGGCGAACCCGGATTGCAGGAGATAGCGACCGTGGTGCAGCCCTGCTGTTTGGCATATTCCAGTCCACCGATGACGTACGGTGTGCGCCCGGACGCGGCCAGACCGACCACGACATCATTAGCACTCAGATTAACGGCCATGAGATCGTCTGCGCCCAGTTGCTGATTGTCCTCAGCCCCTTCAACCGCTTTTAATAATGCGCCGGGTCCGCCTGCAATCAGGCCAAGAACCAGACCGTGCGGCACGCCAAAGGTTGGCGGACATTCAGACGCATCCAGCACCCCCAGCCGCCCGCTGGTCCCTGCGCCCATGTAAATTATGCGTCCACCAGCTTTAAGCGCATCGGCTGCCGCATCCACGGCTTTAGCGACCTCGGGCAATGTCTCTTTCACTGCCAGCGCGACCAGCGTATCCTGTTGATTAAAACGGGTTACAAGGTCAAAGGTGGACAATGCATCCAGGTCCATGGTTTGTGGATTACGTGATTCTGAAACTAGCGAGCCAAGATTCATCTTTTGTACCTCAGGAATTTTTAATTCATAATACTCGTACTATAGTGGAATATAAAATTCATTCAGGTGAGCAAACTTCGATTTGCTGCGGCTATCACATTTTCGCCAGGAGGACGTATGAACTGCTTAATCCGTATTCGCCAGCGTTATGCGGGCTTTGCCCAGAGCGACAAAAAACTGGCGGATTTCCTGCTGGCGCAGCCCGATCATGCGCGTCACTTAAGCTCTCAACAGCTCGCCAGCGAAGCGGGAGTCAGCCAGTCGAGCGTCGTTAAATTTGCGCAAAAGATTGGGTTTAAAGGCTTTCCGGCACTAAAACTGGCGATCAGCGAAGCGCTGGTCAACAACCCAAATCCGCAATCCATGCCGCTGCACAATCAGATTCGCGGTGATGACCCGATGCGGCTCGTCGGGGAAAAACTCATCAAGGAGAACGTGACGGCAATGCACGCCACGCTTGATGTGAATAGCGAAGAAAAACTGCTCGAGAGTGTCGCCATGCTGCGCAGTGCGAGACGGATCATTCTGACGGGTATTGGCGCATCCGGACTGGTGGCGCGGAACTTTGGCTGGAAGCTAACGAAAATTGGTTACAACGCCATGGCCGAACAGGATATGCATGCCCTCCTGTCGACGGTTCAGGCTATGGCTCCAGACGATCTGTTGGTGGCAATTTCGTATTCCGGCGAGCGGCGTGAAATCAATCTGGCCTCTGATGAGGCGCTGCGTGTGGGCGGGAAGATCCTGGCGATCACCGGTTTTACGCCTAACGCCCTGCAACAACGCGCCACGCGTTGCCTGTACACCATTGCTGAGGAACAAGCGACGCGCAGCGCGGCGATTTCGTCCACCAGCGCGCAGATGATGCTGACGGATTTGCTCTTTGTGGCGCTCGTACAGCAGGATTTAGAACATGCGCCGGAGCGTATTCGTCATAGCGAAGAGCTGGTAAAAAAACTGGTTTGAGCAGGGAATGAGCGTATAATGCCCGCCCTGTTTGTGATGTTTCTGAGATTTTCCTGATGGCGCTGTTAATCACCAAAAAATGCATCAATTGCGATATGTGCGAACCCGAATGCCCTAACGAGGCGATTTCGATGGGTGACAGCATTTATGAGATTAACAGCGATCGCTGTACCGAATGCATCGGTCATTACGAGACGCCGACTTGTCAGAAAGTGTGCCCTATTCCAAACACCATCCTCAAGGATCCTGCGCATGTGGAATCAGAAGAGCAGCTGTGGGACAAATTTGTACTGATGCACCACGCGGACAAAGTTTAACTTTCGAGAATTACCGTCGCACAGGCGTAGCGTCGTTCATCCGCCAGCGTCACGTGCATATTGACCACGCCAAGCTTCTCAGCCAGTTTTTGCGCCTCACCCCATAAACGCAGGCGCGGTTTGCCCAGTTCATCGTTAAACACCTCAAACTGATTAAAAGCCAGTCCGTTGCGGATGCCCGTGCCAAAGGCTTTGGCTGCTGCCTCTTTGACCGCAAAACGCTTCGCCAGAAAACGCACCGGCTGTTGATGCGTTTCCCAGATAGCCCATTCATTGTCGCTCAGCACGCGTCTCGCCAGGCGATCGCCACTCCGGGCGATCACCGCTTCGATACGGCCGATTTCAACGATGTCCGTGCCTAAGCCCAGAATCGCCATTACTGACGCGCTTCCAGCATCAGACGTTTCATTTCCGACACCGCCTCTTTAAGACCGCTCATCACCGCACGCCCGATAATGGCGTGCCCGATGTTCAGTTCGAACATCTCTGGAATTTCCGCAATTGCTTTAACATTGTGATACGTCAGACCATGCCCGGCGTTAACCTTCAAGCCGAGGCTGGCGGCGTAAGTTGCCGCTTTCGCGATGCGGGCGAGTTCTTTAGCCTGCGTGGCTTCATCTTCAGCATCGGCATAGCAGCCGGTATGAATTTCGATGTACGGCGCGCCGACCGCAGCGGCCGCTTTTATCTGCTCAACATCGGCGTCGATAAACAGAGAAACCAGAATTCCGGCGTCAGCGAGGCGTTTGCAGGCATCGCGCATTTTATCCTGCTGCCCGGCGACATCTAGCCCACCTTCAGTGGTCACTTCCTGACGCTTTTCCGGCACCAGGCAGCAAAAATGTGGTTTGGTTTCACAGGCAATCGCCAGCATCTCTTCCGTGACCGCCATTTCCAGATTCATGCGGGTATCCAGCGTCTGGCGCAAAATTTTCACATCGCGGTCAGTGATATGACGGCGATCTTCACGCAAATGAACGGTAATACCGTCTGCGCCCGCCTGCTCGGCAATAAACGCCGCCTGAACCGGATCAGGATATGCCGTACCGCGCGCATTACGCAGCGTGGCGATGTGATCAATGTTGACGCCTAACAGTAATTCAGCCATGACAATCCTCGGTTTTCTCGTTGTTCGTTAACGCTTTGGCACAAACTGCCTGAATAATTCTCGGCTCTTTAAGGGCTTGCCACCAAGATACGGCTTGAGGGCGATTCGGGTAAAGCGTTTTGCCGCGCGTAAGGTGTCCTGATCGGGAAATTCACGCTCGGACAGGGCCCGGAGATGTCGCCCCGTAAAGGTGGTGTTATCAATGACGATACTGGCGATAAAACCTTTCTCTTCCCGATAACGGTAGGTCATGGTGTCATCGACGGAATCCCCGCTCCCCGCGCAATGCAGAAAATCGACGCCGTAGCCAAGATGCCCGAGCAGGGCCAGCTCAAACCGACGTAATGCCGGTTCCGGCGAATCCGTTGCGCCAGCCAGCGCCTGGATACAGTGCAGATAATCAAAAAAGAGTTCAGAGAAGCGTGTCTCATGTTCCAGAACGCGTGAGATGAGTTCGTTGACATACAGGCCGCTGTAAAGCGTGATACCGGAAAGGGGAAGCGCCAGAGAGACGGCTTCAGCACTGCGCAGGGTTTTGACTTCCCCGCGTCCACCAAAGCGCACTAAAAGAGGGGTAAAAGGTTGCAGAGCCCCTTTCAGATTCGAACGTTTGGATCGTGCGCCTTTTGCCACAAGACGCACGCGACCAGATTCTTCCGTGAAGACGTCCAGCATGAGGCTGGTTTCGCTCCAGGGACGACTATGCAGGACGAATGCGCGCTGCCAGCCTTCCATCATACTCGTCGTCTTTCACGCTGCAGGTGCGTTGGTTGTACCCGTTCACCCTGGTCGTTTACCGAAGTAAGCTCCCGAAGATTCGCGATCTTGCCGCATGACTCGGCGTCTGGCCTCGCTCCTGCGGAGCCAGCGCAAGCGCTGTTCAAAACACGGTGTGTTTTGTCCTGCAGCGTGGAAGCCATTAAGCAGGAAAACTTAGACGTCGTCGCCGTAACCGAGGCTGCGCAGTGCGCGCTCATCATCGGCCCAGCCAGACTTGACCTTCACCCACAGTTCGAGGTGTACCGGTGCTTCAAACATGTCCTGCATGTCTTTACGGGCTTCAATACCGATGGTTTTAATCTTGGAACCTTTGTTACCAATCACCATCTTCTTCTGCCCTTCGCGTTCGACGAGGATCAGCCCGTTGATGTCATAACCGCCGCGCTCGTTGGTTTGGAAACGCTCGATTTCTACGGTCACAGAATACGGCAGTTCAGCACCCAGGAAACGCATCAGTTTTTCACGGATGATTTCAGAGGCCATAAAGCGCTGAGAACGGTCGGTGATGTAATCTTCCGGGAAGTGATGAATCGCTTCTGGCAGATGTTTACGCACGATGCCCGCGATGGTATCCACGTTCATTCCGCTTTCCGCAGACAGCGGAACGATATCAAGGAAGTTCATCTGGCTTGCCAGGAACTGCAGGTGTGGCAGCAGATCGGCTTTCTCTTGCACGTTATCAACTTTGTTGACCGCAAGAATGACCGGTGCTCTGCCGTCACGCAGTTTGTTCAGCACCATTTCATCGTCCGCCGTCCAGCGAGTTCCTTCCACGACGAAAATGATCAGCTCAACATCACCGATCGAACTGCTCGCCGCTTTGTTCATCAGGCGGTTAATGGCACGTTTTTCTTCCATATGCAGGCCGGGAGTATCAACGTAAATTGCCTGATACTCACCTTCTGTATGGATGCCCACGATACGGTGACGCGTGGTCTGCGCCTTACGGGACGTGATTGAAATCTTCTGCCCAAGTAAGGTATTCAGCAGGGTTGACTTGCCAACGTTCGGACGTCCGACGATAGCAATAAAACCACAGTAACTTTTTTCTTCGCTCATTCCAGCTCCAGCATTTTCAACGCCTGTTCGGCGGCAGCCTGTTCAGCCTTACGGCGGCTTGAACCTGTGCCAACCACCGGTTCACTCAGGCCGCTAACCTGGCAATGGATGGTAAATTCTTGATCGTGCGCTTCACCACGGACCTGCACCACCAGATAAGATGGTAGCGGCAGATGGCGACCCTGCAGATACTCCTGCAGACGCGTTTTCGGATCTTTTTGTTTGTCGCCCGGACTGATTTCATCCAGACGCGTTTGATACCAGTTCAGAATCAGCTGCTCAACAGTCTGAATATCGCTGTCGAGGAAAACGCCACCGATTAATGCTTCGACAGTATCGGCGAGAATAGATTCACGGCGAAAACCGCCGCTTTTCAGTTCGCCGGGACCCAGTCGCAAGCATTCACCCAGTTCAAACTCGCGTGCGATTTCGGCAAGCGTATTACCGCGTACCAGCGTGGCACGCATGCGGCTCATGTCGCCTTCGTCAACGCGGGGGAAACGGTGATAAAGCGCATTCGCGATCACGTAACTCAAAATGGAGTCACCTAAAAACTCTAAACGCTCATTATGTTTGCTGCTGGCACTGCGATGGGTTAATGCCTGTTGCAATAATTCGTGATGCTGAAAAGTGTAGCCCAGCTTCCGTTGAAGCCGATTAATTACGATGGGGTTCATGCTATACCAATAAATGAATGCGTCAAAAATGCAGCACACGAAACCGACCTGAGAAAACCAACGCGGTTTCGTGTGCCGTGGCACTGGCTCTGCGCCAACCTTAAACTTCGGGGGAATATTCTATACACAACGGGTGGGGATGTCGTTAGCCAGGTGAGATTATCCCTTAAATAATTCACGTAACCACGTTTATCCGTGGTTACGTGTTCAATTCACACGATTAATGAATTGCGCCAATCCGATTCAAGCGGACGCCAGTCGGCCATTCGCCTTCTTGTTTCTCAAAGCTCATCCAAATCGCGGTCGCTTTACCTACCAGGTTGGCTTCCGGAACAAAGCCCCAATAACGGCTGTCCGCGGAATTATCGCGGTTATCACCCATCATGAAGTAATGTCCAGGCGGCACGATCCAGGTCGCTAACGGCTGACCTGACTGCTGGTAATACATACCCAGCTGATCCTGCGCAATCGGAACGGTCAAGATGCGATGCGTTACATCACCCAGCGTTTCCTTGCGTTCTACCAGGCGAATACCGTTTTCTTTAGTCTCACCTTTTGGCAACTGGAAGAAGCCACTGGTGGCTTCTCCGCCATTACGACGCGCAAAAGTCTGAACGAAGTCGCTCGGCTCAACGTTGGAATAGGTGATTGGCAGCGCGTTTTCACATGCCGTTCCGGAACTGCAACCTGGCTGAACGGTGACTTCTTTCGCTACTGGATCGTAGCTGACTTTGTCACCAGGCAAACCCACCGCACGCTTGATGTAATCCAGGCGCGGATCGTCGGGGTATTTGAAGACCACGATATCGCCGCGTTTTGGATGACCGGTTTCAATCAATGTTTTCTGGTAGATAGGATCTTTGATGCCATAAGCAAACTTCTCTACCAGAATAAAATCACCAATCAAAAGCGTTGGCATCATCGAACCTGACGGGATCTGGAAGGGTTCATAAATAAATGAACGCACCACCAAAACAATCGCCAGAACTGGGAACACGGAAGCGCCGGTTTCCAGCCAGCCCGGTTTAGGGCTGACTTTCTTCAGGGTTTTCGGATCCAGTTGATCACCCGTCGCTGCCTGCGCGGCGGCCTGACGCTGGAGACGTTTAGGGGCAAAAATAAACTTATCCAGACACCACAACAGACCCGTCACCAGTGTCGCAACGACCAGGATCAGGGCAAACATGTTCGCCATGCCAACTCCTTAGAATTATTTTCCGTCTTTGCCAACGTGCAGAATGGCGAGGAACGCTTCCTGTGGTAGCTCAACGTTACCAACCTGCTTCATGCGTTTCTTACCATCTTTCTGTTTCTGCAGCAGCTTTTTCTTACGGCTGACGTCACCGCCGTAGCATTTCGCCAGAACGTTTTTACGCAGCTGTTTTACCGTTGCACGAGCAATAATATGGTTGCCAATGGCCGCCTGAATCGCGATATCAAACTGCTGACGCGGAATCAGTTCTTTCATTTTCTCGACCAGCTCGCGGCCACGGTACGGTGCGTTATCGTTGTGCGTAATCAGCGCCAGCGCATCGACGCGCTCACTGTTGATCAGCACATCCACACGGACCATGTTGGAAGCCTGGAAGCGTTTGAAGTTGTAATCGAGCGACGCGTAACCGCGCGAGGTTGACTTCAGACGGTCGAAGAAGTCGAGTACGACTTCTGCCATTGGGATTTCATAGGTGAGCGCAACCTGGTTACCGTGGTAAACCATGTTGGTCTGCACGCCACGTTTCTCGATGCACAGCGTAATTACGTTGCCCAGGAATTCCTGCGGCAGCAACATGTGGCATTCGGCGATAGGCTCGCGCAGCTCTTCGATATTATTCAGAGGCGGCAGCTTGGATGGGCTGTCGACGTAAATAACGTCTTTGTTGGTTGTCTCAACTTCATACACTACGGTCGGTGCTGTGGTGATCAGATCCAGATCGTATTCACGCTCCAGACGTTCCTGAATGATCTCCATGTGCAAAAGACCGAGGAAGCCACAGCGGAAGCCGAAGCCCAACGCAGTAGAACTTTCTGGCTCATAGAACAGGGAAGCATCGTTCAGGCTTAGCTTACCAAGCGCATCACGGAAGTTTTCGTAATCATCGGAGCTGACCGGGAACAGACCCGCGTAAACCTGCGGTTTCACTTTTTTGAAGCCAGGCAGCGCTTTGTCAGCCGGGTTACGGGCTTGCGTCAGCGTATCGCCGACCGGCGCGCCCAAAATGTCTTTAATTGCACAAACCAGCCAGCCAACTTCACCGCATTTCAGCTCAGTACGGTCAACCTGTTTTGGCGTGAAAATCCCCAGGCGATCGGCGTTATAAACCTGACCGGTACTCATCACTTTGATTTTGTCGCCTTTACGCATGGTGCCGTTTTTGATTCGGACCAGCGACACAACGCCCAGGTAGTTATCAAACCAGGAGTCAATAATCAGTGCCTGCAGCGGGGCATCCACATCGCCTTCCGGTGGTGGAATGTCGCGAACCAGTCGTTCCAGTACTTCAGGAACACCCACGCCGGTTTTCGCGGAGCAGCGCACAGCATCGGTAGCATCAATGCCCACGATGTCTTCAATCTCTTCCGCTACTCGTTCTGGATCAGCAGCAGGCAGGTCGATTTTGTTAAGAACCGGCACCACTTCAAGTTCCATTTCCATTGCGGTGTAGCAGTTCGCCAGGGTCTGGGCTTCTACGCCCTGCCCTGCATCGACCACCAGCAGCGCGCCTTCACAGGCCGCCAACGAACGAGAAACCTCATACGAGAAGTCTACGTGGCCTGGGGTGTCGATGAAATTCAGTTGATAGGTTTCGCCATCGGCGGCTTTGTAATCAAGCGTGACGCTCTGCGCTTTGATGGTAATCCCACGTTCGCGTTCCAGGTCCATGGAGTCCAGAACCTGGGCTTCCATTTCACGATCAGACAGGCCACCGCAAATCTGGATAATACGGTCAGACAGCGTCGACTTACCGTGGTCAATGTGAGCAATGATCGAAAAGTTACGTATATTCTTCATATAATTAAATAATTATGCCTTACGAATTCCTGGAGGCCGCTGTTCTTAGCCTGACGTTTTTCAGTGCGAAAACGCAGCATTCTACACTACATCTTCGTCACCAGGAAATGCTGTTGAAGCCAAGCTTAGCGCGAGGATTCGGGGTTTTCATTTCAGAGATGTAAATAAAGATAAAGCCCGGTGTCATTACCGGGCTTCAGAAGAAAGCGTTTCAACGCGAAGCATATTGGGAGGAAGGCCTACGCTCAGAATGACAGGCTGCCAGGCTTCTCGCTCAGCGAGTTTTTGCGAAAAACCACGTGCCAACATGAAACCACCCACACCACCCAACGCTCCGCCGCACATTGCCGCAAGATCGGTTCCAAATAACACCTGGAAAATTCCCGCAAGCACAAATAAGCCCACGAGCGGCGAGAGGTAAACCAGCATTGCCGAGCCAAGCAAACTGCCTTCAGCAATACCAAGCTCGACCTTTTGCCCTTCGGTGAGAGGCTGCTCGCTGGGCACGGAAATCGTATGCGTCGTTTGCGGCCCGAGTTTGTTGAGTACGCGAGAGCCACATCCGGCACGGGAAGCACAACTGTTACATGAGGCTTTGACGTCGCACATAACAAGCGCGACTCCATCGCTCCACGAAACCACCGTGGCCCATTCTTTAATCATTGCGCGGCCCTAAATTTAATGCTGTCAGAAATACGCTTCGCCGTTTGCGGAGGCAGTTCTCCCACTATGGTGATTTCAGCATTATCGCGGATCGTCGAACTTACTGTTCGGCGGCCCGTACGGAGCATTTGCTCGGAACTGTTAGCTGTCGCGCGATTGATATTCACCGAGAAGCTAAACAAACCGTCAGAATAAAGTCGGGATTCGACCGCGGTTTCAATCGTTGGCAGCTGGCGGCGACTGCTGGATATCTCACTGAAACCTTGAGGTATCCATGATGGCACCCAGTTAAAGTTAGCCGCATCGCCCGCAGGAACCGACAGCAGCGGCGGAAGGTTAGCTTTAGCCAGACTCTGCATACTGGTGCCAACCTGATTATTCACGGTGAAGGAGATCACACGAAATTGCTCAAGCGTTTCTCCGTCTCGATCGAGTAGATCGACACGCATTGGCAGTTTGGTTTCCGTATCCATCCACACTATGTAGCTATATCGTGTGCCGTCTTTCGCCACTACGCGAATGACTTCGCACAGCCTATCCGCAATGCGGGTACGGCCAACCGAAATAAAATCATAGTAGGGAGACAGACGCTTAAAGTCGGTATAAACAAGGGCGGGTAGCGAATCGACGATGTAATCACCATTGAGCGTAAAGGGTTCAAGACCTGGCTCAAAATAGCTGATTTCATTACCGCGCTGAACAACTTCACGGCGCGGGCCGTCCATCTGTAAAAGCTGGGCAAGCGGCTGTTTATCAAGACGAGCATGGCGATAGCGCAACGACTCTACACCTTGCTTATTGATACTGACAAAAGCCAACTCATAATTGAGTGACTGGCTGGCCATATTCATTTGCTGCAACAACGCCCCGGACGATAAATCAGCCGAGGCGTTGGCAGAGAAGAACAGGCTACCCGCCACCAAAGACATGGCGCACCAAAGTTGCTTCATTACTGCGATTGCGTTCCTAAAGTTTGGTTTCCTGGTACTTGCACGCCAGCTTGCTGGGTTTGCGCCTGCTCAAACTGGAGTTGTTCCGAGTGCAAGCGGCGCTGCAATTCGTAATCCTGCAACATCGCATTAATACGACGGCGCTGTTCCTGTACCTGCTGTTGCTGACCAGGACTTACCGACGCATCTGCTGGCACGCCCAAACTAACCGGACTTGCTTTGCCCATCATCGGCAGCGTATTGAACACTGGCGCTTCAGGCTGCTGATTCGCTTCAGATTGACCATTATAGTGCTGGACGCCAACAATAACTGCAAGCGATACGCATGCTGCCACACCCATTTGGGTAAGCTGGCTGGCCCATGGACGCACTTTTTTCCAGAACGGCATCTTTTGCCATTGATGCGGTGCCGGCTGAGCTTCAGGAATCAACGGAATGGTTTGATGTACAGGCTCGTTCTCAATGGCCGCCATTACGCGTGCTGAGATATCGAAATGGAGAACATCGCCCGTATCACCGCGCATAGAATCACGGATGAGATGGTAACTCTCCCAGGTCTTTTGCATATCGGGAGAATGAGATAGCTCATTGAGCAACTCACTGTCCAGCGTTTCACCATCCATTAAAGCGGAAAGTTTTTCTTTCTGCATGCCTAATACCTTTTCCAGTATCCCGCTATCGTCAACGCCTGATAAGCGGTTGAACTTTATTATCAATAGCTTCTCGCGCACGAAAAATACGTGAGCGAACCGTCCCGACCGGACAATCCATGATGGCAGCTATCTCTTCATAGCTAAGGCCATCCAGTTCCCGTAACGTAATTGCCATACGTAAATCTTCCGGGAGCGACTCGATCGTTCGAAAAACTATTTGTCTCAGCTCTTCTGACAACATTAAGTTCTCAGGGTTCGAAATTTCTTTCAACGCACCGCCACTTTCGAAGTTTTCAGCTTCAATAGCATCAATATCACTTGATGGCGGACGACGCCCCTGAGCAACCAGATAATTCTTCGCTGTATTGACAGCAATACGATACAGCCAGGTGTAAAAAGCACTATCTCCCCGGAAAGAATCCAGCGCGCGATAGGCCTTAATGAAAGACTCTTGTACCACATCAGGGACATCCCCTGACGGGACATAACGGGACACCAGACTCGCCACTTTATGCTGATAGCGCACTACCAGTAAGTTAAAGGCTTTCTGATCTCCCTTCTGGACCCGTTCTACCAGGACCTGGTCCGTTAACTGCTCGCTCATCCGAGGTAATGTCTCCCCAAACCTAAATTCCACGCGCTATCGAAACGCCACTCTAGAAACACTGCAATGTGAGCAAGCAGGGGATTAGAGTGTCTGTTCATCAGTAAGTTCCGTTAGGCTTTTGTTTTTGTTCATCGTGTCGCAGACAGTTCATTTTCTCTCATTATATGTCTGTTAACGATACGTACCCCAATTTCTAATAGGAAATGGCATTTTTACAGCCAGCAGAGTACCGCAACACAGGTATTATTTCACCACTAAATCTGAAGCTAACGATCTGCTTCGCAAAATATTTTCGCACATTTGCACAATTTTAGGCCCCTCGCCGATGTTTAGGCGGCGCAACACACAATAAAAAAAACGTGCTGTATATCGCGTGCTGGTGCTATTCTGGCCAAACACTGTTTAGTAAATTAAACAAAAATCATGAACACAACTCCAGAACTCCAATGTGATGTACTGATTATTGGCAGCGGCGCGGCTGGCCTGTCCCTCGCACTTCGCCTGGCTTCCCAGCAGAAAGTGATTGTCCTGAGTAAAGGCCCGATGAGCGAAGGTTCCACTTTCTATGCGCAGGGGGGCATTGCGGCTGTTTTTGATGAAACAGACAGCATTGCCTCACATGTCGAAGATACCTTGATAGCAGGCGCAGGAATTGTCGACGAGCACGCCGCTGAATTTGTAGCCAGCAATGCACGCCACTGTGTTCAGTGGCTTATCGATCAGGGCGTTTTATTCGATACGCATATTCAGCCGAATGGAGAAGAGGGCTATCACCTCACCCGTGAAGGGGGTCACAGTCATCGACGCATTTTGCACGCTGCTGATGCCACGGGTAGAGAAGTTGAGACCACGCTGGTGAGCCAGGCGCGCAACCATCCTAATATTCAGGTACTCGAACGCAGCAACGCAGTCGATCTGATTGTTTCCGATAAGATTGGGCTACCGGGAACGCGACGTGTCGTTGGCGCGTGGGTCTGGAACCGTAATAAAGAAAAAGTGGAAACCTGTCAGGCAAAATCTGTGGTGCTGGCAACGGGCGGTGCCTCTAAAGTTTACCAATATACGACAAACCCAGACATCTCCTCAGGCGATGGTATTGCTATGGCCTGGCGTGCCGGCTGCCGTGTCGCCAATCTGGAGTTTAACCAGTTTCACCCGACAGCACTGTTCCATCCTCAGGCGCGTAACTTTCTGTTGACCGAAGCCCTGCGTGGCGAAGGTGCTCATCTTAAACGCCCCGACGGCTCGCGGTTTATGCCAGACTTTGATTCACGCGGCGAACTTGCCCCGCGCGATATTGTGGCTCGTGCCATTGACCATGAAATGAAGCGTCTCGGCGTCGATTGCATGTACCTCGACATCAGCCATAAACCCGCTGATTTTGTGCGTCAGCACTTCCCGACTATCTATGAGAAATTACTCGGACTGGGAATCGATCTGACCAAAGAGCCCGTCCCTATTGTGCCTGCTGCGCACTATACATGCGGCGGCGTAATGGTGGACGACCATGGCCGTACAGACGTTGATGGTCTTTATGCTATCGGCGAGGTGAGCTACACCGGGCTGCATGGGGCAAACCGCATGGCATCAAACTCGCTGCTCGAATGTCTGGTCTATGGCTGGTCAGCTGCAGAAGATATCACCAAACGTACGCCGTATGCCCGCCAGGTAGAATCCCTTCCTGCGTGGGATGAGAGCCGAGTCGATAATCCGGATGAACTGGTGGTCATTCAGCATAACTGGCATGAGTTGAGATTGTTTATGTGGGATTACGTCGGGATTGTGCGAACCACTAAACGCCTGGAACGCGCATTGCGGCGTATTACCATGCTCCAGCAAGAAATCGATGAGTATTACGCCCATTTCCGCGTGTCCAATAACCTGCTTGAACTGCGTAATCTGGTACAGGTTGCTGAGCTGATTGTCCGGTGCGCCATGATGCGTAAAGAGAGTCGCGGCTTACATTACACGCTGGATTACCCCGACCAACTGGAAGAATCGGGGCCGTCAATTCTGGCCCCACTTGTTCACATAAACAGGTAAAATGGCTGGGTCAGCGCAGTGTAATCTTCGGAGTAACGCTGGTCTGGCCCGCGAATTACCATTCGATCGCTAAAGCACTCCCCCTCTTTCGGGGATAGCGCAATCAATACCCGGTGAGGCAATTTTCCCTCGGTATCGGCAATATCGGTTCGCAGACGTAAAAACCAGCCGATGTCGAGCGCAGTCTTGATGAAAGTATTTCCGGTATTTTCAGGTAAAACGACGCAGAAAAAACCTTCTTCGGAGATTAAATTGGCTGCCGCCGTTAAAAGCGCAGGATGTGCAAGCGAACCGGTATAACGTGCCTGGTCACGTTCTGGCGTGCCGCAGTCAACGCCCGGCTCATAATAAGGGGGATTGCTGACGATAAGATCGTAGCGCGCCGTTTGCTCAGGCGCCCACGCCAGAATATCCGCGCATTGCACCTGAACGCGTTCAGCCCAGGGCGATTCAGCTGCGTTCTCACTGGCCTGATTTGCCGCCTGAACATCCAGCTCGACCGCATCAATCGTGACATGCTGCTCGGTACGTTGTGCCAGCATCAGCGCTAAAAGGCCACTCCCGCTACCGATATCCAAAATTCGCTTTACGCCCGCGACGGGAGCCCATGCACCGAGTAAAATACCATCAGTGCCGACTTTCATCGCGCAACGATCGTGCGCTACAAAGAACTGTTTAAATGTGAAACCATCGCGGCGCAACAGCGCTTTGGGTTGGGACATGTCAAAGCAACCTTCTTAAATAAAACGGGAGTAGCATAGGGGAAAGCGAAGTGGTGGAAAAGGGATATCCATACAAACAGATGAAGATTGCAGCCATAACGTCTATAATCAGCGCCCCACACAGAGGTAGAACATGACTGTAACGACTTTTTCCGAACTTGAACTCGATGAATGCCTGCTGGAAGCTCTCCAGAATAAAGGCTTCACACGCCCGACTGCCATCCAGGCGGCAGCCATTCCGCCTGCGTTAGAAGGCCGTGATGTACTCGGTTCTGCGCCGACAGGCACCGGTAAAACGGCGGCGTATTTGCTGCCTGTCTTGCAGCATCTTATTGATTTCCCTCGCAAGAAATCTGGCCCACCGCGTATTTTGATTCTGACACCTACTCGTGAGTTAGCCGTTCAGGTAGCAGAACATGCGCGTGAATTAGCCGCAAAAACCCATCTGGATATTGCCACCATCACCGGTGGTGTCGCTTACATGAACCACGCTGAAGTGTTCAGTGAGAACCAGGATATCGTGGTGGCGACAACCGGTCGATTGATGCAATACATCAAAGAAGAGAACTTTGACTGCCGCGCAGTAGAAACGCTGATCCTCGATGAAGCAGACCGTATGCTGGAATTGGGCTTTGCGCAGGACATTGAGCATATCGCAGGTGAAACGCGCTGGCGTAAACAGACGATGCTGTTCTCCGCGACGCTTGAAGGCGATGCGATTAAAGACTTTGCCGAGCGTCTTCTTGAGGATCCGGCCGAAGTTTCCGCCACGCCGTCTACGCGTGAGCGCAAAAAGATCCACCAGTGGTATTACCGCGCGGATAACTTTGAACACAAGCTTGAGTTGCTGAAGCATCTGCTCAAACAAGATGATACGACGCGTACCATTGTTTTTGTGCGTAAACGCGAGCGCGTACATGAGCTGGCGGCTCAACTGCGTTCCGCGGGCATCGATAACTGTTATCTTGAAGGTGACATGCCGCAGGTGAAACGCACCGAAGGGATTAAACGTCTGACTGAAGGTCGCGTTAATGTTCTGGTGGCGACCGACGTAGCGGCGCGCGGCATCGACATTCCTGAAGTAAGTCATGTTATTAACTTCGACATGCCGCGCAGCGGGGATACCTATCTTCACCGTATCGGCCGTACCGGACGTGCGGGCCTGAAGGGCACGGCGATTTCTTTGGTTGAGGCACATGACTATCTGCTGCTTCAAAAAGTAGGCCGTTACATCGAGGAGCCCGTGAAAGCGCGCGTGATTGATGAGTTACGCCCTACGACGCGTCCGCCAAGCGAGAAAATGACGGGTAAACCGTCTAAGAAAGTGCTTGCGAAACGTGAAGAGCAGAAACAGAAAGAAAAAGAAAAACCGCGCGTGAAGGACCGTCACCGCGATGCCAAGAATATTGGTAAGCGCCGTAAGCCAAGTGGCTCAACAGCGACTTCTACGAAAGAAGAATAAAAAAACGCCGGGCTTAATACCCGGCGTTTTTATTTACCGCAACTCTTACAGGCTTGCAGTAAAGGTACGCGCAATCACGTCGCGCTGTTGTTCTGGCGTCAGTGAGTTAAAGCGTACGGCATAACCTGAAACGCGGATGGTCAACTGCGGATATTTTTCTGGATGCTTAACCGCATCTTCCAGGGTCTCGCGACGCAGGACGTTAACATTCAGGTGCTGACCGCCTTCAACGCGTACTTCTGGTTGGATCTCCATTGGGATTTCACGGTATTCGATTTCGCCCAGTTTATTTACTGGCACAATTTGGTCTTCCGCAAAACCGGCTTTCGCCACGACGCAACGCGCTTCACCTTTCTCGCTGTCCAGCAGCCAGAAAGAATTCAACAGGTCGTCATTTGCAGCTTTAATGATCTGGATACCCGTAATCATATGATGCCTCCCATAACCTACATTATTTGGTGTCGGCCATTAGCGGCCAATTGGTAAAACCATTGTTTCTTGAGTGTATATATATCAGTCGAACCCGCCCCATTCATTGACCTAAATCAACAAAAACCAGACCTTACAAATTGTGTGGTTTGGATTTGTTGTTTTATATCAATTTTCTCACCGTGAAATCTGGGTTTGTTTTCATTCTTTTCAAGTCTTAAAGACTTTATCCCTAACGGATTTTGCGCCCCCGAGATTAACGGTTAAGCTAGGCGCAGATAAAATTCGCAGGAGAGCGAGATGACCACTTCATTAACATGGCATGACGTGTTGGCTGATGAAAAACAACAACCCTATTTTTTGAATACGCTGAACACCGTCGCCGATGAAAGACAGTCAGGCCAAACAATCTATCCGCCGCAAAAAGATGTGTTCAACGCTTTTCGTTACACCGAGTTGAATAACGTCAAAGTCGTGATCCTGGGTCAGGATCCCTACCACGGTCCAGGACAAGCGCATGGTTTGGCTTTCTCTGTTCGTCCAGGCATTGCCACCCCGCCTTCGCTGCTGAACATGTATAAAGAGCTGGAAGGTTCTATACCTGGTTTTACGCGTCCAGCCCATGGCTATCTGGAAAGCTGGGCACATCAGGGAGTGCTGCTTCTCAATACGGTATTGACCGTGCGAGCCGGACAGGCACATTCTCATGCCAGCCTCGGCTGGGAAACGTTCACCGACAAAGTGATTGGCCTGATCAACGAACATCAGGAAGGCGTTGTGTTTTTACTGTGGGGAGCGCATGCCCAGAAGAAAGGGGCGATTATTGATCCCAAGCGCCACCACGTACTAAAAGCGCCCCATCCTTCTCCGCTGTCAGCTCATCGCGGCTTTTTTGGCTGCAATCATTTTGTGTTAGCGAATGAGTGGTTAGCAAAACGTGGCGAGAAGCCTATCGACTGGATGCCAGTATTACCGGCGAAAAGTGAGTGATTTTTTAAGCGGATGTAAAGGTAAACACCAAAATGAATATGCCCGACAATCGCCGGGCATAGTAAACAATGCGAGATTACGCTTTGTTTTGACGCCACCATTCAGCCAGCAGAACGCCGGTTGCAACGGAAACGTTAAGGCTTTCTACTTTGCCAGTCCCTTCGATAGAAACACTCAAATCGGCCGTGGAAAGCGCAGCATCAGACAAACCATCACGTTCCTGACCCAGCACCAGCACCATTTTGCGCGGCAACGTCGCCTGGAACAGCGGCGTGCCTGTATGGCTGGATGTAGTAACGATGGAATAACCCGCTTTGCGGAATTCCTCAATTGCATCCAGTACGCTTTCGCCGGTGATCGGTTGGACATGTTCAGCCCCACCTTCAGCCGTACGAATCGCTGCACCTGACTCGACAATGGCCGCATCCTGTAACAGGACGCCTTTCACGCCGAAGTGCGCGCAGCTACGCATCATTGCGCCCAGATTATGCGGGTTACCCACATCTTCCAGTGCCAGTACACAGTCATCGGCATCCGCCTGGCTGACCCACTGCTGAACGGTTGTGCCGTTACGCTTTTTGATCAGGAAGCAAACGCCACCGTGATGCTCAGTGCCCGACGCTTTCGTCAGCTCTTCGTCATCAACAACGTGGTATGCCTTACGGTTTGCAGCCATCCAGCGAAGCGCTTCTTTGAAACGCGGCGTTACGCTCTGGATAAACCAGGCACGAACGATACATTCCGGACGGCTCTGGAACAGGGCCTGACACGCATTTTCACCGTACACACGGGTTTCTTCTGCGCGTTGACGGCGCAGCACTTCCGGATCGATGAAGCTTTTACCACTGATTCCACCGTGATCGGCCTTAGCCGGCGCGTCGTCAGTTGGGGCACGAGACACTGTGCGCCATGGCGAGGAATCACGTTGGAAATCATCCCGAGGGCGGTCGTCGCGTTTGCGATCGTCACGCTTACGGTCATCACGTTTGCGGTCATCACCGCGGGAATTTTTGTCATCGCGGGCGGGGCGACGGCCACCGTCTGCACGCGACGATGCTGGACGCCCTGCACCCTTTCCGGTACGCGGATTAACGGTGCGTTTGTCAGAATCATCATCACTGCGGACATACATCACTTTGACCTTGCCGCTTTTATTTTTCAGTTCATCGTTCATGCTTTTCTCCACCAGCGCTGCGCGAAGCGCGCAGATTACCCGATGTGCAAGCGCATAGCCATTATTTCGTTTAAAAGCCTGTGACTATTGTTCCTATTGAATAAAACGCATTGTCGTTTCAAACAAGCTCAATGATAATATGTAACATATCTGAAACATTATCGGCATTATGCCGCTTTGTGCTACTGCTCTATCAGAGGTTAGTTATGAATACCGTATGTGCCAACTGCCAGGCTCTGAATCGCATTCCGGAAGGCCGCATTGATGATGGAGCAAAATGTGGGCGTTGCGGTCATGAGCTTTTCGATGGCGACGTGATTAACGCCACGGGTGCAACGCTCGACAAACTGCTGAAAGACGATCTCCCTGTTGTCGTCGATTTCTGGGCGCCCTGGTGTGGCCCGTGCCGTAACTTTGCGCCCATCTTTGAGGACGTAGCGGAAGAACGCAGCGGCAAAATGCGTTTTGTGAAAGTGAATACCGAAGCTGAACGCGAACTCAGCGCGCGTTTTCGCATTCGCAGCATTCCGACTATCATGATTTTCAAAAATGGCGAAATGGTCGATATGCTTAATGGGGCCGTACCAAAGGTGCCTTTTGAAAGCTGGTTGAACGAATCGCTCTAACATTCGCGGGGTGCATCTTGTGCCCCGCAGTTGGCTCTGCGAAAATGGCATTTTCCCTACGCCATTTCTATGACTGATAACGCCGTACTCCAATTACGCGCCGAACGCCTGGCGCGTGCGACCCGTCCTTTTCTTGCTCGTGGCAACCGCGTTCGTCGCTGCCAGCGTTGCTTGCTGCCCCTTAAACTCTGCCTGTGCGAAACGCTAGCTCCCAGCGACGCTAACAGCTGTTTTTGCCTGGTAATGTTTGATACTGAGCCCATGAAACCCAGCAATACTGGCCGATTGATTGCCGATATTCTCCCGAATACTGCTGCGTTCCAGTGGTCGCGAACCGATCCCCCACAGGCACTGCTTGATCTGGTTGCAAACCCAGATTATCAACCGATGGTGGTGTTTCCTGCCTCTTACGCAGGGCCTGACAGGAAGGTGATGTCAACGCCAGCGACGGGAAAGCCCCCTCTGTTCATTATGCTGGATGGCACCTGGACCGAAGCGCGCAAAATGTTTCGCAAGAGCCCATATCTGGATGCACTCCCCGTGATCTCGGTCGATCTCTCCAGAGTGTCGGCCTACCGACTACGTGCAGCTCATGCTGAAGATCAATATTGCACGGCTGAAGTGGCTATCGCTCTGCTGGATCTGGCGGGCGATACCGTCGCTGCCAGCGCTTTGGGCAACCATTTTTCCTGTTTCCGTGAGCGTTATCTGGCAGGAAAACCCAATCGTACGGGAAGCGTCACAGCAGAAGAGTCAGAAAGCGTTTAAAATCATCAGGTCACTCGTGCTTTCAGGAGACTTGTATGAGCCAGCGAGGGCTAGAAGCGCTACTCCGCCCTAAATCTATTGCCGTTATTGGCGCATCCATGAAACCCGATCGTGCGGGATATTTAATGATGCGCAATCTGCTGGCCGGGGGATTTAATGGTCCGGTGATGCCCGTTACGCCGGCATATAAAGCGGTTCAGGGTGTGCTTGCGTGGCCCGATGTTGCCAGTCTGCCGTTTGTACCCGATCTCGCTGTGCTGTGTACGCATGCCAAACGCAACATCACGTTGCTGGAAGCGTTGGGTGAGAAAGGCTGTAAAACCTGCATCATTCTCTCTTCCCCGCCTGAGCAGCAGGCAGAACTCCTGGCCTGTGCCAGCCGTTTTCAGATGCGCCTGCTGGGGCCAAACAGTCTGGGATTGCTGGCCCCCTGGCAGGGTTTAAACGCTAGCTTCTCTCCAGTCCCGATACGCAAAGGTAAGTTAGCCTTTATTTCTCAATCAGCAGCCGTATCTAACACGATTCTTGATTGGGCCCAGCAGCGTGAAATGGGGTTTTCGTATTTTATCGCACTGGGTGATAGCCTCGATATCGACGTGGATGAGCTGCTGGATTTCCTCGCACGTGACAGTAAAACCAGCGCCATACTGCTGTATCTGGAACATTTAAGCGACGCGCGACGCTTTGTCTCCGCAGCCCGCAGTGCCGCGCGTAACAAACCTATTCTGGTCATTAAAAGCGGTCGTAGCCCGGCAGCGCAGCGTCTGCTCCACTCCCATTCAGGTATGGATCCTGCCTGGGACGCCGCCATTCAGCGCGCAGGTCTGCTGCGTGTGCAGGATACTCATGAGCTTTTCTCTGCCGTAGAGACGTTGAGCCATATGCGTCCATTGCGTGGTGAAAGGCTGATGATCATCAGCAATGGTGCCGCGCCCGCTGCATTGGCGCTGGATGAGCTGTGGTTACGCAATGGAAAATTGGCCACGTTGAGTGAAGAGATGCTTGGCAAATTACGTGAAGCATTTCCGGACAGCGTGACGCCGGGTAATCCGCTCGATCTGCGAGACGATGCCAGCAGCGAGCGCTATACCAAAGCCGTTTCATTATTGCTGGATAGTCAGGACTTTGATGCGCTAATGGTGATCCACTCGCCTAGCGCCGCAGCCCCAGGCAGCGAAAGCGCCAGAGCGTTAATCGATGCTGTCAAAAATCATCCACGCGGAAAATATGTCACTCTGCTGACGAACTGGTGCGGTGAGTTTTCGTCGCAAGAAGCGCGGCGCTTATTCAGCGAGGCTGGGCTCCCGACGTACCGCACGCCAGAAGGGACAATTACGGCGTTTATGCACATGGTTGAGTATCGTCGTAACCAAAAACAACTGCGTGAAACGCCCGCGTTACCTGACAATCTTACGGCAAACGCGACAGCGGCTCATAATCTGTTACGTTCGGCAATCGAAGACGGTGCGCGTGCACTTGATACTCATGAGGTCCAGCCGATCCTCGATGCCTATGGCATACACACTCTCTCGACCTGGATCGCTGGAGATAGCGCCGAGGCTGTGCACATTGCCGAACAGATTGGTTATCCCGTTGCATTGAAACTCCGCTCCCCTGATATTCCGCATAAGTCGGATGTACAAGGGGTGATGCTTTACCTGCGCACCGCAGCGGAAGTGCAGCAGGCCGCTGAAGCAATTTTTGATCGCGTCAAAATGGCCTGGCCCCAAGCCAGGGTTCATGGGCTTCTGGTCCAAAGCATGGCTAATCGTGCCGGAGCACAAGAACTGAGAGTCGTGGTCGAACAGGATCCTGTATTTGGTCCGCTGATTATGTTGGGCGAAGGCGGTGTTGAGTGGCACCCGGAAGAACAGGCTGTCGTGGCATTGCCTCCGCTTAATATGAACCTGGCGCGCTATCTGGTGATTCAGGCTATCAAAAGTAAAAAAATCCGTGGCCGCAGTGCGCTTCAGCCTCTGGATATTGCCGGGTTAAGCCAATTTTTAGTGCAAGTATCGAACCTGATTGTTGATTGTGCAGAAATCCAGCGATTGGATATTCATCCGCTTTTGGCTTCAGGTAACGAGTTTACGGCTCTGGATGTGACGCTGGATATCGCGCCATTTGATGGTGACCGGGAGAATCGACTGGCCATCCGCCCCTATCCTTTGCACCTGGAAGAGTGGGTCGAGTTAAAAAGCGGGGAAAGCGTGCTCTTTCGCCCTATCCTCCCTGAAGACGAGCCGCAGCTACGAGTCTTTATCGGGCAGGTTACTAAAGAGGATTTGTATTATCGTTACTTTAGTGAGATCAGCGAATTTACCCACGAAGATTTAGCCAATATGACCCAGATCGACTACGATCGGGAAATGGCCTTTGTGGCCGTTCGTCATCATGATAGCGGCGATGAGATCCTGGGCGTGACGCGTGCGATCTCCGATCCTGACAATGTGGATGCGGAATTTGCGGTGCTCGTTCGGTCGGATCTGAAAGGACTCGGTCTGGGGCGGCAACTGTTAGAAAAACTGATCAGTTACACTCGCGATCACGGATTGCTGTGCCTGAATGGTATTACGATGCCCCATAACCGCGGCATGATTACCCTGGCACGTAAACTCGGATTTGACGTAGATATTCAGTTGGACGAAGGGATTGTTGCTCTGTCGCTTAGTCTGACACCGGCGTTGAGTCGGAAGTAAGGTACTGGAAATGTTGACCACTTGGACTTTACTGGTGGTATCATTGTCCGCTTATGTTGTCTGCAGATGTCAGATAACCCTTCAATGAACAGAGAAGATACGCACTGTGATGTTGTCAAAATTTAAGCGCAATAAACATCAACAACACCTTGCTCAACTACCGAAGATTTCTCAGTCAGTTGATGATGTCGAGTTCTTTTATGCTCCCGCCCATTTTCGGGAGACACTTCTGGAAAAGATCGCGAGTGCCACTCAGCGTATTTGTATTGTGGCGCTTTATCTTGAACAGGATGAAGGCGGACGTGCCATTTTAAGCGCAGTCTATGAGGCGAAACGTCAGCGCCCGGAACTTGACGTTCGCATATTAGTTGACTGGCATCGTGCACAACGAGGCCGGATTGGCGCTGCTGCATCAAACACCAATGCAGACTGGTACTGCCGCATGGCTCAGGAAAATCCAAGCGTAGACGTGCGTGTCTACGGCGTCCCCGTCAATACTCGTGAAGCGCTTGGTGTTCTGCATTTTAAAGGCTTCATCATTGATGACTGTGTCCTTTATAGCGGCGCCAGCCTTAATGACGTTTATCTGCATCAGCTCGATAAATATCGTTATGATCGTTATCACCTTATTCGCAATAAACAGATGACGGATATCATGTTTAACTGGGTTGATCAAAACCTGGTACATGGCCGCGGCGTGAATCGCCTTGATGATCCTAATCGTCCAAAAAGTCCGGAAATTAAAAATGACATCCGCCTTTTCCGTCAGGAATTACGCGATGCGGTTTATCATTTTCATGGCGATGCGGATAATGAACAGCTTTCAGTTACGCCGTTAGTCGGTTTGGGTAAATCCAGTCTGCTGAATAAGACCATCTATCATTTGATGCCCTGTACTGAACAAAAGCTGACTATCTGTACGCCGTATTTCAATTTACCCGCCATCCTGGTACGTAACATTATCCAGCTGCTGCGTGATGGTAAAAAAGTCGAAATTATCGTTGGCGATAAGACTGCAAATGATTTCTTTATCCCTGAAGATCAGCCATTTAAGATTATCGGTGCACTACCCTATCTCTATGAAATTAACCTGCGTCGATTCCTGAGTCGTCTGCAATATTACGTTAATACCGATCAGCTCATCGTTCGTCTCTGGAAGGATGATGACAACAGCTATCATCTGAAAGGTATGTGGGTGGACGATAACTGGATGCTTCTGACAGGGAATAATTTAAACCCACGAGCATGGCGTCTGGATCTTGAAAATGCGATCCTGATTCACGATCCACGGCATGAACTTTCTGCGCAACGTGAACGTGAACTCGAATTAATCCGTACTCATACACTCACTGTTCGCCACTATCGCGATCTTCAGAGTATTGCAGACTATCCGGTGAAAGTGCGTAAGCTCATCCGCCGTTTACGCCGGATACGTATTGATCGCTTAATTAGCCGCATTTTGTAATGCCCAGGCCCTGTCATTGACAGGGCTTTTTTTGGAGTTAACGATGCGCATCCCTTTCCTGTGTACTCTTCTTTTACTTTCTGGCTGCAGCCATATGGCCAACGATCGCTGGCAGGGACAGGACAAAGCCCAGCATTTTATAGCCTCTGCGATGCTTTCTGCAGCAGGAAACGAATACGCTCAGCATCAGGGTTATAGCCGTGATCGTAGCGCTTTTTACGGGCTTATGTTTTCAGTGAGTCTTGGAGCTACAAAAGAATTGTGGGATAGCCGGTCTGCTGGAAGCGGCTGGAGCTGGAAAGATTTTGCATGGGACATTGCCGGTGCTACGGCAGGTTATTCATTATGGCAACTCGCTCATTATTGATGATGCCCATGCCCCTTCCCTTCTTTCGCACTAACTGTATCAACGAGTTGGCAAAATTCCAGAATATGAGATTGCCGATTTTATTGAGGCGTGGCTACAGACGTAGTAAACATCTGGGCGACATATCAGACTGGCTTGTTTTCTGCGCAGCTCAT